>NZ_JBDWCI010000016.1:0-129721 GCF_039977885.1 Sulfitobacter sp.
TCAGCGCTTCCAACGCCACCTTGGCCTTGAATTCTGGATGATGTTGCTTCCGTTTCGACATTCCTGATCTCCTTCGTGTTGAAGATCAGCAGACTACAAATCGCAGCTTACGTCAGTGTCCGAATTTCGGGGGGTAGCTCAGTTTGATCCGCTCCCATTGCCTTGGATATTGGGGGCAGAAAATCACCAATAAACGCACCGCCGGACACCACGTCACCTTGCCTGACGATACTTCGGATGAAGTTTAATGTTCTCGGTTCGTTAACTTTGCCTTTAAGCACAATCCGGCAAACTTCGCGTTTGCGCATAATGTCTGGCACGCAGTAAACGCCATATTCATTCACGCAGATTTCAAAATCAAAGTCTGGCCGCTCCGACATAGTACTTGCCCCTTGGGTTCCACCATAAGTAGATCTGAAGCCAACGCAGTCGAGTTGCAAGCAACCATTACCGAGGGTACCGGATCGGCCCTGAACCCGCAGCTGCACTCGACCCGCGGCATATTCCACCCGATGTGGCCTATGGCAGCTAAGCAATACCAATGAGATTGGCAGCTTAAATGACCCTATGATCCATCTGAAAAAGGCTCCAGACCGTTCAAAAACCCGAGATCACTTCAACCCAAAGCGAGGCGGCCCGTTAGACCAAACGAATTGACCAGTCCGAGATATCCGGCAAAAGATCGTTAAGGATTTCTTGGAAAACAATCACGATCTGTTGCGGCGTATCACTGGAAACAGCTCGGGTTTGGGAAAACTGGCGCGATCCGACGACCCGTTGATCACTGTCGTTGATGATTGTCATATCCATGACAACCCGCGCCTCAAACATGCTGTCCTGTAGCGCTGCAACCTCAAAGGCGTCTATTCGCACCAACATTGCCTTATCAGGGATAGGCCCTGCATCGCTACGCCCGACGTAACCCAAGCGTCCTGTTCCTGATATGCTCTGCACCAGAACAGATTGCACAAGATCCGGCAGCTCGTCGCTCCAACGTGCTTCGGGAAGATAGGTGATAGAAACGGCATCAGGCTTGACCAAAATACGGTCGCTCGTCAGGGGGGCGGACGCTTGCGGCTTTGCCACCAGCAGGGTGCGCGTGGTGCGCCTTCCTGATTTAGGACCCGCTACAGGGCGCAAATCATAGGTATCAAGTGGCTCACTCGCTGCGTTGAGCGATGATATGGCGCTGCAGCCCCCAAGCGAACAGATAGCAGAGAGCACGGCAGCACGGCGGGTCAATTGGGTCATCATCTATTTCCTGTAGTCGGGCACGCGGTTATTATTGAGAATGAAACCCGTGGGATCGCTCTCAATCCGGCGGGATAGGGAGCCAAGGGTATTGACGAGCGTGCGGGCTTCAGCGGCAAGGCGGGTCAGCTCTGACAAGCCCCTGCTGGAGAAATCAGTAATGCCCGGCGCGCTTTGTGCAATTGTAGACTGGACTTGGGCGACCACCGCATCACTTCGGGCAATCAGCGCGCGCAGCTCGGCCGTGATCTGCGGCATGTCTTGGGTGACATCGGCAACAGATTGACTGATCTGTACTGATGCAGTGCGAATATCCGTCATCATCGGGCCAATGTCTGTGGCCAGAACATCTGATGCGGCATCAAATGTTGTCTGGGCCGAGCCAAGCGCGCCCTTCGCCACATCCAGCGTTGCATCCAGCGTGACCAAACTGGTCTGCGCCTTGCTGAATAGAGCGTTTGCCGATGCGATGGCCTGCTCCGCCTCTGCGGCCATTGGGTCTATGCGGGAGGTTGCTTGTGTCAAATTTGCGCTGACAGTTTCCACAGCATCGCGTGCCGTTGCAACGCCCGTGCGGATATCAGCCATGACCGCGGGCACATCATTCAAAACAACGCTCTCAACCGTCGCAATTGCCGCTTTGGTGTCCGCCACGACCTCCCGCGCCTCACTGACAAGCAGTGCACCATCCCCCTCAACCAGCGTGTCAAAGCTGGTGGACGCATCGGTCACGGCAGAAAAGGCGGTGTTTGCGGCCACCAATGAGGTCTCAAGCTCGACCAGCCGCGCATTCAGCAGGTCTGCGGTATCGGTAAATCCGTCGAGAGTAGTGCCGCCGCGGGTTTGCAGATCGGCAATGGCCGTATTGGCACGGGTGGCTGCCTGAGAAAGCTGCGAAAGGATATCAGGCACTTGTTGCTGCAAGATCAACGTGGCTTGATCAAACGTCCCCTGCGCGCTCTCTATCGCGCCGACAGAGCGGTCCAGCGCCTGATCCGCGTTTTGGAATGTGGTGGTGGCGGCTGCCATTGCACTCTCGGTCTGCTCTAGCGCGCCAGCGACCGACCCGCCAATTTCATCAAGCCGGCCGGTGAACGTCGTAATCTGTGCCGTCGCCTCCCGAACCGTGCCGGAGATTTCCGAGAAATCATCCAATGCCTGATCCAAACGCCCCGAAGAGGAGGACAGATTGCTTAGAATATTGGTCACAAGGGCCTGATTTTCGGGCCCGCTGAGCGCGCTAAACTGCTCAATCAGCTTGATCGATTCATCCAGTAAATCGGGGGCGTCATCAACCAATGACTGTAAGCTCGAGCGCTGCGAGGGAATGATCATCCAGCCATCGGCATTCTCCTCCAAAGGCGCAGCCGAAAGTGTACCCCCCGCCAGCGAGACATAGGAAACCCCTGTCACACCTTGTGATTTCAGCTGTGCAACTGTGTCAGAGCGTACAGGCGTGCCGGCCTCAATTTCTATCGTGGCGAAAACCTTGGAGGGGTCATCCTGTGAGACCTCCAATCCAATCACATGCCCGACAGAAATCCCGTTGAATGAAACATCCCCCGATGCATCAAGCCCGGTAACATCGTCAAACAGGATGCCGTAGGTTTGATATTGCTGGTTCACCTGTACGCTGGCCAGCCAGATGAAAAAGCCCAGCGAGGCCAGAATCGACAACAAGGTAAAACCCCCGATCAGGATATAGTTTGCACGGGTTTCCATTAGTTTGCGCCCTCCTTTGTGGCCGAGGACAACGCCGCACGTGCGCGCGGGCCGTGAAAATACTCATGCACCCAAGGGTGGTCGACCTGCATCATTTCATCCATCGTTCCCACCGCCAGCACCTTTTTATCTGCCAATACCGCGATCCGGTCACAAATCGCGTGCAGACTGTCCAAATCATGGGTGACAAGAAAAACAGTTAACCCCAACGAGGCCTGCAACTGTTTGATCAATATATCAAACGCCGCCGCCCCGATCGGGTCAAGCCCTGCTGTCGGCTCGTCCAGAAAGACAATCTCGGGGTCCATGGCAATGGCGCGGGCAAACCCTGCCCGTTTGCGCATGCCGCCCGACAGCTCGGAGGGGTATTTTGTCATGGCGATCTCGGGCAGGCCAACCATGCGCACCTTGATCCCCGCCAATGTGGCGCGCAGGGTTTCATCCAGCCCCAATTGTTCCCGCATGGGGGCCTCTACGTTCTGTCGCACAGTAAGCGATGAGAACAGCGCGCCGTCCTGAAACATCACCCCCCAGCGCTGGCGCAGTGCACGAAATTGGGCATCAGACGTAGTGCGCACGCTTTCGCCAAAGACTTCGATCTGGCCTGCCGCGGGCTCAAGCAGACCTACGATGGCCCGCAACAGCACCGATTTACCGGTCCCTGACCCGCCCACAACGCCGATGATCTCGCCGCGCTGCACATCCAGATCCAAGCCGTCATGGACCGTATGGCTACCAAATCGCGTCACCAGATTGCGTACGCGGATGATGGGATCGTTTTTGGTCATTACACACCCACCACTGCGAAAAAGATCGAAAACAACGCGTCCACGACAATTACCATGAAAATAGCCAACACAACCGAGGCTGAGGTCAAGCGGCCAAGCGACTCCGCGTTACCGCCTACCTTCATCCCCTGATAGCACCCTATGATCGCGATAATCAGCGCAAAGAACGGCGCTTTGATCATGCCGACAACAAAATGCCAGACGTCTGTGTTGCTGACCAATCTGCTTTGGAACACCGCCGGAGAGACGCCCAATTCGATCCAGGACATCAGCGCCCCGCCCAGCAGCCCCGAAAGATCGGCGATCAGCCCGAGTGCAGGCAGCATCAACATCAACGCAACCACACGCGGCACGACAAGGATGGTCACAGGATCCAGACCCAGCGTGCGCATGGCATCAATTTCCTCACGCATTTTCATCGAGCCGATAGCAGCCGTAAATGCAGAGCCCGAGCGCCCTGCAAAGATGATCGAGGTCAACAGGATACCTAGCTCTCGCAGAATAGAGATGGCGATCAGATCAACCACAAATACCTCTGCACCAAACTGGCGCAGCTGCGCCGCACCCTGGAACGCCAGCACCACACCAATCAGAAATGCCATAAGCGCGACAATCGGCACAGCATTTATCCCGATTTCCTGACAGTGGTGTACAACAGAAGTCAGACGCAATCGGCTTGGGTGCCGGATGATAGTGCCCAATGTGGCAATCACCTCCCCCAGAAATGAGGTTAGCTCGACCGTCATGCGAAACCCGCGCGCCACTTTTCGACCGAAACCCTCGAACCGATCTGCAATGGTTTTATGCGCCGCTTGTTCATGCCCCTCGGGCGGCATGTTGCGCACGACTGTTTCGATCAACTGCGCCTGCGCTTGCGTGGCCCCCATGATTTCAAGCGACGCACCCTGCCCGGCGGCCCGCTGTTGCAGGTCAACGATATACCACGCACCGGCAGTATCCATGCGCTGCACGCCCGAGATATCAATCACGCTCGTGCTTTGCGGCACATCTATCAAATGGCCGGGCGGCAACTGCATCAACGTATCAATCAACAGCTGGCCGCCGATCATAACCTTGCCATCACCCGTAGACACGCTGGCGCTTTTTGCCGGCTGTGGCTCAGGTTTTGTCATGTGATGCCGCGACTAGGTTTGAGAGCAGCATTATTCGACCCTTTGCGTGCGCATGCCTGTAAAAGCCTAAGGTTAACAGATTTCTGGCCCCACGAAATGATCGAGATCAATTCAGCTCACCATTTATCATGATATACTTAGATAAGTGCATGCCGTGCACGCCAATACTCCACCCCCAAGGAGACTATATGATCCAGCCCTCCCCTTTTGTCTTTGCGAGCGTCGGCGCGATGCTGTTGGTTGCCTGCTCACAATTCCCTTCATCTACGACAGAAAGCACGCGGCGAGGGCAAGCGGTTTACGCAAAAGAATGCGCGGCGTGCCACGGTGCAAGCGGCGAAGGCGCAGGGCCTGCCGCTGCCGCGCTGCCTGTGACGCCCCCTAATCTAACGGTGCTGGCGCAGGGCAATCAGGGGGTATTCCCGCGCACCTATGTCAGGCGCTTTGTCATTGGCGTTGATCCGGCCCGTGATCCTGCATCTCCTATGCCAGATTTCGCAACCACCGGATTGCGCCACGTCTACCCCAATGGGGGCGCAGATGGGGAAGTGCTTGAAGCTGCATTCGAGGACATGCTCGACTATCTTGAAGCGATTCAGAAGTAGCGGGCTACTCAGGCCCTAAGGTGCAGCCCCACCTTTCTGAGCGCCGACGTGATCCGTTCTACCAGCGCATCGGCCAGACACCATGTTTCAAAGTGGCGCAGGATGCATGCCTCGGCATTTGGCAGAACCTCCAGTAGCCGATCTTTTTCCACCATCGCCGCAGCCATATCGCCCGCGCCGACATGCATCCAGATCAGATGCAGATGAAAGGCATAGAAGCCCGCCATGGGGGCGCTGCGCATCTTGTCGAGGGCTTCGTCGATTGATGCGGTGTGCGCCAGCAAAATGGCTTTTGCGATCCCGTACCAATTTGGGTGCAAGGGATTGAGGCCTATCGCACGGTCCAGCAAGGGCGCGGCCTCATCCCAATTGGCGCGGGCGACGTGGCATATACCAAACATGACCAGCATATCCGCGTGACCCGGATTAAGCGCCAACGCCCGTTTAACATGGGCGCGGAAGTCGTAAAAACGCCGTTGATGGAAGCACGCAATTGCCAACGCCTGATGCGCCATTGCGCTTTGCGGCTCATACTTCACGGCCAGCTTTGCATAATCCAGCGCCTTGTCGATGATTGCATGATCCCCCTGCCCGCCCGTCATCCCACGATATTGATCAATGTCGAGCATGGCCATCGTCGCGTAAGCCTCGGAGGAGTCAGGATCTGCGAGCATGGCCTGCGATAAACCCGCTCTGATCCGGTCACGTCCTGCCGCAGCAAGGGTGACGCCAGTTTGATAATACTGTGAAATCCAGCGGTAGGTTTCCCATTTTGCCGAAGGCGATGCGGATTTTTCTCTGGTCGCGTACTGGCCGATCGGTCCGGTCTCGGCCCCGATCCGCGACGCTACCAACAAGGCGATCTCATCCTGAAGCCCGTAGATATCGCCAGTGTCCAAAGGAATACTGATCATGTCGGTCATGATGACCTCATCTGTCGCTGCATTGACCAGTTTCATCTGCGCCTGTGCCAGTTTGTCGCCGATGCGAAAGCTACCCTCTAAAACGAAATCAGGCGCGAATTTTTGATAAATCTCTGCAATCGACCAATGCGCGATTTTTGCTTTTTCCGTCGTCGAGCGGGAAAAAACCGCCAAGTCCTTGAAGCATGAAAGCTTGGCGATACACCCTTCCGTCAGACCGCGGGACATAAACGCGTGGCAATCGTCCTCGCCTGTGTATTCAAACGGCAGCACCGCGATAGAGGGTCTTTTTGCGCGCGGGGGCCAATTTGGAAAAGCCTCCTGCGCCGCAAAGGTGAACTCAGGCTTATATCCGCCTTTTGCGATGGTGATCAGCACGGGGTCGTTGGCACCATCCGTAGCGTAATAATGCTCAAGCTTTTGTCGCAACGCACGCGCTTGTACCCGAACAATTGTATCGCTTTGCGGGTCAAAGCCCGGGTCCCTGTCAAAGACCTCCACCCCGATTGTATATCCTTTCAACAGGTCCGGTTGCCCATCAAGGGTTCGTTGCACAACATATGTCAGAAACCGGGACAGTCGCGGCGCATTGCTGAACTGGCTATTGCGCAAAATCCGCCCAAGCTGTTCTTTCACATCATTTTTCGGACATGTTTTCCTAAGCGGCATCGTTCAACCCCTGCTTTAAAACGGGCGCTATCAAAGCCCTTCACGTCGCCTCACTGTGACTCACCTAAAAACTCTATGTCCCGAAACCTATGTTGGTGATGTGAAACGAACCAACTTCAACCAAACGTATCATTCGATTGTGTGGGGATGCCAGAATGGATATCATGAAATCGGGAAACAGACCCGGCTTCCTGGGCACACAGGGATTTTACCTGCCGCGCAGCGAGCTATTCGGAGCCCATGATTGCTCCCGCAAGCTCACGATAGAGCGGTCGGCCTAACACCTTAAAAATTTTACGAAATATCAGTATATCCAATGGGCGCATTACCCTGAATTGCGGATTTGGGTGCTTCGCAGAATTTCAATCTGGAGTAGGAAATGACGAGAACAATTGAACCGGTGCTGCAGAGATCAAGACCGCGCGCGGCCACGAGCGCAGGCGCGCAAATAGCAACCACCGAATTGGACAACATGTTCAACCGCCATTCTTTTGTTCAACATTTTCAACCCAATAGCACGATCATCCTTCACGGCGACCCGGCAAGCATGATCTACCGCGTTGAGTCCGGCACAGTGCGCTGCTGCACGATTGGGACCGATGGTAGCCATCAGATATTCAGTTTTTCGAATAAAGCCGACTTTATTGGCATATCCGACATCGAGCATTGGCATTTTACCGCCGAAGCGGTTGATTGCGTTACCCTGCGTGCATTGCCCCGCGACGTGGTAGAGCGTGAACTAAAAGTGAACGCTCAGCTGCGGTATGAATTCCGCTTGAAGTTGGTCCAACTGCTACAACGGCGTGAAGAGCAACTCTTGACCATGATCACCAAGAAAGCCCCTGAACGTCTGTTCCGGTTTCTGTGTGATTTTGCCTCGGCACGCCACCATGCGGATGGTGCCGCTATTGCGCTGCCGATGTGTCGTCGTGACATAGCCGATCATTTGGGCCTGTCTGTCGAAACGGTGAGCCGTGCATTCTCGGAGTTGAAACGCAGTGGTCAGATTGAACTTATCACCTGCGAAAAATTCCGCATTCCAACGCCATCAGACGCCAAGTCGCTGCTGATGGTCGGCTAACTCCCCGCGCCTTTCCCACGCTATTTCTTCAGCGCTTCAAAACCGATGATCACGTCGAGCAGCTCTGTTGTGATCTGGTCTTGCCGGACGGCACGGGTTTGCGCCGTGAGTATTTCAAGCCTGTCATCAACCGCCCTTTCTGCCTGCTGCATCCGTGCCAAACGCGCGGCGTTTTCTGTTTTCAGAGCCTCCGCAATGGCCTGAAACAGGATGCTAAAGACGTAATTACGAATGAGCGCCTCAAACAAATCCTGTGCCTGCATCGAAAAAAACGGCCGACTACGCGAGCGCCACGGCTTTTCCTGCAAGGCCGCAATCAGCGCCGGATCTATGGGTAACAGAGGGGTTATTTCAGGCCTTCGGCCCCTTTCCGCGTCCTCGGTTACATAGGCAAGAGTTACGGCAAGCCCATGTTCGGCCTGCTCCGTGCGAAGGGTTTCCAACTGGCGGCTCAACAGATTGGCAAGACGGCGGATGCCATCTACCGAGGCGGCAGAGAAAAACGTCTGCGTCACCTCTATGTGCTGATCCGCCAATGCATCCGCCATCTGGCTGCCAACACATAGAACGGTGCGCGAAGCCTCGGTTTCACCCAACTGTTCAGCCAAGTGAGCGGCCAATGACTCGTTATAATTCCCGCATAACCCGTGATCCGAGCCGAAGGCGATCACCACATGATGAGCCTTCGGTTGGGCGGGCAAATCTAGCGGCCCGTAATGTGTGATAAAGGCGTGCAGCCCTTTCAAAACTGTGTCGTGATAGCTCTGGATCGCTTTTGCAGCCCGCTCATAGGGGGCCGCTTTGATAACCGAGAGCGTTTTCATTGTATGCACGACGCTGCGAATGCCGTGCATGCTTTGACTTTGCCGAGCAAGCGTTTCAAGCGTCTGGGTCATTGCGTGCTCCGGCTTCGGCAATCACCCTTGTGCACAACGCCACCATTTTCCCGCGGCTATCGTCATCCAGCGCCGCATCTTGCGCAATGGTCTGGGGCAACTCACTCAGCGCAGCCTTGCATAACTGCGGCGTCACACCGTCCAGCGCGGCAGTGTCGAACCCGTCAAAAAGCCCCTCCATTGCCGCAACCAGCACCGTCAATTGCTCCAAGGCTGACATGGGCTTACGCTCTGGTTGGCGCAACGCCGCACGCACGGCAGCGCCGCGTGTCAACCTTGCGCGGGTGCTGTCATCCAGACGTGTGCCAAAGCGCGCAAAGTCCTCCAACTCTTCGAACTGTGAAAGGGTCACACGCAGGTTGCCCGCCACAGACCGGAACGCTTTTGACTGTGCCTTGCCCCCGACACGGCTGACCGAAACGCCCAGATCAACGGCAGGGAACTGGTTCTTCCGCACCAGCCGGGGCGACAGGTAAATCTGCCCGTCCGTGATCGAGATCAGGTTGGTCGGGATATAGGCCGCAAGGTTTTCTGCTTGCGTCTCGACCAAGGGCAAAACCGTGATCGAGCCACCGCCCGCCTCAGGTGAAAACTGTCCGCCCCGCTCAAGAAGCCGCGCGTGGATGTAGAATATATCACCCGGAAAGGCCTCCCGCCCCGGCGGGCGGCGCAGCAGCAATGACAACTCCCGGTAAGAGCGCGCATGATGCGTGAGGTCGTCCAACACCACCAACACATCCTGGCCCTCCGCCGCGAAATGCTCTGCAATGCTCATCGCGGCATAGGGGGCGATATAGGCCAGACCGGCGGCGTCCTCATCCCCTGCCGACATCACCACTGCCCGCTCCATCATCCCGCCCTCACGCAAGGCACCGATGACTTTGGCCACCGCATCGCCGCGCTGACCAATTGCACAGTAGATGCAGATCACACCTGTCGTTTTCTGGTTCAGGATCGCATCGACCGCCAGCGATGTTTTGCCCGTTTGGCGGTCCCCGATGATCAATTCGCGCTGCCCCAACCCCACAGGCACCGCCGCGTCAATGACCTTTACCCCTGTCGCCAAGGGCCGCTTGATGGCCGAACGGGCAAGGATATCGGGGGCTTCTGCCTCAACCGGGCGGTCCGTGTCAGACCGCACATCCCCCTGCCCGTCTTTGGCATTGCCCAGCGCATCCACAACCCGTCCCAACAATGCGGCACCGGTCTTAACACTCACCACCTTATGCGTGCGCGTCACACTGTCGCCTATCGCCACACCCTCGCTCGGACCCAGCAGGACAACTCCCAAACGGTTAGGCTCAAGATCCAGCACGACCCCCTGAACGCCGCTGGCAAAATTCAACACCTCATCAGACAAAGCACGGTGTAGCCCTGTGACAATGACAATCCCATCCGCCACTTCGCTCACCTGCCCTATTTCGCTCACACGCGGTGTGGGCCGCGGACATGCCAGCAGAGTGTCGATCATCGCTTGTGGATCGGCTCCGACACTCATTTTTGCACCGCCAGTTTCTCATCCATTTGCGCATCCAGCGTGTCCAAATAGCTCTGAACCGTCCAATCTACCTGCGCGCCGCCCATCCGTAGCGTGATGCCACAGGCTTGCGCGGGGTCGACCTGAAACCGCAGCGCTACTGTCTTAAACTCCTGCGCTAGCGTTGCCTTTAACTCATCTTGCGCTGCGCTACTCAGTTCTGTGCTGCTGGTAACTGTAGCAGACCTGCTGCCGCCTGCGGATGTCTGCAAATCACCTGCCATCTCGGCGATCTCGATGCTCAACCGATGCGCCATGCGGTCTTCCAGCGATGTGTCTGCAAGATCATCCAGTGCTTTGCGGGTCAATGACAGCAAAGCACTCCCTCCCGCGCGGTGCAGCTTAGCAGTATACGCTTTTTCCTCTGCGTCCAGATGCGCGCGCCAGTCTACCTGCGCGCGCTCCATCTTCTCCTGTGCCTCGGCCATCAGCGCATCGCGTTGCTTTTCAGCCTCCTGTTGCACGGTCCGGCTGATATCGGCCTGCTGTGCTTTGAGAAGCCGCATCTGCTCCAGATGCTCTTGCTCTGCAGCTTCTGCCTTATCTTCCGCGACACGGGCCTGTTGCATGCGGTTCGATATTTCCGCCTCACGGGCGTCGATACCGTCCAGAATGGGGCGGTACAGGAACTTCTTCAGCAACCAGACCAGCACCAGAAAATTGGCGATCTGCGCAAAAACCGTGATCCAGTCGATTGACATGCTCTAACTTCCTGTCACCGGCGCAGCAGCAACTGCCGCATTCCAGAACGGGTTGGCGAAAATCAGGATCATCGCCACGACAAAGCAATAGATCGCTGTGGATTCGATCATCGCAAGACTAACAAATAAGGTGCGCGAGATTGTAGGTGCCGCATCAGGCTGCTGGGCAATCGCGCTGAGCGCGGTCGAAGCTGCCCGCCCCTCCCCGAGCGCAGGGCCAATCGCACCAAAAGAGACAGTAAGCCCTGCTGTGAAGATCGAAATGCAGGCAATCAGGCCATAGTCAGTCATGTGGTTTCCTTTGCAGCTTGTGTGGAATTGGGCGCAGGCCGTTCGGCCACCGCGCTAGAGATGTAGACCGTCGCCAGAATGGCAAAGATGTAGGCCTGGATCATGCCTGTCAGCAGACCCAATACATCCATGACCACGGGGAAAAAGAAGGGAGCCACGCCGAGCAGAATAGCGGCGATAACAGCCCCGCTCATGATGTTGCCGTACAGGCGGATTGCCAGCGATATCCCGCGCGAGAACTCGGAGATGATGTTGAAAGGCAGCATGATGAAAGACGGCTCGAGATATGTCTTGAGATATCCGCCCAAGCCACGGCTGCTGATCCCGAACAACGGAACCGCGATCAAAACAGAAATCGCAAGCGCCATAGTAGTTGAAAGCGATGCCGTGGGCGGCTCGAACCCCGGCACCACAAGCAGCAGATTTGACAGCGCGATGAACAAAAACAATGTGCCCGCATAATAGAGCAGATAGCGCGACGGACCGGGTGCAACCTCTTCGATCTGACCTTGGATGCCTTGCACGATAACTTCGAGGATCATCCGCCACCGGTCGGGTGACACGTCAGCGCGCAGATTTCGCGTGATCAGCATTGAAACCACCGTCAGGATCGCCATGACAACCCATGTATAGAAAATGGTGGCGTTGATCCCCCACCCCCACAGCTCGAACAGGATCGTCTGGTCCGGTGTCAGGTTCACGGGGCACCCCTTTCGACGCGTTGCACGCGCGCGCCAATGACGCACAGGGTACGGACCAGCAAAAATGCAAACGCAAATCCGGCCAACGCGAAAGGCCCAGACACCGCGACCACAGCCCAGCCCACCATCAAGAGCACCGCGATGCGCACCGCAGCGCTTAGCACCAGAACCGATGTTGGGCTGTTGGTCCGCAAAGCCATGCGCATGCCCCAACCAAGGCCCGCAAAAAATAGCGCTGAAGCCACAGTGCCAATGGCAAGCCCGAGCGAGATGGCACTCCAATCCATAATGATCATCTGTCGCTTCCTTCCTTGTTGATCCAAGACGCAGCAATAAAAATGCCGATGACCAGCCCCGCCAAAAGCAGGGCAAGCGTCCATGAAAACCCCTGTGGTTTGACCCGATCCAACCAAAGACCCAAAAATGCGCCGCCTACTGTCGGCACTGCCACCGACCAGCCGACCGTCCCAAACGTCCCGACCCCGCGCAGCGGGCTTGGACCAGGGTTGTCGCGGGCTGCCTTCATTCGCCGTGCCTGACCGGAGATGTCCTGCACGGATGTATCGCGGTCCGGCTTCATAACTGCGGCTTTCGCAGCTCGGCAAAGCGGCGCACGACATCCGCCTCCAACCGGGAAAAGGCAGACCTTGCCTGACGCTCTTCGTCATCCATCTCGATGAACCTGGTTTGCACTTCCGTCTGTAGCGTTTCCAAATCGGACCCACGCACGGCGCGCAGCACCGCAACCGTCACACAATCCTCAATTTTGATTAAAATGCCTTCGTCGATGCCAAAGATCGCCTCTGCCCCTTCTATCAATTCAAGGGTCATCACCGAAGGGACCAGCGCTGTGATAAAATCCACGTGGTTGGGCAAAATTCCGAAACTTCCGTTTTGCGCCACGGCTGTCATCGCGGTGGCGCGCCCCTCGAACAAGGGGCTATCAGGCAACAGCACCGCCACCTTCATATCTGTCGCAGTGCTCATGCGCTTTGCTCCAGATCAGAGAGCGGCCCGATCATGTAATACGCGCTTTCGGGGTGTTCGAACTCGGTCTGGGAAAGGATCGTCTCACAGCCCTCCAATGTCTGCTCGATCGGGACCAGCTTGCCCGCTGTGCCGGCAAATGCCTCTGTCGTGAAAAACGGCTGCGTCAGAAACCGTTCCAGCCGCCGCGCGCGGGCCACGGTGGCGCGGTCCGCCGATGACAGTTCCTCAAGCCCCAGCATGGCGATGATATCGCGCAGCTCTTCGTATTCGGCCAATGTGCGGCGCACGCCGCGCGCAATGTCATAGTGCCGTTGCCCCACAACCGCAGGGGTCAGCATGACCGAGGCCGAGGCCAATGGGTCAACCGCCGGATAAAGCCCCTCGCTTGCTCGTTTGCGTGACAAAACAACCGATGCCGACAGATGCGAAAAAATATGCGCCGCGGCCGGATCGGTGAAATCATCCGCCGGCACATACACCGCCTGAATGGAGGTGATCGCCCCGCGGCTGGTTGAGCTGATACGCTCCTCTAGCGCCGCCAGTTCCGTTGCCAATGTCGGCTGATAGCCTACGCGACTGGGCATGCGCCCCATCAATCCGGACACTTCCGATCCCGCTTGAACAAATCGAAAGATGTTATCAATGAGCAGCAGCACATCCTGCCCTTTGTCATCGCGGAAATACTCGGCCATCGTCAGCGCCGTGTTACCCACCAGAAACCGCACCCCCGGTGCCTCGTTCATCTGGCCAAACAGCATCACGGTCTTGTCGCGCACCCCTGCTTCGCCCATCTCGCGGTAAAGCTCTTCGGCCTCGCGCGACCGCTCCCCGATGCCGCAAAACAGGCTTACGCCCTTGTGGTGCTGGACGGTGTTATTGATCAGCTCTGTGATCAGGACCGTTTTCCCCACACCTGCACCGCCGAAAAGGCCCGTTTTGCCGCCACGTTCAATGGGCGACAACAAATCAATCGCCTTGATCCCTGTCTCGAGGATTTCTGATTGCAGTGTCCTGTCGCTTAGCGCTGGTGGCGCGCAGTGGATAGAGCGGTGGGCGACCGCCTCGGGTGCAGGACCCCCATCAATGGGCGCGCCGAATACATCCAGCATGCGGCCCAGAACACCTTCGCCCACAGGCACTTTTATAGGGCCGCCCGTGGCCGTGACTTCCATCCCCAGCCCCAGACCGCGCACAGGGGCCATGGCAATCGTACGCACCATTCCCTCCCCCATCAGCGCGGCAACTTCCAGCGCGACATCACCGACAAAAAGCAGGTCGTGGATTTGGGGAACGTCCCTTGCAAAGCTCACATCGACAACGCCGCCGCGAATGGCTGCAATGCGGCCTACGGTTTTGGTCTGTATGTCAGAGGCCGTGGTCATCGCGGCAGTCCTTCATTCCGGTAAACGGGAGCGGGCAAGATCGGGAATCATGCAATACTGATTTAACCCGACCTTCCCATTTTACGGATCGGGCCGATTGACCTTGGTCAATTTGCGCGCAGGGTCCGGCAAACCGGATCGACCTTGGCCCTGCGATCTCCTAGCATTGCGGCAGCAGACAAAGGCAACACAAAGGATGCCGAGATGGCCGTCCCTCCAATCACCAACACACAAGACATCTGGCGCGCACAGCTTCCGCGGCCTGCTATTGACGGGCACAAATATCATCGCGGCTTTGCGGCCGTTATCGGTGCGCCAGAGTTGACGGGTGCCACCAGACTCGCCGCAACGGCCTGTAGCAGGATCGGGTGTGGGCTAGTCAGTGTGGTGGCCGAACAGCGCGGTGATATCTACCGGATGACCTTGCCACCGGACATCATGGTCCAGGCCGATCTGCCTGAAAAAGCCAATGTTCTGTTGGGTGGCTCAGGCGGCATTCCGACAGGGCAGAGTACAGCCATGCTGACTGCTTCGGGCCTTGACGCGCGGGTATTCGATGCCGGTGCGCTGCCGACCCACAAAGAACGCGGCAAGCTTGACAGCACATGCATCCTAACCCCTCACACCGGTGAGTTCGAGCGCGCCTTTGGCCCGATTACCCGCCCTGATCACGCCGCGGCCCAACAGCTCGCACAGGCCAGCGGCGCGACAGTTGTCTTGAAATCCGCACAAACGGTGATCGCTTCGGCAGATGGGCGTTTGGCAATTAATACCCATACCTCTCCCTACCTCGCCAAGGCGGGGACAGGTGACGTGCTGGCGGGCTTGATCGCGGGGCTGGCGGCGCAAGGCATGCCACATTTTGAGGCCTGCTGCGCCGCCGTCTGGATACACGGCGAGGCAGGCAAACGTATCGGTCCCGGTCTGGTGGCGGGCGACATCAGCAAGCGTTTACCCGATATCCTCAAGGACCTGCTTTAAAGGCTTACGGCTTTCCACACCGACAGGCCAAATGCGCCAGCAAAATCCGTGCGATGATTGACCTACATCAATTCCTTTTCCACCTCGCGGATATATCCTGCACATAGTTTCAGATGACGTGTCAGGATACACAGATGCCCCAGACCCCTTCTCTTCAAGCTAACGGGTCAACTGCCAAATCAGGCAGGAACGCCATCTCCCCAATGCTAACCACCCGCCCCGAGCCGGAGGTAGAACCCGCTTGTGCCCATACCACAATAGAGCAAGCATTGGACAAAGGCCTCAAAGCGACCCAAGCGAAATTCACCGGCGGTTTGTCCCCCATCGCACTTGCAGCGGCTTATGCCGATTGGGCACTGCACCTATCCTCTGCACCCGGCAAGCAGCTTGAATTGATAGAAAAGGGTGGCAAGCAAGCATCTCGCTTTGCCAATTACGCGTCTACTTGCGCTCGCACTCCGGACAGTGCGGCACAATGCATCACGCCCCAGCCCCAAGATAAAAGGTTTGCCAGTGACGCGTGGCAGAAGTGGCCCTTCAACGCCATGTCTCAAGCGTTCCTGTTGCAGCAGCAATGGTGGCACAACGCAACAACCGGCGTCAAAGGTGTGACCCCCCAGCATGAAAACGCAGTCACCTTTGGCGTGCGGCAAATGCTTGATGTCTTCTCGCCCTCCAACTCCCCCCTGACAAACCCTGAAGTACTGGCCAAGACCTTCTCAGAGGGTGGGTTGAACCTTGTGCGGGGGTGGCAGAATTTTATCGAGGACACGACACGCGTCAATTCCGGACAACGCCCCGTCGGTCTGGAAGCATTCGAAGTGGGCAAAACCCTTGCCACTACCCCCGGCAAGGTCGTGTACCGCAACCGCCTGATCGAGCTGATCCAATACGCGCCTGCGACCGATAAGGTGCATCCCGAGCCGATCCTGATCGTGCCTGCATGGATCATGAAATACTATATTCTTGATCTGAGCGAGCAGAACTCACTTGTACGTTTTCTGACGGCACAGGGGTTTACCGTCTTTATGATCTCATGGCGCAACCCCGATGCCAGCGACCGCGATATGGGAATGGATAGTTATCTATCGTTGGGTGTTATGGATGCACTCGATGCCGCTACGGCCATAACCGGGGCCAAGCATGTCCATGCTTTAGGCTATTGCCTCGGCGGAACGCTACTTTCCATCGCGGCTGCCGCCATGGCACGTGATGGTGACACACGGCTCAAGACCCTCACCTTTCTGGCCACCCAGACCGACTTCACCGAAGCGGGTGAGCTGATGCTATTCATCAACGACAGCCAACTGGCATATCTTGAGGATGTGATGTGGGACAAAGGCTATCTGGACACCAAACAGATGTCGGGGGCGTTCCAGCTTTTGCGCTCGAATGATCTGATCTGGTCGCGGGTGATCCATGAATACCTGATGGGCGAGAGGACACCGCAAAATGACCTGATGGCTTGGAATGCCGATGGCACCCGCATGCCTTACCGAATGCACTCGGAATACCTGCGTCACCTGTTTCTCAAGAATGATCTGGCCGAAGGGCGTTACCACGTGGGCGACCGGCCTGTTGCCCTTGCCGATATCCGCGCGCCCGTTTTTCTGGTCGGGACCGAGCGGGACCATGTAGCCCCGTGGCATTCGGTTTATAAATTCAATCTACTGTCGGATACCGATGTGACCTTTCTGCTCACCAGCGGTGGCCACAATGCGGGTATCATTTCAGAGCCGGGGCATCCGCACCGTCATTTCCGAATGCATACCAAGACCAAGGACGCCCCCTATGTTGATCCCGAAAGGTGGGTTGCACAGACCCCGCAGGTGGACGGATCATGGTGGACTGCCCTTGCAGAGTGGCTTGGCAAACAATCCGGCACGCCCATGGCTCCACCGCCGCTTGGCGATGCGCAAAAAGGATATGCACCACTGGAAGATGCCCCCGGCACTTATATTTATCAGGAGTAAAACACGATGCTAGAGAACCTGTTGCGCGGCAAACGCGGGCTTGTCGTGGGTATCGCGAATGACCACTCAATCGCTGCGGGCTGCGCTACGGCGCTTCATGCGGCCGGGGCAGAGCTGGCCGTGACTTATGCCAACGACCGCTCGAAACCCTACGTCGAACCCGTGGCAACCAAAGTGTCGGCACCGCTTTTCCTGCCGCTGGACGTCGAAAAAGACGGCCAGATGGAGACCGTATTCAAAGCGATCGAGACCGAATGGGGCAGCCTCGATTTCGTCGTGCATTCCATCGCCTACTGCCCCAAAGACGACCTGCACGGCCCTGTCTCGCATTGTTCGCGTAAGGGGTTTGCACAGGCTATGGATATATCTGTGCATTCGTTGATCCGCATGACCCGTCTGGCTGTCCCTTTGATGCAAAACGGCGGCAGCATTCTCACGATGAGCTATTATGGTGCGGAAAAGGTTGTGGACAATTACAACATCATGGGCCCTGTAAAATCCGCACTTGAGGGCACTGTACGCTACCTCGCAGCCGAACTGGGGCCAAAACAAATCCGCGTCAACGCCATCTCGCCCGGACCGCTGCAAACCCGTGCAGGATCGGGCATTGCGCATTTTGACGATCTGCTGGAGGCCGCCCGCGAACGCGCCCCCGAACATACACTTGTCAGCATCGAGGACGTTGGCAATATGGCTGTAGGTCTGGTCAGTGACCTGTCAGATAAAGTCACCGGCAATACATCTTACGTCGATGGCGGCTACCATATACGCGGCTGATTGCTCTTTCCCCCAAACAGGTAAATCCATGCAGTACATCGAAAACAAGACATTTTCAGAGCTCAAAATAGGCGATAGCGCCGAACTGACCCGAACGCTCAAGCCGCAGGATATCGAACTTTTTGCTGTGATGTCCGGCGATGTGAACCCTGCGCATGTGGACGCGGAATACGCGCAATCGGATATGTTTCACAAAGTCATCGCACACGGCATGTGGGGCGGCGCGCTGATCTCGGCGGTGCTGGGCACCGAATTGCCGGGGCCGGGGACGATATATCTCAACCAGAACCTCAGCTTCCGCAATGCGGTGGGTCTGGGCGATACGGTGACAGTGCGCGTGACAGTCGCCGCGCTGGAACCTGCGCACCGTCATGTCACATTTGATTGCATATGCCTCAATCAAAACGGGGAAACCGTCATCGAGGGTCAGGCGCTGGCCATTGCACCCTTGGAAAAAGTACGCCGCCCCAGAACCGTCTTGCCCGAGGTGCACTTGCACAGCCGCGGTGAGCGGTTCGAAAAGCTGATGCAAACAACAGCCCCCCTGCCCGCGGTCCCTACGGCCGTTGTACATCCTTGTGATGCTCTTTCGCTTGAGGGCGCGCTAGAGGCCGGAGCACGCGGTATGATCATACCCGTACTGGTCGGCCCCCGCACCAAGATCGAAACCGTCGCCGCCGGCCTAGGCCGCGATCTGTCCGGCGTCGAGATCGTGGACACACCACACAGCCATGCCTCTGCCGAACAGGCCGTTGCACTGGCGCGGACCGGCAAGGTGCAAATGCTGATGAAGGGCAAGCTGCACACCGATGAATTGCTTGGTCCTGTCGTGGACAAGACCACCGGCCTGCGTACAGAACGGCGGATGAGCCACGTCTTCGCATTAGACGTGCCATCATACCCCAAAATGCTGATGATCAGCGATGCCGCGATCAATATCTTTCCCGACCTGGAAACCAAACGCGATATCGTTCAGAACGCTATCAACCTTGCCCGTGCGCTGGGTATTTCGCGGCCCAAGGCCGCCTTGCTTTCTGCGGTAGAGACTGTGACCTCCAAAATACCCTCAACGCTGGACGCAGCCGCGCTATGCAAGATGGCCGATCGCGGGCAGATTACCGGCGGGCTGCTGGATGGACCTTTCGGTTTTGACAACGCCGTATCCAAGGAAGCAGCCACAACCAAGGGGATCCTCTCAGAGGTGGCCGGAGATCCGGACATCCTGATCGTGCCCGATCTGGAATCCGGAAATATGATTGCCAAACAGCTGATCTATATGGCCGGTGCAGATGCCGCAGGTATTGTTCTGGGGGCGCGAGTGCCAATCATCCTGACCAGCCGCGCCGACGGGGTGCTATCGCGCCTGGCCTCTGCTGCGATGGCCCAGCTTTATGTGCATCACAATACCAAAGCCGCCGCGCCATGAGCGGCGTCATCCTAACGATCAACTCCGGATCATCGAGCGTGAAATTTGCGGTCTATGCGGTGGACGACCCGGACGCGCCCGCCCTGATCACCGGCAAAATAACCGGTATCGGCGGCACTCCGGCTTTTGCGGCGCGTGATCCGGCGGGCACCGCATTGGAGCCCGGTGCCTTTGCCAATCTCGATCCGGCCATTGACCAAACACGCGTCGTCGCATTGCTTCTGCCATGGGTCCAAGCGCATCTCGGCGATGATGCCGTTCAAAGCGTCGGTCACCGCGTTGTCCACGGCGGGCAGCATTTCGATGGCCCCATGCGGGTCACGGATGATATCCTGCAACAATTGGAGGCGCTCTCTCCGCTTGCGCCTCTGCACCAGCCCAGCAATCTGGCAGCCATCCGCGCTGTTGCACAGTGGCAACCTGATCTGCCGCAAATTGCCTGCTTTGACACCAGTTTCCACCGTAGCCAACCCCGACTTTCACAGCTTTTCGCCCTCCCCCGCGCGTTAAGTGACGAGGGCATCCTTCGCTATGGCTTCCACGGTCTGTCCTACGAATATATCGCCAGCGCCCTCCCCCTGCATCTGGACACTTCTACACAGCGACGCGTTGTAGTTGCCCACCTTGGCAACGGCTCCAGCATCTGCGCGATGAAGGATCTGAAAAGCGTTTCCACAAGCATGGGGTTCACGGCGCTGGACGGGCTGATGATGGGGCGTCGCTGCGGCACGCTTGATCCCGGTGTGGTCCTGTATCTGATGCAAGCCAAGGGTATGACAGCACCCGATATCGAAGACCTGCTCTACCGGCAGTCGGGCCTTCTTGGTGTGTCGGGCATCAGTAACAATATGCAAGAGCTGCTGAACAGCGATCACCCGAACGCGCGCGAGGCCGTAGATCTTTACTGCGCGCGGGCTGCCCGTGTTCTTTCGGGCTTGCTGCCGGCCATTGGCGGGCTTGACGCTTTGGTCTTTACGGCCGGCATCGGTGAAAACGCCGCAGAGGTCCGTGCCAAAATCTGCGCGCAACTAGGCTGGCTCGGCGTTGAGATTGACGCACAGTCCAACGCAGCCCATGCGGCTGTGATCAGTCCGCAGTCCTCTGGGGTTCAGGTCCTTGTGATACCTACCGACGAAGAGGCCATCGTCGCGCGCGCCTGCCGTTCGCTGGCAGGCTAAAAGCCGCCGGTTCTTTCGATTTCTTCGCGCTGATTGACCCATGTCAATACGCGCCCGTGCCTCGGGTTCATACTGAGGCCAGTACTCGCGATTTGTTGAGCACCCTCATTCACCGGAATCGAAAGGACATAACATGGCTAACAACCCAACATCCGTATCGGCACTCCAGAAAATCATGCAATCCGCACAAGCAGCGATGGCCGCCGCTCCCGTGATGGGGCATCAAAGCAAGCACTTCTGGCAGGTGCAGGACAACACGCTGAGCGAGCTGGAAGAATTCTCCAAATCCTGGTTCAAGCGCCGTCACGCAGCGACCCAATCCGCGCTGGAAAGCTGCCGCGAGATTTCAGAGCAGGTCACCAATGATCCCGCCGCCGCTGTGACGCGGTGGAGTGAGTGGCAAAGCCAATCAGTCAAACGCCTCGCCGAAGACGCACAAGCCTTCTCCGAAATGATGACAAAATGCATTGGCAACACAGTCAGCAATGAAATCGAGGCCGCAGAGGAATCTGCCGAGACGACCAAGCGGGCCATGAAGCAAGCCGCATCAAAGCCCGTTTAACACCCCCCTTTACCGCCAGGCCCGGCCAAAGGGCTTGGCGAAATTTCAAGGACATGAACCATGAAAAACTCAACCATCCTCGTCATCCTCGGCAAGGATTACGACACCGGTGCGCTTGAAAAAAAGCTTGAGACGATCCGCGCCATCCCTGCCCATGCCGCCATTCTGGTGGTGGGTGAAACCCCCGACTATCCCTATTATGCGTTCAGCGTTCCGATGTACGGCGGTGCCGTTTTTCCTGATGAGTGGCAAGAGGCCGTGATCTCCGGCACGCAAACGATCAAGCAAAAGGCTCAAGAGATCGAACAGCTTTTGCAGAAACATGATGTGTCAGGCGATGTGACCCACGTAAATTGCGAACCTGCCCGAATTTCGGATGCCGTCGCGCGGCGCGCAATGCTGTGCGATATGGCGATGGTCTGCGATGACCTTCGCGAGCCACAAAGCATGTTCCGTCAGGTTGTCTACGGCATCCTGTTCGATTCACCCGTGGGCGTTATTCTGAACACACAAGAACCCGATAAGGCGCTGTCGGCGCAAACCATCTTTGTTGCATGGAACAACCACCCCCATTCCGCCCGCGCCATTCAGCAAGCCCTGCCAATGCTCCGCGCGGCCAAGGAAGTAATTATTGGCACCTTCGATCCCGTGATGTCCGAATACCGCGATGGCGAAGAGCCGGGTGCAGACGTGGCCACATGGCTCTCACACCACGGTTGCACCGTGACCGTGCGCCAATTCCCCAGCGGCGGGGTCGAGATCGGTACAGCGATAATGGAACGCGCGAAAGAAGCTGGTGCTGATCTTGTTGTGATGGGCTCTTATGGCCATTCGCGGACCCGACAGGCGATCTTTGGCGGTACCACACAGACGCTGATCACCCAGACGGAACAACCGGTCTTTTTGGCGCATTAATGCAGCAAACAGAAAGCCGTATCTAAAGCAGGGCGCAGGTTGCAAAGCAGGCTGCGCCCTGCTGCTTTACCGGCCCCTCCCTTCCCTCGGATATGATCACTAATGCAGTCAGGTTACGCGTTCGGGCCCTCCACACCCTCAATGGGCGGGTGTGATACTGCGCGAAATCAGGATCAGCGCGATGCCTGTGCTCAAAAAATCAATCCCGACCAACAACCCCACGACCACAGCAGAGGCTTCGGGCAACGTGACAAGGATCATCACCCCCAATGCGAGACTGATCAGCGCCGATAAAAAGCTCCAGATCCACCCATGAGCGGGACGCATCCACAGGGCAAAGGCGACCTGCCCAGTGCCTGTCAACAACAGAACAAAGGCAATGATCACCGTCAGCGTCACCAGCCCCTCCAGCGGGTACACCACAAACAGCAAGCCAACGACCAGAGGCAGAAGGCCCGCAAGAAGCTGCCAGATAAACATACTCGTTCCACGCAGAGAGTAAGCGCCAGCGATTGTCACAACACCCCCCAGCACCAGCAGCCAGCCGATAAACACGCTGACCACAACAGAACTGAGCATGGGCATCATCACTGCGACAAAGCCAAGCACCGTCATCACCAACCCGCCCCAGAACAGGCGTTTGCGAAGTGATGCTATCAACGTATGAAAGCCACCTGAAATCGGTGTGTTTAAGTCTGAAGTCATGGGGTATCCTTTCTGCGACGCTATGTTCGCTAATATCCGGTTTGCCGTGATGCTTTGGGTCAGGCTCGTTTAGAAATCCTCCATCGGGATAACCACAGGCCAGACATGCTCAAGCGCGCGCAAGCGCTGTTTGAGACGGGCGTTCTCCTCTACCAGCGACAGCACCAATGCGACCCCCGCCGTGTTGAGGCCCAGATCGTCCTGGAGGCGTTGCACCTTGCGCACCACTGTGATGCTCACGCTGTCAAACCGCCACATCCGCGGCGTTGCCCCTTGGGGTTCAAGTATCCCCTCCTCGACCAGTGTGATGACCCATTCCGCATGCGATCCGCAGATGCGGCACAGCTCGTTGAGGGACAACTCGGACACCAGTTCACTCACCGGGACAAGATCATTATGGGCTGTCATGGTCTAACCTCCTATGCTCGCACGCGGATCGAATGACGTCTCACGGGCTAGTTCTTCGTATAGGGCACGGGCCTTGTCGCTCTCGGTCGGGGGAACAACAATTTTGACAACCGCATAAAGATGACCCGCAGGTTTGGCCGGAATACCCCGCCCCTTCAGCCGCAACTTTTTGCCCGACTGCGCGTGCTTGGGGATGCCCAACTCGACGATGCCGGCGGGTGTTTTTACGCTAACCTTTGCGCCCAAGGCGGCCTCCCACGGGGCAATGGGCAGGTCCATATAAACGTCTTTACCCTCGACACGGTAGGGCGGTGCATCGCGGATTGCGACTTCGAGGAACAAATCCCCTGCCTTGCCGCGCCCCACACCGGATGCACCTTTACCGGCGAGGCGGATCTGCTTTCCTTCGGTCACCCCTTTGGGGATCGAGACACGCACCCTGCGCTCACGCATCACAAGACGGCCCTCCGCATCCAGTTCAGGCGCGCTCAGTGAGAAATCCCGCGTGCCGCCATTGTAGGCTTCGGCCACATCAATCACGATCTTGGCGTGGTGATCCTGCCCTGCTGCATGATACTGCGGGCCACGGCGCGCGCGCGGCCCCTGCCCCCCGCGCGCTGTAAACAAATCCTCAAAAAATGAGCTGAACGCCTCGGGGTCGGCCTCGGTATAGCCCCCGCCGGAAAACTCGAACCCGTTGTCCCAGTCAGGCGGCGGGCGGAACTGTTCACCTTCCTTGTGATCCGCGCCCAACTGATCATAGGCACCGCGTTTTTCAGGGTCTTGCAAAACCTCATACGCCTCACTGACTTCCTTGAATTTCGCTTCGGCTTCTGCCGCATCAGGGCCGCTGTTCACATCAGGATGATACTTACGCACCAGCTTGCGGTAGGCGCGCTTGATCTCGTCTTGCGCTGCCGTCCGGTCGACCCCGAGAATCTTGTAATAATCCTTGAATTCCATAATCTTGCCTTGCCATCGCTTGGGAAATTCATCCGACCCTGAGCCATTAGATAAGCCTGTTTCAAAGCGCCTGCATTGATCTAGCGCAATTTGCGGCACCGGCTTTGCCGCCAAAAAATGCGCAGTTCATTCAAGCCGATCAGCACAGCCACCAATCAATAACGCTTCACCTCTAGGCGCAAATTTCATTATCTGCATGGTATTGAGCAGCGACAGCTGTTTAGGTCATGGCAATCCCCCCCCGAGCCATGCACAATATGTCCTCGCATAAACCCGACCGGAGTTCCCCGATGACCAGCCCATTCTACGATACAAATGAAATCAGAGCCGCCTTTTCCGCTGCGATGTCGACCATGTACCGTGCCGAGGTCCCCGCCTACGGGCAGCTCATCAATATCGTGACCGAGGTGAATGACACGGTTCTTGGCGATGGAACGGCGACTGCCCTGAATCTGACACCGCAAGAAGACGTTGACCGGATTGCACAAGAACGACACGGGGCCATCAGGCTTGGTACCGCGCAAGAACTGGCCATGATGGCCCGTGTTTTTGCCGTGATGGGGATGTATCCAGTCGGATATTACGACCTCTCGGTTGCCTCGGTGCCCGTGCACTCCACCGCCTTCCGCCCAGTCAAACGTGCCGATCTTGCGGCCAATCCCTTTCGGGTCTTCACCTCATTGTTGCGGCTTGAGCTGATTCAGGATGCCGAGCTGCGCGAAAAGGCGGCCGATGTCCTCGCCCAGCGCCAGATTTTCACCGACAAAGCCATTGAGCTGACCGAAAAATCCGAACGTGACGGCGGGTTGAACAAGGCAGATGCCGACCGGTTTGTTACCGAAGCGCTTGAAACCTTCCGCTGGCACTCGGACGCCTGCGTAGATGCACAGACCTTCAATGCGCTGATCAATGCCCACCGGCTGATCGCGGATGTTGTTTCGTTCAGAGGGCCACATATCAACCACCTGACGCCACGCGTTCTGGACATTGATGCGGCTCAAGAAGCGATGATTGCCCAAAATCTCCCCGCAAAATCAGTGGTCGAAGGACCGCCGCGCCGCAACTGCCCTATCTTGCTCAGGCAGACGGCCTTCAAGGCGCTCGACGAACAGATCCGCTTTCCCCAAAGAAACGGCACATCGGACAGCGGCAAACACACAGCCCGATTTGGCGAGATCGAACAACGTGGTGTCGCACTCACCCCCAAGGGCCGCGCGCTATACGACCAGCTGCTGGCAAAGGTCCGCGCCACGATCACCCCTGCTGCAGATGGATCAAATGCAGCAGCCTATGTCGCGCAGCTGGAACAGGTCTTTACCGAATTTCCCGACAGCTGGCGCGAAATGCACGACCAACAGCTTGCCTATTTCAAATACGACCTTGCTGACACCTCGTCACGCTGCGGTGCCGATGTCGAAATCAAAGAGCTTTTGGATCAGGGTGTGCTCTCTATCAGCCCCGTCATCTACGAAGACTTTTTACCTGTCAGTGCGGCGGGGATTTTCCAATCAAACCTTGGCGATGATGCACAAGACAACCAGCAATCCGCATCAAGCCAGGCGCAATTCGAAACAGCGATGGGATGCAAAGCTATGGATGAATTCGCCCTCTATGCCGCTATTCAATCTGACTCCCTTGCCCATTGCATCAAACAACTTGCTATGGATTAACCGCCCCTTGTCCTTGCCAGATCGTGACAAATGCCGCTCAGGCAAAGCCCCGCACCCGAACTCATTTCGCAACAGACACTTGCGCTTGTACGAAAGAAAATTAACTTCCTTCCAGTGGGTTACAGAATTGTCTTGTTCCTGCGCGACATTGAAGGAATAGCCGTGACAGAGGTGGCAAAGATGTTGGACCTGAATAAAGTCAATGTTCGCATACGCGCGCACCATGCGCGTGCAGTTTTGGAAAAACGGCTCGACCCTTTGTTCCAGCGGGGTGCGCTATGACCTTTATGACACAAGACCGCATGAGGCGTATTCAGGGTGTTGTTTTCAAGCTTCCCGGAATGATCACCTGCGAGGTTTTTGAGGGGTTCATGGACGCCTACCTCGAGGGCAGGCTGCCTGCCCGCCAGAAGCTGCTTTTTGAAATCCACCTGAAAGTCTGTAAACCCTGTCGGCAGTATTTATCGGATTACCGTAAAATGCTGACCACGACACAGGCATTAGCACAGCATGAAAAAGACGCGCTGGAAAACGTCCCCGAGGATTTGATCGCCGCCGTTCTCGCCGCGCAGCCAGCCGAAAGCAGATGAGCTGCAGTTTTTGATAATTTCTTTGTAACTTTTGTGACCCATCAAACATCTAAAGCCGACAATGCCGCTGCATTGCGCTTTTTGAGGACGGGTTTCCAATATGTTATCAAGGACAATCACTATTGGTTTGCTCAGCTTTCTTACGTTGATCGACCTCTTCGGCTCTCAGGCTATTCTCCCCCAGCTCACCGCGTTTTATCAAACAGACCCTGCCGCAATGGGTCTGGCTGTGAATGCGTCGACCTTCGGGATGGCAGCCGCAGGGCTGGTCGTGGCCCTGTTCAGCCGCCGGATTGACCGCGTAAAAGGCATCTGGCTCAGCCTTGCACTGCTTTCTGTGCCCACAACCCTTCTGGGCTTTGTCGATGACCTGACCTTTTTCACATGGTTGCGCATTGCACAGGGCGCGCTGATGGCCACGGCCTTTACCCTCACAATGAGTTATCTGGCCGAAGAATGCAGCGCCGCCGAAGCCGCCGGCGCAATGGCCGCCTATATCACGGGCAATGTCCTGTCGAACCTTGTGGGACGCCTGATGGCCGCTAATTTTGCGGATTGGTTCGGCCTGTCGATCAGTTTCTGGCTATTTGCCCTGCTCAACCTTGCAGGGGCTCTGCTGGCCTACCTGTGTCTTGCCCAAAGCAAAACGCGCATCACTGAAACAGGCGGGCCGTCGGTCATGCAGGTGTGGAAAATCCACCTGACCAACCCGCGCCTACAAGCCAGTTTTTTGCTGGGGTTCTTGATCCTGTTCATCTTCCTATCTGTCTTTACCTATGTGAACTACGTTCTCGCCGCGGCCCCGTTTTCGCTGGATGGCAAACAACTTGGCCTTGTCTATTTCGTCTTCCTTCCGTCCGTCTTCTCGACCCCGCTGGCCGGTAAGATCACAGCCGCACGGGGCAGCTATTTTGCTTTTGCAGCCTCGATGGGGCTGGCGTTTGCGGGGCTTCTTGCCCTGCTGTCCAGCTCGCTCACGGTGCTGATGATCGGACTGGCTGCCATCGGTGTGGGTACGTTTTGCGCACAGGCCACAGTTTCGGGACAGATCGGCGCGGCCGCAACCGCCGACAGAGCCACCGCAAGCGGGCTTTACCTGACCAGCTATTATTTCGGAGGTCTGATCGGCGCCGCCGTGATTGGCCGTGTGTTTACCGCCAGCGGATGGAGCGCAGTGATCTACACCCTGCTGGCCGTGACCCTTGTCTCGATCATCGCCGCGCGGCCACTGGGCCGGCCCCTGCCTACCACCGATCAATAGGTCTGACCCCTTTCTTCAGTCAATGAAATCCAAATTCGAAACCTAAAATACGGAGCATCAAAATGGGCGAAACAAAAACAGCAGTTGTGACAGGGTCCTCCAGCGGGATCGGCCTTGGCATTGCTAAAGGACTGGCCGCCGAGGGCATGAACATCGTGATGAACGGTATCGAAGCCCCCGAAGATGTCGAAACTGCCCGCCAAGCGCTTGAAACGGAATTCGGCATCAAAGCCGCCTATTCGCGCGCCAATATGATGACGCCCGAGGGCGCAAAGGAACTCATCGCCTTTGCCGAACAAAGCTTTGGCCGCGTCGACGTGCTGGTGAACAATGCAGGCATTCAATTTGTCTCACCCGTCGAAGAATTCCCCGATGAAAAATGGCAGGCGATTATCAACCTCAACCTCTCGGCCGCCTTCTATACGACAAAGGCTGCCGTGCCTGGCATGAAAAAGCGCGGGTGGGGCCGGATCATCAACATCGCCTCGGCCCACGGCCTTGTGGCCTCTCCGTTCAAATCAGCCTATGTCGCCGCAAAACACGGCATCGTCGGCTTTACCAAAACCATCGCCCTCGAGACCGCCGAACACGGCGTGACCGTCAACGCGATCTGCCCCGGCTATGTCTGGACACCGTTGGTCGAAAAACAAATCCCCGACACGGCCAAAGCACGCGGCATGACCGAAGAACAGGTCAAACGCGATGTCCTGCTGGCTGCACAGCCCACCAAACAATTCGCCACCGTCGAGGAAATGGCATCTCTTGCGGCCTTCCTGTGCAGCGATGGCGCCAAATCGATCACCGGTACCGCCCTGCCCGTCGATGGCGGCTGGACCGCCCATTAATCCGGTCAAAACCAACAAAGGAAGCATCCCATGAAAAGCATCACAATCATGAGCGCGGCAATTGCAAGCGCCGCCAGCGCTGTTTTTGCCTATGATCTGACAGGCGTCCCGACGCAGGAAATCCTTGGCCTGACGGGCCCGACCAAGGGTGCATGGCTCAACGCCAAAGTCGTCGCCACACAACCGCTCGAGACCGAAGGCATCGCCGCACTTGCCGGGCGTAACCTGCGCACACGGTTCTGGGCCATTGGCGGGCCCGATGGCATCGTGCCCATCCACGAACACTCCGAACGGCCTGCCATGTTCACCGTCGCCTCGGGCGAGGTCTATGAATACTCCAGCCTCGAGGATGAACCGATCCTGCACAAAGCGGGCGGTTTGGCCAAAGAATCCGGCGAGCTGGCCCATTGGTGGCACAATGGCGGCGACGAGACCGTGCATCTGATCGCATTCGACCTGCAACCTGTCGCCGATGATTTTGCCGCCGTTCCCGTCAGCCCGATCCCCGCGGCCCCTGATTTTGATCTACCCGAGGCCAAAGGCGTGCAGCATGATCTGCTTGGCGTGGTAGACATTGGCGCACATTTCAACGGAGCCTATGGCGAGGACTGGGCACTGACAACATACCGCACCACAATCGAACCGGGCGGCGTGTTTCCCGATTTCACCAAACAAGGCGAGCCATTGCAGGTTTTCGTATGGGCCGGTGAGGTGCAAGAGCATCGCTCGGACATTGCCGTTCCCGTCACCCTCCCCCAACGCGAAGGCAGCAATCTGGCCAATGGCGCAACCGCCTATTGGACAAACACCGGTGACACCAACGCCGAGCTTTATTTCGGCGTCATCGAACCGCTGAGCGAAGTTGAAGGCATCACCCCTGTCGGAATTCTGGCCCATGGCGAACATTGAACCCGTAAACGACCCCGAACCACCGCGCAAAACCGGCCCGAAACCCTCAAAAAGGACATCACAGATGGCCAAAACGAAAAAGATCAACCTAGCGCTTCAGGGCGGCGGGTCACATGGTGCCTTCACATGGGGGGTTCTTGACCGGATTCTCGAAGACGGCCGTCTGGAATTCGCAGCCATCTCGGGCACCTCGGCTGGGGCGATGAACGCGGTGGTTTGTGCGGATGGTTTGATGAAGGGCGGCAATGATGGCGCGCGCGAAGCGCTTGAACATTTCTGGTCCGAGATGAGCAAAACCGCCAAAACCAGCCCGATCCAGCGCGCACCGTTTGACGTGTTTATGGGCAATTGGAGCCTCGAGAACTCACCGGGGTATCATTTTTTTGATGCGCTCACGCGGATCATGTCACCCTATCAAACGAACCCGTTCAACATGAACCCGCTGCACCGGCTGATCGAAGAGGTTGTTGATTTTGAACGGGTGCGGGCCTGCGATGCGACCAAATTGTTCATCTCGGCCACCAATGTGGAAACCGGCCGCGTCAAGGTGTTTGACCCCCATAAGCTCACGGCGGATATGGTCATGGCCTCGGCCTGCCTGCCCATGGTATTCCAAGCCGTCGAAGTAGACGGCGTGCCCTATTGGGACGGCGGCTATATGGGCAATCCTGCCCTCTTTCCGTTCCACACCCAGACCGATTGCTCTGATATTGTTGTTATTCAAATCAACCCTGTCGAACGCGCCGGTGCCCCCCGAACAGCACAAGACATCATGAACCGCGTGAACGAGATCAGCTTTAATTCCAGCCTGCTCAAAGAGCTGCGCTCGATCGACTTTGTCTCACGGCTTATCCGTGAAGGGAAACTGTCCAAGGAAGAATACCGCGACACCCGTATTCACATCATCGAAAATCAGGATGCCCTGCTGCCCCTCGGTGCCTCGTCCAAAATGAGCGCGGAATGGGCCTTTTTGACACATCTGCGCGATTTGGGTCGTAAAACAGCGCAGAGCTGGCTCAGTGCAAATTTTGACCATATCGGCACCAAGGCGACCGTCGATATCTCGAAGCTGTTTCAGGGCATCGGCCCCGAGCATCAAGGCTAGTCAAAGCACCACACTTCGCTAATCAAATCGGGCCTCCCGCTCCGGATGCCCGATTTGACCGGTTGTGCGACCACCCATGTCATAAAAACCGGCCGCTATCCCTTGGCGCACTCGTCCCCCGACAAAGGCCGTGCAAACCGCCCTGCCTTGCGCCGCTTCAGCCGGTCGGGCCAAATGTTTCGAAATGGATCCGGCTTTCCGCCACACCTGCCGCTTCCAAGCCGTTGCGCAAATCGGCCAGAAAACCCGCAGGGCCACACAGCATATAATGGGCGTTTTCCCCCGCGTTGATCTTGAGCACATCATCCACGGTTATCCGCCCTGCCACGTCGTAGTCGCGGCCCGATACATCACCGGCTTCGGGCTGGCTGAAATAGATACGTTTGCGCAACTGCGGGTTATCCGACACCAGCTGCGCCACCTCTTTGCCCATTGCATAATCCGCGCCACTGCGCGCTCCGTGCACATACCAGACTGATCTGTCGGGCACCTGTGCATTGGCATATAGCGCCGATATCATGGGCGTCAGACCCACGCCCGCGCTCACCAGAACCAGCGGGCAGTCGTTGTTCGGCACGACAAAATCCCCCGACGGTGCCTGTGCCTCGATCACGCCGCCGATATGTAGCTTGTCATGAAAGAATCCAGACACCAGCCCCCCCGCCTCGCGCTTCACGCTCAGGCGGTAATGCGCCCTGTCATCGGGTGCGCCCGACAGGGAATAGCTGCGCTTGGAGGTCCCGACCTGACCGGGGATCTGCAGCTCGACCGGCAAATGCTGGCCCGCCCTGAACGGCGTCAAAGGCCGCCCGTCCACGGGTGCGAAATAGAAGGACGTGATGTCTTTGCTCTCTTGCTCGCGCCGCGCCAGCTTCAACCGGCGTGACAGATGCGCCTGTTTGCGCCACCGCAGACCAACCGCGCCCGGACGCTCCAAAACCGCGTCAATCTCTACATCAATGACGCGGTAAGCATCAGGATCCTGCGCACCGCGGGGCGTCCAGTCAATCGTCGCGCGGCCCGACACATGCAACAGCCCGCCAGTCTCGAAATCAACGAACAACAGCCCCACCCGAGGATCACTCAGCAGATTGCCAATCGTGTTGAAAAAATTATTGCCGGCGTAATCAGGGATTTGCAGATGTGTGCCATCAACCACATGCACAAACCCCGCCGCACCGCCACGGTGCGAGGCATCAAACCCGTTTGACGCCGCCCCCGCCTGCCCCTGATGGCCCGAACCGATGAACATCGTATCCGACCTGCCAATCAACGCGATCTGCTCGGGCGCAAGCGCCGTGCTGCGCAACACAGCGCCCGCATCCCCCTTGGGGGCACGGGTCCAGACCCGTTCATGTATATACTGCGGGCAATTGCCAAAGCTTTGCCTGATATCAATAACATACCCTGCGTCCCGCGCATGCATCACGCCGCTGAACCGGTTGCGCCGCCGCGAGGCAAGCTCGATCCCGATCACCCCGATATCTGTCCCCTGTGAAAAGGCCTCTGCCAACGGGTCCTCAGGATCAACCACCGTCGCCAGCTCTAACCGGCGCGGATCGGGCGAGGTTACAAACCCCTCCGCCCCGTCAATCGCCGTGATCCACACTTGCCCCGCCGCATCCGCGCCCGAGACCACCAGAAACGGCAATCCGCTGTGAAACACCCTGTGTTGTTCCGGCAGATAATCGCGGACAAACCCGCCCGCCCATTCGGCGACATTCCCCACGCCGGCACGCGCCTGCGCTTGCAACTCACCCTCGTGAAACGGATTTGCCCAATTCATAGCGATAGTCCTCTCGGCGCGGTTCAGACCAGTTCGGGGATGGCAGAGCGGGCCATGCCAACGAATTTGGGCAAAGCCTCGATACGGGCAAGCCAGCTACGCACATTCGGATAGGGAGCCAAATCAACGCCGCCCTCGGGCGCATGAGCGATATAACTATAGCCTGCCACATCCGCGATGGTTGCAGTATCCGTGGCCAGCCATGTCCGGCCCTCCAGATGGGTCTCCATCATGGCGAACAGATCATGTGCCTTACTGACAGCTGCAGCATGATCATGCGAGGTGCCGAATACCTTTACCAATCGCGCCGCACAGGGGCCTGCATAGATGTTATCGGCTGCCACGGTCAGCCAACGCTGCACCTCGGCCGCGTCCTTTGCCTCTGCGGGCATCCAGTCTGATCCTTTGGCATAGGTCTGCACCAGATACACCAGAATCGCGTTACTATCGGCCATCGCATAGCCATTGTCATCAATCGCAGGGACCAAACCGAACGGGCTGATCTTGAGGAACTCGGGCGCCTTATGGGCCCCATTCGCCATATCCAGATCAATGATCTCATAAGGCAGGCCAAGCAGCGCAAGCATCAGCTCGACGCGGTGGCAATGGCCGGATTTAGGGTTGCGGTACAGTTTGATGGGGTTTGTCATGGACAATATCCTTTGAATGAAAACGGTTTAAAGCCCAAGGTCGCTCAGACCGGGGTGGTCATCAGGGCGGCGCCCCAATGGCCAAAGAAACTTGCGGTCCTCCGCGCGGATCGGTTGTTCGTTGATCGAAGCATGGCGATGGGCCATGTAACCGTTCTCGTCGAACTCCCAATTCTCGTTGCCATAGGCACGGAACCAATTGCCGATGTCATCGTGGTACTCATAGGCATAGCGCACCGCGATGCGATTGCCCGCAAAGGCCCACAGCTCTTTGATCAAACGGTAATCCAGCTCCTTGTTCCACTTGCGGGTCAGGAATTCTTCAATCTGCGCATGCCCTTGGGGGAACTCGGCCCGATTGCGCCATTTGCTATCCGCCGTATAGGCCAGCGTGACTTTCGCCGGATCGCGGCCGTTCCAGCCATCCTCGGCTAAACGGACCTTTTCGCGGGCTGTCTCTTCGGTGAAGGGCGGCAGCGGGTGGCGTGGTGCAACGCTTGTCATGTCAGAATATCCTCTCAAAATCCGTTAGCGGGGCGGTGCAAAATGCATTTGTGCGGCGCTTGGGCCTTGAACCGAATATAGATCAAGCGCATTTTCAAAATAATAATGCTATTTTGAAAGTCATTATTTCAGATAATGACATAAGTAGGGAGCCAGCATGGACCGCCTCCAATCTCTCGAAGTCTTCGTTGCCGTCGCCGAAGCACAAAGCTTTGCCAAAGGCGCACGAGCCTTGGGCATCAGCGCCCCCTCTGCTACGCGCGGCGTGAATGCGCTTGAGGAACGCCTTGGTGCCCGCCTATTCACCCGCACCACACGGGCCGTTCGCCTGACCGATATTGGCCATGCCTATCTCGAAGATGTGCGCGGCATTCTCGAAGACCTCACCAGCGCAAATGATACTGTCAGCGGGGCCACCGGACACCCCAAAGGCATGCTGCGCCTGACCTCACCGGTCGAGTTCGGGCGCATATATGTCGCCCCGATGATCGCGCGATATCTTGACCGGCACCCCGACGTGACCGCCAGTGTGATGATGGTGGACCGTGTTGTGAACATTCTCGAGGAAGGGCTGGACATCGGCGTGCGCATCGGCCCGTTGCCATCGTCGGGGTTGATGGCGGTCAAGGTCGGCCATGTGCGCCAAGTCGTCTGCGGCGCGCCTGCCTATTTTGAAAAACACGGCATCCCGCAAACCCCGTCCGAGTTGATCCATCATAAAATCGTATCGGCCACCAGCCGGACCCGACAGGAGGAATGGCGGTTTGGCCGCAGCCGCGAGATCTCCGCAAAAATCGTGCCACGCCTACAGGTCACCAGCATTGCCGCTGCCACCACATTGGCCGCCTCCGGTTGGGGGTTAACGCGTGTCCTATCCTATCAGATCGGCCCAGAAAGCCTGTCGGGGAGTTTGCAAATCGTCCTCGAAGACTATGAGCCAGCCCCCCTGCCCATCCATCTGGTCCATCATGAAGGGCGCAGGGTCTCGGCAAAGTTGCGCAGTTTTCTGGACTTTGCCCGTGACGAGCTCAGGCAATCGCCCGTGCTAAATGGCACCGATCACAGCGCTGCGGTATAGATCGCGCGGGCATCCGCCTCGGTCACTTTGCGCGGGTTGTTCACCAACAACCGCGTCTGGTTCATCGCATCACGCGCCAATAGCGGCACATCATCCGCCGTAATCCCAACCGCGCGCAGCCCAGAGGGCAACCCGCAGCGCGCGGACAAAGCCGCCAACGCATCGGCAAATCCAGCGGCGGCCTGCGCTGTCTCCAATCCTCCCAATTCGGGAAAGGCAATCGGCCCCAACCGGGCATAGGCATCGGGCGCGGTCACCGCATTAAACCGGATCACATGCGGCAAAACCAATGCATTGGACAGGCCATGCGGCACTTTGAAATGCCCGCCTACCGGATAGGCCAGCGCATGTACCGCCGCCACCGGCGAATTGGCAAAGGCCTGCCCCGCCAGCAGCGACCCCAGCAACATATCCCCCCGTGCCTCCATATCATGCGGCACCTGCACCGCGCGCTCCAACGCCGGTGCCATCAGCCGCAACGCCTCACAGGCCAATGCGCGGCTCACCGGGTTGTTGTTCGGGCTGGCCGATGCATAGGCCTCAATCGCATGGACCATGGCATCCACCCCGGTCGCCGCTGTCACGGCCGCAGGCAGATCACGGGTGAGTTCAGGATCAAGCAGGGCAAGATCAGGAATAATCATCGGGCTGACCACGCCCATTTTCTCGCTCGCACCTGTTGTCACAATCGAGATCGGCGTGACCTCACTGCCCGTGCCTGCCGTGGTGGGCACCGCAATCAACGGCAGACGCGGCCCCTTGGCCATGCCCACACCATAAACGTCACTTAAACTTTGCGTCCCTGTGGCCAAAAGTGCGGCAAGCTTGGCCACATCAATTGACGACCCTCCGCCAAGGCCGATCACACCGCTCATGCCTTGCGCCGCCGCGACCGCTGCGTGGATCACCGCCTCTGGCGGATCGGCCTGCACTTCCGAGAATACCGTGGCGCGAACCCCCGCCTTTTCCATACAAGCCACCGCCCGCTTGACGATCCCCGTGGCCATCATCCCCGGATCGGTCACCACCAGCACACGGTCCCCGCAGACAGATTTGGCAATATCCCCCAATTCATCCAACAGCCCCGCGCCCATGCGGATGCTTGGCGTCGTGTTGAAAATAAACGGTTTCATAGCACAGCCCTTTCCCGACCCTTGTACAGGTCAAACATCCCACGCGCCCGGCACCGGCGTGGCATCAACGCAACGCTAGCGGGCCTGTATCAAACACACAACCGTCGCGCGTATCATCGCCAGCTTCGCCTCTCACAGGCCCCAAACAAAAGCCGACAGGGCTGTTCCGTCCTGCTCCCTTTGGCCCCGGCCTGCGCGACAGCCGCTTTTTTATCACGTTGCGTCACCTTTTAATCACGGCACTTGAGTGAACGCCCTACTTTCGGCCATGGTATCCCCTAAGCTGCCCTTCAAGTGGCATCTGTTAACAGCCCCATAATAAAAACAGGGCAAATCTTCTGGGGAGGAGATATCTATGAAGCAAAACATCATCGTAGTCGCAGGACTACTGGCATCGACAACATCCGCATATGCGGCAGGTCTCGACCGTTCGGGTCAAGACATTGGCGTGTTGTTCGAGACCGGCAACCACCTTGAATTCAGCGCGGCCACCATCAGCCCTACTGTAGACGGCAGGAACCGCGACGGATTTGGTCCATTCAGCGGCATCAGCATCAGCGATGTTGCAGACACTTTCCAGCTTTACTCCTTTGGTCTCAAGTACGAATTGAATGATCAGCTGTCTTTCGCCGTTGTCGTGGATCAGCCCTATGGCTCTGACGTGATCTACCCCGGCGATCCGACGACCACCCTTCTTGGTGGAACCGGTGCCACAGTCGACAGTTTCGGCATCACCGCGCTGGCCCGTTATAAGTTCAATGAAAACTTCTCCGTCTACGGCGGTGTAAAGTATCAGGAAATCTCGGCCAATGTGACCTTGGGCGGTCAAGCTTTCGGCGGCCTGAACGGCTATGAAGGCGACTTTGATTCCGATGGCGGCTTTGGCTATGTGCTGGGTGCAGCTTATGAAATCCCCGACATCGCCCTGCGCGTGGCCCTTACATATCAGTCAAAGGTCAAACACAACCTTCGCACCACCGAAACCATCAACGGCGTACCTGTTTCCCTCATCCCTGGTTTGGGCCTTTCCGAGACCAGCAACACAAGCGTTGATACCCCTGAAAACATCAGTCTCAGCTTCCAATCCGGCGTTGCAAAAGACACGCTTGTCTTCGGTAACATCCGCTATTCGAACTACGATCAGACCGTTGTACGGCCTGCCGCCTTTACCACTTTGGCGGGCGGCAATGCTCTGACCGATCTCGAGAATGCATTTGATATCGAACTCGGCATCGGCCGTCGCTTTAACGAGAAATGGTCCGGCAGCCTTGCCGTGGGCCTGACCACCAGAGGCGATGATGATTTCGTCTCCCCGCTCGATCCCAGAAACGGCTCGCAATATATCTCCCTCGGTGCCAAATATGACGTGAACGATCGGGTCGCCGTGTCCGGAGGTATCCGCTACACCAAATTGGGCGATGCGATCGCGTCACCCGGTGGCAACCCCGTTGCTGACTTCAATAACAACTCCGCCGTCTCCTTCGGCCTGAGCATCGGTATCAAGCTTTAACAAACGCGGCCCTGCGGCCTTCGGGTCGCAGGGAGCCACATTCCAAAGGCCGCCCCTATTTCCGAGGCGGCCTTTTTATATGTGCAAACAAAAACAGCGCGCGGTCCGATGACCGCGCGCTGTTTGCATTCCTGGCAGCACGATATGCCACCCGTAAACCGCTAGGGTTTAAGCGATTTTAACCTGTGAACCGATAGGCGTCAGAGCGAAAAGCTCTTCGATCTTTTCATTGTACAGACCAATACACCCGTCCGATGACTTGCGCCCAATCTTGCGTGTATCATGGGTCCCGTGGATCAGATACGCAGGCCATGTCAGATACATCGCATGGGTGCCCAGCGGGTTATCAGGGCCGGGCGGCATATAAGTCCAGCCAAAGCGCTCTACCATTGACTGTGTCGGGGTCCAATCCGGTCCGACCTTCTTGCGCACAACCTTGGTATAGCCACGGCGCGTCAGCTCATCCGTGCGCGGCACAGACGTCGGGTAGATCCGGTAATCAGACCCATCCGCGCTCCAGTAATGCAGCGCACGGGAGTCAGTATCCGCCAGAATTGTCACAACGCCCAGCGCGTCAAAGTGATCACGCCAGTCTTGCGCGCTAAAGCTCGACGCATTGCGGCGGCTTGGCTCGGCGGGCTGGTCGCCCAATGACTGGGCCCGTACCAGACCCGGAAGTGCAAAAGTGCCTGCGGCGATCAAGCCGGTTTTCATGGCCCCACGACGGGTTAGTTTGCTCATCTCAATTTCCTTTTTTCCGCTCGGGTTGAGTCGTCGTTAACCCGACACATAACCTGCGGATAAAGGAATTGAATGGGGCACGCGCTTCACATCACCGTGTAAATGCACAATAGGTCAGATTCCGCCTAAACCATGCCCCCACAACTCTATTATGTGGCCAACTTGCCTCTTTTAATGGCTCCCCAGAATACCTGTGCGCACACGGTAATCGACCGCAAGCTGGTAATCAGGGTCATCATCACTGTCGATCATCAGATGGCCTGCCTTGGTGAGCAACGCATGACAATCGCGCGTCAGATGGCGCAGCTCGATCCGCTTGCCCGCCCCTTCATATTTCGCGGCTATCGCCTCGATCGCTTGCAAGGCCGACTGATCCACCACGCGGCTGTCTTCAAAATCGACAATCACCACGGCTGGATCACCGGCCACGTCGAATAACTCTGAAAACCCTTCGGCAGAGCCGAAGAACAGCGGCCCTTGTATCTGATAGACTTTCGCCCCTTCAGGTGTGGTATAAGTCTTCGCATGGATGCGGCGTGCGTTGTTCCACGCATAGGCCAGCGCGCTCACAATCACACCTACAACAACCGCCACGGCAAGGTCTTCATAGACCGTCACAACAGTCACCAGCAGGATCACAAACGCATCAATCAGCGGCACTTTGCGCAGGATCGTCAGACTGTTCCATGCAAATGTCCCGATCACCACCATGAACATCACACCCACCAATGCGGCCAGTGGGATCAGCTCGATCAACGGTGCGGCCACCACGATAAACAGCAGCAGGAATACCGCCGCAGCAATCCCTGCAACCCGCGTGCGACCACCGGATTTCACGTTGATCATGGATTGCCCGATCATCGCACAACCGCCCATGCCACCAAAAAAGCCTGTCACAGTATTCGCCACGCCTTGCGCGATACATTCCTGTGACGCCCCCCCGCGCGAGTTGGTCATGTCGCCCACAAGGTTCAGCGTCAGCAGGCTCTCGATCAGACCAATCGCCGCAAGGATCACGGCATAAGGCGCGATGATATACAGCGTTTCGAGGTTGAACGGCGCCAACGCAGTACCGTAGAGCCCCTCACCCGTGCCAAACGGATTGTGGAAACTTGGCAAACCGCCTTGAATTGACGCCAGATCGCCAACGCGCGGAACATCCATACCGGTGAAAATCACCACAACGGCCACAATCCCGATACCTGCAAGCGGCGCAGGGACAAGTTTGGTCACACGCGGCATGACCCAGATAATCGCCATGGTCGCAGCCACCAGCGCCAGCATCAGGAACAACGGCGTGCCCGACAGCCACTCACCGCCCGACATGCCATGACCGGTATCAACCATGGAACCGGGCACTTTGAACTGCCCCATCTGCGCAAGGAAAATCACAATCGCCAGACCGTTCACAAAACCAAGCATCACAGGATGCGGCACCAGCCGGATAAATTTACCCCACTGCATAACGCCTGCAAACATCTGCAACAGGCCCATCAAAATCACCGTGGCGAACAGATACTCGACCCCGTGCTGCGCCACCAAAGCGACCATCACAACCGCCAGCGCCCCCGTCGCCCCCGAGATCATCCCCGGCCGGCCACCAATCAGCGCCGTGATCAGACCCACCATGAACGCCGCATAAAGGCCCACCAAAGGATGCACCCCCGCAACAAACGCGAATGCCACCGCTTCGGGCACCAGCGCCAAGGCCACCGTCAATCCCGACAACAGCTCAATCCGCATCCGGCCAACCGAAAATCCGTCCGCCCCCATCCAGCGCAGATCAGTCATATCTGTCGTTCTAAGGGATTGGGCAAAACTTTTAAAATAGGCACGAACCATGGGCGGCTTCCTGTCTGCTTGTCTGGGAGTCATAAGATGTGCACAGGCACGTTGGCCTTGCCCTAGCAAACATGCCCCACAAGTGCAAACCCTCGCGACACTTTCACCACAGCCCACTCATCTGCATTTTTCATGGCCTACGGCCTGTATGTACGTCCGGTGCACAGATTGTGCACACTGTGTGACTCGCCAAAATTCACGGAATTGTTCGGTTGCAATCCCCCTTTCTCCACGCCACTTTCGAGCCAACCCAGACAAAGGACACCCCAATGACCTCTACAAAAATCGCCGTCATCGGCGGCTCCGGCATCTATGACATCGACGGGCTGGAAAACGCGCAATGGACCACCGTCGAAACCCCTTGGGGTGCCCCCTCTGACGCCATTCTCACCGGCACGCTAGACGGCATCGACATGGCCTTTCTGCCCCGCCACGGGCGCGGGCATGTGCACTCCCCCAGCACCGTTCCCTACCGTGCCAATATCGACGCGCTCAAGCGTCTGGGCTGCACCGATGTGATCTCTGTCTCTGCTTGCGGCTCGTTCCGCGAACATATGGCACCGGGCGATTTTGTTATTGTAGATCAATTCATTGACCGCACCATTGCGCGGGAAAAATCCTTCTTTGGCACCGGCTGTGTGGCCCATGTCAGCGTCGCGCACCCCACCTGCCCGCGCCTCTCTGATGCGGCCGAAGAAGCCGCCAAAGCCACCGGCATCACCGTGCACCGCGGCGGCACCTATCTGGCGATGGAAGGCCCGCAATTCTCGACATTGGCCGAAAGCAAAATGTACCGCGAAAGCTGGAACGCCGATGTGATCGGCATGACCAACATGCCCGAGGCGAAACTCGCCCGCGAAGCCGAACTGTGCTATGCCAGCATAGCCATGATCACCGATTACGACAGCTGGCACCCCGACCACGGTGAGGTCGATGTCACTGAAATCATTAAAACATTGCAAGGCAACGCCGCCAATGCCCGCAACCTCGTCGCGCGCCTGCCCGCCCTGCTTGGTGCTGACCGCGCGCCCTGCCCGCACGGCTGTGACCGCGCGCTGGAGTTTGCGATCATGACCGCCCCCGACGCCCGCGATCCCGCCGTAGTGGCAAAACTCGACGCTGTCGCAGGGCGCATGCTCTGATACGCCTCGGCTTGGCCCTCGCGCTGCTTGCAGGCAGCGCACAGGCGCAGGACTACGTGCAAAGCGAAGGCCCGCTCAGTGACACGGCCTTCTACCGCCTCGTCGCCTGCGCCGCCCCTCCGGATGGCCCCTGCGCCAAACCGTTCTATCGCTGGATCAAGCCGGAAATTACCGTTGGCATCACAACCCGTAGCCGCGCCTTTCTGGGCGGTAAATTAAAACGCGCCGAGGCCTCCGTGACCCGTGCCCTCCAATACCTTGATGACGTGGACATGGGCATCACACTCTCCCCCGCACAAACCGCCCCCGACATCGCGATCCATCTGCTCGATATACCACGCGGCACCAAAATATCAGGCACGGACACCCTGCTGGATGGTCATACAATGGCCAATGCAATCACGACCCTCGACATCAGCGGCAGCACAATATCCAAGGCTTATATCGGCTTCTCCAACACCCTGACGATCCGGCAATATGAATCCGTCATGCTCGAAGAAATAACCCAAGCCCTCGGGCTGATTACCGATATCGAAAACCCCTATTACAATAGCCGTTCGATCTTCTCCCAAAGCGCTGACAACAGCTTGAAAACACTTGGCCAACAAGACAGGATGGCCCTGACCCGCCACTATCCTCCCAGCTGAAAGCGCCCCTATGCCGATCGACCTCTGGCTCACCTTTGTCGCCGCCAGCATCGCCTTGCTGCTCATCCCCGGCCCAACCGTTCTGCTCGTGCTCAGCTACGCACTCAGCAAAGGGCGCTCGGTCGCTCTAGCCTCTGCCGCAGGCGTCGCGCTGGGAGATCTGCTGGCAATGACCGCATCGCTGCTGGGGTTAGGCGCGCTGGTACTCGCTTCGGCCGCACTTTTCACTGCGCTGAAATGGATCGGCGCAGCCTACCTAATATATCTTGGCATTAAACTGCTCCGCTCTGCCCCCGCCCCAAGCCTCGCAGCCCCCCATGCCCATGACATCACAGCACGCACAGTCTTTGCCCACACCGCCGCCGTCACCGCGCTCAACCCCAAAAGCATAGCGTTTTTCATCGCCTTTGTGCCTCAATTCATCCGCCCAGAGGTGGCCCTGCTGCCGCAATTCACCGTGCTCATCACCACCTTCGTCACCCTTGCAGCGATCAACGCACTGGCCTATGCGATAGCCGCAGACCATCTGCGCCGCATCATCGCGCGGCCTCACATTATCACATGGATCACCCGCGCCGGCGGGTCCGCCCTGATCATCATGGGCATCCTCACCGCCACCCTGCGCAGGAGCACAACATGAAATCCGTCCAAGACTATATCCGCACCATCCCCGACTTCCCCCATGAGGGCATTATGTTCCGCGATGTGACGACGCTGTTTGCCGATCCACGCGGATTTCGCATGGCCATTGACCAAATGCTGCATCCCTTCGCTGGCGTGAAAATTGACAAGGTCGTCGGCCTCGAAGCCCGCGGCTTCATCATGGGCGGAGCCATCGCGCACCAACTCAGCATCGGCTTCGTCCCGATCCGCAAAAAAGGCAAACTACCCGGCGAAACAATTAGTCAGGACTACACGCTCGAATACGGCCAAGCGACGATGGAAATCCACACCGATGCCATCCAGCCCGGTGAAAAAGTCCTCGTCGTCGATGACCTGCTCGCGACAGGCGGCACCGCCGAAGCGGGCATCAAATTGCTTCAAAAACTCGGGGCCGAAATCGTCTCAACCAGTTTCATCATCGACCTGCCCGACCTCGGCGGCCGCAAAAAACTCGAAGCCATGGGCATGGATGTGCAAATCCTATGCGCCTTCGAGGGGCTCTAACCCCTATTTTCTCTAGCTAAAAATACTCCGGGGGAATTGGCGCACGCGCCAAGGGGGCAGCGCCCCCTCCCCCCTCAACCACGCAGAACGGCCCCCGGGTTCATGATCCCCAACGGATCCAGTCCCGCCTTGATCGCCCGCATCGCGGCAAGCTTTGCCGGATCGCCATATTTCTCCATATCAGCAACCTTCAACCGGCCCACCCCGTGCTCGGCCGAAACAGATCCCCCCAGCAGATGCACCAGATCATGCACACAGGTTTTGATCGCATCACGCTGATGTTCGTAATCTGCACGGCTACGGCCCTGTGTGGGGAACACGTTATAATGCAGGTTCCCGTCGCCGACATGCCCGAAACAATTAATGCGGAATGTGCCGAGCTTGGCCAGATCTTCACCCGCCCGCGTGATGAACTCGGGGATCGCGCTCAACGGTACCGATATGTCATGGCTCGAGATAGATCCGATGCGGCGGTTTCCTTCGGGAATATTCTCGCGGATATCCCAAAACGCCTGCCCCTGCGCGCCTGATTGCGCGATCAGCCCGTCATTCACCAGCTCGGCTTCGGCCCCCTGTTCAAACAGCGTGCCAAGCGCTTCTTGCGGGTCCATATCGGCCGCCAACCCCAGCTCGATCAGCACACACCATTCCGGCGCTGTGGCAAAGGGCTGGCGCAGCTCTGGCATGGTCTCGGCCAGAAAATCAAATCCCTGACGATGCATCAGCTCGAACGCGCTGACCATCTCGCCGAACAGCTCGCGCGCCATGCCAAGTAGTTTCAGTGCCGCTTCAGGTCCCTCTACCACCATCAAGGCGGTTCCCGTCTGCGCAGGGCGCGCAAACAGCTTGAGCGCGGCAGCCGTGATGATCCCCAACGTCCCTTCAGCACCGATCAGCAGATGGCGCAGATCATAGCCGGTGTTGTTCTTGCGCAAACGCGTCAGCCCGTTCCAGATTTGACCGTCCGGCAGAACCGCCTCCAATCCAAGGCACAGATCACGCGCATTGCCATAACGCAGCACGCCCGTGCCGCCCGCATTGGTTGCCAGATTGCCGCCAATGCGCGCACTGCCTTGGGCGGCAAGCGATAAGGGGAACAGCCGGTTCACGTCCTCGGCTGCAGTTTGGACATCAGACAATATCGCCCCCGCTTCGACCACCAACACATTTTCGTCCGGGTACACCGCCCGAAGGGCTGTCATCCGCTCAAGCGAGACAATCAAAGGCGTAGGCCCGTCAGGGGCCACTTGCCCACCAACCAGCCCCGTACCACCGCCATAGGGGATCACTCCGACGCGGGCCTCTCCGGCCATGCGGATCAGGGTTGCGACCTCTTGCACATTGCGGGGTTTGGCCAGAACACCGGCTTGACCAGCATAGCGACCGCGCGGTTCTTCAAGGTAGCGCGTCGTGGCGACGTCAATCACCCCCTCGGGCAAAGCATCACGCAGGCGTTGGGCAAAAAGATCATCAGCGGGGTTCAGGGAAATACTCATACGCTTTGATCTAACGCCCCATGATTCATTGCAAGCGCAAAGGTTCAATCCGCCCGCAGATAATCCGGCCTAAGCACCATAATCACCGGCTGGGACGGCAACGCATCACGGCGCAGGTTGATCAGCGGAGCCTCGACCTGCACCACCGTGAACGCATCCGACATGCCGTCAAGGAACAGATCCAGCGTGTAGCCCGAAAACCAATGCATCGGGATCACAATGCGCGACCGCAACCGTTCCAGAACGGAAATCATTGTCGGAAGATCCAGCGTCATACCACCATCTACTGGTGCCATCACCACATCCAACCGCCCAATCGCTGCGAATTGTTCATCACTAGGCATATGGTGCAAATGCCCCAGATGCCCAATGCACAGGCCCGCAATCTCGAATACAAAGATCGAATTGCCATCCTCTTCCACTCCGCCAGCTTGTGACCGGATATCGGTGGAAACATTGCGGACCAATACCTCTCCCAGATCAAGGCGGTGTGTCACCCCCTCACCAAAGCTTTCGCCCCAGCCGCGCAGCACATGGGGAATTTCAGGATCAGGGAATGCAGTCCAATGGCTTTCATGAGCGTGGTTCATTGTGACAACGTCGGGGATCATCGGGGTGCTGCCAATAAACCCCGTAAAATCCGTCACTATATTCAGCCCCCCCGCGCTGCGGATCAGAAAACTGGCATGGCTGATGTAATGAATATCGACGGTTTCCTCGGGCACCGTGCGCAGGGAAGCACGGTGAATGTATTCCAGTCCCGGTGTGGCATCGGCCAACGCATGACAATGGCTGGGCGTGCGCGTCGACTGTGCGGCCACAGGACCCGACACCAGCAGCAAAGCGATGATCAATCGGACAAACATAGGCTCAAGACTACTACCGGTTACGCTTTTCTCAAATCACAATCTGCGCCCTCGCGCCCTTGTAGCATGGCATCGCCTCATTTTTTCGCACCGCGCGCCACCGGATTTCGTGATCGATTGTTACACTGTCAAACCGGCAATTCCGGCTTAAAACAAGTTATTTTCGGGAATTTTTTACAGTTTCCTTCACGGCTTCTCACACCCAATTCATTTGAACGGACCACTAAGCGTACCCATCTGGGATGCAGATAAGAACAAACCAACAGCCCCCGATTGGAGGACTAAAATGAAACCGATCATCGCAACCTTCGCCGCTATCATCCTTGCTGTAGGTGTGGCCCTTGCAGGCTCTGCCGCGACGGCCGGCACCACTGTTGTGCACATCAAGAACGGTGTGATCTACACCACATCAAACCACGGCAGCGGCCACGTATCGCGCAAATACAACCGTGACCACGGCCTGCACCGCAGCCACCGGTTCAATAACCGCTTTGCCCACCGCTCCCATCGCAACAACTTTTTCCGTGGGGATCGTCACCGCGGCAGAAGTTTCCATGCCAAGCGGCATTTCAAACACAGCTTCAAGCGCCACGGCAAACGCCGCCACTAACCTATCGCCTATAGTGCGACCGCCTTGCCACGGCGGTCGCCGCGCAGAGAGGCGTAAAGCACATGGGTCCGCCAACGCCCGTCGATTTGCAAATAGCTTTGCGCGACACCCTCATATTTAAAGCCGGAGCGCTCTAACAGCCCGCGTGAGGCCGCGTTTTCGGGCAGGCAGGCCGCCTCGATCCGGCTCAGATCCAGATGGGTAAAGGCGTAATGGACAACTGTCTCAATCGCTTCGCGCATATAGCCTTGGCGTGTGAATTGCGCCCCTGTCCAATAGCCCAAAGTCCCCGCCAATGCCGGACCGCGGCGGATATTGTCCAGCGTGATCGCCCCCAGCAACATTTGATCCTCACGACGCACCAGAAACAACGGCATCGCCGTGCCCCCGTTGATCGAACGGTTGGCCCAATAGACACGGTTCGAAAACGCCTTACGGCTCAGATGATCCGGCGACCATGAAGGCTCCCAAGGGGTGAGAAAATCACGGCTGGCGCTGCGCAAAGCAACCCAAGGACGAAAATCCGTCTGGAGCGGCGCACGCAACGTCATGCGCTCGGTCTCGAGTCTTAGCTTCCGCCGTCCCAGCAACATCAAGCAGCGCGCCTTACCTCAAGCTCTTCAAGCGTAGGCGCAGAATCGACCGGACCGTACAGAGCAAGCGCGGCAGGCGCGCTTGTTGCCATGCGTTCGGCAAAATCGCGCACATCGCCTGTGGTCACTGCGTCAATCTGGGCAATCGTTTCCTCCAGCGGCGGGATGCGGTCCCAGATCTGGATCAAACGGGCCAGACGCTCGGCGCGGTTGCTGGGGCTTTCCAGCCCCATCAGCAAGCCTGCTTTCATCTGCGCGCGTGCGCGGGCAACTTCGGCGGGCGACATATCCGATGCAGCGCGCTTCATCTCGTCGATGGTGATGCCTGCCAGCTCGGGCAATTGCGCGCCCGAGGTCCCCGCATAGACCGTCATCATACCGGTATCTGCATAGGCCCCTGCTTGGGCGAAGATGGTATAGCACAACCCGCGGTTTTCGCGCACTTCCTGAAACAGGCGGCTCGACATGCCGCCGCCAAGCGCAGATGCGTAGATTTGCGCGACATAGATATCATCCGCACGGTAGCCGGGGCTTTCGAACCCCAGCGCGAAATGCGCCTGTTCCAGCGCCTTGTTCTTGCGGTATTCGCCGCCAGCATAAACCGCCGATTGCGCCTGCAACAAACCCTTTGGTTTCATATCGCCAAACAGCTTTTCCGCCAGTTTGACAAGTTCATCATGATCCACAGCACCGGCCGCGCTCAGGATCATCTGCTCGGGGCCATAGTGCTGATCAATAAAGCCTGTCAGATCCTTACGGGTGAAATTCGACACACGCTCGGCAGGGCCAAGGATGGTGCGCCCGATAGGTTGATCCGGAAAGGCCTGCTCTTGCAGCCAATCGAAAATCACATCATCCGGCGTATCCAGCGCCTGTCCGATCTCTTGCAGGATCACGCCGCGTTCGACTTCGATTTCGGCATCATCCATGACCGGATTGCGCAGAATATCGGCAATCACATCCAACCCTAACGGCACGTCATTTTTCAATACACGCACGTAATAGGCCGTCACTTCGCGTGAGGTATAGGCATTGATATAGCCGCCAACATCCTCGATCGCCTCGGCGATTTGCAGCGCGCTGCGGGTTTTCGTACCCTTGAACGCCATATGTTCGAGAAAATGCGCAATCCCGTTCTGCGCAGATGCTTCATGGCGGCCACCGGCCCCTACCCATACGCCAATACTGGCCGAAGCAAGCCCGGGCATATGTTCGGATACGATACGAAAGCCATTTGACAGGCGCGTGGTTTGAAGGGTCACTGAGAGATCAGTCCTTTTATGTGGGTCTTGAGGGCCTCAAGGTCGTTTGGCACGCGGGTCAAACGCTCGGGACGGTCAAACAGGTCAGCCATACGCGGCGGCAATGGCGGGCGGATGCCCGATGCCTTTTCAACCGCGTCGGGAAATTTGGCGGGATGTGCTGTGGCAAGGGTGATCATCGGCGTCGCCGGGTCACGCTGTTCATTGGCGACCTTCACCCCCACAGCAGAATGCGGGCACAGCAATTCGGCGCTTTGCGCCAGCGTATCGGTGATGGTCGCAAAGGTTTCTTCTTCGGACGCGCGGCCCGAGCTGTAGTTTTCGGACAAAGCCTGCGCCGCCCCTTGGCTCACGTCGAAACCGCCCTGCCCCAGCTCGGTCATCAGCTGCGCCACGGCATTGCCATCGCGGCCATAGGCATCAAACAATGCCCTCTCGAAGTTCGAGCTGACCTGAATATCCATGGATGGGCTGATCGACGGATGCACGGCATCTTTGTGATAGCCCTGCCCCGACAAACAGCGGTGCAGGATATCGTTCTGGTTCGTGGCAACCACCAGCTGGTCAATCGGCAGCCCCATACGTTTGGCGATATAGCCCGCAAAAATATCACCAAAGTTGCCGGTGGGCACGGTAAAGCTCACTTTGCGATCGGGAGCGCCAAGGCTTGCGGCGGCGGTAAAGTAATACACCACCTGCGCCAACACGCGGCCCCAGTTGATCGAATTCACACCAGCCAGCTTTACGCCATCGCGGAATTCGAAATCGTTGAACATATCTTTGAGGCGCGCTTGGCAATCGTCGAAATCACCATCGACGGCCAGCGCATGCACGTTGCTTTCAACCGGCGTGGTCATCTGGCGGCGCTGCACATCGGACACGCGGCCATGCGGATAGAGGATCACGACATCTACATTTTCGAGCCCGCGGAAAGCTTCGATCGCGGCAGAACCGGTATCGCCCGAGGTCGCGCCCACAATGGTCACACGCTCCCCCTTGCGGCCCAAGGCCAGCTGGAACATCTGCCCAATCAACTGCATGGCGAAATCTTTGAACGCCAGCGTGGGGCCGTGGAACAGCTCCAGCAGGAAATGGTTCGGAGCCAGCTCTTTGAGCGGTGCGCGGCTGGTGTGGCCGAAATTCGCATAGGCTTTGGCAATCAGATCGCGGAACTCCGCGTCGGTGAATGTATCCCCGATAAAGGGGCGCATCACGGTATAGGCGACCTCTTCATAGGATTGGCCTGCCATCGCTTTGATCTGTGCGGCGTCCAGCTGCGGGATCGTTTCGGGCACATAAAGACCACCATCGCGGGCAAGGCCGGTCAGCATCGCCTCTTCGAATGTCAGGATCGGCGCAGCGCCACGGGTCGAGATATATCGCATGGATCAAAGGTTCCGTTTTGACGCGCGGCGGACGCGCAAGATAAAGGCCAGGCTCATCGCAATCCAGATCGCCGCGAGGGAGAACCATGTAATTGCGTATTGCAGGTGGTCGTTTGGAATCGCGCTGGTGTCAACCGGCAGGGGGGATATTGGTGCGTCATTGAAGGAAGTGTGACTGGCTACGACCAGAACCGGCTCGGTATCAAGCGCCTCGGCCATATCGGCAACTTCGCGGGCGAACCAGATATTGTTGGCAGTATCAGGTTCGGGCGTAAACCCGTCGGTTTCCTGAGGCCATTGGAGATTGCCGCGCACGGTGACCGATCCCACATGTGCGGGAATCTCTGTCTGGGCCACGGGCGTAAACCCGCGATCCAGCAACACACGCCGCCCGCCCATATCAAAGGGCGAAATAATTCGGTAGCCTGCCCCGATTTCCTTTTGGCTCACCAGTACACGCAGGTAATCGGGGGCAATCACGCCGCGGATCTCGACCGGTAGATAGGTATCTGCGTCAGGGTCGAGCACATCGGGCAGCGGAATGGGGCTTGCCTCGATGCGGGCATCAATATCGGCGATCACGTCAAGCTTCCATTCAAGCCGCTGCATCTGCCAAAAGCCCAGCCACAGCAGAATGGCCGCTCCACCGGCACCGATCACGATCAGAAACAAACTGCGGCGCATGAAGCCCCTCGCTTACCCGTTGCAATGAAAAACGCGCAGAGCTTTCGCCCCGCGCGTCTGTTTATCTCAGCCTGCTACAGGTGCAAGGCTTGGCGGTTAGTTTCCGGGAATCCCGAAGATATAGACCGCAAAGAAGAGGAACAGCCAAACCACATCGACAAAGTGCCAATACCATGCTGCCGCTTCGAAACCGACGTGGTTTTCACTGTCAAAATGACCTGCACGGGCACGGAACCAGCACACCAGCAGGAAGATCGTGCCGATCACCACGTGGAAGCCGTGGAAGCCTGTGGCCATAAAGAAGTTCGAGAAGAACTCATCGCCGCCGAATTCCCAACCTTCATGCAGCAGGTGAGCGTATTCATAGGCCTGAAGACAGGTGAACAGCGCACCCAGAACAACGGCGATGATCAGTCCGCTTTTGAGGTCCGCACGGTTGTTGCCATGCACCAGCGCGTGGTGCGCCCATGTTACCGCACAGCCCGACAGCAGCAGGATCAGCGTGTTGATCAGCGGCAGGTGGAAGGCGTCAACCTGGTAGATTTGCGGCGGAATATACGTTGACCCGGCATATTCGTTCATCGGGTACATGGCGTGTTTGAAAAAACTCCAGAACCATGCCGCAAAGAACATCACCTCGGACATGATGAACAGGATAAAACCATACCGCAGACCGATCTGAACCACTTTGGTGTGGTCACCGATATTGCTTTCCTCGACGACCTCGGACCACCACGCAAAGCTGCAATAAAGCGTCCCGACCAGCCCGATCAGGAAGACAAACATTGTCACGTCATGCATCCACAGAACGCCACCCGTCAGCATCACAAATGCAAACAGGGAGCTCAGCAAGGGCCAGATAGAGGGGTTAAGGATGTGGTAGTCGTGGTTCTTTGCATGGGCCATTATGGGCGTCCCTTTTGGTATTAGTTCAAGTCTGTTATCTGATCCGTCTCGAGGGCGGCGTAGCCTTCGGGCAGATCAATTTCGTAGAATGTATAGGAGAGCGTGATGGTATGTATATACTGACCTTCACGATCATCGACGATTTCAGGGTCAACATAGAAGCTCACCGGCATTTGCACCCGCTCGCCGGGGGCAAGAACCTGTTCTTCAAAGCAGAAACAGTCGATTTTCTGGAAAAAACCACCAGCCTGATAGGGCGTCACATTGTAGGATGCCTGCCCCGCGATCGGGAACTGGGTGGGGTTGTAGGCCTCATAAAAGGCCAAAGCGGTTTCACCGATCTTAACTTCCATCTCGCGCACGACTGGTTTGAACTCCCAACCCATGTCGTTGTTGATCGAGCCGTCAAATCGAATCTTGATCGTTTGCTCCAGCACTTCGTCCGCAGCGACGGTAGACACCCCCGGCACCCCACCAAAGCCGGTGACACGGCAGAACCAGTCATAAAACGGCACCGAAGCCCATGCGAGCCCCCCCATCAACACAACCAGACCAACCGTTTGCGTAACTGTCTTTTGGGGACCTGTAAGCGCCATCAGTTCGATCCTCCGCTGGAAGGGATTTGCACCCCTACGCCGGCACCTTGCGAAGCAGGGACCTGAAACTGGGGTGAGGTGATTTTGGTGAAAGTCAGCAGCATCACCAGCAGCACAAAGGCCCCCAGCATCAGCCCGATACCGATGTTCAGCCCTCTGCGACGGCTGTGGATTTCATGTTCAGGACGCAGGGCCATCAGAAGCCTCCCATGCCAAGCGGATGCAGCCCGGCCTCAATCAGGATCGCTACGAAATGCGCGAACAAATACCAAAGCGACAGGCGAAAAAACTTCCGCTCAACTGCGAAATTATCGGCCTCGGACGTATCTTCGTCCCGTTGCCAGATGTCATAGGCGCCTTTCAGAAACAGCGCGTTGAGCACCAGCGCAGTGGTCAGGTACACCCAACCGCCAATCGCGGTGAAGGCCGTTGCAACAGCGATAACCGCTAAAAGAACTGTATAGCCGAGGATATGATTACGGGTGGCGCGGCGACCATGGGTTACGGTCAGCATCGGCACTTTGGCCTCGTCATAGTCATTGCGCATAAACAGCGCCAGCGCCCAGAAATGCGGCGGCGTCCAGATAAAGATCAATGCAAACATCAGCCAAGGCTCCAACGCAAAAGAGCCTGTTGCGATGGTCCAACCGATCACCGGTGGAAACGCCCCTGCGGCACCGCCGATTACGATGTTCTGCGGCGTCGAGCGTTTGAGCCACATGGTATAGGGCACCACGTAGAAGAAAATAGTGAAGGCCAGCATCAGACCGGCCAGCAAATTCGCACTAAGCGACAGCATCATCACCGACAGGCCCGACAGGGCCACGCCCAGATACATCGCCGCCTGCGCCGTGACTTTCCCAGCAGGGATCGGCCGGTTCACCGTGCGCTTCATCACCGCATCGATATCCGCATCCCACCACATATTCAGCGCCCCCGAGGCCCCGGCCCCAATGGCCAGAAACAGGATCGAGGCAAAGCCGATGATCGGGTTTACCGCGACGGGTGCAGCCAACATGCCAACCACGGCGGTGAACACAACCAATTGCATCACGCGCGGCTTGAGCAGCGCGTAATAATCGCCCAGTTGGGGCTCACCTTCAAAAGTTTGGGTCGTGGTCACGTCAGTCATTCAGGCTATTCCGTGGCTATGCGTGTAAATCGTTAATCTGCCGCAACGCAGGGTCATACGTTGCGGCACAACAGTATTCAGTCGGCAGCGGCGACCGTAAGTGGTGCTGGAATACCTGCGTATTCTTCACGGGCACGGTTCAACCACGCGTCATAAGCTTCTTCCGAGACAACCTTGACCGTGATTGGCATATAGGCGTGGGAAATCCCGCACAGCTCGGAACATTGGCCGAAATAAACGCCTTCCTGCTCGGCTTTGAACCAAAGCTCGGCCAAACGGCCGGGGACGGCATCCTGCTTCACACCAAAGGCCGGGATCGCCCATGAGTGGATCACATCCGCACCGGTCACCTGCACAACAACGGTTTTGTTCACGGGCACAACCACGGCTGTATCTGTTGCCAACAACCACTGCTCCTCAGTATAGCCAGCCTCTTCGAGCTGCGCGATCACTTCGGGGGTCTTCATGTTTTCGCCACCCAGCGCGGGTGCACCGATCATATAGCTTTCAAAGGCGAAATCATTGTCCACATATTCATATTCCCAGTACCATTGGTGGCCGATCGCCTTGATGGTCAAATCCGCAACGGGGATTTCTTGCTGACGGAACAGGATTGGCAGGGACCATGCACCGATCCCCACAAGGATCAGGATGGGCGCAATTGTCCATACGATCTCGACCGGGGTGTGGTGGGTAAAGGTTGCAGGTTCAGGGTTACGTTTGGCGTTATAGCGGATCGCAACCCACGCCATCAGCGCAATCACAAAGAGCGTCACCACCGTGATGATCACCAGAATCATACCATCCAGCCACTGCAGGTCATGTGCCAATTCGGTCACCCCTGTCTGGAAGCCCGTCTTGCCGTTTTCAGGCTGCCCGATGATCTCAAGCCCTTGAGGATCAACAGTTTGTGCGCCTGCAGGCAAGCTTGTAAAGCTGGCCATCAGGCCCGCAAGTGTGAGGTTCTTTTTCATCATTTTCGTCCTGATATTCGTGACCCTGGTGGCTAAAGCGGACCGATTGTTCCTACCGCCGTTGTAATCTTTAGCCTTACAATCATATATCCATTACAAAATAAAGTCCCCAGCTTGCGTCACACAGGCGCAAATGGCTGCCTGCGTCCTGTATTGCGGTATTGGCTCGGGTTCCTTTTTACACGGAGCATATCTTTCATGGCCGACACTCCCTTCTCTCCCCTTACAGACATTCTTGACCGTGATACGGCCCTTCGGGTGCTGCGCGATGCCGTTGCGGGGGCCGATGACGGCGAGCTGTTTTTCGAGCGCACGCGCTCGGAGGGGTTGGTATTTGATGACGGGCGGCTCAAGACAGCAAGCTATGACGCTGCAACCGGATTCGGCCTGCGCGCCGTGCGCGGCGAGGTTGCAGGTTATGCCCACTCTACCGAAATCTCCGAAGCTGCCCTGCGCCGTGCCGCGCAAACCGCGCGGCTCGCCGTAGGAGACGGAGGCGGCACATGGGCAGATGCCCCCGACGGCACGAACAAAAAGCTTTACACCGATGAGGACCCGATCGCAGGTGCGGCTTTTTCCGTAAAAGTCGAGACGTTGCGTGAGATTGATGATTTCTGCCGTAGCCTCGATCCGCGTGTCGTGCAGGTCAGCGCCTCGATCTCGGCTTCCATTCAGGAAATCGAGATTCTGCGCCCCGAAGGAACTTCCGTACGTGACGTCCGGCCCATGACCCGTGTAAATATCTCGGTCATCGTGGAGCAGGATGGCCGCCGCGAAAGCGGCACTGCAGGTGGCGGCGGGCGCATCGGCCTTGACGGGCTTCTTGCCGCAGAAGACTGGCAAGGCAAAGCCCGTGAGGCCCTGCGTGTGGCCGTGGTGAACCTGAGCGCGGTTCCGGCCCCTGCTGGCGTGATGGACGTTGTACTTGGCCCGGGTTGGCCCGGTATCCTGCTGCATGAAGCCATCGGCCACGGCCTTGAAGGAGATTTCAACCGCAAAGGATCCTCTGCATTTGCGGGCCTCATGGGCCAACAAATCGCCGCCAAAGGGGTGACTGTGCTGGATGATGGCACCATCCCCGACCGGCGCGGCAGTATCTCTGTGGATGACGAAGGCACGCCCAGCGCCAAAAACGTGCTCATCGAGGACGGCAAGCTGATAGGCTACATGCAAGACCGCCAGAATGCGCGGCTGATGGGCGTCAAAAGCACTGGTAACGGACGCCGCCAAAGCTTTGCCCACATCCCGATGCCGCGTATGACCAACACCTATATGCTGGGCGGCGATACGGCCCCCGGTGACATTGTGGCGGGCCTTAAGGACGGTATTTATGCCGTTGGGTTCGGCGGCGGTCAGGTGGATATCACCAACGGCAAGTTTGTATTCTCCTGCACCGAAGCCTACCGCGTCGAGAATGGCTTGGTAGGTGCGCCCGTGAAAGGGGCAACCCTCATCGGGGACGGGGCCACCGCGCTGAAACAAATCCGCGCCATCGGCAATGACCCAACGCTTGACCCAGGCATGGGCAATTGCGGCAAACAGGGCCAATGGGTGCCTGTGGGTGTGGGCCAGCCAACACTGATGATTGGTGGCCTGACGGTAGGCGGTTCTGCGGCTTGATCACGGCGGCTGGGCAACCGCTCTGATCAGCGGGGGGATCACTTCTTTGCTCACCTTTTGGGGCGGGTTTGGTGCTTTCCCCTCCACGATCATTGGCGGAGGTTTTGTGGCTCTTATAGGGTCGTGTTACGCAGGCATTTTCTGGCTCTCTCTTCGAATCCAAGCTCCCGATACGTTCCAAAAATGAAAAGGGCCATTTGGAACCTCCGATAATTGCCCCCATTCGATTCACACCTTGTTAACCACCAAAAGCTATATCTGATTCTAGCAACGGACGGAGCACGGGATGACTTTTGAGGACCACAATCCTTCTTCCACTCACCCCCCACTCCCACCCAACCCGGAAGACGAACAGTTTGCCCGTCTCCGTTTGTTGCGCTCGCGCCGGGTCGGCATATCCACGTATAAACGACTGCTGATTGAACACGGAACTGCGCAAAATGCGCTGGCCGCGCTACCTGAGGTAGCGCGTGCCGCGGGCGTTACAGGGTATGAGATCTGCCCCGAAGGGGTCGTGCGCGCCGAGTTACGTGCAGCCCATACTTCAGGCGCGCAGCTTTTGCATATAGGCCACCCCGATTACCCCACATCCCTTGCCGAACTGGATGATGCGCCGCCGTTTTTGTGGCTGCTTGGCGACCCCGCACTGCTTGCACGCCCGATGATAGCAATGGTTGGCGCGCGCAATGCTTCTTCGCTTGGCACGCGAATGGCCCGAACCTTGGCCCATGAATTGGGTGAGGCGGGATTTGTCGTCGTCTCGGGGCTTGCCCGCGGCATTGATGCTGCCGCCCATCTTGCCGCCCTGCCCCATGGTACCGTTGCGGTGCAGGCGGGAGGCGTGGATGTCATCTATCCCGCCGAAAACACAAAACTTGCCGAAGATATTGCCCGCACCGGTCTGCGGCTGTCGGAACAGCCCATGGGCCTGCAACCGACTGCGCGTCACTTCCCGAAACGCAACCGCATCATATCCGGCCTTGCCCGTGCAACCGTGGTCGTGGAGGCCGCAGCGAAATCCGGTAGCCTGATCACCGCCCGTGATGCGCTGGACCAGGGGCGCGATGTGCTGGCCGTTCCCGGCCATCCGTTTGATGCGCGCGCAGCGGGGGCAAATATGCTGATCTGCGATGGCGCAGCCCTGATCCGCAATGCTGCCGACATTATCGAGGCCCTCGACCCGATGGACGGCACCCCAAAGCAGCCTGCCCTTCCCCATACCGCGCCGCCCCAATCCGCAAAGCCGCGCCGCACCCTGCGCGAAACAGCCGGCCTGCATATGACAATTCTCAAGCGCCTTGGCCCCTCTCCCGTGGCCGAAGACCAACTGATCCGCGATCTGGCCGTGCCATCGTCCACGGTCACCCCTGCGCTGGTCGAACTCGAGATGGACGGTAAGGTATTGCGCAGCCCCGGCGGTTTGCTGTCCCGGCCCGTTTAATTCTCTTCCCCAACGTCACCTTGCATTGCGTGCCGGCATTCTTCGGACAGAAATTCCCCCCTGCTTTTGGGCCTCCATCACCGGTGCCGCATTGACAAAGCCCCCTTGCATCCCACATGTCAAAGGCCGTAGACGCCGCAAAAGACCCCTCCGAAGGACCAGAATTATATGCCTGTAGTCGTTGTCGAATCGCCCGCCAAGGCCAAGACGATCAATAAATACCTTGGGGATAATTTTACGGTTCTCGCCTCTTATGGTCACGTTCGGGATTTGCCGCCCAAGAACGGATCGGTTGATACTGACAATGATTTCGAGATGCTTTGGGAGGTCGACAGCGGCTCGAAAAAGCACATGAAGGCGATTGCCGATGCGTTGAAAGAAGACAACGAACTGATCCTCGCGACCGACCCCGACCGCGAAGGCGAAGCGATCAGCTGGCACCTGCAAGAAGCGCTCACTGCGCGCAAATCCATTAAGAAAGACACGCCCGTCAGCCGCGTGGTGTTCAACGCGATCACCAAGACGGCCGTAACCGAAGCGATGCAAAACCCCCGTCAGGTCGATATGCCCTTGGTCGAGGCCTATCTGGCCCGCCGCGCATTGGATTATCTGGTTGGTTTTAACCTTAGCCCCGTATTATGGCGCAAACTGCCCGGTGCAAAATCCGCAGGCCGCGTGCAGTCGGTGACGCTGCGCCTGATTTGCGAACGCGAGATCGAGATCGAAGCCTTCCGCCCCCGTGAATTCTGGAGCGTGAAGGCCATTCTCACGACTCCGTCGGGTCAGGAATTCGAAGCCCGCCTGACCGAACTGGCAGGAAACAAGCTGGATAAATTCGACCTTGGCGATGCGACGAAGGCGGAAATGGCTGTGCAAGCCGTCTCGAGCCGTGATTTGACGGTCTCCAGCGTTGAGGCAAAGCCTGCATCGCGCAATCCTTCTGCACCATTCATGACCTCGACCCTCCAGCAAGAGGCAAGCCGCAAATTCGGCATGGGCGCGCGCCAGACCATGAGCACCGCCCAGCGTCTGTATGAGGCAGGTCACATTACCTATATGCGGACCGACGGCATCGACATGGCCCCCGAGGCGGTCACCATGGCACGCGACGCGATCAGTGACCGTTACGGCGCGAAATACGTGCCGGACAAGCCACGCGTCTATAAAAACAAGGCGAAAAACGCGCAAGAGGCGCACGAATGCGTGCGCCCGACGGATATGACCAAAGACGCCGATGCGCTAAAGCTGATGGATGCGGATCAACGCAAACTTTATGATCTGATCTGGAAACGCACATTGGCCTGCCAGATGGAAACCGCCCGATTTGAGCGGACCACGGTCGAAATCGGCTCTGCCGACGGTCAGGTCGCCCTGCGCGCCAGCGGTCAGGTGATGATCTTTGACGGCTTCCTCAAGGTCTATGAAGAAGGCCGCGATGATGTCGCTGCCGATGATGATGACAAGCGCCTGCCGCAGATCGACAAAGGGGCCAAGCTAGGCAAGGCGTCAGCCGCGAAATATCAGGCTGATTTTGACAAAGCCGAAGGCGTGGTTGACGGTGATGTTCTGGATGACGGCGACAAATCCGGTGCAACCGGCGGCATGAAGCGCAAATCCGGTGCCCTTTTGGCGGACACTGCCGCAGTTCTGGGCAGCCAGCACCACACGCAACCACCTCCCCGCTATACCGAGGCCACATTGGTCAAGCGCATGGAAGAACTCGGCATCGGTCGTCCGTCGACCTATGCCAGTATCGTCACCACCATTCAGGATCGCGGATACGTCCGCCGCGAGGGCCAGCGCCTGATCCCCGAAGACAAAGGCCGTCTGGTGACTGCCTTCCTCGAAAACTACTTTAACCGCTATATCGGCTATGATTTCACGGCCGACCTTGAGGACCAGCTTGATAAAGTTTCTGCTGGGGATGCGGAATACAAGAAGGTGCTCGACCGGTTCTGGCGCGATTTCTCTGCCGCCATTGCCGAGACATCCGAGCTGCGCATTACCGAGGTGCTCGAGAAAATCAACGATGTGCTGGCACCGCACCTGTTCCCACCAACCGAAGACGGCAGCGATCCGCGCCTATGCCCCAACTGCGGCGTTGGTCGCCTCAGCATGCGCACTGCGCGCTCTGGCGGGGCCTTCATCGGTTGCTCGGCCTACCCCGAGTGCCGCTATACCCGTCCCTTCGGCCCACCGAACCCAGAGGCCGAAGCCTCTGCCATTCCACCCGAAGGCAAGCTGTTGGGCGAGGATGCAGGCGATGACATCCGTGTGTTTAAAGGGCGCTTTGGCCCCTATGTACAGCGCGGCGAAGTCACCGAAGAGAATAAAAAGCCGCCACGCCAGTCGATTCCCAAAGAGTGGCCCCCCGAAGAGCTGGATCTGACACGTGCGCTGATGCTGTTGTCTCTGCCACGCGAAATCGGGCCACACCCCGAAGACGGCATTACCGTTTGGTCCAATATCGGGCGCTATGGCCCGTATCTCAAACACGCGCCTTCCACATCGGATCGTGGTGGCACAAACGCCAACCTCGAAGACATTGATGAAGTGTTCACCGTCGGTATGAACCGTGCCGTGCAATTGCTGGCCGAAAAGGTCGCGTCACGCGGCGCGCGTGGCAAGGCTGCGGCACCGCTGCGCGAGCTGGGTGAACACCCCGAAGCCGGCGGCGCAGTCAACATCATGAAAGGGAAATACGGCCCCTACGTGAAATGGGAAAAGATCAACGCCACCATCCCTGATACGATTGAGCCTGATGAAATCACCATGGCTCAGGCTGTTCATCTGATTGACGAACGCGCGGAAAAAGCAGGCAAGAAAAAGCCCGCCGCGAAGAAGAAAGCAGCCCCCAAGAAAAAGCCGGCCGCCAAGAAACCGGCTACGAAAGCCGCTGCGGCGAAAAAACCGGCGGCCAGCAAAAAGGCCCCCGCTAAAAAACCCGCAGCCAAAAAGACTGCGGCAAGTAAGCCTGCCGAATAATCAAATCTGCGCGCAGGGGGCCTTATTTCCCCTGACGCGCAGATGTCGCACTGCTGGACAAAACGCGCGCCAAAACGCCTAAAATTCTAGTAAACGCGCCACCTCTATGTTTGTTTTGACGAAAAACGAGCAGATATTGAGGGCAAACATGACAGATATACGACTCTCTCGCCGGCGACTGCTTGGCGCAACAGGCTTGGCGCTTGCAGCTCCTTCGCTGGTCTTGGCAGAACAAAAACCAGCCCCGATTGTGGTCAACCGCCACAACATCGCAGGGTTTCGGACCCACCGCTGGCAGGACCATTTTGACGACCTGGGCAAAGGCGTGATCGTCGCCGACACCGAAGCACGCGCGCTACATTTCTGGGCCGGTAACGGCAAGGTCGAGCGGATTTTTCCGACTTCGGTCCCCCGTACGGATGAGCTGACCAAGCGCGGTTACACTAAAATTGTCCGCAAGAAAGTCGGCCCCGACTGGACCCCGACACCATCCATGCTCAAGGAAAATCCTGATCTTGAATACATGCCGCCCGGTCCACACAATCCGCTGGGCACCCATGCGATGTATCTCAGCTGGCCAGCCTATCTTATCCACGGCACACATGATCCGCGCAAAATCGGGCGCCAATCCTCAAGCGGTTGTATCGGCCTGTATAACAATATGGTTGAGCAATTGTTTGCAATGGCCCCTGTCGGTACTCAGGTGCATGTCATCTAGTTAAATCCCAATGCTGCACTGCAACATTGACAGGGATTGCGCCGCCCGTCACACAGTTACACAAAGGTGTAACGGCAGGGAGGCCCAATCTGATGAACAAAATATATGCAAGCGCTGCCGAGGCGCTGGACGGTGTGATCGAGGATGGCATGCTGATCGCAGCGGGCGGTTTTGGCCTTTGTGGCATCCCTGAATTGTTGCTCGGTGCCATCCGCGACAGCGGCGTCAAGGATTTGACCTTTGCCTCCAATAACGCGGGCGTGGATGATTTTGGCATCGGTATCCTGCTGCAAACGCGTCAGGTGAAAAAGATGATCTCGTCCTATGTGGGCGAAAATGCCGAATTCATGCGCCAGTATTTGTCAGGTGAGCTTGAGCTGGAATTCACCCCCCAAGGCACTTTGGCCGAACGTATGCGCGCAGGCGGTGCCGGCATCCCCGGCTTTTACACCAAGACCGGCGTGGGCACTGTCATTGCCGAAGGCAAGGATGTGAAATCATGGAACGGTCAGGACTATATCCTCGAAGAAGGGCTGTTTGCCGATCTCTCCATCGTCAAAGCCTGGAAAGCCGATGAGACAGGTAACCTGATTTTCCGCAAAGCGGCCCGCAACTTTAATCCCCCTGCCGCGACCTGCGGCAAGATCTGCATCGTTGAAGTCGAAGAGATTGTCCCCACAGGCAGCCTCGACCCTGATCACATCCACCTGCCGGGCATCTATGTGCACCGGATCATTCAGGGGGATCATGAAAAACGGATCGAACAACGGACAACCAGAAAGCGGGAGGAAGCATAAGATGTGGGATCGCAACCAAATGGCGGCACGCGCCGCACAAGAGCTTGAAGACGGCATGTATGTGAACCTCGGCATCGGCATCCCGACGCTGGTGGCGAACTATGTGGGCGACAAAGACATCACCCTACAATCCGAGAACGGCATGTTGGGCATGGGCCCCTTCCCCTTTGAGGGAGAGGAGGACCCCGACCTGATCAACGCAGGTAAGCAAACCATCACCGAGATGGACCGCACAGCGTATTTTGACAGCGCCACCTCTTTTGCCATGATCCGCGGTGGTAAAATTGCTGCGGCGATTCTGGGGGCTATGGAAGTCGCCGAGAATGGCGATCTGGCCAATTGGATGATTCCCGGCAAGCTGGTCAAAGGCATGGGCGGTGCGATGGATCTGGTCGCAGGCGTGGGCCGTGTGATCGTGGTCATGGATCACGCCAACAAACACGGCGAGAGCAAGCTGCTCAAGGAATGCACCCTGCCGCTGACCGGTAAAGGTGTTGTGGACCGTATCATCACCAATATGGGCGTGCTCGATGTGGTTGAGGGCGGTTTGCGCATTGTTGAATGTGCCGAAGGCGTCACCGAAGAAGAGCTGCGCGCAGCAACAGAGGCCACGTTGGTCTAGCGTTTCGCACGTCAGCGGGGTCAGGCAATTTCTCTTTGCCTGATCCGCTTTACTTCATCGAGGCAAAAACACAGCCGTCCGAGATCAACTCGGGCGGCGTTTTACATAGCCCTTTGGCAACCTGAAATGCGGCCAACACTTTTGGCACGTAATCGCGGGTTTCGGGGAATGGTGGCACGCCATTGTGTTTACGCACGGATCCCTCACCGGCATTATATCCCGCCAGTACTAGAATAGGGTCATCGCTGAAATGCCCCATCAACCAGTCCAGATATTTGATCCCGCCCGCGATGTTTTGTGCAGGAGCAAGGCTATCTTCGACGCCAAAGCGGTTTGCTGTGTCAGGCATCAATTGCATTAATCCTTGTGCGCCCGCCCCGCTGACCGCCTCGACCTTCCCGCCGGATTCGACCGAAATCACCGCAAGCGCCAGCGCCGGAGACACCCGTGTGCCGATGGTTGAGCGCAAAATATCTACGCCATACTGCTTTGCTATATCCTGTAGATGCTGCAAGCGCGGTGCCGCCACACGGTTATTCGACGCTGACAGCGCGTTCATCGCCAGCTCAAGCCGCCCTGGCCCCGATTGCGCCGCGTCAGGCGATACCTTTGCCCAGAACCAGTCATATGCCCCCGCACGGGGTTTCGGTGTGGCAGCGGCCGCCGGCACCGTTGGCACCTCTGCCGGAGCAATCGGCAAAACCGCAGGTCTGTTGATCTTTACATTCCCCCGTTTTCGCGCACCTGCCTTCGGCGGCGTTACAAATTTGGGTTTAAAATCGGGAAATGGCTGAGGCTCTTGCGCGTGAATCACTGACGCCAAAGGCAAAACAGCCAAAAGCATGCCCAGCCCGAGCAACTTTGATCTACTATTCATGCGTCCTGCTCTCTTTGATTAGTATTTTTTTAACCAACATTACCCGAAAGAGCCTCTCAAACCAGCAAATGAGGCAGCCAAACATGGCGAATTTGACACAATTGGGGTGTTTTGGCCGCAGACGATTAATGACTTACGGATAAAATTCTAGAAAAATCATTATATTTCAATTTGTTGGAAGTAAATTGTAGCCAAAATACAGTTAAGGTGCAAATGCCATAATTGCCGTCAAATTCATGCCCCATTCATAAAGCTATATAGCGTCATACCAAGTCAAGCAGGCCTGAATGAGAGCGGGCCGGGACGCAAGGCAGGGTTGGAACTTAAAACTTAAAATCCTTTGGAGGGATACTACCATGATGAAATTCGTAAAAAACTTCCGCAACGACGAAGACGGCGCAGTAACAGTTGACTGGGTTGTTCTGACAGCAGCAGTTGTTGGCCTGGCGATCGCAGCCTACGGCTCCATCCAGACCGGTGCCACCAACATGACAAGCAACACAACCTCCTTCCTGGACGGCCAAAGCACCAACATCGGTAGCGGCTTGACCACTAACTAAGCTTAACAGCTGAAGTTTTGCAAACGACGGGGCTGCATTTGTCTGCAAATGCAGCCCCGTTTCTATCAAGCCTTCCGGTCTACAACTTTAAGAGGCACAGTATACATGAAGAGATATCTAAAATTTCTTTCCAGCGAAGACGGTGCTGTGACTGTAGATTGGGTCGTCTTGACTGCGGCAGTTGTTTCCTTGGCGATCCTGGCGATGTTTGCGATTTTTGATGGCAGCACCAATATGGGTGACACTGTACGTGACTACCTGACAGATACCGGCATCGAAGAAATTTGGGATCCTGAAACAGCGGACAGCTGACCTCAATCCGACCGCCTTTGACCTCAAAAATGACAAATTCATCCGACATATTGTGCCAACAAATGGTACCCGGCATGTCCGGCTTATGTATCTAGGAGTGCGAACATGCGTTTAGTATTCAGCTTAGTTCTGTTGGTCGGAATCGCCCTCGCTGGTGGTGCGGTTATGCTAGCAAAAGATCAGATCGGCCAATATAAAACGGCCATTGCCCGCGCTGAAGCGGCCAAAAAAGAAAATATCGAGACCAAGAAAATCTTCGTAGTCAATCGCGCCCTGAAATATGGTGAGAAGCTACAAGAAGAGGACGTCCGCCTCGTGGACTTCCCCGTGGCCGCCCTCCCCGAAGGGCATTTTGACGATCTTGCGTCGATCTTTCCAGAAAACACCGACAAGCCACGCGTTGTGCTGCGTCCTATCGAAAAAGACGAGGCACTACTGGCGATCAAGGTCACCCTCCCTGGCGAGGATGCCGGCCTGACATCGCGGCTTGACCGGGGGATGCGCGCCTTTGCGATTAAAGTCGACGTGTCATCAGGCGTATCGGGCTTTCTCCGCCCCGGCGACCACATAGATGTCTATTGGACCGGCAGCGTCGGCTCGAGCTCAGCACGCGGTGAAGTGACCAAACTCATCGAGCGGTCGGTCTCGCTGATTGCGGTTGACCAAAGCTCGGGCAATGTTGAGGGCGCACAGATCGCGCGGACTGTGACGGTTGCTGTCACACCCAAACAGGTCGCCAGCCTTGCACAGGCCCAGTCGACCGGTCGCCTTTCGCTTTCATTGGTTGGCGCAGGAGATGACGTTGTTGTCGCCTCCAACATCGAAGTGAACCAGAAAGACCTCCTTGGCATACAGGAACAAGAAGCTGCGCCAGCGATTGCGGAAGAGAAAGTTTGCACGATCCGGACGCGCCGCGGTGCCGAGGTTGTCAGCATTCCGATCCCCTGCACAAACTAGGGGATCGCCCTTGGCTCCTTGCGAAAAATGCTAAAAATCGACGCCGTCCTTTTCAGGGGCGGCGTTTTGCGTTCAACACCTATGTTGCCAATTCCCCACAGCCTACACTGCCCAACGTATTGTTTATTGCAAAAAATTTGGAACTGGCGCAGTGTTCTCCAAACGACGGGCAATAAGACCCTATTTTGAGGCGTGATCAAAAAGGCAGGTCACATGAAAATCGATAGATTTCTGAAAGCAGCCCTTCTGGGGTTGACCCTGAGTGTATCCGCATATGCGGTAACGGCCCCTAACGTGGCTGTCGCTGACAATTTGCGCGTTGTAAAAAGCGGCACCAGTTCCACTCTGCAAGTTCCGCTCAACCGCGCGATTGTTGTCGAAAGCGACACGCCTTTCGCCGAGCTGAGCATTGCCAACCCCGGCATCGCAGATTTGTCCTCTCTCTCGGACCGCACAATCTATGTACTGGGCAAATCACCCGGCACAACAACGCTCACGTTGTTTGACGGTGCCGGCCGGTTGATCACAAACGTCGAAGTTCAGGTCACCCCTGACCTGTCGGAATTCAAACAGCGCCTACGCCAAATTCTCCCCGGTGAGAAAATCGAAGTCCGCTCTGCCAATGACGGGATTGTCCTGTCCGGCGTTGTGACCTCGGCGCAAAAGCTGCAGCGCGCACTGGAACTGGCCGAGCGTTACGCACCCGAACGGGTGTCCAACCTGATGAGCGTCGGCGGCATCCAACAAGTGATGCTCAAAGTGCGTTTTGCCGAAATGCAGCGCTCTGTTTCCAAATCACTCAGCTCCTCCTTGTCTCTTAGCGGCGGGTTGTTCGGTAATGACATCGGCGTCAGCGCGGGCTCGGGAACGTTGACCACGGCCGCTACAAACACGGCCGCCCTCACCGGTGGTTTGCCGGATACAAACACCAACACCGGCGCGATTTTGTTCGGTTTCAACGCGGGCAGCACGCAGGTTGGCATCCTTCTCGAAGCGCTTGAGCAAAAAGGCGTTGTGCGCTTTCTGGCAGAGCCGAACCTCGTGGCACTTTCCGGCCAAGAAGCCAAATTTCTTGCCGGCGGGGAATTCCCCGTCCCCGTGGCACAAGACAACGACACAACCTCCATCGAATTCAAACCTTTCGGTGTCGAACTTGCCTTTATCCCCCGCGTTGTGGACAAGGACCTGATCAACCTCGAGCTGAACGCAGCCGTATCGGCACTTGACCCAAGCAACGGCATCACATTGGATGGTGGCTTTACGGTTTCGGCATTTACTCGCCGCGAAACATCGACCACCGTTGAAATGCGTGATGGCGAAAGCTTTGCCATTGCCGGCCTTCTACAAGACGATTTCACAGACAACTCTTCGCAATTGCCGTGGATTGGCGATGTACCGGTGCTGGGTGCTCTGTTCCGCTCGGCCGATTACCAACGCTCGCAGACCGAACTCGTCATCATCATCAGCGCACACTTGGTCACACCCACACGCGGCGAGGCGCTTGCCCTGCCGACTGACCGCATCAAACCTCCGACAGAAAAGGACCTTTTCTTGTTCGGTCGTACAGCGGCAGGCACCCGTACACCTCAAAAAGGTGCTGCTGGTGAGGTTGCCAAGCAGGACTTTACCGGATCATATGGCTACGTACTGGATTAAGGCGATGAACGGCATGACCTATCAGAAACTGGTAACAGCCAGCGCGCTTTCAGCCGCTATGGTGCTTGGCGCTTGCGCCCCAAGCTCCGATCCGGTGTACACACAGTTTTACTCCGAAGCCGGGTCATTAGTGGATACCGGTGATTTTGGTGAGGCAACATTGCACAACCGCCTCGTGATGACCGGTGAGCGTCAGTATACCTTTGATCTGGCGAAACGTTTCGCCACAGAAGTCGAGAGCACCGTGAACTTCGCGTTCAACTCTGCCCAACTCGATGCCAAGTCCCAGGCCATCCTGCGCCAACAGGCCGGATGGATCCGCCAGTTCCCCGAAATTCGTTTCCGTGTATATGGTCATACCGACGCGGTCGGCTCTAACAGCTCGAATAAAAAGCTCGGCCTGCGCCGTGCCAATGCTGTTGTCGCATATCTGACAACCCAGGGCATCAGCCGCTCCCGCCTTGAGGCTGTCGTCTCCTTCGGCGAAACCCAGCCGTTGGTCGTCACTCAGGGGCGCGAACGCCGCAACCGCCGTACAGTTACTGAGGTAAACGGTTTCGTCAAACGCCATCCCACAGTACTGGATGGGAAATATGCGCAGATTGTTTACCGCGACTATGTCGCCAGCGCGACGGCTCCATCAACACTGTCAAGCGGCAGCACAGCTGGCCTGGATAGCAATTAAATCCCTTAAAAATGAACAAAACCGCCTCTACCGGGGCGGTTTTATCATGTTTGATCACACATGGGGCCCTTGGGCTAATCCCCACCGAAACACATTATCGTTTCAAGATATCAAACAATCGTAGCTTTTCAGCCCCAATCTCGCCCCAGTTCACTGTCATTTATTCCTCAACGAGAAAACTCTGTCCGGACCAAAGTCCGGCAGGGGGCGTAGGCTCCGGCCCCGCCCTTTGACAAAAGGAACAAAGGCAATGAGCAGCGTAATGCCACAACCTCAACAAGACGCCATTCTTGCTTGCACGGTGAGTCGGGATGTTCAAAATTTCGATCTTCTGATCGAGGATATGGAATCTTCACTTGGCGAAAGCTGGGGTGATCTGGGCTTTGCCGAGGCATTGGCCTTCTTCAACCAGCCCGAAGCCAAAGGCATGGAGTTCATCGCCCTCGCCATGGATGAGGCTGACGAAGACAACCTGCCGATGATGACCGAAATCATCACTCAGGCTAAATCACAAGGCATCAAAGTCATCCTGATCGCAGAAGATGTCACACCTGCGGCATTGCATTCCCTGCTACGTCAGGGCGCGGATGAATTTGTCCCCTACCCCCTTCCCGAAGGTGAGTTGGCCGAGGCGATCGAGCGTATCCGCACGCCTGCCCCCACGCCCGAGGCTGCCGCATCAACCAGCAACCTGCGCGCAGGGCTGGAAAAAGACGGTGCTGTCATCGTTGTACACGGTCTGGCCGGTGGCACCGGTGCCACCACAATGGCTGTGAACCTCGCGTGGGAATTGGCCTGCATAAATCCTGGCACGACCCCCTCGGTCTGTCTGATTGATCTGGATCTGCAATACGGTTCGGTATCGACATTCCTCGACTTGCCCCGCCGTGAGGCAGTTTATGAAATGCTGTCGGACACCGAAGCAATGGACGAAGAAATCTTTGGTCAGGCGCTACTGACCTATGAAGACAAACTGTCAGTCCTTACCGCGCCAACCGATATGCTGCCTTTGGATCTGATCAGCGCCGAAGACCTTGAGCGTGTGTTGAATATTGCGCGTAACCAGTTCGATTTTGTCATCATCGACATGCCCTCAACACTGGTCCAATGGTCCGAGACCGTGCTGACCTCTGCGCATATCTATTTCGCCATGCTTGAGCTCGACATGCGTTCAGCCCAGAATACCCTGCGTTTCAAACGGGCGCTGCAATCCGAAGAACTGCCGGTTGAAAAGCTGCGCTATGTGCTGAACCGCGCGCCGAAATTTACCGATCTCAATGCCAAAAGCCGTGTCAAACGCCTGGCGGAAAGCCTCGACATCAGTATCGACTTGCAACTGCCTGACGGCGGAAAGCCGATCACTCAGGCGAATGATCACGGAATGCCGCTGGCCGCGTCCGCGCCCAAAAGCCCCCTGCGCAAAGAGATCACCAAACTGGCCACCTCGATCCACACCCTGCGCGACAGTGACGTCGAAGCAGCCTGAGCGCTGGATATAGAAAGCACACACCATGTTCTCCAAGTATAAAAAACCACAAGCCGCCCCCGCCCCACAGGCCACGGTCACTCCGCTTGAGACACCAAAGGACAAGCCTGCTCCCGGCGCGAGCATGCGCAAAGCAGCACCTGTCGCCGCCGCTGCACCAGTAGATAAAGAGGTCAAGCGCAAGCAGCGTATGGGCGAGATCAAACTCGACCTGCACCGCGTATTGCTGGACAACCTAAACCTTGCTGCGCTTGAGCACGCCTCCGAAGCCGACCTGCGACAGGAAATCAACGCGATTTCCTCTGAACATCTGGCCGAGAAATCCATCGTGCTGGGCCGCGAAGACCGCATGACCCTCAACTCCGAACTTTATGACGAGGTGACCGGCCTTGGCCCGCTTGAAACACTGCTTCAAGACGAGACCGTGAACGATATTCTGGTCAACGGCCCGCAACAGATTTTTGTGGAACGCGCCGGTAAGCTTGAATTGACGGACATCACCTTCAAAGATGAGCGTCACCTTCTACGTATCATTGATAAAATTGTATCTGCTGTTGGCCGCCGCGTTGACGAATCAAACCCCTACGTGGATGCGCGCCTCAAAGACGGTTCGCGCTTTAACGCTATGGTCCCACCCGTTGCCGTTGACGGCAGCCTTGTGTCCATTCGGAAATTCAAAAAGGACAAGCTGGGCATCGACGACCTGGTAAACTTCGGTGCATTTACCGAAGAAATGGCCGCCTATCTGCAAGCCGCCGTTGCGACACGTCTGAACGTCATCGTGTCAGGCGGTACCGGTTCGGGTAAAACAACCACGCTCAACGCTTTGTCGTCCTTCATCGACAATGCCGAACGCATCCTGACCATCGAGGATACGGCGGAACTTCAACTGCAACAGACCCATGTTGGCCGGATGGAATCCCGTCCGCCGAACGTCGAGGGCAAGGGCGAAGTATCCCCCCGCGACTGCCTGAAAAACGCCCTGCGGATGCGCCCTGACCGCATCATCGTGGGGGAAACACGTGGCGAAGAAGTTATCGACATGCTTCAAGCCATGAACACCGGCCATGACGGCTCCATGACGACGATCCACGCGAACTCTGCTCGGGACGGTGTATCGCGTCTGGAAAATATGATCGCCATGGCCGGTATTGAAATGCCTCTCAAAGCGGTGCGCAGCCAGATTTCATCTGCTGTGAACCTGATTGTGCAGGCCTCGCGTCTTCAGGACGGCAGCCGCCGCATGACCTCCATCACCGAAATCACCGGGATGGAGGGGGATGTGATCTCTATGCAAGAGATCTTCCGCTACCAGCGCGTGGGCCTCACGCCCGATAACAAGATCATCGGCCACTTCACCGCGACCGGCGTGCGTAGCCACTATGCCGAACGCTTCCGCATGTGGGGCTATGACCTGCCATCCTCCATCTACGAACCCGTGGCAGCAGAATAAGGATCTGGAAAGATGAGTGCAGAACCAATCATCTACGGCCTGATTTTCGTTGCCGTTCTTGTCCTCGTCGAAGGCCTGTATCTGGTCGCCTTCGGTAAATCCATCTCGCTGAACAGCCGCGTAAACCGCCGCCTCGAGATGCTCGAGAAAGGCCAGCGCCGCGAAGAGGTGCTCGACAAGCTGCGCAAGGAAATGCAGCAGCACATGAAAGCGCGCTCGATCCCGCTTTACTCTTTGCTGTCCGACAAAGCACAAAAGGCTGCCATCGCCTTTACGCCACAACAGTTGATCATGATCATGGCAGGCATTTCAGCCGTTATTTTTATGGCGCTCACCGTTGGCACAGGGTCCGAAGTACCCGTCCGCCTGATCATGTCCTTAGGTATGGGCATGGGCGGCGTGTTTTTATGGATCTCCATGAAGGCCGGCAAACGGATGGCCATGATCGAAGAGCAGCTACCCGATGCGGTCGAACTAATGGTGCGCTCCTTGCGCGTCGGCCACCCGTTCAGCAATGCGATTTCCATCGTTGCCAAAGAGATTCAGGACCCGCTCGCCTCTGAATTTGGCGTGATCGCGGATGAAGCTGCCTATGGCCGTGATGTCGGCGAGGCGCTCAAAGACATGGCCGAGCGTTTGGACATGCAGGATTTGCGCTTTCTCGCGGTTGCCGTGACCATCCAGCAGCAATCGGGTGGTAACCTCGCCGAAATTCTGGCCGGTCTGGCCAAGGTAATCCGCGCGCGCTTTCGCCTGTTCCGCCGGGTCAAAGCCATCACCGCCGAGGCAAAATGGTCCGGAAAATTCCTGTCGGCCTTCCCCATCATGGCGCTGATCGTGATCAACATCGGCGATCCGCATTACTATGACGAAGTAAAAGAAACGCCTTACTTCATTCCCGGCTGCTTTTTTGTCGGCATCTTTCTTGGCGTAAACCTTCTTGTGATGCGCGTGCTCACAAACATCAAAGTCTAGGGGGGCATCATGCTCAACAGCATCAACACCGCAATCAGTGAGGTCATGGGACCTTTTGGCCTGATTATTATTCTCGGGGTGCTCGGCGCAATTCTGGTCATGGCCACGGTTGTAATGATGATCAACCAACCCGAAGACCCTCTTGATAAACTCAAGCGCACGCAAAGCGCACGCCACAGCGCGTCGGGCAACACCGCCACCCTGCGGCAAAAGGACGGCAACGCCCAACTTGAAAAGTTTGCAACCTTTCTAGAGCCAACCGACGACAAAGAGCTCAGCCAGAAACAGCTCGAACTGCGGCAGGCCGGCTATCAGTCCCGCGATGCGGTGCGTATGTTCTATTTTGCCCAGATGGCGCTTGGCCTGATTGGGCTCGTGATCGGCGTGGTCTATACCAACTTCATCGTCGAAGTTGAGATGAGCACGCAAAAAACAATCATGTGGACCTTGGGCCCCGGTGCCATCGGCTATTACCTCCCCAAATACTGGATCACCCGCCGCGTGGCCGCCCGCAAGGAAGAGATCGAAGGCGGCTTTCCCGATGCTCTTGATATGATGCTTGTTTGCGTAGAAGCGGGCCAATCGCTGGATCAATGTATCGTGCGCGTTGCCCGTGAACTGCGTGCCTCCTATGCCGCTCTGGCCGACGAATTCGAAGTCGTCGCCCAAGAGATGAAAGCCGGTAAGGACAAAGTAAACGTGCTCAATGACATGGGCACACGCTGCGGGGTGCAGGATGTTTCCTCATTTGTGACGGTATTGGTGCAATCCGCCGCTTTCGGTACATCGATTGCCGACGCCCTGCGTGTCTATGCTGCCGAAATGCGTGACAAACGCGTTATGCGCGCCGAAGAAGCCGCAAACAAGTTGCCAACCAAGATGACACTTGCCACAATGATGTTCACAGTTCCCCCGTTGTTGATCATCCTTGTTGGTCCCTCGGTTTTGGGCATTCAGAAAATGGGCGAAATAGCTGGCCCCGGCGGATAAAATGAAAACACCCACGAGACCGTTCACGGTTCTCTTGATACTTAACTTTGCTTTAGCCGCCTGTTCTTCGGGCGGCTTTGGCGCGCTCGGACTTGGCACTAGCGGCAGCGACACGATCGATGCGCCGGGCGTAGACCTACGTGCAGACGGGGCCGACAATCTTGAAACCGGACATCGGTTGGTCGCAGCAGGCCAGTATGAGCTCGCCATCCGGTCGTTCAACCGCGCGGCCATCGACCGCGGCACTGTTGACGCCGAAATCCTGTCGGGCCTGGGCACGGCCAATCTCGGCCTGGGCCGCTTGGGCCAAGCAGAAACCCAGCTTCGCCGCGCGGTGCAACGCGACGCCACACAACCCGAAATCTGGAATAATCTGGGCGTAGTCTTGATGGAGCGTGGCAAAAATGCCGACGCGATACAGATATTCCGCAAGGCTTTCGCGCTCGATAATGGCGAAAGTGTCTCTATTCGAGATAATCTGCGCCTAGCGCTAGAAAAAAGCGAGAATTTCGACACGTCATCGGATAGTGTTAACGAGTACAAATTGGTGCGCCGTGGATCGGCTGATTATCTGATCCGCTCGGGGCTGTGACCTAAACATAGGCATAGCATGCAAAATCCCGCGCCGGGGCACCGCATGAGGCAGAAGCAGTAAAGGGACGCAAACATGCGCCACACATCCGTTTTAGGCGCCCTGCTGGTCGGGGCTACATTTCTTTCCGCATGCGGTGAGAAAGATGCAGATGAAACCGTGCAACGCGCGTTTCAGGACGTAAATGTCATTGATGACGCCAACCTGAATGACGTCATGCTGACCGTCAGCGACCCGAACGAGGCCGTAAGCTATTTCCAGCGCGTTGTCGGCGAGCAGCCCCAGAACATCGAATTCAACCGCGGTCTTGCGCTCTCGCTGGTGCGGGCCAAACGCTATGATGAGGGTGCCGTCGCATGGCAACGCACCACGGCCCTCCCCGATGCGACTGATGCCGACAGGGTCGAACATGCCGATGCGCTGATCCGCGCAGGCGATTGGGCCAAGGCCGAAAAGACCCTGACCGCCATTCCGCCCACCCATGAAACCTTCAAACGTTACCGCCTCGAAGCCATTATTGCGGACAGCAAACAACAGTGGAAAAAAGCCGACAGCTTTTACGAAATCGCAGTGGGCCTGACCACCTCCCCCGCCCCTGTGCTCAACAACTGGGGCTATTCCAAGCTTACCCGAGGCGACTATAAAGACGCCGAGCGCCTGTTCACCTCTGCTGTCTCTCAGGACAGCGGGCTGTTCACAGCCAAGAACAACCTCGTTCTGGCCCGTGGCGCACAGCGTAATTATAACCTGCCCGTCGTCCCGATGGACCAGACAGAGCGTGCACAACTGCTGCACACAATGGCCCTCTCTGCGATCAAGCAAGGCGATGTGGAAACAGGCAAAGGCCTGCTGCGCGAAGCCATCGACACGCACCCACAGCATTTCGAAGCTGCAGCACGCTCGCTTGCCGCTCTCGAAGCCTGATCCATGTCGATCACAACTTATGCCGCCGCGTGGTTCTTCCCCTTTGTCCTGCCGATCTGCTTTTATGTAGTCTATACGGATATCTCGCGGATGAAGATCACCAACAAAGCGAACCTCGCCTTGGCGGGCGTGTTCGTTGTGATTGGCCTGATCGCCCTTCCGTTTGACGCCTACCTGTGGAGGCTGGCCGCAATGGTCCTCGTCCTGATCGCAGGCATCGTCTTGAATGCGGTAGGCGCAATGGGCGCCGGCGACAGCAAATTCATCGCCGCCGCGGCTCCGTTTATCGCGGTTGGCGACCTCAATATGCTCTTGTGGCTGTTCATGGCCACCCTGCTGGCGGCTTTTGTGACCCACCGCGCGATCAAATACTCCCCCCTGCGCCGTCTGGCCCCTGAATGGACCAGCTGGGATCAGGGCAAGAAATTCCCCATGGGCCTCGCGCTTGGCACCACCCTAAGCATCTATCTAGGCTTGGGGCTTTTATACGGGGCCTGAAAAAGGCCATTTTTACCCCTTAGGGTTTCGCAACCCGATCAACGTAAAGGGACACACGCAAATGAACGCTCCTACGACCTCCGTTATGGCTCCTCCGCCACCAAAAACTGTTGGCGATATGAAGTTGCCCATCGTGATGATGCGCGACATCCTGATCAAAACCATGTTCCGCAAGAACCTCGATCTGGTCAGCCAGCTAAGCGAGGCCGTCTGCCTGCCCATCCCCGTCACGCAGGAACTGGTCGATATGTGCCGCACCCAGCGGCTGGTCGAAGCCACAGGCACCATCAGCGAAGGCGGCAGCAACGAGATGGGCTACCAACTCACCGACAATGGTAAGGCCCGCGCGCTCGACGCGCTGGCACAGTCGGAATATTTTGGCCATATGCCCGTGCCGCTTGAGGTCTACAAGGAACAGGTAAAACGTCAGTCCGTGCGCAACATGCAGATCACCCGCAGCCAGCTTCTGGGCGCGATGGGCCATCTGGTTCTGCCCGATGACCTTGTCGATAACCTTGGCCCTGCTGTCTCTGCTGGCCGCTCGATCCTGATGTACGGCCCACCCGGCAACGGTAAGTCCTCTATCTCTAACGGGATCCGCGACGCGCTTGGCGATGTGGTCTATGTGCCGCGCGCCATTGAATACGCCAGTCAGGTCATCACCATGTTTGACCCGATCGTACACACCGAAGTCGCACAAGAGGCCCAAGACCCCAATTCCCTGCGCCGCGTCACCCGCTTTGATGCGCGCTATGTCATGTGTGAGCGCCCGACCGTGATCACCGGCGGTGAGCTATCGCTCGACATGCTTGATCTCGTCTACAGCCCGAATGCAAAAACCTATCAGGCCCCGCTCCAGCTCAAATCAACCGGCGGCATCTTCATCGTGGATGACCTTGGCCGCCAAAAAGAACCCCCACAAAGCATCGTCAACCGCTGGATCGTTCCACTTGAGGAAAGCAAAGACATCCTTGCCCTGCAATCAGGTGAGAAATTCGAAGTCCCCTTCGACACGCTGGTCATTTTCTCCACCAACTTCCACCCGAATGAAATCTTCGACCAAGCGGCCCTGCGCCGTATCTTCTTTAAGATCAAAATCGACGGTCCAAATCAGGCAAACTTCCTGAAAATCTTTGCCATGGTCGCCAAAAAGCGGAAAATGCCGCTGGACGAAGCCACTCTGGTGCACCTGCTGAAAACGAAATATCCCACAATTGATAACATCTACGCCAACTACCAACCGATCTTCCTGATCGACCAAATCATCGCGATCTGCGAATTCGAAGGCGTCCCCTACCATATGACCCCAGAGCTCATGGACCGCGCATGGGCCAACATGTTCGTCAAAGACGAACACATCGTGAAATAACCATGCGCTCACGCACAGGTATCGCGGGCTGCGGCCGCATGGGGCCCCAATGCTCGCTGCCTTGCGCGCCGCAGGGCTTCCCGCGCGCGGCTATGATGTTGTTCCTATGGACACCGCCCATATCACCGATGACATTGCCGTCTTCTGCGAAGACCTCGACACGCTCATCACCGTGGTCCGCGACATCGACCAGACCGAAGCACTCCTGTTCGGCGACCAAAACCTCTCCGCCATCCCGAGCCTGATCCGCATCATTATCTGCTCCACCCTCTCGCCCCGCTACGTCCGCGACCTGCGCACCCGCATCCCCTCCCATATCGCCCTCATCGACGCCCCGATGTCGGGAGCTCAGATCGCCGCTCAGGAAGCACGGCTCAGCTTCATGCTCGGCGGTGATGATGCGGATATCGACGCGGCCCTCCCCCTGTTTCAGGCCATGGGGAAACACCTGCACCGCATGGGCCCCTACGGCGCAGGGATGCAGGCCAAAGTCCTCAACAACCTGCTTGCCGCCTCGAATACCGCCATGACACGGCTCGTCCTTGACTGGGCCGATCAAACCGATCTCGACCGTAGCGCCCTGCTCGATCTCATTCACACTTCCTCCGGCCAGAACTGGTTCGCCTCCGGCTTCAACAGCATCGAATTCGCCCGCGACGGCTTTGCCGCGGACAACACCATCGCCATTCTCGTAAAAGACATCGCCAGCGCCCTCGATGCCGCCCCCCGGAACGCCGATACCTCCCTGCCCGAAGCCGTGCAAAACACCATCCGCCACCTCACACCCCGCAACTAACCCCATTTCTTCTAGCTAAAAATACTCCGGGGGAATCGGCCAAAGGCCGATGGGGGCTGGCCCCCATACCCCCGCGCGCTATCTTACGCCCCATGCGTGCACTTCCCCCCCAATTCCGGAACTGGTTCACCTCCAAAGGCTGGTCCATCCACCCGCACCAGCAACATATGCTGGATCGCGCCTGCTCCCCCGCATTGCTGCTCATTGCCCCCACAGGTGGCGGCAAAACCCTTTCAGGCTTTCTCCCCACGCTGGTTGATCTGGCGTGCCACGACCACAAGGGTATACACACGCTCTACATCTCCCCGCTCAAAGCACTGGCTGCTGACATCAAACGCAATCTGCGCACGCCGGTAGAGGAAATGGGCCTCAACGTCCGCATAGAAGAGCGCACAGGCGATACCAGCACCACATTGCGCAAACGCCAGCGTGTTGATCCACCGCATATCTTGCTCACCACACCGGAAAGCCTTGCGCTGCTGCTGAGCTATGAAGACGCCCCGCGGATGTTTGGCAGCCTCAAACGGGTGGTGATCGACGAAATCCACGCCTTGGCGGAATCCAAACGCGGCGACCAGATGATGCTGGCACTGGCGCGCCTCAACGCCATTTGTCCCGAGCTCAAGCGCGTGGGCCTCAGCGCCACGGTCGAAAACCCCGCCGCCATCGCCCATCTGATGGCGCGCCACCCTGATCCTTGTGAAATCCTCACCGCCGATCCCGGCCCCGCACCCGATATTGCGATGCTGCACACAGATGAAGCCCCCCCATGGTCCGGAGGCGGCGCAGCCTATGCCATCCCCGCCGTGCTGGAGCAGATCAAACAGCACAACACCACGCTCATCTTCCATAACACCCGCGCACAGGCCGAGATTTTCTTTCATAAACTATGGCTTGCCAATACAGACAGCCTGCCTATCGGCATCCATCACGGCAGCCTTGACCGCGAACAGCGCGCGCGCGTCGAGGGCGCTATGGTACGCGGCGCGCTGCGGGCAATTGTCTGCACAGGAAGCTTGGACCTTGGCATTGACTGGGGCGATGTGGATCTTGTCATCCAGATCGGCGCGCCCAAAAACGTCAAACGGCTGGTGCAACGGATCGGCCGCGCCAACCACCGCTACAATGCCCCCTCCAAGGCGCTGCTGGTGCCTGCCAACCGCTTTGAAGTGGTCGAGTGTGTCGCAGCGCTCGAAGCCGTGCTGGAAGGAGAGCTGGACGGTGATCCGCGCGGCGCAGGCCCCCGCGATGTATTGTGCCAGCATATCCTGATTGCCGCCTGCGCAGGCCCGTTCGACGAAAACACTCTATACAACGAGATCACATCCGCCGGTGCCTACAGTGACCTCACCCGCACAGATTTTGACGCCTGCCTCGATTTTTGCGCCACGGGCGGCTATGCACTGCGCGCCTATGACAAATGGAAACGTCTGGTCCGGCGTCCAGACGGGTTGTGGCAGCTACGCGATCCCCGCGCCGCCCGCAATATCCGTATGAACATCGGCACCATTCAGGACACAGACACGCTCAAAGTCCGCATGCAGCGCAGCCGCGGGGGAAAACCCCTAGGCGAGATCGAGGAAGGCTTTGCCGCCACGCTGACCAAAGGCGACACCTTCCTGATCGGCGGCCAGATCGTGCGCTATGAGGGCCTGCGCGAAATGACCGTCGAGGTCTCGCGCAACAGCGCCAAAAAGCCCAAAGTCGCGACCTTTGGCGGTACCAAATTCGCCACCTCTACCCAGCTTAGCGCGCGGGTGCAGCGCATGTTCACCCAAGACAGCTGGCCCGGTTTACCCGCGCACACAGCCGAATGGCTCATGCTGCAGCGCAACCGCAGCCAGCTACCACAGCCGGGTCGCTTGTTGATCGAAAGCTTCCCCCATGAGGGCCGTGCCCAAACGGTGGTCTACGGCTTTGCCGGTCGCAATGGCCAACAGACGCTGGGCCTGCTGCTCACCAAGCGGATGGAGGAGCTGGGCCTCAACCCGCTGGGTTTTGTTGCAACCGATTATGCCACGTTGATCTGGGGGCTTGATCCTGTGATCGCCCCTGAACCACTGCTTGACCCCGATGCGTTACACAACGGGATGGAGACATGGCTGGCCGGTAACGCCGTGATGAAGCGGACCTTTCGCGCCTGCGCCACTATCGCGGGTCTGATTGAGCGGAACGCGCCATCGGCGCGCAAATCGGGGCGGCAGGCCACCTTCAGCTCGGATATTCTCTATGACACGCTCAGCAAATACGACCCTGATCACCTGCTGCTTGATATCACCCGCGAAGAAGCCCTGCGCGGCTTGGTGGATTTTGGCCGCATCGAAGAAATGCTGACCCGCACCCGTGGCCGGATCGACCATCTAACGCTCGACCGCGTGACGCCGCTCGCTGCGCCCTTGTTTATGGAAATGGGCCGCGTACCCGTCAAAGGCAATGCCGAAGAACGTCTACTGGCCGAAGAAGCGCGCCGTCTGATGGAGAATTCCGGCCTCGCACAGATCACGCCACCCCCGTTGCATAAACCGCCCCCGCGCATCGGGTCGTGACGCCCCTTGCAGCCTGCCCTTTTCTGGTAGAGATTCGCCGTCATGAACGGTTATAACTTTACCCTTTCGGGCGCTCCGCTTGTGGCGATGAGCTCGGGCGCGCTGTGGTGGCCAGAGCAGGACCTGCTTGTGGTGAGCGATCTGCATCTGGGCAAGTCCGAACGGATCGCACGCCGCGGCGGCGCATCTCTGCCCCCCTATGACACCCGCGACACGCTTACCCGTCTGGCCGCGGATCTGGCCCTAAGCCATGCGCGTACGGTAATCTGTCTGGGCGACAGCTTTGACGATCTGGACGCGGCGCACGCCCTGCCCTCAGAAGAGCGCCAGTGGATTTTTCGCCTGCAAGCAGGCCGTCGCTGGGTCTGGATCGAAGGCAACCATGACCCCGGCCCCATCGGATTTGACGGTGCTCATCTGGCCGAGCTCCCTCTCGCCCCGCTCACCTTTCGTCACATCGCCCAAGACGGTGCAAGCGGCGAGGTATCGGGCCACTACCACCCCAAAGCAAGCCTATCGCTTGGCGGGCGCAACGTCACCCGCCCCGCTTTCCTGATCGACAGTAACCGCATCATTCTGCCTGCATATGGCACCTATACGGGCGGCCTTCAGACGCAGGCACCTATATTGAGCGCACTCATGCGCCCCGAGGCGATCGCCGTCCTCACAGGGGGCACACCCACGGCAATCCCCATGCCGAGGTGAAAAACAGATTGGTCCCTGAAACAAGAAAACGCACCATGCAGAACATGATGCGTTTTGAATTTTGAGCGTTGCTTCAGCTTGCCGGTTTAGGCCGTCAAACCCTCGGGCGCTGGCAGATCATGCGCACGGCAACAGGCCGTAACCGTATTGGCCAGCAAGCAGGCAATGGTCATCGGCCCAACACCGCCCGGCACCGGGGTTACCGCCTGTGCGACGGTCACCGCCTGCGCGAAATCAACATCGCCCAACAGCCTGCTTTTACCCGGTTTATCGGGATGAGGGATGCGGGTAATGCCCACGTCAATTACCGTGGCACCCGGTTTGATCCACTCGGCCTTGACCATCTCGGCACGGCCAACAGCCGCCACAAGGATATCCGCACGGCGGCACACCTCGGCCAGATCCTTGGTCCGCGAATGCGCGATTGTCACCGTGCAGTTCTCGCGCAGCAACAGCTGCCCCATCGGCTTGCCGAACAGGTTAGAGCGCCCAATCACCACGGCCTCCATCCCCGACATATTGCCAAGCTGGTCACGCAGCAGCATCAAACAACCCAAAGGCGTACAAGACACCAGCCCTTCCTCACCACTGGCCAGCAACCCCGCATTGGTCACGCTCAGCCCATCCACATCCTTTGCCGGATCAATACGCGCCACAACCGCGCGCTCATCCAGATGATCAGGCACGGGGAACTGGCACAAAATACCATGCACGCTCGGGTCGGCGTTCAATCGGTCGATCAGCGCAAACAGGTCTTCCTCTGAAACATCCGCAGGCAGCTTATGCTCGAACGACGCCATCCCGACTTCGACGGTCTGCTTGTGCTTGGCGGCGACATAGACCTCGCTTGCAGGGTCCTCACCAACCAGAACAACTGCCAGACCGGGTGTGATCCCATGATCATTTTTCAGGCGCGCCACATATTCCGCGATCTGCGCCCGCAGATGCGATGCAAACTCTTTTCCGTCGATGGTCTTGGCCGTCATTCTGGTTTTCCTTTGCTCAAACTTAAATTCATCCAACACGCCGCCGATGCCCCTGCGCATATTCAGAACGCATGAATAAGCCACCCTGCCGCCTTCACAAGACCGGTTTACGACCTTTTTTCGCCGCCATACGGTGGCGCGCGAATCCAGCGTTTCGTTTAAGAAACCGGCGTCGTGCTTAGATGCCACAGGCAAAAGCCATTGCCCAACATGAACAGCTTGTCACCTAAGGCACAGCCAGCCTCAGGGAGCCCATGCCCGTTGATCAGGCACATGCAGGCGCAGCTTGTCCCCAACGGTGAGTTTTCCTTCCCTCTCGATCCATGCAGTTACGCCGCGCTTGCCACGGGCCGCTGCGATGAATGCTTTGCCATGACCTTCTGCTTCCGTCTCGATCTGACGGGCAGGAAATTGGCATGGGCCGTTTTCCACATCAATCACAATGGTGGTGCCATTTTCTGCCTGCAATCTCGACGTTGGCGGCACAAAGGTGAAATCCGGAATGCCTTCAATTAAAATCGACACGCCAAGTAGTGCGGGATCAAGGGTATCCAATCCGATGGTCTGTGCAATCTGTGTCATTTCCTCAACCGACAGGATCGACAGCTGGCGCGTGTTACGTATCTGCGTGCCCTTTGGATGGCGGCTGGTGACGCGCCCACAGGACTCCCGTGTTTCGCCGCCATGAAAGTCACCCTCAAAACCGCCATAAGAAGCCTGCACCGACTCTATCGGTTCCGAGCGTATATTCGCGCGCTCAAGCGGCACACGGCCAAGCCAGGTGATCGTTGCGTAGTAATCGGTGGGTTTATGCTCTGCCATGCTGGCCTCCTTCGGGTATGCCCGCAACCTGAGCCAGCGGAATGAAAAAGAAAAGGCCCCGCATCACGCAGGGCCAATCAAATTTTGTCTTTTGCGTTTCACAATTTGTGATCAGGCAGAAGGTTCAGCCTCCATACCGCCGTTCGGCGGGGATTTCTTGCCCTTGGCCTTTGGAATTGCCGTAACGCTAGGAGCAGATCCACTGTCGGGCTTGTCGGCGTCATCATCGGGTTCTGTAGGGGGATTACCCGCCATCACGCGTTTGATCTCGTCGCCGGTCAGTGTCTCATATTCCAACAGACCTTGGGCCAGACGCTCGAACTCTTCCGCGTTATCATCGATCATTTTGTAAGCGCGGTCATAACCTTCGTCGATGATGCGTTTTACTTCACTCTCGATCAGCTCTTTTGTCGCTGCAGATACGCTGAACCCGCCCGCGCCGCCGTTGGCCTGATAGCCGGCTGCCGCTTCTTGGTAGTCGATGTTGCCGACTTTGTCGGACATGCCGTACCGCATGACCATCGCACGGGCCAGCGCGCTGGCCTGCATGATGTCGCCTACCGGACCCGAGGAAACCGAGTCAGCCCCGTATTTCCAGATCTCCGCCGCTTTACCTGCCATGGTCATGGCAATCCGCTCTTCGGCCTCGTCCTTGAACATCTGCAGCTTGTCCATTTCAGGCAAGCTCATCACCATGCCCAAGGCACCGCCGCGCGGAATGATCGTGGCTTTATAGACCGGATCACACTTCGGCAGCTTGATGCCGACAATGGCGTGACCTGCTTCGTGATAGGCTGTCTTTTCCTTCTGATCCGCAGTCAAAACCATCGAACGGCGCTCCGCACCCATCATGATCTTGTCTTTGGCAGATTCGAAATCGAGCATTGCAACAAAACGGCGGCCCACACGCGCAGCAGTCAGCGCAGCCTCATTCACAAGATTCGCAAGGTCCGCACCAGAGAAGCCGGGCGTACCGCGGGCGATGATGCGCAGATCAACGTCAGGACCAAGAGGTGTCTTGCGGGCGTGAACGCCCAAAATCTTCTCGCGGCCCTTGATGTCGGGATTGCCCACTGTCACCTGACGGTCAAAACGACCAGGGCGCAGCAGTGCAGGGTCCAACACATCTTTACGGTTGGTCGCCGCGATGATGATCACACCTTCATTGGCTTCAAAACCGTCCATCTCGACCAGCAATTGGTTGAGCGTCTGCTCGCGCTCATCATTGCCGCCGCCATAGCCCGCACCACGGTGCCGGCCTACAGCGTCTATTTCGTCGATAAATACGATGCACGGCGCATTCTTTTTGGCTTGCTCGAACATGTCACGGACACGGCTTGCGCCAACACCCACAAACATCTCGACAAAGTCGGAGCCGGAGATCGTGAAGAACGGCACACCGGCCTCGCCCGCAATCGCGCGCGCCAGCAGTGTCTTACCTGTCCCCGGAGGGCCCTCAAGCAACGCGCCCTTTGGAATCTTGCCGCCCAAGCGCGAGAACTTCTGCGGATTGCGCAGGAATTCTACGATTTCTTCAAGCTCTTCCTTGGCCTCGTCAATGCCCGCAACATCATCAAATGTAACGCGGCCATGCTTTTCGGTCAGCATCTTGGCTTTGGATTTGCCAAACCCCATAGCGCCGCCTTTGCCGCCGCCCTGCATCCGGTTCATGAAATAGATCCACACACCGATCAGCAACAAAATCGGAAGCAGCGAGACAAGGAATGTCTGCAAACCGCTTTCCTGCTGGCTTTCCGCGCGGAAAGGCACGTTATTGTCGGTCAGCAGCTTGGTGACTTCGGCATCACTTGGCTTGATGGTGACGGAATCACTGCCGTCACTTTGACGGAAACGCACCTGCTCCCCATCCAGTGTGACGTTGGTGACATTGCCGTTTTCAACGGATGTCACAAAATCTGAATAGCTTATCTCGCGATTTTGCAGCGAACCGCCTGTACCGCCGTTGAACAAATTGAACAACGAAAACACAAGGATCAGCAACACAGCCCAGAATGCGAGATTGCGAAAATTGCCCAAGGAAACTCTCCTGAATACCAACCGGCGCACAGAGACTCCCCGCGCCACTCCCCTAAGATAGAGATTGTGGCGCTTTGTTCAATGCGAAAGCAGGAATGAGGCAAAGTCTGCGACGATCTGCACCGTCCATTCGGGATTGTATTCCGCCAATGGGGCAGCGATCAGGCATTCGCCCCGCCAAACAGCCGGAGAGGCCATCAATGTGCGGCGCGGCAGGCCCGTTGCGCGCCAGTCAGGCAATCGCGCCACCCCCTCGCCCAAGGCGCGCACCTGTAGATCCGGCGCATTGGGCCCCTGCAGTCGCCAGCGCGAATCCCAAATTTGATCTGTCGGGCTGCAGATATCCCTGACCGCATTATATTCCCGCGTGATACGAAAATAACCTTTTCGCTTCATGATGATACAGCCTGCCACAGTCAGCCGGTCCTGCGCGCCCATTTCTTGCCCCAGAATGCCGGAAAATTGCCGGCGCGGCGCATAGGCGCTGCCCCCCACCCATTGCAACGCCGCAACCGTCAGCCGCCGCTCGATCTCGGCAGGGATGGGCGGCTCGATGCGTTGTGGGAGCAACAAATCGCCATCCGCCTGCGTCACATGCCTGCGCGCCTCAAGGCGGGTGTAATGGGCCAGCGCGCTTTGTGCCTGTCTTAACGCCATCGCAGAATGGCGAACGCTTTGCGCATCCACGCCGATATCCGCCAACACAGGCAGCGCTTGGCGAACCCTTGTGCGCAGATAGGCAGGGTCATCATTGCTGGGATCCTCGACCCATGCGACCCCGTGACGTTGCAGATAGCGACGCAAACTCGATCGGTTGTGCTGCCACAGGGGTCTGCACCATTGAACGCCGTCGCGCTCGAACAGATGGTGCATCTGCGACAGCCCCTCGATCCCCGCCGCACGGCCCAGACGCATCAGAAAATTCTCGGCCCCGTCATCTGCGGTATGGCCCAAAGCGATGCACTCAACCCCGCGTGCCTGCGCCCATTGCGCCATCAACCCGTAACGCCCCGCACGCGCCTCGGCTGGCAAATTTCCGGTGCCGGTAGGACGTGACCAAGTCAGAATATCATGCGCAATATCATTGGCCTCGCAATAGGCCGCTACGCCTTCTGCCTCTGCGCGGCTTTGCGCCCGCAGGCCATGATCCACAGTCACCGCCGCAATAGAGCGCCCCGTTTGTGCCGCCCAGCGGGAAAACAGATGCAACAACGCCATGCTGTCGCCCCCGCCAGAAACAGCAATGCCGACCCGCTGCGGCAGCGGATCGGCAAAAACTGTATCAATCGCGGCCAGCAGCGCGGTATCTTCGCCCTGCTGCGCCAGCCAATCAGGATCTAGCCGCATCCGAGTTTGGCCTGCTCTCCTTGTGCTTGTCCGGCAAAGGCACTGTCAGGGAAACGGCCCGAAACCTCACCCAAGGTCACACAGGCCTCATTGGTCTGGCCAAGCGTTCCCAAAGACGCGCCCAGCTTGAACAATGCCTCAGGCGCGGTTGTCCCCGTGGGCGTCGCGCCAAAGCTCGCAAGATAGGCGCGCGCCGCTTCTCGCGTGTCGCCAAGGCCCTGCAACGCATCACCGCGCAACAAATCTACCTGGGACGCTATTGGAGACCCCGGGTAGGTCTCATTGAAGGTCGCAAGCTGGTCTGCGGCGGTGCGAAAGTCACCGGATGCGAGCGCCTCCTGCGCCCGCTCAAAGTCTAACTGTTCGCCAACGGCGAGTTGTCCTGAAGTGGTTTGCGGCGCTGGGGCCGGCGCCGGTTCGGGCGCTACAGGCTGATCCGCACCGCCCAATGTTGTGGTCTCGCCCAGCGTGGTAATATCCCCGCCTTCCAGCTCGACCAGACGGAATTCAAGATCCGCAATGCGCCGCGTGCCATCGGTGACAATACGGTTGATGCGGAACTCCAACTCTTCCGTCTTCGCCGTCATACGCGCCAGCTCGCTCTCCATCGCGCTTACCCGCTCCAACACAGATGCAGGCAATGTCGATACACCGCCCGTACCCGTCGTCGACAGCTCACGGGTCAGCCGCGACATCTCGGTGTTGAGCGTACCCAACTCCTGCCGGATGTCCGCCAGTGTTTGCGCGTCCTGCGCTGCGGCACCCATCGGCACCGCGCCCAGAACACAGGCAAAGATGAAAGCAAAGCGCATCATGCCGCTCCTTGTTTAGCTGGTTTGACCACCGGCCAGCACGGTCACCGCGCGGCGGTTTTTGGCATAGCAGGCCTCGGACGAGCAAATCTCGATCGGGCGCTCTTTACCGTAGCTGACAACCCGCAAACGCGAGGCAGGCACGCCTTTGGACAGCAGATATTCGCGGGCCGAATTTGCCCGCCGTGCACCCAATGCAAGGTTGTATTCCCGTGTGCCCTGCTCGTCTGCATGGCCTTCGATCACGGCCTGATAGTCAGAGTTTGTCAGCAACCAGTTCGCCTGCCCGTCAAGTGTGGCACGGCCCGCAGCGGTCAATGTGGATTGATCCACCTGAAACAGAACGCGGTCCCCAACGGTCTGGTTGAAATAGGCGGTCGATGTAGGATCGTTAGGCCCACCAAGGCCTGCACCGTTGATCGGTTGGCCCGGCACCGGATTGACCGGATTGCTCAGCGCATCATCGCCAAAACGGTTGGGGTTTGTACATGCCGCCAGCGCAACCGCTGCGACCAGTAGGCTCATGGGGATAAGTTTCATCTGTTCGACCTCATATCGAATATTAATTTATTAACGGCACGCTACCACACTGCGGCGCAGTGGGGAAAGGGTTACTGCTGTAGCGGTGACCAGCTCGGATCTGATCCACCCTGAGGCGTATTTACCTTGCGCAACACACGCCCGGTAATATCCACCGAATAGATCGAGGACGCGCCGCCCTCGCCTTGGGTTTCACGCGTAAACATGATCACGCGGCCATTGGGCGCCCATGTGGGGCCTTCGTCCAGAAACGATGCCGTGAGCAAACGCTCCTCAGAGCCATCCGTGCGCATCACACCGATGTGGAACCGCCCCGCATGCTGCTTGGTAAACGCCACCAGATCGCCACGCGGCGACCAGACCGGCGTGCCATAACGCCCCTCACCAAAGGAAATGCGCCGCGCCTCACCGCCACCCGCAGACATGATATACAACTGCGGCGATCCCGAGCGGTCGCTCTCGAATACAATCTGGCTTCCATCGGGGCTATAGCTTGGAGCGGTTTCAATTGAGGGCGTATTGGTCAGACGCACAGATTGGCCTGAATTGACGTCCATCGTGTAAATATCGGTATTCCCCCCCTGCGTGAGCGAGAAAACAACCGTCTGGCCAGAAGGCGAGAACCGCGGCGCAAAGCTCATCGTGCCCTGACCACTCTCCAACACCCGCTGCTGCACAGTGCCCACATCCAGAACATTAATCCGTGGGAAACCCGTGCTATAGCTTGTGTACAAAATGCGGTCGCCTGTTGGCGAGAACCGCGGTGCAAGCACCAAGGCGCTGCTATCGGTCAGAAAGCTGACGTTGGCACCGTCATAATCCATAATCGCCAGGCGTTTCTGACGGTTATCCTTTGGACCAGTCTCAGAGACGAACACAACGCGGCTGTCGAAATAGCCACCCTCGCCCGTGATGCGGGAATAGACTTCATCGGCGACCTTATGGGCCATGCGGCGCCAGCCATCCACCGTACCGGAAAATTGCAGCCCATCGCCCAGATTGGTACCCGACACCACGTCAAAGACACGGAATTTCACGTTCACAGAATTGCCGGTGACCGAAACTGCACCAGTTACCAGCGCCTGCGCATTGATGGCTTTCCAATCGGCAAACTGAACAGGCGCGTTGAAATCATTATATTGCGAAATAAACGCCGCACTCGGTATCTCGCGGAAGACGCCAGTGCCTTCCAGATCGGCGGCGACAACCCGCGCCAGATCACCCGCCAATTGCCCTGCCTCGCCTGTTTCGGCTTGAAAATTCGGGACGGCAAAAGGCAGCGGCTGAATGATGCCCTCTTCAATCGTAATACGCAGCGGGCCTTGCTGGGCCATCGCCGCAGGAGCGGTCAGGGTCGCGCCAAGCAATGCTGCGCAAATCATCAAAAACTTCATCTCGAATTCGTCCTTTCAGGGTCGAACATCCACTCAATATCTCGCCATTGGCCGGATTTCTCAACGGGGAGAGTGTAGCGATATCTCCCACAGCGTAAAACCGCCCGTTTCGCGGCAAAAAACACCGCATCCTCTGGCCCTATCGGGCCTTTGACTGTCTTCGTCATCTGATCCGCATCTGGTCGGGGTTAAACGTCATCTCGATCTGCTGCCATTGGCCGTATTTCTCGGCAGGCAACGGGTAACCATCCTTCTGGCATAGCAAAATCGCACGGCGCGCCGCCCCAAAGGCCGCATTCGCGGTTGAGCTATCGCCCCCTTCGCTGGCAATCATGCGCAGCGAGGATTGCACCACCTTACCGTCCTGCGTCATATCCATCGCCACAGTCACTGTCGTCTGTGCCCAACGCGCCCCCGGATCAACATTCCAGCAGCTCTGCACGGCAATTCGCAACGCATCCTTTTCGCCCGACGACAACGGCGGCCCTGTCGGCACCGTGTTCTGGGCCGAACTTGCCAACGCATCAAGAGCAGCCTGCGTGGCCGCATCGGCAATTGCCGTATCCTCTGGCGCGGGTGCGACCGGTGTTTCATTCGCCGGTTCAGTAGCGGGTGCAGGCGCCGGGGTCTCAGGTGCTTGCGCTGTTCGTGTTGGCACAGGCGGCGTCGGCCTGCGGGCGGGCGGGCGCAACGACTCGTTCGGCGACGCCGCCGGCGGCTGGGCCGCTTCGGTGATAATCCTATCCGCCGCTTCCGGAGCTTGTGTCGCGTCTCGGGGTTGCTCGACGGTTTCGCCTGCCTCCTCCGGAATAACCGCCTCTTGCGGTTCGGGCTCTTGTACGGCCTCGGGTGTCGGCTCCGGCGCAGGGGTCGGTGCAATGACTTCAGCTTGACGTTCTACAGGGGTATCATCCACCGGCGCATCCTCAACAGTCACCTCTGCGGGCGGCTCGGGACGCTCTGGCGCGGCTTCAGACACCTCTGGGGCCAAATCCGGCACTGGCTGCTCGACCGGCTCCGCTGCCGGTTCAGGCACATTCACAGGCTCAGGTGCCGCAGCCTCCTGCGGTCCGGTATCAATCTCGGGCGCATCCGCTGTGACTTCAGGTGCTGCGGGCACTGGCTCTGGCGCGATCTCCTGCGGCTGGCGCGCGGCATCCACCAATGCCTGATACTCTGCCCCCGAAATCACAGCAGCTTCCTGCACCTCGACCGGATCGGGCCGCGAGGTGAACAACCCGCCAAATAGAATCCAGAAGATAAAGCCCGCATGCCCTACCCCCGATACAATATTCCCTGTTTTGCGCGCAGGCGACATGACTTAGTTCCCAGCGCCGTCCAGCGTCGGGCCGCCAATATCCGTCACCAGCCCAATATTGGAAAACCCACCCGCATTAAGCGCGCCCATGATCTCCATCACCGCAGAATAGGGCACAGCCCCATCCGCGCGCAGGAACACACGGTCGCCCTCACGCTCTGCCGCAACCGCACGCAGCTTTGGCACCAGCTCTTCACGGGCAGTCTCGGTTGTCATGATCTGCACGCCGCCATCCGCCGTCAGCGTCACCGTCAGCGGCTCTTCCTGCTCAGCAGGCAGCGCCGAGGCCGCCGTCTTGGGCAGCTCCACAGGCACACCAACCGTGAGCAACGGGGCCGCAACCATAAAGATAATCAGCAACACCAGCATCACATCCACAAAAGGCGTGATGTTGATCTCGGACATCTGTGCAGCGCCACCACGCCGCCTGCGCCGCCCGCCTCCGCCACCGCTTTTCTGCATCACACCACCGGCCATGATCAGCTATCCAACTGACGGCTGAGAATGGTCGCAAATTCATCGGCAAAAGCCTCATAACCACCCAGAATCTGGTCACTGTCCGAATTCAGCTTGTTATAAAACACAACCGCAGGGATCGCCGCCATCAATCCCAATCCCGTCGCCAACAAGGCCTCCGCAATACCGGGGGCCACAACGGCAAGGTTGGTATTTTGCTGCTCTGCAATCTCGACAAAAGCATTCATAATCCCGAACACAGTCCCGAACAGCCCGACAAACGGCGCGGTTGAGCCCGTCGTGGCCAGCACGGGCAAACCTTTTTGCAACCGCTCGGCCTCTTTCGAGATCGCCACATTCATCGACCGGTCAATCCGCGCTGTCGCCCCGGGGATGAGTCCGCCATCCTCGCGGTGCGAACGCCGCCATTCGGTCATGCCAGCGGCAAAAATCTTTTGCGCAGCACCCGTGGGCTCCGGCCCGATCTGGTCATACAACGCGTCCAACGGCTCACCGGACCAGAACGCGCGGTCGAACGCCTCCGCCTCGCGTTTGGCCGCGCGGTACTGGATTGTCTTTTGCACGACAATCGACCACGTCCAAAAACTTGCAAAAACAAGGGATAACATCACCAACTTTACGGTGATTGTCGCTTGGGCAAACATGCCCCATACGGTAATGCTGCCGCCAATTTCGGCCGCGATTAATGCTGTCTGCATGTATATTGCTCTACTCTGTCGCCTCTGCGGGCCTGTTGTCAGGCTCCATTTGGGGCGAATCTAGCGCAGCGCAAGACAAAAAGCGAGACCCAAGCAGAATTGCCCGAATTCACCCTCCAAGCAGGCGACATTCCGCTGGCAGACGCACGGGTTTCCCCCCAGCGCCAATACATACAATCAGCACTTTTGCGGTGAAAAGCTGCTGCTCACCGCACCACACCTCCTGCAGCATGACCATCTTTGCCGCGCTCAGACTCTCCAGCGTGGTGCGCACGTCCAAAACATCACCATAATGCGCCGGCGCAATATAATCCGCCTCGACCCTGCGCACCGCAAACACCACACCCGCCTCTTTCAAGGCAAGCTGGTCAATCCCGACCTCACGCACCCAATCGCTGCGCGCCCGCTCGATAAACCGCAGGTAATTGGCGTAATACACGATCCCCGCCATATCCGTGTCTTCATAATAAACGCGGATTTCCTTGCGGTGGATCACTGCACCTCTCCCGCCACCATACGCGCATAAAGCCGCAAGGCATGGCTTGCATCCCCCGCCGCCGCAGGCAGCACAGGATCATAGGCCGCACGGATCAGCCCCGCCACCTCGGGGCGCAAAATCACAGTCTCCCCTGCCACAGCCAAAGGCGACTGTTCCTTAAAGGCCTCATCGGACCACAACAGATAGGACTGCACCACCTGACTCAACGCAAGCGTCTGCGCCGGTACCGCATTCAATTGCGCATCCATCCGCAAAAAGACAAAACACGCCTTGATCGCCCCCGCCTCATCAAAACGGAAAAACCGGTACTGATTGGCATCCACGGCCGACAATTTCTCAACCAAAGGCCCCAAATCCGGCACCAACTGATCCATGCCCGGCACCTCAAGCAGCTCAGCCCATTCCGAGAAGAAAAACACCATCAGATTAGAGCCAAGCTCCATATCCGTCTCGGCCATCTTATGCCCCGCCAAAGCCGTCACCGCCTCCAGCGCGCCCTTGACCACCTCCAAGGTTTCTTCCTGCACCCCGAATACCACAGGCGCAATGGGCCGCCCCCAACGCGCAAACACAAACTGCCCGCCGCCCCGCGTGAACAATGCCTCAATGTCTGCAGGTTCCATCACCGACCCTCTATTTTCTCTAGCCAAAAATACTCAAGCACCACATCAACCAAACAGATCAACGTCGCGTTTAGGCGGCTGCATTCCCAAATGCACCCATGCCTTCTGCGCCAACATCCGCCCGCGCGGCGTGCGCTGGATCAATCCCTGCTGCAACAAGAACGGCTCGATCACCTCTTCCAAAGCATCGCGCGATTCCGACAATGCCGCCGACATGGTCTCGATCCCCACAGGACCACCCTGATAATTCTCTGCAATCAGCCGCAAATACCGCCGGTCAGCCCCATCAAGGCCCAGATGGTCCACGCCTAACCGCGTCAACGCCATATCCGCCAATTCGCGTGTGACACGGCCATCGCCCTCCACCAGCGCAAAATCCACAACCCGACGCAGCAGACGCCCCGCAATCCGCGGCGTGCCGCGGGCGCGTTTGGCAATCTCGCGCGCACCGCCTTCATCCGCAGGCGCGCCCAGTTTGCGGGCGTTGCGGTCCACGATGATATAGAGCTCGTCCTCGGTGTAGAACTGCAACCGCGTGGGAATCCCGAACCGGTCGCGCAACGGGGTCGTCAACAAACCCATCCGCGTCGTCGCCCCTACCAGAGTGAAAGGCTGCAATTCGATCCGAACCGTCCGCGCCGCAGGCCCCTCGCCAATCACCAAATCCAGCTCGAAATCCTCCAACGCGGGGTAAAGCACCTCCTCCACCGCCGGATTAAGACGGTGAATTTCGTCGATAAACAACACATCTCGGGCTTCCAGATTGGTCAGGATCGCCGCCAGATCACCGGCCTTGGCCAGCACCGGACCAGAAGTCATGCGAAACCCGACCCCCAGCTCACGCGCCATAATCTGCGCCAATGTCGTCTTACCCAAACCGGGTGGGCCGTGAAACAACGTGTGGTCCATCGCCTCTTCGCGCTGCTTGGCGCTCTGGATGAAAACCTTGAGGTTCGCCCGCGCCTCCGCCTGCCCCACAAATTCATCAAGCATCTGCGGCCGCAATGCGCGGTCATAATCTTCCGGCATGCCCTCGGGCCGCACAATCGGATCACTATCTCTCATGCCGTCCCCCAGCGAAGAAGGGTCAAAGACCCCGATGAACGCACCTTACTCTTTCGGTGCAAGCAGTTTCAACGCCGCACGGATCAATGCAGGCGTCTGCGCCTGCGGATCATCCCCCGCCGCCTGCGCCACAGCGCCCGCCGCATCGCTCGGGCTATAGCCAAGGTTGGACAAGGCCGACAAGGCCTCTGATTGCGCATTGGCATTCGCCGCCGGTTCGGGCGCTTTGCGTTTGGGCGCGGGGCTCTCGATCACCTCCGCCTCCTCATCCCCCATGGCCTGGGCCACCGTGCCGCCCATCGCCATCATCGCAGGGGCCTTATCCTTGAGGTCCAGCACCACGCGCTGCGCGATCTTCGGCCCGATCCCTTTGGCCACTTTCACCGCATTCCAGTCGCCCAGCGCAATCGCGCGGCTCACCCCATCAGCGCCCAAAGCGCCCATGATTGCCAACGCCGCCTTCGCCCCAACCCCCTGAACCGAGATCAGCAGCTTGTGCCATTCTTTCTCGGCCAGCGTGGTAAACCCGAACAACTGCAAATTGGTCTCTTGCACCAACATATCCGTATAAACCGCAGCCACTTCCCCCACCCCGGGCAAAGCGGCCAGCGTGCGCTCGGAGCAGAACACCAAATACCCCACACCGCGCACATCAATCAGCACATGATCCGCCGCGCGGTACTCAATCCGTCCTGTCAGTTTACCAATCATGCGCTGGCCTTTGCCACAGCCGCCGCAAAGCTTGACGCCCCGCCGTGATGCGCATGGGTGATCGCGATCGCCAAAGCATCCGCCGCATCAGGTCCCTCAAACTCAACACCGGGCAATTGCATCCGCACCATATGCGCAATCTGCCCTTTATCCGCATGACCTACGCCCACAACCGTCTTCTTGACGTTATTGGGCGCATATTCTCCAACGGCCAGCCCCATCTGCGCGGGCACCAACAGGGCAATCCCCCGCGCCTGCCCCAGCTTGAGCGTCGCCACACCGTCTTTGTTCACAAACGTATGCTCCACTGCTGCGGTCTGGGGGCGATAGGTCGCAAACACCCGCGTCAATTGCGCATGCAAGGACAACAACCGCTCGGCAAGCTCTACACCCGTGGCGGAGTGGCAAATACCATTGGCCACATGGCTGATCTTGCTGCCCGCCACATCAATGATTCCCCAGCCCATGTTCCGCAATCCCGGATCAATGCCGATCACCCGTATCATCTGCTCAAAACCCTCGTCTTTGTTGCTTTTCCGCCGAAGTAGCACGAAACGCGAACATTGCCTACGGTTTTCCGCCTATCACGAAAAAGCGATATTTCCGCAACCACCGGCACCACACCCGCCAAAGACGTCGAAATTACAGCATTTCCTCAACAAAATAAGCCATAAACGCGACCCGCCCCCTGCATTCAAGAACGCTGCCCATGCGCCCCGATGCCGCCATGCAGAAAACGCATATCAGCTACGCGGCCACACGCCTTGCGGGATGTTCTCATTCTGCCTATCTGGCAGGCACAACGATACAGAATTCGGCAATACGGCCAAAAAGGACAAAGAAAAATGACAAGCTTCGACACAACCCGTACACATTACGGCACATCTGCATCCCGCTCCGGCGGTCTTTTCGCACAACTGACCGCTGCGTTCGTTTCGTGGAACGAAACACGCAAGACGGCACAGGCGCTCAGCAACCTGACCGACCGCGAACTGGCAGACATCGGCCTGAACCGCGGCGACATCATGAACGTTGCCCAAAACGACTTCATCCGCTAAGCGCTCGCTTTCGGAAACGAGCACTCCAGCACGGAGTTCTCAAAAGACAGGCTGTGGCGCCAGACGCCACCGCAGACCTAAAAAGGCCGCGCCGGTTCATCCGGGCGCGGCCTTTTCGTTTTAGCTGCACATCCGGTGCAATCTCCCCTGCGGCTGCCCCTCCCCCCCGGAAGGTCAAACCACAAGGGAAAACCGGATTTAGCGGAACAATGGTCCCATCTTGTCAGCAAAAAACTGGGTTACAGGGTCAATGGACAGTGCTTTAGCGCCCATGGCTTCGATCGCATTCCCGTTCTGCAACGTGGCCAAACGGTCATTATAGGTATCCGGGCCAGCCGAAGATAACATCAGCGCCTTGAAGCCAAAGAAACCAAGAACCAGCAACACAAGCCCCTTGAAGGGAAAATGGAACCGGCGTGCTTTCGGCTTGGCAATGATGATGCCATTTTTATCAACGCGTGAAGTATAGCCGCGGCGCACCAGCTTGTTGCGCGCCTTATCGACCTTCCCCACCCGCGAGTGGAAATCTTCTCTTGTGTAAACCATAGCAGCGGTCTTTCTCAACAACAGCCCCCACCGTTGTTGAGTCAATTTTTAGCCAAAGAATGTGACAAAACCAAGGCAAATGAGGCAAAATAACCTTAAATGAGGTTAAATCTAGGTCATTTTCCGAAGTGTTATCGTCGTCCAGTCACCAATGCTTTCGCGGTGATGTAGATTGATGCCAGAGCGTGCATAAACCTCGATCACCTCATCCGCCTGTTCATTCAAAATCCCCGAGAGAATCGCATAGCCCTCCGGCACCATCGCCGCCGCCATATCAGAGGCCAATGCCACCAAGGGCCCTTTGAGGATATTGGCAAACACCAGATCAAAGGGGGCTGCATCTGCCAGCGTCGGGTGATCAAACCCCGCTGCCTCAACACAGGTCACACGCCCGTCCAGCCCGTTGGCCACAACATTGGCCTGCGCCACATCCACGGCAACCTCGTCAATATCAGAGGCCAGCACCGCATCGGGCCAGATCCGCGCAGCGCCCATCGCCAACACAGCCGTGCCACAGCCCACGTCAATAACATTGCGCCCCACAAACCCGTCCTGCGCCAGCCGGTCCAGCGCGCGCAAACAGCCCAGTGTGGTGCCATGGTGCCCCGTACCAAAAGCCATGGCCGCTTCAATCAACAGCGGCTCGCAATCCTCGGGCACCTTATCCGCATCATGGCTGCCATACACAAAAAACCGCCCCGCCTCGACGGGGGCAAGCTCACGGCGCACATGAGCAACCCAATCAGTCTCGGGCAATTCAGAGACAACAAATTCCTTCGCCCCCATCGCCGTGGCCAAAACCGCCAGCGCGGCCGTATCAGGCGCTTCCTCGAAATAGCCGCCCACTTCCCACAGGCCCGATCCGTCTTCGACCTCAAATACCCCCACGCCGGTAGGTTCAGGCGTCAGCCCTTCCATCGCTTCGCCCAGCGCGTAAGCGGGCGTGCGCCCCATCAAAGTGGTCAGTGCGGTGAAGGTCGGCATTGGCGGCTCCTATATCTATCACCGCTGCGGTAGGGCGCAGCGGCCTGCGCGTCAAGCCCACGCGCGGATGCTCATTCAGCAGCCTGCAACCTGCGGGCCATAAAAACCGTCTCATTGCCCGCCTCCGGATGGCGCGGGATCATCAGCGCCAGCGTCAGCGACACCCCCGCCATACCCGCTGCCAGTAGGAAAACCGCCGCAGGCGATCCGATCCACAACAGCCCCAACAAAACGGGCAAGCCGACAGCGGCGATATGGTTGATGGTGAAGGCCACAGCCGCCGTAGGCGCCATATCCTCGGGTGCGCCGATTTTCTGGAAATAGGTCTTCAGCGCAAGCGCGAGGCCAAAAAACATGTGGTCCAGCACATAAAGTACTGCCGCAACTTCAAACCCCCAGTCAAAGAAATACACGCCGCCGTAGGCCAGAAACACCAACACAAGGCCGGTATATTCAAACACCAGCGCATTGCGTTCCCCGAAACGGGCCACAACTTTGCCCAGCAGCGGCGCAATCAGCATGTTCAGCACCAGATTGACCAGATACAGCCCCGCAACCTCATGCACCTCAAAGCCGAATTTTTCGACCATCATGAAACCGGCGAAAACCATGAAAATCTGCCGCCGTGCACCAGACATGAATTGCAGCGCATAATACAGCCAATAGCGGCGGCGCAGCACAATCTTTTTGATCTGCGGATGCGGGCTCTCGTATTGCGGAAAGGCCAGCAGCGCGAATAGCGCAACGGCCATTGTGATCCCACCGCTCACCATGAAGACGATATTGAACGACAGGTTCGAAGGCTCCCACAGCAGCATGATCACCACATAGACCCCAGAGGTCGCCGCCGATCCCATGGCCATCAACCAGCCCAATATCTGCGGCGCGCGATCCTTGGGCAGCCATTGCAACTGCAACGACTGGTTCACCGCCTCGTAATAATGAAACCCGACCGAGCTGATAAAGGTCAGCATCAAAATGCCCGTCAGTTGCGGATACCACGCGGTGATCCCCGTCGCGGCCCCCAGCAGCACCAGCGAGACGAGCCCCAACACCTGCTCGCGCACCACGATAATCAGATAGATAACAAGGAACGCCAGAAAGCCCGGTACCTCACGCACCGTGTGCAGCAACCCAATGTCGGCCCCGTCAAAATCCGCCACTTCTTTTACAAAATTATTCAGCAGCACGTACCACGTGAAAAATGCAATCGGCATGGCCAGCGCCATCACAAACAGCAACGTCAAGGGGCGGCGCCAAACGGGTTGGTTTTTGGCATCATCAAGGGTCAGGAAATCTATCATGCGCCAGCCTTACGCCTGCGCCGCGCCAAATGCCACGCAAATTCCCGTGCACCGGGTTCTGCACGCGCGGTGTACGCTTGGTGCACATCGTGTGACTCGCCTGTAATCCTTAGTAAAAACTCTGCGGGTCGATATCCACCGCCAGCCGCAAATCGCCCTTTAACCTGATCTGACTGACCCATTTGCGCAGCGCCGGTTGCAACGCCACGCCTTTTTCCGCCTTCACCAACAAACGCACACGGTGCCGCCCCCGCACCCGCGCAATCGGCGCTGGCGCAGGCCCGTAAACCTGCGCGCCAATGGCCCGTAAAACACCATCATTGCGCGCCAATTGATTACCCGCCTCAAAGACTGCCGCCACATCCGGCCCGCTTAGGATAATCCCCGCAAGCCGCCCATAGGGCGGCATCCCCGCGCCGCGACGCTCATCGGATTCCGCCTGCCAGAACCCCTCTTCATCCCCAGCCAGAATGCCACGGATCACAGGGTGATCCGGTTGATAGGTCTGCAATAAAGCCGTGCCGGGGGCCTCTGCACGGCCTGCCCGTCCCGCGACCTGCCGCATCAGCTGAAACGTCCGCTCCGCAGCGCGCAAGTCACTGCCCATTAGCCCCAGATCCGCATCAATCACTCCCACCAACGTCAGCTTGGGAAAATTGTGACCCTTGGCAACCAATTGAGTACCAATGATAATATCGGCTGACCCTTCTGCAATCCCCGCGATCTCAGCCTTGAGCGCGCGCGCCGATCCATACATGTCCGAACTCAACGTGGCGATCCGCGCATCAGGCCAAAGCGCATGAGCTTCCTCGCCCAGCCGCTCTACTCCGGGGCCTACGGGGGCCAGCTTGTCTTCGGCTTCGCAGCTTGGGCAGGCGGTGGGCATCGGCTTGCTCTCCCCGCATTGGTGGCACACCAGACGTTTGAGAAACCGGTGTTCAACCATGCGCGCATCGCAATCATCACAAGCGATCTGATGCCCGCAAGCACGGCACAGCGTCACAGGCGCATAGCCACGGCGGTTAATGAACAACATCGCCTGCTCACCGCGCGCAAGGCGGACGTTCACCTCGGCCTGTAGAGTGGGTGAAACCCACCGATCCGAGGGCAATCCCTCGGATCGCATATCAATCGTCCCCATCGTCGGCATCACCGCAGGCCCGAACCGTGATTTCAGTTCCAACCGCGTGTATTTGCCCGCCTGCGCATTGGCCCAGCTCTCAAGGCTTGGCGTGGCCGAGGCCAGCACCACATGCGCCCCGCAAATCGACGCCCGCAGCACCGCCATATCGCGGGCATTATAAAGCACGCCTTCCTCTTGTTTATATGAGGTATCGTGCTCTTCATCGACGACAATCAAACCAAGGTTCTGATAGGGTAAAAACAGCGCCGACCGCGCCCCGATCACCAATTGCGCCTGCCCTTGGCCCACCATGCGCCAAATCCGTCGCCGCTCGGTCATGGTCGCGCCTGAGTGCCACTCGGCTGGTTTGGCCCCGAACCGTGCCTCAACCCGCGTCAGGAACTCGGAGGTCAAGGCGATCTCGGGCAGCAACACCAGCGCTTGTCGCCCCGCGCGCAGCGCAGCCGCCACAGCCTCCAGGTAGACTTCGGTCTTGCCCGAACCGGTCACCCCGCGCAGCAAAGTTGTTCCATAATCGCCCGACGTCACCCCCTCCGCCAAAACCTGCGCCCCAGCAGCCTGATCCGCCGTCAGCTCCTTGCTGGGCAGCTCCGGATCAAGCCGCGGAAACGGCAAATCGCGCGGGCTGTCTTCTTCAAAGACCACATTCTGCTTCACCAGCCCTTTGATCACAGAGGAGGTCACCCCCGACATCTCGGCCAGTTCCTTGAGCGTGAAAGACAGATCGCCATATTCGGCCAAAGTCTCGATCACTTTAGTCCGCGCCGCTGTCACGCGGTCCGGCTCTCCTGTGCCGCGCCGGTAGATTTTGCGCATGGAGGGCGGATCGCCCAAGCCCGGCGCACGTGTGGTCAGGCGCAACATCGCGCTAAGCGGGGTCAGCGTATAAGCGGCTGATTTCTCGAGAAAGCTCATCATTTCAGCCCGCATCGGGGCCGCATCCAACACCCGAATGACCGAACGGGTTTTGTTATAGTCAAAATCCCCCGCGCCTTTGCCCCAAACCACGCCAATCACTTTGCGCGGCCCCAGCGGTACCTCGACAAAAGCCCCCAGAAAACAGCCGCCCTCCGGCGCCTTATAGTCCAGCGCGCGGTCCAGCGGTTGCGTGGTCAGCACAGCCACCAATGCGCCGCTCTCAAAGAACATCTGTTGGGACACGCGGGGCTTCCTTTAGGGACAAGTCGGGATCAAGGCTTTCAGCATCGCAGATCATGCGCTAAAGCAAAGGCAGATATAACTGTTCGCCACGCCAATCCAATGAGGTAACACCCGATATGAAATTTTTTGTAGATACAGCCGAAATCAAAGACATCGCTGAGCTGAACGATCTGGGCATGGTGGACGGGGTTACAACCAACCCTTCACTGATCCTGAAATCGGGCCGTGACATCATGGAGGTCACCAAGGAAATCTGTGACATCGTCTCTGGCCCCGTTTCGGCCGAGGTGGTCGCGCTCGAAGCGGATGCGATGATCGCCGAGGGCCGCAAACTGGCCGAGATCGCCGAAAACATCACCGTAAAGCTGCCCCTGACATGGGACGGGCTGAAGGCCTGTAAAGTCCTGTCCAGCGAGGGAAAAATGGTCAATGTGACCCTGTGTTTCTCGGCCAATCAGGCGCTTTTGGCGGCCAAAGCAGGGGCCACGTTCATCTCGCCCTTCATTGGCCGTTTGGATGACATCGACCTCGACGGCATGGACCTGATTGAGGACATCCGCACCATCTATGACAACTACGGTTTTGACACTCAAATTCTGGCGGCTTCCATCCGCAGCGTAGGCCACGTGCGCGAATGTGCGCTGGTCGGTGCCGATGTGATGACAGCGCCACCAGAAGTCATCCGCAAGCTGGCCACACACCCGCTGACCGACAAAGGTCTGGACCAGTTCATGAAAGACTGGGCCAAGACCGGTCAATCCATCGGCTAAAACCGAAACCCTAGCTGTGCGCGCTCAAGAGCGTGCGCAGCTGCTGCGGGCTAAGCGGAAAAAGGCGTGCATCGGCATTTGTGCTTTTTTGTTCCATGCGACATCCTTACGGATGAAACCCGGACAAAATCAGGGGAAGATGTCGCATTCCACGTCACATTGGTGTGTTCTTCCCGCATCTGCCCGTCTGTTAAGCGAAAAAAAATCGCGAACCCAGCGCCGCGCGTGATATAGAACCGAAAACAAAATGAGAGCAGCATGAGCAGCAGCCCCAAAATTGAAGATACTCTGCGCGAAGCCATCATTGCGCAGCCGGATGTGATTCTAGATGACAGCGACGTTATGCAGGCGCTGATCGCTGCCAATGAAAAGGCAATGGGCGGCAATATCGTCGACCTGCGCGGCATCGCGATGGAGCGTCTGGAAACGCGGCTGGACCGATTGGAAGACACGCACCGCAGCGTGATTGCCGCAGCTTATGAGAATCTTGCCGGCACCAACCAGATTCATCGCGCTGTTCTGCGGATGCTGGACCCCGTGGAATTTGAAAGCTTCCTGCGCGATCTTGGCGGCGAAGTGGCCGAGATCTTGCGTGTGGATACGGTGAAGCTGGTGCTTGAATCAGTCCAGAATGATAGTGACCCCGCCGTGCAGCGTTTGGGCGATGTGCTTAGCGTGGCAGAGCCCGGCTTCATTGACGACTATCTCACTCAAGGGCGCGGTGGCACTGTGCGGCAGGTCACTCTGCGGTCAGTGCAGGACGCAGCGGAGCATATCTACGGACCAAACGCCGAGTGGATCCGCTCTGAGGCCTGCCTCAAACTTGACTTCGGTGCGGGCCGCCTGCCCGGCATGCTGGTCATGGGTGCCGAGGACCCGCATATGTTCGGCCCCCAGCAAGGCACTGACCTGCTAGCGTTTTTCACCGGTGTCTTCGAGCGCGCCATGCGCCGCTGGCTGTCTTGAGCGTCGATGGCCTAGCAATTTCACCAGCAGCGCGTGATGCGCTGCAAACATGGCTGGAGCAACAGCGTGCCCTGAAGGGGGCTGCTGAAAACACCCTCACTGCCTACCGCGGCGATGTGGTCGAGTTTCTGGCCTTTATCACCCAGTACAATGGCGAATCTCAGGGACTGCGTGCCTTGTCCGACATATCCATCCGTGACATGCGCGCATGGATGGCCCAGACCCGCAATACCAGTGTCGGCCCGCGCAGCCTTGCGCGTAAATTATCCGCTGTAAAAGCCTTCTACCGCTGGCTGGCCGAGCGGGAGGGGTTCGAGCCCACTGCCGTGCTGTCCACCCGCGCACCGAAATTCACCAAAAAGCTGCCCCGCCCCTTGGCTGTCGATGCCGCGCGTGACCTTATTGACTGCGTCGAGCTACAGGGCCGTGATCCATGGGTAGCAGCCCGCGATGTCGCTGTCCTTACGCTGTTATGGGGCTGCGGATTACGGATATCAGAGGCGTTGGGCCTATCCGGAGCCGATGCCCCCCTGCCGGATACGCTTCGTATTGTGGGTAAGGGCGGCAAGGAACGTGTCGTGCCTGTTCTGCCCGCCGCCCGTGAGGCAGTCGCGGCCTATCTGCGCGCCTGCCCTCACCCGCTTGAAGCCAAAGGCCCCTTGTTTCGCGGCGTGCGCGGTGGTGCGTTATCGCCCGGTGCAATCCAGAAAGTCATGGCCAGCGCCCGCATGCAACTGGGCCTGCCCGCCAGTGCCACACCCCATGCCATGCGCCACAGCTTTGCCACCCACCTGCTGGATGCGGGCGGCGATTTACGTGCCATTCAGGAATTGCTGGGCCACGCATCGCTTTCGACCACGCAAGCCTATACGGCCGTGGATACCCAGCGCCTGATGGACGTCTATAACCGCGCGCACCCGAAAGCATGAGCGCTTTCCTTTTGCATCTCGCGCCCCGATTTGCGACACACTGATATGACCCCAAAAAACAAAGCTCTTGCCGTCCATTTGTTCACTGCCACAGGTGCTGTATTTGCCATGCTGGCCATGCTTGCCGCAGTGCAAAGCAAATATGACATGATGTTTCTATGGCTTGTGATTGCCTTCTTCGTGGATGGCATCGACGGGCCGCTCGCGCGTAAATACGATGTCAAAACCAATGCGCCCGAGTTTGACGGCGTGTTGCTGGATTTGGTCATCGACTATCTTACCTATGTGTTCATCCCCGCCTTTGCCCTGTTTACTTCGGGCCTCATGGACGGGTGGAGCGGTTGGTTGATGATCATCATCGTCACTTTCGCCAGCGCGCTTTATTTCGCCGATACGCGCATGAAGACCAAGGACAACTCATTTTCCGGCTTCCCGGGCTGTTGGAACATGCTGGTGCTGGTGATTTTTGCCTTAGGGATCCCGTGGTACATCAGCCTTGTGTTGGTGACATTCCTGTCGATCACAATGTTCATACCGCTCAAATTCGTGCACCCCGTGCGGACCGAGCGGTGGCGCGTGGTGACGCTGCCGATGGCGCTGGCATGGACGATCTTTGGCGGCTGGGCCGCTTGGGTGAACTTTCACCCCGACAGCTGGGCGGCATGGGGATTGGTTGTGACCTCGGTCTATTTGCTGTTTGCGGGCATCGCGCAGCAAATCCTGTATGATGGTCGCGACATCTAAAACTAGATCAGGAAACCGCCCGCACCTTCATGGCGCAGCAGGGCGACTTTGGTCTCGACACCACCAGCGCCCGAGAATCCGGTCAGCCCCTTGGCCCCCATTACGCGGTGGCATGGGATAATGATCGGGATCGGATTGCCTCCACAAGCCCCACCAACCGCCTGAGCAGGCGCGCCGAGCTGTTTGGCGATATCGCCATAAGTGCAAGTGTCGCCAAAAGGGATCGCGGACATCGCCGCACAAACCGCACGCTGGAAGTCCGATCCCCCAACCAGCAGTGGCAAATCAAACACCTCTAGCGCGCCGGCATCATAGGCCAGAAGCTGCCTGCGGGCCTCCTCCAGCACAGTCGTGCTATCCTCGGAAGGCGCGCGGCCCCAGTCAAGCTTTGTGATGTGATCGCCCGATTGGGTCAGGATCAGCTCGCCGAATTGTGTGTGAACGGTGCATGTTTTCATGGGACCAACTATGCGGCCTTGGCGCCGCTGGCTCAATCCAAATCATGTGAAAAGCGGTGGGGCAAAGCATTCAGCCCGCCCCACCTTATCGTTAAAGTGCCGCGTCGCAGCGTCCGCAGACGCCGTCATGGGCATGGGTGCCCACATCGGGCAGGACTTTCCAGCAGCGCGCGCATTTCGCGCCATCCGCCTTGGCAAACACCACGCCCACACCAGCCACATCCGCAAGGGTAAAGGCCCCTTCGGGCGCGTCACCCTCAGCAATGATGATCTGGCTTGTGATGCACAGATCGGCAAAAGTTTCAGCATTGGTGATGACCGCGGCCAGCTCTGGCGACAGGTAGACTGTTGGCCCTGCCTCCAATGATGAGCCGATGACCTTGGCGGTGCGCTGTTCTTCCAACGCGCCGGTGACCACGCGGCGCACGGCGCGCACTGTCTCGGAGCGCGCGGCTAATGCGTCATCGCGCCATGCGGCAGGCGTGTCAGGGAAGTCCACGAGGTGCACCGAAGTCTCCGCCCCATTACGCTCCAGCCAGATTTCTTCCATTGTGAAGGGCAGGATCGGGGCCAGCCATGTGGTCAGGCGGCTATAGAGGTGGTCCAGTACAGTCAGCGCAGCCAAGCGGCGTGGTGTGTCCCCGTCACAATACAGCGCATCCTTGCGGATATCGAAGTAGAAGGACGACAGGTCCAGCGTGGCAAAGTCAAAGATCGCGCGGAACACGCCTTGGAAATCAAACCGCGCATAGCCTTCGCGTACCACACCGTCCAGCACCGCCAGCTTGTGCAGGATCAGCTGCTCCAGCTCGGGCATATCGTCCCGCGCCACGGCTTTGGAGGCGTCAAAGTCCGGCAGTGACCCCAGCATATAGCGCATTGTGTTGCGCAGGCGGCGGTAGCTATCGGCGGTGCCTTTGAGGATCTCATCCCCGATCCGTTGGTCTTGGGTATAATCCGTCTGCGCCACCCAAAGACGCAGGATATCCGCGCCATATTGCTGGATGATTTTCTCGGGCACGATCGTGTTGCCGATGGATTTGGACATCTTCATGCCCTTGGCATCCAGCGTGAACCCATGGGTCACAACCTGACGGTAAGGCGCATGACCTGTGGTGCCAACCGATTGCAGCAACGACGAGTGGAACCAGCCGCGGTGTTGGTCGGTGCCTTCCATGTAAACATCCGCGATCCCGTCCTCAGAGCCGTCTTCGCGGTCACGCAGGGTAAAGGCGTGGGTCGAGCCAGAGTCGAACCACACATCCAGGATATCTGTGACCAGATCATAGTCATCGGGGTTCACGATACCGCCAAGGAAGCGCTCTTTCGCGCCCTCGGCATACCATGCATCCGCGCCCTCGGCCTCAAAGGCCTCAGCGATACGGGCGTTCACATCGGCGTTGCGCAGCAGGAAGTCAGGGTCCGTCGGCAGCACGCCCTTGCGGGTAAAGCAGGTCAACGGCACACCCCAAGCGCGTTGACGCGACAGCACCCAGTCAGGGCGGGCCTCCATCATCGCGTGCAGGCGGTTGCGGCCTGATTTTGGTGTCCATTTGACGTTGTCGATCTCGGTCAGGGCGCGTTCACGGATGGTGGTGCCGTGCATGTCCTGCCCGTCGCCGACGGTTTTGTCGATCGCAGCAAACCACTGTGGCGTGTTGCGGTAGATCACCGGCGCTTTGGAGCGCCAGCTGTGCGGGTAGCTGTGTTTGATCTTGCCGCGCGCCAACAGGCCGCCAACCTCAACCAGTTTGTCGATGACAGCCGCGTTGGCGTTGCCTTCCTTGCCGTTGGGTTTCAGGATCGCCTTGCCGCCAAAGAACGGCAGATCAGCGCGGTAACGCCCATCAGGGTTCACGTTATAGGTGATGACCTGATCCAACATGCCCAGCTCGCGGTAGAGGTCATATTCCTCAAGACCGTGGGAAGGTGCGCAATGCACAAAACCCGTGCCTTCGGTATCGGTGACAAATTCCGCTGCGCGGAAATCACGCAGATCGTCCCATTCGCCCTCAGAGCCTTCGGCACCGTGCAGCGGGTGCTTGAGGCTGATGGTTTCCAGCTCTTCATTGGTCACATCACGCAGACGGGTCCACTGCCCCTCTTCCAGACGCGCACGGCCCAGAACATCCGCAGCAAGATTATCCGCCAACAGATATTTATCGCCAACATTGGCCCAGCATTCATCCGGTGTACCGGTGATTTCATACAGGCCATAAGAAATGCCCGCGCCGTAAACGACGGCTTTGTTCGATGGCATGGTCCACGGCGTGGTGGTCCAGATGACAACCTGTGACCCTTCCAAATCGCCACCGCCCACAACGCGGAACTTCACCCAGATCGTGAAGCTGTCTTTGTCGTGATACTCGACCTCGGCTTCGGCCAATGCGGTCTGCTCAACCGGCGACCACATCACGGGCTTGGAGCCCTGATAAAGCGTGCCGTTCATAAGGAACTTCATGAATTCTTCCGCGATCACGCGCTCGGCGTGGAAATCCATCGTCAGATAGGGTTTTGCCCAATTGCCCTGCACGCCAAGGCGTTTGAATTCCTCGCGCTGGATATCCACCCAGCCCTTGGCGAACTCACGGCACTCACCGCGGAATTCGTTGATCGGCACTTGATCCTTGTCGCGGCCTTTCTTGCGGTATTGCTCTTCGATCTTCCACTCAATCGGCAGACCGTGGCAATCCCAACCGGGGATATAGCGCGCGTCAAATCCCATCATCTGATGTGAGCGCACGATCATGTCTTTGATGGTTTTGTTCAGCGCGTGACCGATGTGCAAATGGCCGTTGGCATAGGGTGGGCCGTCATGCAGTGTGAAAGGCTTACGGCCCTTTTTCTCGCGCAGGCGGTCATAGATGCCGATCTGCTCCCAACGCTCCAGCCAAGCCGGCTCACGTTTGGGCAGGCCCGCACGCATCGGGAAATCGGTGCGAGGCAGATTCAGGGTTTGTTTGTATTCAGGGGTCTCGGCGCACATGAGGGGCGTCCTTTTGTCGTCATCAATGTCAGGGAAATAGGGGCGGTGCGAGCGGCTCAAACACCTTTGCCCGGCGGCTCAGAACTGGCTGAGCGCCGGGGAAGTAATTCGCTGTATGATCAGGTGTGCTGTCATCTTGGCATGGCTTATAGGCACCTCCCCCCAAGGGGGCAAGCCTGTCTTGGTCCTAGTGGGGCGGTACAGGGGGCGGCGCGGCCTGTTCGGCGCGGTCACGGTCTTGGGCCCAGCGGTTAAGCCAAGCAAGCGCCGCCAGCCCCAGCCCCAGTGCCAGAAGCGAGAAAACCCGCGTCAGCCCGTCCAGATCGCTGATGTCCACAAGGAAGACTTTGGCCACTGCCAACCCGATCCCTGCAAGCCCCGCCTTGCGCAACATGGCTGCGCGGCGCCGCAGTGATTGGTAAAACAGCCCCGCCCCCGCAACCAGCAGAAGAATGGTATAGGTGTATTGTTCGGGCTGCGATATCCCGAAAGAAAGCGGCATCTGCATCCCGCCCTGCCAGAAATGCCGGACCGCCATAAACAGCCAAAAGGCCGTCAATGCGCCCCCTAACATGCCCAACCCTGCGCGCAGCCGCTGATCTATGGCCTTCAAGCGCCACGCGCCCGCCAGCAAGACAAGCGCCGGCACCAGATAGGCTGCGGCCAAAGTATTAAAGAAGACTGGTCCAAAGACATGCCACGCCTGCGGCATCTGACCGCCCCCTTGCACGCTGGTGGCCAACAGTGGGTTTGCGGCCGTAAACGCCGCCACCATCGCACCTGTGGCGAACACAGCAAAAACCGCAGCAAGCGCCCAGCGCAGCTTGCTCAGCAGGCCCTTAAATTGCCCCTCCGTCCGCTGGATCTGCGCCAAGGCAAGCCCAATCCAGATCGCCGCATTCAGGCCCAGCGCCCAGTGACTTCCGACGTAGCTCCCCCCGACTTCGGCCTCGATCCAGCGCAGCAACAAAATGCTCGCCGTGAGCCCTGCGGTGGACCACGCGGCGGAATCCAACATCATCTTTGACCGAGGCCGCGCAAGGGGCCGCAACAGCCAAAGCGCCGCGATAAACGCCGCCAGAGTTCCGACATAGGCCAGCAACACGCCCGCCAAGGGCCCCGTGCCTGCAAATTCAAGCCCCGGATCCGCAACCAACCGGTAGCCCAGCGTGATCACCCCCACCGCAATGAAAATTCCGAGCTGCGGCAGGTTCCACATCCGGTCCAACACCGCCGCCACCAGCACCGTCACCGCCAAAGCCACCGTCAAAGCCGTCGCGCTAAATACAATCACAAAGGCAAACGCCATACAGGCCAGCGCGGACATCATCGCAAAGCTCACGCGCAGGCGCTCCTCTTTGTCCACCCGCGCCAAACGTTCGGCAAACAGAACCATCAGCGTCGCCAAACCCGCAGCATGTAACGCCCACGGGTAAGACCCGATCACGGCTGCAGGCTGCCAGCCCATTTCGAGCACAATCGCCATCGCAGGCGCATAAACGGCCGCAACCGCCGCCCAAATCACGCCAAACGCCCCGCCCCGCAGCGCCCGCCACAGCGCAAAGATCGATATTACGGCCCCGATCGCAACCAGCACAGTGATCACCCAAGGAAAGCCAGCCTCAGCGTTTATGCTGTAGGTTTTTGAAAAGGTCTCATAGGTGATCCGCCGGTTCTCGGCCTGTGCAAAGATGGACAGCAGCAGTGCCACAGGGGCAATCAACGCCGCATCCTGCAAGGCAGGCGCACGGTGCGACCACGCGATGAGGGTGACGCTCAGAGCCGTGAACAAACCGACGCTCAGCCAAATCTCTGCTGCCCCCGGTTTCCAGACGATCAGGAGGATAACACAGCTTGCCGCCACGCTAGAGAAGGCCAAGAGCGTGGGGAAAGACGGCCATGTCAGCCCCTGCTCTTTTGCGCCAAAGGTCATGCGGCCCAATGCACCGATCATGACGGGCGGGCCTGCATGATCCGGCACCAGCGCGCGCGCAGGGATCAAGATCGCAAATAGCGGCAGAACGGCAAAATAGATCTGCCCCGTCCACGCGGTTGATCCGCCTGACCCAAGCAAAACAAACCCCATAAAATAGGCCAACACCAGCGTCAGCGCAGAAATCCAGCCCCAGCGCCGGATGGTATCCACGCCCAACCCCAGCACGGCGATCACGGCGAAATAACCGTATAGAGGGCTTGCATCCGCCGCCGAGATTTCCAACACCAGCGGCGCGCCATAAGCGCCGATCACGCCGACCGCCACCAACAGCGGGCCGTAGATCCAACCCAACACCATCGCCAAAAGCGCCACGCAGGTCATGCCAATCATTGCCGCACCGCCGCCGATCAAATCATACAACATGCGTGCCGACAGGATGCCGCCAAACAACGTCACAATCCCCGCCCCTGAAAAAACCGAGGGCAAATAAGCCGTGGATGCCTGCTCCCCATCGCCATATCGGCGACGGATGAATTCACCCACAGCGATCAGCGCCCCACCGAAGCCCAGCGCGGCGGCCACGCGCGCGCGCGGCGGCAGCAGGCCGTTCTCCATCCCGTATTGCACAAGGAAAACCCCTGCCAAAGCGAGGGAGGCTGCCGATACAACGTAAAACCAGTTCTGTTGCAGCCATGGGCCGAGCCGGGACAGCGCTTGTCCCACCGGCGAGGGCCGGCGCGGTGTTTCAGGGGCGGCTTGGGCAATGGGCGAATGGGCTTGTTGTGCTGCGGCAAGCGGTGGTGGGGTTTTGGGCTGCGCCGCCTCAGCGTCGGCTTGGGGCGCATCATCTGCGGCATCAAGCGCGGGGTTTTCATCCGCCAGCGGTTTCGCAGCGGCCTCTTGAGTTCGAGGACCCTCCTTGCCCAAGGCAGAAAGCCTGCCCTGCAAATCCTTGATCCTGCTTTCGGCATCCCCAAGCCGCCTGCGCAGCCTGCTTTGCCCGATGACCAAAGCAATCAAGGTGACCGGAATGGCCAATACAACCAAGGCAACCAGTGCAAAAAAAGGCTCCATGACACCAAACTCCGATCAGATCAAAGGTTCATTCAACGGCCCACCCCGCCAACGGCGGAACGCGCTGGCCGCTTAGTCTTTTGCGCTGCCCTTACCAAATAGCCCGCCAAGGCTGTTGGTGATAATGCTGCGCACTTTGGGGCGGCGTGCAGGGGTAAAGGGTAGCGGGCGGCAGACCTCCATCGCGGCCACGCCCACGCGGGCTGTCAGCGCGCCATTCACCAGCCCCTCACCAAAGCGGCGGCTGAGTTTTCCCAGAAGCGACCCGCCAAGGATCGGCTCAAGCATGTCATCCCCCACGGCGACTGCGCCGGTGGCCACCAGATGCGACAGCACTGCACGTGTCAGCCGCCAACTGCCAAAAAAGCCTGACCGCCCGCCGTAGACTTCGGCGATGCGGCGGATCATGCGCAGGTTCGACGTCAACGCCGCAACCACATCCGCCAGCGCCAAGGGCACCAGCGCCGTCACGGTGGCCACTTGCCGCGCCGCGGCCTCGACCTCACGTTGGGCGGCGGTATCCAGCGGGGAGAGCAGCTCGGTCTCGGCCACGGCGAGAAGCCCCGCTGCATCAAGTTGATCTCCGCGCAGCTCCTTCAGACGATCACGGCCCCAACGCGTGTCCTCGCGACCTCTGTAGAGGGCCACCAGCCGGTCCGTGACCCCGCGCGCGCCAGCCAGATCATCCTGCGCCAGTGCTTCGCGCGCGCTGTGGCGCAAGCCGTCCAGACGGCCTAAACGGCCAAAGGCTGCAACCTCGCGCAGGGCCACCAATGCCAACACCAGTAAAAACACCGCCAAAAGCACGCTCATCGCGGTGCCCAAAAGCGGGTATTGCGTCAAAAGATCGGTTACAAAACGCCACGCCGCGAGCGATACAAACGCCCCCATAAGCGCCACCAGCAGCCCCCAGAACAGGCGCGTCAGCCTGGAGGGTTTCGAGGCCGCCAGCCTTGCGGCGATCTGCATCGCCTGCCCTTGAGGCGGGCTTTGTTCAGGCAGGTCCAGCACGGGGGGCGCATCGGCCACAGAAGGGGCCGCTTTAGCCTCTTGTGCCTCAAGGTCGAATAGGACCGGACCTTTGGCCATCAGACTGTTTCCTTGCGCCACTCAAAGCGGATGTCAGGTAGATGTGCATCATTGCCGGCACCATCCGTGCGCTGGATTTCGACAAAACCGGCCTTGCCGTAGAAATCCGTCGCATGATCATTGGCCTGATAGCTCCACAGCCCCAGCTTTTTGGCCAATCGCTGTGCATCGCGCATCAACCCCGCTGCCACGCCTTTGCCCTGCATATCAGGGCGCAAGCACAATGCGTGGATTTCCGTGCCTTTACGGGCGATCCATCCGACCACGACATCATCCACAACGGCAACCTTTACCCAGCCTGACCCGATCATATCATCAATCAAATTCAGCTCTTCGGCAGAAGTATAAAGGTCAGGCAACCAGTCAAACTGCGCATTAGCCGCAGCCAGAATATCGGCAAGCTTGCTAGCATCCAGCACCCGCGCGGGGCGAATTATCACAGCAGTCATAGCCGGTCTCCGATCAAAAATTCTGCTGCACGGTCCAGACGGATGTGCGGCGGCCCGTCACCAGGGCGAAGCGTAAGGGGTGCGGGTGCAAATCGCATAATCTGGTAATCCGCATCAAGCCATTTTTCAACTCCGGCGCGTGCGGGGCTCAGCAGATGCGCCGGATCATCCGGCAAGGCCCCCGGATAAAACGCTGCCTGCTTGCCCGTATCCAGCAATGTTCCCCGCACCACATCCAATGTGCTGCCTTCATGGGTCATGCGGTCTTCGGTTGTGGCGCGCAGCGACGCAATGGCCAACGCTTGGGTCGCGGCACCGGCAAAGCGCGCCTTTTCGCGGGCCTCGCGGGTCAACGCCTCCATAATGGCGGTAAGCTGCGCATGCTGGCTATGATGCAAATGATCCGCCTTGGTCGCGGCAAAAAGGATTTTCTCGACCCGTTTGCCACCTAGAATACCGCTGAGAAAACTGTTCTTGCCCGGACGAAAGGCACCGAGCGTCTCGGACATGGCGGCGCGCAGGTCTTCTACGGCGGGTGGGCCTGCATTGATCGCGCCCAGCGCATCCACCAGTACAACCTGCCGGTCGATGCGGGCGAAATGATCCCGAAAGAAGGGTTTGACGACCTCCCGCTTGTAGGCCTCAAACCGGCGCGCCATCTCACGGCGCAGGGATTTGCGGGCATCGCCCCCAGAGGCCGGCAAAGGCGCGAAGGTCAGCACCGGTGAGCCAGCCAGATCACCGGGCAGCAGGAAACGCCCCGGCGCGCAATCCGAAAACCCATCGGCACGGGCCTGATTGAGGTAGCTTGCAAAGCTATCAGCCAGCGCTTTGGCCTGTGTTTCCTCTAACGGGGCCTGCCCATCCGTGTCCGCCACCAACGCAAGATAGCCCTGCGCCTGCGCGCGCGTCGCGATCCGCGCCAGCGTCATCGCTGACCACGCGTCATAGCTCATCTCGAGCAAGCCCAGATCCAGCAGCCATTCGCCCGGATAATCGACGATGTCCAAATGCACCGTGCGCGGCCCTTGCAACCCTGACAGCAAACCTTTGGGCCGCACGCGTAGGCTCAGCCTCAGCTCGGACACCGCGCGGGTGCTATCGGGCCAATGCGGTATTTTGGCCGTCAGCGCGCCAAGATGGCCCTCATATTCAAAGCGTGGAATAGTGTCATTGGGTTGCGGTTGCAAAAACGCCGCCTCAATCCGCCCTTCTCCCGCAGCCACAAGCCCCGGCATCCGGCCACGGTCCATCAGATTGGCCACAAGCGACGTGATGAATACGGTTTTACCAGAACGGGCAAGCCCCGTGACCCCCAAACGGATCACCGGCTCAAAGAAGGTCTCCGAGACCGTATCCTGTACGGCCTCGACCTGCCGCCAGATGCCATCAGCGATTTGAGAAAGTACCACGTGCGCCCTGCCCTGTTTATTACATCCTACATAGGGCTGTTTTGCAGGGATTGCCACACAGCCCGCCCCGCGATAAAGCCCCTTTTATGCCAAGATACGCCCTAAAAGTTGAATATGACGGTGCGCCGTTCCATGGCTGGCAGCGCCAGACCGATTTACCCTCGGTGCAGGGGGCAATTGAACACGCGCTTACCAAGATCGAAAAAGGCACCCATCAGATCTCTGCCGCAGGGCGTACAGATAAAGGCGTGCACGGCTTGGGACAGGTTGCGCATTGCGACATGCAGCGCGACTGGACGCCGTTCCGCCTTTCAGAAGCACTCAATTATCATCTTAAACCAAATCCTGTGGCTATCGTTGCCTGCGCAAAAGTGCCCGATGATTTCCACGCGCGGTTTTCTGCACAAGAGCGGCGCTATCTGTTTCGCGTGCTGCCCCGCCGCGCGCCGGTGACCCATGCACAGGGGTTTGTCTGGCAGGTTAAGCAACAACTTGATATCGACGCCATGCGCGAAGGGGCTGCCCATTTATTGGGCACCCATGATTTCACCACTTTCCGCTCGACCATCTGTCAGGCCAAAAGCCCCGTAAAGGCGTTGGACCGGCTTGATATCAACCATGTGCAAACCATCCACGGCACTGAGGTGCATTTTGATGTGCGCGCGCGCTCTTTCCTGCACAACCAAGTGCGCAGTTTCATTGGCACGCTTGAGCGGGTGGGCAGCGGATCGCTGCAACCATCTGATGTGAAAACCGCATTGGAGGCCCGTGACCGGCAGGCCTGTGGACCGGTATCACCGCCGCAGGGGCTGTACCTCGCGAGCGTGAGTTATGAGGTCCCGCCTTTCGACTAGACCGCGCGCGCTGCGCGCCAAAGCCTTCAAAAACCACCCCGTCAAAGGCACCACAATCCCGCGCCGCACCATGCCTGTGCTGACACGGCTTGGCATTCACTGACTGCCGTGATTATCGTGAAGCAACCGCAGCGCGAAGGTGAGTCTCCCTATGCAAACCCCCAACAAATCTTCCTATGACGTCGTTATCGTAGGCGGCGCAATTTTTGGATCATCCGTAGCGTGGTGGTTAAGCCAAATGGCTGGATTTGATGGCTCTGTTTTAGTGGTAGAGCGCGACCCCACCTACGAGTTCGCCTCGACCTCCCATACAAACAGCTGCATCCGGCAGCAATTCAGCAGCCCCGCGAATATCAAGGTCAGCCAGTTCGGTGCCGAGTTCATACAGAATTTCCGGCACTTTATGGGTGACGACCCCGATGTGCCCGAGTTGGCACTGCATAATTTCGGCTATCTGTATCTGGCCGACACCGAGGCTTTTGCGCATGACCTCAAACTGGCGCAACAACTGCAATGCGCCCAAGGGGCAAACACACGACACCTGAGCCGCGAAGAAATCGCCCAAGCCTACCCGTTTTACCAGCTCGACGACATCCTTGCCGCCAACCACAATCTGGTGAACGAAGGCTATTTCGACGGCGGCACCATGTTTGACTGGTTCAAACGGCGCGCACGGGCAAATGGCGTTGAATATGTGCACGCCGAGGTCACTGCGATCACCCGCAAAGGCAACGCTGTGCAAAGCGTCACGCTGGGCGATGGTACGGTTGTTACCTGCGGGACAGTCGTCAACGCCTCGGGCCCGCGTGCGGCCGCAACGGCGCGTATGGCGGGGCTCGATATTCCGGTGGTGCCACGCAAACGCTATACTTACGTCTTTGACGCCGCCCAACCGCTTGACCGCGATCTGCCGCTCACCGTTGATCCCTCCGGTGTCCATGTGCGCACTGAAGGGAAATATTACATGGCAGGGTGCCCTCCGGATGAGGACACAGATGTAGAATATGATGATTTCGCTTTTGATCACAGCCTGTGGGAAAGCAAAGTCTGGCCCGCCGTTGCAACGCGCATACCCCAGTTCGAAGCCATCAAGGTGATCAATCAATGGGTCGGGCATTATGCCTACAACACCCTTGATCAAAACGCCCTGCTGGGCCGCGCTGCGGATTGCCCGAATTTCATTTTCGTGAACGGGTTTTCAGGCCATGGCCTGCAACAATCCCCCGCAATGGGCCGCGGCATTGCCGAGCTTATCACATACGGTTCCTACCGCAGCCTTGATCTGGGCGCTTTTGACGTGAACCGCAGCGCGGCCTGCGTTGAGACTGCCGTCATATAACCCCTAAGCGGAGCCTGCTATGACGATCACCATTCGCCCGCTCACACCTGAGGACAAAGCCGGTTGGGAGCTCCTCTATGCCGGATATGCCCGGTTTTATAACGTGACCCAGACAGCGCAGATGCGGCAAACTGTTTGGGACTGGCTACAAGACGACGCCCATGAAGTGAACGGGCTTGTCGCCGAAAGGAACGGCGAGCTGATAGGTCTTGCCCATTTCCGCCCGTTCTACGCACCGCTCGCCGCGCAAAAGCGTGGCTTTCTGGATGATCTATACGTCGATCCCGCAGCGCGTGGATCAGGGGCAGCGGCGGCATTGATCAAAGGCGTAAGCGATGAAGGGCGCAAGCGTGGCTGGGCATTGATCCGCTGGATCACCGCCGAAAACAACTACCGCGCACGTAGCCTTTATGATCAGGTCGCCACACAAACCCCTTGGGTGACATACGACATACCGCTTTGAGGGGAATTCACCTCGAAATGTTCGGATTATGATGCTTATAAGCAAATTACAGCGGATAAACTGGCGAAATAAATCGCATTAATGAAATACCAAAACATACTGAACTGTCAAAAATCCGCGCCACACGCTATAGACGACACTCACTCACCACCCCAAAGAAAGGCCTAACCATGGCATCCAAACTGAAAAAGATCGTTCTGACAGGCGCCGCTGGCCGTCTGGGCTCTTACCTGCGCGAACCGCTGACTGCCCTGTGCGACGAACTTGTCTCGACAGACATCAAGGAACAGCCTGGCAAGCTCTACGCAGGGGAGAGCTATGTCCAAGCCGATCTGGCCGATTTCAACGCCATGAACGACGTGATTGAAGGTGCGGATATGGTCGTGCACATGGGTGCCTATGTGGATGAAGCACCCTTTGAAGAGTTGCTTGGCCCCAACTTCGTGGGCTCCTACAACGTCTGGGAAGCTGCCTCGCGCCATGGGGTGCGGCGGGTGGTTTACGGCTCTTCCATCCATGCGGTCGGGATGTATCCGAAGAATGAATTCATCAACACCGAAGTCGCCCATCGCCCCGATACGTTCTACGGGCTCGCCAAGTGTTTCACCGAAGATCTGGGCCGGATGTATTGGGAAAAACGCGGGTTAGAGAGCGTACACATGCGCATTCTGTCATGCGCTCAAGTCAACAACGCCCGCGCGCTTGGCTCCTATCTGAGCTATGATGACCTGATCCAGCTCGTGACACGTTGCATTGAAACACCCGTAACTGGCTGGGCTGTGATCTATGGCGTCAGCAATAATGACCGCGCGCCTGTGGACAATACCAAGGCCAGTTTTTTGGGATACCGCCCCAAAGACAATGCTGAAATCTACGCCCAAGAGGTGCTTGCCGCCGAGCCGGAAATGGATCCGCATGACCCAAATCACATGTGCCACGGCGGCCCGTTCGCCGGTGTTGAGCTGGGCAAATCAGGGCTGGCCGGTATGAATGTTGTGGACGACAGCAAGGAAAACTGACCCCTGTAGTTTGACTTAACGGGAGGCTATGCACCCGTCTGCGCCCAAATATGGGTGCGGAAAACCGGCCTCCCACCTCAAACCATCATATTTACTTAAAAACAGATACTTAAAGCGGAAACTTAATCCATCACATCACCTTAGAGCAGAGAGAAGACACTCTCGCAAGAGACTGAAATAAATAAAAAACTCCATTTACCCCAAATCACCACTCATGGGTAAAACCTGACACCGGCGACAGCGACATAGGCTTGCATTTCAACACCGTAAGCCAGCACCCCGATCCGGCGCAAACGCGCGGGATCAAAGGTGACATCAGTTTTATTCTGCACAAAGCTTGTCCACGGCAGACGCAGTGTCTGCCAGTCAGCCGAAGTTTGAAATTCCGCGCGATAGGATTGCCACGGCCTTGCCAGCTGATCGGTCCTCAGGCGCAGCTCATAGGTCGCACCATTGCCCGCCACGTCGATCTCGATACCGGCATAGCCAGACGCATCCAGCACGCGCCCCTCATCCAGATCAAACGCCATTTGGATAAAGCCGCCATTGTTATCCAATGATACGGTACCGCGCAAAGCCATCGCTTCACGCCCTGCGATCTGTACGGCGGCAATACCTCCCGAAGACACCCCTCCCATGACGGTGTCCGCGACATATTCCCATTCAGGTGTCAGTTCCATCTTTTGCTCCTGTGCCATAACGCCCTGCGCAGCAAACAGCAGGGTGCCAATCCATTGCGTGAAACCCGTCATACCCCCTCCTGTTTATGATCAAGATAGACGGTATGGGCCCATTGACCAGCACAGGCGCGACAGATTGCCCGATACCCCGTAAATTCGCGTGGCACAGGCCCCGATACGGGATAGACCTTTTGCAACCTCGGAGAGTGCAATGCTGTTAAATGTCAAAGGCCTGAAGAAATCCTATGTCGGAGCAGAGGGGCCGGTGCCCATCTTGCGCGGTATTCACCTCGAAGTGCTTGCTGGAGAAACATTGGCCCTGACTGGCGAAAGCGGTTCGGGCAAAAGCACGCTCCTGCATTTGATCGGTGGGCTGGACACAGCCGATGCTGGCGCAGTGCTGCTAGAAGGCCGCGATATTACACAGCTTGATGATGCGGGCCGTGCAGCCGTGCGGTGCAACCAGATCGGGATCATCTTTCAGCAGTTCAACCTGATCCCGTCTCTGGACATTGCCGCCAACATCGCCTTTCAGGCCCGCCTCGCCGGCAGCTATGATCAGGGCGAGGCAGATAAGCTGGCGCAGGCGCTGGGTTTAACACAGCACCTGCGCAAATACCCCGAACAATTGTCGGGCGGCCAGCAACAGCGCGTGGCCATTGCCCGCGCCCTTGTTGCGCGCCCCCAGCTGATCCTTGCGGATGAGCCGACAGGCAATCTGGATGAAGCCACCGCAGCCGAGGTCATGGAGCAGATGCGCGCCCTGATCACCCAAACGGGCGCAGCACTGGTGATGGTTACCCATTCCCCCAAACTGGCTGATCAACTGGATCGCCGCGTGCATTTGCGCAAAGGTGTGCTGGCGTGACGTGGACCGGGCTTTCCGCTTTGTGGTCGCATTGGCGGCGCAACCCGCTACAGCTTTTCACGCTGATTGCGGGTCTGGCACTGGCCACGGCACTTTGGTCTGGCGTGCAGGCGGTCAACTCTGAGGCGCGGGCAAGCTATGACGCGGCGGCCGCCACCCTTGGCGAAGGGCAATATGACCAATTACTGCCCGTGTCGGGCGGGCAGATCGCACAATCCACCTTTGTGGCGTTGCGCCGTGCAGGGTGGCAGGTCGGGCCGGTGATCGAGGGGCAGATCGGGCCTGCGGATGGGCAGGTGCGGCTGGTGGGGATTGATCCGCTCACGGCCCCGGGCGGGCTTGGACCTGTCGGTGATGGCGCGGCGCTGCCCCAATTTCTGGAAGAGCGGCCCGTGTTTGCCAATGCCGCCACTGCCGCGCGGTTAGAGGGCCAATTGGATGCGCCGATTGTCGTGATCCCTGATATCGCGCCCGACACGGCCATCACCGATATTTTTGTGGCCCAGCGCCTGTTGGGTGCTCAGGGTAGCCTAAGCCGCTTGATCATAGCCCCCCAACAGCCAGTTGGCCGCGCGCCTCTCGCGCAGGTCGCGCCCCAGCTCACGCTGCGGGCCGCTCAGGGGGGATCGGACGTGGGGCGGTTGACGGATAGCTTTCACCTCAACCTCACGGCCTTCGGGTTGTTGAGCTTTGCGGTCGGGATTTTCATCGTGCATGGGGCTGTGGGCCTCGCCTTTGAGCAGCGCCGCGCCATGGTCCGCACGCTACGCGCCTTGGGGATGCCCCTGCGGCAGCTCATGGGATTGATGGCGGCGGAATTGGTGGTTCTGGCGCTGATTGGCGGCGTGTTGGGGGTCAGTGCCGGTTATCTGATCGCAGCCACCTTGCTGCCAGATGTGGCGGCCACGCTCAAAGGGCTTTACGGCGCGCAAGTCTCTGGAACATTGCAGCTGCGCCCCTCGTGGTGGGTGTCGGGGATGGCAATTTCGGTGTTGGGCACGGCGATTGCTGCTGCGGGGGCGCTTGGCTCTGTCGCGCGCATGCCGCTGCTGGCCACGGCACGTCCCCGCGCATGGGCCACATCGCGCGGTTCCATGCGGCGGCTGCAGATGGCGATCAGCCTCGGGCTGATGGCAGTGGCGGGGGTGCTGGCACTGGTAGGCAGCGGTCTGGTGATGGGGTTTGGCCTGCTGGCCTGTCTGTTGATTGGCGCAGCGCTTGCCCTGCCTTTGGTGCTGGATTTTGTGCTACGCGGGGCTGCCTATTTGGCAAAGAGCGTCACTGCCCAGTGGTTCTGGGCCGATACGCGCCAACAATTGCCGGAGTTGAGCCTTGCGCTCATGGCGCTGCTGCTGGCGATGGCTGCAAATGTTGGGGTATCGACCATGGTGTCGAGCTTCCGGCTCACCTTTACTGGCTTTCTGGATCAACGCCTCGCATCAGAGCTTTATGTGAACACCCGAAGTGCAGAAGAGGCACAACGGCTTGAGACATTTGTACAGCCCTATACCTCCGAAACCCTGCCGCTGTTGTCCACGGAGACAACGCTCTCGGGGCTGCCCGCCGAGCTTTATGGCACGCGGATCGGCATGACCTACCGCACGCATTGGGATTTACTGGACGAAGCCCCGCAGGTTTGGGACCGCGTGCAGGCCGGTGAGGCAGTGCTGGTGAATGAACAACTCGCACGGCGCGCGGGGCTTTGGGTGGGCGACAATCTGACCATCAGCCCACAGGTCACACTGCCCATCGCAGGCGTTTACGGTGATTACGGCAATCCAATTGGCCAAGCCATCCTCACCGAGCCGCTCTTTACCCGTCTGCACCCCACCCTGCGCGCCACCCGCTTTGGCCTGCGCACAGATGATGCAGCTGCCTTGCGCATCGCTTTGCAGGATGATTTCGGCTTACCCGAGACCGCCATCACCAATCAGGCGCAGATCAAGGCCTTCTCTCTTGCGGTGTTTGAGCGGACCTTTACCGTGACGGCCGCGCTGAATGTGCTGACGCTGAGCGTGGCGGGGTTTGCGATGTTTATGAGCCTGCTGACCCTCGCGGGCCTGCGCCTGCCACAGCTGGCCCCTGCATGGGCGCTGGGCATGACGCGGCGGCGGCTGGGGCAGCTGGAACTGATCCGCGCTGTGGTGCTGGCCGCGCTCACTGCTATCTGCGCGCTGCCCTTGGGCCTTGCGCTGGCATGGGTGCTGCTGGCCGTCGTCAACGTCGAAGCCTTTGGCTGGCGTTTGCCGATGTATGTCTTCCCGCGCGATTATGCGGTGCTGGGTGGCTTTGCTTTGTTGGCTGCGGTGCTGGCTGCTGCTTGGCCTGCCCGCAAACTGGCACGGACACCGCCCACTGATTTGCTCAAGGTTTTTGCCAATGAACGTTAAAACGCTGATCTTTGCCCTTGCGGGTCTTTGCGCGCCGGTCGCGGCCATGGCCCAAGGCTTTGCCGGTTTGGGCAGCGATGCCGAAGGGTTCACCGTCCCCGCGCCAAACCCCGAATTCAGCTTTCCCGCCGATCATGGCGCGCATGCCGATTACCGGATTGAATGGTGGTATCTGACCGCCAACATGGAGGGGCCTGATGGCACGCCTTATGGGCTGCAATGGACGTTGTTCCGCTCGGCGCTGGCACCTTTTGCCACGCAGGGCTGGGACAGCCCGCAAATCTGGTTTGGCCATGCGGCTGTTACCACTCCCACCGCGCATTACACCTCAGAGCGGTTTGCCCGTGGCGGCATTGGCCAAGCAGGCGTGACAGCCGCCCCCTTTGAGGCATGGATCGACGAATGGCACATGCGCGGAGAGACGTTTGATGCCGTGACCCTCCATGCTGCAGGCCCGCAATTCTCCTATAGTGTTGATCTGGAGGCTCAGGGCCCCTTGGTGTTTCATGGCGATGCTGGGTATTCCGTGAAATCCCAGCAAGGACAGGCGAGCTATTATTACTCACAGCCGTTTTACGCGCTTGCTGGCACGCTGACCCTACCCGATGGCGATGTGCCTGTCACAGGCACGGCATGGCTGGACCGCGAGTGGTCTTCCCAGCCGCTAGCAGAGGATCAGACCGGCTGGGACTGGTTTTCGCTGTCCTTTGACACAGGGGAGAAGCTGATGGGCTTTCGACTGCGCCAATCCGATGGCAGCTATTTCACCTCGGGCACGTGGATCACCGCACAGGGCGTGACAACCGCCCTGCCCGATGGCAGCTTTGATGCAACCCCGCTGGAGACATCCCGCGTAGAGGGGCGCGACGTGCCGACCCGCTGGCAGCTGCGCGTACCGGCCTACGGCGTGGATGTGACCGTGGCCGCCAGCAACCCGCAGGCCTGGATGGATATGTCTGTGGCCTATTGGGAGGGTCCGGTCAGCGTCAGCGGCAGCCACGGCGGGCGCGGCTACCTCGAGATGACAGGCTACGAGTAAGCCTAAAGATCGACCTCGATCACCCCTCCCTGCTGCGCGGCACGCGACTGACACAAGATCACCGTATCGGCACGCTGCGCCTTTGAGAGTACAAAATCGCGGTGCTCAACCTCACCGGCGATCAGCCCGCATTTGCACACGCCACATAGGCCATCCGAACATTTCACATCCAGATGCACGCCATTCTCGGCCAGAACATCCGTGGCGCTGCGATCTGCGGCAACGATGAGGTCACGGCCTGTGCGTGCAAGGCGCAGGGTGAAGGCATGGTTGACATATTCCGGCACTTCAGGGACCGAAAAATACTCAAGATGCAGCGCCTCGTCAGGCAGATCCGCCTGACGCGCGGCCTCCATAACCGCGCTCATATAGGCCTCTGCCCCGCAGGTATAAACATGGGTGCCAGCGGGTACCCCTGCCATGATGCGGCCCATGTCGGCGCGGGTGCCCTCATCGCTGATGTGCAGTTGGAGCTGTGAGGCCCAGTCGAACCCCGCGATGTCATCAAGAAACCCCATCGTGGCGCGGCTGCGGCCGGAATAATGCAAGGCAAAGCTGCGCCCTTGGGCGTGCAGCTCATGCGCCATGGCAAGCATTGGCGTGATGCCGATACCGCCCCCCATCAGCAGCGTATGCCGCGCATCCGGATCAAGCGGGAAATGGTTTATCGGCTTGGAGATAAACACCCGCCGCCCCTGCTCAAATATCCGGTGCATCAGTTTCGAGCCACCGCGCCCTGCATCTTCGCGCAGAACCGCGATCTGATAGCTGCGCCGGTTCGCAGGATTTCCCGACATGGAGTATTGCCGCAAGAACTCAGGTGCCACGACGATATCCAAATGTGCCCCCGCCTGCCACACGGGCAGGTCGCTGCCATCCACGGCAGTGAATTCGTATTTTGTGACACCCTCGGCCATAGCTTCGACCTTGCTGACTTGCGCCGCGATCACAGGGCTGTCGCCCTCTGCGGTGTAGACATGGGCCACGCTGTCCACGGTGCCTGCCGCAACATGGGCTCGGTAGGTGTCTGCGCTGACCATGTTCTCATAAGCTGCGATACCCGCCTCACGGTCCATGGCTGCGGGATACGGGTGGGGCGGCGGGGCCAACGGCGCAGGATAGACGGCCAGCGTCTGATCCTCATATTTCAGGTCCAGATCCTTTTGCAGCGCGCGGGCGTTCACCGGCGCTTTGGCAGGCCCATAGCCCCCCTCATCCTCCAGCTCCAGATCCCACCACCATTTCTTGACCGGATTGAGACTGCCCTTGCCCAAAGCATCATCGAGCTTGGCCAAGGCCGGAGCGGCCGCAGGGATATTCATTGCGGCCCACCGGAACGGTGCCTCGGCAAAGAGCCCCTCAAGATTCCATGGGCAGGTTTTCATGCAACGCCCACACATCGCCCCACCCTCTGTGGTCAGACGGTAGGTGGCGCATTTCTGACTGTCCGACTTCCAGATCTCATAGCCATTGAACATCAGCTTGGGCCCAGCGGTGATCGCCCCCGAGGGGCATTCGCGGGCGCATTTATTGCAGCTTTCGCAGAATTTCTGCAGGCCAAAGTCGATAGGTTTGTCGTGGGTCATGGGCAGATCAGTGGTGATGACACCCGACTTCAACCGCGGGCCAAGGAAAGGGTTAAGGATCACCTCCCCGATGCGGCTGACTTCACCCAGCCCTGCCAGCAGCAACAGGGGCGGCTGCAAGACCTCGCCATCCATCACCGTATGCGCCTTGGCGCTATAGCCCAGATTGCGGATCTGTTGGGCCAGCACGCCACCCAGCAACGAGAACCGCAAATAGGCGCGCATGGATTGGGCTACGCTGATCCAGTCATCTCCGCTGGCCCCTTCCATCGTCTCAAAGCCTTGGTCGATGATAATGCTGATAGCCTGATCATGGGGCGGCGTGATCACATCGCCCCGCGCGTCATGGCTGTACCATGTCCACTCGGGACAGGCGGAAATCCCCACCGCGTCACAGCCAAGCCAATAAGCTGTGGCCTTGACCAGCTCTGCGGCCTCATCGGGGGCCAGTTCCGTCTGTTGGGGGGCGACTGCGCCGTCTTGCAACAGCATAAAGGCCCCCAAGGCGCGGCGCTGGGCCATGGAAGGGGCTGCTTTGCGCACGTAATGCCCTGCGGTTGAGGCCTTTTGCACGGTTTTACCCATATCGCCGAATTGCGCGCGGGCAAACAGATCGGCGCGTTTGGGCACCCGCGCCACCCGTGCTGCATCAATATAGGTGGTGGGGCTCTCTACCCGTTTGAGCGTCTCGAAAGGATGCGCCCCATCAACAAAGCGGCGTTTGGCAAAGGGCACCGCATTGGCCGCATTGCGCGGCTGCGCCCCGCCGATACGCCAGCGCAGGCCAAAGGCCGAGGCGGGCTGTTTGGTGGCAAGGGGCCGGTCCACGGCGACTTCGAAGTCGGTGGTTATCGCCGCCAAGCCAAAGCGGGTACCGATATAGGGATGGTGCAGCGCGCCGCCCTGCACAGTGGCCAGCCCCGCGGCCACGGCGAGGCGGTTCAGATCCACATCAGCCTGTGCCACCGTATGCGCGCGTGCATTGAACCCCAGCAGGCGAATATACTCGGCCAGCACCGCCGCCGTCTCGGAGGCCAGCAACCCTGCACGCTGGCTGTTTGCCTGTGCTAACCATGCAGTGCCTGCCTCATCCGCGTCCGGATCGCGGGGGTTTTCATACATCAGCACAATGGCGTGGCTGTGCCCCTCCAACGCGGCAGGCGGGGCCGATACGGCCTCACGTAGATCAGCCATAGTGCTATCAATACCCGCCGCCAGCGATTTGCTCTGGCGCGCGTGCAGCATATCGGACAGGCGCGCCAGCGCCGGATTGCGCAGCGGGGTCTCGAGCATGGCAGCCTGCGGCAAGAGACACATCCCCACCACTGCCGCATCAGAGAAATAGCCAAAGGCCTTAAGGTGTTGCGCCCGCTCAAGCGGATCATCGGGACAGGCTGCTTGCGCAGGATTGGTGCGCCCGTTTCCGATCGCATCCAGCATCGCCTGATAATCGCCCATCGCATTGACGATGCTACGAGGGTCTTGTGCTTGTTCGAAGGAGACCTGCCCATGCAGGGGCACAGCCGCAAGCTCTGGCATCACCGAAGCGCGCTCCAACAGCTCACAAGGATATGGCCCCAGATGCACAGGTCTGTTCTTGCTGGAAAATAGTTTCATTGCATTGCTCCCTCCCCCGCGCCTCGCAAGACTGGACGCGATTGAGCAAAACAACCACCCTAAAACGCCTGATCTTCCAGCCCATCAAGAAAAATTGCACTGCGCAGATGCCGCCGGCTCTGGCGCTCGCATCGCACAGCCGTCACATTGTCCGCAACTACAGGAGAGCAAACAAATGGCAATCAGCACCGCGATTATCGGCTTGGGCATCATGGGGCGTCGCATGCTTGAACATATGCTACTGCATCCAGAATATAACGTCACCGGATTTTGGGACCCTGATCCTGCAGCCTGCGATACCGCCCATGCGATGGCCCCGCATGTGCCCCTCAGCCCCGATGCCCATAGCGCGATCGCCTCAGCCGATCTGGTTTATCTGGCCTGTCCACCAGTGCCACGCAAAGCCTATGCGCTTGCCGCTGCCTCAACGGGTAAAGCGGTGTTCCTGGAAAAGCCACTTGGCGTTGATATAGCCGAAAGCCGTACCATGGTAGAGGCGTTGAAACAGGCCGCCGTCCCGGCAGCTGTGAACTTTACCCAAGCGGCCGGGGATGCCTTGACCGATGTGCAGGCCGCCGCGCGAGCCGGTGAGCTTGGCCAGCTTGTTGGCGCAGACATCATCCTGACCTATGCCCAATGGCCACGTCTGTGGCAGCAAGAGGCCGACTGGCTCCGCTTTGCCGCTGAGGGCGGAATGACCCGCGAGGTCGTCTCGCATTTTGTCTTCTTCGCCGAACGGGTTTTGGGGCCGCTGACCCTTGATTGGGCGGTAAGCGATACACCTGATGGCACTGACCTGTGCGAAACCCAGGTCGCTGCCCGGCTAAGCACCGGCACCGGCCAGCACGTCGCCATCATGGGCAGCGTTGGCGGTGCCCAGCCCGACCGCCAAGAGCTCACCATCAAAGGCAGCAAGGCCAGCCGCCGCATATCGGATTTCTACCGCGATGCAGTCTCTTCGGGTGAGGCATTCCAGGCCTTAGGTCAGGAAGCCCTCGATCCGCGCGCCGAAAGCTTGCGCGCCCAGCTGGATGATCTTGCTCTGCTCGTGGCCGGAAAACCCAACCGCCTGGCCACCCTCGACGAAGCCCTGCGCGTCCAAATCCTGATCGAAGGAATACTTGCCGGCAAGCCAAAGGCCTAAACCCCTGATACCCCAAGCGACGCACCGGAATGATAGACAAACCACATGTCCGCGCGTTAGGCAAAACCACCCTAGAGCGAGCATGCCATGACCCCGACCTACCCAAGCCCGAACCCCCGCCACCGGCGCGCCGATCTGGTCGTTCATCTCGTAGGCTTGGCGTTGATTATCCTCGCGACCGCTCTGCTGTTGGGCAATGGTATCACCACCCTGCAACCGGCGCTTTGCGCAGCACTGGCGGTCTATGTGCTGGCGGCACTTGCCTCCAACCTCGCGTCATGCGCTTACCACTTCTCTCCCTTACACGCCCGGCGCGTATTGCTACGACGCATTGATCATGCAGCAATCTACCCCAGCATTTCAGGTAGTTTCACGCCGTTCTTTGTGGATGCCGCAACACCATGGACGCTCACATTACTGGGATTGTGTTGGGGGCTAACGGTGTTGGCCATCTGGAACAAAATAACCAATGAGACGATCAAATCACGCTGGTCCACAGCGTCATATCTGGGCCTCGGCGCGATCGGCCTAAGCGCCCTGCCCGATTTGGACAATGTTCCCATTGCCACCTTGTGGTGGATTTTGGCCGGCGCTGGATGCTACGTAATCGGCACCGTATTTTATGCCCGTAAAACAATGCCCTATCGCTATGCAATCTGGCACAGCTTCGTAAACCTGGGCGGGCTGGCAATGTTTGTGGGCATCTGGCTTACCGTATTCTAGCCTCTCTGTCATAACATCTGCTTTCTGCCCCCGGCAAACTGCATCCCTCCCCCTGCTCGAGCCCTCGTGGTGCAAAAGATTTCATGAGGCACAATAATCCGCGAATAACTGCTTGCCCTCCAACCTGCCCCCCGCTAAACGGGTCAACGGAGACGTGGCCGAGTGGTCGAAGGCGCTCCCCTGCTAAGGGAGTAGGCCCGGAAGGGTCTCGAGGGTTCGAATCCCTTCGTCTCCGCCACCCACCTAATATCATTACAATTCAATGACTTAGGGGGCGGCATTGACCATTATTGACCGCCGTTATTGACCAACATGTATAGCTCTCAGCGTTTAGTGCAGGTGGGGCAAAACCATTATAGGGAATTTAACGCCATCAACTTCCTGCAAACCATCACGATTGAGATCATAGAGGCCCAACTCCAATCGATTGTGGAGGTCCAAGATCTCATTGAATACCTGAGGTGTTAGGTGCTTCTCTTCGCGGACGTGATGCTTCTTCTTCGCAGACGGGTATTTCCCCCAATATGGAACGAGCTCACTAAGTAGATTTAGAATATTTTCTTCTCTCTCCGAGATAGTGATGCTGGCCATCAACTTAGCCCACGCACAAAGATCATGACCTGTTGAAATGTCAGGAGCCATCTTCCCGCCCGATATTCTGGCTGGAACCTCGGAAATCAATATCCCCTTAATCATGTTCTCAATAGCAAAGCCTATCAGTAAAAAGACCGTCCGCGAGTATCTCGGCTTAGAATAGACCTCATCAGGCAGAACAAAACCCACTTGCTCGATGCCCTTTTGCCTCCAAAGGAACTCAGCGGCATCTCTCAATTCCATTGATTGATCATACCAATGTTCGGGAAGTGCTTGTTTAACAAAGGCTATATTACTCTTATCAGTCACCATTAAATCCTGCCGCATAAGTCTGTGATAAAAAAAACTGATAGCACCTTAACACATAGGAGTGATCAAAATATAAGTCAGATCACTTGACCTATACGAAAAGTATTATTCAGCAAGCCTTTCAATCGTTCTCTTAACCTGTGATGCCTGCCATTCACCACCTCTTGCCGTGTTCACGCCAGCCTTATTCAACTCGGCTGCAATCTCTCTAAGGCTCTTTCCAGCCTCCCTGAGCGGTTCAATGATGCCCTGCACCTTCAATGCCCGTTCCTTGGCGTTTGCCTGTACCGCTGCATTCCGCTTCATGGTCTTGTCACGCATACCGCCCAGCTTAACCCCACGGGCCTTTGCCTCTTTCAACGCGGCCTTGGTCCGCAGGGAGATGAACTCTCTCTCTTGCTCGGCCAATGCTGCATAGATGTGCAACTGGAACTTGTCAGCGTGTGGCATGGAGGCCACGCGAAGGTTCAGCTTTCGATCATCCATAAGGGCAGCGATGAAGGATACCTTGCGGGAAAGCCTGTCTAGCTTGGCGACAAGCAACTCAGCTCCCTGTGAACGGGCCATATGGAGGGCCTTGGTCAACTCTGGTCTGCTGTCCTCTGTCGCCGTGGCAACTTCTAAGAACTCACCAATGATCTTGTAGGGCTGGTCACTGTACCCTTCCAGATAAAGCCGAATGTCCCTGTCTTGTGCCTCCAAGCCCAAGCCTGACTTGCCTTGCTCAGTGGTCGATACACGACGATAAATCACATACTGTTTCATGCCTATCTCCTTGCTTGGGCAGCGAGATAATCAGAGATGTTGCAAATGTCAATGTTCGTTGTGAGCGTTACAGATGGGTAGATAGACCTCCCCCTCGCATCCGTTCACATGCCCTTCAGGCTCCCTGACGCTTTGCGCTGGGCTGGAGAGGTTTGGTTGTGCGAGGGAGGAAGGAGCCCCCCACGGGGGATTTTGCGCGGCTCTATATACTATCTCAGGTACACAGATTTTTTTAGCAATTTTATCTGGGTTTTTCAAACGCACCTCAAGGGCACCTTCACGCGGTCTGTAGGGTCACCTTTTAATCTTATCGAAGGTTCCACCGTTCACCATCGAAGTGAAATGGGCACAGCCTTCCTGCGTCAAGTACGTCTGTCCAAAGCCTGCGGGTGTATCCTTGCGGACAAACAAGGTGCCCACATGGGCTGCATAAGGGATGTTGTTGGTCCCTTGGCGGTTATAGAGATAGCCCATATCGCGCAATGCTGCGGTGAACTTGTTGGGTTTCAATCCTGCCTGCTTGGCATACTCGCTCAGACCAATGGTATCCTTGCGTTCCCATCGGGTGTCGTAATCGGCCACCTTGGGGGCTTGTTCGGCCAGCTTCGCTTCAGCTTCAGCCAATTTCCGTTCCTTCGCTTCGATCAGCAAGTCCTTCAGACGGTCAAGGTAATCAGGGGCGTTGGGGTCGAGGCGTTCCTCGCCTGCAACGTAAGAGCCTGTCTGACGAATTGCTGGCAGGACTGTGGAAGTGACCCACTTGCGGAATGCCTTGGCTTCAGGCTTGCGGCTTTGGAAGATGAGAGCGTAGAGGCCACTCTCGGAGATGATGTTCAGGGCCTGCTTTCCGCCGAGGGTGTAACCAGTAGTTACATCCTTTTCATCGTCATCCAGCGCGGCGACAGCTTTGCGGGAATTGGTAAGGCCCAGAATGTCGCATACGTCTTTCGCAACAAACCAAGGTTCACCGTTAAGGTTCACCACGCGGACTTGTGCGGTGTGGAAGTCAAAGTTCTGGGTTTCAGCAATGATGTTTGTGATTGCATTCATGATTGTATCTTTCGGATTGAGGTTTTGGTTAGTCGGTCGAGCAATCGACACGAATGAACAGTGCCCGATCACGGCCCGAAAGACCTGTGACCAGCAGGATGCCGCTCTCAGGCACTGCTCATTGATGTCGATGTGTTTGGGGAATTGGTCAAAAGGTGAAGGCACCCAATGTTTCCACTGGATGCCCTCTTCTTGTCTTGGTTAGGGCACTACCCGCCAACCATTCCTTGATCTCTATTCTTGTTCGCCCTGCTCAGCTTCAGGCTCTGGGTTCTGCACGTTGTTCCAGAAGAGGTTTGCGCGGGTTGCCTCACGGGTCCGTGCAGCTTTCTCTTCGGCTTCCTGTGCGGCCAATGCCTTGGCCTTCGCAGTTGCTGCCGCATACTCTGCCTGTTCGGCACGGTAGGCTGCATGTTTGGCTTGCTCCGTGGCAGCTACTGCGGCGCAATGGGGTCTGCCAAAGGTTGTGACACCTGTGGACTGGTTCGCTGAGACGCGGGCAGGAGGCGTTTCTGCCTGCTTGTCAAAATCCTGCTCGGTCATCGACGCGACACCTTCACCAGCCCCTGAGACACTGCATCAGACCACTTCACAACGCCTCGACCGGGGATGTTAATTGCAATCTCACCGCCTTCAAAGATTGGCTCAATGCCTGCATCTAGAAGAGCCTGAGGGAAGTCAGGCAAGCGCCATGCGGCGGCGGCTGCATCAGTATCGAGAGCCGTCCAAGCGGCGCTTTCAGCCTGTGCTGCGAGGTTCTGGAATGCAGAGGGGCTGCCTGTCCTCATCATCTCCGAAACAGCCTTTGCAAACCCTGCACGGTCTTGGTTGTAGAGGTCTTCGAGCTCACCTTCATCCATACCTGTGGCGGCTGTCATCTTGGCTACGTAAGCATCGCGGACATCTTCCAGACCATGGGCATTCATTCCACCTTCAAGTTGAAGGTAGTCGAGGGTCTTTTCTGAGAATTGACCTTCCATCAGGTCAGCTTCAATGCTGTTGATGGTAGCTGGAGAGACGCGGGGCAGAACTTCGTTGGTGAATGTATCTGCTGCGCTCTCAGGGGCAGCTTCAGGTGCTTGTTGCTGGTAGCCCTGCAGGGCACCTTGAGAGGCGCTGTACGGGGCATTCTGGAGCTGCGTGGGGGCCATATTCGCGGGGTCTTGGATAAGACCATCACGCACAGCCTGAGCCACCTTCACATGCATCCCAGCGATCTCCACCATGTCATGTGGACGAGGACCACTAGCGGGAACTCGGGAGCCTGTCTCCGTTGAGAAGACCAAGCCTGTCGCTCCGTCTGCCTGTGGTGCGTTAGTGTATTCAATGCCTCGGCTCTGCGTCATGCCGTGGCCTGTTGTCACCTCCAGAGAACCACCACCTATTGTGGCAGTGAAGCCCATACAGCTGGATGATGGGGCAAGGTTAGATGTTGATTGTGCTGCGTCTGAGACGCCGTGGCGATATTCCATGAGGTTGTCCTTTATCGGGGTTTTAGGGGGTGTGTGCATTGCACTCTGAAGGAGATGCTGAAGGGCTATCGCTCTGGGAAGCAGTACAACCCGATATTGTCTAAATGTGGGAAACCAGAGAAGGTGAGCTACCCCCCGAAATTCGGACACTGACGTAAGCTGCGATTTGTAGTCTGCTGATCTTCAACACGAAGGAGATCAGGAATGTCGAAACGGAAGCAACATCATCCAGAATTCAAGGCCAAGGTGGCGTTGGAAGCGCTG
>NZ_JBDWCI010000017.1:0-2288 GCF_039977885.1 Sulfitobacter sp.
TCAGCGCTTCCAACGCCACCTTGGCCTTGAATTCTGGATGATGTTGCTTCCGTTTCGACATTCCTGATCTCCTTCGTGTTGAAGATCAGCAGACTACAAATCGCAGCTTACGTCAGTGTCCGAATTTCGGGGGGTAGCTCAACCCTTAAAAGGCAGTTGATCGCTCGGATTGAACTGGAGGACGGCTTTGACGTCACTGCGCTCATAATGTCATACTGGCTTGCTTTCCTGCATCACAGTGACTTCGACCCATTCAATGATCATGTTTCTCCGGAAATTGTGGTTGCGAGTGCGCAGCAGCGGTCACCGAAATCAACCATGAGCCAGCGGACCGACCAATTGCAGCCCCCTAATGCTAGCACAAGGCAAGACGAGGTAGGCATCAAGCCAGCGCAACGCTGCGCTCTGAGGGGCCTCTACGCCGCCCTCATGACACATCAAGGCCCAACCCTCATGCACAAGTATAAGTGGACAAAATACTGATCAATTCAGAGCATGGAAACTGAGCGCACCGAGACAGCGTTGATCACCATGACTTCAAAACCCCGCCTTCTAACCCTGCAAAAGCAGTCTAGATACAAGGATTTGGATAACAAACCGTGACATGAGTCGCTTTTTCACAAAATTCATAACCACTCTTGTACAAGGAGTATAATTGACTGTTACGAACTGATGCTACGAACGGCCTGGCATAAAACAGATAGTGCGTTGATATATATACACTAAGTAATACTGGCAGGGGCTGAGGGACTCGAACCCACGACCCTCGGTTTTGGAGACCGATGCTCTACCAACTGAGCTAAACCCCTATGCCGTGCGACTGCGTAAGCGGAATTTACGCGGGGATCAAGAGCCATCACCCCTTATGCCCTATCTATTTTTCAAAGTTTCTCGGAACACAGCGCAAAACCGAATGGTTGTGTCAGTAAGAAGGAGCAAAGCGACCACCATCTTTGCTCGACATACACTTGAAAACGGAAGGACACGACATGTCACTCAATACGTTGCACGACGTTTACCACCACCAGCTTCAAGACCTCTACAGCGCCTGCAAACAGTCAATGAAGATCACAACCGAACTGGGGCGGGTCGCTTCTGATAAAGACCTTAGCGAAGCACTGATTGCTGGCACGACTGGCATCATCAATGGCATGGACCACATCGCATCATTATGCGCCAAGCATGATCTTGATCCCGAAGGACATCACTGCAAAGGCATGGAAGGTCTGGCCAAAGAGGCCCGCATACATGCGATCGAAGAATCGTTCGGCAACGCTGCCACACAGGACGCTGCGATTATCAGCCAATACCAGCGTTTGGTGCATTACGCACTTGCCGGATACGGCACACTTAATGCCTTCGCGAACCGCTTGGGTCTGGACGACGACGGTGCAGTTCTAAACCAGATGCTTGATGACACATACGACGGCGATCGCCGGATGACAGATCTTGCAACCAACCATGGTATCAACGCCGCAGCGGCATAATTTACCGCTCTGGCAACCGTGAAGGCCTCTCATAGACGATGAGGGGCCTTTCTTGCGGGTTATGGCTTACTGTCGCTTGAGAATGGTCCTGATCTCTCGCTGAACCTCATCATAGCGCAATCTCAAAAACACCAACGAGAGCCCCTCGGGCACGAGGGTCCGGTGGAATTCCTGTATCTCGTATTCGCCACTTTCATCGATAAACAAGGAGAACACCGAAAGCGTATCGCCCTCGAATCGCGCCCAGACAAACGGCTCGCCCATAAGCGGGTTGAGCGGTACAGACTTCCCGAACAGATTTGACTTCATCGCCGACCCATAGATGTGTTCACGGGGGCTGGGCAGGAATTCAACGTTATATGTGCGCTCTTTGGTCCGCCCGTCGCTGCGGTATGTCACCGACATCCACTTCAACACGAAACCGTTTTCGGACTTGGTGATGTCGACGCTTAGATCACGCTTTTGGACTTCTCCATCATGCTCGAACTCGGCTTCACCCACATAATTCCCGACAAAACGGTCGATCTCGTCGGACCAGCCTACGGCTGGCAAAGCCAGCAGCAGCGCAACAAGGAGAGAGCGAAGAAGAAAAGATACATATGTCATGGGCGCAGTCTAATTCGGAAAGGCCGCCATGTCTCTAGCCTGATTACCAAATAACAAAAAGGCCGCCCCTTTTCAGGAGCGGCCTTTCGTATCTCACCTTAGGCCCGATGGGCCGGCGGGATTATTCTTTGATTTTGGACACAACGCCCGCGCCAACCGTACGGCCGCCTTCACGGATCGCAAAGCGCAGACCGT
>NZ_JBDWCI010000018.1:0-201116 GCF_039977885.1 Sulfitobacter sp.
GAGAGGTACTGGCGGATGTCGCTCAGATCGACGAACCGGTCTATCGAACGCAAAAGGTGGTCTTGTGGAACATGATCTTCCAACGAGAACTCATAAAACAGCGCCGCCTGTGCCTCCTGCTTTGGTCCCATCATCGTCAGAGCCCCCGCTTTTATAGGGGAATTGAATCAGTCAAAGCTCTTCAAATCAACAAGAGTTTTTCAACAAAATTCGCCCTTCACCCCATTACGCGAAGGTGCCTTTCTTTTGATGCTCCGAAATAAGTTCTCTGGCACGTTCAAATTCCGCCGTTCCCTTGACCAACCCGTGCTCGTGATAGCGCAACATAAGGATCAGGTCGTCCGGTTGTGCGTCTGAGCCTGAGGCTTGCTCAAAAGCTTCAAAGACGTCATCGATGTCGTTTTGCCCCATTTTTTGATAGTAGCGTTGCGTTGTGCTGATATCGGTGTGGGCCATGTTCGCAGACCAAGCCGCAGTTTGTTGTAGTGTTTTGCAGTGCTTTAGGCCCAACGCTCCGATGTAGTATTTGACGGAATGAGGAGTGAAGCGTTTCTTAACCAGCTCAGACGCGCAATTGAATGCGTTAGAAACCGCATGAATTGAATTCATTACGGCAATATTGGCAGCGCTTCTTGAACTGGGGTGCGGACGCAAGTCTTTTTCGGCGGGAAAGAGTGCGTCGTCTCCACGAAAGCCTAGAGCCGAGATTTCTTCTAGCCAATCCACCACAACCTTTTCGAAAATCGGGGGTAGGGGGAAAAATTTGGTCCTCCAACTCTTGCTGTTTTTTGTCCGTGAAACCTGGCCATCTTGAATGATTTTTCGCTTTGGGACGTCTATATGTTTGACCCTTAAGGATGTAGTCGTATCCACACGCAGAGCACCAAGAAACGCGACTGAAATCATAGCCCGGTCTCGTCGCGCCTTGATGGTGTCCGTCGGCATCCTTTCAACCATCGCGACGACCTCCTTGTCGGTGGGTGTCGGTTTTTCTTCGTCACTAAGGCCTTTCAAATCAAACTTTTTTGGTAAGATAAAATGGCCTGGCAAGGACCTATTCAGGTTTAGGTAGCCACTCTGATCAATCAGCCAATCGAAGAACGCCTTAAGATGCGATGCGCAGTGGCGGACCGTCGACACGCTGCGTTTGTTGTCTCGATCACTCTCAACGCTCATTTTAAGACTGTCGCGGAATGCTGAAACATCGTCCGTTTTAATCTTCCCAAATGACTTTCCGTGAAAGAAAGCCTCGAATTCACGGATAAACGCGAGCTTCGCGCTGATCGTTTTGGCGTCGTAACGCCCGGCAAACTGAAGCCATCGATGTATGATGCGGTCATTCTCGAAGTAGATACCGTCGTTTTCTGATACCTTACTTTTCACAAGACCAACTGGGTCCGGTTCATCTCCTTCGTCTAGCGACACCAAGGTGGTATTGGTATTGATGCAATATGAAATCTTGTCCCAATCTGTCTCATTCACTCGCTTTTGAACCACGCATTCGCAGCTTGGGCAGCGAGCCCAAACGCCTCCAGAACCATTTTTCAGTGGATATAGTTCAAGCGAAGTCAGATCAGGAAAAATCCGCTCTTTGCATTTAAAGCATTTGAACTGACCAATCCGAAGAGTGCCCGTGGTCGCCAGACGCCTTGTCTGGTGAAACCGCTTAATCTCGGCCCCACTGAAGATATATGGTTTGTGGCCGTCAGACGGACGGAGTCCCTCAGCGACCCAATTCGAAGCCGTATTCCGTGTAATGCCAAAGAGCTGCATCAGATCTTCGACTGTGTATACGAAGTGTTTCTTGGGCCTTATTCTTTTGTAAGATCTGCTCATGATGCTCGCCCTTTGGCTAGAAGGCCTTTCGCACCTTTGCGGATCTTGGGCCGCTTGGTTGGCGTACCGCCGGAAGCGCCTGCTTCAAATGCAAGAAGCTCGGTTTCCGACCAGCGGCTTGTGCCTGGGGATAGTTTGATTGGCGCAGGAAACCGGTCGTCTGTTTTGACCCAGCGCCATACGGTGGAACGTCCCACACCGTAGCGTTTTGTGACGTCATCAATTGATAGAAATCGCGAGGCGATCACGGATGCTTGAGTGCGCTTAGTCTTTTCTGCTTTCGGCTTATTTGACTGGGTAGCCTTCTTTGGCTGAGGCTTTAGATCAAACAAATCACCTTGCAATTGCTGTGAGCTAGGAGGGGCTTTAGTCACGAACCTGCCCCCCAAGCCCTGCATGTAATTTGAGCCAGGCGAAAATATGGTGACGGTGCCCAAGTCGTGCAGCGACCCAGAGATAAGCGTCAAGGAAAGTAAGTGATGGTATCGCTGTCGCAAGTGCGATGAGTTCTGAGACCGCCATTAGTCTTGACCCCGATGCGATGGATCAATCCGGTTGGTTTCAGCCCAAGAGTTCAGATCTGATCCACGATAGATGACTTTGCGACCAAGTTTGTAAAAGGCAGGGCCTCGCAATTTGTGACGCCATTGCGCCAGTTTCTCACGGTCTCCAATGATATCGAGCTCTGGGTCGCCCAAGACATAGTTGCGTTCATTTTCGAAGAGATCTGGCACTTTCGACGTTCCTTACGTTGTATTGGATTACAACGAATGGATGCGACTTAAGCTACGCCTTAAGGGTCCCCGATCTCGAAATCGGGGACCCTTAAGGCTTGATAAATATACAAAATAAATTTGGTCCGCAGCAGCAACATACGGCTTAGACGTACCCTTCGGGCAGTTTTGGCTTAGGGTTTGGCGATATTGTTCAGCTATATGAAGCAGATTCGCCTGCTGTTTGGGGTTTTCCTCAACGAAGTCGATCGCCATTCCTAGATGGGCGACGCCTTTATAGGTGGCCCACACCTTTCTCAGGGTATCTATATCCCTTGCTCCACTCACCGAGTGGTATTTTGCAGCCTCCCGGACTTGCTGCAAAATACCAATTTCAGTTTGAACACCCTCGAACTTGTTGTCCATGATCGAGAGCCAGATGAGTTTTCCGATATGCTCCGCGATGTTGAGACGGCGCTCGGTTTTCTCCTCGTAACGTCGGGCAGTTTGCGAAAATTCATATGCAGATTCGCGGCGTTCAGCTTGTGTCCTAATGCTCCATTGTACGAATTTCGCGTTGTCCGGATTAGTAGCCCAACCACTCCCTCCTTCACCTGCGAGCAAATCAAGTCGGGCTGCCACGGCCTCATGCTTCACATTCTTGATGGCCCGTTCTCTGTTTGCATGTGTTTCTTCGCTTAGCGCCACACGTATCAATTCGACAAAGCCCAGTTCCGGCTCGTTTATTGCAATTGTTAGCATTGATTTAACCTCGGTGCGCTGGTGACAAAATCAGACCACTGCGCCATCAATGCTCGTCTTTTTTCAAGCAAATCGGACCGCGCATAGGCTCTCTCAACCTTTGTGCCCACCTTGTGAGACAGACTTCGTTCTGCCACCTCCCACTGACCGTTGCCGGTCTCAGATACCCAGTCCCGGAACGTTGATCGAAAGCCATGAACGGTAACGCCTTCGACGCTCATTCGGCGCAGCAGCATCAGCATTGCCATGTTGGACAAGGGATGATTGCGCTTCTGCCCTTCAAAGACAAAAGTGGATTTAAGCGCTTTCAAGGGCTCTATGATTTCAAGCATCTGGGCCGTGAGCGGCACACGGTGTTCCTCGTTCCCTTTCATGCGATCCTCCGGGCATGTCCAAACGCCCGCATCAAAGTCGAGCTCTTCCCAACGCATCTTCAAGACCTCAGTTGTGCGCGACCCTGAAAGGCAGGTCAGTCGGAACGCGTTTGCAGCCATAGCGTTCCGGCTCACGAGGTCCGCGTAAAAGGCTGGCACATCCTGCCACGCCATCGCTTTATGATGCTTTACTTTTACCTTCACCTTGGGCAGGACCTGTGCCTCTTTAACCAAAGTCACGGGATTTTCTCCCGACCGAAACCCTTTAGAGCGCGCCACGTCCAGCACAACCTTCATACGTTGCGCCAAGCGTTTCGCTGTTTCATGCTTTTCCGTCCAGATCGGCGCAAGACACATCATCACTTCTGGCTGGTCGATGCTATCAATCGGCATGCGCCCGATCTTAGGAAATGCGTAATCGCGGAGGGTATTGATCCATTGTTGACCGTGTTTTGCATTTTTCCACGTTGGCAGGCGCTCAATGTGGACCTGTTGTGCGACCTCTTCAAACGTGGGAACCTCGCGGGTTGCATTGAAACGTGGGTTCAGCCCTTGCTTTGCCATGCGGCGATACTCGAGCGCTCTCTCGCGAGCTTGGTTGATCGTGACAATATCTGCACCGCCAAGCCCAAAGTCCGTGCGCAGTGGTGCGCCCTTTCTGTTCTTCTGGCCTTTCACGACCACACGTACAATCCAACGGCGCGCACCTGAGGGGTCGACTACCAAATATAGACCATTACCGTCGCCATGCCGCCCAGCGCCGAGATTCTCGACCAGCTTCTTTGTCAGTTTTCCGGATAGCGCCATCTAAAAATACCACATTCCATACCACTCAATGAATGATAATAGACGTAATTCGAAGAAACTCAAGGCAACCGGTGAGTGCTGGTAAGTTCCTGAAAATATATGAAAAAGGCCACTCAAAGTGGGCCATTCAAATTCAATAAAAAGGTGTGGTGGCGGAGAGACAGGGATTCGAACCCTGGGAACCCTTTAGAGGCTCAACGGTTTTCGAAACCGTCCCGTTCGACCACTCCGGCACCTCTCCGCGGGGATCGTGGGTCGGCGTTTAGAATGGATTGGCAGGGCAGGCAAGGGGGTACGCGCGCATCTTTGCGCATCTTGCGTATTTTACGTTGCAGCGACTGGAAGAAGGGCTACCTTTGGTCCGAACTCTAAAGATTAGACCTTTATAAGGAACGCTCATGCGACTGATACGTCAAACCGTGATGATCCCGTTGATGATGGGCCTGTTGGCTCTTTCAGCATTACAGGCCACGGCCCAACAACCCGAACAGGCGGACGTGGAAGAGTTTCTTGAGGTGACCGGGTTTGATGTAGCGCTGGAAAGTATTCGACTATCGGCAGATTCCGCTCCGCAGATGCTTGGGCTACAGGCGGATGATTTCGGGTCCGAATGGCAGCGGTTGGTGCGCGAGGTTTTTGATACTGAATTGATGCACGACATGGCCACTGAAATTCTGGGCAAGGCGCTCACGCCCGAGCTGTTGACCCACGCCACCGATTTTTACGCATCCGATTTGGGTAAGCGTTTGGTTGTTGTCGAGAACAGCTCGCATATGGTGGAGGATGACGATCTGAAATCGGAAAGCGGTAGCCAGATTATCGAAGGGCTGGAAGGGATCGGATCGCCGCGGGTGGCGATTTTGGAACGGCTGAATGCAGCAAGCGGAAGTGAAGAGACATCGCTGCGCTCTATTCAGGAGGTCCAGATCCGCTTTTTGTTGGCCGCTGCCGGTGCCGGGGTGATTGAATTGCAAATGGATGAAGCCGACATGCGCGCGGCAATGGATAGCCAGTCCGACGAGCTGCGCGCGTCACTACGCCAAAGCGCGCTTGAGGGCGCGGCCTTTACCTATCAGGCATTTTCCGACGACGAGCTGGTGAGCTATGCCGAAGAACTGGAAGATCCGATGATGAAGAAGGTCTATGAGCTGATGAATGCCGTGCAATATGAGATCATGGCAAACAGGTTTGAAGCCGTCGCTGACCGTCTGCGTGTGATGCAGCCTAGTCAGGACTTGTGAGCATGCGCAGGCTTGTTGCTGCCGCGTTGGTTGTCGTAATGGCGCTCCCGCTTTGGGCGGGGGCGCTTTGGGCAGGCGCGCGCCATACGGTTCTGATGGACGTTCTACAAATCCGTGAGCTCAGCGGCATCTTGCACGAGGAAGGGCTTAAATTCGGCACCCAGTTGAATGAGGAATGGCTTGGCGGGCAGGGCGGTCAGGGCTGGTCACAACAAGTTGCGGCGATTTATGCGCCTGACCGTATCAGCGAAGGCATCCGCGCAGGGCTTGAGCCTGCGCTTGAGGGCGAAGTGCTGGAGGAGGCGATCGTTTTTTTTGCCTCCGATCTGGGGCAAAAGGTTATCATGCTCGAGAATGCAGCCCGCCGTGCGATGGCTGATGAGAGCGTTGATGGCCAAGCGCGTGCGAAATATCTCGAAATCAAAGGAAGCGCAGACCCGAGGCTCGCGCAGATTGACCGGATGATTGACGCGGGCGATTTGATTAACCGCAATGTTACATCGGCGCTGAATTCCAACTATCAATTTCTGCGCGCCTTGGTGGATGGCGATGTCTACCTGATGGACGATGAAGAAATTCTAGAGGACGTTCTGGGAGAGCGCGACGCCATTACCGAGGATACGACGATCTGGTTGGGGGCGTTTTTCAGTCTTGCCTATAGCCCTTTGTCCCTTGAAGAACTGACGACTTATGCCGATTTTTCCGAAACGGCGGCGGGCAAGGCGCTTAATAATGGCTTCTTTGCGGGGTTCGATCCACTGTATGAGGATATCTCCTATGCGCTGGGGCGTGCGATGGCTTTAAATATGGCCGCGGAAGAGCTTTAGTCCGGCGCGGTGAGCAGTTTCGGGCAAAGGTGCTTGACTTACATCTGTAATCACCCGATAAGCCGCGGACCCGACAGGCCCTGCCTGCGTTCGGGTTTTGTTTTAATGACGCCCCCGGGGCGCGCTGTTCGAGGTGGATGAGGGTGCGGCCCTGTCCAAAACGCCCTTAACCGGGGACCACAGAACGCGAAAGAAGTGAAGGAAGACCTATGTTTGCGGTCCTGAAAACAGGCGGTAAGCAATATAAAGTTCAAGCCGGCGATGTGCTGCGCGTTGAACGTATTGCGGCATCTGCCGGTGAGACTGTTCAATTCAACGAAGTGCTGATGCTTGGTGGTGACAACCCACAAGTTGGCGCGCCTATGATCGAAGACGCCGGCGTTCAAGCCGAAGTTGTTGATCAGATCAAAGGTGAAAAAGTAATTCACTTCGTAAAACGCCGCCGGAAGCACTCTTCCAAGCGTACCAAGGGTCACCGTCAAAAGCTGACTCTGGTTAAGATCACAGATATTCTGGCGTCTGGCGCAGGTAAATCCGGTGTTGCAGCCGCGATTGGCACCGGTTCCGTTTCTGCCGCAGCTGTGGCCGCAATCACCGGTAAATCCGCTGATGCAGCTGCACCTGCGAAGAAAGCCAAAGCAGCCAAGCCTGCAAAAGCCGAGGCACCTGCCAAAGCTGAAAAGCCTAAAGCAGCCAAGAAAGCAGCGAAATCCGAGGGCGACGATTTGTCCAAGATTTCCGGTGTTGGTCCCGTTATCGTGGGCAAGCTGCATGACGCAGGCATCACCACATTCGCACAGATCGCGGCGTGGACTGATGCAGACGTAGAAGAGATCGAAGAGAAACTGTCGTTCAAAGGTCGTGTGGGTCGTGAAGACTGGATCGCACAGGCTAAAGAATTGGCTAAAGGCTAAGGAGAGACCTAATGGCACATAAAAAAGCAGGCGGTTCATCCCGTAACGGTCGCGACTCAGCTGGTCGCCGCCTTGGTGTGAAGAAATATGGCGGCGAAGCCGTTATTCCCGGCAACATCGTCGTGCGTCAGCGCGGCACCAAATTCTGGCCTGGCCAGAATGTTGGCATGGGCAAGGATCACACGATCTTTGCAACTGTTGAGGGTAGCGTTCAGTTCCACAAGGGCCTGAAAAACCGCACATTTATCTCCATCGTACCGGCGGCAGAAGCTGCTGAATAAGCCGTACCTGTAGATGAATAATTCAGGGGATCGGCGGAAACGCCGGTCCCTTTTTTATGTTTTACCGAAAGCGCATCATGACTGATCGCATCATCACCCCGCGCCTCACGTTAAGGCGGTATGCTCGCCGTGACGCGGCGCGTGTTGCTGTGTTGATTGGTGAATGGGATGTGGCACGTTGGCTTTTGCATGTGCCTTATCCCTACGCTGAAGCGGACGCCCATACCTTTATCGAGAGATCGCAGCAGGCAGGCCCGCATATCTATGCCATCACCCTAAAGGATACGGTCATCGGTGGCATTTCTATCAAAGATGAACTTGGGTATTGGCTGGGCAAAGCTTTCTGGGGGAAGGGTTTTGCCACTGAAGCCGCGCGCGCGTTGATCCAGCGATATTTCGCAGGCCGGAGCGATGATTTGCGGTCTGGTTATATCATTGGCAACTGGGCGTCATGTAATGTCCTAACCAAGTTGGGATTTGCCAAGACCCACGTCAAAGAGTTGCATTGCGCGGCCTTAAACAAACCTGTTCGGGTGCAAAAGATGATCCTGTCGTCAGATGCACTGCAGGCCTGTCAGGGAGCTGTCTAATTATGCCCTTGTCGCCCAGTTGCTACATGGGGTCTCTTCGCCGGAATGCGGACAGGACCATGCCCGTTGAAGTGGTTGTAGATAGCTGTTTCGCTCCCATTTTTATGTGGATACCGGTCGCTTTGCCGTTTGGGTCCGTTTTATTCGTTCTATTTGCCTGAGGAGGTGCATATGGAAACCTCAACCCTTCAGCCCACCCTTAAGACTGATCGTTTTGCCTTGCGGCCCGTTCGGCAGTCTGACCTTGCGCTGATCGAACATTACGCCGCTGATAAGCGTCTCGCTGTGCAAACCACGCGTATTCCGCATCCGCTGCCACCGGGAGTGATTGCAGCGTTCATCGACCGTGCGCTTGCGCCTGACCGGGTCGAGGACGTTTGGGTGATTGATGGCGGCGCGCCGGACCGTGAAGAGATCATGGGTGTTGTGAGCCTGACCTGCCTTGACCGGAACCAGTCCGAAATTGGCTATTGGGTGGCACCGCCATTCTGGAATACGCATCTGGCTTCGGAGGCGGTGCAGGCGATTGTTGCCGGTAACCCGCAGGGGTCCGATACAATGTTCGCAAGTGTCTTTCATGACAACCCGGCCTCTGCCAAGGTCTTGACGAACGCGGGATTTGCCTATCTGGGTGATGCTGAAACCTTTTGCCTTGCCCGCGAGACAACCGTGCCGACGTGGACATACAGCCTCAAGCTGCGCTAAATAATTAGGATATCTGATGAAATTCCTCGACCTTACGAAAGTTTACATTCGATCCGGCGCTGGCGGCGGGGGGTGTGTCTCGTTCCGGCGGGAAAAATACATCGAATACGGCGGCCCTGATGGCGGTGACGGTGGCGGTGGTGGCTCGGTCTGGGCCGAGGCGGTTGACGGGCTGAATACGCTGATTGATTTCCGCTACCAGCAGCACTTTTTCGCGAAAAACGGGCAGCCCGGTATGGGCAAGCAGCGCACAGGCAAGGACGGCGACGATATCGTTCTGCGTGTCCCTGTGGGCACCGAAATTCTGGACGAAGACCAGGAGACCGTCATCGCCGATATGACCGAGCTTGGCCAACGGGTGCAGCTGGCGCGCGGCGGGAATGGCGGCTGGGGCAACCTGCATTTCAAATCCGCCACCAACCAGGCGCCGCGTCGGTCGAACCCCGGACAAGACGGGGTTGAGCGTACGCTTTGGCTACGGCTCAAGCTGATTGCCGATGTGGGTCTGTTGGGGCTACCCAATGCGGGCAAGTCTACGTTCCTTGCGGCAACCTCCAATGCGCGCCCCAAGGTAGCGGATTACCCGTTTACCACCTTGCACCCCAACCTTGGCGTTGTGGGCGTGGATAATGCAGAATTCGTCATTGCGGATATTCCCGGTCTGATCGAAGGAGCCCATGAGGGCCGTGGCCTAGGGCACCGTTTCCTTGGCCATGTGGAGCGTTGCTCGGTCCTGATGCATCTGGTGGATGGCACCTCAGAGACAATGGTTGAGGATTACCACACGATCATTGGCGAGCTGGAGGCATATGGCGGAGAACTTGCCGACCGGCCGCGGATCACAGTGCTGAACAAGATCGACGCACTAGATGAGGAAGAGCTTGCAAGTGCTTGTGCTGAATTGAAAAAGGCAAGTGGCGGAGCTGTGATGCAGATGTCTGCAGTAGCGCGGACCAATACGGTCGAGGTCTTGCGTGCGCTTCGTTCTCAGATCGATGATGACCGCATAAAGCAGAAATCCTCGGAGGAGGACGTGCCTTGGCGACCCTAAGCAATGCCCGCCGTGTCGTGATCAAGATCGGTTCGGCGCTTTTGGTGGACCGCGACAGTGGCAGCTTGCGCGCTGACTGGCTTGCCGCGCTGGCCCAAGATGTTGTTTGGCTCAAAGGGCAGGGGACCGATGTTGTGCTGGTCTCTTCGGGCTCGATTGCTCTGGGGCGTGGCGTGCTTGGGCTTGGCCTTGGCTCGCTTGCGTTGGAGCAATCACAGGCCGCTGCTGCAGTAGGGCAGATCCGGCTCGCCCGTGCATATGAGGAAGCGCTGGCGCCGCATGGCATCACCACCGCGCAGGTACTGGTCACGCTGGAGGACAGTGCGAACCGGCGCCGCTATCTCAATAGCCGCGCCACGCTCGAGACACTGCTGGGGCTTGGTGCTGTGCCGATTGTGAATGAGAATGATACGGTCGCTACGGATGAAATCCGCTTTGGGGACAATGACCGGCTTGCCGCACAGATTGCTGTGACGGTTGGCGCGGATAAGCTGGTGCTGCTGTCGGATGTGGATGGGTTCTATACCGCCAATCCGGCGGATGATCCGACAGCCACGCGGTTTGACGTGATCGACGCGATCACACCGCAGATCGAGGCGATGGCAGGTGATGCAGGATCGGGCCTGAGCAAAGGCGGCATGAAGACCAAGCTGATGGCGGCCAAAACGGCGGTTTCGGCGGGCTGTGCGATGGCGATTACAGACGGGTTTTGCCTGCGGCCTCTGACGGCTTTGACGGGTGGAGCACCGTCGACATGGTTTTCTGCACAAACGGACCCGCAAGCGGCGCGAAAGGGCTGGATCGCGGCGATAAAACCCATGGGCACGCTGACGCTTGATAAGGGGGCTGTTGCAGCCTTGGGGCGCGGCAAAAGCCTTTTGCCTGCGGGTATCACTGCAGTCACCGGTCATTTTGAGCGGGGTGATGCGGTGGCGATTATCGGGCCGGATGGCGCGGGGATCGGTTCGGGGCTGGCGCGCTATTCCGCTGCCGAGGCGGGGCTGATCAAGGGGCATCAAAGCGCCGAAATCGAGGCCTTGCTGGGCTATCCGGGCCGTGCGGCATTGATCCACCGTGATGATATGGCCCTTTAAGACAAAGGACAAAAAGATGACCCAAAACCAGGATATTGCCACTGTAATGGCTGACATCGGCGCCCGCGCCAAAGCGGCCGCTGCGCAACTTGCTATAGCCAGCGCCGAGCGTAAACATGCGGCACTCATCTCGGCAGCGGACGCGGTTTGGTCCGCGCGGGAAGATATCTATGCAGCGAACGCGCAGGATATGGAATTCGGGACACAAAAAGGGTTGAGCCCTGCGATGCTCGACCGGCTCAAGCTGGACGAAGACCGTCTGCGCGGGATCATCGACGGGCTGCGTGCTATTGCCGAACAGGCCGATCCTGTGGGCGAAGTGATGGCCGAATGGGAGCAGCCAAGCGGGCTACATATCCGCCGCGTTCGGACCCCGTTAGGCGTGATTGGCGTTATCTATGAATCCCGTCCCAATGTGACAACAGATGCGGGCGCGCTTTGCCTGAAGGCCGGCAATGCCGTCATTCTGCGTGGCGGGTCAGAAAGTTTTCATTCAAGCCGTGCGCTGCATGCGTGTTTGCAGCAGGGCTTGCGTGATGCGGGGCTACCCGAGGATGCAGTGCAATTGGTGCCTACCCGCGATCGGGCTGCCGTACAGGAAATGCTGACCATGACCGATACGATTGACGTGATCGTGCCGCGCGGGGGCAAGGGGTTGGTGGGTTTGGTGCAACGCGAGGCCCGCGTGCCGGTGTTTGCCCATCTGGAAGGGGTCGTGCACATCTATATCGATAAAGAGGCCGACCCCGAAAAAGTGCTCAAGGTTGTGCTGAATGCCAAAACGCGGCGCACCGGAATTTGTGGTGCTGCTGAATGCCTGCTGATCCACCGTGATGTGGTGGCAACCATCGGCCAGGGTGTGGTCCGTGCCTTGATTGATGCAGGGGTCGAAGTGCGCGCGGATGCGAAATTGGCCGATATTGCAGGCACCTCACCAGCCGCGCAGGCCGATTGGGGGCAGGAATATCTGGATATGATCATCGCGGCCAAAGTGGTGGATAGCCTTGAAGATGCGATGGATCACATCCGCTCTTATGGCTCCAACCACACGGATTGCATTCTGACCGAAGATCCACAGGCCGCGCAGACCTTTATGAATACGGTTGATAGCGCGATTATCATGCATAACGCCTCCACCCAATTTGCAGATGGGGGCGAATTTGGCATGGGAGCTGAAATCGGCATTGCTACGGGAAAAATGCACGCCCGTGGACCGGTCGGCGCGCAGCAGCTTACCAGCTTTAAATATCTGGTAAGCGGCGACGGTGCCGTACGGGCCTAAATGGTGAGGGTGAGGGTTGTCTCGTCTTTTTCGACGGTAATCTCGCGCCCTTCATCCTTGGCGATCAAAGGCATCAGGCCGAATTGAACATGAGCGGCGCGCAGATTTTGCGGGCCTGCATCCCCTTGAAACTGGGCCCATAGTTCTGGATCAAAGTTGAATTTATCCGCATGGCCGGTCAACACAAGCCGGTCCCCGTTCTGGATGACTTCGATCCGGCCGCCAAACGGCATACTGGTTTCCAGACAGAGCAACGCCAGAAACCCCAAACGCAAGTCGCCCCGCATCATTCCGTCCAACGGCCCCCATGCCACGGACAGGCGCGGACCATTGTAGATATCTTTCAGTATCGACATGATTTCAGGGCGCCCGACGGTTTGCTCTCCTGCTGCGCCAAAGGCGATGCGGAAGAAACGGATGCGCGCGCTGGCGCTTTGCACGCTTTCGCTGATCAACGCCATTTCCGGACTGGTGGAGGTACTGCTCATCTCCAGCAGCTCAATCCCGTTGTTGATAGCGCCAATCGGGGATATCAGATCATGACAGATACGGCTGCCAATAAGGGCTGCGAAATTGGTGTCTTTACCCATCAGACGACACTCCCGGTTTTGAAGGATATTGTTATGGAAGATCTCAATGCAATTGCCACCCCGGGGATGTTGGTACGGCACCCTGACAAACCGGACTGGGGCGTGGGGCAGGTACAAAGCAACATAGGTGGCAAACTCACAGTTAATTTCAGGGACGCTGGCAAAGTCGTGATAGACAGCGCGCGCGTTGGCATGATGCCTGTTTACAAAGATGATTAATCTGACATCAGGGTTAATTATAGGTAACTACCTACCATCCTTTTGGAGAACTACCATACCAGAATGTCGAATTAATGACTAAATCATCCCTATTGAGTAAAAAGAGTAGAGTTCAATGACTTCTGTTTCAAGGACAATACGCATGCGTATGGGCTGTAATCTTGCGCAAAGCGCCTGCGTTTAAGGGAACAATCGCGTGGTGGCAGAAGAATTTACCGTCAAGTTGGCCGAAACCGCACAAGAGCTGCAGGCAGCCCAACGTTTGCGGTATGAGGTTTTTGTAGAGGAGTTGGGCGGTGACGGCGCATTGGTCGATCACATGGCTCGACTGGAAAAGGACCGCTTTGATCCTTTTTATGATCATATGATCATTATGCCTGCAGGAAGCGCGCAGGTTGTAGGGGTCTACCGTATGTTACCACCGAACGCAGCAAGGGCAGCGGGTGAGTATTATTCAGAAGCGGAATATGATCTGGAACCGCTCAGGACTTCGGGGCGCCGGCTGTTGGAGTTGGGGCGCTCGTGCCTGCATCGCGACTACCGAGGGGGGGCTGCGATGCACCACCTTTGGGCGGCACTGGCGCGCTATATTGTTGAGCACCGGATCGAGCTGCTGTTTGGCGTGGCAAGTTTTGTTGGCACGGACACAAAGGCACTCGCGGCACCGTTGTCGTTGCTACATCATCGACATCTTGCGCCGGCCGATTTGCGGGTGCGTGCCCGCGCGCCCTTTGTTGCGATGGACATCATCAATGAGCAGCAGTTGGATCGCCGCGCGGCGATGTTGGAGATCCCCAGCCTGATCAAGGCCTACCTACGTTTGGGAGGCTGCGTGGGCGAGGGGGCTTTTGTGGATCATAGATTTAACACGACAGATGTTTGTCTGATTATGGACACCCGCCAGATGAGCATGCGTCAAAGCCGCATCTACGCAGGGGCCCAGGCATGAGCGTACAATGGAACAGCGATACCTATCCGCAAAGGCCGACCCTGACGGCCCGCGACTGGCTTCGTGTGATCTGGCGCGCTGCTGCTTTGGGGGGGCTGGTTTTCGGTGGGCTTGCGGTTTTGTTGCTCTGCCGATTGTTTGAACGCCCTTTGTGTGGGCTGCGCCGACCGGTGACGCCTTATATCACCCAATTTGTCTGCCGCGGGGCTTTTCTGATCCTCGGGATCACCTTGCATGTACGCGGAGCCCCCATGACAGCGCGGGGCGCTGTGGTGGCCAATCATTCAAGCTGGCTGGATATTTTTGCGCTTAACGCGGGCAAGCGTGTATATTTCGTGTCGAAATCCGAAGTGGCCGATTGGCCCGGTATCGGCTGGTTGGCGCGGGCGACGGGCACTGTTTTTATCGAACGCAACCGCGCGCAGGCCAAATCCCAAACCGAAATTTTCGAGGCGCGGCTTTTGGCGGGTCACAAGCTGTTGTTTTTTCCTGAAGGGACCAGCACCGATGGGCTACGGGTGTTGCCGTTCAAGACAACGCTGTTTCAATCCTTCTTTGCCGACGGGCTGCGGGAAGCATTATCGATCCAGCCAGTGACGTTGCGGTATAAGGCACCCGAGGGCATAGATTCGCGGGTTTACGGCTGGTGGGGGGATATGGATTTTGCACCACATCTGCTTGCGACACTTGGCCTTGCCTGTCAGGGGGAGGTCGAAGTCATATACGGCACACCGCTTAAAGTGGCTGAATTTACCGACCGTAAGGCGCTTGCAAAGGCCTGCGAGGAAGCGATCCGGCAGGCCTTGTTGTTGGAGAGTCCGGTTAGTTGGTGAACCCGAAGGCGTCGTCAGGAACAGGCCGCATTTTGCCGCTGACGTCCCAGTCCATCATCAGACAAGCAGAGCCTTTCCGCTGGAAATAAGTCGCCTCGACCGCGTACCAACCAGCCGAGGGTACTTCGACTTCGACTTCGCCTGTCCGCTCACAGCCACGCACCTCATCCGCAAGTGCGACCTGCTGGCCGCCGATTTTCGCGTCCAAGCCATCATTGCTAAAGAAATCAACGGTATAGATACCCGCTTCTTCAAAATGGACATAGCCGGAAATATCGGCAGCGACCTTTGTTGTTTCGCCAGATGTTAAAACCGTTTCTTCGGGGTCTGTATCCAGATAGGACAGCCCGCGCAAAGGCGCGCCGGGTTTGGCCTTTGTCAGCTTGCTGCGCGCGGCGTCCAGATCGCGACCGCCTGCGCCTGTGGCATAAGCGACCGAAAGACCCGCTTGCAGCCCCTCTGGTTGTGGATCGGCAAGGGTAAGGGTTAGCGGTTCCGCAAGAACCGAGGTTGAGGCCAGTCCGATAATTGCGGTTGTGATAAGCAGTTTCATGGTATTTTCTTTCTTTATCCCCGTTGTTGGAAAATAGTCTGCCGAGTCAAAAGCCGTTTGTCCATCATAACCACGAAGTCATGTTTGTCTCTTGCATAGGCTGCCTTACCGCCGTATACGCGCGCTACTTAAACCCGCAATCGGGGTTGGGCCTTTGGGGGAGAAATCCTCAAACGTCCGCCGGTTGGCAGCATATGCTGTCATACCCCCGATGAGGCTAAACCGGAAAGGTAATACCGACATGGCTCTTCCTGAGTTCTCCATGCGCCAACTGCTTGAAGCAGGCGTACACTTTGGCCACCAGACACAGCGCTGGAACCCACGCATGGGTCCGTACATCTACGGCGCGCGTAACGGCATCCACATCATGGACCTGACACAGACCGTCCCAATGCTTGAGGACGCGCTGAAGATCATCCGTGACACCGTCGCTAAAGGCGGCAGCGTTCTTTTCGTTGGCACCAAGCGTCAGGCAGCACAGCCGATCGCAGATGCCGCAGAGAAATGCGCACAATATTACATGAACCACCGCTGGCTCGGCGGCACACTGACCAACTGGCAGACCGTGTCCAAATCCATCCAGCGTCTGAAAACCATCGACGAGCAGTCCGAGATCGGTTTTGCCGGCCTGACGAAAAAAGAGCGTCTGGGCATGGAACGCGACCAAGCCAAGCTGGAAGCCTCTTTGGGTGGTATCCGTGAAATGGGCGGCCGTCCTGACCTGATCTTTGTTATCGACGTACGCAAAGAACAGCTGGCCATCGCAGAAGCCAACAAACTGGGTATCCCAGTTGTGGCTGTGGTTGACACCAACTGCTCGCCTGACGGCATCGACTATATCATCCCGGGTAACGACGACGCGGCACGCGCCATTGCTCTGTACACCGATCTGGCTGCACGTGCGGCTCTTGACGGCATGTCCGCTCAATTGGGCGCCGCTGGCGTTGATCTGGGTGCGATGGAAGAAGCACCTGTTGAAGAAGCCGTTGCTGAAGAAGCACCTGCCGCGAGCTAAAGCTGTCACAGGCTTGTAACACGGGGCAGGGTACAACCTGCCTCGACTGTACACCTTAGAATAGGAGATCCATAGCGATGGCAATTACAGCATCTATGGTCAAAGAACTCCGCGCGCAGACCGGCGCGGGCATGATGGACGCGAAAAAAGCGCTGACAGAAAACAATGGCGACATGGACGCCTCTGTTGATTGGCTGCGCACCAAAGGTCTGGCAAAAGCCGCCAAGAAATCCGGCCGCACCGCGGCAGAGGGTCTTGTCGCAGTCAGCGTTGACGGTGGCCGCGGTGTTGCGGTTGAAGTCAACTCCGAGACAGACTTTGTTGGCAAAAACGCCGACTTCCAGAAAATGGTTGCAGGCATTGCAACTGTAGCGACCGGCGTTGCAGATATTGACGCGCTGAAAGCGGCTGACATGGACGGCAAGTCCGTTGAGCAGACCGTGACAGACGCCGTTGCTGTGATCGGCGAAAACATGTCCGTACGTCGCATGTCCGCGATCGAAGGCGACACTGTTGTATCCTACGTACACAACGCTGCTGCACCTGGCATGGGTAAAATCGGTGTTCTGGTTGCAATGACCGGCGGCGACGATGCGTTTGGCAAACAGGTTGCAATGCACATCGCTGCTGTGAACCCGGCCTCGTTGTCTGAAGACGATCTTGACCCCGCAGTGGTCGAGAAAGAAAAGCAGGTTCAGATCGACATCGCGCGCGAATCCGGCAAGCCGGAAGCAGTGATCGAGAAAATGATCGTTGGCCGTATGAAGAAATACATGGCCGAAGTGACCTTGTTGAACCAGTCTTTCGTTGTGAACCCTGACCTGACCGTTGGCGCGGCTGCTGCTGAAGCAGGTGCGACTATTTCCGGTTTTGTTCGCCTCGAAGTTGGCGAAGGCATCGAAGTCGTCAAAGAAGACTTTGCCGCAGAAGTTGCAAAAGTAAGCCAAAGCTAAACTTTTGATATCATCTACGACTAAGAAAGGCGGTGCAGCAAATGCGCCGCCTTTTTTGTATGCGGCTCAATAAACTGCGCAAGTCTCAGGGTAGGGGTGTTATAGGGCAGGCGGCTAAAATACCCCCATAAATGAACAACGCGGCTTCCCGTTTGGAAAGCCGCGCTGCGCAATTAGCCCCATTGAAAACATCAACTCCGGGGAGAGACGAGACCTTTTGCATCGGCAGATGGTGCCACAGGGGCGTCCAACCACACGAAAACCCGATAGAGCCCTGTAATTGCAGAGATAATCGAGCCTCTCACCAACCTAGCTAAGCCTTAATGGTTTGGTAACCGGAATGTCGCTCACTTCCCGTCATAGGGGAAGTCAGGTATTCCGTACCTTTCGAATTTAATTTAGATTTCAGCGGTCTAGGATAAACATTTGATTGGCAAATGCCGCTTTCATGACCGCATGCGCTGTGGTTTCAACGTCCAGGGCTTCCCGCGCGAGGCGTAGGTGTTTTTCAACAGTTGCCGCCTTGAGCCCCATCAGAATCGCAATGTCCTGTGTGGTTTTCCCGTGGCCCACCCATTCAAGCACTTCGCGCTGTCTGGGGGTCAAGCTCCGGTTCGGAGCAGTATAGGGCAGGGACAAGATTTTCAGGTGAACGATATTGTTCATCAAGGCAATGTCTGTCCCGTGGACGGCCCATGTCGCATCAACGTCTTCCTGCTCGATCCCCGCTTTTGCGGTTAATGCGATTGCACCTTTTGTGCGAACTGAAGTTGATTGAAAACTTATGGTATATCCCGCAGTTACACCCATTTCTTTGTTGAACTCCAGAACGCGGGCCTCTTCAGGAGTGAGCGTCTGGCTGTTCTTCATCTCAGCTAGTAATTTCCAGCTGCGTGCCCCTTGATTGGCCAAGGCCCAATGGACCATCGGCGCGTGAAAGTAATGGCCTTCGTCTATGAAAACAGAGGTGTATTCAGGGCTGTGATTGGTCAGCAGAATAAAATCGCTCGGATCGCCCAATGAGGTCGACGTGCGGTAACGGGTGAAACCGTAAAGCAACCGATCAAAGCCGAACTCGGCCATTTTATCGACATGCATATCCCAAAGCTCTTCGATGCTTTGGCTGTCCGCAACATCTATGAGGTACTCACGTAATCTCACGGTGTGGACAGCCTGACATGAAGAGCGTCCAGCGCCATCAGATAGCCTTGGGCTCCAAATCCGCAGATCTGGCCGATGGCGACTTTGGACAGGTACGAGACATGGCGGAATGGCTCACGCGCGTGGATGTTGCTTAAGTGGACTTCGACCATGGGTAGCTCGACCGAGGCGACCGCATCCATGAGCGCAATGGAAGTATGGGTATAGGCACCGGCGTTGATGACCAAACCGTCATGGACAGATTTGGCCGCGTGAATAGCGTCGATCATCACACCTTCGTGGTTCGATTGCGCAAATTCGACCGACAGGCCCAGTTCAGCAGCACGGACAGCACAAGCAGCTTCAACATCTGCCAGAGTGGTTGATCCGTAAACTTCCGGTTGGCGTGTGCCTAACAGGTTGAGGTTTGGGCCGTTGAGAACAAGAACCGAAGCCATGAAGTATCCAATGCAAAAAAGATTACAAATTTTGCCAGTATGATGCAGGGCTGTCCAGTGTTTAGGTCATGTTCCGGCAATGCGCATATATGTTTCTCTACATATAAGGGTAGCAAAATCCAAATGGTAAGGGGTTAAAAAATGCCGTTTACGTTACCTTGATGGGCACAGGTGCCGGTTATCTTACGTCAGCGCAACTGTGGTATGTATTTATTTAACATAATACTGATTATGCAGAATTTGGATATGCGCGAATAGGCCTGAACGAGTGTGCTCAATTCAATCCCCCCGAGCCGGTATTGAAGTTCAGCTCGGGGTTCTGAGGAATGCTGTTCAGCCTAAAGCGTAGCCGCTGCCACGCACTGTGCGGATGGGATCTGTTCCACCTCCGCCGGCCAGCGCCTTGCGTAGCCGTGCGATATGGACATCCACGGTGCGCGTGTCCACGTAGATGTCGCGGCCCCAAACGGTATCGAGCAGCTGATCGCGGCTATAAACCCGTCCCGGTTTCTCCATCAATGTCGCGAGCAACCGATACTCTGTCGGCCCCAGCTTGATCTCATGCTCCGACCGGATCACACGGTGGGTCTCTGCGTTTAGCATGATATCTTCAAACGTCAGCATCGCCCCCGAAGCCGCTGGTCGAACGCGGCGCAATTGTGTGCGCACACGGGCCATCAGCTCACGCAGGTTATAGGGTTTAACGATGTAATCGTCCGCACCGGTATCAAGGCCGCGTACGGCGTCGACTTCCTCTGACCGTGCGCTGAGCATGATCACAGGTATGTCTTTTGTATCGGTGCGCGTTTTTACCCTTCGGCAGACTTCGATGCCGGACAATAGCGGCATCATCCAATCAAGGATGATAAGGTCTGGTGCGGCCTCATCAATGAGGATCATAGCCTCTTCACCATTATCCGCGCTGCGCACCGCATAACCTTCGGCTTCAAGGTTATATGCCAGAACTTCACGCTGTGCCGGTTCGTCTTCGACCAGCAAAACTTGAATTTTGTCTACCGACATCGCTTCATACCTGCGTATTGATAGAGGTTTCATCCGCCTTCGGGCGCGCCTCATCCGGGTGCGTGCCGGTCACCAGATACACGACCTGTTCGGCCATGGATGTACAGTGATCGCCCATCCGTTCGACGTTTTTGGCAATGAAATGCAAGTGCATACAGGCCGTTATGTTGCGCGGATCTTCGAGCATGAAGGTCAGGAATTCGCGAAACAACGCATTATACATCTGGTCCAGATCCTCATCGCGGGCGATCACGTCAGCGGCCAGATCCGCATCGCGACGGATATAGGCATCCAACGCATCTTTGAGCATTTCTTCGGCCAGTCGCGCCATGCGGCGGATCGCACCGGCGCTGTCATTGACCGGTGGCATCTGCGCCAGAACGCCCGTGCGCTTGGCCATGTTCTTGGCATAGTCGCCAATACGCTCGAGGTTGCCTGATATTTTTATGACGCTCAACACCATGCGAAGGTCAACAGCCGCGGGCGCGCGCAGGGCGATGACGCGTGCGGCATCTTCGTTGATCTGCGATTCAAGCAGGTCGATGGCCTTGTCCCCTGCCCGCACCTTTTCGGCCAGCGGTTCATCGCGGGATTCAAGGCTTTTAGCGGCCAGACGGATGCTGTCTTCGACCAATCCGCCCATCTTCATGATCTGGGCCTGAACCTTTTCAAGGTCGCGGTCAAAGGCAGAGGCGATGTGGTTTTGCTCTTCCATGATCTTAACCGATCCTTCCTGTAATATAGCTTTCTGTGCGCGGGTCTTCGGGCGCGGTAAAGATTTTGTCTGTGTCCCCGAACTCGACAAGGTTGCCGAGGTGGAAGAACGCTGTGCGCTGGCTCACCCGCGCGGCTTGCTGCATCGAGTGGGTGACGATCACAACCGAATAGCTTTGGCGCAGCTCGTCAATCAGCTCTTCGACCTGAGCGGTGGCAATCGGATCCAGCGCTGAACATGGCTCATCCATCAACAGCACTTCAGGTTCAGTGGCCACAGCCCGTGCGATGCACAGACGTTGCTGCTGGCCACCGGATAACCCTGTGCCCGGTGCGTGCAGCCGGTCTTTTACTTCGTTCCAGATAGCACCGCGTTTCAGCGCGCGTTCCACGATCTCGTCCAGCTCGGCCTTGTTGCGGGCCAGCCCGTGAATGCGGGGGCCGTAGGCGACATTGTCATAGATGGATTTGGGAAAGGGGTTCGGCTTTTGGAAAACCATGCCGACCTTGGCGCGCAGTTGCACAGGGTCGACTTTGGGGTCTTTGATATCCTCACCGTCGATCAGGATTTTACCTTCGACGCGGCAGATGTCGATGGTGTCGTTCATCCGGTTGATACAGCGCAGAAAGGTGGATTTTCCGCAGCCTGACGGGCCGATGAAGGCGGTTACAGTCTTATCTTCGATCTCGACGTTGACGTCTTTGATCGCGTGATTTTCACCGTAATAGACCTGCACGCCTTGGGCGGAAATTTTTGAAGTGGTCACGGCTTTTGCCTCCGGTATTTGTGTGTCGTCTCGCATGATGTCTCTCCTTGCTTACCAGCGGCGCTCAAAGCGGCGGCGTAGCATGACTGCGATTGCGTTCATTGTGATCAAGAAGACCAGCAAGATGATGATGCCGCCCCAAGCGCGCTCATAGAACGCAGGGTCAGAGCGTTTGGCCCATTCGTAGATTTGCGCCGGCATGGCAGAGTTCGGGCTCAGCAGGCCCTCACTGATGCTTTCAGGACCGTTGGAGGCGATAAACCCGACCATCCCGATCAGCAGCAAAGGAGCGGTTTCGCCCAAAGCCTGCGCCAGCCCGATGATTGTGCCGGTCAGAATACCAGGCGCCGCAAGGGGCAACACATGGTGGAACACTGATTGCATCTTTGAGGCCCCTACCCCCAATGCCGCGTCGCGGATCGACGGAGGTACGGATTTGAGAGAGGCACGTGTCGAGATGATAATCGTCGGCAATGTCATCAGCGTCAGCACCAGCCCCCCGACAAGCGGAGCGGAGTTTGGCAGGTGCATGTAGTTGATGAACACAGCCAGACCAAGAATACCGAATACGATCGACGGCACCGCAGCGAGGTTCGAGATATTCACCTCGATCACATCGGTAATCCAGTTCTTTGGCGCGAATTCCTCAAGGTAGATCGACGCGGCCACACCAATGGGCAAAGCCAGCGCAAGCACGACCAGCATCATGAAAAGTGACCCGACCATGGACACCCCAATCCCCGCCGCCTCTGGCCGCGCATCAGAGCTGTCTGCCCCTGTGATAAAGGCAAGGTTGAATTTCTTTTCCAGCACACCAGAGGCGATCATCTGGTCAACAAGATCAAGCTGCTCTGCGTTGATGTTTTTGTCGTTGGCAATGCTGGCGCGGGTTACACGCCCTTTGAGATAGCCATCCACACGGCCCGAGGCGAGGAAATCAAACTCCACGGTTTGACCGATCAAACTCGGATCAGCCAGCACCGCATCGCGCATCTGCGCTTCGGCACCTTTGGACAGAATACCTGCCATCTTTTTCGGTGCCAGATCGGATTCCAACGTGCCATCGGCGACCAGTTTCTCAAACGCTGCATTCAGCAATGGTTTATAGCCAAAGGTCGACACTTTCTTGATGTCATCAATATTTCTATTGCCCTTCTTATCGATCTTGGCCGCATCCAATGTCACGGGAACGGTGAGGAACGTCTGTTGAAACGCCCCTGTGCCGCGGCCGACAATGGTGACCAGCAAGATGATCAGCATCAACATCCCGATGGCAATGGCGGTCAGACCGTAAGCTTTGAACCGGGCCTCGGCGCGGTTGCGCTTGGTCGTGCGGGCGTCTTGTTTCAGAAGCGATGTGTGGGTTGCGTCGGTCATTCGTACTGCTCCCGGTATTTACGCACAATATAAAGGGCGATTACGTTCAGACCCAAGGTCAAGACAAACAGCGTGAGGCCAAGGGCAAAGGCCACAAGCGTCTCGGGGCTGGCAAAATCCGTATCACCGGTAAGCTGGCTCACGATGCGGGTGGTGATGGTGGTCATGGCCTCAAAGGGGTTACCCGAGAAGCGCGCAATGGCCCCTGCCCCCAGTACCACGATCATTGTCTCGCCAATGGCGCGTGAGGCTGCCAATAGGATCGCCCCGACGATACCCGGAAGCGCCGCCGGCAGAACCACCTGACGGATCGTTTCAGAGGGTGTGGCCCCCAACCCGTAAGAGCCGTCCCGCAGGCTTTGAGGCACGGCGTTGATGATGTCGTCGCTAAGCGAGGAGACAAAGGGGATCAGCATGATGCCCATGACCAGACCTGCCGTGATGACGGCTGTGGCGCCAGACATCAGCGGCGCACCATCGCGCAGCCCTTCCATGCTCAGAACCCCGGCGCGCCCAAAGATATCCACCAGAAACGGCCCGACTGTCAGCAAGGCAAACAGGCCGTAAACGATGGTCGGGATCCCAGCGAGGATTTCCAAAAGTGGCTTTGCCACCGCGCGCAGTTTAGGGCCTGCGTATTCGCTGAGGTAAATGGCTGCAAACAGGCCAACCGGCACAGCCACCAGCAGCGCGATGATGGAGATGTAGAAGGTCCCCCATAGCAGCGGCAGGATCGACAGCTCACTATTGCCACGAAAGTTCGGTGCCCATGCGCTGCCGAAGAAGAAGTCCTGCCACGGGTGCAGTTTGAAGAAGTTGATCGTCTCAAACGCCATGGACAGTACAATGCCAACGGTTGTCATAATCGCGAGTGAGGCAGCCAGAACCAGCAACGCAAGCACGCCGCGTTCAACCACATTGCGCGCGCGGAACGCAGGATCAGCAGCGCGTAGCGCGAAAAGTAAACCAGCCAGCGCGAGTATGAGCACCAGACCTGAGCGCACCGCATCCCAGCGCGCATCGAGGCTGCGCATCTTCTCTGCGGCGGCCAGCACTTAGGGCTCTACATCAGAGCCAAGTGCCACACCTACGCTGGCCAAAGTAGCACGTAATGTTGCCGGATCATCGCGCAGGGCTGCGATGCTTTGCGCATCCAGCACGCCTTGGCTCAGCGCGATACCAAGCCCGTCTGCTACGCGGTTCACATCGCTCATCACCAGCGATTGCGTGCCCTCTGTCTCAACCGCCGCAGCGGGCAACAGCGGAAGCACCGCATTCTGAATTATCATGGGTTGGGTCAACAACCAGATCACCAGCACGCCAAGTGCGGGGATGGTTGTGAACATGGCGGCAGTCATGCCGTAGTAATTCGGCAGCGAGTGCAAGACACGTGCATCGCCCCCTGCACGCGACATGGCCCGGCTTCGGGCCGTGACATATCCGATGGCAGCAAGCGCCAGCACAACAAGGACAAGGGTGAGAGGGCTACTTAGTAAAGTCATGGTCACAGGGCTCCGCCAATCGGCGCTAAAGGTAAGGGGCCACTTCAAAAGCAGCCCCTTGTCATTTCATTTATTGCATGGGTTTTAGGCCCCGCCACCCATGACGGTCTCGTTGGAAATTGCTTCCTGAGTTTTTTCCAGTTCTGGATCGGATACCAGACCGTATTCGGCCAATGGGCCGTCTGGGCCTGCGATTTCGTCTGCGACGAAGAATTCAGCGAATTCTTTCAGGCCCGGGATGACGCCGATGTGGGCTTTTTTGATGTAGAAGAACAAGGGGCGCGATACAGGGTATTCGCCGGTCGAGATGCTCTCGGTGGAAGGTACAACGTCGGACATTGTTGCAACTTGCAGCTTGTCAGTGTTGTTCTCATAGAAGGCCAGACCGAATACGCCGATGCCGTCTTTGTTGCTTTCGATACGCGCCAGCGTCTCAGTGTAGTCGCCGTCGATGTCTACAGATACGCCATCTGTGCGGATCGCCATGCATGTGCCTTCGGCGGTGTCTTCGTCGATACCTGCGTCAGTCATTGCATGCAGTGCGCCACTGGCTTCACAACCGGCAAGGATCACTTTTTCTTCGAACACTTCGCGTGTGCCGTGCTTGGTGCCCGGGATATAGGCCGCGATAGGCTGTGCGGGGAAGTCAGGGTTTACCTGGTCCCATGTGCTGTAGGTGTTCTTGACCAGTTTGCCGTCAACCATGTGCTCGGCGGCCAGTGCCTTGTACCAGTCTTCTGGCGTGAAGGCGAATTCTGCACCGTTGATGTCGGAGGCGAAAACGATCCCGTCATAGCCAACGCGTACTTCGATGATGTCAGTCACACCGGCTTCGGCGCAGGCTTTGATCTCTTTTTCGCGGATCGCGCGGGACGCGTTTGCAATGTCGATGGTGTTTTCGCCAACACCTTCACAGAAACGCTTGAGACCCGCGGAGGAGCCGCCGGACTCAACAACCGGTGTTGGGAAATCAAAGTTTTCACCAAATGCTTCAGCTACGATGGAAGCGTAGGGCAATACAGTGGAGGAACCGGCAACTTGAACCTGATCACGCGCGGCAGCAGCGGTTGCAGATACGGCAGCAATGGCCAGCGCGGAAGTCGAAAGTTTTACGAAAGACATCTATGTCTCCTGTCAGCAAATAATCCCATCACCCCATGGTGACTTGATGGTGGTCTAAAAGGCCTGTGCTGTGCTTTTGTGACAGTTGTATTACAGTTTTATGACAGGCGGGGATTTTTGTAACAATCATTACCGGAACATTAATCAACAGCAGGCCTATTTGATTGGTAAAAGAACCGTAAATACAGAGCCTTGCCCCAGTTCAGAGGCTATTTTGATCCGGCCGCGGTGGCGGTTCAGAATGTGTTTTACAATGGCAAGCCCAAGCCCGGTCCCGCCTAATGCACGGCTGCGGTGGCTGTCGGCACGGTAGAATCGTTCTGTCAGGCGCGGCAAATGTTGCGGCTCGATTCCCGGCCCCTCGTCGCGCACGCTCACCTGAATACCCGCCGCGCGAAGTGCTGGTATCTCGTCATGTTCTGTCAGGGTGATTGTTACGGGCTTATCCGCGCCACCATATTTGATCGCATTTTCAATCAGGTTTGTGAAAACCTGCATCAGCTGGTCACTATCCCCGCCGATCTGCACCGGATGATCGGGAAGCTGCGGGACCAACGTCACCCCCGCCTCAACGGCCAATGGATTGAGATTGCGCATGGTGGTGGACATAATCGCCACCAGATCGACCTGCCCCGATGGGCGCACCCGCTCGTCCGCCTCGACCCGGCTAAGCGATAGCAAATCACCCACAAGCCGGTTCATGCGTTCGGTTTCTTTGGTCATCGTCTCGAGAAACCGCTCGCGCGCAGTGGCATCATCGCGTGCAGGCCCGCGCAAGGTCTCGATAAAGCCCATCAGCGCTGTCAGCGGTGTGCGTAGCTCATGACTGACATTGGCAACAAAATCACGGCGCATCTGGCTTGCGGCGGCGACATGGCTGATATCCTGAAATGTCACCAGAACCGTGCCGGAATCCCCTACGGCGGTGACAGTCACCGTATAGGTCACGTCATGGCCATCCTCGCGGGTAAGATACTCCGCGGTGCCCTGTGTTCCCTGCGCCAGACAACGTTCAACCACTTCGACCACGGCGGGTTGGCGAAGTACGGTGATGAAATGGCGCCCCTGAGCGGGCAGCCCCAACAGTTTTTGCGCAGTGGCGTTGATTGAAAGGATTTGTTCACCTTGCGCAATTGCCAACGCAGGCAGCGGCACCGCCGCCAGAACATCAGATACAGGCAGCGGGAGTGTCATGATTATATCGCCTTCAAATCGCGGGCAAAGCGCACCGCATTCTGTTGATAGTGCTCTGCACTTCGGCTGAGCCCTGCAATTGCCTTGGCGTCCAGCTCGCGCACCACTTTACCCGGCACGCCCATCACAAGGCTGCCGTCAGGGATGACTTTATTCTCGGTAATCAATGCCCCTGCCCCGATCAGACAGTTTTTTCCGATCTTGGCACCGTTCAGTATTGTCGCGCCCATGCCAATCAACGTGTTGTCGCCAATCGTGCAGCCGTGCAGCATTACTTTGTGACCGATGGTGCAATTCACGCCAATCGTCAGCGGGTAACCGGGGTCCGTATGACACACACAGTTTTCCTGCACATTCGATCCCGCGCCTACGGAAATCAGCTCATTATCGCCGCGCAGGGTGCAGCCGAACCAGATAGATGATTTGTCGGCAAGTGACACATTGCCAATGACATTGGCATCATGTGCAATCCATGCGCTGTCGCTAATTTGCGGTGCCTTATCGCCAAGCGCGTAGATGGTCATTTCAGATCCTCGAACTGCGCTTGCAGCTTGCGGGCGATATCGCTCAGCTGTGGCTGCTGCGTCCGCTTGAGCCGTTCTGCGGCAATGATGGTTTTGAGTTTTTCTTCGGTTGCGTCAAGATCATCATTTACCAACACATAATCATAGCCGTCCCAATGGCTGATCTCGTCCCAACTTTTCTGCATGCGCTTGGCAATCGTTTTCTCGTCGTCCTGACCGCGGCTGACCAACCGGCGGTGCAGCTCTGCGATTGACGGCGGCAGGATGAAAATCGACAATGTATATAGGCCCAAGGGCGAGTTGCGGATCTGTTGGGCCCCCTGCCAGTCGATATCGAACAACACATCGCGACCCGCGTTGATGCCTTTTTCTACCGGTCCTTTGGGTGATCCATAGAAGTTGCCAAACACATGGGCATGTTCAAGCATTTCGCCCTCACCCACCCATTTGCGAAAATCGTCTTCGGTGACGAACAGATAATCCTTGCCGTCCACTTCCCCTTCGCGCGGGGCGCGGGTGGTGGCCGATACAGAAAAGCTTAGCGTGTCGTCCCATTTCATCAGCCGCTTGGCCAAAGTGGATTTACCCGCGCCTGAAGGCGAGGAAAGAATAATCAAAAGGCCGCGCCGGTCGTTCATTGTTCACTCCACATTCTGCACCTGCTCACGCAGTTGGTCTATCACCGCTTTGAGCGCCAGTCCCACGCGCGTCAATTCGCTGTTTTGCGCCTTTGAGCACAGCGTATTGGCCTCGCGGTTGAACTCCTGCATCAGAAAATCCAGTTTTCGCCCGATTGGGCCCTCTTGGCTTAGCAATGCTGTGGCAGCCTCGACATGCGCGTGTAGCCGGTCGATTTCTTCGGTTATATCGGATTTAACTGCAATCAGCGCAAGCTCGGCCGCGATCCGGTCAGGATCAATTTCCTCGGCTGTTTCAAGCACGAGAGCAAGGTTGCGCTTTAGCGTTTCAGCGGCCTGAAGGCTGCGGGCCTGTGCCAATTGGGTCGCCTCCGTTGTCAGCGCACTGATCTGGGCAAGCTGATCGCGCATCACGGCCTCCAATGCGGCCCCTTCGGCGGCGCGCATGGCCTCGAAAGCGGCGAGCACTGTGTCAAACTCTGCCAACAGAGCTTTTGCAAGTGCATCATTGTCATCCTCGACCACGGCCTGTTCAAGAACGCCGCGCATGGTGACGATATCGGTGGCTTTGGACGGCGCAAGCGACACGCCCGCATCCATGGCCGCCGTTTCAATCTGGCCCAAAGCGGCAAGTACGGTCGCAAGCTGCGCCTCGTTTACGGCCAAGGTGCCGGCACCAGCGCCGTCCTCACGGATGACCCTTAGGCCAAGCGCCACATTGCCCCGTGCCAGCGCTGCATTCAGCCGCGCCCGCAAATTCGCTTCGAGCCCGGGGATCCAGTCGGGCACCCGGATGCGCAGGTCCAATCCTTTGCCGTTCACTGCGCGAAGTTCCCAGCTCCAGCTGTGAGGGGCCATATTGCCTGACTGGGCGGCAAAGCCCGTCATGGATTTGATCATATCTACCCCTTCGCACCATTGGCCTGTCCTGTATGCGTGGATAGGTTTTTTTCCCCGTGACCCGCAAGCCCCCGACTGCATATCGATGGAAGACAATTAAGTTTAGAGAAAGGGATCAAGCATTGTTACGGCTGAAACGACATTAACCGATATGACTAAAATGTGACCCGCAGGGGCCAAGTTTTGCTTTATATGAGTCAAATACACAGCATCTCGCAGAAGGCGTGGTGCAGCTGATCGGGCGTTTGCCCCAACAGCCACGCGGAAAACCGCCACCTCAGCCCACAAAACCGATCAAGACGGGAGCTTTCATGGACAACTCGATAAAAAATTCGCAGACTATTATTTCAATGTCTGATTACCAACCTCACAGCGGATATGCCCCACTGTCGCTTGTCGAAGCCTATTGGGATGCCCTGCGGGGTGTGCGCGAAATGCCCAAACGCGCAGAGATTGATCCGCGCGGCATCGAGAGCGCGCTGGAAAACGCCTTTATCCTGGAGCGTATCGCACCTGGCGTTGCCCGTCTGCGCATTGCTGGCAAACACTTGCATGACGTAATGGGAATGGAAGCCCGCGGTATGCCTATCACCGCTTTCTTTGAGCGCGAAGAACGCACACGTGTTGCAGGTGTCCTTGAGGAGGTTTTCCAAACGCCGGCCACCGCAGAGTTACGAATGAGATCACCCTCAAGTCTTGGACAGCCCGAGCTAGAGGCGCGTATGATCTTATTGCCGCTCAAAAGCGATTTGGGTGACATCAGCCGTATCTTGGGTTGTTTGGTGGTAACAGGCGATTTGGGCAACACACCACGCCGGTTTGACGTAGCTGAAGTGAGCACACAGCGCTTGGGCAAAGGTCCGGCCAAGACCAAAGAGCTTCACGTGGCTGAAAAGGCACCACAGGAATTTGCGGAGCAAAAGGCGATGTTCACCCGCCCGCAATCAACGCCCATCGCCGAGACTGCTAAAAAACGGCCCCCTTACCTGCGGTTGGTCGAGCCGGAAGAGTAAATCGCTCCGAGCGATCCAGCACATCAAAGGCACCTAAAAACAAAAGGCAGAGCGTTTCCGCTCTGCCTTTTTCATCTTCATGGGCGCAGCAATTAGCCTGCGGCCTGAATGCCCGAATTGGCACGGCGTGCTGTAAGTTCCTCAGCGACCAAGAATGCCAGTTCCAGCGATTGGCTCGCGTTGAGACGCGGATCGCAGGCAGTGTGATAGCGATCTGACAAGTCTTCGTCAGATACCGCACGCACGCCACCGGTACATTCGGTCACATCCTGACCTGTCATCTCGAAATGAACACCACCCGGGATTGTCCCCTCGGCGGCGTGAACGCCAAAGAATTCGCGCACTTCGCGTAGAACGCTTTCAAACGGGCGGGTCTTATAGCCTGAAGAGGATTTAATCGTGTTGCCATGCATAGCATCACAGGTCCAAACCACGTTGGCCCCTTCTTCTTTTACGGCCTTGACCAGACGCGGCAGGTGATCACCCACCGAACCGGCACCAAAGCGCGAAATCAATGTCAGGCGCCCTTCTTCGTTGTCAGGGTTCAATTTTGCCATCAGCTTTTTCAGGTCATCGACTTCCATCGACGGGCCGCATTTCAAACCGATCGGGTTTTGAACGCCGGACAGGAATTCAACATGCGCACCGTCAGGCTGACGCGTACGATCGCCGATCCACAACATGTGGCCCGAACCAGCCAGCCACTTACCGGTTTCCGCTTCTTGGCGGCACAGTGCTTCTTCGTATTCCAGAAGCAGGGATTCGTGGCTGGTGTAGAATTCAACTGATTGCAGCGTATGTGCTGTGTCCGATGTCACACCAGCCGCCGCCATGAAATCAAGCGAGTCCGAAATGCGGTTGGCCACATCGCGGTATTTCGCGGCTTTTTCACCATCGGTGAAACCAAGGGTCCAGCCGTGTACCTGATGCACGTCCGCATAGCCGCCTGTGGAAAAGGCGCGCAGCAGATTAAGCGTGGCTGCTGCCTGCGTGTAGGCGCGCATCATGTTGTCAGGGTTCGGAATGCGGGCTTCGGGTGTGAAGGCCAGATCGTTGATGATGTCGCCACGGTAGCTGGGCAGCTCGACACCATCCACCGTTTCGGTATTGGCCGAACGGGGTTTGGCGAATTGGCCTGCCATACGGCCTACTTTGATCACCGGCACTTTGGCACCATAGGTCAGTACCACTGCCATCTGAAGCATGACCTTGAACGTGTCGCGGATCATGTCCGAGCTGAACTGCTCAAAGCTTTCGGCGCAATCGCCGCCTTGCAGCAAAAATGCTTCTCCGCGCCCTGCTGCAGCCAGATGCTTGCGCAGGCGCCGTGCTTCACCGGCAAATACCAAAAGTGGATATCGGGCGAGCTGTTCTTCGACTGCGTTCAATGCGGCCTGATCAGGGTAATCGGGCATTTGAATCCGTGGCGCCGCGCGCCAGCTTGATTTGGTCCAGGAAGTCATTTCTCTCGCTCCGGTCGTTGGCGAATTGCGCAAAATGTTGGCGCAAACGCTGGGTCAGAAGGCTTCTATACAAAACATGAGCCTGAGTGGCCATAACAGATTTGACGGCTTGACGCGGCATTTGTCCTCATGCCTAGTACCGCATCTGTAATATTGAAACGCCTGCCCTGTGAGTGTCCGCACAATGGTGACTACCCCATCCGTACAACGCATTCCCCAAAACAATGAAAAGGCGCGTAAATTTGTCTTTGTCCTGTTGGATAATTTCAGTTTGCTCTGCTTTGCGACCGCCATTGAAAGCCTACGGATTGCCAACCGGATGGCAGGCCGGACAATTTATGAATGGGAACTGGTTGGTGAAGGCGGTGAGCAGGCAGTTTGCTCTGCGGGCACAGTGTTCAAACTTGACGCGGATTTAGGCGATTTGGGCCGTGATGATACGTTGTTTCTTTGCGCGGGGATCGACGTGCAGGCGGCCACCACCAAAAAGATCCTGTCGTGGTTGCGCCGTGAGGCCCGCAAGGGGATTTTGATCGGGGGCCTGTGTACCGGTGCTTATACGTTGGCAAAGGCAGGTCTTTTGGATGGCAAACGGGCGACGATCCATTGGGAAAATCAGGACAGCTTTGAAGAGGAATTCGACGAGGTTGTACTAACCAAGTCTGTCTTTGTGGTCGAATCCAACCGGATGACCACTGCGGGCGGGACCTCGTCGATTGATTTGATGCTTAAAATCATTGCCGATGATCAGGGTGAAGATCTTGCCAATGCGGTGGCGGACCAGCTGATTTATAACTCGATCCGTACGGATCAGGACACACAGCGTTTGTCAGTGCCCACCCGCATCGGCGTGCGCCATCCCAAGCTTAGTCAGGTGATCCAGATTATGGAAACCAATATCGAAGAGCCGATAAGCCCGTCGATACTGGCCCGCGATGTGGGCATGTCCACGCGCCAGCTGGAACGGCTGTTCCGGCGCTACCTGAACCGCAGCCCAAAGCGGTATTATATGGAACTGCGTCTGCAAAAGGCGCGCAATCTGTTGATGCAAACCGATATGAGTGTGATCAACGTGGCGCTGGCCTGTGGATTTGCGTCGCCGTCACATTTCTCCAAATGCTACCGCGCACATTATGATACGACCCCTTACCGCGAACGTGGCAGCCATGCTGCGCGCCTATCTCCCTGAGGGAATGAGAATGGGCAGCATTGCTGTATTGTCCGGTGATCCGACCCAACCCCAGGCGCACGCGCTGCTTGAGGCCAGTCATGCTCTGATGGGATCGCTTTTCCCGCAGGAAGCTAATCATTTTCTATCCATCGACAGGCTTACGGCGCCAGATATCGGGTTCTTTATCGCCCAAGACAAGGATGACGTGCTGGGCTGTGTGGCCTTGGCCGATTGCGGCACCTACGGAGAGGTGAAATCGATGTTTGTTGATCCTGCCGCACGCGGGCGCGGTGTGGGCGATGCGCTTTTGCGTCATCTGGTAGATGTGGCACGGGCCCGAAAACTGCCGCGACTGTGTCTGGAGACAGGTACACCGGGGCTGGAGGCGGCGCATCGCTTGTATCTGCGGCACGGCTTCAAGGATTGCGCCGCCTTCGGGGACTACGAAGACGGTGCGCCCTTTAGCCGTTATATGGCACGCGCCCTTTAACGCCCTTTGAACAACCCGCCCAGAATGCCGCGTACGATGCGGCGGCCTGTTGTGCCTTTGAGTTCTTTGATCACGACATTGGCGATTGCACCGCCGATCCCCTGCCCCGCGGCTGTGCGGCTGCTGGTTCGACGTGTTGTCGTGCTTGACCCTTTGCCCGCATAGCGCCGCGCCTGTTTGAATTCGCGCAAGGATGGTGTGTCGGCCGTGGCAGCCTTGGCCGCTTTTGCCTCTGCTTCGGCTTGCTCGATTGCGGCCTCCGCGGCTTCTGCCTCGGCGGCGGCTTGTTCGGCGCGTTTGTGCAGCATCTCAAAGGCGCTTTCACGGTCCAGCGGGCTTTCGTATTTTCCCGCCATGGGGGACGCCGCCATGATCTCTTTACGCTGTGCCCCGGTGATCGGGCCAAGCTGCGAGGAAGGCGGGCGTATCAATGTACGTTCAACGATACCCGGCACGCCCTTGGGTTGCAGCATCGAAGTCACGGCCTCGCCTACGCCAACCTCCCGGATCGCATCTTCGGTACTGAAGGAGGGGTTCTCGCGGTAAGTCTGCGCAGCCATCCGCAGCTCTTTCTGGTCCTTGGCAGTGAAAGCGCGCAGGGCGTGTTGTACGCGGTTCCCAAGCTGGCCGAGGATGTCTTCGGGCACATCCGCCGGATTTTGGGTAATGAAATAGACGCCGACACCTTTTGAACGGATCAGTCGCGCAACCTGTTCGACCTTATCGATCAGCGCTTTGGGCGCGTCATCAAACAACAGATGCGCTTCGTCAAAGAAGAACACCAGCTTTGGTTTATCAGGGTCGCCGACCTCGGGCAGTTCTTCGAATAGTTCGGACAGCAGCCACAGCAGGAAGGTCGCGTAAAGCTTGGGAGCCCCCATAAGCTGATCTGACGCCAGAATGTTGATCATCCCGCGCCCTTGGTCATCGGTCCGCATCAGGTCGGAAAGCGCCAGCGCGGGCTCACCAAACAACTTTGCACCGCCCTGATTTTCCAATACCAGCAAACGCCGCTGGATCGCCCCGATTGATGAGCTGGAAACATTGCCGTAACGCAAGGATAGATCCTTGGCATTCTCGCCGATCCAGACCAACAGAGCCTGCAGGTCTTTGAGGTCAAGTAGTGGCATACCGTCTTCATCGGCCACGCGGAACGCAATGTTGAGGATCCCTTCCTGAGCTTCAGTCAGCCCCAGAAGTTGCCCCAGCAGCAGTGGCCCCATCTCTGATATCGTGGTGCGCACGGGGTGGCCCTGTTCGCCGAAGAGGTCCCAAAAGGTGACGGGAAAGGCTTCATAGGTGAAATCGTCAAATCCGATTTTTGTGGCGCGCTCGGTAAAGGCACCGTGCAGCTTGTGGGCGGGATCGCCTGCGGCGGCCAGACCGCTCAGGTCGCCTTTGACGTCCGACAGGAACACAGGCACACCAGCCTTGGCAAATCCTTCGGCCATGATCTGCAAGGTCACGGTTTTACCGGTACCCGTGGCCCCCGCCACCAGCCCATGCCGGTTTGCATATTTCAGCGATAGATATTGTTGCGTACTATAATCAGGCCCGCCGCCACCGATAAAAAGATCAGAACCCACAATGACGTCTCCTGTAATACTTGCTTAACCGCACCTTCCGGAGCGGCCCGGGCCAGCATACTTACTTAACCTGTTTGCGCCATAGTGAATTTATCGGTTCCTTGATGTCCTTGAGGTGCCGATACTTCCTCCCTGTCAGACTTGCCGTACCTTCGGGTACGGCTTTTTTACGCCCGCATCCTATTACCGAAGAGTTTTCCGGATTTCCGGTTGACCGATTGTATGGGCTTGCATATCGTGTCGATAATAAGTCGGCAAAGTCCGGCAGGGAGTTACCATCTATAAAAAAGAGAGCGTTCTTCGCTCTCTTTTTTTATTTTCCCATGGTCCGCAACGACGTAGCTATGCATCAGCGGAAAAATGCAAATTCATGAAGCGACTTGCGCGCAATCCCCCTGACATCTGTGCATCAGGGTGTTAAGTCGGTTCAACTGCAATCAAACGACGGATTTCACATGACCCATTCTTCACCAGTTTTAACGTTTTGTGCTGCGTTGGCGCTTTTATCCCCAGTAGCGGTTTTCGCGCAATCGACCACTTCGGGCGATTTGACTGTGGCGCCTGCTGACGCGGACAAACCGGCCGACGCGGCCAAACCAACCATCGAAGACCAGCTGAGCCTTGGCGAAGATGCTCAAAGTGCCGTTGGCGCCCCCTATACCCGCGAAGAAGTCGGTGCATGGGAAATTCGCTGTATTCGTGTGGAAGAAGGCGAAGAGCCTTGCCAGATGTACCAGCTTCTGGATGACGGTGAAGGTTCGCCAGTGGCAGAAGTATCCATGTTCCGCCTACCCGACGGCGGCAAAGCTGTTGCAGGTGCGACTGTGATTGTACCGCTCGAGACAGCGCTGCCAAACCAGTTGACCATGTCCATCGACGGTGGTCAGGCCCGCCGTTATCCTTATGCGTTCTGCAACGCTGTAGGCTGTTACGCGCGTCTGGGCCTTACGGCCGATGACGTGACTGCATTCAAACGTGGGGCCAATGCGACGCTCACAATCGTTCCCGCGCTTGCGCTTGACCAGAAGGTTGAGCTGAACCTGTCGTTGGACGGCTTCACCGCCTCCTTTGATAAAGCAACCATCGTTACCTCACCTTAAGTGCGATCTTGTTCGAATGCGAAAGGCCGCTCCGATCCGGAGCGGCCTTTTTTGTTGCAAAGAGTTAAAATCGAGCTGCTTGGTTAAATTCGGCGCAGGGCAAGAACCGCGTTCATACCGCCAAAGGCGAAGGCATTACTGAGCGCCACCTCAACCGATGCCTCACGGGCCGTATTTGGCACGACATCCAGCGCGCATTCGGGGTCAGGTTCAATATATCCGATCGTCGGCGCGACGACCCCGTCCTTCAAGGCCATGATACAGGCCAGCAACTCCACAGCGCCCGTGCCGCCGATCAGATGGCCGTGCATGGATTTGGTCGAGCTGATCATCAATCTGTCAGCATGGCTGCCAAAGACATCTTTGACAGCAGCACATTCGGTTTTGTCATTGGCGGCCGTGCCCGTGCCATGGGCGTTGATGTAGCCCACGTCGGACGGATCAATCTTTGCGTCGCGCAATGCCCCCGCCATGGCACGTGCCGCGCCTTCCTTGGAGGGCATCACGATGTCTGATGCATCCGAGGTCATGGCAAAGCCCGCAACTTCGCACAGGATCTGCGCGCCGCGCGCACGTGCGTGGTCAAGCTCTTCGAATAGAAACACGCCCGCGCCCTCACCCTGAACCATCCCGTTGCGGTTGGCCGAAAACGGGCGGCAGGCATCTTTGGACATCACGCGCAGCCCTTCCCACGCCTTGATCCCGCCAAAGCACAACATGGATTCAGAACCGCCTGTTACCATTGCTTTTGCCATCCCCGAGCGGATCATGGAAAATGCTTGTGCCATGGCATGGTTTGAAGAGGCGCAGGCCGTGGACACGGTAAAGGACGGGCCTTTGAGGTTCCATTCCATGCTCACATGGCTGGCGGCCGCGTTATTCATCAGTTTGGGGACCACGAAAGGATGCACGCGGTTTTTACCCTCCGCATAGACCGTTCGGTAGTTGTCATCCCACGTACTCACCCCGCCGCCGGCCGTGCCCAGTACCACACCGCTGGTTTCGGCCAATTTCCCGTCAAAGATAAGCCCGGACTGGTCTATCGCCTGCCGGGCCGCAGCAAGGGTGAACTGGGTAAACCGGTCATAAAGCGACAGTTGCTGTCGGCTATAGCGGCCTTCGCTTTCAAACCCTTTGACCTGTCCGCCGATCTGTATCTGGAGCCGGTCGAGATCGCGGATATCCAGTGGACCGATCCCGCAAGCGCCTTCTCGCATGGCGGCAAAAGTCTCGGGCATGGAATGGCCCAGCGGGTTGACCGTTCCGGCACCGGTAATAACAACGCGTTTCATTCAGGTTGTTGCTCGGCCTGAAGCCGTTCAATCCCTGCGACAATGCTGGCCACTGTGCTGATGTCAAAATCGGACTCGGTCGGCTTATTGGCATTGAAGGGCACGGTAATATCAAAGGCTTCTTCAATGGCAAAGATGCTTTCGACCAAACCAAGACTGTCTATACCAAGGCTTTCCAGCGTGCTGTCCATCGTCACATCCTCTGGCTCTAGCAGGGCCTGTTCTGCGATGATGGTGATGACCTGATCTTTGACGCTCATGGGGTGGTTCCTTTGCGGCTGTCCTCGGGCAAGACTTAGGCATCCTTACCGGTTTTGAAAACTGCCTTTTTCAGCTCTGCAACCTCGCGGAGCAGGCGCGGCAGGCGGCGTAGTGATTTATATTGTTCAATCTGCTTGTCCATCTGCGTGCCAGGGTAGCCCAACATGGCGCGTCCTGCTGGGACATTAGAGAGCAGTTTCGTACCGCCCCCCGCAACAACGCCGTCACCGATGGATATATTATCCCCCACGCCGCATTGCCCGCCCAGCACGACATTATCCCCGATGGTCACGGACCCCGCGACCCCGACTAAACCGCACAGCAGGCAATTTTTCCCGACCACGACATTATGCCCCAGATGCACCAGATTATCGAGTTTGCTACCGTGGCCCACATAGGTGTCGCGGATGGTGCCGGAATCGATGGTGGCGTTCATCCCGATCTCCACATCGTCGCCAATCCTGACCGAACCGAGCGTGTGAATCCGGGCCCACTCTTGCGCCTGTGCGTCGCCTTGATGGCCCAGACTGTGGCGGATGGTTTCGACCGGATTGGGCTCCGGCGTAACAAAGGAAAACCCGTCGCCGCCAATGCGCGCGCCGGCCTGTGCGATAAAACGTTCACCGATGGTGACACGCGCACCGATGCTAACGGCCTCGCGCAGATAGGCACGCGGGCCAAGGGTGGCGTCCGCGCCAATAAAACACTGCGGTCCAATCACACTGCCCGCACCGATTTTTGCACCTTTGGAAATCACGGCAAGCGGGCCAACGCTCACCCCCTCGCCCAGCTCTGCTTGGGGGGCGATGACAGCACTTGGATGAATTCCTGCTGCAAACCCCTGCCCGGGGTCAAGCATTCTGGTCAGCCCTGACATGGCATAACGCGGACGTGGTGCGATGATTCCAGCCTCCAGTCCCAACGCCTGCCAGTCGGCCCCCTCCCACAGGATTGCCGCACGGGCCTGTCCTTGGTCCAGATCATCAGCGTATTTCGGAGACATAGCCAGCGCCAGGTCCTGCGCTGTGGCGCTGGCGGGTTCAGCTGCGCGGGCGATTGAAATACCAATGGCGCCAAAGGCTTTTGCCCCCAGCGCCACTGCAATCTCTTTAACGGTATAGCTCATGTCGCGCTCCTTGGAGGTTGCGCGCAGATTTACCCCTGAACGCCACCGACTTCTACCCCTGCCTTTTGCAGGGCGTTCCAGATCTTTGCGTCACGACCATAGATGTCGCGGCGGAAATTCATATTGCCCCGCGCATCGGTAAAGGCGGTGCGGTAGATGATGTGCACCGGCACAGGTGTTTCCAGATTCACGCGGGCTTCACGGCCTGTGTTCAGCTTGGATTTGAAAAAGCCCATTGGATCGGCTTCCTGCTTGGACAGAAGGGTCTCGGCAAATTCGAAAGGTTCGCTCAGCCGGACACAGCCGTGGCTAAAGGCGCGCACTTCGCGGCCAAACAGGCTTTTTGCCGGCGTGTCATGAAGGTAAATATTATATTTGTTGGGAAACATGAATTTCACCAATCCCAGCGCATTGGTGCTGCTGGGCGGTTGGCGCATGGCAAAGGGGAAATTCCGCGCCGTATATTTCGCGAAATTGGTAGCACCGCGGTTGATCTTGCGGCCTTTACGGTCGGTAATCTCGATATGGCTGACCGCATTTCGGTTGTTGCGCAGCGCGGGCAAATATTCATTCACGACGATCGAGCGCGGCACATACCAGCTGGGGTTGATGACCATATGGGTCATCGTATCGGAAAACTCGGGCGTGGGGCGGTCTTCTTTATTGGCACCCACCACTGAACGCGTCTCGAATGTGACGTGGCCGTGATCAAGCACTTTTGCGGTGAAGTCCGGGATGTTCACCAGAATATGGCGATCGCCACGCTCTTTGTTGAGCCAACGCTCGCGTTCCAATGCCACCAATACCAGCTTGAGGCGTGTGGCAATGGTTTGATTTAGCTCCTTAATGGTGCTTTCACCCGCGCTGCCGTCAATTTCAAGACCATGCGCCTTCTGGAAGGCTTTGACGGCCTCAACCATGGCCGCGTCATAGGTTTTGGCGTTCGAGCGCGCCAGATAGCCCATGGACATCAGCCGGTTGCGCAGGGTCAGCACCGCAGGGCCCGATGCCCCGGGTTTGAGCGACGAGGCATTTACCGTCGGGCCCCAACCGCCATTTTGCTGCTGTTCCTGCAACAGCATTTTCTGTTTCATCAGCGCGCTATATTCCACTGTGCGCGGTGCCAGCCCGCGCAGATAAGCAGCCGGTTGCGACGACAGGAACCCTGAAATCAATTCTGCACGGTCGGTGTATTCAACTTCGCGTTTGATTGCATCCACGACCTGTGAGGGGATCAACGCGCCGCTTTGGATATCGCGGGCGTATTGCAGATACATGCGCGTCATCTCGACCTCGATCAGACCCAGATCGCGAGCTGAACGTGCGGCTTTCATCTGGCGTTCAAGCGCCGCCACATCATAGCGGCTTACCGGCAAACCGTGGTCTCCCGCGCGGCTTAGCGCGTCAAACAGCGCGGAGCGGCGGGCCGCATGCAGATCGCTATTGCCGGTCCAGATGCCTTCAAAATTATGATCACGGTAAAACTTGGCAATCACATCGTCGCGTGATCCGGTTTCGGCCACAGCCTGTTTGAAGGCGGTGAGCTGTGCCTGAGCCGGTGACGGAGCAGAAGAAAAAATTACGCCAAGCGCCAAAGCGCACGCAATTGCCTTTGGTGCATTTAGTAAACTCAAATACTGGCGCATGAAAAAACTCTCCGAAGATCTCTAGGTTTCGGAAAACTATTCATAATTTTGGGCCGGTAAGTCCACTCACATTCGCGCCACTCCTAGAGGAAACGTATTGATCTGTGTTTTTTTGACACAAGATATCGTTGTTTGCCTCATCAACGGTCACCAAATGCGCAAAAATTTGCCTAAAATTCCCCTGATAACGTAACGCGGGGATTCACCCCTTGGTTCCGAAATTCCTCTATGCAATACATGTAGTGCATCTGGGGAGATGAATTAACGCCTGTGTAACATCACAGGCACATTGGCAGAATCCACAGGCAAGCCAGCTTTATTGGCAAGGACGGGACAATTAGTATGACGGTTAATTCCACCTCAGGTATGACGCGGCGCGGCCTATTGGGCGCATTCGCAGCAACAGCACTCACCGCAGCCCCTACATACGGAAATGCAGCAGGCTTCCTGCGCGGTGGCGGTGATATCCGCCGTATCAAGATGTATTCCGGCCGTACGGGCGAACGGATCGACATGATCTATTGGATCGAGGGCGATTACATCCGCGACGCCGTGAAAGAAGTGAATTATTTCATGCGCGACTGGCGCACCAATGACACCGTAAAAATGGATCTGCGCACGATCGACATTATGGCCGCCGCCCATAACCTGATGGATGTGGATGAACCCTATATGTTGCTGTCAGGCTACCGTAGCCCGAAAACCAATGCGATGCTGCGCTCCCGCTCGCGCGGGGTGGCCAAGAACTCCCTGCATATGAAAGGCCAAGCGGCCGATTTGCGCCTCAGCTCGCGCTCGGTATCGCAAATGGCCAAGGCGGCGGCCGTTTGTCGTGGCGGCGGTGTTGGCCGCTACTCCGGCTCCAACTTTGTACATATGGATTGTGGCACCGTCCGCACATGGGGCAGCTAAACCGCCCTATTCTTCAAATGTCCCAAATCAAAAATAAACGCCCCATCGGGGCGTTTTTCTTTGTGTGCAAGGTTGTTATTCCTGCGTTTCGTCCGGTTTATCCGCCTTAAAGCCGATGGCGACCACGAATTTTTCCGAACTGTCCTGCCTGCTCGACGGTGGCTTGTAGTTGGCCACTTTGCGGAAGCGCTTTTTGAGCAATTGCTGCAACTCACCCTCGGCACCGCCTGCCAGAACCTTGGCGACAAAAGTGCCGCCCTCATCCAACACGTCAAACGCGAAATAGGCAGCAGCCTCACACAGCGCGATAATCCGGTTGTGGTCTGTCTGCTTGTGCCCTGATGAGGCAGCCGCCATATCCGACATCACGACATCCGCATTCCCGCCCAGCCATTCCTTGACCTTGAGGTCGGCATCATCTTCCATGAAATCAAGCTGGTGGATCTCACAGCCCGCGATGGGCTCCATCTCTTGAAGGTCAATGGCCAGAATCGTGCCCTTCGCCTTACCGCTTTTTTCGCCAAGGATGTTGGAACGCTTGACCGCCACCTGGCACCAGCCGCCAGGTGCCGCACCCAAATCAACGATCCGCGCGCCAGGCACGAGGAAGCGGTATTTATCGTCCAGCTCCATGATCTTGAACGCCGCGCGCCCGCGATAACCTTCGGCCTTGGCCCGTTTTACATAAGGATCGTTTAACTGCCGCTGCAACCAGCGGGTCGAGCTAAGCTTGCGGCCGCGCGCCGATTTCACCTTAACTTTCAGATCGCGCTGTCCGCGGCCTGATGTGTTCTTTCCTGTCGGCGTCTTGCCCATCAGAATGTTCCTTCTTCAAGCACGCCATCCGCGCTCATTTGTGCATAAAGTAGCCCCTCGCGCAGACCACGGTCGGCCACGCTGAGCCTGTCCGTCGGCCAGCAACGCATCAGTGCCTGCAAAATTGCAGCCCCAGACATGATCAACGCCGAGCGGTCGTGCCCGATACAGGGATCGGCCCGCCTGCCCTCTGGCCCCATCGCCAGATATTTGTGGATCACCTTATCAATCTGCGTGCTCGTCATATGCATCCCGTCCACTTTGGTCCGGTCATAGCGGCGCAGGCCTAGATGGCTTGCCGCTACAGTAGTGACTGTACCAGAGGTGCCGACAATCTGGAACCGCTCTTGCGGTTGTGCGGATTGATAGGGGGTGAAATCGGTCAGGTTTTCTTCAAAGAACCAGCTCATCAAGGCAAAGCGCGCTGCGTCATCCTCAACATCGGAAAATTGATCCCGCAATGTGGCCACGCCCAAGGGCACGCTGATCCAGTCGACCACACGCGCCGCGGGTATATCTGTCTTTGCCTGCACAAACCCGCCGTGCAGCCGCATGATGGATTGCGCGCGGTCCTTTTTGGGCACTTTCGAGATATCGATCCACACCAGCTCGGTCGAGCCGCCGCCAATATCCACAACCAGCAGGTTCTCTGTCTTCGGACTGACCAGCGGCGCACAAGATATTACAGCCAGCTGCGCCTCCTGTTCGGGAGCGATGATATCAAGGCGAAGCCCGGTTTCGCGGGTGACACGGCGCATGAAGTCAGAACCGTTCAGCGCACGGCGGCAGGCTTCGGTGGCCACAAGGCGCATCCGCTTGACCTTGTTACGCCGCAGCTTTTGCTGACAAATACGAAGCGCTTGTATGGTGCGCGTCATTGATCCGCGCGACAATCGCCCGGTTTTCTCGAGCCCTGCGCCAAGTTGCACAGACTTCGAGAAACTGTCCACCACATGAAACCCCCCGCCTTCGGGGCGGGCGATCAACATGCGACAGCTATTTGTGCCCAGATCAAGGGCCGCATATAGGTCGTTCGATCTGGACGAAACTGGCGCGGGGCTCAGAACCGTCGATATGTTTCGTTCGAGCGCGCCCGCACCTTTGGAGCGCTTTGGCGCCATGGGTTGCGCCTTTCATTACGAGTTGTAACATTGATACGTCTTGTGGTGCCCGCGCGCAAGCGCCCTCGGTCACGATTGCGCGGGAATTTAATGCACCTCACCAAGATCATGCAGCGAATGACGGGCCCTGCCCCTCGTGACACGAGGCGCAATGCGCTAACCATAGGTCGCGGATGAGACGGCTTGTGTCGAAAACGACAATCGGTCGATGTGGACCATCCGCTAGAGATGAAGTGGCGCAAAAGTGCAAAGACAGGAATCGTAGATGGCAGATGTAGTAATCGTGTATTGGCGGGATATCCCGGCGCAAGTCATTGTCGGCAAAGGCAGACGTGGCCAGAAACGCATCCTGCCAGAACGTTTCGAACAGGCCATTGATCGTGCTGCCATGAAGGTCGGTGCCGGTGATACGGATGCGTATCTTGCCGAGTGGCGCAAGGCAGATGCCTATACTGTCGAAGGCGAAGATGCCGCGGTTGCCGATGCTGAAGCCGCGCGCATTGATGCGGAATACGACCGCGAGCGTATCAAGGCACTTATTGCAAATGACGGCTGGGCCTGACGCCCTTCATGACAGTTAAAGGAGCCGCCACATGGCACTGTTGAACTTCCGCAAAAAAGACGATGACGCTGTCGGCGTGAACCCCAAAGTCGAAAGCTTTCTTCAGGATTTCTCGATCGAGGTAATGCCACGCACAGCCGAGAAGGTCGAAGATTTCCGCGCGCTGCTGCCTGCGGGGACGCGGGTCTATATCGCCCACATCGAAGGCACCCCGATCGAGGATATGGTCGCGACCGCGCGGCGCCTTGCAGGCGACGGCTTTGCCGTTATGCCGCATTTTCCCGCCCGCATCATCAAAGACAAGGCCACGCTGGCCGACTGGATCGCACGCTATCAGGGTGAAGCGGATGTAAAACAGGCGCTGTTGCTGGCGGGTGGTGTTGCCGCGCCGCATGGGGATTTCTCTGACAGTATGCAGTTGATGGAAACAGGGCTATTTGATCAGGCGGGGTTCGAGCGTTTGCATGTGGCCGGACACCCCGAAGGCAATCGCGACATTGACGCCACCGGCACAGCCAATGTTGATGCCGCGCTGCGCTGGAAGAATGATTTCCAAACCCGAACAGATGCGAAAATGGCCATCGCCACGCAGTTTGCGTTTGAAGCCACGCCGATCATTGATTGGGCCGACAGTCTGGTAGAGGCGGGCATCACCCTCCCCGTTCATATCGGCATCGCCGGTCCGGCCAAGCTGCAAACGCTGATCAAATTCGCCATCGCCTGCGGCGTGGGGCCATCGCTAAAGGTATTGCAAAAGCGAGCGATGGATGTGACCAAGCTGCTTCTCCCCTATGAACCAACAGATATCTTGACCGAGCTGGCCGCACATAAGGCCGCCAATCCCGAATTTAACATCAGCCATGTGCATTTCTTTCCGCTTGGCGGGATCAAAACCAATGCCACATGGGCCCAAAACAATGGCGGCGATTCTGCCGTTCCTGCATCCGCCTAAAGGACTGACCAATGACCAGAACGATCGTCGAATCCAAAACAAAAACTGCCATTATCGGCTTTGACCAGCCCTTCTGCGTCATCGGGGAACGGATCAACCCTACAGGCCGCAAAATCTTGGCCGAAGAGCTGGAGCGTGGTGATTTTTCCCGCGTTGAGGCCGATGCCATCGCGCAGGTTGCCGCAGGTGCCAACATCCTCGACGTAAACTCGGGCGCTGTTTTCTCGAATAAAATGGCCGAAGACCCACGTTATGCCGACAACAACTTTGTCGAGCCGATGCTGATGCCCGAGATGATCAAACGTGTTCAGGCCGTGACCGATTGCCCGATCTGCATCGACAGCTCTGTGCCCGGCGCGTTGGAGAACGGTCTGGAGGCCTGCGAAGGCCGCCCGCTACTCAACTCGGTGACCGGTGAAGAAGAGCGTCTGGAGCTGGTTCTGCCCCTGGTCAAGAAATACAATGTGCCGGTTGTCGCGATTTCGAACGATGACACAGGTATTTCCGAAGACCCTGACGTACGTTTCGCTGTGGCCAAAAAGATTGTTGAGCGCGCCGCCGATTTCGGGATCCCCGCCCATGACATCGTGGTGGATCCACTGGTCATGCCTATTGGCGCGATGGCAACAGCGGGCCATCAGGTCTTTACCCTTGTACGCCGTTTGCGTGAAGAGTTGGGCGTAAACACCACCTGCGGTGCCTCCAACATCAGCTTTGGCCTGCCCAACCGTCATGGCATCAACAACGCGTTTCTGCCTATGGCCATGGGTGCCGGCATGACATCCGCAATCATGAATCCCGTTGCCCTACCCGTCAACGCCAAGAAAATTGCCGCAAAAAAAGAAGAGCTTGCAGCCCTTGGTTTGATCTTGCCCGAAGGCATGGACGACGAGACATTTGTGAACCTGTTTGGCATGGGATCAACCCTGCCCAAGCCCGGCAAAGAAATGGAAGCGATCCGCGCGGCGAACTTCCTGTTTGACCGTGACCCGCACGGTGGCGACTGGATCAACTTCAACAAGGTCGCTCCAAAAGCAGGTCAGGAAGGGCGCGGCCGCGCAGGCCGTACCGGTGGCCGCCGCCGGAAGTGAATAAAGGGTTAAGAGTGGCGATTAGGTTAATGTTTTAGTTTGCTTTTTTCTCTCTTGCCAATTCTTGAATGTTAGCTTCCGCCATGCGTGATCCTGCTGGATCGCTCATGGCGGTTGCACATCACTTGCACAAGTTGTTGATCACAGGGACAAACGCTGGACATGTCGGCCTGCGCCTGTTTGTCTCGATTGTATTCCCGCCACGCCGGCCGGGGGGCTATCGGGATCGGAAGTGACATGTCATCAAATGAAAATATGGGTTTCATTGCGATCGCAACGGATGTGACCGTGGTTAAACGCGCTATGCGGATTGCATTGATCGTAGGCACCGTTCTTGCCGTGATCAATCAGGGCGACAAACTGCTGGCGGGCCAACTGGATTTCGGCATGGCGATACGTATCATCCTGACCTACTGCGTCCCTTACAGCGTTTCGACTTATTCTTCGTATCTTGCGGTGAAGGATAATATCCAGCGTACCGCCCGACAGGATAACGCCTGATCGCGCAGCAAATGCCACTTGCACGCCTGTTTTCGAGATGTGCTCACAGATAACTTATTGGATAAAACGGTGACTTCGTCACATAAGTCTTGAAACGCTCCCGTTAGGGATGCGGGCAAGCGCCCTGAAGTGAGGTCACCAATATGCCAGAGGATAACCCCTCCCATCCGACAAGGCGCCTGTTTATGACAGGCGGCGTTGTTGCCGTCGCAGCGGGAGGGCTGTTTGTCGCGAATTGGTTCAACGTCTTTGCAGATACCTCAGGCGGCGACCGGCTGACCGTGACCGAAGCCCACCGCCAAGCAGAGGCAGGGCAGATTTACCTGATTGATATTCGTCGCCCCGATGAATGGAAACGAACCGGAATCGCAGCACCTGCATTGCCGCTGGATATGCGGCGCAAGGATTTCGAGGAGATGCTCCAATCGTTGCTTGCCAGTGGCGGGGACAAGCCCGTCGCATTGATCTGTGCGCGTGGGGTCCGTTCTGCTCATATGGATAAACGCCTGCGTGCAAACGGTTTTACCAGTATCATCGACGTACCAGAGGGGATGCTTGGTTCGGGTGCAGGGCCTGGGTACCTCAAGGAAAATCTGCCTTTGCGTGCTGCAACTGTCATGGAACTTGCCGGAAAGGTCGCATGGCTCTGAGCGAATGGAACAGGAAATTTAATGAACCAGAATTCTTTGAAATCGGTCGTCCTTGTGGGCGGTGGGCATACGCATGCGCTTGTTTTGAACGCTCTTAAGGATGCGCCCCTTGCTGGTGCCCATGTGACGGTGATCAACCCGGGCTCGACCGCGCCCTATTCCGGCATGTTGCCCGGTTTCGTGGCCGGGCACTACACGCGGGAAGAGTTGGATATTGATCTGGCGGCGTTGACGGCAAAGGTCGGAGCGACATTGATCGACGGGCGCGCGGTTTCGATGGATCCACAGCAGCGCAAAATCGGTCTGGAGGACGGCAGGACGCTTTCCTATGATCTGGCGTCGGTTGATGTGGGGATTACCTCACGGATGGACGGGCTTGCCGGTTTTGTAGAACACGGCGTTCCGGCCAAGCCATTGGCCGATTTTTCCGCGAAATGGGACAGTTTCCGCAGCTCTGCAGGTATCAAACATGTGGCAGTCATCGGCGGCGGTATTGCCGGAGCCGAGCTGGCTATGGCCATGGCCTTTGCCCTGCGCAACCATGCAGGCCCGGTATCGGTCAAACTGTTGGACCGCAGCCAAATCCTGTCCGCCAATAGCGCGAAAGCCCAAGCCCGCGTGCGTCGTGCGCTTGGCGAAAACGGCGTTGAGGTACTGGAGGGCATTGGCGTGGCTGCAGTTACCGCCAATGGCGTGACCTTGGCGGATGGCCGTTCGCTTGATGCGAATTTTATCGTAGGGGCAGCGGGGGCCACGCCGCATGGCTGGATCGCGGATACCGGCCTCGACCTGAAAGATGGGTTTATTGCTGTGGATCAATCGCTTGAGAGTAGTTCTTCGGGTGTTTTTGCAGTGGGTGATTGCGCTCATATGACCTATAATCCCCGCCCCAAGGCGGGGGTATACGCAGTACGTCAGGCGCCTGTGTTGCTACGCAATCTGCGCAATGCCTTGGCAGGCGCGCCGCTGAGCCACTATGACCCGCAAGCGGATTACCTCAAGCTGGTGTCGCTGGGCGGCAAACGGGCCTTTGGTGAAAAGATGGGGATCGGGTTGGCTGGTTCCTTGGTCTGGCGTCTGAAGGACAAGATTGACCGCGATTTCATGAAGCAGTTTTAAGCAATCAGAGCTTTCTCAGGGTCAACTTGTCATCCTTCATTTGCTGTGGCACAGAAATGCACCTGTGACCCTCATGGCTTCAAGGCGCTGCAAGTCGCCCCAAGGACAGTGCGGGCACCTGCCAATGCTGCCGCAATCAGAGGTCGTCGTGATATGAAAAACACTACCGATTGGGTGGACCGCTTTGCAGGCCTTTCGCAACTGGACGGGCCAGTTAAGGATCTGTTGCTCAAGCGCACCAAGATCGTAACTGTGCCCCGCGACACTATGATATTCGGCCCCGGTAATTCGCCTGAAAACATGCTGTTCCTGCTTGATGGGACCGTTCGGGTACAGCAAGTGTCCGAAACGGGCCATGAAATTGTTCTATACCGTATTGAGGCCGGCGAAAGCTGCGTGCTGACCACCGCTTGCCTGCTGGCCTATGAGGATTACTCTGCTGAAGGCATCGCCGAGACAGCAGTTCAGGCGGCCGCCGTCCCGCGCGCGGTCTTTGACGAACTGGTCTCCCAATCCAAACCATTCCGCAGCTTTGTCTTCGCCGCCTTTTCCAAACGCATCACGGACCTGTTTCTGATGATCGACGAAGTCGCCTTTCAGCGGCTTGATGTGCGTCTTGCCGGCCGTTTGCTAAAGCTTTCGGACAAGAGCAACAGGGTTGCCACGACCCATCAGAAACTGTCGATCGAGCTGGGCACCGCGCGTGAGGTGATCTCGCGCCAGTTGCAAGAATTCCAGCGCCGCGGCTGGATCGCGCAGGCGCGCGGGCGTGTGGATATTCTGGATCGGGCCCAGATCAGCCAACTGGCGGCGCACGAGACCTGAAAACGACGGCTATTGGTGACATAGTCACAAACAGCAGCCTCTCTTGCGATCTATGCTTGGCGTAGATTTCAAAGGAGAGATGAAATGACTGTTAATCTTGGATCGCTTGACCGACGTATTCGCGTGGTTCTCGGAGCTTTGCTGTTGATCTTACCATTTATCAGCGGCATGGCGATTTTTGAATCCGGTGCAATCACGGCAGTTTCGGTGATCGCAGGGCTTGTTCTGATTGGAACGTCGGCGATGAAATTTTGCCCCCTTTACCGCGTGTTTGGCATCCGCACTTGCAAGCTATGATCGAGACGACCTTCACCCCGCTGCAATCTCTGGGCGGCGGGGCCTTGATCGGGCTTTCGGCCGTTCTTCTTATGGGGGTCATGGGCCGTATCATGGGCGCCACGGGTATTTTGGCCGGGCTACTACAACCGGCGGGGCTTGGGGATTGGATGTGGCGGGCCGCGGTCATTCTAGGGATGTTATCTGCCCCTGCCTTCTATAGCGCGTGGACAGGGCAGATGCCGGCAATCACTGTGCCTGCCTCGGGCGGGATGCTGGTTATCGGGGGTTTTGTCGTCGGGGTTGGCGTTACCTTCGGCTCTGGCTGCACGTCGGGGCACGGGGTGTGCGGAATGGCGCGCTTGTCACCGCGCTCTGTCGCTGCCACGCTGACATTCATGGCCGCCACCTTTGTGACCGTCTTTATCATACGCCATGTGATCGGAGCCTGAATAATGCGTTTTCTGACATCTTATCTGATTGGTCTGGTCTTTGGCGCAGGGATCTTGATCTCCGGCATGGCAAATCCGGCAAAAGTGCTGAATTTCTTCGACATTGCCGGGACTTGGGACCCGAGTCTTGCTTTCGTGATGGGCGGCGCATTGATTGTCACCGCGATAGGCTACAAGGTGGTTCTGAAGCGCCCTTCCCCGCTGTTGGGGGCTTCTTTTCAGCTACCGCTTCGCCGCGACCTTGATCTTTCGCTTCTGGGCGGCTCTGCGGTTTTCGGTGTGGGTTGGGGGATTGCCGGTTTTTGTCCTGGCGGCGCGCTCCCTGCCCTTGGCACCGGTCGCATTGAGGTGCTGATTTTTATAATAGCCCTTGTGGCAGGCATTGTCGTCGCCAGAAGGTTACAAGCCATCTACCAAAGTCGCAGCCAAAGGCCTGCTGCTTGAAACGCCGGAGATTGAACAATGTCCTACCCCGTACAGCTCTCGGTGAAAGCCGATGTATCCGCACATTTCGATGATGCCACCAATACGGTCAGCTACATCGTCAAAGACCCTGATAGCAACCACTGCGCCATTATCGACAGTGTGATGGATTTTGACTATGCTTCGGGGCGTATCACCTATGAAGCCGCTGATGGGTTGATCGCCGAAATCACGGCGCGTGGCCTTACGCTGGACTGGATCATCGAAACCCACGTTCATGCCGACCACCTGAGCGCGGCCCCCTATATCCAGCAGAAACTAGGCGGCAAAATCGGCGTGGGCGAAAAGATCATGCTGGTTCAGGAAACCTTTGGCAAAATCTTCAACGAAGGGACCGAATTCCAGCGCGATGGATCGCAATTCGATGCGCTGTTCAAAGATGGCGACACCTATATAATCGGAAACATGCAGGCCTTTGCCATCTACACACCGGGGCACACGCCTGCCTGTATGGTGCATGTGATGGGCAATGCCGCATTTGTGGGGGATACGCTGTTCATGCCTGATGGTGGCTCGGCGCGCTGCGATTTTCCCGGCGGGGATGCGGGGGTATTGTATGACAGCATTCAAAAGGTACTGGCACTACCTGACGATATGCGGCTGTTTATGTGCCATGATTACGGCCCCAACGGGCGCGACATCGAATGGGAAACCAGCGTCAAAGAAGAGAAAGCCCACAACATACACATCGGGGCTGGCAAGACCCGTGAAGAGTTCATCAAGTTTCGCAGCGAACGCGACGCTCAATTGGGTATGCCACGGCTGATCATCCCGTCGCTTCAGGTGAATATGCGCGCAGGGGAGCTGCCCACCGACAAGGATGGAAACCCGATGCTCAAAGTACCGGTAAACGGCATTTAACGGCTTCCGCCCCGGGTCTGGCGGATAGAATACGAATAAAGGCTTCGATGGCTCCCATGAAATGAAACTCCTGACCTATTTTCCCATCCTCACTTGGGGGCGGGACTATAACCGCGCTACTCTCTCTCACGATCTGGTAGCGGCGCTGATTGTGACGATCATGTTGATCCCGCAATCGCTTGCCTATGCTTTGCTAGCGGGGTTGCCTGCCGAGGCGGGGCTTTATGCCTCGATCGGGCCGATTATCCTTTATGCCATTTTCGGGACCAGCCGCACACTCGCCGTTGGGCCGGTTGCAGTTGTGTCGCTGATGACGGCTGCAGCGCTCAGCAACATCGTAGAGCAAGGCAGCATGGGCTACGCCACAGCGGCTCTTTCGCTGGCTGCATTATCGGGGCTTATTCTACTAGGGATGGGGATATTTCGTCTCGGGTTTGTGGCAAACTTCCTATCCCACCCTGTGATCGCGGGCTTTATCACCGCCTCCGGCATCCTCATCGCGGCAGGCCAGATCAAACATATTCTTGGAATTGATGCGCAGGGGCATAATCTGGCCGAATTGACGATATCGCTTGTTACCCATCTGTCCCAGATAAACTGGACCACTGCGATCATCGGCATTTTTGCCACCGGTTTTCTGTTCTGGGTTCGCAAGGGGCTGATGCCTGTGCTGAAACGATGTGGCCTTTCTGCTGGGTTTGCGGGGATCGTTGTGAAAACCGGACCGGTTGCGGTGGTTGTCGTGACAACGCTTGCAGTCTGGCTGTTTGATCTGACCGGACGCGGCGTGAAAATCGTAGGAGATGTGCCCCAATCCCTGCCCCCGCTGACCCTCCCTTCTTTCTCGCCTGATCTGGTCGGACAGTTGTTGTTTCCTGCCTTTATGATTTCGATCATCGGTTTCGTCGAAAGCATTTCTGTCGCACAAACCCTTGCCGCGAAAAAGCGCCAGCGCATTGACCCCGATCAAGAGTTGATCGGACTTGGGGCGGCCAATGTTTGTGCTTCGCTTTCTGGCGGGTTTCCGGTCACGGGCGGGTTTTCCCGCTCGGTGGTGAATTTTGATGCGGGGGCTGAAACGCCTGCCGCAGGCGCGTTTACGGCAATGGGCCTTGCCATTGCTGCTGTGGCGCTGACGCCGCTGATCTACTTTCTGCCCAAGGCGACGCTCGCGGCGACTATAATCGTCGCCGTGGTGAGCCTTGTTGATCTGTCCATTCTCAAACGCAGTTGGTCCTATTCAAAAGCTGATTTTGCCGCTGTACTGACCACGATCCTGATCACTTTGGGCATCGGTGTCGAGGCGGGCGTCTCTGCGGGTGTGGGCCTGTCGATCCTGTTGCATTTGTATAAAACCTCCAAGCCGCATATCGCCGAGGTCGGGTTGGTTGCGGGAACCGAACACTTCCGCAACATCCTGCGCCATGATGTTCAAACCAACCCCGCCGTTGTCACCCTGCGCATGGATGAAAGCCTCTATTTCGCGAATGCGCGGTTTCTCGAAGATCAAATCCACAACCGTGTTGCCAGTGATCCAGCCATCCGCCACGTCATTTTGCAATGCTCGGCCATCAATGAGATCGACTTGAGCGCGCTTGAATCGCTCGAGATGATCAACGCCCGCCTTGCCGAGGTGGATATTAAGCTGCACCTCTCGGAGGTCAAAGGCCCGGTTATGGACCGCCTGCAGCGTCAAGATTTTCTGTCCCATATGACGGGACAGGTGTTTTTATCCCAATACGATGCCTTTTGCGCGCTGGCCACGGCTGGCACATCCTGCGCAGAGGCCTAGCAGCCCGTTTATTCCGCGGCCATTGGCATACGGGCCAATTGGCAATGTTCCCAAAGCGCGCCAAGGGTTTGGGTAAGATGCGCGATGTCTTGAGCGGAATGCACCGGTGATGGGGTGATCCGCAGGCGTTCGGTCCCTTTGGGTACAGTGGGATAGTTAATCGGCTGGATATAGATGCCGTAGTCTTTCAACAGGACATCCGAGATGAATTTGCATTTCACCGGATCGCCAACCATCACGGGGATGATATGGCTGGGGTTGTCCACATGGAGAATGCCCAAAGCATCCAATTGCGCGCGAACCTTTGCGACATTTTCCTTGTGCCGGGTGCGTTCCTCGTTGCTTTGTTTGAGGTGGCGGATCGAAGCCGCGGCACCTGCGGCTACTGCAGGCGGCAGGGCTGTGGTGAAAATAAACCCGCTGGCAAAACTGCGCACGAAATCGCACAGCTCGGCCGAGGCGGCAATATAGCCGCCCATAACGCCAAATGCCTTGCCCAACGTCCCTTCGATCACGGTGAGCCGGTGCATAACCCCTTCTTGTTCGGCAATGCCGCCGCCACGCGGACCGTATAGCCCAACGGCGTGGACTTCATCGAGGTAGGTCATGGCATTGTATTTATCCGCAAGATCACAAATCTCGGCAATCGGCGCGATATCCCCGTCCATGGAATAAACGCTTTCAAATGCGATCAGCTTGGGGCGTTCCAGCGGCAGCGCGCTAAGCTTCGCCTCAAGATCCTCAAGGTCGTTATGGGCCCAGATCAGCCGCTCGGCCTTGGAATGGCGAATACCTTCGATCATCGACGCATGGTTAAGCGCATCAGATAGAACCACACAATCAGGAATACGCGCGGCCAACGTGCCAAGCGCCGCCCAGTTCGAGACATAGCCAGAGGTGAACAGCAGTGCATCTTCTTTACCGTGCAGGTCTGCCAACTCCCGTTCTAGAATGACATGATCACCGGTCGTGCCCGAAATATTGCGGGTGCCGCCTGCCCCTGCACCGACGCGGTCAAGCGCTTCATGCATTGCATCCAGAACGGTCCGATGCTGTCCCATGCCCAGATAGTCATTAGAACACCAGATGGTTACATCCCCTTGATGCGCCCCGCGTGAGGTGGCCTGCGGGAAATTTCCGCAATGGCGTTCTAATTCGGCAAAGGTCCGATAGTTGCCTTGGCCGCGCAAATCATCCAGCGCCGTCTTAAAGAAATCTTGGTAGTCCATCGCGCCCTCGCAGCTTGACCTTCGGTATTGTACAAACAGGAAGGATCTGCCTGTACTTACGCGGTATCAACCAGCGGGTTTTTTCGGGCTTTGACATAGATCAAACCCCTGAATTTTTCTGCGATCCGTCGTTATTAGCTACCCAATAGGTCCCGCGCAATCCGCTCGAATATCGCGGCCCCCACAGGGGTCAGATTGTCATCAAAATCATAGTCCGGATTATGGAGCGCGGCAAAATCTTCGCCCGGGCCAAGGCACAGCATTGCCGATTTAGCCCCCCAACCGAACACGCCGAAATCTTCGGAGGCATGCATCGGCACCCCTTCGGTTCCATGGCTGACCCCGATGGCATCCATAGACTTGCAGGCCACCGCAAAGGCATCGGGATGGTTGATTGAGGCTGCGAAATAATCGCAAACCTCAAAGGAGATCTGCAAACCATGCTTTTGTGCGGCATCACCCGCAATGGCACGCGCTTCCGCCTCAATCGTTTCCAGACCGGCATCGCCCGTGGTCCGCAATGTTGCGTAGATCACACCATCACCGGGGGCCACCCCGAACGTAGGCTCACCCATTTGCATATGGGTTATGGTCACCAATCGAAAGCTGTCATCCAACGCGCCACCCTGCCCCAATGCTGATAGCGCGGGGACCAGTTCGACCATCGCAGTAGCAGGAGAAACCCCGTCCTGCGGATCAGCGGCATGGGCCGTTTTCCCTGTAAGGGTGATTTTCAGTCCCAATGAGGCGCAGTTGATCACGCCTGTACAGGTTGAAACATAGCCAAATGGCCGACCCGGTTCATTGTGGATAGCAAAGGCCCAATCGGGGCTAATCTGTTCATAGGCAGGGTCGGCAACCACCGCTTTTGCGCCGCTGCCATCTTCTTCAGCGGGCTGGAACATCAAGACAACGCGCCCTTTGGCGACAGGTTTGCGCGACAACAACCGCCCCAATGCAAGCAACATGGTCATATGCCCGTCATGCCCGCAGACATGGCTTTTGCCCGCAATCTCAGACACCCAGTCGTTATCACTGCGCTCTTGGATCGGTAGGGCATCCAGCTCGGCGCGGAAAAGCACGGTCTCGCCTTTGGTGCCACTGTCAAACACCGCCGCCACACCGTGACCGCCCAGCCCCGTTAATATCCGGGACGGAGAAAGCTGTTTGAGCGCTGCGGTGATTGTGCGAGCTGTTTCAACCTCTTGACCAGAGATTTCTGGACGGCGGTGCAAAGCACGGCGAAATGCCGTGAGCTCCACAAGATCTGAGTTTGTCAGCATGATGTGCCTTTATTCATTTTTTGACCCTCGCCTGTGTGAAGCTTCGCGCTGGGCCTTTTGGCGCCGCAATCCCCAATAGGCAGTAGTGAAATACAACAGTGTCGAACACAAAGCCACAGTATAGAAAACATCAACCTGTGCATCATAAGTCGCGATGTCGGGACTGGCGAAAAGGGTGATAGCGGCAAACGCCAAGGGCGCGATCAGCCCGCCTAAAATCCAGACCCAGCGGATGATGTGATCCAGCGTGGCAGGTTCAGGGGTGCTGTCGACAGGCCCTTCGGTCTGGGCCTGTTCTTTATGAAATGCGCTGATCTGCGCCTCGAAACCGGCCTGCTCGCGCTGTGCATCGGGGAATTCATCTGCTGCCCCGTAAGCCCGCGCAAGGATTGTGTAAAGCACAACACTGAACGCCCATGTGGGGAGGAAAATATAATAGAGCAACACAAAATCAAATATATTGAGCAATGCGGCAAAAGCGATGCCAGCAGCCCAGGTGATCAGCGCGGGGATATTTCGGGGCAGATTTTTCAGATGCATCCAGTAGCGCGTCATACCGAAGCGTTTGAACAAAACATGCTCTGCAAACACGATCCCGCCAATTGGCATCACGGCAAGACCCGCATAAGTCAGCAGTGGCAGAATGCTTCGGTAGAAGAACGGAAAGACGGCGGCACAGACCACGCCTGCGCCTACGATTGCCGTGACCTTTGCGCGCGAATGATCGGGAAAGATCGACTGTGCCGCAAGGCCGGCGCGATAAAGGTTGGAATTGGCCGTTGTCCAACCTGCGACCACAACGATAATCAGACCCGTCCAATTCAACGCTTCAAAGGTCATTTTGCCCGGGCTGATCTCGGTCAGTGGCGTCTGGGTCAATGTGGCGACCGCAGCCCCCATGATCCCTGCACAAATCCATCCGATGTAATGCCCGACGATCAAGCCGGACGAGGATGCAATGCCGTACCAGCTTTTTCGGGCATAGCGGAGCAAGGCCATGTCGATCAGGCCGAAATGCGCAATGCTATTGGCCGCCCAGGCAAATCCGGCTACGCCCCAAAAACCGATGCTCATAGAGCCATCGGGTGTTTCCCCTGTGAAAATATCCGATTTGGCCAGCGCGACAAACTCGCCAATGCTTGCCGTTGTCTGGCCGTTTACCGCCTCCAGCAAGGGCGGGATCAAAACAACCGCGCCACATATGAACATTGTTGCAAGCCATGGCGCGCTGATGCTGGCGAAATCGGAAAGAATTTCAAAACCAAAGATGGCAACCGCGACCACCACCACGGATAAAACCGCAACGACGGCCACAAAAAGCAAACTAGTGGGATAAGGGGCCGTTTGCGCAGGCACATCCAGTTGCAGCGTCACCCCCGTTGCCGCGACTGTAATCATGGCCGCAGCGATCATGCCGAAAAATATGACATTCACCCCGTTATACAGCGTCGAGGTCGTCGTGCCGGCGATCCTGCCCAGATAGGCATAAAGGCTAAGCCGCACATCCGTCGCAATGCGCGCAGTAATCAACCAGAAACTGAGCACTGCCATGAGGTTACCGATGAGTAACCCGAAAACAACATCGTTGAAACTCGCGCCGAGAGTCACAAGCGTAGCGCCGATGACAAACTCGGTCGCGGCGATATGTTCGGCCCCGTATAGCCCAAAGAAATGCCCCATCCGATAGCGTCTGTGCTCCGGAACAGGCAGCTGCTCTTCATCGACTTGGCTTAGATCCGGATTGGTTGGGAAAAGGTCTGGCATGAAATTCTCTTAGGTTAGGAGCCGCAGCAGCCTGTAAAAACAGATGCATATTATTGCCTAACGGCCGGGGTCCCTGAAAGGTTCACGACAAAATCGCGCCATCCCCGTGATAGGGCCCTTGGGCGAGCGGTAGCCCGATTTCAGCCGCCCCTTACATCGCGAAAATCCCTAGGCTAACATCATGTTCATCGGGGATGGAGGAGCGGGTTGTGAAAGCCATTGTTGTACATGGAGCCAAGGATCTACGATTAGAGGAATGCGATAAGCCACAGCCGCAAGCGGGTCAGGTGCTTGTGCGGATAGAGGCCGGCGGCATTTGTGGATCGGACCTGCATTATTATAACCATGGCAGCATCGGTGAGATCCAGCTCAAGCAACCGATGATCCTGGGTCACGAGGTGGCTGGCCGGATCGAAGAATTTGGCAAGGGGGTTCAGGGGCTGGAGGTTGGGCAACTGGTTGCCATCTCGCCCTCACGGCCTTGTCAGTCTTGCGTATATTGCCACGAGGGTAAGCAGAACCACTGTTTGAATATGCGCTTTTACGGCTCGGCCATGCCGTTCCCGCATATTCAGGGGGCGTTCCGGCAATGGATTGTTGCGGATGTAGCGCAATGCGCTGTGGCAGACGGGCTGAGCGCGGGCCAAGCGGCCATGGCCGAACCTCTTTCTGTTGTTTTACACGCGGCAAAGCTTGCCGGTGCGCTGACAGGTAAGCGTGTGTTGGTAACCGGTTGCGGGCCGATCGGATTGCTTGCGGTACTGGTGGCGCGGGCGGCGGGTGCGGCGCAGGTGGTGGCCACTGACATCGCAGAGCTACCTCTCAGGACCGCGTTGCAGATCGGCGCGGATAATGCCCATAACGTAGCCGATCATCCTGAGGCACTGGCAGGCTATAGCGCCGACAAAGGCCATTTTGATGTGATGTTTGAATGTACCGGCATTGCGCCTGTCATCGCCTCGGCCATCCCTGCCCTGCGCCCGCGCGCGGTTCTGATGCAACTCGGGCTTGGCGGTGACATGATGTTGCCGGTTCAGGCCATGACCGCCAAGGAAATTCAGCTCAGAGGATCGTTCAGGTTTCATGAGGAGTTTTTTACCGCCGTTGACATGATGCGTCGTGGTCGGTTGGATGTAGCGCCCTTGATTACAGCAACTGTGCCACTCGAACAGATGCAATATGCCTTTGATCTTGCTGGTAATCGTAAGACTGCGTTGAAAGTCCAGCTTAGTTTTGCCTAATGTCCCCGAAACGGCAAAGCAGACCGGCACTTCCTGATTGGCAATACTTCAATGGCATCACCTTCTACTCACAAAGACCTTAGCCTTAAGGGGCTGGAACTGTTTCAAAGCTATGCTCGGACCCATTCGCTGCGCGAAACTGCGCAGGAATCAGGCCTGTCGATCAGCACGGTGTCACACCATCTGCGCAGCCTCGAGGAACATCTTGGCGTGGCTCTGTTCGATCACGAACGCCGCCCGATGGTGCTCACCGTGAAAGGCCGCAGTTTTTTGCGCAATATCACGCAGGCCATGCAAAGCATCCGTAAAGCCTCAGCCGAGGCCACCGCAGGCAGCGTGGCCGAGACGAGCTATTTGCGCATTGGCACAATCGAGGACCTCGATAGCGATCTGACACCCGACCTGGCCGTCTATCTGTCCCGACACATGGCAGGCTGCGATTTTCTTTATCACACCGGCACAAGCCACGAGATCATCCGCAAGCTGCGCCATCGCGAGCTTGATCTGGGCGTTGTGACCACACCGCAAGGCACGTTGAGTGATCTAGAGGACTGGACCGTGCTGCGTGATCCTTTTGTTGCGGTGATGCCTGTAGGTGCCGAAGATTCCTTGCCCGAAATTATCGCGGGCGGGGGCAAGTTGCCGTTCTTGCAGTTTTCCTCGGATCTGATGATTGCCACCCAGATCGAGACACAGCTGCGCAGGCTCGGCGTGCAATTGCCGCATAAATTCGAATGCAGCAATAACCAGACCTTGATGGCAATGGTTGCCGCAGGAGCAGGATGGACTATCACTACGCCGCTTTTGTTTGCCCGCGCCCGCCGTTTTCAACCCAAATTGCGCATGCTGCCCTTTCCCGGCAAAAGCTTTGGCCGGACCCTGTCACTTGTGTCAAGCCCCGATTGCCCCCGCGATGTGATCGACCTCGTCAATCACAAGCTGCGACAAGGGTTGGGCGCTCAGGTCATTTCGCCAATGCATGAGGCGGCACCATGGCTAAGGGATCAATTCGGTCTGTTGGACTAGAAGCAATCCGAAAGCCTGACGCGCAATCTAATTTCACTCATCCGGATTTAGTGTTCTCATTTATCGGAACTAAAAGCTTGAACTTGTAACGCCTGTAAAAAGCCTGCTCACGTCGCTTTAGTATTTTCCAAAGGACTCTCTCCATGAAGTCACGGACTAAAGTTGCGGTCATCGGCGGCGGCATTGCCGGCTGCTCAACCCTTTATCACCTGACCGAAGAAGGTTGGACGGATGTGGTCCTGATCGAGCGGGACGAGCTCACATCAGGGACCACATGGCACTCGGCTGCGCAGGTTACGAACTTTGGCATGAACCAAACGATGGTCGGCCTGAAATCCCATTCCATTGCCCTGTACAAAAAGCTGCGCGATGATCCTGACTATCCTGTCGGTTACCACCACGGTGATGGCGGCATCCGGCTGGCCAACAACGAAGCCCACATGCAGGGCTATCGTCACTTTGCATCTATGGCCCGCGGTATGGGGGTCGAATACGAAGTTATCGACGCCGACGAATGTGCCCGCCGTCATCCACTGATTTCTACAGATAACCTGATTGGTGGCCTATGGGACGGCGAAGACGGCGATATTGATCCCGCACAGCTATGTCAGGCTTTGGCGTACCATGCGCGCAAAAAGGGTGCGCAGGTTTACCGCCAGACCAGTGTTACAGGTCTGACCCAGCATAAAGACGATACATGGACCGTTGAGACAGACAAAGGCAACATCGACGCCGATATCGTTGTAAACGCCTGTGGCTACCGCGTGAACGAAGTCGGCGCAATGATGGGTGTGCATCACCCCGTCGCCTCTATGGAGCACCAGTATTTCGTCACCGAAGATATTCCGGCCATCGCCGAGGCAGGTCACCGGATGCCGCTGCTGCGTTGCCCGATCTCGGATTATTATTCGCGTCAGGAAAAAGGCGGTCTGCTGGTCGGTTTTTATGAACAGGACTGTAAAACATGGGGTATGGACGGGATTAACCCGGATTTTTCAAACGATCTGTGCCCCGATGACCTTGAGCGTGTGATGGACGTGCTTGAAGGCGCGTTCGAACGAATGCCCGTCCTGACAGAGGTTGGCATCAAGCGCGTCGTGAATGGACCTATCACCTATACCATCGACGGCGCGCCATTGGTTGGCCCGATCCCCGGCAAACGCAACGCATTCTGCATCATCGGCCTGCGTGCCGGTCTGGGTGAAGGCGGCGGTCATGGCTGGTTGTTGGCCCAACAGATCGTGCATGGCGAAGCGCAATATGACACATGGGTCATCGACCCGCGCCGTTTCACCGGCCACACAAACGTCGAACTCACGGCGCTAAAGGCCATTGAGGATTACCAGAACGAATTCCGCTTCCACTTCCCGCATGAGCACCGCCCCGCAGGCCGCAACGCGAAAACCACGCCGATCACGCCGATCATGGCAGCAGAAGGAGCGGCATTCACGGTTGTGAACGGCTGGGAGCGTGTGGATTACATCAAACCATCCCCTGATTTTCATCCTACCCTAAGCTTCGACTTTGACGAATCCCTCCCCATTGTTGCCCAAGAAGTCCGCAACGTTCAGGCAAATGCCGGCCTGTGCGAGGTCAACGGTTTTAACCGTTTCGAGATTACCGGCGAGGACCGCCACAAATTCCTCGACCGCATGTTCTGCGGTAATGTGACCCGGAAAGACGGCCGCGTGGGTCTCGGCTATATGCTCAACACCCACGGCATGATTAAGGGCGAGGCCACAGTGGCCAATATTCCCGCCTCTGATCGTGGCCCTGCCCGTGCATGGTATGGCTCGGCCGCTGCCGCCGAGTTCCACGACATGGACTGGCTGAAAATGCACATGGATGTCCGCGAGGACGTCCAAATCAACAGCCTGACCAACGATCAGACAATCCTTGTTCTGGCAGGCCCCAAAGCGCGCGAAGTGCTACAGGCCTGTTCCCGCGCAGATTGGTCCAAGGAGGCGTTCCCGTGGCTGTCTGTGCGTGAAGCCTTCATCGGTTTCTCGGCGGTTACCGTCTTGGGGGTCAGCTTCTCCGGTGAGCTGGCTTATGAAATCCACGTCCCCAATGCATCACTTTATGCGGTCTATCTGGCCCTGCGCGAAGCGGGCAACGCCCACGGCCTGAAAATCTTTGGCGCACGGGCTGTGGAGTCCATGCGGATGGAGAAAGGCTTTTTGCATTGGAAGGCTGATCTGCTGACTGAGTTCGATCCTTTTGAAACAGGGCTGGACCGGTTTGTAAAAATCGACAAGGACGCAGATTTCATCGGGAAACAAGCGTTGAAGGCGCGAAGGGAGAACGGCCCATTGCGCAAGCTTGTTACGCTGAAGGTATCCCATGACACAGCGCCGGCACATGGCGGTGCCTCGTTGATGGACGGTGACACGGTTGTTGGAACAATCACATCGGGCGACTATGGTCACCGTGTGGGCATGAACCTCGCTTATGCGTTCGTCATGCCTCAGAAGGCCGTGATCGGCACAGTGATGAAGCTGGACCTATGTGGCGACATAGTAGATGCCGAGGTGATCACGCCATCCCCCTATGACCCGTCCTTTGCATTGATGCGCAGCTAAACAGCCACACACTCCGCCGTGGTCATGGTGGGGGGTGTGAGCCGCTCGCCTTTGTCCAAACGCCTTGCCACTGCCTGCATGCAGGCCTACTGCTGTTGTGTTTACAATCACTTCCACAAAATGGCGCGCTGCATATGTCCGATGGCTCCCCCTCCCTTGTCAAAGGCTTCGCTGCGACGTGGACGATCGTTATCGTCTGGTCCTTCTGGCTTATCGTGAGCCGTGTGGCCAATGGCAGCGGGCTGACGATCTATGATCTGGCAGCCTTCCGGTACGGGCTGGCCGCCGTAATTGCCTTGCCGTTATGTCTATATTTCAAACCATGGCGGAACATGCGCTGGGTCCAGATCATTGTCGTGTCCTTCATACTGGGCCCTGTTTACATCCTCATCGTTTTTTCGGGTTTCATCTATGCGCCCGCGGCCCATGGCGGGATATTCATGAACGGGCTTTTGCCGCTCATGAGCATTATTTTCGCTGTGGTCGTGCTGCGCAAGCGACCGGAGGTAAAGCAGATGACCGGTGCTTTGCTGATCCTTATCTCTGCCGTAGCTTTGGCATGGGATGCCAGCACCTCAAGCACTGCTGACGCCTGGATAGGTGACTTGCATTTCCTGATCGGGGCAGTGTTCTTTTCGGCCTATGTGATCCTGTCCGAACGCTGGAAACTGGGCGCAATACAGATCCTGTTTTGCGGCACGGTCGTGAATGCGGCGCTTTATCTACCGGTATGGTGGTTATGGCTACCTTCGGGAATTGCCGAGGCTCCTTTGGGGCCGTTGTTGCTACAAGCCGTATATCAGGGTTTTGTCCCAAATCTGATCGGCCTTTTGCTGATCGCCTATGCGTCACGCACAATCGGGAACGGGAACACATCCTTCATCCTTGCAGCAGTGCCCGGCGGTGGCGCCATTCTGGGCGCGCTGGTACTGGGAGAAACGCTCAATTGGATCAGCATCCTTGCCCTGTGTTTGCTGACAGCTGGCCTATTGATGAGCGTACGCCGCCAAAGGCCGCCCTCCCCAGTGTGACCGGGCCAGCGGGCAGCACCAACCGAAAGCCCAAGCCTTTGAGTGTGACGTCAGGCAATTACTAAAAAGGAGATGTGGCGGACCATAGAGGATTCGAACCTCTGGCCTCTGCCTTCGGAGGGCAGCGCTCTATCCAGCTGAGCTAATGGTCCACGGCTGTGGTATAGTCCGCATGCCCTGCCCCTGCAATCCACAAATCGGCTTGGATCAGGCGAAAAGTTCGTGGGCAAGTTCCAGCGCGTCGATTAGCACATCCACCTCATCTTTGGTGTTGTACATGGCGAATGACGCGCGGCAGGTGGCGTTGAGGTCAAGATGCTGCATCAGCGGGCCGCAACAATGCTGCCCTGCCCGCACTGCCACGCCTTTTTTGTCCAAAATGGTCGATATGTCGTGGGCATGGGCGGCGCCATCCATGGAAAAGCTGAATATAGCGCCCTTGTCCGGTGTGGTGCCCTGAACAGTGATCCAGTTCAACCCCGCAAGCCGTTCGACGGCATAATCGCGCAACGTGGCTTCATGGGCGGCAATATTATCCATTCCGACACGGGTCATATAATCCAGCGCAACACCTAGGCCGATGGTTTGCACAATCCCCGGCGTTCCGGCTTCGAACTTCATAGGGGCGTCATTGTAGGTCACAGCATCGCGGGTGACCTCGCGGATCATATCACCGCCACCGATAAAGGGGCGCATTTCGGCCATACGCTCGGCCTTGACATAGATAGCACCCGACCCTGACGGGCCGTATAGCTTGTGACCTGTCAGGCAATAGAAATCACATCCGATATCCTGCACATCCACGGCCATGTGAACCGCTGCTTGGGAGCCATCGACCAACACAGGCACATCGCGGGCATGGGCAGCAGAGGTGATCGCTTTCACGTCCACAACGGTGCCCAGGACATTGGACATATGGGTGATCGCAATCAGTTTTGTCTTTGGGGTGATTGCGTCAATCACGGCTTGCGGGTCCAGCGCGCCATTGGCATCGACCTCGACCCATTTAATCACCACGCCCATGCGTTCGCGCAAAAAGTGCCAAGGCACAATATTGGCGTGGTGTTCCATGATACTTAGAATGATCTCATCGCCCGCTTCCATGCGCGGCATGGCCCAGCTGTAGGCGACCATGTTGATCGCTTCGGTGGTGCCAGAGTTAAAGATGATCTCATCTTCCGAGGCCGCATTCACAAAGCCCGCAACGATACCGCGCACGGCCTCGTATTTATCCGTTGCCAGATTGCTGAGCGTGTGCAGCCCACGGTGCACATTGGCATATTCGTGGCTATAGGCGGTGGTGATTGCATCAATCACAACCTGCGGTTTTTGCGCCGAGGCACCGTTGTCCAGATAGGTCAGCGGCTTGCCGTTGACCTGCCGCGACAGGATCGGAAAATCGGCGCGGATTTTGTTTACATCATACATTCGGAGAAACTCCCATTGCGCCCATGCCAATCAGACCGATCAGCATCATCAAGCCAAAAGCGACCCCGACCGCGGCCAGAACAATCACACCGACGCCGTGCAACAATGTGGGCAGGCGCAGCGCTTCGGTGATGAAATTAACGGTGATCCACAGCGCCATGCCGCTGACCCCCAGTGATAACAGCTGCCCGATCGTCGGGGCGATTATCGTCACAACAAACAAAACCGCCTGTGCGGCCATTTGCAGCGCTTGCAACCAGACAAGCAGGCTCAGCAGATCGCCCAGATCCCCCTGCCCGCCAATGGCGCGGCCCGCCCAATAAAAGCCGTGCACGCTCATCACCTGCACGCCTGCGATGATAAAGAAGAACGATATCGGGTTCCGCATGAAGCTTGGCAATTGCGATACGTCTTCGGTCAGGATCGATATCCCGAAGATGATGCTGTTAAGCACAGCCACAAGGACAAGCGCCGTCCAAAGAACATCACGACCCAGAAAGAGGTTCATGATCTTTTGCGCGGCGCTGCGCGGGCTCTGGAGGGTTTCCAGCGCCAAGTCTTTAAGCGCGTCTTGCTGCATTATTCAGGTGCTCCATCCGCGCTAAGCAGGCCAGCTGCCCAGAACCACCCGAAGACAGCGATCCAGACAAAGCCTACGGCCTGCAATTGTACCCCGGGACCGATAAACCCCGCCGTGAGCCCCATCAACAACAAAACCGGTGTTGACGCCAGCAATGCCCATATCAGCGTAAAACGGATTTGATACCCCGTCACATTACGCCGTGCGATGCGGGCCAAAATCCAAATGACACCTGAAAAGGCATAGAGCAGGATGGGCAGGATAAAGATGTACAAAAAGGCGCTCCAATACAGCCGCGCCAATAGCGGGATATCGGGGTCCAGCTCTGCCTCGCGGGCTTGATAGGGTGTGGAGGCCACAAACATCAATATACCCGCGATAAGCAAGAACAACAGCGCACGCACCTCATTGCGGCCTTGCGCCAGAAAGCGCGAGACCACTTTTGAGGGGCCACGGTAAGTGGCCACGATATCGCTCGTCAGCGCCACCTTAGCTGCGGCGCCGCGTCAGCCACGCACCAAGGCGCGTGTTCATGTCATCGCGCAGGTTCTCGTGGTGGATTTCCTCCACTGCTTCGGCCAGAAACGCGAGCGTGAGCATATCTGTCGCCTCTGCCATCGGCACCCCACGTGAGCGTAGGTAATACAGCGCTTCCTCGTCAATCGCACCAGAGGTCGAGCCGTGGCTACAGGCCACATCATCGGCATAGATCTCAAGCTCGGGCTTGACCAAGAACTGGCTGTCGCCATCAAGCAGCAAGGACTGGCTGATCTGGTAGCCATCAGTCTTTTGCGCGCCTGCTTTTACAAGGATTTTACCCTGAAATACGCCTGTCGCCCCGTTGCGCAGCACTTTTTTGAAAACCTGACGGCTTTCGCAATTTACTGCATCATGGGTGATGAACACCGTGTCGTCATGGTGGAAATCACCATCGCCGACACAGGCCCCTGCAACATGCGCGATAGCATCGTCGCCGGTCAGCTCGATCACGCAGTCATTGCGGGTCAGCTGACCGTTCATGGTCATCGTGAAGGAACGGAAAGCGGATTCTTTGCCCAAGCGGGCAAAAATATGGGTCGCGGCGCGACGGTCATGATCGCGGCCTTGCGCACGGATGTGGTGGAAAGAAGCGGTATCAGCCACTTCGACTTCCAACACATTGTTAAACCGCGCAGCAGCCGGACCATTTTCCAACAGCGTCATCTCTGCACCTGCGTCCAGCTTGACACAGTGGTGTAAGATCGCATCAGAAGCATCTGATACATGGCTATAAACCAGACTTACAGGTTTGCTTGGCTTGCCCGTGACGTGGATCAAAATACCATCAGTTGCAAAGGCTGTATTGAGCGCGGCCAAGGGACGTTGCACAGGGTTCTGGCCCTGCTTTTCGAGCACACCATAAACCGATGTGGCCCAATGCAGATCACTTTCAGATGCGGCCAAACGCTCGATCGTGATGCCCTCGAGGCTCAGATCATCAGAGGCGTCAGCGTCAAACACACCGTCCACAAAAACGATCTTGAGCCGCTCGATGTCCTCAAAGATTTGCGCGTCCGAGACGGACATCGCGGCAGCCGCCGGCGCGTCTACTTGCGTCAATGTATCGGGGCGCGTGTATTTCCAATACTCGTCGCGGCGCTGGGGCAATCCCATGTCGCGCAGGCGAGACAGCGCATCCGTGCGCGCAGGCAAAGCCCATGTGCCCGTTGGCATCGACAGGGACGAAATCATCGCCTCTGTCGGATCTGTATTTACTGCTGCGTCCGCCATTACACCACCTCGGCCAAGATATCGGTGTAACCGTTGTTTTCAACTTCCAACGCCAGCTCGGGACCACCGGTTTTTACAATGCGGCCATTGGCCATGATATGCACGACATCGGGTTTAATGTGATCCAGCAAACGCTGATAGTGGGTGATCACAAGGAAACCGCGACCCTCGGAGCGCAGCGCATTCACGCCTTCGGCCACCAGCTTCATCGCATCCACGTCAAGGCCGGAATCTGTCTCGTCCAGGATGCACATCTTTGGCTCAAACATCGCCATCTGCAGAATTTCGTTGCGCTTTTTCTCACCGCCGGAGAAGCCCACGTTGACAGGGCGCTTCAACATATCGGCGTCAATTTTCAGCTCTTTTGCGCGTGCGCGTACAACTTTGAGGAACTCGGCAGCCGACATTTCTTCTTCGCCACGAGCCTTACGTTGCGCGTTAACGGCCGTGCGCAGGAAAGTCATGTTGCCCACGCCGGGGATTTCCACAGGGTATTGGAACGCAAGGAACAGACCAGCAGCGGCGCGCTCTTCAGGTTCCATATCCAAAAGGTCGACCCCTTCGAGCGTGGCAGAACCACCTGTTACCTCATAGCCGTCCTTACCGGACAGAACATAGGAAAGTGTCGATTTACCAGAGCCGTTCGGCCCCATGATCGCGTGCACTTTGCCCGCTTCGACTTCCAGATCAACGCCTTTGAGGATTTGCTTGTCTTCGTCTTCCAGATCGACCTGAAGGTTTTTGATGCTCAGCATGTGAGTGCTCCTTTGTATTCTATTCTTGCGCCAATGGCGCGGTGTGCAGGGGGCAGCGTTTAGGCTGCTGATTTAAGTCGGGCGGGGAAGGTTTCATGCAAAGCCGCACGGGCCGCTTCGATTTCTTCCCCATATTCGATGGGTGCGGATTTAACCGCTTTTGCTTGCGCGTAATCGCAGGGCGCAGACATGTCACGCCGCCCGATCGAGGCGGCATAGTCGTGATATTTGAGCCAGCTTTGGCCCTTTGGTTCGATCCAGGTGTTCGGCACTCCGTAAGCATCGGCGATGATCAACCCATGCAAAGACGAGGCAAACACATGGGCACAGGCAGCGATCTGCAAACAGACCTCGACAGGATCACCGCGCGGATCAATCAACAGATAGGCCGGATCTGATGCCACAAAGGCCAACAATGCCGGATCATCCATCAATGTATAATGCGGAACGACCCCGATACGGTCCGCACGGTCACCTTCGAACGGCAAAGCCTCATTGATCAAAAGCCCCGGATCACCGAAACGTTTATGTTCAAGTTTGAGCAGCGCCGCCGTAACAGGACCACGCAACAGCGCAACCTCGACGTTGTCTAAAAAATCGTGCCCGAAGACAGGATTAAGTAAACCCGTCCCCCAAACACAAAGCTTTTCGCCTGATTTGCGCGCTTCCTTGTGCGTGCGTTTCACCACCTGCATCACCGAGCCGATGGCGAACATATCAGCCTTACGGGGCCCCGAGTGTTCAACCTCACGACGCGCCACATGTCCCACGATCAACGGATTGATCGCATCGCCGAAATTCGGCTCTGCCTTCCACCAATGCAGGCGCAAGGGGCTGTTGTGGGACAGCGTGCTCATCTCTGAACACCTGTCGCAAAACCTGTGATGGCGGTTGTCATGATTTACGTCCCTTGATCCAACGGATGACCAAACCGATGACCAGATAGAACAGACCAAACAATAGCGCTGACAGCACTGCCTCAGGCCAGCCGTCGCCTGCCTCGACGCCAAAGCCAAAACCGAGGCTCAGCACCAGATAGACCGCTATAGCGACCGCTGTTTCCTTCAGCAGTTTGGACATCAGCCAACGGAACCTTCAAGAGAGATCGCCACAAGCGCTTGCGCTTCCATGGCAAATTCCATTGGCAAGGCTTGCAACACGTCCTTACAGAACCCGTTTACAACCAGCGCCACGGCTTCTTCCTCGTCCATGCCGCGCGAGCGGCAGTAGAAGAGCTGCTCGTCATCCACCTTGGATGTGGTCGCCTCATGCTCAACGCGGCTGCTGTTATTCTTGACCTCGATATACGGCACTGTGTGCGCACCGCATTTGTCGCCGATCAGAAGGCTGTCACATTGGGTATAGTTGCGGCTGTCCTTGGCTTTGGGGTGCATCGAAACCAGACCACGGTAGGTGTTCTGCGCCTTGCCCGCCGAGATGCCCTTGGACACGATGCGCGACTTGGTGCGCTTGCCAAGGTGTACCATTTTGGTGCCGGTATCGGCCTGCTGCATGTTGTTGGCGATGGCGATTGAATAGAATTCGCCCTGGCTGTCGTCGCCGCGCAGGATGCAGGACGGGTACTTCCACGTCACTGCAGAGCCGGTTTCGACCTGCGTCCACATCACCTTGGCACGGTCACCGCGGCAATCAGCGCGTTTGGTCACAAAATTATAAATGCCGCCCTTGCCGTCTTCGTCACCGGGGTACCAGTTTTGGACGGTGGAATATTTCACTTCGGCGTCTTCTTCGATGATGATTTCAACCACAGCAGCGTGCAGCTGGCTTTCATCGCGCTGCGGCGCGGTACAGCCCTCAAGGTAGCTCACGTATGAGCCTTTGTCGGCGATGATCAACGTCCGCTCGAACTGGCCAGTGTTTTCCGCGTTGATACGGAAGTAAGTGGACAGCTCCATCGGGCAACGCACACCTGGCGGCACGTATACAAACGACCCGTCCGAGAAGACAGCCGAGTTCAGCGTGGCATAGAAGTTATCCTGCACAGGCACGACCGAACCGAGGTATTTCTTGACCAGCTCAGGATGATCTTTGATCGCTTCCGAAATCGAGCAGAAAATCACGCCCGCTTTTTTCAACTCGTCCTGAAAGGTTGTCCCGACCGAGACAGAGTCGAATACCGCATCCACGGCCACGCGGCGCGGCTCATCGGACATCTCTTCGGCACCTTCGACGCCGGCCAGAATAGCCTGTTCTTTCAACGGGATACCGAGCTTTTTGTAAGTTTCCAAAAGCTTGGGATCTACTTCATCAAGCGACTTGGGCTTTACCGCCATGCTTTTGGGGCGCGCGTAATAATACTGTTGCTGGAAGTCGATCGTCGGATAATCCACCATCGCCCAATCCGGTTCGCGCATTTGCTGCCAGCGGGCATAGGCCCCAAGGCGCCATTCGGTCATCCACTCGGGCTCGTCATTCTTGGATGAGATCAGTTTGACGATATCCTCATCCAAACCCAGCGGCGCATATTCCATTTCGATGTCGGTGGACCAGCCATGTTTATAGGCGCCGCCAACCTCGCGCACTGCATCAACGGTTTCTTGATCAACACCGTCTTTTACTATCGTCGTATCCATCTTCTTTTCCTTTCGGGGGGCCGCTTCAGGCTGCCCGCTTTTGGTGTTTCTCAAAGGCGCTGCACCATGCATCGGTAAAGCGCATAATTTCATTTCTCGTCGTCTCAAGGCCAAGCGAAACGCGGATCGCGCTTGTGGCCTCCTCTTCTTCATATCCCATCGCCATCAAAACCTTGCTGGCCTTGACCTTTCCGCTTGAACAGGCGGAACCGGCCGAAACCGCAAAACCCGCGAGATCCATCTGCATGACTTGCGTTTCCCCCTTCCAACCCGGCGTCAGGATGCAAGAGGTGTTGGGCAGGCGGGCAACTTGGTTCCCGACAAAAATAGTCTGTTTAGAGGTAGAGGCAATAGTCTTTTCTAGAATTATTCTAAGTTCTTCAACTTCGCTCCATTTTCCCTCCGAAACATCCCGGTTCGCTGCTTCGGCAGCTGCGCCAAAACCCGCGATACCGATCACGTTTTCGGTGCCCGAGCGGCGGTTCATTTCCTGCCCACCGCCCAGCAGCATCGGCTCAGGATCGTCGGCAGTGAAATTGATCAGCGCGCCCACGCCTTTCGGGCCACCCATCTTGTGGGCCGAAAGAATTGCATAGCTTGGCGTGATTTCTTCGTAGATCACAGGCATCTTGCCAGCCATCTGGGTGATATCACACAGCGCGAAATAGCCCTCACCGCTGCCAGCAACGCGCAAGTTGGGGCGCATGATGCCCGTTTCGCTGTTGGCGGCGGACACAGCGATCAACCCCGTGCCCATATCGGATTCATGGCGGATCTGGTTACCATCCCCGTCATAAAGGCTCTGCAATGTGCGCCCGCTCCAGACACCTAAACAGTCATGTTCGGTCGGTAGAGCAGCAAAAGTCCCACGGTGTCGGCCTTTTTGCGCGACAGCGAGCGCTGCGGCTTCGGTAGCGCTTGAGGTGAAAATCACCTGCTGTGGTTTGCAGCCAACCAATTCAGCCACTTGCGCGCGCGCCCGCTCGACCAGCATCTTTGCTGCGCGCCCTTCGGCATGAACGGACGACGGGTTACCGACAATATCCATCGCGGCGATCATTGCCTCGCGTGCCTCGATGCGCAAAGGGGTCGTCGCATTGTAATCAAGATATATTCGGGCTTTGGCCATGGGGGCTTACTCGTCCACGACGGCAAATAGGTTCGGCACAGCCGGACAGGGCGACATCTGGTTGCTCACCACATCTGACAAACGCGTCTGGTGTAAAAACACATAGACATTCGCAGACAAGCCTTGCCACAGCCGGTTGGTCAAAGACTGTGCCCGACTGCCCGAAGCCCCACCAGACGCACCTGCACCCTTGTGCATCGCATCAACCGATTCATCTACCGCAGAGAGGATGTCGACCACTCGTATTTCCGATGTGGATTTGGCCAAACGGTACCCGCCACCGGGCCCGCGCACCGAAGTCACCAGCCCCGCGCGGCGCAGCTTGACAAACAGCTGTTCCAGATAGGGCAGCGAGACCGATTGCCGCTCAGCAATATCACCCAACGAGACAAGACAACCCTCGGGTTGAAGCGCGATATCGGTAAGGGCCACCATCGCATAGCGACCTTTCGTGGATAATTTCATGTCGCATCCTATCGATAAGGCAGGCTTTTGTTTGACCTTGGCGGTCGAAATGCCTACATCCCACTAGCGCGGGTCCGCGTCTGTGGATTCACATATATTAGAATTGTTCTAAGATGCCCAAGCGAATTCGTCAAGAATGTCGCGGCAATGTTTTGCTGGCCCTGAGAACTTAACAGAAAGTATTTGCATGCCCGAGGTGATTTTTCCCGGACCCGAAGGCCGCCTTGAAGGCCGCTACCACCCGCAAAAAGAACGCGATGCGCCAATTGCTATCGTTTTGCACCCCCATCCCCAGTTCGGCGGCACGATGAATCACAAGGTCGTGTACAACCTGCATTACGCATTCTACAAAATGGGTTTTACGGTTCTGCGGTTCAATTTCCGCGGCGTGGGCCGGTCTCAGGGTGAGTATGATCAAGGCATCGGCGAGCTGTCTGATGCGGCATCAGCCCTCGATTACCTGCAGTCGATGAACAATAACTCCAAACACTGCTGGGTTGCCGGTTTCTCCTTCGGGGCATGGATCGGTATGCAATTGTTGATGCGCCGCCCTGAAATCACGGGCTTTATCTCGGTTGCGCCGCCTGCGAACATGTATGACTTCAGCTTCCTCGCGCCCTGCCCCGCATCCGGTCTGGTGATCAACGGCACCGGCGACCGCGTGGCACCTCCTGCCGACACTGTAAATCTGGTCAACAAGCTGCATGAGCAAAAAGGCATCACCATCACCCACCAAGAGATTGAGGGTGCCGGTCACTTTTTTGAAGAGCCGCATATGGACACGATGATCAACTCCACAACCGAATACGTGCGCCGCCGCCTGACAGAGAACACACGCTAATGGCAGATGACGCCGTCACAAAAATGGCCAACCAACTGGCCGAAGAATGCCTTGCCGTTCAGAAAGAGACCGGCGAGGATCGGCTGTTCATGGAGGTCGGGTCAGTGATTGGTGCGTCTTCACAAACGCTCGAGGAAGCTTTTTTGACGGCCATCCGCACACGAATGGCCGAACAGAAAGGCCGCGCGTTTCTGGCGACAAAGCTGAAGAAGCACCGCGCCACCACAGGCGACTAGACGCATGGCGACGCTCAGCCAAGCTCCACGTGCAAAATTTTCGCGTACGATGGCTGAGCACATTGGACCCGCGCTCCTTGCGCGCGGGTTCTACGAGATAGGCTTTGTGGACACTAACGAACACTTTCTTGGACAAGACCGAACATTTTTCTACCGTATAAGTCAGACAGCTGTTGTGCGCATGAATGTTTGGGTGACCGATCTCGAAGCGCCAGCGCTTGTCGCGGATTGCACTGCACATAACGTCCCCGCCGCAGCCAGCAACTCTGATGCGGCGGCTTATGCCAACGATGACGTAAGTGATATGAATATGCAGGTCGCACGCGTGATCGATATACCACTCACCGATGACGACCAGAGACTTCCAAACGGGCTGCTTGCATTCGCTGCATTGTATCAGGTTATATTCTTGGTGCGGGCATTTATCGGGCCCTTCATCACTGCATTCAAAAATCAGGCAAATAAACGGCCGTCTGTACTGGCCGAACGTTTTCTGAACCAAATCCCTAAAATTGACGACTATCTAAGGAACGCCGCATGACCAATCGCCTTGAGCAACAAATCGCCTTTCTCAATGAGGCGGATAAGCTCAAGACAATCGTACGTGCGACCGAGCTTTGCGATAACTCCCGTTATGAAAACTCGGCTGAACACAGCTGGCACTTGACGCTTTACGCGCTTGTGCTGGCCGATCAGGCCGGACCGAATGTTGATATCAACCGCGTCATAAAAATGCTGATCCTGCATGATCTGGTAGAGATCGACGCGGGCGACAATCCGATCTTTGGGGAGGTCGATGTCGCCAAGATGGAAGCGCAGGAGCAAATTGCCGCTGACCGCATATTTGGCCTGCTGCCCGATGATCTGCGCGAAAGCCTACGCGCTATTTGGGAAGAATTCGAAGCAGCCGAGACAGCCTCGGCGCAATTTGCCAAATCGCTCGACCGTTTCCAGCCGCCCATGCAGAACCTGCAAGCCGGTGGTGGCAGCTGGACCGACTACAATGTGACTGAAAAACAGATCGAGACCCGTATCGGTGGTAAGATTGCTTTGGGCGCGCCCGCCTTGTGGGATTATGCCCGCACGCGGATTGCTGCTTTTTTCGCCGCAAAGCCCAAAGCATAAAATTGCCCCGGTATCCCCTGCCTCGCCGACTTTCCCTTGGGGCAAAATTGAGCTACACGATCAACGATATAGCCTAGCCAAAGGACACCTCCATGACAAAGATCAAGGTAGAGAACCCCATCGTCGAACTCGACGGGGATGAGATGACCCGCATCATGTGGGATTTCATCAAGAAAAAGCTGATCCTGCCCTATCTGGATGTGGATCTGAAATACTACGACCTTGGCATTCAGGCGCGCGATGATACGGATGACCAGATCACGATTGATTCCGCAGAAGCGATCAAAAAATATGGTGTCGGCGTTAAATGTGCGACCATCACGCCGGATGAAGCACGCGTCGAAGAATTCGGTCTCAAGAAGATGTGGCGTTCGCCCAACGGGACGATCCGCAACATTCTGGGCGGTGTGATCTTTCGCCAGCCGATCATTTGTAAAAACGTGCCCCGCCTTGTGCCCGGTTGGACCCGCCCCATCGTTGTGGGCCGCCATGCGTATGGCGACCAATACCGCGCCACCGATTTCAAATTCCCGGGCGCAGGCAAGCTGTCGATGAAATTCGTCGGCGAAGACGGCACCACGATTGAGCATGAGATTTTCGACGCGCCTGATTCCGGTGTGGTGATGGCAATGTATAACCTCGACAAATCCATCATCGACTTCGCGCGCGCCTCGCTCAACTATGGTCTGAACCTTGGCTGGCCTGTGTTCCTGAGCACGAAAAACACGATCCTCAAACAATATGACGGTCGTTTTCTCGAGCTGTTCCAGCATATTTACGAGACTGAATTCGAAGATAAATTCAAAGCAGCCGGCATTTATTACCAGCACCGCCTAATTGACGATATGGTTGCTTGCGCGATGAAGTGGAATGGCGGCTATGTCTGGGCCTGTAAGAACTATGACGGCGATGTGCAGTCGGACACTGTGGCACAGGGCTTTGGTTCGCTCGGGCTTATGACATCTGTGTTGATGACCCCCGATGGCCAAACGGTCGAGGCCGAAGCCGCACACGGCACGGTCACGCGGCACTACCGTCAGCATCAGGCGGGTGAGGAAACGTCGACCAACTCCATCGCCTCGATCTACGCATGGACCGGCGCGCTCAAACACCGCGGTAAGCTGGACGAAAACGCTGCCCTGACCAGTTTCGCCGAGACCTTGGAAAAGGTCGTTGTAGATACTGTAGAGGATGGCCACATGACCAAGGACCTCGCGCTTTTGGTTGGCCCAGATCAGGGTTGGCTGACGACGATGGGCTTTTTGGAAAAAGTCGACGAAAATCTCAACGCGGCTCTCAAGGGCTAATGACCAATACGGGGGCAGCATTGAATGCCCCCGTACCCCGCCATTTGCGGGTTTATTAAGCGGCAGTTCTGCGCAAATCGGTTTTTCCTCAACCGTCTGACAGAAAACAGCAAGTACCTCTTGGAAGGTCAGCAATATTGTCCTATCTGGCTTGATATGAAAAGCCATAAACCACCCCAAGACCACACCGCAATTGATGATGCCCAAGGGCTATCATTGGGCGTGTTCCTATGCAGCTTTGGTGTTTACCTGCTGACCTCTGCCGGTCTGATCACGGGTCAAACCGCGGGTGTGGCCGTAATCATCGCCTATTTGTCCGGTTATTCCTTTGGCGCGGTGTTTTTTGTTATAAACTTACCCTTTTATGCCATCGCGTGGCAGCGGCTGGGCACGGCATTCACCGTTAAATCATTGATTTCGGTCACGATGTTGTCGGTAATCACCGAAGTTATCCCGCTGGGCATCACCATTCAGACCATTCATCCCCTGTTTGCCGCCATCGCCTTTGGGGCGTTGGTCGGGCTGGGATTGCTCGCAATGTTCCGGCATAACGGCTCACTGGGCGGTTTCGGGGTGGTCGCGTTATTGGTCCAAGACAGCACCGGTTTTCGCGCAGGCTGGGTTCAGCTTATCTTTGATGTCATCGTCTTTGGTGCCGCGCTGTTTCTCTTTGAGCTTCCGATTGTCTTGTATTCAATTGTAGGGGCCATTGTGCTGAACCTGATCATTGCCATCAACCACCGTCGCGATCGCTATATTGCAGTATAACCTGACCAATCCGTGTAACCTATCACAGCTGCGGGTGATTGCGTTGCGGTTGAGGTCGTGGAAGAAAGATTGTGGGAATCGTTCCCCTCGTCGTAAAAGGTCGTCGCAATGCCTGTTTACCTGATCCTTGCCCTTGCTGTACTGGCCGAAACAATTGGCACAACGGCGCTTCAAGCAAGCCAACAATTTTCAAAGCCCCTGCCCTCAATTCTGGTCGTCGTGGCCTACGCAGTGTCATTCTATCTGTTGTCGGTCACCCTGCGCACAATGCCGGTCGGAATTGTATATGCCCTGTGGAGCGGGCTTGGCATTATTCTGATTGCCACCATCGGTTGGGTTGTTTTTGGTCAACGCCTGGATCTGCCCGCTATGATCGGTCTGCTGATGATCATCGGCGGGATCGCGGTAATTCATCTTTTTTCGGCAACATCTTCACATTAAACCGCCTCATTTACCGCAAACTGGTTTTTTGCTGGCCTTTGGCGCGGATGCACGGTAGAGGCCGCTCAACTCCCTGAGACAAGGTATACCCATGGAACTGCGCAACATCGCAATCATTGCACACGTTGACCACGGCAAGACGACGCTGGTGGACGAACTTCTGAAACAATCCGGTACGTACCGCGAAAACCAGGCGACAACCGAACGCGCCATGGACAGCAACGATCTGGAACGCGAACGCGGCATCACGATCTTTGCCAAGCCGACGTCGGTTGAATGGCAAGGCACGCGCATCAACATCGTTGACACCCCCGGCCACGCCGACTTTGGTGGCGAAGTTGAACGCATCCTGTCGATGGTCGACGGTGTGGTACTGTTGGTGGATGCCGCCGAAGGCCCGATGCCACAGACAAAATTCGTGACCTCCAAAGCACTGAAACTGGGCCTCAAGCCGATCGTTGTGATCAACAAGGTCGACAAACCCGATGGTGAGCCTGATCGCGCTTTGGACGAATGTTTTGATCTGTTCGCCAGCCTTGACGCAACAGACGAACAGCTTGATTTCCCGACCATGTACGCTTCTGGCCGCTCTGGCTGGGCTGATATGGAACTGGACGGCCCACGCAAAGATCTCTCTGCGCTGTTCGAACTGATCCTTGATCACGTGCCTGCCCCGAAACAGGTTGCCGAGGCTGACAAACCCTTTACCATGCTGGCAACCACATTGGGCGGCGATCCCTTCCTTGGCCGCCTGCTGACAGGCCGTGTTGAGACCGGCACGCTGAAAGCTGGCCAGACGATCAAAGCGATGTCGCGCGACGGCACATTGATCGAGAACTTCCGCTGCACCAAAATCCTCGCCTTCCGCGGGCTGGAGCAGACCGCCATCGACACAGCAGAAGCAGGCGACATTGTCTCCATCGCGGGCATGACCAAGGCAACGGTTGCCGATACGCTGGCCGATCAATCCGTCAACGACGCGATCCCTGCCCAGCCGATTGACCCGCCCACAATCACCGTAACATTCGGCATCAACGACAGCCCGCTGGCAGGCCGTGATGGCAAAAAGGTACAGTCTCGCGTTATCCGTGACCGCCTGATGAAAGAAGCCGAATCCAACGTAGCGATCAAAGTCACCGACAGCACCAATGGCGATTCATTCGAAGTTGCTGGCCGCGGCGAACTGCAGATGGGTGTTTTGATCGAAAACATGCGACGTGAAGGCTTCGAGCTGTCAATCTCGCGCCCTCAGGTTCTGTTCACCGAAATCGACGGTGTGCGCCATGAGCCGATCGAAGAAGCCACAATCGACGTGGATGATGAATACTCAGGCGCAGTAATCGAAAAGCTGACCGGTGTGCGTAAAGGCGAATTGGTAGAAATGAAGCCTGCCGGTGCTGGTAAAACGCGGATTGTGGCACATGTCCCCTCACGCGGTTTGATCGGCTATCATGGTGAATTCCTGACTGATACCCGTGGCACAGGCGTTTTGAACCGCGTGTTCCACGACTGGGCCCCGCACAAGGGCAAGATTCCGGGCCGTCGCGCCGGTGTTCTTATCTCCATGGAAAACGGCACGTCTGTTGCCTTTGCTCTGTGGAAGCTGGAAGACCGCGGCAAATTCTTCATCGGCGCGCAAACCGATGTGTATCAAGGTATGATCATCGGCGAACACAGCCGTGACAACGATCTCGAAGTGAACCCGCTGAAGGGTAAGCAGCTGACCAACGTCCGTGCCTCTGGTACTGACGAAGCCGTGCGTCTTACCACACCGGTCACCCTGAGCCTTGAAGAAGCGATTGCTTACATCGACGATGATGAGCTGGTTGAAGTGACACCGAACGCCGTGCGTCTGCGCAAGCGTTTCCTTGACCCGCATGAACGTAAGCGGATGTCGAAATCCGCTTAAAGGATTTGATATAGAATAGAAAAAGGCGCTCCGTATATGGAGCGCCTTTTTTGTTTTCCGATGAAGTTGGGGCTTTGCCCCCTTGGCGCAAGCGCCAATTCCCCCAGAGTATTTTTAGCTAGAGAAAATAGCGAAATATTACTCGTTCGTTTCAATAATCATCAATTCGCGTTCTGACGCGTGTCTGGCGTGCTCCAGCGCTGCTTGATAGGTATCCGAGTGATAGCAGCGTTCGGCCGTTTCTACATCGGGGAAGCGGGCGACTACATTGCGAGGGCGCTCTTTTCCTTCGAGTTGAACAAAGCGTCCCCCGCGGGCTATGAACGTGCCATCGTGTTCAGCAATAGCTGTTGTCGCGAGGGCTGCATATTTTTTATACGCCTCCTCGTCTGTGACTGTGACATGTGCGATCCAGAGTGCGCCCATTCGGGTTATCCTTTCAAAACAGTTTCGGCAGCGGCAATCGCCGCCTGTGCGTTTTCAGCTGAGTCACCGCCGCCCTGTGCCATATCGGGACGCCCGCCGCCGCCTTTGCCGCCCAATTCTGCAACGGCGGCACGCAGGATGTCCACAGCCGAGAGAGATGCCTTGAGATCATCTGTTACGCCTGCTGCGACCGCCGCTTTTCCACCGGTATCGGCAATCAGCAAGACAGCACCCGAACCGATGCGTGTTTTATGTTCGTCTACCAATGCTGGGAGGTCCTTGCCGGTCACCCCTGTAAGCACCTGAGCATGGAAAGCGATGCCATTGATGGTCTTTGCCTCGGCTGCTGCGCCTGCCCCTCCGGACATAGCGAGTTCACGGCGCAGCTGTGCTACCTCATTTGCAAGGCTGCGGCGTTCGTCCATGAGTGCGCGCACCCGTTCTGGAACAGAGGCTGCCGGGGCTTTCAGCTCTGACGCGGTTTGGGTTAGAAGGCTATCCTGTGCGCGCAAATGTGCCATCGCCGCCTCACCAGTGAGCGCTTCGATCCGACGAACACCTGCGCTGCTGGCGCTGTCACCGAGCAGTACAAATGCACCGATGTCGCCGGTGCGGGCCACATGAGTACCGCCGCAAAGTTCGAGCGAATATGTCGCGCCATTTGTACCTTTGCCGGAGCCCTCCTGCATGCCCATGGAAACCACACGGACTTCGTCACCGTATTTTTCACCAAAGAGCGCTTGGGCACCCAGAGCGCGGGCGTCATCGGGTGTCATGATACGGGTTTCGACCGCGGAGTTCTGCCGGATGTAGCTATTTACTTCGGTCTCCACCGCCGCAAGATCAGCTATGCTGATTGCCTCGTTATGGCTGAAGTCAAAACGCAGCCGGTCCGCTGCATTCAGCGAGCCACGCTGTGCCACATGATCGCCAAGCGCGTGGCGGAGGGCTTCGTGCAGCAGGTGCGTCGCCGAGTGATTGGCGCGGATGGCACTGCGGCGGGCATGATCTACCTTGAGCACAGCCGATTGCCCGTTAGACAGATTGCCGGTTTCCACGGTGGCAATGTGAATGAAGACATCAGCGGCCTTGCGGGTGTCCGTAACGCGAGCAGTGCCTGTTTCGGTTGTGATCAAGCCGGTGTCGCCCAACTGACCACCGCTTTCGCCGTAGAATGGCGTTTGGTTCAGGGCGATTTGCACTTCTTCTCCGGTCTGGGCCGCATCAACCAATTTGCCACCCTGTACCAGCGCACCGATTTTGCCTTCGGCTGTTTCGGTTTCATAGCCAAGGAAATCTGTGACACCGACCTTATCGGCCACGTCAAACCAGACGGTCGCATCCGCCGCCTCGCCCGAACCGGCCCATGCCGCACGCGCCTTGGCTTTTTGGGCAGCCATAGCCGCATCGAAACCCTCGATGTCAACGGCGCGGCCTTTTTCGCGCAGGGCGTCTTGTGTGAGGTCCAGTGGGAAACCGTAGGTATCGTAGAGTTTGAACGCCGCCTCGCCAGAAAGGTTCGCCCCTTCGGTCAGCCCTCCCAATTCGTCATCGAGCAGCTTTAATCCACGATCGAGCGTTTGCCGGAAACGGGTTTCTTCCTGCAGCAAGGTTTGCTGGATCATGGTTTGGGCCTGACCCAATTCAGGATAGGCCTGCCCCATCTGCGCCACCAACGCAGGGACCAAGCGGTGCATCAGCGGATCCTTGGCCCCCAGCAAATGCGCATGGCGCATGGCGCGACGCATAATCCGGCGTAAAACATAGCCGCGGCCATCGTTGCTAGGCATTACGCCATCGGCCATCAGGAATGAGGTCGAGCGCAAATGGTCGGCAATCACACGGTGGTGCGTCTTGCCTGGGCCATCCGGGTCACTGCTGGTCGCATTGGCCGAAGCCTCGATCAGGTTGCGCATCAAATCGGTGCTGTAGTTGTCATTTGTCCCTTGCAGCAGGGCCGCAACGCGCTCAATCCCCATACCGGTGTCGATGGATTTATTCGGCAGATCACGGCGCGTGCCATCCTCGAACTGCTCGTATTGCATGAAAACGAGGTTCCAGATTTCGACAAACCGGTCGCCGTCTTCCTCGGGCGAGCCGGGAGGGCCACCCCAGATGTGATCACCGTGGTCATAGAAGATTTCTGTACATGGGCCACATGGGCCTGTGGGACCAGCTGACCAAAAGTTATCATCCGTGGCAATCCGGATGATGCGATCATCGCTCAGGCCTGCATGTTTCTTCCAGATCGCGACCGCCTCATCATCGGTGTGATAGACCGTCACCAACAGTTTTGACGGATCAATGCCCATCACTTTAGTCAATAGATCCCAAGCCAGCGGAATGGCGTCTTCCTTGAAGTAATCGCCAAAGCTGAAATTGCCCAACATCTCAAAGAAAGTATGGTGCCGCGCCGTGTAGCCGACATTGTCCAGATCGTTATGCTTGCCGCCCGCGCGTACGCATTTTTGTGCCGTGGTGGCGCGGCTATAATCCCGCGTCTCGACGCCGGTGAACAGGTTCTTGAATTGAACCATACCGGCCGCGGTGAACATCAGCGTGGGGTCGTTGCGTGGCACAAGCGGGCTTGAGGCCACGATCGCGTGCCCGTTGTCCCCGAAATAATTCAGAAAAGTCGATCGGATTTCGTTGAGCGTCTGCATGATGTCCGTCCTTTGGGCACGCGGGAAAGGTCTGTTTGAAATAGCGTTGCGGCGGTGGGCTGTCCACAGGTAGACAAGCAAAAAAGGGTGCCAGCCTTGCAGCTTGCACCCTTTTAAAAATTTAGCGGGACAAAGGCCGGTATTATTCGTCCAGAATATCCGCATCATCCGAGCCGTCAAAGTCCAGGCCGTGCGCTGCGCGGATCTTGTCCTCGATGTCGATGGCCATGGCTTCATGTTCGCGCAGATAGTTCTTGGCGTTCTCACGCCCCTGCCCGATCCGTTCATCGCCGTAGGAGAACCAGCTGCCCGATTTATCGACGATGCCGGCTTTTACCCCCATGTCCAACAGCTCACCCATCTTTGAGATGCCTTCGCCGTACATGATGTCGAACTCGACCTGCTTGAACGGCGCAGCCACCTTGTTCTTTACAATTTTGACACGCGTCTGGTTGCCCACAACCTCATCGCGGTCTTTGAGCGAACCGATGCGACGGATGTCCAAACGCACCGAAGAGTAAAACTTGAGCGCGTTGCCGCCTGTTGTTGTCTCGGGGCTGCCGAACATAACGCCGATTTTCATCCGGATTTGGTTGATGAAAATAACCATGCAATGTGACCGCGCGATCGAACCGGTGAGCTTACGCATTGCTTTGCTCATCAGACGCGCCTGCACACCAACAGAGCTATCGCTCATCTCGCCTTCCAGTTCGGACTTGGGCGTAAGCGCAGCAACCGAATCGACCACAACCATATTGACCGCGCCGGACCGCACGAGCGTGTCGGTAATCTCCAACGCTTGCTCACCCGTGTCAGGCTGCGAAATCAGCAGCTCGTCAATATCTACGCCCAACTTTTTAGCGTACTGCGGGTCGAGCGCATGTTCGGCATCCACGAATGCGCAAACACCGCCGGCTTTCTGCTGCTCTGCGATACAATGCAGGGTCAGCGTCGTTTTCCCAGAAGATTCAGGGCCATAGATCTCGATGATCCGACCCATTGGCAACCCGCCAATTCCCAGCGCGATATCAAGCCCCAGCGAGCCCGTGGAGGATGCTGTGATATCTTGCATCGCCCCTTCAGCGCCGAGCTTCATAATAGAGCCCTTACCGAACTGCCGTTCGATTTGTGCCAAAGCGCTATCGAGCGCCTTTTGCTTGTCTGCCGATTTCTTATCCATATTCAAAAGATCTGCCGTTGCCATTTGGGTTCGTCCCTTACTGTCACAGGCACACGGTGGCGGCAATCGCCCCATTCGCCTTCGGGTTTATGTTCCACTAATGTTCTTATGAGCACAAAAGTGGAACACTTCAATCAAATTCTTTCTATTCAAGCTTTGCGCGAGATTGGTTAAGAAGGTGTTGAGGTCTGTCCGAGTTTACCGGATGCTGCTGTAAGGAGAGGCGAATGCTTGTATTTTTCAAAGAGCGGCTGGCATTTCTATCAATGCCAAAGACCGGAACGACAGCCTATCAGACGGCGCTGGCCCCACGGGCCGATCTGGTCATCACCGACCCGCCTTTGCTCAAACATGCGCCTGTTTACCGTTATAATCGCTTTATTCGCCCGATGTTTTTGAATGTATGCGATGCCGAGATGGAGCTGATGGCAGTGATGCGCGAGCCGATCAGCTGGCTGAACAGCTGGTACAGATACCGGCGGCGACCCTTTATGAGCGATAAGCCCAATAATACCCATGGGGTGACCTTCGACGAGTTCGTTTTAGCCTATATGAAAGGCAAACGCCCCGGCTTTGCCGAAGTTGGAAACCAACTGAAATTTCTGGAGCGTCAGCCCAATGGAACGGGAATCACCCATCTTTTCAGCTACGAAGACCAACCCCGCCTCAAAAGCTTTCTCGAAGAACGACTGGATGTGAAGCTTGACCCCGGTCGGGAGAATGTATCGCCTAAAATGGATGCACCTTTGTCACCGGATATCGAAGCGCGGTTCAGGCGCAAGTTCGCAGAGGATTTTGAGCTATATGAAAGCATCCCACGCTAGCCTGCTACCCAAGGTTAATGCAGTTGTTTGTTAACCGTATCGGTTAGATCGCTAAGGGAGAACGGTTTAGGCAGGAAAACCGAATTCGGAATCTTCTTTTGCGCCTCGCCCAGACTATCTTCGGCATAGCCTGAAACAAACACCACCCTGACATCCGGACGGACCTTTAACGCTTCGCGCACCCAGCTTGGCCCGTCCATACCAGGCATAACCACATCCGTCACAAATACGTCGATCTTCAAGGTTTCATCCTGCAAGGTTTCCAACGCGGCTTCGGCACTTTCCGCCTCCAGCACGGTATATCCCCGCAGGCGCAAGGCACGGCTGGCAAAGGCGCGGACCGGTGCCTCATCCTCCACCAAAAGAATAACGCCACCGGCCGGCACTGCTCCCGCAACGGCCACCACTTCGGCTTCTTTTGGTGAGACGTCTTGTACCTGTTGCGGCAATGCGGGGAAGTATAGCGTGAAATCCGTCCCCACGCCTTCGGTACTATCCACAAAGATATAGCCGCCCGATTGTTTGATAATCCCGTAAGCCGTTGAAAGCCCCAAACCGGTGCCCTCTCCGGTTCGTTTGGTGGTAAAGAAGGGCTCGAACACTTTTTGCAGCTTGTCCTGCGCAATCCCCTTACCATCATCACTGACCTTGATGATCACGTAATTCCCTTCCGGCACGGTCACCTGATCGCGGGTAAGCGGCTTGGTCAGGGTTAAATCCTGTGTCACAATCCGGATTTCGCCACCCGATGGCATGGCATCGCGCGCATTCACGACCAGATTCATCAACACCTGTTCAAGCTGGCGCTTGTCCGCCCGAATGGGTTGCAACAAGGGATCATGGCTCAGCGTGAGTGTCACCTTCTCACCGACCAGCCGGTTCAAAAGATGGGTCAAATCCGCAAGAGTATCACGCATATCAAGAGTTTCAGGACGTAGGGTTTGTTTGCGTGAAAAGGCCAGCAATTGCCCGACCAAAGCGGCAGCGCGATTGGCGTTCTGGTTAATCTGGACCAGATCCGCATAATCGCTGTCTCCTTGGTCATGGCGCAATAACAACAGGTCGCAATGCCCTGAAATTGCGGTCAAAAGGTTGTTGAAATCATGAGCAACACCACCGGCAAGCTGGCCAATCGCCTGCATTTTCTGGCTTTGAACGAACTGTGCTTCAAGGGATTTCAATTCTGTGGCGTCGTGTAAAACCGCAACCAGCGCGGGCGCACCGTCTTCTTCGATACGGTTCAGGGTCACTTGAACAAAGGCCTCCCTATCGCCACGGGTCAAGCGCAAGAATTCTGATTTCTGGACCAGACGTCCGGCCAATGTATCCTCTAGCCAATCTGTAATCGAACGGCCCAAACCTTCCATCAACGCCGACAGATGTGCCCCCTCAACCAGCGAAACGCCGATCAATTTCGAAGCGCGGATGTTGAACGCTTGCACTTTTCCATCCGGTGCAATCTTGACCATGGGGATCGGCATATCCTGAAAAACATGCCAATCAGGTGTGAGTTCAGGCGTAGAGGCATCAACGGCAGGCGGTGGCAGCAGATAAATGGCGCGCCGTCCGGCACCAGCATCGGTTTGCGCAATCAAAGCGGGCTGGTTGCCTGCCACTGTTGCGACATCCATCACCGTTCCGGGTACGATCACAGCGTCAGGAAACAGAGTATCAAGCGATTTACCACGCGCGCCGACAAATTGCCGCGCAGCGTGGTTCATCGACAAAATCGCCCCACTCCGCCCCACCATCAACATAGGGAGTATGCGGCTATCAGAGGGCAACGTACCGGCACCTTGCAGGTTCACCGGCTCGATACGCCACGCAAAGCCGCTTGGCCCGATGTCATGCACCGCAAGCAACAGTTGATTGCTATTACTCACGATTTCTTCGCGCGCGGATCCCGTCGCAGCAGCCCGGGATTGCAGCCGGAAAAGGATTGGGCTGACGTGACCCAACCGGTCTTGCACCAACCCGGCAAGCGTTTTGCCCGCAATCGGTCCAAATGTGCGCTCTGCCGCGGCATTTCCATAGGTGATAAGCCCGTCACTTTGCGTGATCAGGCTTGGCGCGCTGTCGTTCAAAACAAAATTACATATGGCGTTTAGGTGTTGGTCCCTAGAAAATCGTTGTCCACTGCGCAAGATTGCCAATACCACAACAACACACAGCAAACTTGCCGCCGATGCAATCGCGGCCTGTCGTTGCAATCCTGTCAGAGATAACCAGGCCGCAGCGCCCAATATCACAGCAATCCCACTCAACAAAACAAGCCGCCCCGGCGCGAGCATTGCAAACCGGTTTGCAACTGTCATTTCCCGAGTCTGTCTTTCTTGCATGCAATCCCTTCCAAAACGCCAAGCGACCGCTAACGCGAATCGTAGACCTACTGTTCGCCTGAAGGGTTAACCGAGCCTTAACCGAGATCCAAAATAACCCATTGCTCACGCATGGATTTAGGCTTCCTGATTATTTACCTTGGGTCAAGTGTGCGATGAAAAACCCGTCGCCCGACGGGCTGACATCATAGGTTTTATGCCATGTGCAGATCCATTCGCCGTGACGTGCCAAAAACGCCTCGACCCGGGCCATATTTTCCTCGTTGAGGATCGAACATGTCGCATAGGCCAATGTGCCCCCCTGCGCGACCAGAGCGTGGGCTGCGTCAAGGATGTCATCCTGCAACTGGCATGTATCGTTCAGCTTTTCCTCAGTCAGGTTCCATTTCGCCTCGGGCGCGCGGCGCCACGATCCGCTGCCCGAACAGGGCGCATCCACTAGAACCAAATCGTAAGGGCCACTGCGCGCCAACTCGCTTGTGGTCAACTGGGTAATCTCTGCCTCGGCACGTGCGGCACGCAGTGGCAGGTCACGCGTGCGGGCAGGATCGCCGTCATGGGCGAAAACGGCGTCCGCCCCCCGCGCGGCCAGCGCCAGCGCTTTGCCACCACCACCTGCGCAGTAATCGAGAACCCTCTTGGCCTCAGGCAACCCATCGACAACAGCCTGACTCGAGGCATCTTGCAGCTCCACGAACCCCTCCAGATAGGCGGGCGCGTTTCGCACACGCCGTGGCCCCTCTACAACTGTCAACGCCGTAGGGCTAAGCGGATTTGCCTCGACCTCGACACCGGCCTCTTTAAGCATGAGGGTCGCCCCAGAAGCATCTGCTTTTGATGTATTTACGCGCAACGTCAATGGTGCGCGCGACTGAAGCGCAAGCGCTGTTTGTTGCGCGCCATCGCCAAGGCTCTCGCTAAACCGTTGGGCCAGCCAGTCAGGCAAGTTCAGCGCTTCGGCCTGGGGGAGTTCACCCTCCGGGCGGGTTTGCTCATATTCGGCCAAAGGCGCAGGCGCATGGCCCTCACCGGTGAAAACCGTGTCGAGGTCAACGCCTTGCGCACGCAATAACCCAATCATCAGGCCCCGCCCCGTCGCGGCACCACCAAACCAGGCGGCTGATCGTTTTTGGCGCAGCACGTCAAAAACATAATCACGGATCGCGGCACGGTCCTTGGAGCCGGCGAACCGGTTCGCACGCCCCCAGCGGGTCAACACCTGCTCGGCTGGCGTGCCGTCACCGATCATGTCAAGAATCTCGATGGCGGCGGCCACCCGTGCTGCCGGTGTCATAGCTTATCCAATTCGGTAGTTGGGGGATTCACGCGTGATCTGAACGTCATGCACGTGGCTTTCCTTCAGCCCCGCACCGGTAATTTTCACAAAGCTGCAGTTCTTGCGCATCTCGTCGACAGTGGCGCAGCCGGTATACCCCATGGCAGCACGTAGGCCGCCAACCATCTGGTGTACCACCGTGGCCGCGCTGCCCTTATAAGCAACCTGCCCTTCGATCCCTTCAGGCACCAGCTTGTCACTGGCCGCATCCTTCTGGAAATAGCGATCCGCCGATCCGCTGGCCATCGCACCAAGGCTCCCCATGCCGCGGTAGCTTTTGAAGCTACGGCCCTGATACAGGATAACTTCGCCCGGGCTTTCGTCCGTACCGGCGATCATTGAGCCAACCATGGCACAGGATGCCCCCGCTGCAATCGCCTTGGCGAAATCACCCGAGAATTTGATCCCGCCATCGGCAATCACAGGTGTATCACCGGCTGCCTTCGCGCAATCCATGATCGCGGTCAGCTGCGGCACACCAACACCGGCAACCATGCGCGTGGTACAGATAGACCCCGGCCCGATGCCGACCTTTACAGCATCCGCGCCTGCGCCAATCAGCGCACGAGTGGCTTCGCCGGTGGCCACGTTACCCGCAACCACTTGCACCTCATTGCTCAGCTTCTTGGCCCGCTCCACCGCGATAGCCACCCCTTCGGAGTGTCCGTGGGCCGTATCAATCACAATCATGTCTACGCCGGCATCCACCAACGCTTCAGAGCGCTCAAAGCCCGCATCACCGGTCGTCGTCGCTGCCGCGACACGCAACCGGCCCAGCTCATCCTTACATGCAGTAGGGTTCAGCACGGCCTGCTCGGTATCCTTGAGCGTGAGCAGCCCGGTAAGCTTGCCCTTCCCGTCCGTCACCAACAGTTTTTCGATCCGGCGGGCCTTCATCAGGCTAATTGCCTCGTCACGGTCTGCCGGCTCGTTCAAGATGGCAAGGTTGTCGCTGCTCATCATCAGATGCACAGGGGTGTCATCCGCATGCGCGAACCGCATATCGCGGTTCGTCACAATCCCGACAACGCGACCGGTCTCGTCGACCACGGGAAAGCCGGTCACGTTATAACGCGCCTGCAAAGCCTTCGCGTCGGCCAGCGTTTGATTGGCCGTCAATGTGATCGGATTATAAACGATACCGCTCTCGAAACGCTTGACCCGACGGATCTCGCGCGCCTGCTCCTCGATATCCAGATTGCGGTGCACAACGCCCATGCCGCCAGCCTGAGCCATGGCAATAGCCATACGGCCTTCGGTCACGGTATCCATCGCCGAACTCAGCAAAGGAATATTAAGCGCAATGGTTTGCGTCACATGTGTGCGTGTATCTGCGGTGGACGGAAGCACCGAAGATGCGGCCGGAACCAGCAACACATCATCGAACGTCAGGGCCTCACGAATCTCCATAACAACCTCCAAGGGTAATGGCATCATTTGGCGGTTTCATATCTCACGGATCTACAAGATTGAAAAGACCCGATGACACCATCACTTGCTTTCGCCCTGCCTTTCGCCAAAGCTGCGCAGAATGAAGGAGATAAAAATGGCGAAACACGGCTATGACAGCGGCAGGCTTGACCTCCCATTTGTGGGGATCGCAACATTTGGCAAACGGCCCTTTGAAGTAGACTGGAACAAGCTTGACGCGGATGTGGCCATCCTTGGTGCGCCCTTTGACGCAGGCACACAATACCGCAGCGGTGCCCGCTTCGGCCCGCGCGCAATTCGCGAAGCCTCCACCCTGTTCAGCTTCGGCCACGCCGGTGCCTATGATCACGAAGATGACGCAACCTACCTGCCCGGCGATGTAAACATCGTGGATATGGGAGACGCCGATATCATTCACACCGATACCGAAGCCAGCCATAAAAACATCGAAACAGGCGTGCGCGCCGCCCTTGCCGCCGCGGCCCTGCCTGTGGTCATTGGCGGTGATCACTCGGTCAATATCCCCTGCATTCGTGCCTTTGACGCTCAGGGCGATTTCCACATCCTGCAAATCGACGCACATCTCGACTTTGTCGACGAACGCCACGGCGTGCGTCACGGCCACGGCAACCCAATGCGCCGCGCGGCCGAGCATGACTATGTGACCGGCCTCACCCAGGTCGGCATCCGAAATGTCAGCTCCACCGCCAAAGAAGGCTACGCTGACGCCCGCGCCATGGGCTCTGACATCATCAGCGTGCGCCAAGCGCGCAAAATGGGCACAGGCGGCGTGCTCGCCCATATCCCGCCTGACGCAAGGGTCTATGTGACACTCGACATCGACGCCTTCTGCCCATCCATCGCACCAGGCACAGGGACCCCCTCCCATGGCGGCTTTCTCTATTATGAGGTGCTCGAACTTTTGCAAGCTGTCGCAGAACGCCACGAAGTCATCGGCATGGATCTGGTTGAAGTCGCTCCTGACTATGACCCCTCCGGCTCAACCCAAATCCTCGCGGCGCAAATCCTGCTCAATTTCCTCGGCTTCATCTTCCATGCCCGCCGCCAAAGCTGACGCCTATTTTCTCTAGCCTGAAATACTCCGGGGGAATTGGCCCGCAGGGCCAAGGGGGCAGCGCCCCCATCTGCGACAAATGACGCAAGCACACCGAATTATGACGCCCCAAGCCTTCCCCTTCGCGCAAGCAAAGCTATTGTGCAGCCAAACACCTGTCTGGAAGTCAAAAATATGAGCGACAATCCCCTTGTTATCTTTACCCCCTCAGGCAAACGCGGGCGGTTTCCGGTGGGCACATCGGTCCTGACGGCTGCTCGTCAACTAGGGGTTGATCTCGATTCCGTTTGTGGCGGGCGGGGCATCTGTTCCAAATGCCAGATCACGCCGGGCTACGGCGAATTTTCCAAACACGGGGTTACCGTGGCACCGGACGCATTATCAGAATGGAACAAGGTCGAAGCGCACTATGATGAAAAACGCGGGCTCAAGAAAGGCCGCCGTTTGGGCTGTCAAGCGACAGTGCTCAAGGATGTGATCATCGACGTGCCCGCTGAATCCCAAGTCCACAAACAGGTCGTCCGCAAACGTGCCGAAGTGCGCGACATCACCCTCAATCCCTCGACAAAACTCTACTATATCGACGTTGACGAACCCGATATGCACGACCCCTCCGGTGATCTTGAGCGGCTGCAAAAGGCGCTGTTAGAGCAATGGCAGCTGGATGAGGTCACGGCGGACCTGCACATCTTGCATGTGATGCAAAAGGTTTTGCGCAAGGGCGATTGGAAAGTTACCGTCGCCGTCCACCTTGGCGATGACGAAAACAAGCCTCGCATCATGCATATCTGGCCGGGCTTTTATGACGGCACGATCTATGGCGTGGCCGTTGACCTTGGCTCGACGACCATTGCCGCGCATCTGTGTGATCTGCAAACCGGCGATGTCGTGGCCTCCTCCGGCGTGATGAACCCACAGATCCGCTTTGGCGAAGATCTGATGAGCCGCGTGAGCTATTCCATGATGAACGAACGCGGTGCCGAGGAAATGACGCTGGCCGTACGTGAAGGCATGTGTTCGCTTTTTACCCAACTCGCATCCGAGGCCGAGATCGACAAGCAGCTCATCGTGGATGCCGTGTTTGTCTGTAATCCGGTCATGCATCACCTCTTCCTTGGCATTGATCCTTTTGAGCTGGGTCAAGCGCCATTTGCGCTGGCCACCTCAAACGCCATGCGCCTGCGCGGCCGCGATCTGGACCTCAACATCCATGAAAGCGCGCGTGTCTATATGCTGCCCTGCATCGCGGGGCATGTGGGTGCGGATGCTGCGGCTGTGGCGCTCTCTGAAAGCCCGCAAACCTCCGAAGACCTCGTTCTGGTTGTCGACGTCGGCACCAACGCGGAAATCCTGCTGGGGAACCGCGAAAAAGTGCTCGCCTGCTCGTCACCCACCGGCCCAGCCTTTGAAGGTGCGCAAATCAGTTCCGGCCAGCGCGCGGCCCCCGGTGCAATTGAGCGGGTCGAGATTGATCCGGTGACCAAACTGCCGCGCTTCAAGGTCATCGGCTCGGACCTGTGGTCCGATGAGGAAGGTTTTGAAGCTGCCATCGCCCAAACCGGTGTCACGGGGATCTGTGGTTCCGGCATCATCGAAATGGTCGCCGAGATGCGCATGAACGGAATTGTTGACGCACCGGGCCTGATTGGCACAGCCGAGCAGACAGGCTCGGCCGCTGTTTTCGCGGATGGACGCACCAACAGCTATCTGGTCTATGATGGCACGGCGCAGGACGGCCCGAAAATCACAGTGACCAACCGCGACATCCGCGAAATCCAAATGGCAAAGGCCGCGCTCTACTCAGGTGCGCGTCTTCTCATGGATAAATTCGGTGTCGACAAGGTAGACCGCGTGGTTCTGGCCGGTGCCTTTGGGGCGCATATCTCGACGAAACATGCCATGGTGATCGGCATGATCCCCGATGCCCCGCTGGACAAGGTTACCTCGGCCGGCAATGCAGCAGGCACAGGCGCACGCATCGCATTGCTCAACCGCGATGCCCGCGCTGAGATTGAAGAAACCGTCAAAGAAATCCACAAGATCGAAACCGCCATTGAGCCGCGTTTTCAAGAGCATTTCGTGAACGCCTCAGCGATGCCCAATGCAGTTGAGCCTTTCCCGATCCTCAATTCCATTGTCACCCTCCCCACACAGACCTTCAACACCGGTGGCGGTGATAGCAGTGGCGGCGGCCGGCGGCGGAGACGTTCATGAGCGGCAATGACGACCAGCGCCGGTTCTGGAGCGATACCGTCGGCCAAATATGGATCGACCAAAGCGCCGCCACAGACGCGCTATTTGCACCGATCCTCAACGGTCTGATTGAGCGCGCCGAATTGGCTGCCGGTCATAGCGTGCTCGACATTGGCTGCGGCGCAGGGGCCAGCACATTTGCCGTGGCCGACATGATCGGTGCCACGGGCCATGTGACTGGAATTGACATATCCGATGTCCTTCTCGGTGCTGCACAGGAACGCGCCGCAGGCTACACCAACGTCGGCCTGCTTATGGCGGATGCCCAGGACAATCATTTTGTGCCGGATTCCGCAGATGTAATCATCTCGCGTTTCGGTGTGATGTTCTTTAGCGATACGGCAGCCGCTTTTGCCAATATCGCATCCGCGCTGCGCAAGGACGGGCGGATATATTTTGCCACATGGGGCGCGGTCGGGCAAAACCCTTTCTTCACGCTGCCTGCACAGGTCGCCCGCGCACAGCTGGGTGAAATGCCGAAACCTGACCCCGACGGTCCCGGCCCGTTCGCCCTGCGTGACCCGGAATTTATAAAAACAATTCTGGATCAGGCCGGCCTTGAAGGTGAAGTCGAGACAGTAGACATCACCCTGCCCTTTGACGGAGATGCCATCAGCCTGGCGGAAAACATGTGCTTTATCGGCCCCGCCCAAACCGCGCTTGCCCATTTCGAAGCCGATGACACCACCCGCGGCCAGCTTAAGGCAGCATTGGCCGAGGCACTTAGCCAATACGCCACGGCAGACGGGCTGGGGATTCCGGCACAGATCAACTATATCACCGCGCGCAAACCCTCTTGACGACTGCGCAGGCTGGGCTTAGGTCACTCACATTGGCGCGCGGGTATGGTGAAAAGGTATCACGGCAGCTTCCCAAGCTTTAGTTACGAGTTCGATTCTCGTTACCCGCTCCATGAAAATAAAGATATTACATTATTTTCAATGATCTCCTCCCTTTCAGATACACACCACCACATGGAAAATATTATCTAGGGTTGTATCTTCCGGCTTTCCGGCACGATCTTTCCTCCATAGGTAGAATTCAATTAATCATCTACTTTAAGCGGCTTGAAAGATTTTGATAAAATTTAGAAAAATCAAATTTTTAGTACTATTATTCTTATTGGGGGGCTGTTTGGGAATAACCCCGAACCTCTATATGGAACCCCTCAACGGAAGCGGTTCAATGCAAACCGGGGCAAATGGCGAGCAATCCTTTCGCTATGCTTTCGCATCAACGGCTTACGACAGCCTTAACCTTTCTCCTGAGGAGGTTAGGCAAGCTCACATATCTTCAATTGAAACTTGGCTTGGTACAAATTCTTTTTGTCCGCGTGGATACAATATTCTGTCCAGCACGAAACACGGGGATACCCTTCTGTATTCCGGAAGTTGTAAATGATTTGATGCTGATCAGCCCATAAGCTGCATCGCCCTGTCCGTATCCACACCAGCGTCTTTGGCTACTGTCAGTGTTTAATCGCCATCGGCCTGCCGCCTGTATCAAGCGCCTCTAGTATCGGCTAAAGGCCTGCTCGCCGCGCGACCTCATCGTATGTCAAGCGTCAGGGTTTCTTGAGCACCGACAAAGCGCATTTATATGGAGCCATTAGACTGCAAGCTTCAGATGCCTCGGGCTTACTTCAAGGGAGTATGGGGGCCAGCCCCCTTGGCCCCTCGGGGGCCAATTCCCCCGGAGTATTTCAGGCTAGAGAAAATAGGGTTAGCCGTGGCGGTGGATGTAGTTCACCAGTGCGGCGGTCGAGGCGTCCTGACCGTCAGTCGGTTCGGTCCCTTCTATCACCGGCTGTAGTGCCGTCGCCAGTTCTTTGCCAAGCTCAACGCCCCATTGGTCAAATGACAGGATATCGAGGATGACGCCTTCGACGAACACGCGGTGTTCATAGAGCGCAATAATCTGGCCCAAGGTGAAAGGGTCAAGCTCGGGGTACAGCAATGTCGTTGAGGGACGGTTGCCGGTAAAGACGCGGTGGCGCGCCTGCTTTTCAAGCTCCTCGCCGGTAAAGCCCTTATCTGCTGCGATTTTGCGGGCTTGGTCGAGTGAGCGGCCCTGCATCAAAGCTTGGGACTGGGCGAGGCAATTGGCAACCAGCAATTGGTGGTGGTGTGCCAGATCGGGTTCGTGGCCCTTTGCAGCCAGCAGGAATTCGCAGGGGATCACCCGGGTGCCTTGGTGGATAAGCTGGTAGAAGGCGTGCTGCCCGTTTGTGCCGGCAGCCCCCCAGACCACCGGGCCCGTATTGCGCGGGCTGTCGCTGCCGTCGCGGGTAACGCCTTTGCCGTTTGATTCCATCTCGAGTTGTTGGAGATAGTTGGGCAGCAAGCCGAGGCGTTCATCATAGGGCAGCACTGCACGGGTCGCATGGTTGCAGATCTGGTTATGCCAGATCCCCACCAGTGCCAGCAGTACGGGCAGGTTTTCATGCAAATCTGCGCTGCGGAAATGGGAGTCCATGTCTTGAGCCCCGCGCAGGAATGCATCAAAGGCTTTCGGCCCGATGGCGATCATCAGGGACAGGCCAATTGGCCCCCACACCGAATAGCGCCCGCCGACCCAATCCTCAAACCCGAAGACCTGAACGCGGTTGATCCCGAAATCGGTTGTTTTATCCTCCGCGGTGCTGAGGGCCGCGAATTGTGTGGACGGATCGCCGCCATGGTCAAGCATCCATGCCCGTGCCGTGCGCGCGTTTGTCATTGTTTCGATCGTGGTGAATGTTTTGGAGGCCACAATCACCAATGTCGTTTTCGCGTCCAGAACCCGCAAAGTGTCTGAAATGTCTGCGCCGTCCACGTTCGATACGAAATGGCAGCGCGGGCCGTCATGATAGGGTGCCAATGCGCGCACTGCCATGGCAGGTCCCAGATCGGAGCCACCGATGCCGATGTTCACCACATCGGTATAGGCCCCATCGCGGACTTTCTCCGCAAAAGCGCGCATGTCCGCCAACGTTTGGTGCACGCCGGGCATCACATCCACCCCGTCAACCATGACCGGCCCGCCGTCCAGATTGCGCAACGCAGTGTGCAGCACCGCGCGGTCTTCGGTCTCGTTTATGCGCGCGCCTGCGAACATTGCATCGCGACGGTCCTCGACGTTCGTATCGCGGGCCAAAGCCAGCAGGGTTTCGCGAATATCTGCGGTTATGTTGGTTTTGGAATAGTCGAAATACATGTCACCGGCTGTTGCCGTGAAATCACCGGCGCGCGCAGGATCTGCCAAAAGATCGGCAATTGTCCGGTTTCCAGTGGCTTTATGTAGCTCGGAGAGCTTGGTCCAATGGCTCATTTCATGCGCCCCGCTTTGGTGTTTTCGGTGTCAGGCTACGCCATGCGCGGCCCTCGCGGCGCAGCAGCTCGACCGCGTCTGTGGGCCCTTCGCTGCCATGGTCATAGGGTTTGGGGACATCATTGCGCGCCTCCCAGCCTTGTATGATCGGATCGGTCCAGGCCCATGCGGCCTCGACTTCGTCGCCGCGCATGAACAATGTCTGGTTGCCGCGGATCACATCCATGATCAGACGCTCATAGGCATCGACATGTTCGACGTCGTCTTCCTTCAGCGCGTCGGCAAAGGACATATCAAGGGGCACGTCAATCAGGCGCATACCGCCTGGTCCGGGTTCCTTGATGGTCACCCCCAGCGTGATGCCCTCATTCGGTTGCAGCCGGATCGAAAGCACATTGCGGTGGCGGCCTGCATCCTCGCCGAAGATGCTGTGCGGTGTATCCTTGAACACCACGGTAATTTCGGAGGCCCGATCTGCGAGACGTTTGCCTGTGCGCAGGTAGAACGGTGTGCCCGCCCACCGCCAGTTGCTGATCTGGGTGCGCAGGGCGATAAAGCTCTCGGTGCGCGAGCGCGGGTTGTCGACCGCAGTACGGTAGCCGGGGTTGTCGGCCTCGTTGCAGGCTTCGGCCTGATATTGACCGCGCACGATGTGATAGGCAGGCACCGGGTCAAGCGCACGGATCACTTTAAGCTTTTCATCGCGCACCGCGTCAGGATCAAACCGCGCAGGCGGTTCCATCGCAATCAGGCACAACAACTGCATCAGGTGGTTTTGCACCATATCACGCATTGCGCCGGATTTATCGTAATATTCACCACGTCCGCCCACGCCAACGGTTTCTGCCACTGTGATCTGGATATGATCGACATATTGGCTGTTCCACAGCGGCTCGAACAGCATGTTACCGAAACGCACGGCCATGAGGTTCTGAACGGTCTCTTTCCCCAGATAGTGGTCGATGCGGTAAATCTGGTCTTCGTTGAAATAGGTCGCCAGTGTTTTGTTAAGCGCACGCGCTGTTTCAAGGTCGCGACCAAAGGGTTTTTCGACCACGATGCGGGCCCGTTCGTCTGCCATGCCCCATTTTTGCAGCCGCTCTGCGATATCGCCAAACAACGACGGGGCCACCGAGAAATAATAGGCTTCGATGTGGTCGGTGCCCGACATCAGTGATTGCAGTTCTTTCCAACCGCCCTCACCACGGGCGTCAATGGTGACATATTCCAGCTGCGCCAGAAACGCATCCAGACTGTCACAGGCTTTGGCCTCTTCGCCGCCGAACTCTTCAATGGCTTCGCGTACCAGAGTCCGGTAGCCTTCGCTGTCCAGCTCACTGCGCGCAGCACCGATCACACGGGCCTGCGGAGGCATCTGCCCTGCGCAAAAGCGTCGGTACAAACCGGGCAGGATTTTGCGGCGGGCCAGATCGCCTGTGCCGCCAAAAATCACAAGATCAAACAGATCGACGGGAATAACGCGTGAAACCATGAATTCGGGCCCTTGTTGTTTGCGCGGCGTGCCTATCCGCCGCCACATCGCGCGCATAGTTGCACGCGTGCAGTTAGATATAGATGAACACCCCCTGTCGAGGGCTTTGTTAGCGCAAACATACTTAATATCGCTCCAATCACAAGTCCGTCAGGCAATGTGTTGCCTCTTTTATTGTCTTTACCTATGTCCTAGCCCATCTACAAATAATGAGTGGATTGCAGAAAGAGGTGTCTCGTGAAGGATAACGCATTGGCCAATCTCGGTAAATTTTCCGACAGCCTTGTAACGGCCAAGGGCGAGCCGCGCGCAAGCGTTGCGCTGAACAACCCTCAGACGCTTTGGTTCAACACCGGGACACTGTGTAATATCCAGTGCGTCAACTGCTATATCCTGTCGAGCCCCACCAATGATGCTTTGGTTTATATCACTGCAGATGAGGTCCGCGACTACCTTGACCAGCTTGATGCGCGCAACTGGAACGTGAACGAAATCGCCTTTACAGGCGGTGAACCGTTCATGAACCCGCAAATGATAGAGATCACCGAGGCTTCGCTGGAGCGCGGGTATGATGTACTGATCCTGACCAATGCAATGCTGCCCATGATGCGCAAGAAAATGCGCGAAGGATTGCTCCGCCTCAACGCGGCCTACCCTGGCAAGCTGACCATGCGCATTTCGGTCGATCACTACCGTGAGGACCTGCACGATGCCGAACGCGGCAAAGGCGCGCTGGCCAAGACGATCACGGGCATGAAATGGCTGTCCGAGAACGGTTTCCGAATGGCCGTTGCAGGCCGGTCGGTATTTGCAGATAGCGACGCCGACAGCCGCGCAGGGTATGCAGCCTTTTATGCCGAGCATGGCTTTGACATTGATGCCAACGATCCGGGGATGACCGTGCTGTTCCCTGAGATGGACGAGACAGTGGAAGTGCCTGAGATCACTACCGCGTGCTGGAACATTCTGGATGTCTCGCCGGATGCGATGATGTGCGCCTCTTCGCGGATGGTGGTAAAACGGCGCGGTGCGGAAAAGCCTGCTGTGCTGGCCTGCACCTTGCTCCCCTACACTGAGGAGTTCGAGCTGGGCACCACATTGGAGGAAGCCGAGCGTGACGTGTCGCTGAACCATCCTCATTGCGCCAAATTCTGCGTGCTGGGCGGGGCAAGCTGCTCTGGCTGATGGATGCACGGCACAATCCCTGGCTTTGGGCCACTGCCCGCCCCTGTGAAATGAGCCGCAGTAGCCGTATTTTCACGCCAAAACCTGCCGTGAACTTCAAGAAATCTCCCAATCCCATTGCACCTGATATAGGCTTCACGCTATAGTGAGCCGCAATATATAGAACACATCAGCCAAGCTGGGACAGACTTTGACCGACACGCCGGAAACGCCTGAAAACGAAGATGAAAACCGCGCCGAACGCCCTGTATTCGAAGGGCCATCGGTTACGATCGAGCATGAGATGCGTACCAGCTATCTCGATTATGCGATGTCGGTCATCGTCAGCCGTGCGATCCCTGATCTGCGCGACGGTCTCAAACCCGTGCACCGGCGCATCCTGTTTGCCATGCATGAAACCGGCAATACCTTTGATAAATCCTACCGCAAATCCGCCCGTCCGGTCGGAGATGTGATGGGTAAATATCACCCGCATGGGGACAGCGCGATCTATGACGCGCTTGTGCGTATGGCACAGGATTTCTCCATGTCGCTGCCGCTGCTTGATGGTCAGGGTAACTTTGGCTCAATGGACGGCGATAACGCAGCTGCCATGCGCTATACCGAAGTGCGCATGGACAAACCTGCCGCCTTCCTGCTGTCGGATATCGACAAGGAAACTGTTGACTTTCAAGACAACTATGACGGCAAAGACCGTGAACCCACGGTTCTGCCTGCCCGCTTCCCGAACATGCTGGTCAATGGTGCGGGCGGTATTGCCGTGGGTATGGCCACCAATATTCCGCCCCATAACCTTGGCGAAGTGATCGAAGCCTGTCTGGCCCTGATCGAGAACCCCGATCTGACCTCCGAAGAGCTGATCGATTATGTTCCCGGTCCCGACTTCCCCACTGGCGGGATCATGCTGGGCCGCTCGGGAGCGCGCAAAGCCTATCTTGAAGGGCGCGGTTCGGTCATTGTGCGCTCAAAAACCCGTATCGAAGAAATCCGCAAGGACCGCTGGGCCATTGTCATTGATGAGATCCCCTATCAGGTGAACAAAGCCTCCATGATCGAAAAGATCGCCGAGGCTGCGCGCGACAAAAAGATCGAAGGCATCGCCCACGTCCAAGACGAATCCGACCGCAACGGTGTGCGCGTCGTGGTTGAGCTCAAGCGGGATGCGACGGCCGAGGTGGTGATGAACCAGCTCTTCCGGTTCACGCCGATGCAGACCTATTTCGGCTGTAACATGCTGGCCCTGAACGGTGGCCGCCCAGAGACACTCACACTGCGCCGCTTCCTCACCTGCTTTATCGACTTCCGCGAAGATGTCGTGGCCCGCCGCACGGCCTATCTGCTGCGCAAAGCGCGTGAGCGTAGCCACATCCTTTGTGGTCTTGCCGTGGCTGTTACCAATATTGACGAAGTTGTTGCGACGATCCGCTCTTCTGCTGATGCCGCCGAGGCGCGCGAAAAGCTGATGACCCGCCGCTGGCCGGCTGAGAGCATCCTTGAGTATATCGCGCTGATTGATGACCCCACACATACGGCCAATGACGACGGCACCTATAACCTGTCGGAAATCCAGGCGCGCGCCATTCTTGAGCTGCGCCTGCAACGCCTGACCCAGATTGGCGTGAAAGAAGTCACCGATGAGCTGGAAGAGCTGGCCAAGAAGATCAAGGAATACCTCGAAATTCTGGGGAGCCGTGAGCGGATCATGGGCATCATCCGTGACGAGCTGGCCGAGGTCAAAGAACAGTTCGCCGTACCGCGCCGTACGGAAATTGTCGACTGGTCCGGCGACATGGACGACGAGGACCTGATCGAGCGTGAAGACATGGTCGTGACCGTCACATCGGGCGGCTATATCAAACGTACCCCATTGGCCGATTTCCGCAGCCAGCGCCGCGGCGGCAAAGGTGTGTCGGGCATGGCCACCAAAGAAGAAGACGTGGTCACCACGCTCTTCGTGGCCAATACCCACACGCAACTGCTGTTCTTCACCACCGATGGCATGGTCTACAAACTCAAGACATGGCGTTTGCCGCAAGGGGGCCGTACCTCCAAAGGTAAGGCCATTGTCAACATCCTGCCGATCCCTGTGGGCGTGTCGATTTCCTCGATCATGCCAGTGGACAGGGATGAAAAGGAATGGGACGACCTTCAGGTGGTGTTTGCCACCTCTGCTGGTACCGTGCGCCGCAACAAATTGTCTGATTTCACCAACGTCATGCGTAACGGCAAGATCGCGATGAAGTTCGAGGAAGAGCACGCCGAGACAACCCTGATCAATGCGCGCATCGCCAGCAACGATGATGATGTGATGCTGGTTACCAATTCCGGCCGTGCGATCCGCTTCCGTGCGACGGATGTGCGCGTCTTCAACAGCCGCAATTCGGTTGGCGTCCGCGGGATCAAGCTGGACGGTGACGATAAGGTTGTTTCGATGTCGATCATACGCCACTTTGATGCTGGCAGCGATGAACGTGCCGCCTATCTGAAAATGCGCCGCGCCATGGCGGGCATCGCTGATGACGCGGATTCTTCAGTTGATGAGGACGAAGGCAACGCAGATATGCCGCTGGAACAGGCGCGTTATGCTGAAATGTCGGCGGCCGAGAACCTGATCCTGACCATCACTGCCGGTGGCGCAGGTAAGCTCAGCTCCAGCCATGACTACCCGCTGCGCGGACGTGGCGGCATGGGTGTCACGGCATGGACCAAAGGCTTGCCGCTTGGTGAAATCGTCGCCGCCTTCCCCGTCGAGATGGGCGATCAGATCATGCTGGCCACGTCCAAAGGTCAATCTATCCGCGTTCCCGTCGAAGGTATCTCTTTCCGGTCACGTTCCGCCGGAGGTGTGAAAGTATTCAACACCGGCAAGAACGAAGAAGTCGTATCCGTTGCATGGATTGCGGATCAGGGGGACGAGGTCGAAGAAGGTGAAGCTTCGCCAGATACCGAGTAAGATCGAGACCAAAGTATAAAAAGAGCCGCTTGGAAACATAGCGGCTCTTTTTTCATTCAACAGCGCGATGGGCACCCTTTGGCGATAAGGGGTATCACGGTTTTTAAAATCCATTCACCATTCCTAGAACACCGTTGCGTTTCCTATCGGAAACATACATAAATGCGCCACATCTCCCCCGCGGGAGAGATCGGGAATACCCGACGCCGAAGGAGCAACGCCCCGGAAACTCTCAGGCAAAAGGACCGCGGATCAGGAGCCAAAATCTGGAGAGCGGGCGCAAGCCCCACCGAAGGAGCAACCCCGATGTGCCTTGTCATTGTCATGGGGAGAAACTCTCAGGTTCACCAACAGATGGGTCCAGAACCGGCTTGCCGGTGAAAAAGGACGTACCATGCGCAAAATCGCTGTTATCGGCGCCGGCATCACGGGAATTACAACAACTTATGCTTTGTTAAACCGTGGCTTTGAAGTCACCGTTTTTGACAAGAACCGCTATGCCGCGATGGAGACCTCATTTGCCAATGGTGGGCAGTTGAGCGCCTCAAACGCCGAGGTCTGGACGCAATGGTCGACGATCTTCAAAGGTCTGAAATGGATGACCCAACGCGGTGCGCCCTTATTGGTGAACCCGAAACCAAGCTGGCATAAATACAGCTGGATGGCCGAATTCATGGCCAATATTCCAAACTACAAAGCCAACACAATCGAGACCGTTCGCCTTGCGATATCCGCACGCGATCACCTGCGCGGCCATGCGGCTGCTGAAGGGTTTGAGTTTGATCTAGAACAGCGCGGTATCTTGCATGTCTATGACTGCAAACCTGATTTCGACAAGGCGGCCAAGGTAAACGATCTATTGGCCGAAGGCGGCCTGGAGCGGCACGCGGTTACCCCCGACGAGATGCAAAAAATCGAACCCGCGCTACAAGGTAATCTATACGGCGGCTATTACACCCAAAGCGATTTCACAGGTGATATCCACAGCTATGCAAAGGGGCTTGGCGCCGCCTGCAAGCGACGTGGCGCGGTGTTCCAATACGACGCGCAGGTCGAGACATTGACCAAATGCACTGACGGAATAGACGTCCGCTGGTCCGACAAAACAGGGCATGTTTCAGACCACTTTGACGGTATCGTTATCTGTGCCGGCGTGCGATCACGGGATCTGGCGGCGCAGCTTGGGGATCGGGTCAATATTTATCCGGTAAAAGGCTATTCGATCACGGTGCAGATGGAAGATGACACCAGCCGCGCGGCTGCCCCTTGGGTGTCATTGCTTGATGATAAGGCAAAGATCGTCACTTCGCGTTTGGGCCCGAATAAGTTCCGCGTGGCTGGCACCGCTGAATTCAACGGCTACAACAAGGATATTCGGAACGACCGTATCGAACCTTTGGTCAAATGGGTCGAAAAGCTGTTTCCCGACATCAGCACGGAACATGCGATCCCTTGGGCAGGTTTGCGCCCGATGATGCCCAATATGATGCCACGTGTCGGTGCAGGCCGCGCGCCTCAGGTGTTCTACAACACAGGGCACGGGCATCTGGGCTGGACCCTATCGGCCGCCACTGCCGAAATCGTGGCCGACAGTATTTTGCAGGCAAGCCAAAAGAACAGCCGATAGATCAGGACCTTCCACAGTTCAGCTAAAACCAGCGATGCCAATGTGCAGCCCCGCCCTGAGGCTGCACAGCGCATTTTTGCCGGATCAAAGGCCGTAGATGTCGCTGAATTTCTCTTTCAGATAAGTCAGCAGCGGACCTTCGGTGGGTTCCTGACCCGAAGCCTGCTCAATCACTTCACGCGGTGTGTAAAGCCCTCCGTGGGTTTGCACATTTGCGCCCAGCCAATCCGTCGCGGGGGACGTATCGCCTTTGCTCAATGCTGCATCCAGATCAGGCACCGCCTTGCGCATCGCCTCGTTCAGGCAGCCTGCATAAACATTGCCCAATGAATACGTCGGGAAATAGCCGAACAGCCCCACAGACCAATGCACATCCTGCAGCACACCGTTCGAAGGCTTATCCACCGCATAGCCAAAATCGGCTTCGAACCGGTCGTTCCACGCGGCCTCAAGGTCACTTACCTGCAAGTCACCCGTCATCAAGGCCCGCTCAAGATCAAAGCGCATCAGCACGTGCAGATTATACTGCAGCTCATCCGCTTCGGTGCGGATATAGCCATCGTTCACGCGGTTGACGGCGCCATAGAACGCATCTTCGTCCTTGATCCCGAAATCGCCAAAGGCATCTTTCATCTGGCCTAACAACCAGCCGGTAAAGGCACGGCTGCGCCCGATCTGGTTCTCGTAAATCCGGCTTTGGCTTTCATGTACGCCCATGCTAACGCCGCCACCCAGCGGAGTCAGCAAATAAGCGCGGTCGATGTTTTGCTCATAGCAGGCGTGCCCGACCTCATGGATGGTCGAGTAAAAACAGTTGAATGGATCAGCAGGATTGGTACGTGTCGTGATCCGCACATCAAGCCCCGAGCCGGATGAAAACGGATGCACCGCCTTATCCACGCGGCCATGGGACATGTCATAACCAAACGTTTTGGCCAGCAGGCGCGTCAGTTTCATCTGCGCGCCCTCATCAAAATTGCCTTCAAGCTTGGCCGGTGCCTCGGCCTCGCGGACCGCCGCGCGTAGCTCGCTTAGCACGGGACGCATGGCACCAAACATCGCCTCAAGCCCTGCGCCTGTGGCACCCGGTTCATAGTCATCCAGCATCGCGTCATAGATATCGCCGCCAGCGGCCAGCGCTTGGCCCTCTTCACGCTTAAGCATGATCACTTCGGCCAAGGTTGGTGCGAAGGATTTGAAATCATCTGCCGCGCGGGCCTCCGCCCAGATGCCTTGAGCCTCAGAGGTCAGTTTTGCCAGACGCGCAGCCAATGCTGCAGGCACTTTTGACGTCCGCGCAAAGCTGCGGCGGATTTCGCGCATCTGCGCTTGGCCTACGGCGTCAAGCTCTGCATCGTTGATCGCGGCCAGCCAATCGGCCACACGCGGGTCAATGCGGCGCGCGTGCAGAACGCTTTCCATGGCGGCCATTTCCTCACCGCGTTGCGGCGCAGCGCCGCGCGGCATCATCGTTTCCTGATCCCAGCCAAGCCTGCCGGCCACCTGCCCCAAGGCCTGAGTGTCGCGGGTAAAGGCAAGCAAGTCGGCGTAAGCAGTCGTCATGTGGAGGCTCCTCTGAGCGATGTAGCAACGGGGTAAAGAGAAAGATGGCGTGCGCGCAGGATCAACACCCAGCACAATACAGCAAGACCTTGGTGCATCAGTGCCAAAGGCAGCGCCGCCTCATACAGAACTGTGACAATACCCAGCACAACCTGCAAGCAGATCGCAGCAAACACGGCGTGAAAGGCAAACTGCGTTCTTGGATGAGCCGAGCGGCGGCCAGCCAACCAGACATAGATGGCAAAGGCGAACAAGGCATAGCCGGTCATCCGGTGGATGAACTGCACCAGACCAGGGTTTTCGATAAAGTTTTTCCACATCGGTTCAAACACGAAGGCTTGCGGCGGAAAGAACCGGCCCGCCATCAGCGGCCAATCGGTATAGGTGCGCCCTGCATCAATGCCCGCAACCAGCGCGCCGATCAGAATTTGCGCCATGGCAAAATACATCAAAACCGTGCCGAGCGTGAACAGTTTGGCCTCTTTGGCGCGGCGGGCTTGGATCAGGTCGCGCTCAGGCCGCCCAAGGCTCAGGGCGTACCAAGTGATAAATCCGAGGATCACAAAAGCAAGCCCCAGATGCGTGGCCAAACGGGTGCTGACCACATCCGTGGTTGCCTCCCCCGAGGTCACACCAGAGGAGACCATCCACCACCCAATCGCACCCTGTGCGCCGCCCAGAACACCAATGAACAGCAAACGCGGCGTCCAGCCTGCGGGGATCTGACGGCGCAGCAGGAACCACAAAAAGCCAAGTGCCCAAACGGCTCCGATCACGCGGCCCAGCTGTCTGTGGCCCCATTCCCACCAATAGATGAGTTTGAAATCAGCTAGCGTCATCCAACTGTTTTGCAGACGAAATTCGTCGATTTCCTGATATTTTTCAAATTCGGCCGCCCATGCCGCCGCATCCAGCGGTGGCAGCGCACCTGTAAAGGGGCGCCATTCGGTAATGCTCAGCCCGCTATCGGTCAACCGCGTGGCACCACCCACAAGGATCATTGCAAACACCAGTGCAAAAAGCACAAACAGCCAGCCCCGAATGGCCAGCCGCGCGCCGCCGCGCCCTGCGTCAATGACACCTGTGGTCACGACCGGCTTTGCGGTATCGGCACCGACTTCCTCGAACAGCTTGCGTTTGGTGGCCATGGAACTCTCCGTCTTGTATTGTTTTCAGGGCTATCCGCTATCCCTTACAGCGTCTAGCCGCGTTCCTTCCATCGGACCATCTGACGCAAGGTGCCATGCAACATTTGCACATCTGCACGGGTCAACGGCAGGCGGCTCCACATGTTGCGCAGATTGGTCTTCATCGAAGTGGCTTTATGTTCGGGAAAGAAAAAACCCGCCTCTTCCATGCGCTCTTCGTAATGTTTGGCCAAATGCTCGATCTCGGAGTTTTGCGCCCAGTCTGTGCCTGCCATCTCATGGGTAATGCCCTGTTGGGTCGTGCTTTGACGCATCCATTCATAGCCCATAAGCAACACGCATTGCGCAAGGTTGAGAGAGGCAAATTCAGGGTTCACAGGGACAGAGACAATGGCGTTGGCGCGGCTTATGTCGTCATTCTCAAGCCCTGCGCGCTCGGGGCCGAACAGGACCGACACCCGCTCGCCCGCTGCGATCTTCTGGGCTGCCAATGCCATGGCGGCCTCTGGTGTATAGACCGGTTTGGTCATGTCACGGTCCCGCGCGGTAGTGGCAAACACAAAACTGGCATCAGCCACAGCATGAGGCAAATCCGGCGAGATAACCGCCGCATCCAACACCCGCCCCGCCCCCGAAGCCATAGCAACCGCCGCCGGATTGGGCCAACCGTCACGGGGCGCGACAATACGCATATGGTCCAGACCGAAATTCAACATCGCACGGGCGGCAGCGCCGATGTTTTCGCCCATCTGCGGGCGGACAAGAACAAAGCTCGGGGCGGTAGGGTTTTCAACTGTCATACCGCCCTCTTACCCCGCGCCCCTGCCCTTGCCAATATGGCGGCGCAGATGGATTACAGTTTCCATCCCAGCGCGGTTTGCGCTAATCACGCCTCTGAGAACCAAAGGACGCATCCCATGCAAGACGCCCCAGACCAACCGCAACTTTATCTGATTACCCCAACAGTGCTAGATCCGGCTGATTTTGCCGATACGCTGGCCCGTGTGCTTGACAGCCACGACACCGCCTGTGTCCAGCTTGCGCTCGCCAGCCGCGATGAGGATGTATTGTCCCGCGCGGCGGATACCCTGCGCACTGTGACGGATGCGCGTGACGTGGCGCTGGTGATTTCCGAACATACGCTGCTGGCCGAACGGCTTGGGCTGGACGGTGTGCACCTGAATGACGCCGCACGCTCGGTGCGCCATGCGCGCAGCGTGCTGGGCGCGGATGCCATCGTCGGCTGCTACTGCGCCGGATCACGCCACGATGGGATGAACGCGGGTGAAGCCGGTGCTGATTATGTGTCGTTTGGGCCAATGCGCCCTACCGCGCTGAATGACGGCGAAACCGCCGAAATCGAGTTGTTTCAATGGTGGTCCGAAGTGATCGAAGTACCCTGCGTGGCCGAAGGCCAGCTTGACATTGCGACGATTTCGAAACTTGCCCCGATCACCGATTTCTTTGCCATCGGTGATGAAATCTGGGGGGCCGAGGATCCCGTTGCGGCCCTTTCCACGCTTTGGGCCGCCGCAATCGGCTAAGCGGATCTATAGCAGCGTCCGCTCAACCACCCAGAAGGCACCGATAAGTGCGATCAAAATCGAACCGGTGACCGAGATTGCGCGGAACATCACAGGATATTCGGTAACCATCTCTTCAGGCCCGTCCAGACGGGCCTGACGCGCCGCCCATACACCAATCCAGATCAGCGCAAAGGCCAGCAGGATTACCGTCAGCTGGCCAACCTCGACCCCTACGTTAAACCCGATCAATGCGGGCACGAATTGCCCCTCCGGCAGGCCGAATTCGCCCAGTACAGATGCAAATCCCAGCCCGTGCAGCAGGCCAAAGCCGAAAATCACCGCAGGGCGCCATCTGGTCAGGCCACGGGCAAAGATATTTTCAATTGCCACATAAACGATCGAGGCAGCAATCAAGGGCTCCACAATGCTGCCCGGCACAGTCACAAGGCCCAAAGCCGCCAGCGCCAGTGTGATCGTATGAGCCAAGGTAAAGGCAGACACCTGCCAGATCAGCGGACGCAGATGGATCGACAGGAAAAACAGCCCCAAAACAAAAAGGATATGATCCAACCCTTGCGGCAGAATATGGTCAAAGCCGACAGGGATATATCCCAAAAACGTATGCATCCCTGTCGAACGGTCTCCTCCGTCCAGCACAATCGCAGGGCTGCTTTGCCCGCCGCGGATAAAGCCGGTAAAAGGGGCCTCAACCCCTTGTTGGCGCACAACCAGATCACCGCCGCCTTCGGGCCATGTGACAGTAATCGCGGCACCTGCGGGCGCTTCAGCGCTGAGCTGCCAATCCGCAATGCGTGACAGTTCGATATTCGCAACCTGCGGCACATTGATGTACTGGCTCGTAAGGGCAAGAGCTTTGCCATCTATGCTCAGCACGGGGAGCGCATTCCAACCTTGCAGCAATTCCGGCGCACGGGCGGCCAATGCATCGGGTGCCAAGGCGCGCAGCGCATCGTAATCCGTAGCTTGGGCCGCATCATTCGTGTTCTTGACCGCGTCCAGATCAACCCCCGCCAGAAAAGCCTCGAGGTTGATCTGCAAATCCAGACGGGCCTGCCCGCCCTCTACAGTTAGGTCGGCGATTGTCGGCACCACTTCGTGGGCAAGTGCCGCCCCACTTGACAATGCCACAGCCAGCGTCAGCTTAGCCCATAACAACAAGGAAAATCGTTTCATGTGCCGCACCTTTATTTCAACATTTGTCTGCGCTGTCTGGGCAAGCGCCCATATGGCCTTTGCACATGAGTTTTGGATTGAACCACTGGAGTTTCAAGCAGAAAACAACGCCGCAGCGGTAGCGAACCTACGTAACGGGCAATTATTCCAAGGTACGGCGCTGTCGTTTTCGAACCGCTCAACCACCCGCATCGAAGCTGTCATGGGCGATGACGTCGTCCCGATTACCGGCCGCTTGGGCGACCGCCCCGCGATACAATTGCCCCCCATGAACCGTGACGGGTTGCTTATCCTTGCCCATGAGGCCGCACGCGCGACAGTCACTTATAAAGACTGGCCCGAATTTGAAGCCTTTGCCGCGCATAAAGATTTCACCACCGCCGCCGAGGTCCATGAGGCACGCGGTTGGCCAAAAGAAAATTTCAAAGAAACCTACACCCGCCATTCCAAATCGCTCATAGCCCTCGGCAGTGGCGAAGGGGCGGATCATGCGCTGGGGCTGGCGACCGAATTTGTAGCCCTCGACAACCCTTATGCTCAGGGGTTTGACGGTGTGTTCGATGTCGAGCTGTTGTATCAAGGTGCGCCCCGCCCAAATGCCCAGATCGAAGTTTACATGCGCAATGCGAAAGATGAGGTGCAGGCCAGCATCACCCGCACCGATGGCGAAGGGCGCGCATCCATACCTGTCACAGCAGGCATGGAATATATGCTCGACGCGGTGGTGTTACGCCCCTTCGAGGGGCAAACCAGCCAAAGCAATGGCCCCGTCTGGGAAACGCTTTGGGCTTCGATTACCTTTGCAGTTCCTGCACACTAGCTCTTGCAGACCGCCGCTGGTCGCGTCAGAACAAAGGCTATGAATAACACCCCTCATATCCTGTGTATCGGCTCAGTCCTATGGGACGTCATTGGCCACTGTGACACTGCCATGCGGCTCGGCTCGGATATGCCGGGGCGCATATCGCGCCTGCCCGGCGGTGTGGCGCTGAATATTGCCATGGCCCTGCGGCGGTTCGGGCTCAAGCCTGCGTTGCTTAGCTGTGTCGGCCGCGATCCCGAAGGGGTCGAGCTTATTCAGGCCTGCGCTGCACGCGGCCTGATGACCGGTCTTATCTACCGCTCGGATGACCTGCCGACTGATAAATATATGGCAGTCGAAGGTAAGAACGGGCTGATTGCCGCAATCGCCGACGCCCATTCGCTGGAAACAGCGGGCGCGCGGATTCTGCAGCCGCTTCAGGATGGCGATCTGGCCATTCCCTATACCGGTGCTGTGGCATTGGACGGGAACCTGACGGTTGAGCTGTTGTCCGATATCGCCAATAGCCCGCTTCTGGCGCAAGCCGATTTGCGGCTGGCCCCTGCTTCACCCGGAAAGGCGATGCGTTTGGCCCCCTTTGTGAAGGCCGGGCGTGGTACGCTTTATGTCAATCTGGAAGAAGCGGGTATTCTATGTGCCCGTGAATTCGACAACTCTATGCAAGCAGCAGAAGAATTGCTGGCGCAAGGTGCTGCACGTGCGGTTGTGACCAACGGAGGCAACGCCGCTACTGTCGCCAGCCCCGACGCCCAGATCAGTCAGGACCCTGCCATTGTGCCAGTGGCGCGTGTCACCGGCGCAGGCGACACCTTTATGGCAGCGCATATCGCCGCCGAGCTGCTTGGCCTCACCCCTGAGGCCGCCCTTGATGCAGCCCTATCTGCTGCTGCCCTTTATGTTTCCGGAGAAACCACAATATGATCCCTATCACCTATTCCAGCGAAGTGGCGCAAGCACGCCGTGACGGTGCCGCTATCGTGGCTTTGGAAAGCACGATCATCACCCATGGCATGCCCTATCCGCAAAACATCGAGGTCGCCCGCGCCGTCGAAACGGATGTGCGCGAAGCCGGTGCAGTGCCCGCCACGATTGCCGTATTGGACGGCACGCTGCACGTTGGTCTGGAAGAGGATCAGCTGAGCATGTTGGGACAGGCCAAAGGCGTCGCCAAACTGAGCCGTGCGGATATGGCCGCCTGTCTGGCCACCGGTGGCACGGGGGCCACAACAGTTGCCGCTACCATGATTGCAGCACGGCTTGCCGGTATTTCCGTCTTTGCCACGGGCGGCATTGGTGGTGTGCATAAAGGCGCCGAAGACAGCTTTGACATCTCGGCTGACCTGCTTGAGCTGGCGCAAACCGCCGTGACAGTTGTGGCCGCCGGAGCCAAGGCCATTCTGGACGTGGAAAAAACACTCGAAGTGCTTGAAACCCAAGGTGTGCCGGTGATTGCGGTGGGCCAAGACAGCTTCCCAGCATTCTGGTCACGGGAATCGGCTTTGGCTGCTCCTTTGCGTATGGATAATCCCGCCGACATCGCCCGCGCACATCTGCTACGCACAGAGCTGGGCCTACCTGGTGGGCAGCTTGTGGCCAATCCGATCCCGAAAGACGCGGAAATCCCTGCGGCCACATTGGCCCCGATCATCGCCACGGCCCAAAGTGATGCAATTCAGGCAGGTATCACAGGCAAGGGCGTCACCCCCTATCTACTGCAACGCATCTTCGAGCTGACCAAAGGTCAGTCCCTTGAGGCCAATATCGCGCTTGTGCGTAACAATGCACGCTTTGCAGCCCAAATTGCCCGCGAATTGCGCACACTCACGTAGATTTCAGCATTCTAACCCATTGAGACTGTGCCTTCGCATGCTTAGCTATTAACCAGTTATTAGCTTGATCGGACCCATCCAATAAATGACCACACCCTTTGACCCTGATCCCCTGACGCCCCCCAAACGCGGAATGCTGGGGCGTCTTCGCGGTAATTTTCTGACAGGGCTTGTGGTTATCGCACCGGTCGGGCTGACGATCTGGCTGATTTGGACAGTTGTTGGCTGGATTGACGGGTTTGTGCTGCCGCTGGTACCGTTTCGCTACCATCCTGACAGGCTTATTCAAGATCTGTTGGGCCTTGACCCTTCGCTACAAATCAATGTGCGCGGCATCGGGGTTATCATCTTTTTGCTGTTCACCGTGCTGGTGGGCGTCATGGCAAAGGGGCTCATCGGACGCTCCCTTATCCGTTTTGCGGAATCCCTGGTTGAGCGGACCCCTGTGGTCCGGTCGGTCTATTCGGGGATCAAACAAATCTCTGAAACCATTTTCGCCCAAAGCGAAAGCAGCTTTGAATCGGCTTGCCTGATCGAATACCCCCGCAAAGGCATCTGGGCGATCGGGTTCATATCCACTGACGCCAAAGGCGAGATCGCCAGCAAGTCCCAAGGAACGGGGGAAGTGGCATCGGTATTCCTGCCTACGACACCAAACCCCACATCCGGGTTTTTGCTGTTCGTGCCTAAACGCGACCTGATTATGCTCGACATGACGGTTGAGGATGCCGCGAAATTGGTGATTTCTGCAGGGCTTGTGTACCCAAACACCAAGGCGCAACAAGACGGCGATCCGCCGATCCTTAACCTGAACGAGCCGGATTAACCGGCTTGCCTTTTCCACTTTCCAATCTCTGATAGCAGTGTGTCGACCCCCAAAGAGGGGGCCATGCCTATCTCAGAGTGCGGTCCAACCGCCATCGACGCTGATGCTGGTGCCTGTGATCTGCGCGGCCGCCGAAGAGCATAAGAACGCCGCTGTGCCGCCCATCTCTTCGACTGTGGCGAATTCCTTGCTGGGCTGACGTTTGAGCATGACATTCTTGATCACCTCTTCGCGGTCCATATCGTATTCTTTCATCGTGTCAGGGATCTGGCTTTCGACCAGAGGCGTCAACACGTAGCCCGGGCAGATCGCGTTGGCGGTGATCGGCTCTTCGGCGGTTTCAAGTGCGGTCACTTTGGTCAGGCCGATGATCCCGTGTTTGGCCGCGACATAGGCAGATTTATACGGCGATGCCGTCAACCCATGCGCCGAGGCAATATTGATCACCCTGCCCCAACCGGCCGCACGCATCATCGGCAACGCCGCTGCGGTGGTATGGAATGCGGAGCTGAGGTTGATCGCAATGATCGCATCCCATTTACCTGCTGGAAACTCGGGGATCGGGGCCACATGCTGAATACCTGCGTTGTTGATCAGAATATCGCATGCACCGGCTTCTTCGATCAGCTTGCGGCAGTCATCGCCTTTAGACATATCCGCCTGAATATACCGCGCCTTGACGCCGGTCACATTGGCGATCTCCTCAGCCAGCGCGTGATCCTCTTTGTTATCGGTATAAGAGTTCAGGACGACATCTGCCCCCGCCTGTGCCAGTTGCTGGGCAATCCCCAGACCAATGCCAGAGTTGGATCCTGTGATAACTGCTGTTTTGCCGGATAGATCATAAGTAAGGGCCATGTTCGTTCTCCTGATTGACGCATGAAAACCCTACAAAGAATGCTGCATCTGCGAAAGGGCCCCATGCCGGTCTGTCAGACATGGCCCCCGACCGGTTAATCTTCAACCCGAAGGCAGGCGACAGGAATTAAAACGCCGATCTTAACGAATGATTCCGACTCATCACGCGGCCGTTACCGATTCTGTGAGTGCGAAAATGACCAAAGCCACAGCCCCTGTTCAAGCTGCCCTACCCTGAACCTCCTAAAAACAAACAAAAAAAACGCCCGCACAAGGCGGGCGTCAAGTTATTGAGGCAGGTTTCATACAGGCAAGAAACCTATCGAGCAGTGACCTCTGTATAAGGAATTACATGCCAAACGCCAAGCTAAAAGTTTGCGCCTCAGCTTCAGGCAAGTTAGAGGTTTTAATAATAAAAATAAGGGCAGATCGGGATTGTTTCGGAAATGAGTTTGAATAATTTCTCAAAAGCACAAGGCTTTGCGGCCTTAACTTCATTCATTTTATGGGGATTCGCCGCCCAAGCAGAACCCGAACACGCGATTGCGATGTACGGGATGCCCGAACTTCCCGCAGATTTCGAGCAATTGCCCTACGTCAACCCGAACGCGCCTTTGGGCGGTGACATTGTTTTGGGCAATACCGGCGGCTTTGACAGCCTCAATCCCTTCATCCTCAAGGGCACCGCGCCCTGGCAGCTCCCGTTTTTCACCCATGAAACTCTGATGGGACGGTCCTGGGACGAGCCTTTTACACTTTATGGTCTGTTAGCCGAAACCGTTGAAACAGACGAAGACCGCAGCTGGGTTGAATTCACGCTGCGTGAAGGCACGACATTCTCAGACGGAAGCCCGCTGACGGTCGATGACGTCATCTTCAGCTTCGAGCTTTTGGGCACGCAGGGCCACCCACGCTACCTCAGCCTTTATAACCAGATTGAAAGCATCGAGCAGACTGGCCCACGGTCGGTCAGGATGACCTTCAATACCCCTAACCGCGAACTCGCTCTGCTGGCTGGTTTGCGTCCGATCCTGTCCAAGGCACAATGGGAAAACCGTGATTTTGCCAATACACAGATTCATGACATCCCGCTGGGCTCTGGCCCCTATACGATCACGGATTACGAACAGGGCCGTTTTGTCGAGCTGACCCGCAACAGCCATTATTGGGGGGTAAACGTGCCCTTCCGCGTGGGCACCCATAACTTCGATACGATCAAGCTTGATTTTTATGGCGACTCCAAAGTGCTGTTCGAAGGGTTCAAAGCAGGCGAGATTTCCGCCGTGCGTGAGTTCAACGCCGAAAGCTGGCAAACCCAGTATAATTTCCCCGCCATCGCCCGTGGCGATATTGTCAAATCGGTGATCCCTCACCAAAAGCCCTCGGGGATGACCGGCCTTGTGATGAACACCCGCCGCGCGCCCTTTGATGATTGGCGGGTGCGCGATGCACTGATCAAGGCGTTCAATTTTGAATACATCAACGACACGCTGACCGGTGGCGCACAGCCACGGATCACCTCGTATTTTTCCAATTCTATTCTCGGGGCCGAAGAAGGCCCGGCCAAGGGGCGCGTAGCCGAGCTTCTGCTGCCCTATCAGGATAGCCTTCCGGTCGACACGCTCGAAGGATACGCTTTGCCTGTCTCGGACGGTTCAGCCCGAAACCGTGCAGGCATTCGTGCGGCCACCGCACAATTGCAAGCTGCGGGATATTCCGTTGAGGCAGGAATTCTGCGGCGCGGTGATGGCACGCCGGTCACTTTCGAGATCCTCATCCCTAAAGGTGCGACCGAAGATGTTGCCATCTCCGAGCTGTTCTTACGCGCGCTCGAGCGTTTGGGGATCAAGGCACGGATTGAAACCGTTGACGATGCGCAGTTCTTTTCGCGCACAGGGTCCTTTGATTTTGACATCACGACTTTCCGCAGGTCGCTTTCGCTTAGCCCGGGGAACGAACAAAAGTTCTATTGGGGGTCTGATTCCGCTGATCAGCCCGGATCACGCAATCTGATGGGCGCGCGCAATCCTGCGATTGACGGTATGATCGACGCCATGCTGGGCGCCCGTGACAGCGCCGATTTCATCGCTGCGACACGTGCGTTGGACCGTGTCCTGACCGCGGGGCGCTATGTGATCCCCTTCTGGTCCTACACCGAAGGTCGCATCGCCCATGTGCGCCAAATGCACTATCCTCAAACAATCCCGCTTTATGGTGACGGTGCCCAATGGATGCCCGAAGTTTGGTGGTGGGAAGCCGACGAGTAACGCGAACAGGTAGGACACCGCTGACAGGCTGCGCCTTTCGGCGGTGTCCGGCGTAATCTCAGACCAGTGAGGTTACCCATAGAACTGTGGCATCCTCGTCGGAAACCGAAATCAGATTATGCCCCATGGCTGCGTCGTAATAGGCGCTATCGCCACGCCGCATCTCGATCGGCTCATAGAATTCTGTATAAAGTTTCACCACGCCTGTGAGCACATAGAGAAATTCTTCACCATCGTGACGCACCCAACCGTCAAATTCTTCCATCTGCCGCGCGCGAATGCGGGCGTGATAGGGTAACATATTCTTTTTGCGCAGCGTGTCGGCCAGAAGGTGGTGTTCGTAGGTGGCCGTCGCCTGCGCCGTGCCCTGCCCCGATTTGGTGACCGCCATGCGCCCGTTGATCTGATCGCCCGCTGGCGGCGTAAAGAGCTGCGGCACAGAAATCTCAAGCCCTACTGCAAGCTTTTTCAACGCATCATACGTCGGGGACATCTGGGCATTTTCGATCTTTGACAAAGTCGAACGGGCCAGACCGGCCTGCGAGGCCGCCTGCTCCAGCGTCCAGCCACGCGCCTTGCGCAGTTCGCGCACACGCGCCCCTAAATCCACAGGGGGCACTGTATGGGCCGCACCGTCTTCGCGGGCGATCTGGATCATGGATTTGGCGGAATCTGAATTCATGGTGATCTCTATATGCAACCCGCGCATCCCATGCAACGCACTGCGATGCTGCCAAGTGGTTCCAGCACAGCCCTCCCTCTGGACGCGCGTCCCTTGCGGGCCTATGTCAGTGGCGATCATGCGTGCAATCAACAGCCACGCCTTTCTTCCATCTGCCGCAGCAGCCCTTCGGGCAACCGTGGCACCCTGACGCCGCGCATTGCGCCCCAAATCCAAGGCCCACCGATGACCAAAACTGTCAAACTCGACATCATGTCCGATCCCATTTGCCCCTGGTGCTATATCGGCAAGGCACACCTGGACCGCGCATTGGCCGCGGCACCTGATCACCCTTTTATCATTGAATGGCACCCCTTCCAGCTGAACCCCGATATGCCCGCAGAGGGTATGGGACGGCGAGAATATCTCGAAGGTAAATTTGGCGGTAAGGAAGGCGCCGTGCGCGCCTATGCACCCGTGGTGGAACACGCAGAAAAAGCAGGGTTGAACATCAACTTTGAAGGCATGAAGCGCACCCCCAACACGATCAACGCCCACCGTCTTATTCATTGGGCCGGTATCGAGGGCCGTCAGACCGCCGCTGTGGCAGCTTTGTTCAAGGCCTACTTCGTGGATACCCGCGACATCGGCGATGTCGAGGTTCTCGCTGATATTGCCGATAGCATCGAAATGGATGCGGCGGTTGTCGCCCGCCTGTTGGCCACCGAAGAAGACCTGCAAGCCATCCGCGACCGTGACGCCCATAGCCGGAGCATGGGTATCAACTCGGTCCCGACCTTTATCGTTGATAATAAACACGCCGTTCCGGGTGCCCAACCGCCCGAACTATGGGCAAAGGTAATCGCCGAAGTTTCAGCCGGCTAATCCTTTTATTGCCAACTGTTGCAAAACGGTCGCAATTGAGACCAATATAGAAAAAGACCTAGGCGGCGCAGTCTCCCTCGCCTAGTTTCAGATCCAAGGGGCAAAAAGCCTCATCTACAGAAAAATACCTTTGAGCAGGTGTGCAGGCAGGCGAACGAGACCATAGACCCAAAAATGGGCAGGACTCTTTCTCAATTTGGTGCGGTTCCGCATCGCGTTATCGGCTCTTGCTGTGCGTAAGCACAGCGTATGGTAAATTGAGAAAAAGGGCCGAATTTGCTTACTCCAATGTCTTCCCGCGTTGTGCTGACCTACGGGTCATTTGACATGTTCCATCAAGGCCACGCACAGCTTTTGCAACGCCTGTCCACAATGGGCACCGAACTGATCGTGGGATGTTCAACCGACGCTTATAACGAAAAGATGGGCGTGCCCGCGGCAAACTCCTATGCGCAGCGCAGGCTGATACTGGAAAGCTGCCGATTTGTCAGCCGCGTGTTTGCCGAGCAGGACTGGGATCAGAAATATACTGACATTATCAACTATAATGTCTCGGTTTTTGCGATGGGTGATGACTGGCAAGGGCAATTCGACGCTCTCAACGATATCACCCAAGTGGTCTATATCCCCCGCAGCGCAATCATTGGCGATCGTAAGCCTTTCCATATGATGGCGAAACAACCTGCACTTCGGGCCGTCGCCAGCTAGTAATATTTAACGCATTCACTATTGTCTGCATTTCCACCCTAGAGTAGGTCTGCTGCATGCCATCCGTTGGATGGCGTTCCATCTGGAGAACCCTGTGCAGCCTACCGTACCCGCCTTTAGAATGAGCCGTACCGAATTTGTGGCCCTCATGGCTATGATGCTGGCCTCTGTCGCCTTTTCCATTGACGCGATGCTACCCGCCTTCCCCGAAATCGGGGCTGAGCTGTCGCCGGAGCGTCCGCAGAATGCATCGCTGATCCTGAGCTTTTTCCTTTTCGGGCTGGGTGCCGGCACATTCGTCACAGGGCCCATATCGGATGCTTTCGGGCGCAAACGGGTTGTCCTCGCCTTTGTCGGGCTGTTTATGCTCGGATCTTTGCTGGCCTGGGCAAGCCCCTCGCTCGAGACGGTTCTGCTGGGGCGCGTGTTGCAAGGAGTCGGTGCCGCAGGGCCACGTGTGATCGCAATGGCGATTGTCCGGGACCGGTTTCAGGGTCGCCAGATGGCACAGATCGCCTCCCTGATCATGATGATCTTTACACTGGTGCCCGCGATGGCACCTCTGCTCGGATCTTTCATCATCTCGCTTACCGGTTGGCGTGGGATCTTTCTGGCCTTTATCCTGTTCGCGCTGATCTATTCCTTGTGGATGGTCATGCGCCTCCCCGAAACGCTGCCACCGGAAAACCGCCGGCCGCTGCGCCTAAGCCTCATGTTCGCGGCCTTGAAGGAAATGTTGCAACACCCTGTCGTGCGCCTGTCGATCCTTGTACAGACATTGGTTTCCTCCATGCTGTTTCTGACATTGATGCTGGTGCAACCGATCTATGACACTGTGTACGGCCGCGGTGATGAATTCGCGTTCTGGTTTTTCGGGATCGCGCTGGTGTCGGGCACAGCCAGCCTGCTGAACGCATTGCTGGTCATACGTTTGGGCATGCAGCGGCTTGTGATTACGACCTTGGGCGTCCAGATAATCGTGTCAGGTGCGATGGTTCTATTCGATCTGGGTGCTGGCCCGAACGGGTTCTATTTCTTTGTGGTCTGGCAGCTGTTCATCTTCTTTCAGGCGGGCCTGACAATTGGCAATCTAAACGCGCTGGCGATGGAGCCTATGGGCCATATTGCCGGCATGGCAGCTTCGGTGATCGGGTCCGTTTCGACCGTGGGGGCCGTGATGATTTCAGGGCCATTGGGCACGTTGCTAGAGGTGGATCAGCACACGCTAGGCAATGCCGCACTGGTGCTGGCCACGATTGGCTTTGTGGCTATGGTCCGGATGCAGCGCGCAACAGTCGCCACGGCCTAACCCTTTTTCTTGGCGGCTTTTTCCTTGGCAACGACATGTTCGGCAAGGTCACGGGCGATGGCAAACGCGCCTTTGATCTTATCCGTATCGGTCTTCCAATCCCGCTTCACGACGATCTTGTTGTCTTTCACCACTGCCAGCCCGCGCTGGTCCTGAATAAACTTCACCAACCCTTCGGGGGAGGCAAATTTATCGTTGTGGAACTGGATCGTGGCCCCCTTTGGCCCGCCGTCCAGTTTGGAAATACCCGCACGTTTACACATTGCCTTGATCCGCACGACCAACATCAACGTATTCACTTCGCGTGGCAGCTTGCCAAAGCGGTCGATCAGCTCGGCCGCGAAACCTTCCAGTTCGACCTTTTTGGTCAATTCGGACAAACGACGATAAAGCCCGAGGCGCACATCAAGATCCGGCACGTAATCTTCGGGGATAAGTACCGGCACGCCAAGGTTGATCTGTGGTGCCCATTGGCCATCGTCGTCAACCACACCTTCAAGCTCACCTGAACGGATTTTGGCAATCGCCTCTTCCAGCATGGATTGATACAGCTCAAAACCCACATCGCGCATCTGGCCCGATTGTTCTTCGCCCAACAGGTTGCCCGCTCCCCGAATATCAAGGTCCTGGGACGCAAGCGTAAACCCTGCCCCCAAGGTATCAAGCGACCCAAGCACCCGAAGGCGCTTTTCGGCCAGCAGCGTCAGCTTGGCACGGGGTTTGGTCGTCAGATACGCATAGGCGCGGGTTTTGGATCGTCCAACGCGGCCCCTGATCTGATAAAGCTGTGCAAGGCCGAACATATCCGCACGGTGCACGATCATCGTATTGGCCGTCGGGATGTCCAGACCGCTTTCCACAATCGTCGTGGCCAGCAAAATGTCATAGCTGCCATCGTAAAAGGCATTCATCCTGTCATCCAGCTCACCCGCGGCCATCTGGCCATGGGCGATGACGTAAGTAAGCTCGGGCAATTGGTCCTTCAGAAATGCCTCGATCTCGGGCAGGTCACTGATCCGCGGCACCACATAGAAAGACTGCCCGCCACGGTAATGTTCGCGCAGCAGTGCCTCGCGCAGGGTAACGGCGTCGAATTCGGAAACATAGGTACGGATCGACAGACGGTCGACGGGAGGCGTGCCGATAATGCTCAGGTCGCGCACCCCTGTCAGGCTCAGCTGGAGCGTACGCGGAATTGGTGTCGCCGTGAGGGTCAACACATGCACATCCGTCCGCATGGATTTCAGCCGTTCTTTGTGGCCCACGCCGAAATGCTGTTCCTCGTCGATGATCAACAGGCCAAGGTCTTTGAACTTGATCGTTTTTGCCAACAACGCATGGGTGCCGATCACGATATCAACGGTACCTTTGGTGATGCCGTCACGGGTGGCTGCGGCTTCTTTGGCGGTGACAAAACGGCTTAGTGCGCGCACTTCTATGGGGAATCCCCGAAAGCGTTCGGCAAAGGATTTATAATGCTGGCGGGCCAGCAATGTGGTGGGTGCGATCACCGCCACCTGCACACCTGACATCGCCGCCACAAATGCAGCGCGCATGGCGACTTCGGTTTTGCCGAACCCGACATCGCCACAGACCAGACGGTCCATTGGGTTGCCGGAGGTAAGATCATCCACAACATCACCAATCGCGCTGAGCTGGTCATCGGTTTCCTGATAGGGAAAACGCGCAGAAAACGCGTCCCACGCCCCTGCCGGAGGCTCCAGTACTGGCGCGCGGCGCAGCGCACGTTCGGCCGCAATACGGATCAGCTTATCCGCCATCTCGCGAATGCGCTCTTTCAGCTTGGCTTTTTTAGACTGCCACGCGCCACCACCCAGCTTGTCCAGCAGACCTTCTTCGTGGCCATAGCGGCTTAGCAGTTCGATATTTTCAACGGGCAGATACAATTTGGTCTGCTCGGCATATTCGAGCAGCAAACATTCATGGGCCGCTCCAATGGCGGCAATGACCTCCATGCCCAGATACCGCCCCACGCCATGGTCCACATGAACCACCAGATCACCGGGGCTGAGGCTTTGCACTTCACTGAGGAAGTTCTCGGCGCGGCGTTTCTTTTTGGGGCGTCGGATCAACCGGTCGCCCAACACATCCTGCTCGGAGATCACGGTCAGTTTGGCGTCCATAAACGGCGCTTCAAATCCGTGCTCCAGCGCCCAAACCGCCAGATGCAGCCCGCGTTTGCCAATGCGCGTGGCATCACGAACCGGGATCGCCTCGGCCAGACCTTCCTCTTCGATCAGCCCTGTCAGGCGTTCGCGCGCGCCTTCCGAATAGCTTGCCACCAAAACGGGTCCGGCATCCATCTTTGCTTTAATATGATCAGCTAAAGCACCGAAAAGGCTGATGGATTCCTGCTGCCGCTCAAGCGAGAAATTACGTCCTATACGCCCGCCCACGTCCAAGGCATTGGGCCCTGTCGGCTGTGCCAGCGGGACCAATTGCAGCACGCGCCGCGACGCCATCGCCGCCTCCCATGCCGCATCATCCAGATACAGCCCGCTTGCCGGTGCAGGTTTATAAACGCTGTCCATTTTCGACCGGTTCGCCATGGCGATTTTGCGGGTCTCATATTGGTCGGCAACCGTATCCCACCGCGCCAGACGCGATGGCGTGAGCTGATCATCAAGCGTCACAGCCGCATCAGGCAGATAGTCGAACAATGTCTCGAGCGTGTCATAATAAAAGGCCAGCCAATGCTCTGCGCCTTGGTGTTTTCGTCCTGCACTGATCGCTTCATAAAGCGGATCGTCCGTGCCTGCCGCACCGAATTCGATGCGATAATTCTGCCGGAACCGCGTGATCGCCGCCTCATCAAGGATCACCTCGGAGACAGGAGCAAGCTCGACCAGACCAAGCTTTTCGGTGGTGCGCTGGGTCGCAGGATCAAAACGGCGCGCGCCATCAAGGACATCACCAAATAGATCCAGTCGAACAGGCCCCATATCGCCCGGTGGATAGATATCAATAATACCACCGCGCACGGCGTAGTCCCCCGGCTCCATGACCGTGGGGCTTTGCACAAATCCCATACGCACAAGAAAGGCACGCAGACCTTTTTCATCTACCCGCGCACCTACGGCCGCGCTCCATGCTGCGTCACGCAGGATCGCACGGGGCGGAATCCGTTGCGTTGCCGCGCCCAAGGTTGTCAGCAGAATAAACTGCTGCGGCATCCCGTGCACCAATCCGGCTAGCGTTGCCATACGCTGGGCCGAAATATCCGCATTCGGGGATACACGATCATAAGGCAGGCAATCCCACCCCGGAAAGGTAATAACCGGCATATCGGGGGCGAAGAATTGCAACGCCTCGCGCATCGCTGCCATACGCTTGTCATCGCGCGCTACGTGAATGACGGGTGCGCCGGATTTGGCAACTTCGTCCAGCAAAAGGCGGGCATCAAACCCCTCGGGTGCGCCCGATAGGGTGATATGTGTTGCAGGTTTCATAGGGTCTGTGATGTGGCGCGTATCCGCGCAGTGTCAACGGTCAAAAGGGGCCAACGCTCAGGTTTTGGTACATCCCCCAAAGCGCGGTCACAAAAATAGAGATCATGCCGATGATCTGGGTGTACAAACGATGCCTCATCAAGCGGCGGCGCAAGCGGTCTCCGCGGGCGTCTTCTTCCTGAATAAGCCGCGCGGTCGACAGGCTAAGCAAACCGACGAGCGACAAAGGAAATGCCAAAAGAATAAGCGATTGGGAAAATTCATTTCCATAACCAAAGCCTAAAAGCCCCAGAATGGTCAGGAAGAAACAGGTAAACCCCGCAATCCAAAGCCCCGACATCTGCGCGATAAACAACAGCCGGTTGCTGTTGATACGCACCAGATCTTCGAGGTCCGCCTCAAATTGTCCCCCGTGGCGTTTGGCCCGCAGCACCATGTCAAATGGCACGCCAAGCCCGTAATGGCTGGTTGTTGACCAGACCACAGCCAACACAATCCAGAACCAAAGGTTCGAGAAAGAGCGCATGTCGATCATTTCAAAAAGGGTTTGATACCAGTCCAATGGAAAGCCTCAAAATCGCGTTCAGTTTGTCATAACTGCCAAGACAGCGGATTCCCAGCCCCCGCGCCCTCTTGAGTGTGGCAAAAATACGTGGCACCCCTGAAACAGCTCATCAAGGATCCACCCCAATGCACCCTACCCAAGCCCCCTTCCCCGCGACCCGTCTGCGCCGCTTGCGTCAAAACGAAGGCATACGCGGGCTGGTCCGGCAGAATCACCTAAGCGCTGCCGATTTTATCTGGCCGGTATTTGTGCGCAGCGGTGAAGGGATCGTCGAAGATATCCCCTCTATGCCCGGTGTGGCGCGCCGATCGGTCGACAAGATTGTCGAGGTCGCCCAAGAGGCATGGGATCTGGGCATCGGCGCGCTTTGCCTGTTTCCCTATACAGGGCTGGAAGAACGCACCGAAGATTGTGCAGGCGCATGGGACCCAGAAAACCACGTCAACCGCGCCATTCGCGCGATCAAAGCGGTTTTGCCCGATCTCGTCATTATGACAGATGTCGCTTTGGATACCTATAACATCAACGGACATGACGGGTTCGTGGTCGACGGCCAGATCATCAACGATATGACAGTCGATGCTTTGGTGAAAATGGCGGTCGAGCAAGCCCGCGCAGGTGCCGATATCATCGGGCCGTCCGATATGATGGACGGGCGCATCGGTGCAATCCGCGCAGGGCTGGAGGCGGAAGGTCATCAAAACGTGATGATCCTGAGCTATGCCGCCAAATATGCCTCTGCATTTTATGGACCTTTTCGCGATGCGGTAGGGGCTTCGGGTGCGCTGACCGGCGACAAAAAAACCTACCAGATGGACCCTGCCAACAGCGACGAGGCATTGCGGCTGGTGGCACGGGATCTGAGCGAAGGCGCTGATATGGTTATGGTCAAACCCGGCCTACCCTATCTTGATATCTGCCGCCGCGTAAAAGACAGCTTTGGCGCGCCCACCTTTGCCTATCAGGTATCAGGGGAATACAGCATGATCAAAGCTGCAGCTGCCGCGGGCATGGTAGACGAAGAACGCGTGATGATGGAAAGCCTGATGGCTTTCAAGCGGGCGGGTTGTGACGGGATTTTGACTTATTTCGCCCCTGCTGCTGCACGGTTGTTGAATGGTGAGACAGGATTGCGCTAATCCGCGCATTGCGCCCGCACCTCATTTACCGCAGCATATTTTCGCCCATGGCAGCAAACACCATGACATCGCCCGTCAAACCGCTTATAGTGGCGGTAAGTCGGACAATACCGGCATCAGAGCAGTGACTTAATTACAGGCAGACATATGACACAAACAGTATTCTCACGCCGCGCCTTCGCGCTTGGCGCTATGGCGGGCACAGGTGCACTAGCCGCTTGCGGCAACGGCGTAGGCTCTCGCGGTTCGGCCACGATCGACGCCCGCGTGAGCGCGACGCTGAACCAGATGTACAGCGAATATCCCAACACGCGCACTCTGGCGGATAAGGCCAACGGCATGTTGGTTATGCCATTGGTCACCGAGGCCGGATTTGGCTTTGGCGGCGCATACGGCCGCGGCGCACTTTTGGTAAACAACGTGACTGTCGATTATTATTCGGTAGCAAAAGCATCCGGTGGCCTGCAAATCGGTGCCCAGCAATACGCCCACGTGCTGTTCTTCCTCACAGATGCAGCGCTGAGCGAATTCCGCAGCTCGCCCGGTTATGCCGCCGGTGCAGATATTGAATATGTGATTTCGGACAAAGGTGACAGCCTGAACGCCGATACCACAACGGCCCTGTCACCGGTCGTTGCCGTGATTTTTGCCCGTGCAGGTCTGCGCCTCGGTGCGACCCTTGAGGGCAGCAAATACACGCGCATCATTCCCTAGATAGCAAATGGGCGCTGCGTTGAATGCAGCGCCCTTTCACAGCTTAGCCCAGCTTACGCAGGCGCTCCAACAGGCTCGACGTGTCCCAACGTCCCCCATCCATTTTCTGCACATCCTTATAGAACTGGTCGACCAATGCCGTCACCGGCAAGCTTGCTCCGGTCTCATCCGCGGTGGCCAGACAGATACCCAGATCCTTGCGCATCCAGTCTACCGCAAAGCCATGGTCAAATTCACCGTCCAGCATCGTCTCGAAGCGGTTGGACATTTGCCAGCTGCCCGCGGCACCCTGACTGATCACCTCGACCACGTCGCGCCCATCCAGCCCCGCTTTTTCAGCGAAATGCAGCGCTTCTGACAGGCCTTGTACCAAGCCCGCAATCGCGATCTGGTTACACATCTTTGTCATCTGTCCCGCGCCACTATCACCCAAACGGCGGCAGATTTTGGAGTATACCTCCATCACCGGCAGAGCCGTTTCAAAGGCATCGGCATCGGCACCGCACATGATCGACAACTGGCCGTTTTCCGCCCCTGCCTGCCCGCCTGAAATCGGCGCATCTATAAATCTGATTTCCGCTTCTTGCGCACGCGCATACAGCTCGCGGGTGACGGCGGCAGATACGGTCGTATGATCCACAAATATGCTGCCCTTGGCCATTCCGGCAAAGGCACCGTCATCGCCGGTCGTGACCGACCTGAGATCATCATCATTACCGACACAGGAAAACACGATATCGGCCCCCTGCGCAGCGGCACGCGGTGTCGCGGCATGCGCACCGCCATAGGTGCTGGCCCAGCTTTCGGCCTTGGCCGCGGTGCGGTTGTAAACGGTCACATCATGGTCCGCTTTTTGCAGATGGCCCGCCATCGGCGCCCCCATCACACCCAGTCCTAAAAACGCGAGCTTCGCCATGTGCTTTTCCTTGCTTTGATGTTGCGCTATTGCTCCCCATACCTACCACCATGGCCCGCAGGGTCAAATGCGGCGCGTGACGCGCCCAAAGGGAAAACGCATGGCTTTGATCTTTCGCTGGCTTGTTCGTCTGTCCGCTGCACTGCTGGTCCTTAGCGTGACAGCGGTTGGTGTTATCTATTGGCTCGCTTCGCGCTCATTGCCTGATTACACTGCTGAAGTCACCGTGCCGAACCTGTCCCAACCTGTTGAAATTGTGCGAGATAACGCAAATGTGCCCCATTTTTTCGGGCAAAGCGACGATGACGTGTTTTTCGGTCTCGGCTTTGCCCATGCACAGGACCGGCTGTGGCAGATGACCATGCTGCGCCGCACCGCACAGGGGCGTTTGTCAGAAGTCTTTGGCGCGGCCACGTTGGATGTAGACAAGCTGATGCGCCGTTTTGACATCTACGCGCTGTCGGTCGCCTCCTTCGAGGCGCTTGACGCCGATACGCAATCAGCCTTGCGCGCCTATTCCGCAGGCGTGAATGCGCGGCTTGACCAGATCAACACCGAAGCGTTGGGCCGCGGCGCACCCGAGATGTTTTTGTTCAATGCCCCCGTGGCGCCGTGGCGGCCCGCCGATAGCATTGCCATCCTCAAACTGATGGGCGTGCAAATGTCTGGCCATCTGGATGCCGAAGTATTGCGCGCGCGCGTATCGCTTGCCCTGCCGGATAATTCCCGCATGCGCGATATCCTCCCCGATGCGCCCGGAGCAGGTATTGCCGCCCTGCCCGCTTACGCCAGCCTTATCAAGGACACGACCCATTTCGCCGCCGCAGTCCCGCAAAATCAGCATCCCTTGTCGCCCTTCAAACGGACCGCACTTGCCGGTGCCTCGAATGCATGGGCGGCGGCCCCGTCGCGATCAGCCTCCGGAGGCACATTACTTGCGAATGATCCGCATCTAGGCTTTACCGCCCCTTCGGTATGGTATCTCGCGCGGCTCGAGCTGCAAACTGGCGGGGTGATCGGCGCATCCATCCCCGGCGTGCCCGCCATTCTAAGCGGCCGTTCTGCCGATCTGGGTTGGGGGCTGACGTCCTCTTATCTCGACGATCAGGACGTGTATGTAGAAGAACTTAACCCCGACAACCGCGAAGAATACCGCACCCCTGACGGCTTTAAAAAATTCCGCACCCGCGCTTCGATCATCAATGTAAAAGGCCAGAGCCCTATCACGCTCACCCTGCGGTGGACGGATAATGGGCCTGTCCTCCCCGGCACCCACTACAATCTCGCGACCATCACGCCACCGGGTCATGTCGCATCCGTCAACTGGACCGTGCTGAGCCAGCGAGACACGACAATGCAAGCCGCTGTGCGTCTGATGCGCGCCAAGACCGTCGGCGACGGGATCGAAGCCGCCTCATATTTCGTGGCCCCCTCCCAGAACCTGACGCTGGTGGATCATGAAAACATCGCGATGAAGACCATCGGTGCCGCGCCTAAACGGGACCCCAAGCACCAAAGCCGTGGCCGTCTGCCCACCCCGGGCTGGATCGCGACCAACCGTTGGCAAGGTATTTTGCCCTATGCCTCAAACCCCGGTTTTGTGGCACCCGCGGGCGGCATCCTTGGCAATACAAACAACAAGATGATCGACCGCCCATTTCCCAACCACATCTCCTATCTGTGGGGCGACACGCAGCGCGTAAAGCGCTGGCAGCGTCTGATGCAGGACCGACAGGTCCATACCCGCGACAGCTTTATCGAAGCGCAGCTGGACACCGTGAGCTATACCGCACGCTCCCTGCTGCCGCTGATCGGATCCGAGCTGTGGTTCACTGGTGAAGCCGCCCCTGACGGCACGCCCGAGCGTCTGCGCCAGCGTGCGCTGACGCTATTGGCGGGCTGGTCCGGTGATATGGGCGAACATCTGCCAGAGCCGTTGATCTATGCCACATGGCTGCGGTCACTGCAAAAGCGTCTGATCAACGACGAATTAGGGCCGCTGGCGCAGGAATTCACCCATGTAGAGCCGTTGTTTATCGAACGTGTCTTCCGCGATATCGGCGGGGCGTCGGCATGGTGCGACGTGTTCCAATCCGCCCCCGTCGAGACCTGCGCCGACATGGCACGCCTTGCACTGGATGACGCGTTGCTCGAGATATCCGAGACTTATGGCACGGCGCTTGAATCCCTGCGCTGGGGCGATGTGCATCAGGCGGTGCAGGACCATCCCGTGCTGGGCGATGTGCCCGTATTGCGTTATTTCGTCAACATCAGGCAAAGCACCTCTGGCGGTGATCAGACGCTCATGCGTGGCCTGACCAAAGGCACCGATCCGGACCCGTTCCAGAATGTGCATGGTGCAGGATATCGCGGTGTCTATGATTTCGCAGATCCCGACAGTTCGGTTTTTGTAACCTCAACAGGCCAGTCAGGCCATTTCCTATCGCGTCATTATGACGATCTGGCACAGCTATGGCGGCGCGGAGAGTATATTCCGATGTCGCTGGATCAGGAGCTAGCACGTGCGGCGGCAGTTGGCGTCACGACATTGGTCCCGCAAACACCATGAGCCAACGCGTCATCCTGTTTAACAAGCCTTACGGTGTCCTGTCCCAATTTACCGACAAAGGAACGGAGCGCTCTACCCGCCCGACCTTGTCGGGTTATATTGGCGCGCCCGGATTCTATCCGGCAGGGCGGCTTGATCGCGACAGTGAAGGGTTGATGGTACTCACGGACCACGGGCCGCTACAGGCCCGAATTGCCAATCCGAAATACAAACTCGCCAAGACCTATCTGGTACAGGTCGAAGGAACACCCGATGAGGCCGCCCTTGCGGCATTGCGCAAAGGGGTCACTTTAAAGGATGGGCCGACCCGCCCTGCACAGGCCGATCTAACCGACGCCCCCGCCGATCTGTGGCCCCGTGACCCACCAGTGCGGTTTCGCAAATCAGTGCCGGATACGTGGTTAAAAATCACCATCTCAGAGGGCCGCAACAGACAAATACGCCGGATGACCGCCCATGTGGGTCTGCCCACCCTGCGCCTCATCCGGCTGCAAGTCGGCGATTGGAAGCTCAACCAGCTGCGCCCGGGTGCGTGGCGCTACGCCTCTGCCACAGGCGCCTGAACGATCAGCCCGCCACAGCGCGGGCGATCCCGACGGCCACAGCAGTCACGCCCCCCGTCACGACCGTGCCCCAACTCAGGTCGACCAGCACAAGCGTCAGCGTCCAATCCTTGAGAATGGCGTAATTCGTGAATTCGAACGTCCCATAGGCCGCCGCCCCGATCAACGCGGCGGAGCCAAAGACCCACAGCAGGGATTTCCCCTGATCCAACGCGGGCCAACCGACAAACCACATGACCACAAAAATCAGAAAGGCATAAAACAACAGCGCAGGAAGCGCACGAAAACTGTCCAGCATCAGTGGACCGATATCGCGGGCAAAAAGCGGTTTGATAAAGTAACTCAACCCGACAAAATCAACGATCAAGAAAAGAATGAAAGCCGCCAGATAGGCAATCAGATAGGACATATGCGCTCCTTAAGGGTGTCCCCTATGCAGATGGCGCGCAATCGCCCAATGTCAAAGCCTTTGGTAGGCTGCCTCGACTTCAGCAGACCAACGCACCTCAAGGGCAAACCCCTCTTCGGTCTGCTCTTCGTGCACAACGACATCTTGGGCAAAGAGCCACGCACGTTTGCGCCCATCAGCAAAGCCCAGCGTCAGCTCGCCTGTGCGCAGCGCGCCTTGCAAAGCTTCGGCCACCGCATTTTGCAAGACCTCCAGCCCCTCACCGGAAATGGCCGAGATCGCCAAAACGGACTCGTCGCGCACCGCCCGCTCGCGCATGGCTTCGGCTTTATCATCGGGCAACAAGTCCAGTTTGTTCCAGACCTCGAAGGTTTTGGTTTCTGGCGGCACACCAAGCGAAGCCAGAATTTCGCGCACATCGCGGGCCTGTTCTTCTGTCTCGGCATGGCTGATATCGCGCACATGTAGCACGATATCGGCGGCCAGCACTTCTTCGAGTGTCGCACGGAAAGCAGCGACCAGTTCGGTCGGCAAATCAGAAATAAAACCAACCGTGTCACTGAGAATAATTTCGGGACCGTCCAGCAATTCAAGCGACCGCATCGTAGGGTCAAGCGTGGCAAAGAGCATGTCTTTAACCAAAACATCAGCACCGGTGAGCCGGTTGAACAGCGTCGATTTACCCGCGTTCGTGTAGCCCACAAGGGCCACAATCGGATAAGGTACCTTGGCACGTGCTGCGCGGTGCAATGCGCGGGTTTTCACGACTTTTTCAAGCTGGCGGCGCAGGCGCACCAATTGTTCGTCAATCGCACGGCGGTCGGATTCGATCTGGGTTTCACCCGGACCACCGACAAAACCAAGGCCACCGCGTTGACGCTCAAGGTGGGTCCATGCGCGCACCAATCGCGTACGCTGGTAATTGAGGGCTGCCATTTCAACCTGAAGCACACCCTCGCGGGTGGCTGCGCGATCGCTGAAAATCTCGAGAATAAGCCCCGTGCGGTCGAGCAGTTTTACCTTCCAGACCTTTTCAAGATTGCGCTGCTGTACAGGGGTGACGGGACCGTCGACCAGAACCAGCTTGATCTCTTCATCGTGCAAAATCTTGCCGATTTCCTCGATCTTGCCCTTGCCGAACAGATGGCCTGCACTGACCGCACGCAATGGCACCACATCGGCACCGATCAACTCGAGGTTGGGCAATGCCTCGGCCAACGCCGCAGCCTCGGCCAATGCAGGTCCGGGATCGCGGCGGGAATTGTCATTTTTGATGTCAGGATGCAGCACCCACGCACGTGTCAACGCGGGGCCATCCGTTTCGTCAATCTGAAAGTCAGGCTTGCTCAAGAAGCGTCTTCGCCTTCGTACAGGCTGATCGGCTGGCTTGGCATTATTGTGGATATGGCGTGTTTATATACAAGCTGTGACTGACCGTCGCGACGCAGCAACACACAAAAGTTGTCAAACCAGGTGATCACACCTTGCAGTTTAACGCCGTTAATCAGGAAAATTGTAACCGGTACTTTGGTCTTGCGCACATGGTTCAGGAACGCATCCTGTAGGTTCTGTCTGTCAGACGCCATAGTTTGATCTTTCATTTATTCTTATAGGATGCCGGATGGCATATCATTATTGCGTTTATGAAGCCCCATTAAAGAAGTTTCCACCCCAAAAGGAGGACAAGCAACATCCCCCCCATTGTGCCGTGTCAGCTACGCCACAGATCGGGAGTGAGCAATGCGATGATCGCAAGCGTCTCAAGGCGCCCCAATACCATCGCCATCGAGAGAATCCCCTTGGCCGCATCATCCAGCAAAATCAGGCGGATCGGTTCGGCGGCCCCGTATTCCACAAGCGGGCCAGTCGTTGACAGACTGGCAATTGCCAGCACCAGCGCATCCTCGAACCCTACCCCTGACAAGGTCAGCGCCAGCGTCACGGCAGCAAACGACAGCGCAAAAAGCATGAAAAAGATCCACGCAATAAACGCACCGCCCGATTGCAACCGCCGCCCCGCAAGCCCGGCACCAGACACCGAATGCGGATGCACAAGCTGATCCATTTCGCGCAGCGCATTGCGGTAGAGCGCATAGACCCGCAACAGCTTTACCCCGCCAGCCGTGGTCGCAACCCCGCCCCCGATCAACGCCAGCCCCATCAGGATCAACCCCGGTGTCGCCAGCCCCGAATAGCTGCGTGCATCCGCCCAGTAATCAGACACAAAACCCGTTGTGGTCAGAAAAGACAAAACCGTAAAAAGCGCGCCCCAGAACGCGGCAAGCGCATCTGTCAAAGGCGGCTCGACCGCCAACTCGAAGGCCCCGATAAAATGCCGTGCAAACAAGACACAAGGCACCAGCGCAAGGATCGCAAGCCCAAGGCGGAATTCGGGGTCGGTACGCAAACCGCCTGTGGTCGCTGTCACCGTGTCCGAGCTGAACGTCAGGCGCGACAAGGCAAAAAGCATGAACATGGCCATAATAATTTCCGCGATAACACCGCCATTGCCGCCCGCTGCACCGCTAATGCCAGAGGTAGCCATGACCGACATCGCATGGATCACCGCATCTAACGACTCCTGCCCCGTCGCCATCAGAGCGATCCACAAAATAAGGGTAAAACCGCCGTAAAGCGGCGCGAGCGTGGTCAATGCCCGCCCGATCCGCTGCCGTGGCGTGAGCGGTGCAGTGCTATGCAGGCCGCCCTCACTGCGGCCCGGTTCCGCCTGTGCTGTGACTTCGAATCCGCCCAGATTAAGCGGTGCCAATACGGCAACAGCAGCCACCCACATCAACAGCCCGCCCATCCAGCCAACCTGCGCGCGCCACAGATGCAGCGTACCATTCAGCCGGCTTGGGTCGTCAAACAGGGTCGCGCCCGTGGTCGTCAATGCGCTGAGCATCTCGAAATAAGCATTGATATAGCGGGTAGTCGGCAGGGCCTCGACGAAGGGAACCGCGAAAAAGGCAGGCAAAAAGACAAATGCGCAAAACAGTGATAAAAGCGGCCCCAACGCCCCGTGCCGCGGGCTGCGTCCGGCATGTGCCACACCGATCAGCAAAAACACCATCGAGCCCAGCAAACCCGCATAGAAAAATGCCTGTGACGTTGCATGCTGGTCCGAAACAACCCCGTAGGCTGCAGGCACAAACATAGAAGCCGCACCAGCACCAAAGAGCAGCAAAAACAGCGGCAGCTGTGTCAGGTCGCGTCTAAGGTGGGTCGTGCGCTCCACAGTCTGCGCTCCTAGAAAAAGTCGATCGAGACCTGCATCAGCTGTTCCAGCTGTGACACATCTTTGGCCATTACAAATACCGCGATCACGTCACCTTCTTCGATCCGTGTGTCCCCCATCGGGCGGAACACCTTATCGCCCTTGCGCACAGCGCCCAACAGCGCGCCTTCGGGGAAATCAATCTGGCTGATCTTTTTACCGGCAATGGGCGATGTCGAAAGCACTTCTGCCTCAATCACCTCGGCCTCGGCATCCCCAATGGAATACACCGCACGCACGCGACCATGGCGGATGTGGCGCAGGATCGAACTTACCGTTGTGGCACGCGGGTTGATATAGGCATCAATCCCCAGCGGTTGCATCAACGGCACCAGCGTGGGGTCATTGATCAAGGCGATGACATAGGGACAGCCTTCGGCCTTGGCGCGCACACAGGCCAGCATATTTGTCTTGTCGTCATCCGTAACCGCAAGCATCGCATCAGCGCGGTCAATGCCCGCTTCGGAAAGCAACGCCGCATCCAGACCGTCCCCATGCAGTACAATCGTGCGCTCCAGCGCTTCGGCTGCGCGTTCGGCGATGTCGCGGCTTTTCTCGATGACCTTGGCGCGGACGCGTTTTGCACGGGTTTCAAGCGTATGAGCAACCGAGAGCCCCACATTGCCGCCACCAACCAGCACAACGCGGTCCTGTGTCGTGGATGTTTTGCCAAACACCTCCATCGTGCGGGACACATCATCCCGATGCACGAAAAGATAAGCATCGTCATTGGCGAACAGCTGGTCCTTGGGTTCGGGCGCAAACAACCGGCCCTCACGGCGGATACCCACCACAACCACACGAAGCGTCGAGAAAAGATCCGTCAACTGGCGCAGCGGCGTATTGAGCACCGGACAATCCTCATCCAGACAAATGCCCAGCAATTGGGCATGGCCTTCCATGAAAATCTCTGTGTCGAAAGCCGCCGGTGCCGAAAGCCGCTGCAAAGCCGCAGCCGCAACTTCACGCTCGGGGCTGATGACCACGTCGATGGGCAGATGGTCACGGCGGTAGAGGTCAGAATAGATGGCATCCAGATAAGACTGTGACCGCAAGCGCGCGATCTTGCGGTTGATCCCGAAAACCGAATGGGCGACCTGACAGGTCACCATATTCACTTCGTCCGAATGGGTCGCAGCGATGATCATATCCGCGTCCCGCGCACCCGCACGGTCCAGCACGTCGGGATAGCTGGCAAAGCCCGCAACGCCCTGCACATCCAATGTATCTGTCGCGCGGCGCACCAGATCAGTGTTGCTATCAACGATTGTAACGTCGTTACGCTCGCCGGACAGGTGGCGCGCGATTTGCCAACCGACCTGACCCGCGCCGCATATGATGACTTTCATGGTGTGGAAATCCCCTGCTGCGACTGCGCGCACGCCTGCGTCTGAGGCGTATAGAAATGTCAGAAGGCGGCAGCAGGGTCAATTCAAATGTCAGCACTGGCCCAAGGGCGCAAGTTTAAGGGCTTGGCCCCCGCCTTGCCCCGTTGGGCAAGGCTTCTCCGGAATATTTCCAGCTATGGAAAGATAGTCGGTTAGTCGTCGACATGGGCAACACGGCTGCCGGATTTTGCCGAAGTCACCACACCGAGGCTTTTGAGTTTACGGTGCAGGGCCGAGCGTTCCATGCCTACGAAATTGGCTGTTCGGGAAATATTGCCGCCAAAGCGGTTGATCTGGGTCAGCAGATATTCACGCTCGAACGCCTCGCGTGCTTCGCGCAGCGGCAGGCTTGCCATTGCGCCCGACAGGACCACGCGGCCCTCTTCTTCGCTGTGGTCTTCTTCACCCGGCAATTCGCGGGCCTCGATCGGGGCTGTGCCTTCGCCCAGAATCAAAATGCGCTCTACCATATTTTTGAGTTGGCGCACGTTGCCGGGCCAGACCATCGTTTGCATCAAGGCTTGCGCATCATCTGAGATTTCGCGCTGCGGCAACCCTTGGGTGCTGTTAAACTCAGCGATGAAGTGATTGGCCAGAAGCGGAATATCCTCACGACGCTCGGCCAGCGAAGGCACAGCGATCGGGACAACGTTCAGGCGGTGATAAAGCTCTTCGCGGAAATTTTCCGCTTCAATTTCGACCAACAAGTCTTTGTTTGTGCTGGATATAACACGCAAATCCACGCGAATTTTATCATTACCGCCCACACGGGTGAATTGCTGATCCACCAGCACGCGGAGGATTTTTGACTGGGTCCCCAAGGGCATATCGGCCACTTCATCGAAATAGACGACCCCACCGTGGCCCTGCTCCAGCAGGCCAGGTTCAACGCCGCGTTCAGGTGTCTCGCGCCCGAAGAGGACTTCTTCCATGCGCTCGGGTGCAACACCGGCACAGTTTACAGTAATAAACGGAGCCGAGGCGCGGTTCGAATGGGTGTGGATGTAGCGCGCGGCGACCTCTTTGCCGGCCCCTGCAGGGCCCGTCAACATGACGCGGCCGTTGGACTTGGTGACTTTGTCCAACTGGCTGACCAAGGTGCGGAATGTCCCCGAAGCACCGATCATCTCGGTGTTGGCGCGGTCTTTGCGTTTGAGGCTAAGGTTTTCACGGCGCAGGCGCGAGGTTTCCATAGCGCGGCGGATTACCACCATCAACTGGTCAATATTAAAGGGTTTTTCGATGAAATCGTAGGCCCCTTGTTTGATCGCAGCCACCGCGATTTCGACGTTGCCATGCCCCGAGATAATCACAACGGGCACGTCCGGATTATCGCGTTTGACAGTTTTCAGGATGTCGATACCGTCCATCTTGCTGTCTTTGAGCCAGATATCGAGGATCATCAGCGCAGGCTGCTCGGTGTTTACGGCAGCCATTGCGTCATCGGAGTTTCCGGCCAGACGGGTCGTGAACCCCTCATCCTCCAGAATATCCGATATCAGCTCGCGAATGTCTCGTTCGTCATCAACGATAAGAATATCACCCATTGTCTTGCTCCTCATTGCCCGCATTCAGTGAGGCATCCATTGGCAACACGATATGTGCCAAGGCGCCAAAGTGGTTTTGCCCCTCGAAAACGGGGGCATCTGCGAGGGTCAGGCTTCCGCCATGTTCCTCGATAATCTTTTTAACGATAGGCAGGCCCAGCCCTGTGCCCTCGCTGCGTGTTGTCACGTAAGGTTCGAACAGGCGCGCGCGGTCCTCTGGCAGACCGATACCATTATCGGCCACCGTGATATGGGCCGCATTGTCTTGCACGTAAAACTGCACATAAATCTGCGGGACAAGCCCGTCGGGTGCGCCTTCTTCTTTCAATGTGTCTATCGCCTCGCCCGCGTTTTTAATCAGGTTCGTTAACGCCTGTGTAATCATTGTCCCGTCGATGAGCGCGGGGAACTCCCCCTGCGGTACATCAGATATGATCTTTATGTCCGGTCTGCCTGTTTTTTGGAGCAAAACCGCATCGCGCACCAGCTGGTTAAGGTCCTGCGCGCGGCGGTCAGGTTCCGGCATACGGGCGAATTTACTGAACTCATCCACGATGCGGCGCAGGTCACCTGTCTGGCGAATGATCACGCCGGTCATCTGTTCAAGGCTGTCGCTATCATCACCCAGTCTGGGGCCGAATTTACGCTTGATCCGCTCCGCACTCAGCTGGATCGGCGTGAGCGGGTTCTTGATTTCATGGGCAATCCGCCGCGCTACATCGCCCCATGCGGCCATGCGTTGGGCGCTGACCAGATCGGTCACGTCATCAAAGGCCACAACATAGCCCTCAAGCCGCCCCTCATCCGTGCGCCGCGTGGCCATACGGACCAGCAGGTTCTCCATCCGCCCTTGACGAGAAACCTTGATCTCTTGTTGCAGGGTCTCGGTCGGGGTGGAGGTCAGGGTATCATAGAGCGGACCAAATTCAGGCACAGCCACGGTAAGGGCAAGGGACTGCTGTCTTTCTTCCCAATCCAGCAACCGCATGGCCGACCGGTTCACAAAGGTCACCCGGCCTTCGGGATCAAGCCCGACAACGCCGGAGGTGACTGAACTGAGCACAGAATCAAACAGCCGGCGGCGGCGTTCGATCTGACGGGTGTTATCAAGCAACGTGTTGCGCTGGCCCTTGAGCTGTTTGGTCATCTGGTTGAAATAGCGGCCCAGCATGGCGATTTCATCGTCACCATCATCCTCGCGGACCTGCACATCCAGATTCCCTGCGCCGACTTGTTGCGCCGCCCCCGTCAAACGCCCCACCGGACCAGACAGGCGTTCAGCAAACCACAGCCCCAACCAGACCGCCGCCAGAATAATGATCACCGCAAAAGCCAGATATAAAAGGCCGAACTCGAACAACATCCGGCCACGTTCGTTTTCCAGCTGTTGGTAAAGGCGGATAGTTTCCTGTGTATCGTCAAGCAGGCTCAGGATTTCGCCGTCAACCTCGCGGGTAATATACAAAAAACGGTCAACAAACGAAGTCAGCCGGACAAGAGCGCGAAATTCATTTGCTTCCCAATCCTCGATCAGGCGCACTTCGGTGGCACTTGCCGTGGCGATTTGCTCGGCCGAGGGGCGGTCATAATCAAATAGATAGGAACGGTCCCCGCGCGCGCGGATTTCGGCCGTACCGTCAATCATATAAGCCTCGCTCAGGCCGCGCTGGATCTGGCGCTGTCCTTCGCTCAACAGTTCGCTATCGCCCAGATCAATGCCACCACGCCGCGCGCGGTCGATGCTGCGCGCAAGGCTGAGGGCATCGTCACGCAGGCCTGCGCGCTCTTCCTCGGCATAGGCTTCGGCGGCCAGCAGTGAATTCCCCACCACTTCGCGCACCCGCTCAGAGAACCAGCCCTCGATCCCCACATTGATGGTGAGCACGGCGAAAACAGCGACCGAAACGGTGGGAATCAACGCCATCAGCGCGAACACCCCCGTCAGCCGCAGGTGCAGCCGTGATCCGGCCGATTTGGCCCGGCGGGCCATGACCAGCCGCGCCACCTGCGATAGCACAAGCGCCGCAAGTGAAAGGATATAGACCATATCCAGCAACAGGATAACGCGCAGGAAATTTGTACCCCCACGGTCAAGCGGCCCCAGCGCCAGATAGGTGGCCAGCGCAAGCAAAGGCCCCAGCACCACAAGGCCCAGAGTCATCGCCGTGCGCACACGTTTGATCCGTCGCAGATGCGACAGTTTAGCCAGCCAAGTATTACGTGTTCGGGATGCCACGGATGGACCCTCACCTGATGTGGTGCAGATGCACCGTACCGCCATTATTCATGTGGTCCTAACTAGGTATGTCCCTTGCTGGCCACGATTATGTGACAGTTTTACATCATTTTTCGACCACGTGTAACCTCTATTTCGAGGTCTGTGATTTTCTTTCTGAGGGTATTTCGGTTGATCCCCAACAGCTCGGCGCATTTGGCCTGATTTCCTGAGGTTGCAGCCAATGCCACCTCGATCAGCGGGCCTTCGACCTCACGCAAAATGCGTTGGTACAGACCCGGAGGTGGCAACATATTGCCATGCAATTCGAAATATCGGCGGATATGGCGCTCGACGCTCGCGCCCAGCTTTTCACTATTGCCAATGGCGCGGCTTGGCTCAGGGCCCGGCTGGCCCCCGACGATCTGTTCGGCTTCGGCGGCGGTGATTTCTTCTGCGCGGCTGGTCAGGGCCAGCTGTTTCATCGCATGTTCGAGCTGGCGCACATTGCCGGGCCATGTGTAGTTGGCAAACACCTTTGCCGCCCCTTCCGAAAGCGCATGAGGTGCGCCCACGGCGGCTTCTGTTTTCTCAAGAAAATAGGCCGCCAAAAGCGGGATGTCCTCGACACGGTCGCGCAGCGCAGGCACGTGTAGAGTGGCTCCCGACAGGCGGTAGAACAGATCGCGGCGCAGCTTGGTATCTGATGCGTCCTGCCCCAGATCGGTCTGCGACGTCGCGATGAAACGGGGCTGGTTGTCGGTCTCGGCATCCATCATGCGGGCGATGCGGGCCTGTACCTCTTCGGAAATATCACCAATCTCGTCGATCAACAGCGTCCCCCCGCGCACACGCGCCAAGACACGCGCAGGGCCTTCGATATCTCGTAGATCAGCCTCGGTCACAGTCACAAACGGCAAGGAACGGCGATCGGAGAGGTCATGCACCGCCCGCGCAATCAATGATTTTCCGGTGCCGCTTTCGCCCCAGATCAACACGGGAAGATCCGTGTTCATCACCCGCGCAATCACGCGGTACAATGCCTGCATCACCGCGGTGCGGCCAACCATCGGCAAATCATCTTCGTCAGACGGTGCCGCAACCTCGGCCGCGCGCCGCGGTGTGCCCGAGCGCTCAAGCGCCCGTGCGGTGCGTTTCATCAAATCAGGCAAATCAAACGGCTTGGGCAGATAATCATAGGCCTCGGCCTCGGCTGCCTTGATGGCAGTCATGATTGTGTTTTGTGCCGAAATTACAATGACAGGCAGATCAGGACGGTCCAGCGCGATCTTGGGCAACATTTCCAAACCATTCCCGTCGGGCATGACGACATCGGAAATAACCACATCGCCCTTCCCTTCGGACACCCACCGCATCAGCGTCGTCAGGCTTGAGGTCGCATGCACCTTGCAGCCTGCCCGTGTAAGCGCCTGTGTCAGAACGGTTCGAATGGTGCGATCATCATCTGCAACCAGAACTGTGCCATCCATATCTTACGTCTCCTTTACGCGTGAGGAAGCAGTGCTGCCCTCCGCATCATTGTTTGCTTGTGTCGCATCCGCGCGCGGCAGAGAGATGCGGAAAATCGTACGGCCCGGCGTCGAGGTGACCGAAATCCAGCCGTCGTGTTCGGAAATGATCTTACTCACCAGAGCAAGCCCCAACCCGGTGCCGTTTTCCTTGCCCGATACAAACGGATCAAATACATCGCCTGCGATATTTTCCGGCAGGCCAGGGCCATCATCGATGACCTCGATCTGCAGGGGCAGCGCAATCCCGCGCCCGTCCGCACGGCGCAGACGGAAGGAATGTTCATAATAGCTGTGTAAACGGATCGTGCCGCCACCCTCGCCTGCGGCTTCGGCGGCGTTTTTGACAAGGTTCAGCACCACCTGAAGCAACTGGTCCTTATCGCCCCATGCCAAAGGCAGGGAGGGGTCATAATCCTCGATGATTTTCATCTGCGCGCCAAAGCCCAACAAGGCAGAACGGCGGGCGCGGTCCAGCACATCATGCAGGTTCACAGCCCCGCGTTCGGGGATCATCAGATTGCCGAATTGCTCGACCTGCTCCAACAGCTTAACGATGCGCCGGCTTTCAGCGACGATCAGATCCGTCAGCTCCAGATCATCCTTGGGCAAGTTCATGCTGAGCAATTGCGCCGCACCGGTGATGCCAGCCAGCGGGTTCTTGATTTCATGCGCCAGCATTTCGGCCATGCCGATCGCCGATTTGGCCGAAGATTTCACCGAATGGTTCTGGGTCATTCGACCGGCCAGTTCACGCGGAGAGATCATAAGGATCATCACCCCGTCCGAGCCCGACAAGGGCGCAATTTGCAACTGCGACTGTAGCGGTGGGCGCTGACCACTGCCCACGTCTACATCATTCACAAACAAAGTTGACTGCGTATCGCGCGCGCGGGCAAATGCTTCCTCTAGTGGCGCATCCACCGCGAGCATATCCCAGACCGGTGCGCCGATCACACCCTTGGCAGAGGTGTTCAAAAATCCTTCGGCCGCCGCGTTTATATCGGTGATCTTGTCATCCCGATCCACCAACACCGAAGGCACAGGCAACGACGCCCAAAGCGCCCCTTCACCAGCCGGAATATGTGTCGCTTTCTCGCTCATGCTGCCGCATCCCACTGCGCCGAATCCAACGCGGCGGGCAGCAGGATCATCGTCTGCTCAATGCTGCCAGCGGTGAGCACCGCGCGCCGCAAAGCCTCTGGCGTTTGTGCGTAATCCATGTACCAACCCAAATGTTTGCGCGCCACGCGCAGTCCCAGCTTTGTTCCGTAAAACCCTAGCATCGCCTCGTAATGCTCCAGCACCATGTCGACGAAATCTGCCCCTTGGGGGATGACCGGCGCGGGCGTGCCGTGCAGGTCATGGGCAATTTGCGCCAGCAGCCATGGCCGCCCCTGCACGCCGCGCCCGATCATCACGCCTGCCGCACCTGATAGGTCCAGTGCCGCCTGTGCAGTCGCCGTATCAATGATGTCGCCATTGGCAACAACAGGAATATCCACCACATCGACCACACCGCGAATGGCGGCCCAATCGGCACGGTCTTTGTAGAACTGACAGCGGGTACGCCCGTGAATCGTAATCATTTTAATACCGGCGGCTTCGGCGCGCGCAGCGATCTGCGGCGCATTCAACATATCGTCGTCCCAACCCAACCGCGTCTTGAGCGTGACCGGCACATTCACGGCCTCTACCACAGCTTCGATCAGCCGCAGCGCATGGTCCGGTGTTTTCATCAACGCCGAACCCGACGCCCCCTGAGTAACTTTTTTCGCAGGGCAGCCCATGTTGATATCAATCAACCGCGCGCCCTGATCTTCGATCATCTTTGCCGCACGTGCCATTGGCTCTGCCTCGCGGCCCGCGATCTGCACCGCAGTGCCTTCGATTCCCAAGCCCAATTCCGCCTTCTCACGGGTGCCCGGACGCGAGGTGAGCCACTCACCCGAAGCGATCATTTCAGACACAACAAGACCTGCACCGAACCGCGCAACAAGGCTGCGGTAGGGTAAATCTGTAATTCCGGCCATAGGAGCCAGAAAAACCGGAGGGGTTACGGCGAGCGGGAAAGTCATGTCAGATGTGCTTAATCCATAGGCGTTTGTCACCGAACTAACTCAAAGTTTGGGGCTTCACAACAAATTCGCCACATCTAACTGCTTACCCGCCCACACCAACGCACAAAAAACAGGCAGGCAATGCCCAATCTACACGCGCCCCTGCATTGCACCGCCCGTGCGGATTTCCTAAGACAGGCCAAATCAATGGAAAGTGAGCGATATGCGCATCTGTGCCCTGATTGTTGCCGCCGGTCGCGGCACCCGCGCTGGCGGTGCGGTTCCAAAACAGTGGCAGCCACTATGTGGTCGGCGCGTTATTGACCACACGCTGGCCGCCTTTGCGGGCCACCCCGATGTGCATGACATCGCCATCGTGCTGCACGCCGATGATATGACCCACGCAGAATCGTTCAAGGCACAGGGCTTCCACGTGGTCCCGGGCGGGGCCGAGCGTAGCCTGTCGGTGCAGGCCGGTCTTGCCGCCCTGCCCCAATGTGACGCGGTGTTGATCCATGACGCGGCCCGCCCCTGTGTCAGCAGCCGTGTGATCAGTGATGTTATTGGCGCTCTGCACACAAACGAAGCAGCCGCGCCGGGGCTGGCCATATCCGACGCGCTTTGGACAGGTACAAAGACCAACGTCACCGGCACCCGAGACCGTGAGGGGCTGTTTGCCGCACAAACACCGCAGGGGTTCCGGCGTGAGGTCATCACCGCCGCACATGAACGCTATAGCGGTCCCGCCGCCGATGATGTGGCCGTGGCCCGTGCGGCAGGACGCGCAGTTGCCATCACAATAGGCGATCCAGATAATATCAAAATCACAACGCCGGACGATTTCGCCCGCGCAGCACGCATATTGGAGAAACGCATGGACGTTCGTACAGGCAATGGATTTGACGTACACGCCTTCGGGCCCGGAGATCATGTCATGCTTTGCGGCGTGGCCATTCCCCATACCCACGGGTTGGTCGGGCATTCCGATGCGGATGTGGGCCTGCACACAATAACCGATGCCATTTACGGTGCGCTGGCCGCAGGCGACATCGGCACCCATTTCCCGCCCTCGGACCCCCAGTGGAAAGGTGCCGAAAGCCATATCTTTTTGTCCCACGCAGCAAACATGGCCCGCGAACAGGGTTTCACCCTCAGCCATATCGACTGCACCCTGATTTGCGAACACCCCAAGGTTGGCCCACACGCAGCTACCATGCGCGCAGCCGTTGCCCAGATGGTAGGAATCGATCTGGACCGTGTATCCGTCAAAGCCACCACATCTGAACGTTTGGGGTTCACCGGTCGTGGCGAGGGCATTGCCTGCATGGCCACAGCTACCTTGGTGAAACCATGATCGCGCGTCTGATCGGCACGGTAATGGGAGTTGGCTATCTGCGGCCAGCGCCCGGCACCTGGGGATCACTTGTCGCGCTGCCTTGGGGCTGGCTGTTGCATGTGATCGGCGGAATGCCTTTGCTGGTGATCGGGATTATCGCCGCGTTTCTCAAAGGGTGGTGGGCGACCGCAAAAATGACCGAAGGGTCTGAAGATCACGACCCTTCCGAGATCGTCATCGACGAAGTGGTCGGCCAATGGATTGCCTTGCTTCCCTTATCCATCGCGAGCTGGCGCATGGGCATAGATATCACCGTAATGTGGCCGGGCTGGATTGCGGCATTTGCATTTTTCCGGCTGTTCGACATCACCAAACCATGGATTATCGGCTGGGCCGACAGACGCGGTGACGCGCTTGGCGTGATGCTGGATGATGTGTTTGCCGGTGTTTTCGCCGCGCTGGCAGTTGTCGCGCTTGCCGGGCTTTACCATGCGTTCTGAAATCCTTGAATTGGCACGCGCACGCGGCATCATGATTGCCACCGCCGAAAGCTGCACCGCAGGCATGGTCGCCGCCGCGCTAACCGATCTGGCCGGATCATCAGCCGTGTTCGAGCGGGGCTTTGTTACCTACTCAAACGCCGCGAAAATCGACATGCTGGGCGTGCAGGCGCAAACCCTTCAGGACCACGGAGCCGTATCGGAACAGATTGCCGAACAGATGGCGTCAAGCGCGCTTGACCGTAGTGCAGCACAGCTTGCGGTCTCCCTTACCGGAATCGCGGGACCGGGGGGAAGCGAACACAAACCCGAAGGTCGGGTTTGTTTCGGGCTGGCCACTGCAAAAGGCGTGACCGCCCACACGGTCGAATTTGGTGCCTTGGGCCGCGAAGCTGTGCGTCAAGCGGCCTGTGATCACGCGCTTGAAATGCTTTTGAATGCGCTTGCGGGCATGCCAGCGCCCTAGCCGAACAGGCTATTCCATCGTGCCAAAACAAGCTGTCACCGCATCAAGCTCCGGCCCGATCACAGCCTGCCACAGTGCCTCTTCACGGGTCTCGCCCAACAGGCCTTTCACTTTTTCACGCAGTTTGGCCGCGCGGTTTTCCAACGACATTGGCGATTGCAGATCATGGCGCAACCGGCGCACTTCGCCGCTCTCGAGCGTGAGTGTGATCAGGACCTGCGCACTGCTGAGGCTTTCATCCGCTGTCACCTCGGTCATATTCCTGACAGCGCGCACATCCTTGTCGCGCATGATCTCATCCGAAAATGCATCAATGCGGCCCGTACTATACCCAAGCACCGCCATGGCAGCCGCCTGCGTATAGCTGAACCGCGCGTCACGGCCGTTCTTGGGGCTGGCGTTATTGCACAGCTCTATCCAGCGCGGGTTGGTCCGGATTTTGATACCCGCGATTCGATCCGCCGAAATCTTTGCAGCACTCAGCGCTTCGATTGTGGCGTGCACCCCGTGGCAACAGGCATGGAATTTATGGGTGATTTCGCTGACTTGCCACTCTTTGCGCGGCGGTTTTACGACAATGACCTCAGCATGATGTGCAGCGCCAAAGCCCTCGGCCCCCTTATCGGGTCCCGTCATACCCACCTGCGCCCAAAGTGCGGCCTCGACCCCGGTGCGCGCAGCCAATCCGGCGCTCAAAGCCCTGCCTGTGCTGCCCTCCTGCGCCGCAAGCCCCGAGGCCATGCTTGCGCATAGATCAATCGCATGACGTGTTTGCGGCTTGTCCAATCCCAGCACGCGCGCGGCGGCCAATGTGGCACCAAAGGCCCCTGCCGTGGCCGTTACATCAAATCCCGCCGCACTATGTTCCCCGCCCAGCCAGACACCGACCATAATCGCCGCTTCGATCCCGAGGGTTGCAGCATCCACCGCATCGGTCAGACGCACATCAAGGGTTTCGGCCAAGGCAATCACAGCAGGTAGCACCACCACCGAAGGATTCCCGCCATAGGCAAAATGCACATCATCAAAGTCCAGCGCATGGCTCAACGTGCCGTTTATCAGCGCAGCCTGCGCCGCACCCGCCGCATCGCCGCCAAACACGTGGGCCGGACCTTCTTCGACCAATTGCGCCTGCCGAAAACTGTTCAGCGCGCCATCCTGCGCACCGGCGATCCCGCAAGCGGCCCAATCGAAAAGGGACAAACGGATCATCGCAGCGGCCTCTTCAGGCACATCCGCGGTGGCAAATTTCACAAGCTTATCGGTCAGTCCCATGGCATTCTCCCCTGTCGGGGCTAGCCATAAAGCGTGTTCGCCCGCTTCTCAAACGCTTTGACCACCCGTTGCATCGCCTCATTGAAAACAACGCCTATAATCTTCTGCAAAACAGCATTGCGGAATTCGAAATCCACAAAAAATGACACCTCACAGCCACCCTCGACATCGCGAAACGCCCAGTTCGATTTCATGTATTTGAACGGACCGTCGAGATATTCGGTGTCGATCTTCTGGGCGGCGGGCCAAAGGGTTACACGGCTGGTGAACCGTTCGCGGAACACTTTGAACGAAATCACCAGATCGGCGTCCATCACCGTGTGATCCCCGTTAACCTGCGTTGTCTTGATCCGTGCGGCCGCCGTCCACGGCAAAAACTTGGGGTAGCTCGCCACGTCACTGACAAGATCGTACATTTGTTGAGCCGTATAAGGCAGCGTGCGGGTCTCGGAATGTGTGGGCATTGATTTCCTACAAAGCTTTGGGTAGCGCTTTATCAAAGCCCGCAACAGGGCACAATCAAGAGGTAACCATGCAGGCGCGTCCTTATGTCATCGACCGTATGATCTCTGCCAAAGCAATCGCAGCACGTATTGAACAGCTGTGTATCGAGATCGAAACCGAGTTTGCAAATACCGACAAGTTGATCGTTGTCGGTATGCTGCGCGGGTCTTTCGTATTTATCGCCGATCTGGTGCGCGAGCTGGACCTGCCGCTCGAAGTGGATTTCATCGAAGCATCAAGCTACGGCAACGACACCCAAAGCTCACGTGAGGTGCGGATTCTCAAGGATTTGCGCGGCGGCATCGAGAGCCGCGATGTGCTGCTGGTCGAGGATATTGTCGACACGGGTTATACGCTGTCGCATGTCATCAACATGTTGCGCGCGCGCGAACCGGCCAAGCTGCGCACGGTTGCCTTGCTTGATAAACCCGCCCGCCGCGAAATTGCGCTCAGCGCCGATTACACCGGCTTTGAGATACCGGATGAATTTGTCGTTGGCTATGGCATTGATTTTGCCCAACGCAATCGCAACCTGCCCTATATCGGCAAGGTGCAATTTACCGATACGCTGTGATGTTGAACCCGCGCCATCTGATGCGCGCCAAACGATGGGCGCAAAACCCGCCATCGTTCAAACGGCTCATCCTGCTGGCAGCAGTCATTGCGATTGCTTTGGTAATTTTTGGATTGGAACATTTCGGTTTCTGGCCAGATTGGGCCACGGCCGAACGTTTGCCGCGCCGTTTTTGACTGAAACACAGCCAAAGGCGCGGCAAATCCTGTTTAGGCCCGTCCGAGCTTTTGCAGCCGTGCCTCACGCAAACGCGCAAAATCATCGCCCGCGTGATAACTAGACCGTGTCAGCGGCGTTGCAGAGACCATCAAGAACCCCTTGCCATATGCGGCTGTTTCATAGGCTTTGAATTCGTCCGGATGCACAAAACGGTCCACTTTGTGGTGTTTCGGCGTGGGTTGCAAATACTGGCCGATGGTCAGGAAATCGATATCTGCGGCGCGCATATCCTCCATCACCTGTATCACTGATTGGCGATCTTCGCCCAAACCGACCATAATACCGGATTTGGTAAACATCGACGGATCCAGTTCTTTCACCCGTTGCAACAACCGCAATGAATGGAAATACCGCGCGCCGGGGCGCACTTCGGGATACAGCCCCGGTACTGTTTCCAGATTGTGATTAAATACATCCGGACGGGCCTCGACCACTTTTTCAAGTGCTTCGGGCCCGCATTTAATGAAATCCGGGGTCAGAATCTCGATGGTTGTGCCCGGTGCGCGGTGCCGGACAGCACGGATGGTTTGGGCAAAATGCTCCGCACCACCGTCCTCGACATCGTCACGATCCACCGACGTAATAACGACGTGGTTCAGGCCCAATTTGGCAACCGCATCCGCCACACGCCCCGGCTCGAACACATCGAGCGCCTCTGGCGGCTTACCGGTTGCAATGTTGCAGAAGGTGCAGGCACGCGTACAAACCTCGCCCATAATCATCATGGTGGCATGGCCTTGCGACCAACATTCACCAACATTGGGACAGCCCGCCTCTTCGCAAACTGTCACCAGCTTGTTTTCACGCATGATTTTGGCGGTATCTTCATACCCTTTACCGCCAGGCGCGCGGACCCTGATCCAATCCGGTTTCTTCGGTTGGGGATTATCAGGGCGTCGTGCCTTTTCAGGGTGACGCATTTCGGGGATCTTTAGATCGCGCATGGGAACCTCATGTCTCGGTTGAGGTACATTTAACACATCGCAGGTTAAACAAAACCCTGTCACAGCGCATTACCGCGATGATCAGCCGATCATTGCGGTTTCCTGTACAGATGCATCGGCATAATGCGCCTGTAACCGCATCAATGCGATGCGTAATACGATCTTACCCGACCGCGCCGACCAACCAAGAACCTTCTCAGCAGTCTCCAAACCTTCGAGAAAACAGCAACACCGCAATGTGACATCCGACAGCCCCGGCCCCAACTCGGCCAAAGCATCAATCACACGGGCATGGGCCCGCTCGATTGCAGGTGTGGCGCTCACAGGTGCAGGCGCGCTTGCGGGGCGAAGAGCTTGCAGAAAGCTCTCCCAATTCCGTGCCACTTCGGCCCCCATCTGTGCAATTTCAAAATCTTCACGTAGGCGTTCTCCCGCCCGAACCATCTCGGATGTCAGAAACCGCGTCCCGTCACGGTCACGCCGCCGTGCCAAGGCGCTAAGCGGGCTTTCCGTCACCCCGTAACGGGCACGGCTTGGCACGTCCGAACAATGCCCAACCGACGCATCCAAACCCGTATTCAAATGCTCACTCTCATCAAGGGCCATAATATCCGCTAAAGCACTGCGGCCCTGTGATGTAATTTGATACCTCGAAATGCGCCCGCCCTCAGGGGCAGAAATCCATCCTTTCAACGCCATCGCTTCCGCAATCGTGCGGTCCACGACACCAGTACGGGTATTCTCACCGTCATTGCCATCACGCACAATGACCGCCTTCTCCATATCAGCCGCAACAGCCAGAACAGCCCCTGTCTCACACAACCGTTTAAGGACGCGATTGCCGTGGGCAGATAGTTCGGCAATGTTGGGAACCTCTTTCTCTCCCGCATCTATCTTCGCCTGCCGCATACTGTCCAAACGCTTTTGAACTTGCTCCCGAACGCTTACCTCACCTCCCCCAAGGCTTTTTAGCGCGTTATCCACCAGCGGATCATCCCGCAATGTCTCAACCCGTCTGATCTGGCGCAGAACGGTGGACGCATGACACCCCTGCTCCCGTGCCAATGCCCGGATCGGGATCCCCATTTCCGTATGGTCAATATAATTCTGAACCGAACGCGGCACCCATGCCGGGACCGATTTCCCCGATTTTTCTCCCGTGACTTCCGTTGTTGATTGTACTTGTACCATCTGCCCCATGCCTGAGTGTCCCTTCTCGGCGGTTTTAACAATTGGAATTTTCAACCTAGGAATGAATTGGTTACACCTTGGTTAAAATACCGAAGTCGGGCCATGATTGTTGATAAATCATAAACAATGCTGAAGGGGCCGAGCGCTGCCTTACGGCCCCACGCAACACCATAAAAATTGGGGGATTATAGCGATACAGGAGCCGTCACACGACGTGTTTCATCGTAAAAGGAGCCTTAAACCATGCAAGATATCCACAGCCTTCTCGCCGCCCTTCATCGCCCCCGCCTGCTGATGCGGGCTGCCCGTATCGGAGCACAGGAATACCGCCGCGACGGCCATCTTCCAAGGTTGTTGGGGTATGGAATGCTCCCCCGCCACGCAGACGCATTAATGCGTCTCATGGACATCGAAGCCGAAAAAGAGCGCCAGCGCAAAATGTCCGACACCTGCTATAGCCTGGTGGACCATGTAGATGTCTTGATCGCCATCCTCGGCGAGGCGCGCGCGCTGCGGGCCCAACAAACAGACCCGCAGCGCGAATAACTTTTACATAAAGCTGTCTGGCTCTGCCGCTTTACGTGTCGCCACAAAGGCTTCCAATGCTTCCTTTGTGGCCGGATCCATCGCAGGCTGCTGGTAATCGCCCAGCAACTTCTCGACACGCAAACTGGCAAGGGCTTGGGTGTCACGCGCACCCTCGTCTTCCCATGTCTCGAACGGCTTGTAATCCAACAGGTCCGATTTCCAGAATGCCTCTTTAAAGTTCGCCTGCGTATGGGCGCAGCCCAGATAGTGACCGCCCGGACCTACTTCGCGGATGGCATCCATAGCCTGTGCATTCACATCCATCTCGACCCCGCGCGCCAGATGATGCAGCGTCCCCAACTGGTCCGCATCCATGACGAATTTCTCGAACGAGGAGACAAGCCCGCCTTCCAGCCAGCCACATGCGTGCAGCATGAAATTCACACCCGAAAGCAAACCCATATTGAGACTATTGGCCGTCTCGTAAGCCGCCTGTGCATCCGGCAACTTCGAGCCACAGAACGACCCCGCCGAGCGATATGGAAGGTTCAACCGTCGCGCCAATTGCCCCACACCATAGGTGATATGCGCAGCCTCCGGCGTCCCGAATGTCGGTGCTCCCGAATTCATATCAATCGAGGTCACAAAAGCACCCATAATCACCGGCGCGCCGGGTTTGCACAGCTGGCTATAGGCCAGTCCTGCCAAACCTTCGGCCAGAACCTGCGTCAATGTCCCCGCAACCGATACCGGCGCCATCGCGCCCCCGACAATGAACGGAGAAATAATACAGGCCTGATTGTTCTGTGCATAAACCTCCAATGCACCCATCATGACATCATCAAAGGTCATGGGCGAATTGATGTTGATCAGCGAGGTCATGACCGTGTTTTCCTGCACGAACTTCTCGCCAAAAAGCACACCGCACATATCCACCGAATCCTGCGCCCGGCTGGGTTCGGTGACGGACCCCATGAACGGCTTATCGCTCAAAGTCATATGCGCATACAACATATCAAGATGGCGCTTGTTCACGGCAACATCCGTAGGCTCGCAAACGGTACCGCCCGAATGGTGCAACCATTTGGACATATAGCCCAGCTTCACGAATTTACGGAAATCCTCCATCGTGGCATACCGCCGCCCACCGGCCGTATCACGCACAAAAGGCGGGCCATAAACAGGTGCCAGCACAAGGTTCTTGCCACCAACGACAACATTACGGTCGGGGTTGCGCGCATGCTGCGTATAGCTGGCCGGCGCGGTCTTGATCAGCTCTCGTGCCAAACCGCGCGGAATCCGCACGCGCTCGCCCTGCACATCCGCCCCCGCATCACGCCACCGCTCAAGCGCTTTGGGGTTGTCAGGGAAATTAACCCCGATCTCTTCAAGGATCGTCTCTGCATTGGTTTCGATGGTCTCCAAAGCCTCTTCCGTGAGAACTTCGAAATTCGGAATATTCCGCTCGATATATTTGGCGGTCTCAAAGGACACCGCTGATCGTGCCGCCCTCCGGGCTGCCCCACCTCCACCACGTGCGCGCCGTGCTGCTTCTGCCATGATCTATCCCTCAAAGGTCTGTGTTGGCCCTCACTATCGCACCCGCCCGCGCCAGCGCCCACAGATAACGGCCTTGCTGGTAAAAAAGCGACATCCATCCCTTTCAGTCTATTTTTTCTAGCCAAAAATACTCCGGGGGACGGCTTGGCATTGCCAAGCCGGGGGGCTGGCCCCCAAATCTGTCTTGCCAGCCTGCGCTGCGGCGCATAATCAGAGCCTATGATAGAACACACCCATGACCGCCTCCTCATCATCGACTTCGGCAGCCAGGTAACCCAGCTGATCGCCCGCCGCCTGCGCGAGCTGAATGTCTATTGCGAAATTCACCCGTTCAATACAGTGGATGACGCTTTTCTTGATGCCTTCAATCCAAAAGCAATCATCCTCTCCGGCGGACCCGCCAGTGTGGTGAACAAGGACGCCCCTCGTGCGCCGGCCTCGGTCTTTACCCGCGGCCTGCCCGTGCTGGGCATTTGTTATGGCCAGCAGTTGATGATGGACATGCTCGGCGGCACCGTCGAGGGCGGTAAGATCTCGGGTGGCGGCGGCACCGCCGAATTCGGCCGCGCCTATGTGACGCCTACGGCCGAGAAAACCGAATTGCTTGATGGTTGGTTTCTGACCGACCGCGAACAGGTCTGGATGAGCCACGGCGATCACGTCAGCGCCCTCGCCCCGGGCTTTGAGGTCTTTGGCACCTCGCCAAACGCGCCCTTCGCCATCGCGGCGGACACCACGCGCCAGTTCTATGCCGTGCAGTTCCACCCCGAAGTCCACCACACCCCCAATGGCCTGAAATTCTATGAGAATTTCGTCCGCATAGCAGGGTTCAAAGGCGATTGGACCATGGGTGCCTACCGCGAAGAGGCCATCGCCAAAATTCGCGAGCAAGTGGGCGATGCCCATGTCATCTGCGGCCTATCTGGCGGGGTTGATTCTTCGGTTGCTGCCGCTTTGCTGCACGAAGCCATCGGCGATCAGCTCACCTGCGTCTTTGTGGACCACGGCCTGCTGCGCAAGGATGAAGCCACCGAAGTGGTCACCATGTTCCGCGACAACATGAACCTCAAAGTCATCCACGCCGATGAGGTTGATCTGTTTTTGGGCGAACTCGAAGGTCAATCCGACCCCGAAACCAAGCGCAAGATTATCGGCAGACTGTTTATCGACGTCTTCCAGAAATACGCCAACGAGATCAAAGATGCCAAATTCCTCGCGCAGGGAACACTTTACCCTGACGTTATCGAATCTGTAAGCTTCTCTGGCGGCCCTTCCGTCACCATCAAATCCCACCACAATGTGGGCGGCTTGCCGGAAAAAATGGGGCTCGAACTGGTTGAACCACTGCGCGAACTCTTTAAGGACGAAGTCCGCGTGCTGGGCCGTGAATTGGGCCTCCCGCCCAGCTTTATCGGCCGCCATCCCTTCCCCGGACCGGGTCTTGCCATCCGTTGTCCCGGTGAAATCACACGCGAAAAGCTCGAAATCCTGCGCGAAGCAGATGCGGTCTACATCGACCAGATTCGCAAACACGGGCTCTATGATGACATCTGGCAGGCCTTTGTGGCAATTCTCCCTGTGCGCACAGTCGGCGTGATGGGTGACGGCCGGACCTATGATTTTGCCTGCGCCCTGCGGGCTGTGACTTCTGTGGACGGGATGACTGCCGATTACTATCCTTTCAGCCACGAATTTCTGGGCGAGACCGCAACGCGGATCATCAACGAGGTACCCGGCATCAACCGCGTCACCTATGACATCACCTCAAAACCTCCGGGCACCATCGAATGGGAATAAACGAGGTAACCCTGACGGGCACGCTCACCTGCGTGTCCGAAGCCGAGGCATCCCGGGTGCGCGCAGCTTTGCCTGCGCACATCACCCTCACACGCGCCGAAGCCGGCTGCCTTTCTTTCGAGGTCACAGCCACAGATGATCCGATGGTCTGGAATGTCGCTGAACGCTTTACCGATGCGTCTGCATTCAAGGCACATCAAACCCGCGCCGCCGCCTCAGACTGGGCCGTTCAGACCGCCGGTATCGCGCGCAATTACACCATTACCGGCCTCGAATGAACGTCCTTCTCAAGGCCGCACTCTGGATGACCGGCGCGATCGCCTCTTTCTCCTTCATGGCTATTGGCGGGCGCGAGCTTTCGCAGGAATACGACACATTCGAGATCATGCTCTACCGGAGCCTTGTCGGTGTAATCATTGTCGTATCAATCATCACCGCACAAAACCGATGGGCCGAGTTGCGCTTTGATCAATTCGGCCGCCATCTTCTGCGCAATTTTTTCCATTTCACCGGCCAGAACCTGTGGTTCTTTGCGGTCTCGGTGATCCCGCTGGCGCAGGTTTTCGCGCTGGAATTCACCTCCCCCATCTGGGTTGCGATCCTCGCCCCATTTGTACTTGGTGAGAAAATGACACGGATGCGGGGGTTTGCAGCGGTACTCGGCTTTGTCGGCGTGTTGATCGTCACCCGTCCCAGCCTCGATACCTTTGAAATCGGCACCGCCATTGCCGCCTGTGCGGCAATATTTTTTGCGCTTACCAATATGCTGACCAAACGCATGACCCGCGACAACAGCGTGGCGTCGATCCTGTTTTTCCTGACCACGATCCAGCTTGTCTTCGGTTTGATAAGTGCAGGCTATGATGGCGCCATCGCCCTGCCCACAGGACAAAGCCTGCCCTATCTTCTATTGGTGGGGGCCTCGGGATTGATGGCGCATTTTTGCCTGACAAACGCCCTCAGTATCGCGCCGGCCACCATCGTTGTACCGATGGATTTCGCCCGCCTGCCCGTAATCGCAATCGTCGCCATGCTGCTATATAACGAGCCTCTCGAGATCTGGATTTTTGTCGGGGCCGTCGTTATTTTCACGGCCAACTACCTCAATATCTGGACAGAAACCCGCAAGCGCCCGTGATTGACCGGATGCAGCGCGCAGGATAGGGAAGTGTTGACCCTATTCCGGAGGCAAAATGCTTTATCCCGATGCAAAAAGCTGGCGCGCGAGCCCGCAAAAATCTGTCCTGTTTTTCGGCATGTCCGGTTTGGGAAAAACGCATATTTCCAAACTTTTGGTGCAACAGCGCGGCTGGTTCCACTATTCTATTGATTACCGGATCGGCACTGATGGCATGCACAGCCACATCAAGGACAATCTGATCGCTCAGGCTATGCAACAGCCGTTTCTGGCCGAAATGCTGCGTGCCGATGCGATGTATATCGCCCCCAACATCCATGACCATGATCTGACCGCGGTTGCTGCCTATCTGGGCAAACCGGGCGATCCTGCCCGTGGCGGCCTGCCTATGGAAGAATACAAACGCCGTCAGGCCCAATTCCGCGACGCCGAGATCGCAGCGCTTATGGATACTCATAACTTCATGAACCGCGCGCAAACGCTTTATGGCTATCCAAATTTCATCTGCGACACCGGTGGATCAATTTGCGAATGGATCGACCCCGAAGATGAAAACGATCCCTTGCTTGAAAAGCTGGCCGAGCAATGTCTGCTGATCTGGATCAAGGGCGACGAGGCCCACTCCCAAGAGTTGATCCGCCGCTTTGACCGCGCGCCCAAACCAATGGCATACCAGCCTGCGTTCCTTGAACGTGTTTGGGGAAATTATCTAAGCGAAAACAACATGAAGGAAGATGAAGTTGATCCTGACTCCTTCATCCGCTGGACCTATGCACAAGCACTTGCGCATCGCCAGCCGCGCTATGAGGCGATGTCGCGCCACGGGGTGACCGTGACTGCTGCGGACCTGCACGCGGTCATCAATGCACAAGATTTCGAGGATCTTATTGCCACCAAGCTGTGAACACAGAGCCGTGTGGCCCCTTGAGACAGAGGCACAGCCGCTCTATCTGTGACATCCGCTTAAAAGTTAAAAGTAGTCCCAATGCCCATCAAGATTCCCGCCGACCTGCCCGCCTATTCCGTTCTCACCCGTGAGGGCGTGCGCGTGCTGGACGTTGATCAGGCCGCGCGGCAGGATATTCGCCCTCTGCGCATTGCCCTGCTGAACCTGATGCCCAAGAAAATCCAGACCGAGACACAATTCGCCCGTCTGATCGGTGCTACGCCTTTGCAGATCGAGCTGACACTGTTGCGCATGTCCGATCACCAGACCCGCAACACCGCCGCCGAACATATGGAAAGCTTTTACCGCCCTGTCTCCGAGGTCTGGGACGAGAAATTCGACGGTCTGATCATCACAGGTGCGCCGATCGAACATCTGGATTTTGATCAGGTCGGATACTACGAGGAATTGCGCCGCGTCATGGACTGGACGCAAACCAATGTGCAATCCACCATGGCAGTGTGCTGGGGCGGGATGGCGATGATCAACCATTTCCACGGCATCAAAAAGCATATGCTCGACGCAAAGGCCTTTGGCTGTTACCGCCATCAAAACCTTGCGCCGGCCTCCCCTTATCTGAACGGGTTCTCGGATGATTGTGTAATCCCTGTCTCGCGCTGGACAGAGATCAAACAAGCCGAAGTGGACGCTGTGCCAGAGCTGAAAACCCTTCTGGGCAGCAATCAGGTCGGGCCTGCGCTGATCGAGGATGCCACCCACCGCACGGTCTATATCTTTAATCATTTCGAATATGACCGCGATACGCTGAAACAGGAATATGACCGCGATGTTGCCGCTGGCACGCCGATTAACATCCCTGAAAACTACTATACCAATGATGATCCCGCACTGCCTCCTGTGAACCGCTGGCGCAGCCATGCGCACCTGCTGTACGGCAACTGGATTCAGGAAATATATCAATCAACGCCATATGATATCGAACAAATTGGGGCGTAGCATGCTGACCCTGCTTGCATTGGTTGGGCTGCTGGTTCTGGTGGTCCAATGGCGCGCCGCCGCGCGTCAAACCACGGCAGAGCGTGACTACCCGCCGCAAGGGCGTATTCTGGATATCGACGGCACGCCTGTGCATGTGCTCATCGCGGGGAATGGTCCCGATCTTGTATTGATCCACGGTGCCAGCGGCAATCTGCGCGACTGGACATTCGATTTTGCCGACCGCCTGTCAGATCGCTACCGCGTGATCATGTTCGACCGCCCCGGTCTGGGATGGACAGGCCGCTTGCCGGGAAAATCCGGCGCTTGGAACAGCGCAAGCGAATCCCCCATGGAACAAGCGGCATTGCTGCAAAAAACTGCGGCACTTGTGGGAATAGAGCGACCGATTGTGCTGGGTCATTCCTTTGGCGGCTCCGTTGCAATGGCTTGGGCACTCAGCCAGCCTGAGGAAACAGCAGCTGTTGTCATGGTATCTGCTGTGTCAAATCCGTGGCCCGGCGGGCTTGGCTGGACCTATACCGTTTTGGGCGGCAGCTGGGGCGGTGCATTGGCTGTGCCGCCGCTGTCGGCCTTTGTGCCCGACAGCTATGTGGACAACAGCGTCGAGACAATTTTTGCCCCCCAACCCGCCCCCGATGGATATGCTGCGCATATTGGTGCAGGCTTAACGCTGCGCCGTGCCAGCATGCGGGCCAATGCCCAACAGGTAAACCACCTGCGGCCCCATATCGTGAAAATGTCCAAACGCTACGGTAGCTTAACCATGCCGATGGAGATCATCCACGGCGATGCCGACACGATTGTACCTTGGAAGATTCACGCCGAAGTTTTGTCTCAAAAAGTCGCCAATGCAAATCTGAATCTGCTTGAAGGGGTCGGTCATATGCCGCAACACACCAACCCCGATGACGTCGCAGCCAGCATCGACCGCGCGGCCGCACGTGCCGGTTTGCGTTGACACCGTAACGGGCGCATACTGCACCAACCGGCACAAAGGACCCCCGCTATGAATAAACCTTTTGATGGTGCAATCAGCGCATTCTTCGAAAACGACGCGCCTTCGGCTATTCGCAAAGCGATTGAAGAAGCCAAGAAGAATGAAATCCTATCAGACAGTTACCCTTACGATTCCCGCCTGGACAAAAAAACCTATGAGCGGGACATGGCGGCACTTCAGATCGAACTTGTCAAATTGCAATCCTGGGCCCGCGAAACGGGCACACGCATCGCGATGGTATTTGAAGGCCGCGACGGTGCCGGCAAAGGCGGCACGATCGGCCGCTTCCGGATGAACCTTAACCCACGGGCCGCCCGTGTGGTCGCATTGTCCAAACCAACCGAAACGGAAAGCACCCAGTGGTATTTCCAACGCTATGTCTGCCACCTTCCCTCTGCCGGTGACATCGTTTTCTTTGACCGCTCATGGTACAATCGCGGTGTCGTTGAACCGGTTTTCGGATTCTGCCCCCCGCAACAGCACGCGCATTTTTTCCAACAGGTGAAACCCTTTGAGGAAATGCTGGTAGAGGACGGTGTACACCTGTTCAAATTCTGGCTGAACGTGGGCCGTGCCGAACAATTGCGCCGCATGCTGGCCCGGGAAAGTGATCCTCTCAAACAGTGGAAGCTCAGCGGCATTGACGTCAAAGGCCTGAGCCTGTGGGACGCCTATTCCGATGCGATCAAGGACACGCTTGACCGTAGCCATAGCGATATTGCACCGTGGACCATCGTGCGATCGGATGACAAACGCCGCGCGCGTCTGAATGCGATCCGCACTGTGTTGCACCATTTCGACTATACATACAAAGACATCGACGCCATCGGCGCAGTAGATAACGCAATTTGCGGCGGGCCAGATATCTGGGATGTCTAAACGGGGCTATCACCACGGCAACCTGCGCCAAGCGCTGGTGGATGCTGCGCTTGCCCTGATCGAGGCGCGTGGCCCCACGGGGTTCACCCTCTCCGAGGCGGCCAAACAGGCCGGCGTGACCCCTGCTGCGGTCTATCGCCACTTTGAAGGCCGCGAAGACCTCATAGCTGAGGCCGCCCTACAGGGTTATGAAATCTTTGGCGACCTCATGGAATTTGCTTACGAAAGCGGCCAGCCCTCGGCACTGCAAGCCTTTGAAGCCACGGGCCGCGCCTATCTTGCCTTTGCGCGTAAATATCCCGGCCATTACATCGCGATGTTTGAAAGCGGCGTTCAGGTTAATCGCAACGCAGCCCTTGCTTCGGTCGCGAACCGCGCCAATGCCGTTCTGGAGCAGGCCGCAGCAGATCTGAGCCAACACATCCCCGAGGACAAACGCCCCCCCGCCTCCATGTTTTCCGCCCATATCTGGGCCATGAGCCACGGCGTGGTCGAACTATTTGCGCGTAACTCTCCGGGCCGTGCCTCGCCCTTTCCGCCCGAAGACTTGCTGGAAACCGGAATCGGGATCTATCTGCGCGGTTTGGGGCTCATTGCCCCTGACGACTAGGCACATCGACGCCCCCCAAAAACCTATCACGAGCCAAACTGCTCAGCCCCATCTGATTTGGCCTCATGTGATTTGGCCCACAAAACGAAAAAGGCCGCACCAAATGGCACGGCCTTTTCCAATAATGTCGTAAAACTTAACGCTTGGAGAACTGGAAGCTCTTACGCGCTTTGGCCTTACCGTATTTCTTACGCTCAACAACGCGGCTATCGCGTGTCAGGAAGCCTGCGGCTTTCAACGCGCCACGGTGGGCTGGGTCAAACAGCTGGAGTGCTTTGGACACGCCGTGCTTAACCGCACCAGCTTGACCGGACAGACCGCCGCCTTTGACTGTCGCATAGACGTCAAATTGGCCTTCGGTACCTGTTACGCCAAAAGGCTGTGCCAGAACCATTTGCAGCACGGGGCGTGCAAAATATTCGTTCTGTGGCTTACCGTTTACGATAACCTTGCCGGAACCTGGCTTAATCCAAACGCGGGCGACCGCGTCTTTACGTTTGCCGGTTGCATAGGAGCGGCCGAATTCGTCTTTGACGGGCTCACGGGGGGTCAGCTCGACTTCTGGAGTGGCCTCAACGCCGGCAACAGATGCGAGATCTTCGAGTGTGTTGATTTCGTCAGACATGCTCATGCGCTCCGTGTGTTTTTCTTGTTCATGGATGCAACATCCAGAACTTCAGGCTCTTGGGCCTCATGAGGATGCTCGCCGCCCGCATATACACGCAGGTTGGTCATGATCTGGCGGCTCAGACGGTTGCCAGGCAACATGCGCTTAACAGCCAATGTAACGATACGCTCGGGGTGCTTGCCCTCAAGAATATCCGCTTTGGAGCGCTCTTTGATCCCGCCTGGGTGGCCAGTGTGCCAGTAGAACATCTCTTCACGTTTTTTGCCGGTCATTTGGATTTTCTCGGCGTTGATTACGATGACGTTGTCGCCGCAATCCATGTGAGGTGTGTAGGATGGTTTGTGCTTGCCGCGCAAACGCATGGCGATGATCGAAGCAAGACGGCCCAGCACGATGCCTTCGGCATCAATGATGATCCATTTCTTGTCGATGTCTGCCGGTGTTGCAGAAAAGGTTTTCATATACGGTAATCCCGCTAGTGGTGAGACGGGACAGATGCCCCGATGTGATGCTGGGGTTATATCCATGCCACCGGCCACGTCAAGCGACACAAAATCAAATATAATATTCAAAAACAGGTACTTACAAATAAGGTATCATATTACCCCACACGCTTACCCCGCTCTAGACCCCTATTTCTTCATTCGGGTTATCCAGAAGCTCCCGCAAGCGCCCCATCGCCGCCTCGAAACTTTCCAACGACACACCTGCATTGATCGCCATGCGCACTGCATGGGGCGATTGCGCCTGCCTTGCGGCGAATTCTTCAGCGGCACGCACACGCACACCGCGGGTCTCGGCGGCGCGGCAGAACGCACTGGCGCGCCAACCATCCGGCAGGTTGAGCCAGACAAAGGGCACATCCTCACGCCAGACAAGATCATATCCCCCCAGCGTGTTCACCGCCACTTTAACGTATTCCGCCACCCCCGCACGCGTGCGGGCCAAGACCTCCTCTAGCTGGGGATGCATGAGCAAAGCCGCAACCAGATCCGTCACCGGCGTTGCGAGGCCGAAAAAACCATGTTCTGCAGCACGGCTTAGCGCCCCATTATGCGCCCTTGGCCCAATCGCACAGCCTACGCGCAGCGCCGGCGTCAACGATTTGCTTAGCGAGGTAATGTACCACCCCCGCTCAGGAGCCAACATTCTATAACTCGGCTCTTGAGCCGCGCCAATGCGGTAGCAATCGTCCTCTACGATCTCGAGATCAAAGCGCTGCGCGACCTCGACAATTTCACGCCGCCGTTGGAGCGGCGAAAAACCACAGGTCGGGCTATGGACCTCTGGCGAGGTGCAAATGATCTGCCCTTCGGGATACCGCTCGGCGGCCTGCGCCAAGGCCCGCGGGCACAGCCCACGCTCATCCATCGCCACAGATACAACATCCGCCCGCAGCCCCGCAGCCACACGGCGAAACCCCGGATAACACAGCTCTTCCACAAAAATCACCGGGCGGCGGCCTTTGAGAATGGCCTGAAACACCAACATGATCGCATTCTGCCCGCCATGGGATAATACGATATCCGCCTCCGAAAGCGACCCAAGCGTGGTGTCGCGCAACCAATGCACCATTGCCTCCCGCGCAGGGCGTGCCGCGCGGCGCGAGGGGTAATGCATGATGCCAGATGGTGGATCCGCCGCAACTTGAGCCAACAGCGTTCGGATCAAACGAGGCTGCCCCCCATTCGGCAAATGCGGCGAAAACAGGTTTACCTCAAAACTGTCGCCCCCTTTGGCATGCTCAATTACATCTTCCACCAGATTGAGGGATGGCTCGGGCGTTTGACCTGCCACAAATGTGCCGCGCCCCACTTCGGCGGTCAGCACCCCTTCATCTGTTAGAATTGTATAGGCCCGCGCCACTGTCCCCGGCGTCATCCCCAACGTCCAACCCAGTTCACGCACAGGCGGCAATTTATCATCCACCTTCAATGCGCCTGTCGCAATACCGTCACGTATCGCCTGTACTATGGATTTGTACTTTGGCTTGATGGCCGGATCGACCTGCGGATGCCAAATTGTATTCATTACAATGTTTCCCTAGCGCTATCTGAAATCATATTGTACCCATTATCCATGGCAAATACGCCACTTTGTGTCAATACAATTTGATAGGAGATTCCCATGACACAGGCAGTGATCCTGACACGCGATGCCCTCGCTGTACTTAACTCCAGCCGCAGCCTGCCGCTGCTGGCGGTGATGAGCGTCAAGTTCGCAGCTGCCGTGACAGAATGGGCAACCCGCCACCGAACGCGCCTTGCACTCGAAAGCCTTGAGGCATGGCAACTTACGGACGTGGGGCTAACACCGGACGCGGCTCGGGCCGAGGCGCAGAAAGTGTTCTGGCGGGCGTGACATCCCCGTGGCGCTAGCCAGACCTCTTCACTTGGGCAGGGACTTCCCTGCCCTTTTTTAATACAAACCCAAGAAAACCCGGATTGTACCCCTAACCGTTTTTTTCAGGCGGGATCGCATAGGTCATAGTCGCCTGCGCGACAGGCTCTGCCTGCCCTTCGGAATATAGCAATACATGCGACACAGACAGCTGCCGCCCCAGTTTGAGCAGCTTTGCACGGGCAATCAAATCCACGCCCGCGCGAGGTTTGCGCATGAAATCCATCGCACAACTCGTCGTCACCGCCAAAGCTTTTGGCCCTATCATCGCCAATGTCGCGATATACGCCGACACATCGGCCAGCGCGAACATCGACGGCCCCGACACCGTGCCACCGGGGCGCAAGTGCTTTTCGGTGATGACCATCTGCATCGTCACCTCGTTGGGCTTAACCTCCAAGATGACAAAATCATCCGCAACTTGCTGAAACGCCTCCCGCATGAACGCCGCCAATTGCGGCGCGTCCATCTGCAACTCTCCTCGATCCGTCATGTTTGTCCTCCCCCGACATATCCCGCTAGAGTTGCCCCAAGCAGGGTGCGACGCAAGATGGCAATTCCGGAAACCACACAAAGCACAGCGTCTCCATGAGCAGCACTGAACGCCTCAACCCGCCCAGTAACGAAATAACAACCGCCCTGCGGTAAACACTGGATAAGCTGCCCCAAGAACCGGTTGCGGGGAAGCCTTGGCCCATTTTCCCATTGTTGCGCGAACGGCACCATACTGTTGCCAAACTACATCTGGTGAATTGGGCAGCATTACGGCACAAATGAGACACAGCACGACAACGTGCCCCTTTTGGGTCGTCGCCGGCGGAAGGTCCCTCCAGATCAGACTCTCATCTGATTCTCCTTATTCCCGCAGCGACGACCCCAAAACACCCCTCCGATCCCAATCACTGCCGGCTCAATACCGCAGCCACTGCTGATTATGTCTATTCGCCGCAGTTGCGCCCGCCGCGCGGCTGGCTTATCTGGCAGGCATGGATAAAACATTGCACATCATTGGCGGCGGCATGGCCGGCTCCGAGGCCGCATGGCAGGCCGCCCATCTGGGGATTAAAGTCGTCATCCACGAAATGCGGCCCGAAGTTGGCACATTCGCCCACCAGACGGGCCTGCTGGGTGAAATGGTCTGCTCCAATTCATTCCGCTCGGATGATAGCGAACAAAACGCCGTGGGTCTGCTGCATTGGGAAATGCGCGCGGCAAACGGCCTGATCATGCAAACGGCGGAAAAGCACCGCTTGCCTGCAGGCGGCGCGCTGGCTGTGGACCGCGACCCCTTTGCGCAATCGGTCACAGACGCCCTGATGGCCCACCCCAACATCACCGTCGAATATGGCGAGATCACCGCCCTGCCCGACAGCGGTCACTGGATCATCGCCACCGGCCCGCTGACCTCTTCTGCCTTGGGGACCGCCATTGCCTCAGAAACAGGTGCCGAAGCCTTGGCCTTTTTCGACGCAATTGCTCCGATTGTTTACCACGACAGCATCGACATGAGCAAAGCGTGGATGCAGTCGCGTTATGACAAGGGCGAGACCGAAGAAGAGCGCACAGCCTACCTCAACTGCCCCATGGACCGCGATCAATATTACGCCTTCATCGACGCGCTGGGTGAGGCCGAGAAAACCGAATTCCACGAGAATGAAACCGCAGGCTATTTCGACGGCTGCCTCCCGATTGAGGTCATGGCAGAACGGGGCCGTGAGACCCTGCGCTTTGGTCCGATGAAACCCGTAGGTTTGACCAACCCGCACCAGCCAGACGTCAAACCCTATGCCGTGGTACAGCTGCGCCGCGATAATAAATTGGGCACGCTCTATAATATCGTCGGCTTCCAGACCAAGATGAAGTACGGCGCACAAACTGATGTTTTCAAACGCATTCCAGGGCTAGAGAACGCAAGCTTTGCCCGTCTGGGCGGCATCCACCGGAACACGTTCCTTAATTCGCCAACCTTGCTGGACGCGCAGATGCGCCTGCGCTCGCAACCTCACATCCGCTTTGCAGGCCAGATCACCGGCGTTGAGGGTTATGTAGAAAGCGCTGCGATGGGCCTGCTTGCGGGCCGTCTTGCAGCGGCCGAGATCCTTGGCACCATGATCGATACACCTCCGGCCACCACGGCCACAGGCGCGTTGATCACCCACATCTCGGGCGGCGCCGAGGCCAAGACCTTCCAACCGATGAACGTGAACTTCGGGCTATTTCCACCGGTCGAAGGTCTCAAATCGGGCCGCCGTGGCCGCAAGGACAGATACAAAGCCTATACCGACCGTGCCAAGCTTGACTGGCAATCCTGGCTTGAGGCTGGACAAGGCAACAGGACCCCTTAAAATAACGCTATGACCCAAAAATTTCTGGATACTTCCTATACCGAACGCGATGCTGCGGCTGTGCGTGCATTTTATAACGATTGGGCCGGATCCTATGAAGCCGAGATCAGCGAAAACGGCTATGCGACACCGGCGCGCTGTGCCGCCGCCTTGGCCGAATGCGTCGAAGACACCTCCCAGCCCCTGCTTGATTTTGGTTGTGGAACCGGCTTAGGCGGGCTAGCGTTCAAATCCGCAGGGTTTGAAACCATCGACGGGGTGGACCTGAGCGAAGCCATGCTCGAACAGGCCCGCGCCAAAGGAATTTACCGCAATCTCGAACAGATCGAAGCAGATAGCACCCCGCGCGACGGCTATGCGCTGATTGCGGCTATCGGTGTAATCGGCATTGGCGCAGGGCCGATCACACTATTGGATACGCTCATGCACGCGCTGCCTAGCGGTGGCAAATTGGTGTTTACCTTCAACGATCAATCCCTCGCGGATCCCGATAGCACGGGCCGCCTGAACGAATGGCTTGATTGCGGGGCCGCACGACTGCTGTTTTCCGAACACGGTGCCCATCTACCGGCACGAGATATTGAGTCTACTGTCTATGTGGTTGAAAAGGCTTGAGCCTTACCACACGTTTTGCCCCCTCTCCGACAGGGCCGCTTCATTTGGGACATGCCTATTCTGCGCTACTGGCCTTTGACCACGCGCAGGCACAAAAGGGGCAATTTTTACTGCGGATCGAGGATATCGACCGCAGCCGCTCACGCGCGGCATGGGAAACCCAGATTTATGATGACCTTGCATGGCTCGGGATTAGCTGGCCGGAACCGGTAATGCGGCAATCACAGCGGCAAGATGCTTATGACACCGCTCTTGATGCGCTTTGGGCGCGTGGCCTGCTTTATCCATGCAGCTGCACCCGTGCCGATATTGCCGCCGCGACCAGCGCCCCACAGGAAGGCGCCCCGCTGCTGGGGCCTGACGGGGTGATCTATCCCGGAACCTGCCGCAAATCCGTGCAGGGCCCACGGCCGGAAAATGCAGTGCTCCGCCTGAATATGGCTGCGGCATTGCGCGACCTTGGCCCACTGTCTTTTACCGAAACCGGCCTACCGTCCCACCGTGGCCTTGTGCCTGTCACATCTGACAATCTGGTTCAGGCAGTGGGCGATATTGTCCTGTCCCGCCGCGATATGGGCACATCCTATCATCTGTCAGTCGTGCTGGATGACGCAGCCCAAGGCATCACCGACGTGATGCGCGGCGCTGATTTATTTGAGGCAACAGCCATTCATGTAGTCTTGCAAGCCCTTCTTGGCCTGCCCACGCCAAGCTATCACCACCACCAACTGATCCGCGATGATACCGGTAAGCGACTGGCCAAACGCGATGATGCGCGGGCCATATCGCTTTACCGTGCGCAGGGCATGTCACCCGCAGATATCCGCGCTATGGTCGGTCTTTAGGTTCTATTTTCGGTCTCACCTTCAGGGGTGACAATCGTGAAGAAACAGCTGCGCGCGCCGGTATGGCAGGCGGCACCCACCTGATGGACCTGCATCACGATGCAATCGCGGTCACAATCCACCCGCAGCTCTTTAAGGGTTTGCACATGACCAGATGTGGCCCCTTTGGCCCAAAATTGTTGCCGTGATCGGCTCCAATAGGTCACTTGCCCGCTGGTCAAGGTCTCCATCAGGCTCTCGGCATTCATCCACGCCATCATCAGCACCTCACCGGTGGCGTGATCCTGAGCAATCGCCGGAATTAAACCTGCCTCGTTATATTTCAAACTTTGGGGATCAAAGGACATAAGCGGCCCGCCTTGTGTAATTGTTTTTGCATCCTGTCGTCTTCGGCTTATGTAAAGAGGAGCTGAAGGAAATGCCATGTCTGACGAGACCGATCTGATCAAACTTTATTCCGGCCGCATCCTAGCGCTGGCCGCTGATATTCCGCATCTGGGGCGGCTTGATGCCCCCCATGCAACGGTTACCCGCCGGTCACCGCTGTGCGGATCCAGCGTGACAGTAGATGTGAGAATGGACGATGGAAAACTGGCAGATCTGGGCCAAGACGTCAAAGCATGCGCATTGGGTCAGGCTGCGGCGGCCATAACGGCCGGTGCCGCGGTGGGCGCTGATCTAAACACCATCGAGAAAGGTCGGGATCAACTCAAAGCGATGCTCAAAGACGGCGATGCGATCCCAGACGCGCCTTTTGACGGCTTCGAAGTCCTGTCGCCAGCAGCATCCTATAAAAACCGCCACGCTTCGATCCTACTGTCTATCGAAGCACTCGCGGAAGCGATGAGCACGGCGCATCAGAAAGCCTAACGCAGTAACCAAAAAAAACGCCGCACATCCCGGACAGGATGGCGGCGCAAGAAAAGCGTCTCAGGCGTGGGACACAAAGGCAGTTATGAGGAAGGCACCCTCAAAAGATGTTATGGACAGGCAGAACGTAACATCGAAAAGCGTATACAGTTGGGACAAACACGCTTGAAAACCACCTCTGACACCAGAGCGCAGGCAGAAAGTCAGACAAGGCCGGGGAGATGCAGACCAACCACCAACATCATAATCAATGCTGCAGCACCGAGCGCATCATGAGCCAATGTGTCTTTCGACCGTGTGGCGATGCCTTTGATTGTTTGATAGAAGGTCATGTTTCTCTCCGTCTTTGTTGCACCTTTGTTCTCATATTGAGAACATTGTGTAAAGAACTTTATGAGAACATTTGTGAACTTTTTAGAACAGACAACCTAACCCACTGAAATCAAACGAATGGCTTCATCCTGCCGCATAAGCCAGAGCAGCAGCCGCGCTGCTTTGCCTCGCGGAGTTTCAAGACTTGGATCACTGGTCAGCAATGCGCGCGCATCAGATTGCGCCACAGCCATTAGTGCTGCCTGTTTTTCCAGATCGGCCACTTTGAATCGCGGCACCCCTGATTGTGCCGTGCCGATCAGGTCTCCCGTGCCCCGCATGCTCAGATCGGTTTCCGCAATGACAAACCCATCCTCGGTCTCGCGGAGCACCTCAAGGCGCTGGCGGCCTGTCTGGTTTAACGGGTTCTGATACATCAACAAACAGCTCGACGCCGCCGAGCCACGCCCGACCCGCCCGCGCAATTGGTGCAACTGAGCCAGACCAAAACTCTCGGCTCGCTCAATCACCATGATCGAGGCGTTCGGCACATCCACACCGACCTCAATCACCGTTGTTGCAACCAACAGCGATGTCTCACCGCGCTGAAAGGCCAGCATGGCGGCGTCTTTATCCGCTGGGGGCATCTGCCCGTGGACCAACCCAACAACACCTTCCCCCAATGCCGCGCGCAACCGCTTAAAACGCTCCTCGGCTGCGGTCAGATCGCTGACATTGCTTTCCTCGACCAAGGGGCAAACCCAATAACATTGCCGCCCCTCTGCAATCACCGCACGCAGCCGGTCGATGACCTGATCGTAGCGGTCTGTGCTGATCAGAACCGTCTGGATCGGCTTACGGCCCGGGGGTTTTTCGTCCAGCACGCTCACATCCATATCGCCATATTGTGCCAAGGCGAGGCTGCGGGGAATGGGCGTCGCGGTCATCACCAGCACATCCGCCTGCCGCCCCTTGCGCCCCAGCTCTAACCGCTGGCGCACACCAAAACGGTGTTGTTCATCCACCACCGCAAGGCGCAGATCATGGAACACCACTGTCTCCTGAAACACTGCATGGGTGCCGACCAGAATATGGATATCCCCACGCTCCAACGCCGCAAGTTTGGCAGCCCGTTCGGCACCTTTGTCCCGTCCCGTGAGAATTTCCAACACCACGCCCGCGGTTTCCGCCATCGGGCGCAGCCCCTGCAAATGTTGCCGCGCAAGGATCTCGGTCGGGGCCATCAAAACGCCCTGCCCGCCTGCCTCAACCGCAGCCAGCAAGGCCATGAAAGCAACCAACGTTTTGCCTGCACCAACATCCCCTTGCAGCAAACGGTTCATCCGCTGCTCGGTTCCCATATCGGCGATAATCTCGGCGATTGCGCGGCTTTGGGCGCCGGTCGGCGTGTAAGGTAATGTCTTGAGAACCTTGGCCTGAAGCTGCCCCGTGGCCTTTGCCGCGCGGCCCTTTTTGCGCCGCTCTACCTGCCGCGCCAAAGCCAGTGTGATTTGATGTGCCAGCAATTCGTCATAAGCTAACCGCGCCCGCGCCGGAGCGACCGATGACAGATCAAGCAGGGATTGGGGCGCATGAGCGGCCTGTGCCGCTGTCGCAAAATCCGGCCAGCCTTCTTTGGCCAACTGGCCGGGATCAATCCATTCATCCATCTGAGGGATCAGGGCAAGCGCCCCCCGCGTGGCCTTATACATCAGCTTTTGCGTCACACCCTGGGTCAGCGGATAAACAGGCTCAAAGGATGGAATACTGTCCGCTTCGGCTTCTGGCACGGCGAAATCAGGGTGCACCATCTGCGGGATACCATCGAACAATTCGACCCGCCCCGACACAATCCGGCGGCTGCCTTCGGGCAATTGCTGTTCCCAATAATTGCCACGCGCATGAAAAAACACCAACTGAAAGCCCGTCCCCGAGTCTTCCACATGAATGCGGTAGGCACCGCCTTTGTTGCGCGGTCCACTGTGTTTTCCGATCGTCACCGCCACCGTCAAAGTAGTCGGGAAATCGGCACCCTGCACCGTCTCGATCAGGCGACGGTCAATGCCCGATTGCGGCAACGTAAACAACAGATCGCGCGGTGCCACTACGCCCAGGCCCGCGAAATGCTGCGCTGTTTTAGGGCCAACACCGGTTAACGTATCCAGCCCTGCAAACAGCGGGAATAAAATTTCGGGACGCGTGTTCATAACCCCTCGATCAACGCCAGCCAGCCGTCTTCGTCCAAGGTCGTAATCTCAAGCTCTGCTGCCTTCCGGGCCTTTGATCCGGCACCGGGGCCCGCCACGAGAATATCCGTTTTGGCACTGACCGATCCTGACACCTTGGCACCTAACCTCTCGGCCCGGGCCTTTGCCTCGGCGCGGGTCATTTTCTCGAGCGTTCCGGTAAATACGACAGTTTTTCCCGCGACCGGAGAGCCCGAGGTATCAGCGCGCTTTGCCTCCTGAATATCCAGCTGTGCCACCAACCGGTCAATAGATGCCCGCTCACCATTTTGCGCAAAAGCCCCGACAAAAGAGCCCGCCATCACCGCGCCCATCCCGTCAACCGCCAATAGATCGTCCCACGCGGGACCTTCCCGCATGACGGCCCCATCAACGCCTCGGGCCAGAGCCTCCCATGTTCCGTAGTGCAGCGCGATCATATTCGACGCCGCCTCACCTACATGGCGGATCCCGAGGCCGAATAAAAAGCGCGCAAGGCCGATCTTGCGCTTGTCCTCAATCGCGGCGAACAGGGCTTTAGCCGATTTATCCCCCCAACCTTCGCGGTTTTTGAGCTGCTGCACACCGCTGCCGTACCGCGCCTGCAAGGTGAAAATATCCGCAGGTTCAGCAATCCAGCCATCCGTATAGAACTGTTCGACCTGCTTTGCCCCTAGACCGTCAATGTCAAACGCACCGCGCGAGACAAAGTGTTTGAGCTTTTCCACCGCCTGAGCCGGACAGATCAGCCCCCCCGTACAGCGGCGCACCGCATCCCCCGGCTCGCGCACCGCGTCACTGCCACATTCCGGGCAAATATCGGGAAAGGCATAGGGCATCGCAGTATCGGGGCGTTTGTCCAGATCCACATCGGCGACTTTCGGGATCACATCACCAGCACGATAGACCTGCACAAAGTCGCCCACGCGGATGTCTTTGCCCCCGCGAATTTCGCTGCCTTTGCTATCAAGCCCTTTGATGTAATCCTCATTGTGCAGCGTCGCATTGGAGACCACCACCCCCCCGACCGTCACAGGGGCGAGCCGCGCAACAGGGCTTAGCGCGCCGGTGCGCCCGACCTGAATATCAATCCCCTCAAGCGTGGTCCAAGCAAGCTCGGCCGGGAATTTATGAGCAATCGCCCAGCGAGGGGTGGTTGACCTAAAGCCCAGGCGGGCCTGCAACTCAAGATTGTTAACTTTGTAAACCACGCCGTCGATATCATAGCCCAAAGAAGCCCTTTGCGATTCGATATTAACGTAATGGGCAATCATCTCAGCCGGGGATGCGCATAGCGCCGTGAGCGGGTTCGTCGAAAACCCCATATCGGCCAGCGCCTCTATCGCGCCCCATTGTGTCTTGTCCAAAGGTGCCGACAAGACCCCCCAGGCATAAGCGAAAAATTTTAACGGCCGCGCACGGGTGATTTCAGGATCAAGCTGCCGCAAGGATCCTGCGGCGGCGTTGCGCGGGTTGGCGAACAGCTTACCCCCCCGCTCTGACTGACGCGCATTCAACGCTTCAAAATCGGCGTGGCTCATATAAACTTCGCCGCGCACCTCTAAAATTTCCGGAGCCCCCTCCAGCTTTTGTGGAATATCCGAAATGGTACGCGCATTTGCTGTCACATTCTCGCCCACAGCGCCGTCGCCGCGGGTGGCTGCCTGTGTCAAAACGCCATTCTCGTATCTTATCGACAGCGACAAGCCGTCGATCTTTGGCTCGGCCGTATAGGCCAGAGGTGTCTCCCCACCCAAACCCAGATATTTTCGGATCGACGTATCAAATTCGCGCACGTCATCATCGTCGAACGCATTTGCCAATGACAACATTGACACCGCATGGGTAATTTTCCCAAACCCCCCCGCGGGTGCTGCGCCCACTTTATCGCTCGGGCTGTCCGGGCGTTTCAGCTCAGGAAACCGCGCTTCGATCGCCGCATTGCGTCGCTTGAGACTGTCATATTCCGCATCCGAAATCGTCGGAGCATCGTCACCGTGATACGCGGTATTCGCGAACCCAAGCAGTTCGGCAAGCCGCGCAAGCTCGGCCTTAGCCTGTGCAGATTCGAGCGAATCCACGCTAATATCGGGGAATCCTGTTTGAGAAGTCACAAAACCTGCCTTTAGTGCTGTCGCCTACCCGAAGTTAGATAGGCCGCGACCCTCGGCAGGTCTAGGTCATTTGCGTATCGTTATGCAGATCTCAGGCGCTTGCGGCCAAATCCATCTCTGACGGTTCGGGATCACGCAAAACATAGCCGCGCCCCCAGACCGTTTCGATATAATTCGATCCACCTGTGGCACAGCCCAGCTTTTTCCGCAGCTTGCAGATAAATACGTCGATGATCTTGAGCTCGGGTTCGTCCATGCCACCATACAGGTGGTTCAGGAACATTTCTTTTGTAAGTGTTGTGCCTTTTCTAAGGCTCAACAGTTCCAGCATCTGGTATTCCTTACCGGTCAAATGAACCGGCTTGTTGTCAACGCTGACGGTTTTAGCGTCAAGATTGACTGAAACAAGACCGGTATCAATGACGGACTGAGAGTGTCCTTTGGAGCGGCGGATAATGGCGTGAATACGGGCAACAAGTTCTTCGCGGTGAAAAGGTTTAGTCAGATAATCATCTGCCCCGAACCCGAAACCGCGAATTTTATTTTCGGTGTCGTCAGCACCCGAAAGGATCAGGATTGGCGTCTCGATCCGGCTCAGGCGTAGTTGGCGAAGTACCTCATGGCCGTTCATATCCGGCAGATCGAGGTCGAGAAGAATAATATCGTAGTCGTACAACTTGGCGAGATCGATCCCCTCCTCCCCCAAATCCGTCGCATAGACGTTGAGGTTCGCATGTGTGAGCATCAGCTCGATGCTTTTTGAGGTTGTGGGATCATCTTCAACAAGCAGTACACGCATTTTCTGGTCAACTCCGCCATTTGGGATAAGTGTATGACGATCAGACTGCGCAATAAAGGTTAATTACCCGTAAATATTGGCGCGACCACACCCGAAACAATCTATAGTTGTCTATATTTTTGCACCATCGTTGCTTTTAACGCGACTTCTCCATGGGTTGAAACCGCGCGCACCCACTCAATAAACTCGTCCTCGCTTAGCCCGTAGCGCTGTAGCGCTTCGTCTTTACCGATTAGGCCGTATATAACGCCGCGCACCACCGCCACCTTGCGCGAAGCAACCCAACGACTGGTTGTCGGACTAGGGAGATCCGCCAAGGTCATGACAGATCCGTCCATTAAAGTTACCGAACGCGGGCCGTCCACTTTCTTCAGATACATTTGCTCACCCCAAACTCGTTTCCCCCCTGATCTTCCCGCCTGTCTCTTAAAGACAAATGAAGCCGCCCCTTGTGAGTAGTTCGCATTTTCCTATATTCCAAAGCAAAGCACTCCGACATATCGAGGCCCCATGCCCCTGGACAAAACCCCACCGCTCAATTCATTGGGCTTTGCAAAAGCGCCCGCCGACACCCGTGTGGTGGTCGCGATGTCGGGCGGTGTGGACAGCTCGGTTGTCGCCGCAATGCTGTCAGAGGAAGGGTATGACGTTGTCGGCGTCACGCTCCAGCTTTATGACCACGGCGCCGCGCTGGCCAAGAAAGGTGCCTGCTGCGCGGGGATCGACATCCATGATGCCCGCCGTGTGGCCGAAGATATGGGTTTCCCGCATTATGTGCTGGATTATGAAAACGTATTCAAAGACGCTGTAATTGACGAATTCGCCGATAGCTATCTGGGCGGAGCCACGCCCGTGCCCTGCATCCGCTGTAACGAGCGGGTGAAATTCAAGGACCTGCTGGAAACCGCCCGTGACCTCGAAGCCGATTGCATGGCGACCGGCCACTACATCCAGCGCAAAATGGGCGCTGGCGGGGCCGAGCTGCACACAGCCGCAGATCCAACCAAGGATCAAAGCTATTTCCTATTCTCCACCACACCAGAGCAGCTGGATTATTTGCGCTTCCCGCTGGGGCATTTGCCTTCCAAGCAAGCAACACGGGAGCTGGCCGAGAAATACGGGCTGCGCGTCGCAGACAAACCCGACAGTCAGGATATCTGCTTTGTACCGGATGGTGATTACGCGAGCGTTATCAGAAAGTTACGTCCCGAAGCAGCGGCCCCCGGTGATATTGTCGACACCGAAGGAACAGTATTGGCCAGCCATGATGGCGTGATCAATTACACTATCGGACAGCGCCGCGGTTTGGGAATTGGCGGGCTGGCGGACCCGCTTTATGTGGTGCGACTGGATGCAGACAAACGACAGGTTGTCGTCGGCCCGAAGCATCTTCTGGCCACACGCACGGTGCCGGTAAAAGAGATCAACTGGCTTGGCGATGCGCCTTTCACATCCCGCGAGGAATGGCATGTCGCCGTGCGCGTCCGGTCAACCCGACCGCCCACGGATGCGATCCTGCGGCCGCTAAGTGAGACCACCGCCGAGGTGGAGTTGGTCACCGCAGAACAAGGTGTCAGCCCGGGTCAGGCCTGTGTTTTCTACGATCCCGAAAGCAGCAGGATTTTCGGCGGCGGCTGGATTCACCGCGGCTAATAATCGGCCGCGATCCCCTCCAGCACCGCCTGCGCCGCACGCAAACCGGGGTCTTTGCCCCCCTGCCCAAGCCGCTGCATCGTAAGCGCCATTGCGCGATGTTGCTCTGTTGGTTGGGCCATCACATCAAGTACGCTGTCAGCGATGGCGTCACTGGTGCATGCCCTCCCAATAAACTCGGGCACTGCGCGGGTTTCCGACACCAGATTGACCAATGTGACCGTATCAACCAACAGCATTTTGCCTATGACAAAACGGCTGATCGGGTTCATATCATAAGCGATGACCATCGGCGTTCCGGCCGCTGCCAGCTCTAATGACACGGTGCCCGAAGCCGCCAACGCCACATCCGCTGCGCGAAAAACCGCTCTCTTATTTGCCATTTTAGTCGAATATTCGCCGATGCGCGGATCCAGAACCACCGTATCCGGCCATTTATCGGTGAGGTTTTGCACCAAATCAGCGACTCCCGCTGCAGCAGGCACGATGATTCGCAGCTTGGGCTTGTGCTCTTTGATCCTACGCACAGCGGCACCGAACCGCTCCCCCAACCGCGCAACCTCTGACCGCCGCGACCCGGGCAGAACCACCATCAAAGGCGCGTCGCCGATGCTGTGCATGGCACGAAACGCCTCTACATCGCGGTCAGTCGCGACAGGTTCGGCCACGACCGGATGCCCGACAAAATCACAACGCATACCCGCAGCCTGCATCAACGGTGGCTCGAAAGGCAGCAACGCCAACACCTGATCAATATGCCGCGCCATCCGTGCCGCCCGCCCTGCCCGCCATGCCCAGACCGTCGGCGCAACATAATGGACCGTCCGAATAGCGCTGTGCGCCTTGACCAGTTTAGCCACCCGAAGCGAGAAATCAGGGCTGTCGACGGTGATAAGCACATCAGGCTTCTGTGCCACCACCGCTTGGGCAGTTTGTGCAATCCGGCGTTTGAGGTGGCGGTACTTCGGCAATATCTCGACCAGCCCCATCAAGCTGAGTTCGGACATGTCAAAACGGCTAACCAGCCCCTCTGCCTGCATCTGAACGCCGCCAACCCCTTGGAATTCGACATCAGGCCGCAGCGCCTTTAGCCCCGCCATAAGGGCCGCCCCCAGTTTATCTCCCGAAGGCTCCCCCGCTATGATGAAAACGCGCAGAGGGCTCATGATGTGGACCGCGCCCAAAAACCTAGGCCCAGCCGGTCCGCCGCTGCGATGCATTCCGGCCTGTGCAGGATCAACGTGGTGCCCTGTTCAACCACAAGACCACCCAGCCCCGCGTCAGCAACCGCTTGTAGCGTGTCAGGTCCAACTGTCGGCAAATCGACCTTATGGGTCTGGCCACTCTTGGGACCTTTATACAGGATCCCGCCAGCACCAGCAGCAAGCGCAGACAACATCGCATCCGTGCCGCGCGAGTCCTCCATCGCGATCACCTGACCCGCGCTGACCAAACAGGCCTGCCCTATGTCCTGGGGTGATAACTTGCGAATATGCGCCGCAGCGATATCCGCATCCTTCTGCATTCCTAAATCGGGCTGGACCGTTCCGTAGATTCCATGAGGCGCGGCCAGCTCAGGTGCGATCTCATGTGCGCCCAACAGATCAAACCCAGCTTTCCGGAACATATCCAAAAGAACACGCAGCGCCCCGTCATCGCCTTTGCCAAGCGCCTCGAGAAAGGCAGGCACCATAGGCGCCGTTCGCGCGTCAATCTTTGACGGGTCCAGCGCAGGCCGCTCAAGACCACCGGCAAAGCAAACCTGCGTCACGCCCCGATCACTCAACACCGCTAACAAGGTTCCCAATGTCTCAAGCCGGAATGTTATATCCGCCTTCAGCCCTGACAAATCTGTGCCCTTATACTGGGCAACCAGCGGCGGAACAGGGCACGCAGCGGCCACAAGAGCAGGCAAATCGCCGCGTCCGGCAATCAGCGCCAGCGTCATTTTGGCGTCAGAAACTGACGGCCCGCGTCAGCCAATACAAAATCGACAATCTCGCGCACGTAATCGCTTTCGGTTTCGTCACCTAGACGCACCGTGCGATCGTGGAATGTCCCCTCGCCTTGGGCCAGCATCTGAAAGGCCGCGCGTAGGGCCGTGATATCACGGCGTTCCACCCCGCGCCGCTTGAGGCCGACGAGGTTCAAACCATCCAGATGGCCCCGCGGCCCCTGCACCAGCCCGTAGGGAATGACATCATGCGTCACCATGGTAATCGCACCGATGATCGCGCCGCGGCCCACGCGGACCCATTGGTGGATGCCCGACAGCCCGCCAATAATGACCTCATCCTCGATGATACAATGGCCTGCCACTGCGGCATTATTGACGACGACGACCCTGTTGCCGATCGTGGAATCATGGGCGATGTGGCACCCTGCCATGAACAGGCAATCATCGCCCACACGGGTCACACCGCCGCCGCCTTCGGTGCCACAGTTCATGGTGACATGTTCGCGGATGCGGTTGCGCGCGCCAATCTCGAGGCGGCTGGTCTCCCCCTTGAACTTAAGGTCCTGCGGGATTTCACCGATCACCGCAAACGGAAATATGATGGTATCCGCCCCGACGGTTGTCTGGCCGCTCACCACCACATGGGATTTCAATTCAACATTCGCCCCCAGCTGCACCTGAGGCCCGATCACACAGAACGGGCCAACAATTGCCGAAGGATCAACCTGCGCGCCTTCTTCGATGACAGCGCTAGGGTGAATGGGCATTAGCCGGCGTCCTTGGGCAGATCCAGCATTGCCATGAATTCGGCCTCGGCAGCCATTTCGCCCTCGACCGTAGCCACGCCCGAGAATTTCCAGATTTTGCCGCCCGGCTTGCCGCGAACTGTTTTCAGATCCATGCGCAATACGTCACCGGGGATCACTTTGCGGCGGAATTTGCAGTTATCAATCGACATGAAGTAAATCAGCATGTCGCGATCCATCATGTCCAAGGCGACACCAATCATCACACCGGCGGTCTGCGCCATCGCTTCAACAATGGTCACCCCCGGCATGATCGGCGAGCCAGGAAAGTGCCCCTGAAAATGCGGTTCGTTCATGGTGACATTTTTATAACCGACCGAAGATTGCGTGCCGTCGATCTCGGTTACTTTATCCACCAACAAGAACGGATAACGATGCGGCAAAATCCGCTGAATTGTCTGGATATCGGCTGATTTAAGCTCTTGGGTCATTGGTGTTTCTTTCATGATATTTATCCGCAGTGCTACCAACTGCGGCAAAAAGGAGCAAGCCGCGCAGGTTCAATCCTGAGATGCGGGGGCCTGCTCATCCTGAGGTTCATCAGGGGTTTGCTCGGGCGCGGGCTGTTCGGCCTGCTCGCCCAGCGTGGCGTTGATCCGCTCAATCGCGCGGGCGGTGATGTCACTAGCGTTCGAACTGATAAAGACGGTGCGACGCTCGAGTACGACAGTCGCGCCCACTTCGGCCATCAGGGCCTGCAACACAGGCCCAGCTGCCCGCAGGAAGGCTTCGCGCTCCTGTCCCAACAGCTCGTTCAATGCGCGGGTTTTCACCGCCTGTTCGCGCCGCGTTTCCTGAACACGGGTATCAAATGCATCGGCCAAGGGGCGAAACGCCTCTGGCGTCATCGTCGCGCGCCGGTCTGTAAGCTCTTGCTCGGCATCTGCCAGCTCTGCCTCGATCTGGCGGTTTTCTGCCGCCAATTCGGTGCCGCGCTGCTCAATCTCGCGTGCGACGCGTTTGCCAAAATCGCTATTGAGAAACATCCGCTCGCTGTCGATTGTCAGGATCGCGCTGTTCACTGGAGCAGCTTGGGTTCCCTGAGCAGCTAACGGCGTCGCGCCCACCACAGCGAGCGCAACGCATGCACCTATGAGGGTGCGCCACATGGATCAGAAGTCCGTTTGAATAGTGACTTCGAACTTTTGTTCGCGGTCAAAAGATTCCTTGCGGATCGCATCGGACACGTTGAACTGCAACGGCCCTACAGGCGTGTCCCAGAAGATCGAAAAGCCGATTACATGGCGGAACGATCCATTTTCACCATCAACGCTCACCCCATTCAGGTCCACGTCGGACAGATCCCACAAGTTACCCACATCATAGAACACACCGCCTGTGATGCCGTATTCCTCTGGCAAACCGATCGGGAACTCTGCCTCTAGGCGACCAACAACGTAGAAGTTACCGCCGAGTGTATCGCTCTCGTCCGACTCCCCGTCACGAGGGCCAATCCCGCCCGGCTCAAAACCGCGCAGCTGTGATGTCGACAGGATAAACCGGTCCACAGCACGGTTGGTCCCCGAGATAAAGTTCAACGCCCCCGCCTCTGCGGTAGCCCGCAGCGTCAGCTGTTCGTTAAAGAATTTTTTCTCGCCGATGGCCCTACCGACCGTACGCACATATGTCTGGTCGCCGCCGAGGCCGGCAAAGTCCTGGTTAAGCTGCAACAAAACGCCCGCTGTCGGGTCAAGACCGGTGCGGCGGGTGTCATAGCTGTATTGATAGCCCAGCGACGAGGTAATCAGCGCACCGGCGTCGATATCGCCCTGAATGATCTCGCCGTTGTCATCGTCGTCGTTCCGCTTAACCTTGATCCGCTCGCCGGTATAGCGCAACTGAAGCCGGCCATTTTCACTTACAGGGAAGGTAATGCTTGGCTGGAAAGTGAAACGGGACGTGTCATAGGTCGAGTTTGACGAATTCGTTTCAGCGAAATTCGCCCCCAAGCTAAAGGCCACATCACGCGCCAGCAAAGATGGTTCGGTAAAGCGGAATTCAAGGCGGCGTGCCTCGGTGGCGGTGGCAACGTTCAACGAAAGCTGCTGACCACGCCCCAGAAAGTTCTGCTCGGAAAAGGAAACGGCGATACCGGGGCCATCCCCACTCGAGAAGGACGCACCGAAGTTCAACGAACCTGTCGGTTGCTCGACAACATCGACATCAATCACAACCTGATCAGCGGAACTGCCCTCTCGGGTTTCAACGTTTGCATTCTCGAAATATCCCAACGCGCGAATACGCTCGGCAGACTGCCGGATTTCACGCGGATTAAAGGGATCGCCTTCGACGCTGTCAAACTGGCGGCGTACGACACGGTCAAGGGTCGTAGTGTTGCCTTCGATGTCGATCCGTTCAATGAAAATGCGTGGACCGCGCGACAATACGAACTCGACATTGAGCGTCAGATCACGCTCGTTGCGGGTCACACGAGGTTCCACCCGCAAGAAGTCAACACCTTGGCGAATGGCCTCACGCTCGATCCGTGCGATATCCAAATCAACCAGCGTGGGCGAATAGACCACCCCCGGCTTCACTTTGATCAGGCTCCGGTAAAGATCGGCATCTACGCCGTTCAGCTCGGAGGTGACAGAGATATCGCCAAAATGGAACTGCTGGCCTTCTTGAATGTTGAACCCGATAAAATAGCCGTCCCGCTCTTCGGTGAGGTTGGCGTTCACCGAGTTGATCCGCATGTCTACATAGCCGCGTGAGGCGTAGAAATCACGCAGGATTTGCTTGTCCAGCTCGACGCGGCCGGCGTTATAGCTGTCGCGCTGGATCAGGACACGGAACAAACCGGCCTGTTTGGTGCCCAAAACGCGGCGCAGGCGGCGGTCCGAGAATTTGCGGTTCCCCACAAAACTCAGACGCTCGACTTCGATGTTTTCACCTTCAAAGATTTCAAACACCAGATCCACGCGGTTCTGGTCGCGCTTGATGATTTTGGGTTGTACACGTGCCGATATACGCCCTTGTGCGGAATAAGCTTCCGCGATGGAGTTGGCGTCTTTTTCAGCTTGGGTCGGGTTGAATACACGACGTGCGGTCGAATCAATCACACCAGCCAGCGCGTCATCGTCAATCCGGCGGTTCCCCTCAAAGGAAATGCGGTTGATCGTGGGCAACTCGACCACCGAGATTGTCAGCGTGTTTCCCTGCGGAGTAACCTCAACGCTTTCGAACAAGCCGGAATTATTCAGCTTCTGAACCGCATCATTGAGCTGTCCGGCGCTCAGGGCCTGACCACGCGCGATTCCGGCCTGTGACAGGATGGCGCTATCGCCAATGCGTTCATTCCCTTCAATCCTGACCGTATTGAATTGAAACTGCTGCGCAAATACCTTGGGCGCAGGAGCGATCCAAGCCGTTGTTATCAGGAGAGAAAATGCCAGCCCTTTCAGGCCCGTATTTGCTTTTCTATGCTGCCCAAAAGCGCGCGGCGCGCTCGTCGAAGACCCCAGGTTCATGGTTTTTGCCCAATTTTTTATAAACACCGTTTCCACTGAGTACCTGTCAGGGCTTGGCTTGTCAAAACCAACAGGCCCCTTTTTACACGCAAAAGGGCCCGCGCAGTATGCGGACCCTTTTATTGGAGGGGTATTGGCCGCCTGTTAGTGCAGGCTGCCGAAATATGCCCCGGCGCAAAGGGCAAAGATCATTGTGCACATATACAGTAACCGGTCCCAGTTCAGGTCCATCAGAATGCTTAGACCACGGTAGCCTTTAAAAATCGTCTGCAACGGATGCTCCCCCTGAGTGACAGAAACGTTCGACCAGTAATCTGGCATCACAATGTGTCAGGGGTGGGAATTAAATGTGGCAAAAAAAGGGCAATTACACCGCCCTTTTCTTTGCCCCTATCCTGCCCTTATGGGCAGAACAGGTCATTATAGAGTGCGAAAACCATCAGGCTTAGCACCAGCGTGATCCCGATAGACATCAAGATGCGCAGCGCCTTATCGCTTGGTGGCTTACCGGCGACTGCCTCATAGGCATAGAAGGTCAGATGCCCCCCATCCAGTGCCGGGATCGGAAAGAGGTTCAACAAACCGACAGCCGTGCTTAGCACTGCTATGAAGTTGATGAAATTGACCGGTCCTTGACTTGCCATCGCGCCGGACACTTTGGCGATGCCGACAGGGCCGGACATGTTGCACGAGCTGATCGCCCCCGTCACCATGTGGTATAGGCCCGAAAGTGATCCGGTAATGATACGCCATGTGCCAGCCACACCACGTTGTGCGGCCTCCCACAGACCCGGCGTGTCAGTCGCAGCCGTGATCGCGCTATCGCTCGAAATACCGATGCGCAGCACATTTTTGAATCCGCCATCGGGCTGCGGCTCATCGGTGGATTTGGGCACCAACGTGAACTGCAAGGTCTCGCCATCGCGCCAAACATCCAACAGTAGTGGCGCGCCACCACCGCCTTCAACGGCGTCTTTGAGTTGCCGAAAGGCAAATGTCTCGCGCCCGTCGATGGCGGTGATCACATCACCCGTTTCCAGTCCGGCCTCCAACGCTGCGGTTTCGGGGCCTACACCGCCCACGATGGCAGGCTGTGGATACGGCCCCTCCACGGTCAGGAGCTGGCCATCGCGCAGGACTGTATATTCCAGCACCGGCTCCAGTGGTAGCGCGTCCATAAACGCATGGTATTCAACGCTTCCCACGGGCTGTGGCACGTCGCCTCCGGCGATGGATTGCAAGATATCGCCTTTCTGCAGGCCCTCGACCTGAACCGGCAAAGGTTTGATCGCCTCAACCGTCAAAGGCTCCCGCACGGTCCCAAGGCTCAGAGCGATTGCTGCGAAAACAATGATCGACAAAGCAAAATTGAACACAGGCCCTGCCAGAACAGTCAACGCCCGCGCCCACAAAGGTGCGCCATGCATCGTTGCACGCAACTGCTCAGGATCGGCGGCGGCTTCGTCCATCGCAGCCTCATCCTTGCCGGATGCGGCATTGGCATCACCGGCGAATTTTACGTAGCCGCCAAAAGGAAGTGCCGCGATCTGCCATTTGGTGCCATGTTTGTCGAAACGCGAATACAGCACCGGCCCAAAGCCCAATGAGAAAACATCCGCCTTGATCCCGCACCAGCGGCCAACAATATAGTGGCCATATTCATGGATCGCGACGATCACCGACAACGCGATAACAAACGCTGCAAGTGTCCAGATGAATCCGCTAAACTGCGGTATGAGTGTCGTGAAGTCCAATGCTCTACCCTGCCTTACCTGTGATGACCGCCTGTGCGGCCTTTCGTGCCAGATGATCTGTTTGCAGGACGTTATCAAGGGTCATGGTGGCATCAATATGGCTGCCGGCGGCTTCCATATGCTCCAGACACTGCGACACAACGTCCGCCATCTGTGTAAATTTTAGGTGACCGGCGATGAATCCATCCAGCGCAGTCTCTTTTGCTGCGTTAAACACAGCCCCTGCCAAACCGCCCCGCGCCATGACCTCGCGTGCGATGCGCAGCGCTGGCCAGCGACTAACATCGGGTGCGCGGAACTCGAAGTTGCCAATAGCCGCAAGGTCCAAACGCTCGACCGGTAGATGACGCCGCGCGGGATGGTGCAGCGCATATCCAATGGCATGGCGCATATCCGCAGGCCCCACATGGGCCATCAATGCGCCGTCGTTAAACCCCACCAGCGCGTGAATCATGCTTTGCGGGTGGATCAACACCTCGATCTGCGCCGGATCAACGCCGAAAAATTCGCGCGTCTCGATGACTTCCATCGCCTTGTTGAACATCGAAGCTGAATCAATGGTGATCCGCTGACCCATGTCCCAATTGGGATGGCTCGAGGCCTGCGCTAGCGTGGCGTTCTCCAGATCCTCGATAGGCCAATCGCGAAACGCGCCGCCTGACGCTGTAATGATAATCCGCTCAACCGCATCCATCGGCTCGCCGACCAGCGCCTGAAAAACTGCGGAATGCTCGCTGTCCACGGGCAGGATTTTCGCCCCGTGGGCCCGCGCCGTGTCCAACAACAGGCCCCCCGCACAGACCAGCGATTCCTTATTCGCTAATGCCAGCGTGCAGCCCTGTGCCAGCGCAGCAAGACCGGGAGCCAAGCCCGCCGCACCGACAATCGCCGACATGACCCAATCCACAGGGCGATGTGCCGCCTCGACAATCGCAGTTGCGCCTGCTGCCGCCTGAACATCGCTGCCCTGCAACGCTGTGCGCAGATCATCCAGCAGTGTCTCATCCGCAGTAACGGCAATCTGCGCCTTGAGCGCGACAGCGTCCGTGGCCAGCTGTTTGATGTTGCTTGCCCCTGTAAGGGCGACCACCTCATATTCCTGCGGCGCACGTTTGATCAGGTCAATCGTGTTCTGCCCGATAGAACCGGTGGCACCGAAAATACTGACTTTACGCATGGATCAGCCTATCACAGGCGGGAAGCCAATGAGCTGCCCGATCAGCAGCAGGAACAACGCCGCACCCAGCATCCCGTCAAAACGGTCCAGCAGCCCGCCGTGACCCGGGATCAGGTTCGAGCTGTCCTTGACGCCCATCTTGCGCTTGATTCCGCTTTCGGCAATGTCGCCCATCTGCGACGCCATCGAGATCGCAACAGACACACCTATAAGCTGAAGACTGGCATCGGTGTTGAGCGAGAACAAAAGCCCTACCAGTGCCGCGCCGACCCAACCGGCGGCCGTGCCTGACCATGTTTTCTTGGGGCTGACCTTTGGCCAGAACTTTGGCCCGCCAAAGGCGCGTCCTGCAAAATATCCCACCACATCGGTCGCGACCACAACCACAACAAGCCACAGCATCCAGCCGATGCCCATTTCATTGCGCACCTCCATCAACCCGTAGCCCGCCATCAGGATCACAGCCGTATAAGCCATATAGATCGTACGGTTGCGCTCAAGCTGGCCAAACCCCAGCAATGCAGGCGCAAGCAACAGCGGCAAAGCAAAGCCCGGCGGCAAATAATACGTCGCAAAAAGCGCCCCACCCGTCACGGCCCCCAACATCAGCGCAGTATTGCTACCCGGTGCCCCATGAACCATGTTCACCAGCTCCCATGCCATGATGCCGCAGATCAGCGCCACCATGAGATGAAAGACAAAGCCCCCCATCCAGATGCCAATGGCACCAACCAGCACCATCGCCACCGCAGAGCCCAGCCGGGTTGCCAGATCGGACCATTTTTCGGAATTACTCATCGCTTCCTCCCCGGATGCGCGTTCTTCAAGTCTTCACCGCGCCAAAGCGGCGATCACGTTTACCATAGGAGGCGCAGAGCTGTGCAAACTCTTCGCGCGTGAAATCCGGCCAAAGCGTATCAATGAATTCATATTCCGCATAGGCGGATTGCCAAAGCAGAAAGTTAGAGATCCGCGCCTCGCCACTGGTGCGGATCACAAGATCAGGATCAGGTAAAACACAAGTATCTAAATACTTTGGCAGCGTTTCTTCATCCACTTCTGCTGGATCCAGCTTGCGGTCCGCCACATCCTGCGCAAGCCGTTTGGTGGCGCGCGCCACCTCATCACGGCCCCCGTAATTAAGCGCAATAGTCAGATGCACACGGGTATTATGGGCGGTGGCTTCTTCCAGCTCGTTCATCAGCTTGATCAGCTTGGCATCCAGCCGCACACGGTCACCAATAAACCGCACCCGCACGCCGAACTCGCTCAGCGAGCGTGTCTCTTTCGTGATATAGCGGCGGAACAGGCTCATCAGCCCTGCCACCTCGACCTGCGTGCGTTTCCAGTTTTCCGTCGAGAAGGCAAAAATCGTCAGATATTCAACCCCGACCTCGGGGCAGGCTTCGACGACCTCGCGCACACGCTTCGCGCCTGCATGATGGCCAAAAAGCCGGGGGCGACCGCGTTGCGTCGCCCAACGGCCATTGCCATCCATAATAATCGCAACATGACCCGGCCCGCCGGGTAACGCCGCAGGCAGCGGTTCATGTTTCTTTTTGGAGGATTTAATCATGAATATGCTCGCATTCGGTCAGGCCTGTTATCTGTCTAGTGGTCTGGACCCGTATACGGGTGTTGTGCCCCTTTCAGGGCACAACGGGATCAAACCTGCATGATCTCGGCTTGCTTGGCGTCCAGCTGGTCATCAATGGCCTTGATGGTTTTATTCGTCAGCTCCTGCACCTCGTCTTCCCAGATTTTCTGGTCGTCCTCGGACATTGCGCCGTCATTTTTGGCCTTCTTGATCTGGTCCATACCGTCGCGGCGGATATTGCGGATGCTCACACGGGCGTTTTCGGCATAGCTACCGGCCACTTTGGTCAGCTGCGTCCGGCGCTCTTCGTTCAGTTCGGGGATGGGCAGCATAATGATCGTGCCATTGAGCTGGGGGTTGATGCCCAAACCGCTTTCGCGGATGGCTTTTTCAACCTTACCGACCAACGCTTTGTCCCATACATTGATGGTCACCATGCGCGGCTCGGGCACGTTCACCGTGCCCACCTGATTGATCGGCGTCATTGAGCCATAAGCGTCAACCATCACCGGCTCCAGCATGGAGGCAGAGCCCCGTCCCGTACGCAGGGATGCGAACTCGGTCCGCAAGGCGGCAATCGCCCCTTGCATCCGGCGCTCCAGATCGTCGGTATCAAGCATAAAATCTTCTGACATGTGCACTGCCTGTCTATCTGTTTCTTTAGCCAAGGGTTTTAGCGCCGCGCGCGTGTTTTCACAACTGCCCTTTGCACCCTGCTGTCTTTAACTGAATTGAAAACAAATGTTCTCCGGCGGTAAACGCGGATGGTCAGCGTCATTTCAACCTGGGTTATCCCGCCTTATACACCTTGGCCGCGCGACCGGAACCGACAGCACGCGGCCCATATTTTCGGACCTTAGCCTTGAACGCGGGTATGTGCGCCCTGTCCGGCAAGGATACCTTTGAAACCACCCGGTTCATCCAGCGAGAAGACGATAATCGGAAGGTTGTTGTCACGCGCAAGGGCAATGGCCGAGGCGTCCATAACCCCAAGGCGCTTGGCCAACACATCATCGTAGCTCACTGTGTCATAGCGTTTGGCATCCGCGTGTTTTGCAGGATCTTTATCATAAACCCCATCCACACCGTTTTTACCCATCAGGATCGCTTCGCAGGCCATTTCATTGGCGCGCAGGGCAGCGGCGGTATCGGTGGTAAAATACGGGTTCCCCGTACCGGCCGCAAAGATGCAGACGCGCTTTTTCTCAAGGTGGCGCACGGCGCGGCGGCGGATATAGGGTTCGGCCACTTCATTCATGGTAATGGCCGAGATCACGCGCGTATGGATCCCCTCGGCCTCAAGCGCCGATTGCATGGCCAGCGCATTCATCACAGTCGCCAACATGCCCATGTAATCCGCGGTGGTCCGCTCCATCCCTTGCGCGCTGCCTTGCAAGCCGCGAAAGATATTGCCTCCACCAATGACCATACAAATCTCGACACCCAGATCATGCACGGATTTGACTTCTTTTGCGATCCGTTCGACCGTGGGCGGATTAAGCCCGAACCCTTTGTCCCCCATCAATGCTTCGCCGGAGATTTTGAGCATGACACGATTGAAGCTGGCAGGAGAAGATGCGGACATGGGAGGGGGACCTTTCGGGGACTTGGAGGGGCGCTACAGGGATGCAGACTTTCGCTTTGCCCTAAAATGTCGCAAATAGCGCCAAGGTTCAATGCAGCGCGCAGTTAGGAAGCAAAGAAATGTCCCCCTCGGCCAGCGATAATTTGCTCAACCGCCTCCCGCCTGCGCAACCGGTGCTGATTGCGGGGCCTACGGCCTCGGGAAAATCGGCGCTGGCGCTGCGCATCGCGCAAGAAAGCGGCGGGGTGATTGTAAATGCGGATGCCAGTCAGGTCTTTGCCTGCTGGCAGGTCATCTCTGCGCGTCCCAACGCCGATGAAGTGGCGCAAGCGCCCCATGCGCTTTACGGTCATCTGGACGATCAGGCCCCCTATTCCACTGGCCATTGGCTCCGCGAGGTCACCGAGATCATAGCAGGCGGATTGCGCCCCATTATTGTCGGGGGTACGGGATTGTATTTTCAGGCTCTGACCGAAGGGCTTGCCGAAATCCCCGCCACGCCACCGGAATTGCGGGCGCAGGCCAATGACATACCGCTCGAGACATTGATTGAACAGCTTGACCCCGCCACTGCCTCAGGCCTTGACCTTGCCAACCGCGCGCGGGTCCAGCGGGCGTGGGAGGTCTATACGGCAACCGGACGCGGGCTGGCGGCATGGCAGGCCGAAACGCCCGCACCGCTACTGCCGCTTGAACAATGTTGCGCGCTTGCCCTCGATGTAGACCGCGACTGGATCAACGAGCGGATCGAACGGCGCTTTGATCTGATGTTGGAGGCGGGCGCGCTGGACGAGGTGCGCGCTGTTGCGCCCCATTACGACCCGACCCTGCCCGCCCATAAAGCCATCGGCGTGCCCGAGCTGATGGCCTATCTGCGCGGCGATCTGACGCTGGAGCAAGCCCGGGAGGCCGCTATCATTGCCACCAGACGCTATGCCAAACGCCAGCGCACATGGATTCGCAGCAAAATGGGAGCATGGCACAAGCTTCCCCTCCCCGAGACCGGCAAAGATTAGCCGAACACGCGCTGAGACATGCCGATCAGAAGGCCTCCGCCAGACAAGGCCTTGCACTTTACCAACATCTGCTGGCAAAAATTCTCCCTAAGGTGGGCATGCACTGCCCTGAATAGAACACAGGACACGTTTAGGATGAATGACGCAGGCCTTCAGGTACGCTCAATGTCCCAGTTCAGCGCTGGTGCACGCTGGCAGCTCGAGCTTGCCCATGACCGCCCCTATCACACGCTGATCTGGTTCACCCGTGGTCAAGGCCGGATGTTGCTGGACGGGCGCTTGCGCGGCTTGGGACCTCATAACGCAGTGTTCATCCCCGCAGGGGCTCTTTTTGCGATCGAGACGGGCGTGCAAAACCTTGCACAGGTGTTGACCATCCCGGACGGCAGCCCCATCCGCCTGCCCGATCGGCCGCATCATTTGCGCATCCGTGACAAGCTGGTTCAATCGGAAATGACCGGACTTGTTGAAAGCGCCCAACGGGAGCAATCAATGGGCCGTCCGCTGACACAGGACGCACTGGAAGCCCATATGGCGCTGATATCTGTCTGGCTGCGCCGTCAAATGGTGCTGGATGAACATGTGCCTGCCCCCCTCAGCGCGGGCGAGCGGTTATCCTTACAATTCACACAGCTTGTCTCGCGCCACTATAGCTCGGGCTTGCCGACAGGTTTTTACGCCGATGAACTGGGGGTCACACCGACGCATCTGTCCCGCGTCGTCAAAGCCGCCACCGGCAAAACAGCCGCAGATGTGCTGACCGAACGGGTCGTCCATGCGGCGCGGAACCTGCTAGAGGCCACAACCCACCCTGCCCGCAACATCGCCCAGCATCTAGGCTTTGGCAGCGCGGCTTATTTCACGCGCTTTGTACAACAACACACCGGGCAATCCCCCAGCCATCTACGGGGTGCAAATGATCCTGAAAAGCGCAGAGTGACGCAGGCACATTGACCCGATGCCGCTGCGACCACCTGCAGCGGACCGATTGCAACGACGGAAAATCAAAAGCATGCCAAAGTCAGATATCTGGGTTGATCGCCTTGGTCGCGCGCTGCTCTCGTTGCTATTCTTTGCGGGTGCGGTGCAAAAAGTGATCGACCCTACGCCCGTGATGGAGATGTTGGGCCGCACCGGTTTACCGCCGATTCTGGTATGGCCCCTCGCGGTTTTCAACCTTTGCGCGGCGGTGATGCTGGTGCTGGGTCTAAGATTGCGATCGCTGGGGTTTGTTCTTGCTGGCTATTGCCTACTGACCTGCTTTTTTCACCTGAACCCGCAGGATCCATGGCAAATATCCATCATGATCAAGAATTGGGCCATTGCCGGTTGCCTGCTGATGATCGCCACCCGGCAACGCAAGGTTTAGAACAGCGGCAGATCCAACATCGCCGTTGCAACAGCGCAAGGAAAATAAGCTGCGCTAAAACCGAAAAGCTTGGGGAAACGCGCACGCATGGCGCTGGCCGCAATCGCCATGACCGGCGCGGCACACAAGGCCAGAAGCACAGGCAGCACAATCATCTCGTTATACTCGAACCCCGGCCCCCAAGGCATCGCAGGGTTTTCCAGACCTGCCGCCACTGTCCCGATCAGCATCCCCATCACAGCACCCATCAACATCGGTTTGATGTTGCGGCGCACTGTGACGCTTTGGTTCCCCAAAGCAGGGGAGCTATACATCGAGGTCGCAGTCCCGGCATCAGCCGTCGCCATGGCACCCCGCCCGGTTCCGTTGTATTTGTTGATCCGTGCGATGCGCTGGTGGAAGGCGTCCTGGCTCATGTCACTCACTTAAACTACTAACTCGTTACCCTTTGACTTTTGCAGTCCTAATGGGGCCAGATTTGGGCAAAATGAGGTAGCGTTTAAGGCATTCACCGCTGTCCTTGCCCGAATACGGACAAGGCATTGTTATGCATTGAAATTATAGGAAACCCGAACAGGGAAGCAGCAGGTATTATTTACCGGCGATAATACGAACGTAGTTCTTGGTTTCCCTGTAAGGGGGAATACCGCCATACTTCTTAACCGCGCCGGGCCCCGCGTTATAAGCGGCAAGCGCCAGACGCCAATCACCGAATGTCTCGTATTGCGCACGCAGATACCGCGCGCCCCCATCAAGGTTTTGCGACGGCACATGCGGATCAACGCGCAGGCCTGCTGCCGTGCCGGGCATCAATTGCGCCAGACCGATTGCACCTGCGTGGCTGACCGCTTTGTGGTTCCAACGGCTTTCCTGATTCACGAGGCGTAGAAACAAATCCTGCGGGACATTATGTCGTTTCGCAGCCGCGCGTGCCATTTCAAGGAACGGCCCGTTATACCGCCCGCGGTATTTCTTGACCTTAATATTCCCCAGCTCGTCATCCCATTTAGTGGGCGTAACGACCTTTGGCGGCTGCAGCCGCGCAGAGCTATGGTATTGCTTGGACGCACGTGTATCGAGCAGTTTTTTCTGCGAATTGAATAGCTTGCTTCGGCTTTTCGAGGAAAAAATGTCAGCAGAAACAGGAGACCCCAAGCCAAGAATGCCTGCAATCACTCCAACAAATACAATGCGCATGCCGCCCCCTGACCGCAAGGTCGTAAAATTTCGGCGACTATACCAAACAATTATCCTGTGACCAGAGTTTGTTGCACGCCTATGGCCAACTGTCCTGAAATCGGGTCAAATTGCCGTGTCCCTACCCTGCGTTCCCGTTATAAAGACGCCGATAAGGTATGGCCAAGATTCGGCACATGACCTGCATGATAGATACGTCACCAACAAGGAGAGCAGCATGGCCGGCTCAGTGAACAAAGTAATCCTCATCGGCAATCTGGGGCGCGATCCCGAAGTGCGCAGCTTTCAGAATGGCGGCAAAGTGTGCAACCTGCGCATCGCCACCTCCGAGAACTGGAAAGACAAGAACACCGGCGAACGCCGCGAGAAGACCGAGTGGCACTCTGTCGCGATCTTCAACGACGGGCTGGTGCGCATCGCCGAGCAATACCTCAAGAAGGGCTCGAAAGTGTATATCGAGGGGCAATTGCAGACCCGCAAATGGCAGGACCAATCCGGCGCTGACCGCTACTCGACCGAAGTTGTGCTGCAAGGTTTTGGCGGCACGCTGACCATGCTTGACGGTCGCGATGGCGGCGGCGGTGGCATGGGCGGCGGCTACAGCGATCCGGGTGCCGGTGGCGGCTATGATCAAGGTGGCGGTTACGGCGGCGGCCAATCCTCGGGCGGCGGCAACCAAGGCGGCGGCGGCGGCGGCGCGCGTGATCTGGATGATGAAATCCCGTTCTAAGGCGACATGATCCTGCCTGAACTTTGATATTACTTTGGCGGGGGCTGTATTAGCCCTCGCCTTTTCTTTTGTAGAAACCTTGCCGAGTTAACGCTACGCCAAGGCATCCGTCAAAAGCGTCAAAACATCCGCCTTCGCCACTTCGCCGGTGACAAAGCTATCGCCAATCGCGCGCGCCAGAATAAACCGCAGCTGGCCTTCAACGACTTTCTTGTCCTGCCCCATCAGCGCCAGCAGCGCCTCGGCATCTGGCAGCTCACCATCAATGTCGCGTAGATCAACCTTCATGCCCATGGCGCGCAGGTGCGCGCGCACGCGGCTCGGGGCTTCTTGGGCGCATAGACCCATGCGCGCAGACAGCTCAAACGCCAAGGCACAGCCAATGGCAACACCTTCGCCGTGCAACAAGCGGTCGGAATACCCCGTCGCGGCCTCCAAAGCATGACCAAACGTATGGCCAAGGTTGAGCAGTGCACGCTCGCCCTGCTCGGTCTCGTCGCGCATCACGATGTCGGCTTTCATCTGGACCGAGCGACGCACCGCTTCGATCCGCGCAGCGCTGTCGCCCGCTGCCAAGGCTGGTCCTTGCGCTTCGAGCCAGTCAAAGAATGCGGCATCCCCCAGCAGGCCGTATTTCACAACCTCGCCATAACCCGCCAGAAAATCACGCGGCTCCAACGTGCCAAGCACGCTGGTATCGGCCAAAACCAAAGACGGCTGGTGAAACGCGCCCACAAGGTTCTTGCCGTGGCGCGTGTTTATGCCTGTTTTGCCCCCAACCGAACTGTCGACCTGCGCCAGCAGAGAGGTCGGGATCTGCACAAAACGCACCCCGCGCCGCAGCACCGAAGCCGCAAACCCTACCAGATCGCCAATCACACCGCCGCCAAAGGCCACAACCACATCACCGCGCTCGATCTGCTGATCCAGCAGCCACTCGACACAGCGGGTGAGCGCATCCCAGCATTTGGTCGCCTCACCGGGAGGCAGCAAAAGCGCCTCCATCGCGATCCCGTCAGCCGCCAATCCGGCGCGCAAGGTCTCAAGATGCAGTCCCGCCACGGTTTCATCGCTGATTACAGCCACCCGGGGACGGCGCAATAGTGGCGCCACATAGGCACCCGCCTGCCCCAGCAGCCCCTCACCGATCTCTACGACATATTCGCGGCCCGGCAGATTAACATGCACTTGCTCAGCCATCTATCTTCTCCAAAACATCGGGCCGGGTGAGCAAGACGTCGACGACACGCTCGGCCATGGCCTCTATCGACAGGCTCGCCGCGCATTTCACATGCAGTTCGGCCAATTTATACACCGGTGTGCGGGCCTCGAAAATCCCCGCCAGCGTGGCGCGCGGGTTCTGTGTGCGTAGCAACGGGCGCGTATCCTTGTGCCGGACCCTGCTCCACAACAGCTCGAGCGGCGCATCCAACCAGACAGCCACACCTTTGTCGGCTATTGTTTCGCGGTTGGCCGGTGCCAGAAAGGCACCGCCGCCCGTTGACAGGATCACCCGCTGGGTTTCCATCAAACGGCGGATGACTTCGGTTTCGCGTTTACGAAAGAACGCCTCGCCGTCGCGTTGGAAAATTTCAGGCACCGAAAGATTCGCCGCCGCCTCGATCTCGGCGTCGCTATCCAGAAAAGGCGCGCCCAGTCTCAATGCGACCGCACGGCCCACTGCCGTCTTGCCAGCCCCCATCATCCCCACCAGCGCCACCGTCTTTTTCAGACGGAAGCTGCCGTTTGATCGGCGGATGTTAGCCGTGGTTGTATCTATTTCACTCATTTTTCCTTGAATGACGTGATCTTGTGGGAAAGGCCATATATAGTTTAAAAAAATATTGGCAGATCGGGCAAAATACGAATGTTAGGAAAACTATTCAAGTTCCTGTTTATACTCGCAGTTATGGGGTTCATCGGGCTCGTGGGCTTTGCATATATCGCGCCCAAGCTTGGCATCGACTTTGCCCCCGACACGCAGGAAATCCGTCTGCCTGTTACCTTGCAGGGGCAATAAACCATGACACCGCAGTTTTGGCCTTTGCTTTGCGCAACGGCAATCGGCCTGTGCCTGTCTGCGCCACATGCAATCCAGGCACAAACCGCAGGCCCGTTGTCTGTCATTGACTGGCTGGAAGATCCCGTTCCCACAGCCGAGCTACCGCGTGCCCCACGGGTTGCCGCACCTGCTGCACCCGCACGGCCAAAAATCAAAGAACCCGCTGTGGCCCGCTCGGGCACGGCACCAAAGGTGACCACCAGCGCATTGGGCGCAGGTCCCGCACAAAACGTGGGCCTCGCCCCACCCGAGTTGACCGGCATAGCGCCCGACCTCTGGGCGCGCAGCGATCCCGACGAGGTGGCGAAACAAATCAACTCACTGCCCGATTTGGGGCTGCCTGCGGGCGATACATTGCTGTTCACCTTGCTTCTTACCGAAGCACAGCCCCCTGTCAGCGGTCCCAAAGACCAAGACAGGCTAACCCTCGCCCGAATGCGCAAATTGATGAGCCTCGGCGCCGTGGATCCTGCACTGGCGTTAGCCGAGCAGGCAAATGCCGATACCTCGCCAGAGCTTTTTGATCTTTGGGCCGATCTGGCGCTACTGGTAGGTACCGAAGACACTGCCTGTGGTGCGCTGTCACGCGGCCCCCATCTAAGCAAAAACACTGCGCTGCGGATATTTTGCGATGCGCGCTCGGGCAATTGGGACACGGCTGCGCTTACCTTTGGCTCAGCGCAGGCGCTGGATCTTTTGCCGCGTGATACATTGGCCGTGCTGGACCGGTTTCTGAACCCTGATCTGTTCGAGGACGCCGATCCACTGCCCGTACCGCGCAAGATTGACCCGCTTACCTTTCGCCTGTTCGAAACCATCGGAGAGCCACTGCCCACCAGCCCGCTGCCCCGCGCCTATGCTGTGGCCGATCTGCGCGATATCGCCGGCTGGAAATCCCAGCTTGAGGCCGCTGAACGGCTGACCCGCACGGGTGCCTTGCCCGACAACCGCCTGCTTGGCCTTTATACCAATCGCAAGGCCGCCGCCTCGGGCGGGATCTGGGATCATGTGCGCGCAATACAAAGCCTTGATACCGCATTACAGGAAGGCGATGTCGAAACAGTTTCCAAATCCTTGCCCTTTGCATGGGGCGAGATGAAGCGCGCCGAGCTTGAAGTGAGCTTTTCCACCCTGTTTTATGACCGCCTCAAGGACCTTGACCTGACAGGCGCCGCCGCCCCTATCGCGGCCCGTATGGGACTGCTGTCGCCTGAGTATGAGACCGCATCGCAGACATTGGCACCAATTACCCTTGCAGGGGTCGACAACAGCTTGCTGCGGGCCGTGGCCATTGGCGAGGTGTCCCAATCCCTGCGCAATGATCCACCACCCCAAGCCTTGCCGCGTGCGGTATTCGACGCATTCAACGCACCAACCCCGCGCAGCGACTGGATCGACATGGCCAAAAACCAACGCTTGGGAGAAGCCCTGTTGCGTACGCTTGAGTCCCTGCGTGACGGTGCCCGCGGTGACAGCCGCGCATTGCGCGATGCTTTGGGCACGCTGCGTGCTTTGGGGTTAGAGGACACCGCGCGCCGCGCCTCATTGCAAATCCTGTTGCAGGAACGCGATACGTGACCCTACGCGCGCCTTCGTCATGGATTTCCATGTTTCTCGAGGCCCAAGCCGCCGAGTTGGGGGCCGCGACGAATACGCTGCTGGCCTATGGCCGCGACCTGAAGGATTTTGATGCATGGCTGGCGCAACGCAGCCTTGAGTTCGATGCGGTCAAGCGCGCGCATGTGGAAGAATACCTTGTCTATTGCGACGCCCAAGGCCTCGCACGGTCCACCCGCGCAAGACGACTTTCCGCAGTTAAACAATTGTACCGCTTTGCCTTTGAAGAAGGCCTGCGCAGCGATAACCCCGCCCTGCAAATCAGCGGCCCCGGTCAGGAAAAACGCCTTCCCAAGGTTCTTTCTATCGAAGAGGTCGATCATCTGCTGGAGGCAGCCCGCGATCATGGCCGCAACCAAGCCGACCGCGCCCGCAATGCCTGCCTGATGGAGCTGCTCTATGCCACCGGCATGCGGGTGAGCGAGCTGGTTGGCCTGCCTGTGATGGCCGCCCGCGGGGATCCGCGCCTGCTGCTGATCCTTGGCAAGGGCGGCAAGGAACGCATGGTGCCGCTATCGCCAGATGCCCGCGATGCGTTGGCCACCTGGATTACCATTCGGGATGCGACAGAGGAAGCAAAGCTGGCCCGCAAACAGCAAGCCTCGCGGTTCTTATTCCCCTCGCGCGGCAAGGAGGGTCATCTGACCCGGCACCGTTTCTACCTGTTGATCAAGGAAATCGCCATGGCGGGCGGCGTCGATCCCTCCAAGGTGACTCCGCATACCTTGCGCCATGCCTTTGCCACCCATTTGCTTGCTGGGGGTGCTGACCTACGCGCCATCCAGACCATGCTGGGCCATGCCGATGTCGCCACGACCGAAATCTACACCCATGTCCTTGAGGCGCGTCTGTCCCAGCTGGTGCTTGACCATCACCCCCTGTCAGACACCGCCACGCGCAAAGCCTCTGGCAAGATATCTTCGGACGGCCAATAGCCGCTTTCCAATGCGCGGGCGTAATCCATAGGTAGACCCGCTGCCGACATATCCTGCGCTGCCGCTTTGGCGTCATAGATCAAATGCTCGACCCGCAGCTGCCCTTTGCTAAGCACGCCAAAGCGGGTTTGTGCAGAGCCATCATGGGGCGGCATCCCGATCACACCTGCGTTCATCCACGCCCCCCGCGCCGTGTGCCGCAAGAACGGCACGCCGCAATGTCCTGCAATTACGGCATCCACTGGTCCGGCGACCGCCTCCAGCGCGGCCCATTCGCGGGCAAATACAGCCTCTTCATCTGTCTCCCAGATGAATTTTGCCACATCGGTCACGCCGCCATGCACCACGCCATAGCGTTTGCCGTGGTGGGTAAAGCTGACAATGTCGGGCAAATCTCCCATCCATGCGCGCGCGTCCTGATCCAGCGCATTGCGGGCGAAATCATACCATGCCACGCTAAGCCGGTCGCAGGTGCTGCCTTCTTCAAATCCGCAGCCGCAATCATCCGCATCCGCCGCCAGTTGTTTTTCGCAATTGCCCGCAACCACCGCGCAGCCTGAAGCGCGCACAGCCTCCACACAGCCAACCGCCGCCCCGCAATAGGCCACCACATCACCGGTGCAAATCATCCGTTCGGGCGAGATACCCGCCTCACCTGCCCGTGCAAATAACGCATCAAGCGCCTGTTGATTGCTATAGGGGCCGCCAAACAGCAAAACATCGCCCTCGATGATCCCTAAATCGTGGTGTTTCATCCTCTGGCCTCCTTGAATGCGCCCCGTTCGCGCTCCATAACATATGCACTGACAATTAAGAGGTTCCCACATGGAATTGCCACAGGCAACGGCCGAAATCTCGAACGCGGGCTATTGGACCACTTCTGCCATCATCCTGTTTCTAATCGTTCTGTCGGGGTTCTTCTCCGGATCCGAAACCGCACTGACCGCCGCTTCGCGCGGGAAATTGCGCACGCAGGCAGATAAAGGATCATCGGGCGCAAAGCGCGCATTGCGCATCACCGAAGATAACGAGCGGCTGATCGGATCGGTCCTGTTGGGCAATAACATGGTGAACATCCTCGCCGCCTCGCTTGCGACTTCGATGTTTACCGCAGCCTTTGGCGAAAGCGGCGTGCCGCTGGCCACGCTGGTCATGACGCTACTCGTGCTGATCTTTGCAGAGGTGCTGCCGAAGACATATGCAATCACCAACGCGGAACGTGCGGCGGCCCATGTATCGTGGCCCATTGCCGTGGTGGTCAAGGTTTTCTCGCCCGTGGTCGCCATCGTGCGGCTGCTGGTGCGCTCAATGCTGCGCCTGTTAGGCGTCGCGGTTGATCCTGACAGTAACATCCTCGCCGTGCGCGAAGAAATCGCAGGTGCGCTACAACTGGGCCATTCCGAAGGCGTGGTCGAGAAAGAAGACCGCGACCGTATCCTCGGGGCGCTCGATTTGCGCGAACGCGTGGTTGAGGAAATCATGCTTCACCGCTCGGGCATCGAGATGATCAACGCCGAAGACGCGCCCGGTGATATCCTTGAGCAATGCCTGCGCTCCAACCACACCCGCCTGCCCGTCTTTCGCGATGACCCCGAGAACATCATCGGCGTCATTCACGCCAAGGACCTGCTGCGTGCGATGTACAAACTTATCGGCGGGCCCGATGGCGATGCCGCAGCGCTGAAAACTTTTGACATCGCCGAGGTCGCGATGGAGCCTTATTTTGTGCCCGAAACCTCGACGCTGGATGAACAGATGCGTCAGTTCCTGCACCGGCGCACGCATTTTGCGCTGGTGGTGGATGAATACGGCTCCCTGCAAGGGTTGATCACCCTCGAGGATATCCTTGAAGAAATCGTCGGCGAGATCACCGATGAATTCGACCCGCTGGCCGAGCATGCCATCAAGACAGACGCCGAAGGCCAATATCTGATTGACGGGGCGATGACGATCCGTGACCTGAACCGCGCCAATGATTGGAACCTGCCAGACGATGAGGCAAACACCGTTGCAGGGCTTGTCATCCACGAAGCGCAGATGATCCCGACCCAAGGTCAGGTGTTTTTGTTCCACGGCTTCCGCTTTGAGGTTCTGGCCCGTGAAGGGAACCGTATCACACAGCTCAAGATGCGTGCGCTCTAAGCCCTTCGTACCGACATAACCGGTGGCGACCACGGCGCTGCGGCTTATTCCGGCGCGGTGCCCTCGTCCCGGAACGCCTCCCACAGACGCTTGCGGTCGTCATCAAATGACATGCTATCCTGAGCGCGGTTCATCATCACCCCTGCGGCCAGGCCGGCGGCACGCGCCAGCTCATGATCGGGGTGATGGGTCAAGGCTTTGAGCACGCTTTGCAGCCGGTGTTGTACCTCATACAAAGTGGCCCCGTCCCGCGCCAGCGCACCAAAGCCATCATCAATGAGAACCGCCGGATCAAGCGGCTCAACCCAAACCCGCTCTAGCGGCTCGCTCCGGTCTTTGCTGGTTTCATCCTCATAATGTGACAGAACGCGGGCCACGCGGTTGATCATATCAATCGCCGTGCCCGGATCATTGATGCCCGGGGACAAGGCTTTAGAGGCGATCTCACCCATGGCGATCAGACCGAAACGGGGATCCTGATCAAAACTACGCTCGATTCCGATTACAACACTGTCGCGCAACGCCTCCTCGATCGATTCATAATCGCTTTCGTCCTTGGGGCCGTCGCCGCGGATGACTTTTGCCAATGGTTCGTTTACAAACACGAAATCACCGATATTGCGCAGCAGATACACATCGGCATCCAGTTCTTGCGCAGCAGCATTAAGCACCTCGGTATAAATCTCGTTTATATAGCCCGACGTCTTTACCAATATCAGCTCACCTTCCTCCGGCACAGGTTCAGTCAGCGCATTCGCCCCCAAGCAGGGGTTATCAAACCGTTCCCTGAATTTCTCGCGGGTGGTCCGTTCAACTTGTTCGGCGGTTTGGGTCAGGCTCCCAAAGGTTTGCAGGTGCAACACCCAGCGGATCAGATAAACGACAATAACGGCCAGCACGCCTACCGTGGTGAAAAACAGAACCGTCGCGCGCTCTTCTTCGTAAATACCCAGCTCACGCATAATAATCGCAAGCAATGCATAGACATAGGCACCGATAAACACAGCCAGCGTGTTCTGGGTTGTCTTATCCTGAAGCAACAGGCGGTGTACACGCGGCGACCATTGTTGCGATGTGGCGCGGTGCAGGGTCACCATACTGGTGATCGAAAATGTGGTAACAGCCAGCATGGCATTGGCAATAATGTTGAGCAGCCGATCAGCCGAATGCGCAGCAACGGCCGTTGCAATCGCGTCCGGCAGCACCCGTTCAAGCAGTTGGGTAAGACCGATGGCCACCACCGACATCAGCCCCATAATCACCACGCGCACCCATAGCTTGCGCAGATATATTTTGACCGTGCGCAACGCGAGAGCATAGCCGGGAATGCGTTTTAAAATTTCCATTCCTTTCAGATAGCGCGGGTCCAGCCCTTACCAACCCCGGTTGTGCGTTAGATGCGTCGCAATCGCGGATAGTCCTGCTTATTGGCTTTGATTGCCTGAACAGCTAAGCCTGTGGCACAGGCAGCAATGCGGGGCAGAGATGATTGCAATATTGCTTTTGGCAGCCGGAGCCTCGCGGCGGATGCAGGGCTGCGACAAGCTGATGGAAAGCGTGGATAATATGCCCCTGCTGCGGCGTCAGGCATTGCGCGCTTGCGCCATCGGGGTGCCGGTTATCGTCACGCTGCCCCCTGAACCCCACCCGCGATATGAGGCGCTAAAGGATCTGCCCCTCACAATTGTACCGGTGCCCGACGCAAATGATGGTATGAACGCAAGCATATCTGCGGGATTAAAAGCCCTGCCGGACGGAACGCAGGCTGTCATGATCATGTTATCAGACATGCCTGACATCACTGAATCCGACATTAACAAAGTAATTCAAAATATTGATCTAAAATCAGAAATCCTGATCTGGCGCACAACAACAACTAATGGATCTGCCGGACATCCGATTGTATTTCACGCACAGCTGATCCCCGACCTCATGGCCCTCTCGGGCGACCATGGCGGTCGGGAAGTAGTGCGGGCGAACATCAGCCGGACAAAGCTTATTCCCCTACCCGACGATCACGCTCGCACCGATCTTGATACGCCAGAGGCTTGGGCCAATTGGCGGGCGGGACGTGGGTCTATTTGACCAGTACAGCCGCTTCGTAGCCCTTGATGCTGCGGCGGGCCGCCCCATAACCCTCAACCCCTGCATGGGTGCCAAGCTGTGGAAACAACGTCAAAAGCTCAAGGCGCTGGGCGTTGCCCACCCCTGCAAGAGACTGCAATCCGGGTTGGAAGCTTTCGCTCCATGTCCCGTCAGACAAAATGACCTCGTGTTGGTCAAACATCAGGTGAATATAGGTTGTGTCCAGCGGCTCGACTACTGAAACACCTTGCAACCCCGTCAGGTGTTTGGCCGCGACCAAGACCTCGCTTTCATCGAAATACAGCGCGGTTTTGTCATTGGCCACCAGCATGCGGTGGTTGGGCGACACCATCATATCCCGCTCTGGCAGATCATTCCCCAACGATCCTTTCCGAAACAGGACGGGGGCGAGATTACTGGCCAAGGCCATCTCGGCCGCTGGCATCTCACGATGCCCGATCCACCGGATCGTCTGCATCCCGTTGTCGCGGGTGATAACGCGGTCGCCGACCTCTAGCGCCTCCACCGCGACCTCTCCGCGCGGGGTTGCGATACGTGTGCCCGGCGTAAAGCACGGGATGACCTTTTCGATCCCCGTGAACCGGATCTCACCCACATTGTTGCCTTCGCTGTCGGTATAGACGACCCTGCCGTTTTCGCCGTTATCCTCATCATAGATGACGTTGAGCCGCGTTCCTTCGGGCCGTGATCCCGTTAGGTTCAATGTGTCGAAATCGGCATTACCACCTTCCCCGCCCGTGACTTCATCACCGGGGTTAAGGCCATAAAACACATCTTGTCCGATTCCGCCGATCAACGTGTCATTACCCGCTTGGCCAGTAATAAGGTCGTTGCCTGTGCCGGCATCAATGAAGTCATCGCCATCGCCGCCAAATAAATCGTCAATGCCGTCGCCGCCAAGCAACGTATCATTGCCACCGTTGCCAAAAATAAAATCGTTACCATCTTCCGCCTGCAGCAGGTCATTGCCCTCGCCCCCTGCAATCGTGTCATTCCCAATACCCGTGGTGATAACATCATCCTCTGCAGTGCCTTGCAGGGAGTCGTCGCGGTCAGTTCCGTTGATTATTGCCATCGTGGATTGTCCCCATGAATCTGAGCGAATCCCTCAAAAATACTGAGGGCTAAGGGAAACCTACTACACCGCAGGTTGTAGACAAGAAAAAGTCTTAATTTCTCCTTAATTGCCAGTAGCTTAATACACAATCCAGCTAATCAGCTGTGATTAGTACACAAGCATGAACAATCGCGGAAAATGATGAAAGGCGGAGCCGACACGCGGCTCCGCCCTCATTCACCCAGGGTCACTAATCCCGAGCGAAGCTGCATAACTGGTGGCCCAAGGCGAAGCCCCTTTCAGGGCCCGCCTTGGGAGAATTTTATGTGGATTAGTTGGTCTTGGTAATCAGCTTGGCTTCATACTTTTTCAAGGACTTGCGCGCTGCCGCATAGGCTTCGATGCCTTCGCGTGTGGCAAGCTCGGGGAAGAGTTCAAGGATCTCTTCGCGCGACGCATCGCCCACACCGGCCAGTGACAAATCACCAGGCTGGAAGCTCTCTGTCCAAGTACCATCCGACAGAACGACCTCGTGCTGGTCGAACATGATGTGGATATAGCTGGTATGCGACACGTCAACCACGTCGATCCCTTCCATATCGGTCAGGTGCTTCGCCGCAACCAGTACTTCGCGTTCTTCAAAGTACATGGCCGTTTTGTCGTTAGCGATCAGCACGCGGTGCTGAGGCGAAACCATCATGTCGCGCTCAGGCAGACCGTTGCCCAATGCACCTTCACGGATGAGAACCGGACGCAGATGCTCTTTCGCGGCGAGTTCCTCACCGGACATCTCGCGACGGCCGATCCAGCGGATTTCCTGCATCCCGTTATCGCGGGTAATGATCCGGTCGCCGATCTCCAGCTCTTCGACTTTACGCTCACCTTTTGGTGTCGCAATCAAAGTGCCAGGTGTGAAGCAGGGGATCACCTCCTCGATATTGGTGAAAACAAGCTGTCCTGCGTCCGAGCCATCGGCGTTGAAGAAGTCGACAACACCGTTTTCTTCGTTGTCATCATCCAACGTCACCGAAAGGCTGCCACCTTCTGGCGCAGAGCCGGTCAGGTCGAGGACGTCAAAGTCAACGCCAGTCTCGGAACCATCAACAACATCGCCCGGGTTCACATTGACAAATGTGTCCTGATCCGCGCCGCCCGTCAGGGTGTCGTTACCGTCGCCACCATCAATCAGATCGTCGCCAGAGCCGCCATTGATGCTGTCGTCACCATCACCACCGTTGAGCGTATCGTCACCCAAGGCACCGTTGATTGTGTCATCACCATCATCGCCGTTGATCAAGTCAACGTCCTGACCGCCGTCGATGCTGTCGTTACCGTCACCACCGTTCAGCGTGTCATTGCCGTTGTTGCCGCGCAGGGTGTCGTCGCCTTCATCGCCGTTGATCAGGTCATCGTCCTGACCGCCAAGCAGGCTGTCATCGCCTTCGCCACCATCCAGCGTGTCGTTGCCGGTATTGCCGAACAGCGTGTCGTCACCGATGCCGCCATCAAGGGAATCGTCCCCCTGACCGCCGGACAATTCGTCATCGCCCTGACCGCCCAGCAACGTATCATTGCCCGTGCCGCCACCAAGCGAGTCATTGTCGATGCCGCCGTCCAGCAGATCATCGCCGCTGCCGCCCAGAAGCGTGTCATCGTCGTCACCACCAAAGATCTCGTCGTTGCCGGCACCGCCGTCGACAAAATCATCGCCGTTGTCAGGTGCCAGATCAGGACCAAGCGGATTGGTGCCGTCGTCTTCGAGCTCGAACACATCAAGGCCCAGATCGGGGTCATTATTGGCAAAGATCGTGTCGTCGCCTTCACCGCCCAAAATGGTGTCATTGCCTTCGCCGCCCACAATGCGGTCATCGCCCGCGCCGCCTTCGACGTCATCATCATCAATGCCCGCGTCGATGACATCATCGCCTGTGCCACCCGTGATTGTGTCACGGTCGTCGCCGGTGCTGATGGTATCGTTGCCCGCACCACCGTCTACGCTATCGCGGTCATCTTCAGGGTCCGCATCCGGGTCAAACACACCGGGGAAGCCGATGTCAGGCAGCGGATCATTGCTGTTGCCAGTGTCGATAACATCGTCACCTTCGCCGCCAACAACCGTGTCGTTACCTTCGTCACCAATGATGCTGTCGTTTCCGTCGCCGCCATCCAGCACGTCATCGCCGGTGCCGCCATCAACAGTGTCGTCACCTTCATCGCCAGCAATGGTGTCGTTGCCCTCATCGCCAGCAAGCTCATCGTCACCGATGCCGCCGTCAATGCTGTCATCACCTTCGCCGCCAGAGACTTCATCATCCCCTTCGCCAGCGACAACAGTGTCGTTGCCATCACCTGCTTCGATGATGTCATCGTTCGGGCCTTCACCTGGCAAGAATTCATCGTTGCCGTCGACCATGTCGCCTTCGGGGTCGCCCTCAAAGTCTTCGTCGATCAGGTCATCACCGTCCGTACCGGTCACAATACCGTCTGCAACGATAACTTCCACAGTGCCAGGCGTCTCACCGCCGTTGCCATCAGAGACAACATAAGTGATTTCCGCAGGGCCGGTGAAGCCATCCTCCGGCGTGAATTCAATCGTGCCATCGTCATTGATGTCCACGGTGCCATTCGGGCTTGTGGCCTCAATCACGGTGAGCGGATCACCATCCGGATCGCTATCGTTATCCAGCACAGCAATTGTCATAGGCTCGCCGGCATTGGTCTCGGCTGTGTCATCCTCTGTAACCGGCGCGTCATTGACCGGGTTCACAGTGACATCAACCGTCGCCGTGTCTTCGACGCCGTCCTCGTCGGTGATGGTATAGGTGATCGTAGTCGGACCGTTGAAGTCAGCCGTAGGCGTGAACTCCAGCGTGCCGTCATCATTGATCACAACCTCACCGTCCGGCGATGTCGCTTCGGTCACCGTCAGCAGATCACCGTCAGGGTCAACATCGTTACCCAATACGTCGATCACCACTGGCGTGTCTTCATCCGTTTCGGCCACGTCATCCACAGCAACTGGCGCGTCGTTCACTGGCGTCACGGTCACAACCGCCTCGCCTTCGTCGGACAGGCCGTCAGGGTCAGTCACGGTATAAGTGATTGTCGCTTCGCCGGTGAAGTCTTCGGCTGGTGTGAAGGTCACAGTGCCGTCGCCATTGTCCACAACGGTGCCCTCGGCAGGGTCTACCGTCACGTCAGAGATTGTCAGCTCGTCCAGCGTGTTGTCCGGATCGCTGTCATTG
>NZ_JBDWCI010000019.1:0-57050 GCF_039977885.1 Sulfitobacter sp.
GGGCATCAGTCTGCTCAAGCCGGGTGTAAGTTGTGCCGAGGTTACGGAGCAGATCAACACATTCCTCGATGAACGTGATCTGCTGCAATATCGCACTTTCGGCTATGGCCATTCCTTTGGCGTGCTGTCTCACTACTATGGTCGCGAGGCGGGTCTGGAACTGCGCGAGGACATAGATACCGTGCTGACGCCAGGCATGGTGATCTCAATGGAGCCGATGTTGACTATTCCTGAAGGAACACCTGGTTCTGGCGGCTACCGTGAGCATGACATCATAGTCATTACGGATGAAGGGGGTGAGAATATCACCGGCTATCCCTACGGGCCAGAGTTTAACGTGGTCACATGACGATGCCTCTTGGGTTGATCAACCTTCCATCTGGTTAAAACCGAAGCCGACCTCTGCGCACAGAAAGCGAAAGTGGGCTTCCTCCGCTCAGCGGTGAGTTCGAGAAAATCAACTTTTTCGGCAGTGCGGCGAAAGTCCGGCCTGCCGAAACTGCACCACAGCAATCAGTGACAATGACCACTAATGGGATGTACCCACTGCTTCTCCCGGCAGGTTTGATCGCAATGGGTAACGTGTGATCCGCAAACAGGGACCCCTTCAATCAATCATTGAGGCACCTGCACCGTGTTGCTCCACTGACGGGGCGACTGGCCATACATCCGTTTGAACTCGCGGCTGAATTGAGAGGAGCTTTGATAGCCAACATCCCAGGCCGCCTCTGACACCGGCTTTCCTTCTGCAATTTTCATCGCGGCGTTGTTCAGCCGCATCGATTTGACAAACTGTATCGGGGACATTGTCGTGGCTTCTTTGAATCGCCGATGGAAGACCGCACGGCTCATACCGACGTTGTCGGCCATGTCGTCGATTGTGACCTGTTCGTTCAGGTGGGTCGAGAGATACTCGATGGTACGCGCAATCTCGTTGCCGACGCCAAAGGCCCGTCTTGCGGCGGTCCGGGCCTCTCCCATGAGAACTGCATAGCACAATTCGCGCATTCGCCCCTGTCCGAGCACTTTGAGATCAACAGGATTGTCGAGCAGTTCGAGAAGCCGCAGCAGTGCCTGCGTAAAACCAACATCCCAGGCCGCCAATGCCAAGGCCGATGGCGCGCCACCCCGCGATTGTGTGCGGCCGCCTGCGTCGGTCTCGATTTCCATGGTGAGCTCACGCATCATTCGCGGCTCGAGCGAAATCACCACGCCGAGCAGAGGATCGTCCTCGGAAGCCAATGGCGTGCCCGCCTCGACCGGCAAGGTCATTGGGCACAGCATGTATTTGTCGCAGCTATAGACATGGTGCTCACCGTCCAGCACCGCTTCCTTGGTACCAGAAAGAATAGCCACCACAGTGGGCTCGTAGACAGCAGGGACGCAGGGCATGGCCTCGGTCACCCGGAAAAGCTGGACGCCCTTCAGTGCGGTATCGAGCAGCCCTGCTTCTGGCAGATGGCGCTCGATAAGGTCTTTGATCTGTTCTTTACTCACGCACACTAGCTGGCAGAGGAGTTTCAGCTTTGCAATCGGGTTGATACGATCAGGCAAGTAATCGAGAGGATATCTCCTGTTTTCGTGCCCTATCAGGTTCTATCTGTGCATTCAGGCAACAAAAAAGCAATCGCCAGCATGGGCTGGCAGGAGAGACAAAATGGCAGATACGACATTTGGGCCCAAAGGCTGGACACCCGAACGCCTTGGTGATCAGTCAGGCAAGACTTACATCATCACCGGCGCAAACGCCGGTGCAGGCTTTCAGGCCGCGCGCATATTGCTGAAAAAGAACGCCAAAGTGGTGATGCTCAACCGCTCGGCGGATAGATCCGAAGCGGCAATTGCTGACCTGAAACAGGAATTCGGCACGGATGCCAAGGTAAGTTTCATCCGCATGGACCTGTCCGTGCTGGAGAGCGTGCGCCAAGCCGCAGAAGAGGTACTCAAAACCGTGCCGCGCATCGACGCGCTGATTAACAATGCCGCCATCGCGCAGGTACCGACGCGCAAGCTGACCGTCGACGGGTTCGAAAGCCAACTTGGCACAAACCATTACGGGCACTTTCTGCTCAATGGCCTGCTTTTCGATCGCATCGCCGAAAGCAAAGGTCGGATCGTAGTCGTCGCCAGCCTAGGCTATAACATGGGCCTGAAGGCCATCAAATTCGATGACATGAACTGGGATGAGGGCTACGGCGCAAATACCGCCTACTCGCAGAGCAAGCTGGCGCAGATGATGTTTGCCTACGAATTGCAGGACCGTTTGACCGCTGAGGGGCGCAAAGATGTCGAGATTTTCGTCTGTCATCCCGGCTCCTCGGCAACCTCGCTGATCACAACCAGCGGCAGTCGCACGATGCGTTTCATCTGGTGGTTAATGACCAAGACACCGATGGTCCAGACCGCGGAACATGGCTCTTACCCCGAGGTCATGTGCGCGACAGAAGAGACTCTGACCGATCAACGCGCCCTATACGGCCCGACGGGTCGAATGGAAGCGGTCGGCCCGGTCGGCAAAGGCACTTTAAACGCGCACGCCCATGACAAAGCGGTCATGTCGCGTCTCTGGGAGGTGTCCGAAAAAGCCGTGGGCTTCGAGTGGAAACTTTGACCCCGAGACATGGGTTCGCTGCTACCCAACGAGCGGGGCTTTGCTTCCAGCCCTAAGCCGACCAAGGTTGAGATCATGGATACCGGGATGCAGTTTTCTCAAAAGGGGACATTGAAGCGCAGCATTCATGTGTGGCCGAGATACGCTATGTCGTCCTCAGAAGGCTCTCGAGGAAAGTTGAAAACGTTGCACGTTAAGATCGCATACAGGACAGAAAACTTTTCGGAAGTCTAAGGTACTGCTCGCCTGGTGTCCTGACTGCCGCTAATAGATCCGTTGCGACTTCTCGCCCATGAGCACCAACATCGCAAGTCAGGATAGCCCAGAGTCGTGGCTGGCTTTGATAATGGTCGTGCGGCGCAGGGCCCTCAAACCAGAGGTTCACTCTAGCCTGCTCAAGACCTCACCAATATCGAGTAACCTCTACGGGTTTCCATCTGCTTTTGTTAGCGCATCATGAGCGCTTTCGCGGAGGTCTTCGTTCCCGTTACTCCGGAATTTCAGCTTTGCACCAGACATAATCGTGATCCGACAGCGGCTTGCCATCCGCCGTTGTCGAGGCGACCAGACCGGTTTCCAAACGTTTCAATCCACGACCTAAAAGCCAGTCGAGCTTCATCACACGATCCGGATGAGGGGTAATAAGGCTTGGGCGAGTGGTATTCCCATCGGCGGTGAAATCCCACGCATAACCGCGATCTTCGGCGAACGAAAACAGGGTCTCATCGCGCCAGTCAAAGTTCGGCGGCAGGTGATTTCCCGTGTTCAGATCGCCACCGATCATGACAGGCAAATCGGGCGCAAAGACGTCAATGGCGTCAAGCAGGCGCTGCATTTGGCTATGTCTATGCGCCGCGTCGGCGTTGCTTTCGAGATGGGTTGACGCAACGCACAATGGCCCGTTTTCGGTTGGCACAATAGCAAGGATCGTCATGCGGCCTCCAAGCCGAGGTTGATCAGGGTCCACGTTCCCCATGTCGCTCGCAAACCAATGCCCGTGGTCATCCAGCCGGACAAGTGCCGTGCGCTCAAACGGAACGCGTGAAAGAACCGCGTTGCCGTGCCATCCCAACGCATTGAAATTATCACTGCAAAACGCCCTCTCGGTTGCGCCTCCCAGATCAAGCTCGTGAAACTCTACCCCGAAAGCGTAGGTCATGCCGAGCGGTGCTGCCACATCTTCGGTGGTGTGACGCTGGCTTGTACGGGCCATCCCATGATCAGCCTCAGACAACAGAACAATGTCCGGAGAGATGGGCGCAAGATGCGCCGCTGTTTCTTCCGGAAACAAACAACGCTCCACGTTCCAAGCAGCGACAGTGAACTGTCCCGGCAAGGTGATGTCAGACGCGGTTCCACCGATCTGAACCGCATTCATCGCTGGCGTCTCAGCGAGGAGTTGTCGATGGGCATCACGCGTGCGAGGCGTTGCTAAAATACGCGCGCGATCCGCATCGCTGATAGGCTGCAGGTCAAACACCTGCTTTGTTATCATAGGGCTAACCCTGTTTCCGCATCAAATAGAACAACCGCGTCCGGAGTGATGGAAACCCGGGTTGGACCAGTCGAGACGTCAACATCCTTTCCGACATAGACACTCAGGTCTTGCCCGTCCAACTGCCCATGCACCAGACGATGTGCGCCCAGCTCTTCTACGATGTCTACCGTGAAAGGGATCGCGCAATTAGGACCAATCTCAATGTCTTCAGGGCGAATGCCCATGATAACCGGGCCGCTGCTGTCTGTGGTAGCCACCACAGTATCGCCGACCATCACGCGTCCATCACGTTTTTCTCGCTCAATCAGGTTCATCGGCGGCGCGCCCATGAAGCTCGCGACAAAGGTCGACGCGGGTTGATGGTAGATTTCCGCAGGCGTGCCGATTTGTTCGATGCGGCCGCCATTCAACACGATGATCCGATCAGCCATGGTCATCGCTTCGACCTGGTCGTGGGTGACATAGATCGACGTCACACCAAGACGGCGCTGCAGCGCTTTGATCTCGATGCGCATCTGGTGACGCAGTTTGGCATCCAGATTGGACAGCGGCTCATCAAACAGGAACAATGCAGGATCACGCACCACAGCGCGCCCCATCGCCACCCGCTGACGTTGCCCGCCAGAGAGCTGGCTAGGCTTGCGGTCCAGATATTCTGTCAGGTTCAGCATCTTGGCGGCGGTTTGAACCTTGTCTTCGATCTCGCTCGCGGGAATTTTGCGGTTCTTGAGACCGTAGCCGATGTTCTTGCGAACGCTCATATGCGGGTAGAGCGCGTAGTTCTGGAACACCATCGCGATGTCGCGATCTGCTGGATCAACGTGATTCACATTGCGATCCCCGATCGACAGCGCCCCTTCGGAGATGTCTTCCAGCCCTGCGACCATGCGCAACAGCGTGGACTTGCCACAGCCCGACGGCCCGACCAGCACAACGAATTCCCCGTCTGCAATGTCAAAGCTGGTGGGCACGACGGCCTCATACCCGTTGGGGTAAATTTTGCGGATATTGTTAAGCGATACTTGCGCCATGTCTTCTGTCCTATTTGTCGGATTCTGTGAGGCCCTTGACGAACCAGCTTTGGAAAATGATGACGACCAGCACGGGCGGCAGGATCGCGATGAGGGCCAACATATTGGCACGGCCGTATTCGGGGATGTTTGTCCCCTCGAGGTCTTGGGTCAGCTGTTTGATGCCGCGCACAAGGGTGTACATACCCTCTTGGGTCGTCACCATTGTCGGCCAGAGGTATTGGTTCCAGCCGAAGACGAACATGATGATGAACATCGCAGCGATCATGGTTTGCGACAGCGGCACAAGGATATCGATGAAGAATTTCACCGGCCCTGCCCCGTCAATCCGCGCGGCTTCGACCAGCTCTTCGGGCACCGAGCGAAAGAACTGGCGAAAGAAAAAGGTCGCCGTGGCCGAGGCAATCAGCGGCATGATCAGTCCGGTATAGGTGTTCAGCAGCCCCAGTTGCTGCGCGATCTCGAAGGACGGCAGGATGCGCACCTCGAGCGGCAGAAGCAGGGTGGTAAAGATCAGCCAGAATGCAAGCGTTGCAAACCGCAGGCGAAAGTAGACCAACGCATAGGCGGCCATCATCCCGATGACGATCTTGCCGACTGCAAAGCCGATACCAAGGATCAGGGAGTTTATCAGCATCCGCAATCCGGTATTCTCGCCCGAAAAGCCGGAAGCCTTGAACATCGCCGCCATGAAATTTTCATCGAAGCGGTCGCCGATGATGAATTCAGGTCCGTTCTTGATGGTTTCAATGTCAGTTGTAGTGGTCGTTTGTAGCACCATCAGCAACGGCACCAGCATAAACAGTGATCCAAGGATCAAAATGCTATGGTCCATCACGCGGCCCCATCTCAAGGGGCGTTTGGCAACGGGAATATGGGTGGTCTCGGTCATGTCCGGCCCCTTTCAAGTATAATGTATGCGGCGTTCGACCAGCCGGAACTGGAAGATGGTCAAAGCAAGGACCAGCACCATCAGGATTACGGACTGCGCGGAGGATCCGCCAATGTCGTTGCCGCGAAAGCCGTCAACATAAACCTTGTAAACCAGCGTCATCGGATTGTTACCCGGCTCGCCTTTGACCAGCACGTCGATCACGCCGAAAGTGTCGAACAGGGCGTAAGTGATGTTGATGATCAGCAAAAAGAAGCCCGTGGGGGCCAGCAGCGGGAAGATCACATCCCAGAAGCGGCGGAACGATGATTTGGCGTCAATCAACGCCGCCTCGCGCACGGATTTGGGAATGGATTGCAGGCCCGACAGGAAAAAGATGAAATTCACGGGGACCTGTTTCCAAACCGCGACGATTACCATCGCCGTTGCTGTATCGCCAAAATTCACACCCAGTTTGAAATCCCAACCAAAGGATTTGGCCAGTTCTGCAACCGGCCCCCAGCTTTGGTTGAACATCAACAACCCGATAAAGCCCGCAACGGGTGGCGCCACTGCATAGACCCACATCAACAGCGTGCGGTAGGCCTTCGCGCCGCGGATCACGTTGTCGGCCTTCACCGCCAACAACAGCGCCAGCGCGAGGGAAAAGAACGCCACAAGCACCGTGAACAGCAGAGTAAACTGGGCAATCCGCCCGTATTCCGAGCTGCCCGTGAGGTGGGTGTAATTGTCAAACCCCACAAAACTTGAGCCGAACCCGAAAGGGTCTTCGAGATAGAACGACGACTTCACCGCATGGGCGGCAGGCCAATAAAAAAACACAGCGATAATCGCCAGCTGCGGTAACAACAATAGGATCGGTAGCCAGCGCGTGGCGAAGCCTGCTCGTTTCATAAGTTCCTCAGGGGGTATTCAGTGGGGGCGGCCGCACTTAGGGTGCGACCGCCGGAGTTAAGCCAAGGGCTTAGTTCTGGGTCTGTGCAAAACGGGCGAGTAGATCGTTTGATTCAGCTTCGATCGTGTCAAAAGCATCGTCTACGGATGTTTCACCGGTCAGAATGCGACCGAATTCGCGGTTCATCACGTCACGGATCTGAACGTAGAAGCCCATGCGATAACCGCGTGTGTTTTCGCTCGCGTCCAGTGACAGCTGAAGGATGCCGGTTTCAGCAGCTGGGAAACGTTCATAGTGGCCGTCGGCAGTTGCCATCTCATAAGCAGCCGTCGTGATAGGCACATAGCCTGTTTCACGGTGCCACATGTACTGCACCTCGGGAGAAGCCAGGTATTGGAAGAACGCAGAAGTGGCGGCGTTTTCTTCATCAGACTTACCAGACATCGCGAACAGCGCCGCGCCGCCGATGAAGGTTTGCTTTGGCTCGGTTGTGACCGCTTCCCAATAGGGCAGATAAGTCGCAGAGAAATCAAAGCCGAGGTCCTTTTGGGACAGACCACCGAAAGAGCCGGAAGATCCGAACCAGATGGCCACGTCGCCTTCTTCGAACGGTGTCTGGTTGTCGTTCCAGCCTGTGCCGAACCATTCAAAATACCCCGCGTCCTGCCATTTGGTCAGCGCGGTGAAGTGATCCTTCAACGGGTCGATATTAATGAGGATTTCAGTGCCGTCGGCGCCATCATACCCGTTGTTGTTGGTCGCAAAGGGCAGATTGTTGCGGGACATGAAGTTCTCGACGAAAATCCATGGCAGGTGCGATTGCGACATTGCGGTGTAGCCTGCCTCTTTCAGGGCGGGGGCAGTGACCGTTTCGAACTCTTCCCACGTGACGGGCGGTGTAACGCCAGCCGCTTCGAGGGCTTGCACGTTGTAATACATGATTGGCGAAGAGGAGTTGAACGGCATGCCGATCATCTTGCCATCGGCATCAGCGTAGAAATAACGCACACCTGAGATGTAGTCTTCGATGTCGAAGTCCACGCCGTTGGCTTCCAACAGGTCCTGCACAGGAATGGTTGCACCTTCGGCTGCGATAACAGTGGCTGCACCGGCGTCAAACACCTGCATTACGTTGGGCTGCTCGCCTGCGCGAAAGGCAGCAATGCCTGCAGTCAACGTCTCTTCGTAGGTGCCTTTGAAAACGGGCGTGATGGTGTAGTCGTCCTGGCTCGCGTTGAAGCCTTCGGCGATCTGGTTGACGGTTTCACCAAGAGCGCCGCCCATGCCGTGCCACCAAGTGATTTCGGTTTCGGCAAAGGCTGTGTTTGCCAACATGCTAAGCGCAGCAGCTGAGCTTATCGCGATGTTCTTCATGATCGTACTCCGGTGTCATGTTTCGCACGCCCCCTTGGCGCGCATTTTTGTTCAGGCGTAGTGGCGTGCCCATGTTTGGGAAGATCGTCATGGCCGAGAGAACCCTTGCCTGACAGACATGGGGCTCGTCCGCACGCCGGACGACTACGGTCGCTGAGTGACTGGTCTGTGAAGGATTTGTATAAGTTTTGTAAAAACGCCGGCCCGCCGAAAGGTTTCATTTGCCTGTTACGTTCCTGTCACCAAAGCGTCACAAAACCTCCCTTTCTGCGCGCAGGAAATCATTCATAGGGAATATAGAAGCTACCTAGACTTATCGGCATGACGTCGACGTTCGCGTGTGTGGCCACAGGTTGTGACGTGCTTCCCTATCCTCGACGTCAAAAAATAATAACGTAGAGACCACTAACCCTCGAAGGGTCAGGATCAGTTCCGAAGAAACAAGGGGGATCGTATGGGGGATCAGGCTCCACCTACTCAAACATTCCTGCTTGAGATCAAACACTTAATTTAAATGTGGAACGTCGCGCACCTTTGACTCAATGCCGCTGATTTTCTGAATTTTATCAGTGGGCCGCGTCATTCAATTTTGGCCCAAACGTCAAGCATTTCTGTCCTTACCCGGCCATGCACTCAAGAACATACATCGAGAGGGTGTGTACCGAATGAACCACCAAGCGGGCGTGACGTGGCCGTAAAGCTATCTCCTTGGTCTGTTCTTCGGTTCGACCATGCGCCCCACTCTTTTTATTCCGAAGATACATTGTCCCGTCCACAATGCTGTTCAGGCCAGAGGCGATCTTCTTCAAGTCTTTGCTCTCTAAGTCCTTTGGGTTTAAGCCAATGTCACCCCTAACTAGCGGCCACAAATCAGATAGCGTTGCTGTTTCATCGTTGAACGCAATCAACTTAGCATTGAGGTACGCTTTCAAACTGGCTTCTAGGATATTTCCCGCGTAATGTGCCGCCGCGTTAGGATCATCATTGACCATCTTCAACGCTCGATCCATCTCAATTTCTATCGCCTTGAGACCACCCATGGCGACTATTTCCTGCAAAGAGGCCACAGGTGAGGCAGAAGCCGTATCAATATTCCCACCTGTTCTATAGGACAGCCCTGCTTTCGTCAGAGCAGCCCGAATTTTCGCTTGATTTTGTTCTAGCAGTTTTGACCAGGCCTCATCCTGCCAATAGTTTCGCACCGAAGGATCCCGCTCTAGCAAATCTTCCAAAAGTGCGCCCAAAACACTCAAGGGGTTTGAACTGCGTTTATTCGTTAACCTCAACCAATCCACGGTCTTTTGAACTTTATTGCCTTCGGGTTTTTCTATTGGCGCGTCCGCATATGCAAAAAGCCGATCAATCTCGGCGTGGGTGTGCACGTCGTTAAATACATCGCCCAACAGACCGATGATCGGTGAAGGGATTTTCTCTGAGCTGTTCAATGCAAATTCCTAATCTGACTGAATAGACGGGCCTACGCGTGCCGCATTCCAGTTACCGTTGCGATGCGGTTGACGACGTCAGCTGCAAGCTTCGCTTGGCCTTCGCCATTGTTGTGATACGTGATGCATCTTAGCGCCTTCAGATCGAAAGGAATATCATCCATAGACTGAGTGATTAGAATGACTTCCTTGCCCAATGTATGAGCGATACCAGCTTCGTAGAATACGTTCGGATTTTTTCCCGATAGGTCACACACCACCACGCGCGACCTACAGATTAGCTCGATGATATCTTGCATGATATGGGCATGTTGCCAAAAATCATCCGCGCGTCGGCATTCAAAGCCAGCCGCCTCGATAGCACCTCTAAGCGCTTGATGTACACCATCGAAACCGCCAAATGGCATCATCAAAGAAATCAGGCGAGGATTTACGGGTGCATCGCTAAGCTTGAAGACTGACGGCTTTGGCACACTACTAAATTGGCTCTTAAGGAGAACGCAGCCTAGGTCTACGTTTTTAACTGCCCAATGGTTCCGAGAAAACTCCCAGTCAGCTATTTGAAGATCATCTGATAGTTCATAAATCTGCGCGTTGGTGATTGGCGGCACATCAGCTTCAAAGGTATAGTGAAAGCGCAGCTCTTTGCCGACCTGCTCAACGCGAGACAGCCAGCCAAGGCGTGCTATTTCATCAGCCGTACCTTCCTCCATGAACAGCGTCGGAAGGTTACAAAGTCGTGCAAAATCGACAACACCGTTGCCTCGAAAAGCATCACTGATCCAGTCTTCCGTATATTCGAAAATTCGACTAGCTGGGAGCGTATCCTGGCGGCTACTTCGCGTTCCGCCAGCAACGATTAGATTAAACATTTAGCGCCCATTTCAATTACTTGCTTCGTTCAAAGATGAACCATTCGCTTATTCAATTCTGTCTGCTTTTTCAATGTGGATGAGCATCACTCGAAATGCGGGCGTTATCCGTCTGCCAGATCGCTTGGGTCAATGTCATGACGGAAAGGTCAAAGTCATCTGACGCTCGACAACCTATCTCTTTTTTTGAATAAGGTCAGTTGATGACGTAAAGGTCAAAGTCGTGTGACGTTCGACATTAAAGTAGTGGCGGACCGAGGAGGATTCGAACCCCCGACCCCCTGATTCGTAGTCAGGTACTCTATCCAGCTGAGCTATCGGTCCGTTGAGAGGCGGTTTAGAGTGAGCGTGCAGGCTTTGCAAGCCCTCAAATACACCTATTGGAAAAGAATATAAAATTCCTTAACTCAGGCCATCGCCCTTGGGCAAACAAATCATAAACTCAGTGCCTTCACTCCCTGTACGGCTCAGTTTTATGTCCCCACCGTGCCCTCGCACCAACTCGGCCGAGATCGCGAGGCCAAGCCCCGAGCCGCCTTTGCGAACTGAGCCCTGAAAGGCCGAAAACAAGTGTTCTTGTGCTTTTGGCGGCAACCCGGGGCCGGTATCACTCAGGGTGATTTCCCAAGTGTCCTGCTTTTCTCGTGCGCGCACTGTAATTTGCCCCGAAGCCTGAGCGGCCATCATCACCTGCCGCGCATTGCGCACCAGATTGCTGATCACACGGTGCATCTGTTCGGGGTCGACCCTAATGTTCATGTCGGACGGGACATCCTTGACCACTTCAAGCGGGAACTCCCCCGCCGCCAACTTCTCGCTGCTCAGCACGTCTTCGACGATCGGCGCGAGCTGAACCAGCGTAAGGGTTGGCCCCGGTTCTTCGGCGCGACCGAAAGCGAGTGTTGTTTCACACAGGTGCACCGCACGGGTAATCGAGCCCAACAGTTTGGGGGCCATTCGAGCCACCACAGGGTCTTCGGAGTTTTCAATACGGTCTGCAAACAACTGCGCCGAGGTCAGGATATTGCGCAGATCATGGCTGATCTTACTTACGGCCAACCCCAGTTGCGCCATACGTTCCTTTTGCCTGAGCGCCGATGTCAGCTGGGTTTGCAGCGACTTGAGAGCCTCTTCTGCTTCGCGTAGCTCGGTAACGCTTGCAGAGGGTTCAATGACACGCCGCGCATCTTCGGGGGCCGCAGCATAGCTTTGCATATGTCCCACCACGCCTTTGATCGGCTTGACCAACAGCACGCGCATCGCAGCAAAAAGCAACAGGGCGGTAAAGACAGAAATCGCAGCAGACAGCGCGAGAATACGCAGGCCATAATCAATCATCGCATCACGCAACGGCCGCGTTTCCATTGTCACTTCGATCAACAAACCCGCATCCCGTGACGGCACCCCCAAGACGCGGGTCACTTCATCTGCCGGATTAATCAAGCGCTTCAAGGCGTCGCGGATCAAAACTACAGCCGAGTCGTCCCTAAGGTCGACAGTACCCGAGATCTCTTGCGGCATGGGTGAGCTCAATACAAGCTGGCGCACCTGATCGCGCCGCAGCACAACATTCAGCACCTCTGCATTCGAAAGCAGTTCTGCTTCGAGCCTTGGATCGAGCATATCTGCAGCCAGAAGCGTCAGCGATGCAATCTGCGCACGCTCCAACCGGTTGCGCATATAGTCTTCGCGAAAACGGGCAATAGACGGGACGAAAATGAGCACTTCGGCCAACATGACAAAAATTGTCGTTAAAACCAGCAACCTGCCAGACAGCGAGTGAATCATGTCCTAGTCCATTACTCCTCCGGACAGCGAGGCGGCGGGTGCCTGCACAGACGCCCGCCGTTCACCATCACGGCACATATTTCTGCACGAACCCCACAACCTTTTTAACCAAATCGCTTTCGAACAAGCGCGGGCTAAAGTATGCCCCGGCAACACGCTTGTTGATTTCGCCGATTGTCGGATAGGGGGCCACCATGGCTGCAATCTGACTCATTTTCATGTTATTGGCCAGCGCCAAAGCCCAAAGGTTGATCAGCTCACCTGCTTGATATCCAACAATGGATGCCCCAACAGGACGGCCTTTTACGACCATGACCTTAACAAACCCCTTAGATTTACGCTCGGCCAGAGCGCGGTCATTGTGACTAAAGTGGAAACGAACAACCTCCAGCCCGGCACCATGCTTATCTTTGGCTTGCGCTTCGGTCAGGCCGACTTGGGCCAGCTCAGGGTCTGTGTAGGTCGCCCATGGAATATGTGATGTTTTGGCTTTGGACGGCAGACCGAACAGCATCGAACGGATGATGACCCCTGCGTGATAACCAGCCACATGGGTAAACTGCAGCCCGCCAGCCACATCGCCAATGGCATAGACGCGCTTGTTACTGCTGCGCATGCTGTCATCAACCTCAATCCCCGTGCGCGAAGGTTTGATGTTGCCGGCCTCAAGGTTCAGCTTGTCGACGTTTGATTTGCGTCCGGCCGCCATCAGCAAATGGGACCCCTTGAACACGCGGCCATCCTCGGTCTCGACTTCGATTGCGCCGGCAGTGCCACCTACTTTGGCGACCCTTGCGCCCTCTTCGATTACAACGCCTTCTTCCTTGAGTGCCGCAAGAACCACTTCGGCCAGTTCCGGGTCATCCTTGCCCAGCGCTTTTCCGCCCTCAATCACTGTCACTTTGCAGCCCATACGAATATGCGCCTGAGCCATTTCCATACCAATAGGGCCGCCGCCGACCACCAGCAGATGCTCGGGCGCTTCGCGCAACTCGAAAATGGTTTCATTGGTCTGGAACGGCACACCCTCCAACCCTTCGATGGGCGGCACCATCGGAGACGATCCGGTCGCAATCACAATCCGGCGCGCAGTGATAACGGTGTCACCCGCCTGCACTTCGGTCGGGGAGATAAATGTGCCGAATTCACGAATAACCTTGATACCGAAGCCCTCAAACCGTTCCTGGCTGTCCATTGGTTCGATCGTGGCAATAACATCGGCGACATGATCCTTGGCCGCGGCATAATCGACGGTACCGGCTGCATTCGCCACGCCGTATTGCTCGGCATGGGTTTGCGCATAGGCCGCCTTGCCCGTGGCAATCAGCGCCTTGGAGGGCACACAGCCAAAGTTAAGGCAGTCGCCACCCATCTTGTGACCTTCAAGCAGGACAACCTTTGCCCCCATCTGCGCAGCACCCGCCGCGACAGACAAACCACCAGAGCCCGCGCCAATCACCAGAACGTCAGTTTTAATCTTTTCCATCTTACAAATCCTTTTTGCCGGTCACGGCCTTAATAACAACGGGCATCAGCGACAGGGCACACAGACCCAGAATTGGCAGCAGGATATGCGGCTCAAAAATGATCCCGAGGTTCGGCGTCTCGCCATTGGCGAACACAGTACCCAACCCTGCCCCAACCGAAGTATAGACCAACGAGCCTGGGATAATCCCGAGAAATGTGGAAATCATAAAGCGCTGCAGCGGCACACCAAGGAATGCCGGGATCAGGTTCGCCACAAAGAACGGCACAGCAGGAACCAGACGGATAAAGAACAGCATCGACCACTGATTCTCGTCCAGCCCCTTCTTGATTTTAGAAACCAACCCCTCAGAGGCATCCATCCGCGCCTTCAACTTTTCCCCCAAGCCCATTCGCGCAGCTAGAAAAATCGCGGTCGCACCCAGGGTCGCACCGGTTACATTTACCACCGTACCTAATGCAGTGCCGAACAAGAAACCGCCCGTCAGGGTCGCAATCGCCGCACCGGGCAGCGAGAAACCGACAATCAGGATATAAGCGACGATGAACAACAGCACTGTCAGAATGAAATTCTCGTCCCTAAACGCCAGTAGGACCTCACGATTATCCCGCAACGCGTCAAAGCTGAGGTAATCGCGCAAAGCAAAAGCACCGACAGCTGCGACAATCACAATCAGCGCCAGCGGGCCATAACGTGCAATTGGTGATTTGGTCTGTTCAGTTTGGCTCATAGCGATTAACTCTCTGTGCTTGGTTCGGGTACAGGCTCATACATGATGCTTTCACAGCTCTACCGATAGCCCATTCACGCGCGAGTGATCTCATGTGTGGCTTCGTGAGAAAACAGGTCAGTTTCACGCCCTTTATGAAACATATTCCCGCTGACGCAGGCAAATTTATTGCAACGCTTACGATTTACCCCGCTTAGAGGGTTTGACTTGAGCACAACACCCCTTTAGAGGACGGGTCTGAAATGACGTGTGCGAGCGATTCCGCCGTGCGCAGGCAATACTAGATGGAGACGGAGCGATGAAACGCACCTTTCAACCCAGCAACCTCGTCCGCAAACGCCGCCACGGTTTCCGTGCACGTATGGCAACAAAAGCGGGTCGCAAGATCATCAATGCGCGCCGCGCTCAAGGCCGCAAAGAGCTGAGCGCGTAATCACGCGCCATAGGCTTATGCTATGACACCGCCGGAGACACACCTGATTGGCTCATCCGCCAACGGGGACATGTCTCCGGCGGTTTCGTCATGCGTTGGGCTTACTGTTTTGACCCAACGCCGCGATTTTCAACGCGCGGCGCGTGCTAAGCGCGTGGCTATGCCCGGATTTGTTCTGCAAATGCTCAAACGCCCCGAGGCGGATGATGCAGGCATACGTGTCGGCTACACCTGTTCAAAAAAAGTTGGCAATGCAGTCGCCCGCAATCGCGCCAAGCGCCGCTTGCGCGAAGTTGCCCGTGCGGTTCTGACTGCGCAGGGGCAAATGAACCATGATTACGTACTCATCGGACGCAAATCAGCGACAGCCGCCCTGCCCTTTGATCGGCTGCTTGCGGATATGGAAAAAGCCCTGAACATCCTGCACGGCAAGCAACAATGAGCATTACCGCCCGCCTTGTCGCCCTGCCCGTGCATGCGTACCGTTTGATTTTCAGCCCATGGGTGGGCTTCAACTGCCGCTTTCAACCCACCTGTTCGGCCTATGCACTTGAGGCGCTAGAGCGTCACGGCGCATTAAAAGGCGGGATTCTGGCGGCGCGGCGGATCGGCCGGTGCCACCCGTTCGGCGCTGACGGATACGATCCGGTCCCGGAAAAAGACGACCAACCATAACACGCCCTGATCTTTTGTTTCGTTTTAGCCTGCGGTAAACAAAACCAACCACTCAAGGAGCGCGCAATGCTGGACCAGCCCGAAGAAATCCACCCGCTATTCAATGGCGCGCCGCAAACGACAGAATTCAAAAAACTACGCAAGCGCCTCGTCCGCCAGACCCGCGAAGCCATCGAACAATATGGCATGATCGAACCAGGCACCAAGTGGTTGGTATGCCTATCGGGCGGGAAAGACAGCTACACCCTGCTCGCAGTCCTGCACGAGCTGAAATGGCGCGGCCTGCTCCCAGTAGAACTTCTTGCCTGTAATCTCGATCAGGGTCAGCCCGGCTTTCCTGCGACCGTGCTGCCCGCGTTCCTTGAGAAAATGGGTGTCGAACACCGGATCGAATATCAGGATACCTATTCCATCGTTATGGATAAAATCCCTACGGGCCGCACATTCTGTGCGCTCTGCTCACGGCTGCGTCGCGGGAATCTTTATCGCATAGCGCGCGAGGAAGGGTGTTCGGCAGTTGTGCTCGGCCATCACCGCGATGACATCCTCGAGACATTCTTTATGAATCTCTTTCATGGCGGCAGGCTCGCCACGATGCCGCCCAAGCTTTTGAATGAAGAAGGCGACCTGTTCGTTTATCGTCCTCTCGCCCATGTGGCCGAGGCAGATTGCGAAAAATTTGCATCCGACATGAATTACCCGATCATCCCCTGTGATTTATGCGGCTCGCAGGATGGATTGCAACGCCAGCAGGTCAAAGCAATCCTTGACCAATGGGAGCGCAACAGCCCTGGCCGTCGGCAGGTGATGTTTCGCGCCCTGACGAACGCCCGCCCGTCTCACCTGCTTGATCCGAAATTGTTCGACTTTGCAGGTCTCATGCGCGACCCGGATTAATAATTCCAAGAAACCTCAAATAATCGTCCTGGCGTTAACCCAAGATTGTAATGATTCTTTGTAACCTCCGAGAACCGGACACGTTGTTCGGATGGAGGTGTACGCGTGTCAAATTACCAGAACGAAAACCGATCCTTTGATCTGGTAAGAATACGCAAACGCCTTTTTGACCTGTTAACCAGCCCCCCTGCCCTTGCATTTGTTCCGGCGCTCTCGCTTGCCGCTTTCTGGTTTGGCGGCGAAGGTGCGTTGCTTGTTGTGGCCGCCTTGCTACCTGCCTTGTATCTGGCCTCCAGCGGGCTGGGCTCAACCATCAATCTGCTTAATCCGTCCACATATAAAACGGGATTACTCGGGCGTGGCCCGATGAAAGCCAAATGTGAGGCCATATGGAACGATGCTCATATGGACGGGCTACAATCGTGTATCCATGTAGTGGAAATCGAAGGCTTTCCCGAGATTATAGATCGCTACGGCCCTGCCGCAGCCGATACCATCCTTACCAGAATAGGCGAGCGGCTGATTGGAGCCATGCGCGACGGCGATACAGTTGGCCAGATTGGCGATGCTAGGTTTGCAATTTGCACGGCACCAGTGCGCCACCTCTCACTGGAGTTATGCATACAACTGACCAGCCGGCTTCAGGTCGCAGCCGAAGAGCCGATATCCGTTGATGGTGCAATCGTCTATTGTGATGTTTGCATCGGATTTTGCCAAAGCGCGCGTAGCCCCACCAAAAATAGCAGCACATGGCTTGAAGCGGCTTGTATTGCTCTACGCAGCGCCCAAGCTCACGGGGCTTCATCCATTCGAGCCTACTCCGAGCAGATGCACCAAGATCGGGAAAGCCGCCAATCCCTGAATGTGGATGTCGCCGCAGCCCTTGAAGGTGGCGAAATCCTACCTTGGTTCCAGCCGCAAATCTGCACCGACACGGGCCAGATTACCGGTTTTGAAGCTCTAGCCCGCTGGGTGCATCCCGTTCGCGGTGTCATCTCCCCCGCGATTTTCTTACCGGCATTGGAATCGGCTAACCTACTTGAACGGCTGGCCGAAGTGATGATGTTCCACAGCTTCCGCGCGCTCAAGCAGTGGGACACTGCCGGTGTCAAAATCCCGCAAGTCGGGGTGAATTTCGCGGGCTCCGAACTGAGTAACCCTCGCCTGCTCGAAAAGATAAAATGGGATTTGGACCGCTTTGAGCTCAGCCCGGACAGATTGGCAATCGAGGTTCTGGAAACCGTTGTCGCCTCTGCTCCGGACGATATCATCACACGCAACATCAATGCATTAGCATCATTAGGGTGCCGGATAGATCTGGATGATTTCGGCACCGGTAACGCCTCCATCGCATCGATTCGCCGTTTTTCCGTTAGCCGGATCAAAATCGACCGTAGTTTTGTGATGAAAGCCGACCGCGATCCTGAACAACAGCGCATGATCAGCGCAATCCTGACTATGGCTGAACGCCTCGGGGTGGAAACGCTCGCCGAAGGTGTGGAAACTGTCGGAGAGCATGCTTTGCTCTCGCAGCTTGGGTGCGACCACGTCCAAGGCTTCGGCATCGCCCGTCCAATGCCATTTGACCAAACGCTTGAGTGGATCAAAGCCCACGGTGCGAAAAAGGTCGAGGTACCCGAGATTCTTCAAAGCAGACAAAAATAACCTGAAACTTGCGCAAAACCTCCGCGCCAACCGGTGCAGCCACCTCGAATCTGCTTGACCTTTGGTGCGCTGCGTTGTGTACCGACCGGACAGTTTTCAGACATCAGGTGGCGGTGCCAATGGACGACCAGAACAAAAACCTCATCATTGCGACAGCACTCAGCTTTGTTGTAATCCTCGTATGGTTTGTCCTCTTCCCTCCACCAGAGCCGGAAACACCACTCGAACAGGCGGCCATATCGGAAAGCGCCGCTTTGGACGGCACACTTACGCCACCAAGTGCGGCAACAACGACGCCCCCTGCCGCGACGAACGCCGACACAAGCACGTCTTCGAGCGCTCTTGCCACAGCGGCACGTGTTGAAATCGAAACATCCCGCGTCAGCGGATCCTTGTCCCTGCTTGGTGGGCGCATCGACGAATTGTCGCTCAATGATTATTCCACCTCGCTGGACGATGATGCGTCTATCGTAGAGATTCTGTTTCCTGCCACCGAACCCGGCGCGCAATATGCGCTCCATGGTTGGGCAGGCACTGCAGGGCTGGATCCCGCAAGCGTGCCCGGTCCAAACACACCCTGGACATTGGCCGAGGGCGATGTTCTGCGCACGGACACACCTGTAACCCTCGCATGGGATAATGGCGCAGGCCTTTTATTCCGCAAGGAAATCTCGATCGACGACAACTTTATGTTTACGATCACGCAAAGCGTTGAAAACACAGGCAGCGCAGCAGTTTCCATGGCTCCTTACGCCGTGCTCGCCCGGCATGGCATTCCACAAGACCTCAAGAATTTCTTCATTCTGCATGAAGGCGTCGTCGCCATGGCTGATGGCGAATATTCCGAGACCGAATGGGATAAAATGCAGGATTTTGATTTCAACCAAAATGCCGGCGCACGTACCGAAGAACAAGACATTCTCGACAATGGCTGGATCGGCTTCACGGATCATTACTGGATGAGTGTGCTGATCCCCGATCAGAACAGCCCCTTCAAGTCGGTCTCAAAATACGACGAGCGTCGCGATATCTACCAGACCGAAGCCGTTAACCCCGTTCAAACGATTGCCCCCGGCCAGACAGCGACAAACACCAGCCGCTTCTTTGCCGGTGCCAAGGAATGGGATGTTCTCAAAGCTTACGAGGATGCAGGCGTATACAACTTCGTCGACGCGATTGACTGGGGTTGGTTTTCATTCCTGACCAAGCCGATCTTCTGGCTGTTGCACCACCTCAACATCCTGATTGGCAACATGGGGATCGCGATCATTGGTTTGACGTTGTTTATCAAGGCGCTGCTGTTCCCGCTGGCCTATAAATCATACGTCTCAATGGCCAAGATGAAAGAGCTTCAACCAAAAATGGAGAAGCTCAAAGAAGATGCCGGCGACGACCGTGCAAAACTTCAACAGGGCATGATGGCGCTGTACAAAAAGGAAAAAGTGAACCCTGCTGCCGGTTGTTTGCCAATCCTCATGCAGATTCCGATCTTCTTCTCGCTCTACAAAGTGATCTTTGTCACAATCGAACTGCGTCACGCACCCTTCTTCGGCCCCTTCCGTGATCTCAGCTCCCCTGACCCGACATCGCTCTTTAACCTGTTCGGCCTTCTGCCCTGGGGTGCCCCCGAAGCCGGTAGCGTAATGGCGCTGGTGTTCATCGGCATTCTGCCGCTTCTGCTGGGGATTTCGATGTTCCTGCAGCAAAAGCTGAACCCCGCTCCTACGGACCCCACACAAAAGATGATCTTTGCCTGGATGCCTTGGGTCTTCATGTTCATGTTGGGTGGCTTTGCCTCTGGCCTTGTTGTGTACTGGATCGCCAACAACACAATCACCTTTACCCAGCAGTATTTGATCATGCGCTCACAGGGCTACAAACCCGACCTTTTGGGCAATATCAAAGGCAGCCGTGGCAAAAAGGCCGACACTGAAACGAGCAAGTAATGAAAATCAACACGATCTGGCGCCACCCGATAAAAAGCCATGGGCGTGAAACGCTAGATCGTGTTTCCCTACTTGAGGGGCAATCCATGCCCTATGACCGTCTTTGGGCCATTGCCCATGACGCGACAAAGGCAGACGGTAGCAGTTGGGCCGCCTGCCAAAACTTCAGCATCGGCTCAAAAACGCCGGCCTTGATGGCTATTTCTGCAAGGCTGGATGAAGCCAGCCAAACAATCACCCTAAGCCACCCGGACCAGCCCGACCTCACCGTGCAGCCCGACACCCAAAGCGCAAAGCTGCTCGAATGGGTAAGCGCGTTGTGTGCCCCGAACCGTGCGATGCCTGCCCATGTATTCAAACTAGCCGCGCGCGGCTTTACCGATACGCCCTTCCCTTCGGTGTCTCTCAACAACATCGCGTCGCACGCCGCCGTCCACGCGATCACCGGCACCAAGCTCCAGCCCGAGCGCTGGCGCGGCAACTTCTGGTTTGACGGTGATAAGGCTTGGCAAGAATTCGACTGGATCGGACGCGAGCTAACGCTTGGCACGGCACGGCTCAAAGTGGTAGACCGCATCAAACGTTGTAAGGCGACTACAGCAAACACTGACACCGGCCTGCGTGATGTAGATACGCTCAAGGCACTCAACTCACTTGGCCATCAGGATTTCGGCGTTTACGCCAGTGTTATCCAATCCGGCGAAGTCGCTATTGGCGACCAATTGGAGCTTATTTGATGCAACTGCCCTTCCCGCTTGCTGAAGAACCCGACGCATACACACTCGAACGCGGACGCCTGTTATTCGCGGGGGAGACCGAGTTCGTTAAAGGCGTTGTCGCCATGTCTGGCCTGCCAGAGGCAGACCGGATCGAAGTATGCTTTGCTGGCCGTTCGAATGTGGGGAAGTCCACCCTCATCAATGCGCTTACGGGCATGAAGGCCTTGGCACGCGCGTCAAACACCCCCGGCCGGACCCAAGAGATCAATTATTTCACCGCTGGCGAATCGCTCTACCTCGTCGATCTGCCCGGTTATGGCTATGCAAATGCCCCCCTGCCCGTTGTCGAAAAATGGCAGCGCCTGCTTAAACAATTCCTCCAAGGCCGTCAGACCCTGCGCCGCGCCTTTGTTCTGATTGATGCACGCCACGGCGTGAAAGCCGTCGATGATGAAATTATGAGCCTCCTCGACAGTTCCGCTGTGACATTTCAGGCGGTATTGACCAAGGCGGATAAGGTCAAAGAGGTAGAGCGGGAAAAAATCCTGACACAGGTTCGCGGCGCGCTGGCCAAACACCCCGCAGCCTACCCCGAGATTATCGTGACCTCGTCAGAAAAGGGCTGGGGCATCCCTACATTGCGCTCTGTGATTGCCACGCTCGAATAAGCGCCTATGATCCCGCAAGAGAACGGGACCACAGATATGAGAAAACAAGAAATGAACCGCGACTGGGCCGCCACCGCTGCCACTCTTTCACAAGCGCTGCCCTATATGCAGCGCTATAATGACGCGACTGTTGTGATCAAATTAGGCGGCCATGCCATGGGCAGCGATGAGGCCATGGAAGAGTTCGCGCGCGATGTTGTGCTGATGCGGCAGGTGGGGGTTAATCCCGTGATCGTGCATGGCGGCGGCCCAATGATCAACGACATGCTTGGCCGGTTGAACATCAAATCCGAATTTGTGAACGGCAAACGCGTCACCGATGCCGCGACCATGGAAGTGGTCGAGATGGTCCTCTCTGGCCTCGTGAACGCCAAAATCGTGCAAGCCATCTCATCTCAGGGCGGCCGTGCCGTGGGGGTTTCCGGTAAGGATAGCGGCCTGATCATCTGCGAGCCCGAAGACCCAGCGCTTGGCCTTGTTGGCAAGCCCACAGCGGTCAATCCACGCCTATTGCTAGACATGGCCGAGAAAGAGCTGATCCCCGTGATCGCGCCCTTGGGCATGGGACGGAATGGCGAGACCTTCAACATCAATGGTGACACAGCTGCCGGCGCGATTGCTGCCGCGCTCAAGGCCGACCGCTTGCTGCTGTTGACTGATGTCTCAGGCGTAAAGAATGCCGCAGGCGAGGTGCTGACCGAGCTGACTGCGTCACAAATCGGCGAAATGACAGCTGACGGCACTATCGCCGGTGGCATGATCCCCAAAACACAGACCGCTCTGGACGCGCTTAGTGCCGGGGTGCGAGCCAGTGTTATTCTTGACGGTCGCGCCCCCAATGCCTGCTTGCTAGAGCTGTTTACGGAACATGGTGCGGGCTCGATCATTCGCGCAGGATAAGCACCTTGTCCGCTCCCTCACAGCCCCTGTTGGACAGGATAGAAGGCATTGCAGCCCCTTACGGCCTGATGACCATGGGGGGTGGCCATATTGAGGCTGAGCAAACTATTGTACTGCTAGGAACAGCCGCGACATTCTGGGACAAATTTATCGAAACGCGAGAGTTTTCGGATGCCAAGGTTGATCCGGTAGATCGCTGGTCGAAGCGGGTTATGCCCGAGATAATGCAGGCTGCTGGTGCCCAAGACGTCATCTTCCCCTTTGGTGGTCCGCCCTATGCCCCGTTCCTATCCTGGGCCAAACAAACGGGTGAGGCTTTTGACAGCCCTGTTGGAATGTTGGTCCATTACCGTAGCGGCCTTATGATCTCTTACCGAGGCGCATTGGTATTTGACCGATGCCTCCCCCTGCCCGACATGCGCCTCAGCAATCCCTGTGATGACTGCACCGACCGCCCTTGCCTGACGGCATGCCCTGTTGATGCACTGTCGGAGCTGCATCCCTATGATGTGCCTGCATGCAAATCCTATCTGGCCACAGACAAGGGGGATAGCTGTGTCACTCTCGGCTGTGCAGTCCGTCGTGCATGCCCTGTCAGCCAATCATTCGGCCGCGCCATAGCGCAATCCGCACACCACATGCGCGCATTCAAAGGAGAGCTTGGATGAAACGCCTAATCCTCATACGACACGCCAAATCCGACTGGTCCGATCTGGATGCTTCGGACCATGAACGCCGGTTGAATGCACGCGGCCAACAGGCGGCACAACTGATGAGCCAATACCTGCACAGCCAACACCTGTCCCCCGATCACGTGCTGTGCTCGGATGCCAAACGGACGGTGGAAACGCTTGACCTTCTCGCATTACAAAACGTCGAGCAAACGATCACCCGCAAGCTTTATCTGGCTGAGCCTGACCAAATGGCGGCAACCCTCAAACGCCAGTCTGAAGAATGTGTGATGATTATCGGGCATAATCCCGGGTGTGCGATGCTGGCCGAAATGCTTCTGGATAAAGTGCCGGATCATCCGCAATTCTTTCGCTATCCGACATGTGCCCTTCTGGTTGCCGATTTTGACATCGAAACATGGGCCTCATTGCGCATGAACACAGGGACAGTTGTCGATTTCATAGTGCCCCGTGATCTGAACGCATAAGGGCGGAGGTTTCCCGCCGCCCTTCAACTTCTCGCATTAAGCCGCGCTTAGTGGCCCAGAATCTGGCTCAGGAACAACTGTGTGCGTGGGCTTTGCGGGTTGTTAAAGAAGGCTTCCGGCTCGTTCTGCTCAACGATCTGGCCTTGGTCCATAAAGATAACGCGGTTGGCCACCTGACGGGCAAAACCCATCTCATGGGTAACGCAGAGCATGGTCATGCCTTCTTCGGCAAGCTCGATCATAGTGTCGAGCACTTCCTTGATCATCTCAGGGTCAAGCGCCGAGGTTGGTTCATCAAACAACATGATACGCGGCTTCATGCACAAGGAACGCGCAATGGCCACACGCTGCTGCTGACCACCCGAAAGCTGGCCAGGGAACTTGTCCGCCTGATCAGGGATCTTCACCTTTTCGAGGTAGTGCATCGCGACTTCCTCGGCTTCCTTCTTGGGTGTCTTACGTACCCAGATCGGAGCCAATGTGAGGTTGTCCAGAATGCTCAGATGCGGGAACAGGTTGAAGTGCTGAAAGCACATGCCCACTTCTGAACGGATCTTGTCGATGTTTTTGAGATCAGATGACAGCAGCGTGCCGTCGACCTCGATCGAGCCCTTCTGATGCTCTTCCAGCGCGTTAATGCAACGGATGAGCGTGGATTTACCCGAGCCTGACGGCCCGCAGATCACGATACGCTCGCCCTGATACACCGTCAGATCAATGTCACGCAGCACGTGGAACGTACCGTACCACTTGTTCATGTTCTGGATGGAAATTGCGACCTTGTCGGACACTTTGAGTTTGGTATCAGCCATGATGTGGCCTCCCTATTTTATACAGATCCACTAAGACGCACTTAGCGGTGATCAGTCGCAAGGCGGCGTTCCAGCCACTGCGAATATTGAGAAATGCCGTAGCAGACGACGAAGAACAAAAGCGCGGCGAAGCCCAAAAGCTCCCAATAGACCCCGTTCCACTCGGTGGAGGCCAGAATTGGACCGCGGATCATGCCCAGAAGATCGAACATCGAGATGACCGAAACCAATGTGGTGTCCTTGAACAGACCCACGGCGATATTCACGATGCCCGGAATCGAAATCTTCAGCGCTTGAGGCAAGATGATCAAACGCATCGCTTGCGGGTAATCGAGGCCCAGACTGTCTGCCGCTTCATACTGCCCTTTAGGCAACGCTGCCAAACCACCCCGTATCACCTCGGCGATATAGGCAGCGGAGAACATGGTGATCATGATCACCACGCGGATAAACAGATCAACGGTCTGCTCAGGCGGGAAGAAATAAGACAGCATCACGCTTGCCACGAAGAGCAGTGTAATCAGCGGTACCCCACGAATAAATTCGATGAAGATCACGCAAATCCACTTGATCAGCGGCATGGAGCTTTGCCGTCCCAATGCCAAAGCGATGCCCAACGGAACCGACAAGGAAACGCAGACCAGACCCAGCATCAAGTTGAGCATGAAGCCCCCCAGATCCCGCGAATTCACACTTGGGAGCAATGGGGTTTCCGGCGCAAGCGCTGCAGCAATTGCCCCGCCGATATACCAGACAACCAAGGCTGCAGCGATGCCGCCAAAGAAGCCAAACGCAAAGCTACGCGTCACAAGACGGGAATAAACCACATAGCCCGCAACAAATCCGACCAGAGCAAAAATTGGCGTCCAGATTGTCCCGCCCCAGATCAACCAGAAAGCAACAAAGGGGAACAAGGCCGTAAAGATCAGCAGCTTGCGTGGAAGGTCGAAGAAAAGCACAGGAGCCAGCGCAGGAGCGATCAGCAAGAACGCCAAGTTCGGGCGCCAATATTGCATGATAACGTTCTCAAAGCGCGCGTCCGTTGGGTATTTGAACCCATAGATCAACTGGTGCCAACGCTCTGTAAGAACAGAGAAGCACGCAGCCGACTGGCCCTGCAAAATCTCGCGGCATTCGGCCAAAGACGTCGTCGACCATACGCCGCCCGCAATCCAGGGCAACGCCCCACCTAAGATCAAATAGATGATATAAGCAGCCGCAACCGTGAGCAGCGCGTTAGGCCATGTGGCAAACAGATTGTCTTTCACCCATTTCAGAGGCCCCGCAGCACTCGCCGGAGCCGCCTGCTGGGGAAGCGTGTCAGTACGCACAAAAGCGATGTTGGCATGTTCATGTGTGTCTGACATCTCAGCGCTCCTTCAGTTTCATTGAGCTGTTGTAGATGTTCATAAACGTCGAGATCAGCAGCGAGATCACAAGATAGAACAACATCAACAGCAGTACACATTCAATCGCACGACCCGTCTGGTTAAGCGTAATGCCCCCCAGAGTGGCGGTGATGTCGGCATAGCCAACAGCAATCGCCAAAGACGAGTTCTTAGTGATGTTGAGGTATTGCGAAATCAGCGGGGGGATAATCACCCGCAATGCTTGTGGCAGCACAACAAGATTCATAATCCGGCCAGAGCGCAAGCCAAGCGCGGCCGCAGCTTCTGTCTGACCTTTGGACACCGCCTGAATACCTGCGCGAACGTTTTCCGCGATAAAAGCACCGGTATAGATCGACAAAGCGAACCAAAGAGCGATCAATGGGCCACCGACCTTAATGCCACCAGAAAAGTTGAAGCCTTTGAGCGCAGGAATTTCCCAGCTAAGGCCAAGGATCAAGCACAGGATGATGATCGGAGCGAACCAGATGGCCAGATTAACCCAGAGTGTATTGGGGCGTACGCCGGTGTCTTCCTGAATGCTGTTGGCCCGTTTCGTAAAGAAACGTGTGGCGAACAACGAACCAACAAGTGTCGCGATAACCAGAAGCCAATTGATAATGCTGCCGTCCGCCCCGCCAACACCGCGTGTGAAATAGGGCCCGGGCACATAAACGCCGCGATTGGTAAAGGCAAACAAATCCAGCAGCATGGAGCTGGCAGGATCATCGCCGCGGAAATCCCGAGGGCTTGGCATCACAGCGGTCATGATCGTGAAGATAATAATGATCCAGATCAGCACTGGGATATTACGGAAAATCTCAACGTAAAAGGCCATCAATTTGCTGACCAACCAGTTATTGGACAGGCGCAAAACCCCCGCGATCACGCCCAAAACAGTCGCGGTCACGCAGGCCAGAAATGCAACAAGCAGCGTATTCAAGATACCGACGACAGCAGCGCGCAGATTCGAATCCTGGCTGTTGTAATCAATCAGCGTTTGGTTAATGTCGTAACCGGCTGAACTTCCCAGAAACGAGAATGAGATATTCAGACCCGCAGCGGATAGGTTTGCAGCAAGGTTGCGATAAAGATAAGCCAGCGCAAGCGCCAGCAAAATGGCCGCAATGGCTTGCAATGTCATGGATCGGTAACGCGTGTCGTTCAACAGCATAGATAGCCGGAACGAGCCCTTTGGAGGGTCCGAGAGTGTTGACATTAGATGTATCCCCGTAGATCCGGATAGTACTTGCGCCTTGTGACGTCTGTGCCGGATCAGTTTACTTTTTTAGGTGTAGCAATGCACAAAGGGCGCGGCATACACCGCGCCCTTTGCATTAGAGTTTAGCGGAAAGGAGCAGTGTACAGCAGGCCGCCGTCTGTCCATTGTGCGTTCAAACCACGCGCCAGACCGATTGGTGTGGATTCGCCGATGTTCTTCTCGAAGATCTCACCGTAGTTGCCTTGCGTTTGGATCGCACGCATCGCCCATTGAGCGTCGAGGCCAAGCATTTCGCCCAGGCCACCTTCGGAGCCGAGCAGACGCGCGACTTCTGGGTTTGTGGTGCTTGTGGCCATTTCAGCAACATTTGTGGAAGACACACCCAGCTCTTCAGCTGCGATCAGTGCGTTGAGTGTCCAGCGAGCGATATCGCCCCATTCGTTGTCACCGTGACGTACCAGTGGGCCGAGTGGCTCTTTGGATACGATTTCCGGCAGCAGAATGTGCTCATCGGGGTTTTCGAATGTGGCACGCGTGGACGCAAGGCCGGACGCATCGGTTGTGTAAACGTCACATGCACCGGCAAGGTACTGCTGCTGTGCTTCGGCGTTTGTCTCGATTGGCACAGGCTCGTAGCTGATGTTGTTGGAGCGGAAGAAGTCAGCAAGGTTCAGCTCGGTTGTTGTACCGGTCTGGATACAGACTGTCGCACCATCAAGATCTTTGGCCGAGGAAACACCCAGCTCTTTTGGAACCATGAAGCCTTGGCCGTCATAGTAGTTCACGCCGACGAAATCGAACTTCAGGTCGACGTCACGGGAGAATGTCCATGTGGTGTTACGCGCCAGCAGGTCGATCTCACCCGATGCCAAAGCAGTAAAGCGAGTCTTACCGGTTGTCGGGATAAATTCGACAGCAGTCGCATCGCCCAGAACAGCCGCGGCAACAGCGCGACATACGGAAACGTCAAAACCCTGCCATTCGCCGTTTGCGTCCGGTGCAGCAAAGCCAACCAGACCTGTTGTCACGCCGCAGTTCAGCTTGCCGCGCGCTTTGACGTCATCCAGCGTTGCGGCGGCTGCTGCACCTGCAGTCAAACCGGCAATCGTGAGTGCGCCAAGAATAATTGATTTTTTCATTTGTACCTCTTCCTGATTTTCCGCCACTTTTTGGGCGAATACTCCGATGCTTTTTACAACACCGGTGGTGATACTCCGCAGGTTCGCCCTGCATAGTGGCAGTAAGTGTCTTCTACTTTGCACAGGAAGGTCAAGTGCCGCTGTACTAAAAACACCAGTCTCATTCCTCATGAAACGCTACTCAGATTGAATTATCAGCTATTCAACCTGAGCGAGGGCAAACATACGATCCGCGTGCATAAATGCTTCCCGTTTTACCAAGGCCAGAGCGGTGGCATCATCGTCCTCGCCCCACTGTTCTTCCTGCCATGTCTCATCCAACCGCGATAGCGCCCAAAGCTCATCCACAGGACGTGCTTTAAGGGCCGCGGCAAAGCCAAGAACAAGCGAACCGGACAGGCTGACCAGATCGTGAAAGGCGGCCAGTTCAAAATCGCTCAGCGCATGTGTTCGCGCCCGTAGGACAGAAATAGAATCAGCCGCTTGAGGGATATGCATCACACCGGTGCGAGAGGCCAAAGGCGCCCCCAGTGTTGCCTCGGCCCATGCCAGCATCGGATCCCAATGCGCGGCCTGCCGTGCCACCAGTTCTTCTGGCGATTCTGCACGATAGCACAACAGATCACTATCGCCATAGGCGGCCAGCATCTCTGCGACCTCGGCGTGTTGTATGCTCACCTTATCAAGTGCCGCATTCGCCGTGCGGGTCGCTGGCATTGTGGCGGGATTGATCACATCCTCTTGGGCATCCCATTCAACAGCAACCGCTTCCGCCAAGCCCCGCGTGGGCAGTTGCAGAGGGCGCTTTGCAGGTGTCTTGACCGGGCGGCCATCCAGAACGACAGCAAAGCCGTCATCACCCGATACAACGTCCACCGTTTTCCAGAACCGTTTGGCTTTCCAATCACCCATGTCTCACTCCGTCCAGATCGTATCAAGCAGGGGAGCCAGATCTTCGAACCGCGCCAATTTATGCCGCGCAGCACCCAACCGGGATGCCGGGTGATAGCCCCAGTCCACCGCGATTCCACAAATGCCGGCCGAAGCTGCCATCTCCATGTCAAAACTCGTATCACCCACCATAACAGCGTCCTGTGCCCGTACCCCGGTCTCACGCAATGCCTCCAAAAGCATTGCGGGATTTGGCTTGGAGGGGTGAAAATCCGCAACCTGCTGGGTCACAAACATGTCCTGCAGATCATGCGCCTCAAGCAACTTGTCCAAGCCGCGCCGCGATTTACCCGTGGCAACACCCAAAAGCGTATCCGGCTGTGCCTGCAACTGCTCTAGCGCGGCACGTGCACCGGGATAGAAAGGCGAAGAAGGCCCGCGCGATGTATCAGCACGCAGGGTCATATAAGCATCCTTATACGCCTGCACCAAACGCGCCTGTGTGCCCGCATCCTGCTCCGGTGCCAGCTGTGGCATCAAGATATCAAGTGACAGACCAACAACGCCAAGAACGGCCTCACGCGGGGGCACAGGCAAGCCTTCAGATGCAAACGCAAGCTGCATCGCCCCCAGAATATCACCCTGACTGTCGACCAGCGTGCCATCCACATCAAAGATGACCAAACGCAAAGGCGTCCCGCTCATCCCCATGTGTCTCCAAACGGATCGGCAGGCGCGAATTTCGTGTGCCAGTCAAAAGTATCCCACGTGCGCTGCATGTGATCCGGCAGCGGGGCCACCAGATTAAGCATCGCTTTTGTCGCAGGGTGCTGAATCGTCAAGCTACGCGCATGCAGGTGCAATTTCTTCGAGATATCCCCTCCCAGCTGCGCGCCCCATCCATCGCCCATATTTTCTTGACCAGAGCCGCCGTATTTACCGTCGCCAATGATCGGGTGCCCGATCTCGGCCATATGCACACGCAGCTGGTGGGTACGCCCCGTAACAGGGCTCAGCGCCATCCAAGACGCACGCGTGCCCACCTGTTCCATCAAGGAATAATCGGTTGTAGCGCGCTTTGCTCCTTCGGTGTCATCAACATCGCGAGGATGGACGGCATACATTTTCTCACCTTCGCCACGCTGGCCATGACCGCCTGCTTTGACCAAACCAAATTTAATCGTGCCATTGCGCGGATGCGGTGCACCAGCGACAGCCGCCCAGTAAATCTTGCGGGTCTCGCGGTGGCGGAAATTGGCGGTCAATGCCTTGGCCGCTTCGCGCGTGCGCGCGAGGACCAAAACACCAGAGGTATCTTTATCCAAACGGTGCACAAGCCGCGGCTTTTCATCCAGATCAAACATCAACGCCTCAGAGAGCGCATCAACATGCCGCTCCCCCTGCCCTGATCCACCCTGAACAGGCAGACCAGGCGGCTTGTTTAATGCAATCACATGATCGTCACGGTAAATGACGCAAGCGCGGATCATCTTGGCCTCGGCATCCGTGACGGTCGTCCGTTTTGGCGGCGGTGGTGCCTCGCCCGTTGGCAGCGGAGGAATCCGCACCTGTTGGCCAACCTCCACACGGGTAGAGCCCTTTACACGCCCTCCATCCACACGGATTTCACCCTTGCGGCACATTTTCTCGATCCGCCCTTGAGGCACATGCGGAAAGACCGATTTAAACCAACGGTCCAACCGTTGGTCGCCGTCGCCCTCGGCAATGGTAAGAATTTGAACACGGCTCATACGAATATTCCTCTGGCAAACCACAGCCCCAACATCAGCCCACCGATGCTAAGCCCCACTGACAGCGCCACATAGGTCGCCGCCGTTCCAATCTGCCCGCGTTCGATCAAATTCACTGTTTCAAGCGAAAAGGACGAAAATGTCGTAAACCCACCCAGCATACCGGTCATCACAAGCGGGCTAAGATGGGTCAGCCCCTTTTGAGCGGCAGCCACGACAAACACCCCCATCATAACCGAGCCAAGAATATTGACCGTTATAATAGGCAGCGGAAATGCCGTGATACCAATCAAACGGATCATGCCAAGCCCGACAAGATAGCGCAGTGAAGCACCAATAGCCCCACCAAGGGCGACAAGAGAAACAGTTGAAATCATGCAGTCCCCATCGCGCGCATGGCCCGCAGAGTCAACTGTGTGTTACGTTTCGCGCTGCAAACGCAGCTTGGCGAAATAGTCGACCCGCTTTTTCAAATCCCGCTCGAACCCGCGCTCGACCGGTTGATACAGCGCCGGTCGCTCCATTTCATCGGGGAAATAGTTCTGCCCCGAAAACCCATCCTCTGCATCATGATCATAAGCATAACCCGCACCGAACCCCTGTTCTTTCATCATAGAGGTGGGCGCATTGAGGATATGCTTTGGCGGCGGTGCCGATCCCGTTGCCCTGGCCGCGCGCCGCGCTGCTTTATAGGCCACATAATTCGCGTTACTCTTGGGGGCTAAGGCAAGATAGATCACCGCCTGCGACAGTGCCAACTCGCCCTCCGGCGAGCCGAGCCGCTCGTAGGTGTCCCAGCTTTGCAGGCATACGGCCTGTGCCTGCGGGTCGGCCAAACCGATGTCCTCAACCGCCATCCGCACAAACCGCCGCGCAAGATAGCGCGGATCCTCGCCACCCTCCAACATACGCGCAAACCAATAGACCGCCGCATCGGGGTCACTGCCCCGCACTGATTTATGCAACGCCGAGATCAGGTTATAGTGCTCATCCCCGCCTTTATCATATTGCGCGGCACGTTTGCTCAACCGCCTCCCAAGCGCCGCCTTATCCAACGGGGCGTCCGTTTTCCATGCAGCAACTTGTTCGATCAGGTTAAGTAAAGCACGCCCGTCACCATCAGCCATATCCAACAACGCCTGCCGCGCGCCCGCGTCCAACGGCAAACCCACCTCGAGCTCGGCCTCAGCACGGGCCACCAGCAGCTCCAAATCCTGTTGACCTAGCCGCTCCAGCACCAAGACCTGAGCGCGGCTCAAAACCGCGCGGTTCAGCTCAAAACTAGGGTTCTCGGTTGTCGCGCCCACCAGCAGGATCGTGCCATCCTCCATATGTGGCAAAAAACCGTCCTGCTGTGCTTTGTTAAACCGGTGGATTTCATCCACAAACAACAGCGTCCCCTGTCCGTTTTGCCGCCTGATCTTGGCCGCATCAAAAACGCGGCGCAGCTCTGGCACCCCGCTAAAGATCGCACTGATCTGAACAAAATGAAGGTCAGTTTCATCCGCAAGCAAGCGCGCGATGGTCGTCTTTCCAACACCGGGCGGCCCCCAGAAAATCAACGAACTCAATGCGCCACCTTCGAGCATCACCGTGAGAGGTGCTTCGGGGCCGATGACCTGAGGCTGGCCAATTACCTCCCCCAATGTCTGCGGTCGCAAGCGATCGGCAAGCGGACGGTGGCCGGTTTGTTCCGGCACGGAAGCGCTGCCAAATAAATCGGCCAACCGCCTAACCTCTGAAGCGCATGGTAATGCGCCGTGTGCCGCGCAGGACGACCATCTCAAGATGCCGCTGCCCCTGTGACAGAGCATCAACCACCTCATCAGGGTGCGCCATCTCTACACCGTTAATAGCCTGAATCACGTCACCAACGCGCAGCCCGGCCCGCGCTGCACCCGCACCAGTCTCGGAAACCGCCACACCTTCGATCTCCAGCCGCAGGCTCAACTCGGCCAAGACTGCCGGATTAATCCGCACAAGCGTCAAGCCCGCAAAGGGATGTGGTTCCTTCATGATCCGCATATCGCGCGAGGGCAAATCAGGTGCGGGCATCAAACGGACCCGCGTGCTGTGCTCCTGGCTGCCGCGTAGATAGCGTATCTCGACCTGCTTTTCCACGCCGGCCACCCCCATCCGGTAGATCATCTCGGAGGGGGTATTTACCTGCTCGCCGCCGACCTCAACAATCACGTCCCCCACCTCTAGCCCCGCCTGCCGGAACGGGCTGGCCTGATGCAATCCTGACAGAATAATACCTCCCGAACGATCAAGGCCCAGCGTCGCAGCCATATCCGAATCAAGCAACTGACCGCTCACACCAGCCCACGGGCGCGCAAACTCGGTCTGGCCCTCCTCCGCTTGCGCCACAAAGGCCGCAATCAGATCCGCCGGAATGGCAAAACCAATCCCGTTAGAGCCGCCAGAGCGCGTCAAAATAGAGGTATTCACACCGATCAGCCGCCCCGCCATGTCAATCAACGCGCCTCCGGAGTTCCCGGGGTTAATCGGCGCGTCAGTCTGGATGAAATATCCCCTTCCCGTGTCACCGGACACGCCTGACCGCGCAAGCCCCGACACGATCCCGCTACTGACTGTCTGCCCGACACCGAAAGGGTTCCCGATGGCCAAGGCCAGCTCTCCCACTTCGACGCTGTCACTGTCACGCAAAGGCAAAAACGGAAGATCTTCGGGGGCATCAATCTTGAGAATAGCAAGGTCAGCCTCGGCATCCCCAAGCAGAACATGCGCAGAAAACTCCCTCCGGTCACTCAGCACAACCGTGATCTCCGTCGCCATGCCCACCACATGGTAGTTCGACACAACAATCCCGTCAGCCGACAGGATCACACCGGATCCGAGCGAATTCTGAACTCTTGGCCGTGGTGCGGCCTGCTCTCGAAAGAAGCGTTCGAAAAACGGATCACTTTGGAGCGGTGTGCGCCGTTCCTGCGTTATGATCTTGGCATAGATGCTGACCACCGCCGGGGTGGCCTGCTTGACCAATGGTACAAAACTGAGCTGCATCTGTGCGGCCGATTGAGGGACTTCTTGTGCGCTAAGGGTGCTGGCACAAAAGGCGAGGATGAGAGCTAGATATTTCATAGCTTAAGATATGCGCAGCCCTCTGCGTTCATGCAACCACTCTATTTCCCTTAGCCCAAAATACTCATGCACAACCGACACAAAAAAAGCCCCGCCAAATGGCAGGGCTTTCCGTCTCAACAAAGTGAGAAATCTTATTCTGCGGCTTCTTCAGCTGCAACCCGTGCCTTGTCTGCAGCGCCTTTGGCGTCGCGGTCACGGTCTACGAATTCGATGATCGCCATTGGCGCCATATCGCCATAACGGAAGCCCGCTTTCAGCACGCGCACGTAACCACCTTGGCGGTCTTTGTAGCGGGGGCCGAGGATGTCGAACAATTTTGTGACATACTGGTCTTCTTTAAGGCGTGCGCGGGCCTGACGGCGTGCGTGCAGATCACCACGTTTGGCAAGCGTGATCATTTTCTCAATGATCGGGCGCAATTCTTTGGCTTTTGGCAGGGTTGTCTTGATCTGCTCATGCTCGATCAACGAGCCGGCCATGTTGGCCCAGAGCGCCTTACGGTGCTCATGTGTGCGGTTAAGACGGCGGTATCCACGTGCGTGACGCATTTTAGTTCTCCAATAGATATGCCCTCTACGGGCGGTTTTGCTTTGTCTGGCTGACGTGCGTAGCGTCAACTCTCCTTGGGGCAGATGCCCATCGTTTGTGGCGGGTTTCACCCTGTAGGGTGGGTGAAACCCGCATGTTCTTAGAAGTTGTCTTCGAACTTCTTGGCCAGATCTTCGATGTTGTCCGGTGGCCAGTCCTCAACGTCCATGCCAAGGTGCAGACCCATGCCTGACAACACTTCTTTGATCTCGTTCAAAGATTTGCGGCCAAAGTTCGGGGTGCGCAGCATTTCTGCTTCGGTTTTCTGGATCAGATCGCCAATATACACGATATTATCGTTCTTGAGACAGTTCGCCGAACGTACAGACAGCTCCAGCTCGTCCACTTTCTTGAGCAGAAGCGGGTTGAACTCGAGGCCGTCGTCGTCGTCCTGACGCGAAGCTGATTCAGGCTCGTCGAAGTTGACGAAAATGCCCAGCTGATCCTGCAAGATGCGCGCAGCGAATGCTACAGCATCGTCAGGTGTCAGGGAGCCGTCCGTCTCAACCTTCATTGTCAGCTTGTCATAGTCCAGAACCTGACCTTCACGGGTAGGCTGAACATCGTAGCTGACTTTTTTCACAGGCGAGTAGATCGCATCGATCGGAATAAGACCGATTGGCGCGTCTTCTGGCTTGTTCTTGTCCGCGGACACATAGCCTTTGCCAGTGTTAACCATCAGCTCCATGTAGATGTCTGCACCATCATCAAGGTGGCAGATCACGTGGTCACGGTTCAGGATTTCGATACCAGCGGATTCGCTGATGTCGCCCGCCGTCACAACGCCAGGGCCTTTCGCCGAAATCGACAGGCGCTTTGGCCCTTCGACTTCCATGCGAATGGAAACACCTTTGAGGTTCAGGATGATGTCAGTCACGTCTTCACGAACGCCAGCAACGCTGGAGAATTCGTGCAAAACATTGTCAATTTGTACAGATGTGATGGCCGCACCTTGCAGCGAGCTCATCAGAACGCGGCGCAGCGCGTTACCCATTGTGAGACCAAAGCCGCGCTCGAGCGGTTCTGCAATCACGGTCGCCTGACGTGCAGGATCGTTGCCGGGTTTTACATCAAGCTGTGTTGGCTTGATCAGTTCGGCCCAATTTTTGTGGATCATTAGTCCCTCCATTCTTGTTCGCGCCCGTATGTCCGTCCGGGGCAAACTCCCGAGGTTTCAGAAATTCGTGCGGGGCCCGCGCAAAATAACGCGGACCCCAATATTAATTCGGCGTAATTATACGCGGCGACGCTTTGGTGGGCGACAGCCGTTGTGGGCCATTGGCGTTACATCACGGATCGAGGTGATGTTAAAACCGGCAGCAGCCAAAGCGCGCAACGCGCTCTCGCGGCCCGAACCGGGGCCTTGCACTTCGACTTCCAGCGTTTTCACGCCGTGATCTTGTGCTTTTTTGCCTGCATCTTCGGCGGCCATCTGAGCAGCGTAAGGTGTCGATTTACGCGACCCTTTGAAGCCCATTGTACCCGCAGACGACCATGCGATTGCATTGCCCTGCACGTCGGAGATGAGGATTTTTGTGTTGTTGAAAGAAGAATTAACATGCGCCACACCTGCGGCGATGTTCTTGGAGACCTTCTTCTTGGTGCGTTTTGTATCGCGTGCCATGATCTATGCCCTCCCTTATTTCTTCTTACCGGCAATGGCCTTTGCGGGGCCTTTGCGAGTGCGAGCGTTGGTGTGTGTCCGCTGGCCGCGAACAGGCAGGTTACGACGGTGGCGCAGGCCACGGTAGCAACCCAGATCCATCAAACGTTTGATGTTCATCTGTGTGTCACGACGCAGGTCACCTTCGACGGTATAGTTTTCGTCGATGTGCTCGCGGATTTTCAGGATTTCGGTGTCCGACAACTCGTTGATGCGGCGTGTCAGGTCGATGCCTACAGCTTCGCAGATGGCCTGAGCCGAAGAGTTACCGATACCGGTGATATATGTGAGGGCGATTGGAACCCGCTTTGCAGTCGGGATGTTTACGCCGGCAATACGTGCCACGTGAGCTTTCCTTTTCGTTGCGGGTCCGTAATGCCGGACCCTTTTTTCACAACATGAAGCCCGAGGCATAATATGGCCAACGGGCTAAAGCTGATCAGGTGATCTTGCGGGAATTGGAGCAACCAACTCCGCAGGTTGATTCTCTTTCGAGATATTGCTGACTAGGTCGTTTTATGCCAAGCGTCAACCCGCAGGGGTAGCAGGAATTGACGATTGCTTAATTACTGCAACCTTCTGCGGTCAACCATCAAAATTTTGACACAGGATGCGCATGTGACCGGCTTTACCGAAAAGACCTTTGAGCTGTTGGGACAGCTTGAGAAAAATAACAACCGCATGTGGTATGAGGAAAACAAAGCCGCACTCAAGGAACATGCACGCCTTCCCTTTGCGGGGATGCTATCCATTTCGACCATGCTATTGGAGGGGAGCCGCTATCCCCTGATCGGCAGTGAAAAAACCATGTTCCGGCAAAACCGCGATATTCGGTTTTCCAAGGATAAAACACTTTATAAATCCTATGTGTCCGGGATGCTCACCCCGACCGGAACAAATAAGGAAAGAGCAGGTGTTGTCTATGCTCAGGTTGGTCCGTTAGATGGCCGCCTTGCGGCAGGCTTTTACCAACTGGAGACAGCACAGCTTAATCTCGTGCGCGACCGGATTATCGCAGATGCGGAAAATTTTGCCGAAATAGCCGAAACTCTGGAAGCAAAAGGATATCCGCTTAGCACCCATAACACCCTAAAAACTATGCCGCGCGGCTTTAAACAGCATGAAGGCCATGCCTTAGCCCCCTATCTAAAGCTCAAAGGATATACCGTCCGGCAGGATCAGCCCAAGGAGGTGTGGCTTAATGGGGATATTGTTGAACGGTTGGTCGCACTCGCCGAGATTATCGGCCCCATGAATGCGTGGCTGCGCAATGCCCTAAGCTATGACGCGCGATAGAAACGAAACGGGCCGGTAGCGTTAACCGCTCCGGCCCGTTTCATTCGCGATGTGGGTTGATTTAAACGTCTAGCGCCGATGCGATTTCAGCCTGCACATCTTCGATCTCACCCAAACCGTTCACTCCGTTAAGCATCTCTTTGGCATAATAATAGCCAATCAGCGGCGAAGTCTGTTTGTAGTAGGCCATCAGACGCGTCTTCAGGCTTTCTTCATTGTCGTCCGCACGACGCTTGAATTCTGTTGCACCACAATTGGCGCATTTGCCGTCAGCAGGGATTGGTTTGGTGTTGTCGTTATAAACCTCACCGCAGCCCGCACAGGTCGAACGAGCCGTGATACGGCCAACAAGAGCCTCATCATCCACCCGCATTTCGATGACTGCATCAAGGGTCTGCCCCTCATCAGCCATCAGCTCACCCAATGCGTCCGCTTGGGCCAGCGTCCGTGGGAAGCCGTCAAAAATGAACCCGCCATGCTCCGATTTATCAGTGAGCTTTTCACGGATAAGACCAATCACGATCTCGTCCGTAACGAGCGCACCGCGCGCCATCACATCAGCAACGATGTTGCCCATCTCCGAACCGCTGTCTTTGGCCTCGCGAAGCATGTCACCTGTGCTGAGCTGGACCATATTACGGGTCTCGACCAGATGCCGTGCTTGCGTGCCTTTGCCCGCGCCTGGGGGCCCAAGGAGGATAATATTCATTTACGCGCCGGGCTCCGTTTTTTACGGCCCTTGCCGGACTTGCCGCGCAACTGCGACTTCTCCAGAAGACCTTCATATTGATGTGCCAACAGGTGGCTTTGAACTTGTTGAATGGTGTCCATCGTCACCGAAACAACGATCAGCACCGATGTACCGCCAAAGTAGAATGGTATCGCAAACTGGCCGCGAAGGATCTCGGGCAGGATACAGACCGCGGCAAGGTAAGCTGCACCAAGAACGAGGATACGGTTCACCACATACTCGAGATACTCAGCTGTTTTCTTACCCGGACGGATACCTGGCACAAAGCCATTCTGGTTCTTGAGGTTGTCAGCCACATCATCCGGTTTGAACGCTACGTTGAACGTGTAGAAATATGCAAAGAACACGATCATCGCGATAAAGAACAGCAGGTACAGCGGTTGACCGGGACCGAAATTGGCAAGCAGCCAAGACATTACAGGGCTGGTGGAGTTACCCGAGAATGTGCTGATGGTGACCGGTAGCAACAATAGCGAGCTTGCGAAGATCGCGGGAATCACACCGGCTGGGTTCACCTTGATCGGCAGGTGGCTGGAGCCGCCGTCATAGACTTTCATCCCCACCTGACGGCGCGGGTATTGAATATGGATCTTGCGCAATGCGCGCTCCATGAAGACCACAAACATGATCGTCGCAATTACCATTGCCAATACGACAACAATCACCGCAGGGCTGATCGCACCTGAACGGCCGGAGGCGAAGAATTGTGCGATCGCAGCGGGAACTTCGGCGATGATGCCGACAAAAATGATCAGTGAGATACCGTTGCCGATGCCGCGCGCTGTGATCTGTTCACCCAGCCACATCAGGAACATTGTACCGCCAACCAGCGTGATCATGCAGGAAGCGATAAAAAACGCGCCCGGATCAGCCGCGATTTCACCGGCCTGAAGCGAAACAGCAAGCCCGTAGGACTGCACCGTGGCCAGAGCCACCGTACCCCAGCGGGTGTATTGATTGATTTTCTTACGCCCCTGCTCACCCTCTTTCTTGAGCTGCTCCAGCGACGGCACCATGGACGTCAGAAGCTGCACGATAATCGAGGCCGAGATGTAGGGCATAATACCCAAAGCAAAGATACCCATCCGCCCCAAAGCACCACCGGTAAACATTGAGACCATGCCACCAATGCCTTGTCCCGCTTGCTCCATAAATTGGCGCAGTGCGGTACCGTCAATACCAGGCACAGGGATAAAGGTCCCCAGACGGTAGACGATCAACAGACCCAGCGTAAAAAGGATGCGGTGGCGCAAGTCAGTCGCCTTACCAAAGGCAGACCAGCTTGAATTGGCGGCCATATTCTCGACGGCAGATACCATGTGAGGGCTCTCTTTATAAACGAAACGCCGCCCGAACCGTTTTCCGGTGGGCGGCGTAAGGAAAACATTAAGCTTTAATGTAAGCGGCTTGAGCGCCGCTCACAAGACCGAAGACTTATTCGGAGGCTTCTGCCGCAGGTGCCGCTGCTTTGACGGTCAACGAACCGCCCGCTTTCTCGACTGCTTCAACCGCGGATTTGGACGCGCCTGTTACATCGAGGTTCAGCTTGGCGGAAAAGTCGCCTTTGGCCAGAATACGAATGCCGTCGCGCTTGCGGCGCACAACACCTGCCGCGACCAGCGCGTCTTCGGTGATGACGGCTTTGATATCGATTTTGCCGGCATCAACAAATTTCTGGATCAGGCCCAGGTTGATGGCAGAGTATGTCTTGCGGTTTGGCTTGCTGAAGCCACGCTTTGGCAGACGTTGGTAGAGGGGCATCTGGCCGCCTTCATACCCTTTGATCGCCACGCCCGAGCGGGATTTTTGACCTTTGATACCACGGCCACCCATTTTACCGGTGCCGGAACCAGGACCGCGGCCTACGCGTTTGCGTGGTTTGGTTGCGCCCGGGTTGTCTGAAAGTTCGTGAAGTTTCATGTCGCTTCTCCTATTGCCGGATACACCCCCCAGCGACGGGAGCGGATGACCTCGGCGTTTCAATTAGTGTAGCCGGAATCAAGGCTACCGGTGGCGTATAGACGCCGCACGCGACCGGATCAAGTCGCTTGTCCCCCCTAAACACAACAGCGACACCACTCAATAAAACGTGTTGATCAAAAGCCAGCCGTCAGAAGCCCAAAACCCGTGCAAACCGCAGTTGCCGCGCAATCATCCCGACGACAATCGGCCCCACGACCCCAATAAGAACTGTCAGCACCAATAGCACCGTAACCCCGTCAACGCCCGCCTTGATAAGAACGATACGCAAAGCTGCGGAAAAGGCTGTATGGGTCAGATAAATTACCATTGAAACCTCCCCGAGGTAACGTAACAGCCGCAACATCAGCCCGCTATGATCGCCGCTTCGATCAAGTGCTTGCCATACGGTCCAGCCCAACAGCACCAGAACAAGCGACCAGAGCACACTGGCCTTTTGCGGGCCGAGTAACGCAATCATCAATGCAAAACCGAACCCTGCACAAAGCCCGATAAAGGCGCGTGGTCGCCAGTAAACAAAGCGTCCGGCCCCAATACCAGCTAGGAAATAAGGAAGATGTTCGACCATTGGCCCCCAAATTAGCGAGGGGACCGAGAGGAAAGGGTTCAAAAGCGCAAGGCCAACAGCGGCAACAGCCGCCGCTGCCTGAATGCCGCCGTTGTTAAGTCGCTTACCACAAATGACGTAGGCTCCGATCACCAACGTCTGGCATAAAAACAGTGCCCACAAAAACCATAGATGCTCATAGGGTGGAAGTGGAATAAGTGGAAAATCAGCAAGGGTCACAGGCGTGTTGGCATCAGACCCGGCGGCTAGCTTGAGCCCGAAGAACACCCAGCTCCACAAGGCCATCGGCCACAGCAGGCGCACCACCCTGCCCCGCAGCAATGTTCGCCCCTTATATCGCCGGAGCACATCGAGAAACAGTAAGCCGGACAGGAAGAAGAACAACGGCATGTGAAATGCATAGACTGCATAATCAACGGTGCGGAAAAGAACGCCGTCAGGCAGCCCCCCTGCCCCCATCAAACCACGCCACGCATGCCCGAAAACCACCAACAGGATTCCGACGCCCTTTGCGCTGTCGATCGCATAGGCCCTACGTGTCGGATCGTGCGGAGTTGATCCGCCCAGTGTGTTCGTCATCGGTTGCATTCCACCAGTCATGGCTCAGACTAAACCATGAGATTAGGGGAATTCGATGAAACTTTTCGTCAATATATTGATATTTCCAAGCACAGAACACTTTTGGACACATGAAACGCAAAAGCCCCACACAACCGTGCAGGGCTTTTGTAACTTAAAGGGTCAAAGCTAAAGTAGCTTAGCCTTTTTCTTCGATGATCTCGACCATGTGGCTGATCTTGTTGATCATACCGCGGACGGAAGGTGTATCTTCCAGCTCACGCACACGGTGCATTTTGTTCAGGCCCAAGCCTACCAGCGTTGCACGCTGTTTTGCGGGGCGGCGGATAGGGGAACCTACCTGCTTGATCACGATTGTCTTGGCCATGCTTATGCCTCCTCAGCCACTTGAGCGGAAGAATCGGATGCATCTTCACGCTTGGGCAGAATGTCAGCCACTTTCTTACCGCGACGCTGCGCAACAGAACGTGGGGACTGTTCTTTTTTCAATCCGTCCATGGTGGCGCGGATCATGTTGTAAGGGTTCTGCGAACCGATCGATTTGGACACAACGTCTTTGACGCCCAGCATCTCGAACACGGCGCGCATTGGACCACCAGCAATAATACCAGTACCTTCTGGCGCTGTGCGCATGATCACCTTGCCTGCGCCGTGACGGCCGGACATGTCGTGGTGCAGCGTACGACCTTCGCGCAGTTGCACGCGGATCATTTGGCGCTTGGCTTGCTCGGTGGCTTTGCGAATGGCTTCAGGAACCTCTTTCGCTTTACCTTTACCGAAACCTACACGGCCTTTTTGGTCGCCAACAACGACGAGCGCAGCAAAACCAAAGCGCTTACCGCCTTTTACAGTTTTGGATACGCGGTTGATCGCGACCAGACGGTCAGCGAATTCTGGCGCTTCGTCGCGCTGGTTACGGCGGTTACCGCCGCGGTTTTCATCTCTGGCCATCTTGGCCTCCTTAGTTTTGCGGGCAATTGCCCTTCTGTCTCAACCCTTGGTGAGCGGATGCTCCCGGGTCATCGAGGCGGCCACGAGGGCCGCCTACAAGTTTTAGATTTTCAAACCACCTTCACGGGCAGCGTCGGCCAAGGCCTTCACTTTACCGTGGAAGAGGAAACCACCGCGATCGAAATACGCTTCTTCAACGCCAGCTTCTTTCGCACGCTCGGCAATTGCCGCGCCTACTTTTTGAGCCGCTTCAATGTTGTTTTTACCAACAACACCGAAATCCTTTTCAAGCGAGGATGCGGAAGCGACTGTTACGCCGTTTACATCATCAATCAGCTGAACGCTGATGTTCTTGTTGGAGCGGTGAACCGAAAGACGCATGCGCCCACGGTTGGTACGACGAAGTTTGTTCCGAACGCGCAAGCGGCGTTTGATGAACAGTTGTCTTTTGCTGTTTGCCATCTTTTGCGTTCCTTACTTCTTCTTGCCTTCTTTGCGGAAGACGAATTCACCCTTATAGCGAATGCCTTTGCCCTTATAGGGCTCGGGCTTGCGCCATGCGCGGATGTTCGCAGCGACTTGACCAACAAGCTGTTCGTCAATGCCTTCCACAACGATTTCGGTCTGCTTTGGCGCTGTTACAGTCACACCTTCAGGTGCGGTGTAGTCAACGTCGTGGGACAGGCCGAGGTTCAGTTTCAATGTGTTGCCAGTCATGGCAGCACGGTAACCAACACCTTGGATCTCAAGCTCTTTCTTGAAACCCGCTGTTACACCAGTGACCAGGTTTGCGATCATTGTGCGGCTCATACCCCACTGCTGACGCGCGCGCTTGGACTTCCCGCGAGGAGTAACGCTTACAGCGTTCTCTTCAACGGTCATCGTGACATCATCGGTTGCTTTGAAGGTCCGGACCCCTTTAGGGCCCTTCACTTCGATGGTTTGGCCGCTGACAGAGGCAGTAACGCCACTGGGCAGTTCGACCGCTTTTTTACCAATACGAGACATCAATTTCTCCTTAGAATACGGTGCAGAGCACTTCGCCGCCAACGTTGGCTGCGCGTGCGCTTGCGTCCGACATCACACCCTGAGGGGTGGAGACAATCGACACACCCAGGCCCTGACGGACTGTTGGGATGTCTTGTGCGCCCAAATAGACGCGGCGGCCTGGCTTGGAGATACGCTTGAGTTCACGAATGACGGGCTCGCCTTCGTAATACTTCAGGCTGATCTCGATGGCGGGGTGGCCATCGGCACCTGTCATCTTTTCATAGCCACGGATGTAGCCTTCGTCGGCCAGCACGTCGAGCACCCACGCACGCAGCTTGGAAGCTGGTGTCATGACTGTGGACTTGCCGCGAAGTTGGCTGTTGCGGATGCGTGTCAGCATATCTGCGATAGGATCGTTCATGTGATGCGCTCCTTACCAGCTCGACTTGACCATGCCCGGGATCTGGCCTGCGGAGCCAAGATCACGAAGCGCGATACGCGAGATTTTCAGTTTACGGTAGTAAGCGTGAGGACGACCTGTCAGCTGGCAACGGTTGTGCAGACGCACAGCAGAAGAGTTGCGTGGCAGTTTCGCCAGCTTCAGGGAGGCGCGGAAACGCTCTTCCATTGGCTTTGTCTCGTCGGAGATGATTGCTTTCAACTCCGCACGCTTGGCGGCGTATTTCTTGACCAGTGCTTCACGCTTTTTCTCGCGTGCGATCATGGATTTCTTAGCCATATCTTTTCCCTTCCCGCGCTTACGAGTTGAACGGCATGTTGAAGAGCTTCAACATGGCTTTCGCTTCTGCGTCGGTTTTCGCCGTAGTGGCGATGATGATGTCCATACCCCATGTTTCATCAACTTTATCAAAGTCGATTTCAGGGAACACGATGTGCTCTTTCATGCCCATGGCATAGTTGCCACGGCCGTCAAAAGAGGTGCCTTTGATGCCGCGGAAGTCGCGGATACGTGGCATTGCAATCGTGATCAGACGATCAAGGAATTCATACATGCGGTCACCGCGAAGGGTAACTTTCGCGCCCAAAGGCATCTCTTCACGTACCCGGAAACCCGCGATGGATTTCTTGGCAATGGTGGTGAGTGCTTTTTGACCAGCGATCGCTGTCAAATCTTCCTGAGCGGATTTGGCTTTCTTGCTGTCACGAACAGCTTCTGCGCCACAACCGATGTTCAGAACGATTTTGTCCAAACGTGGGATCTGCATGTCGTTCTTATAGCCGAACTCTTCTTTCAGCGCCGCACGGATGCGGTTCTGGAAATCGGCCTTAAGGCGGGGTGTATATGTTGCAGTGTCGAGCATCAGATTACATCCCCTGTTGTCTTGGCGAAACGAACTTTGTTTTCGCCATCCATTTTAAACCCGACACGCGAAGGCTTGCCGTTGGCATCCTTGATTGCGAGGTTGCTCAGGTCGATTGGCATCGCTTTGGGGATGCGGCCGCCCTGGGACTCTTGGGTTTGACGTGTGGCGCGGACATAGACGTTGATCCCGTCTACGACAGCTTTGTTGGATTTAGGATCAACGGAGGCAATTTTGCCCTCTTTGCCTTTGTCCTTACCGGCCAGCACGATGACAGTGTCACCTTTTTTCAGCTTGGCAGCCATATTACAGCACCTCCGGAGCGAGCGAGATGATTTTCATGAAGTTTTTGCCGCGAAGCTCACGAACAACCGGCCCAAAGATACGGGTGCCGACTGGCTCGTTGTTGTTATTCAGAATAACAGCTGCGTTGCGGTCAAAACGGATGGCTGTGCCATCGTCACGACGAACTTCTTTTGCGGTACGAACGACAACGGCTTTACGCACGTCACCTTTCTTAACACGGCCGCGTGGAATGGCTTCCTTTACCGAGACGACAATAATGTCGCCAACGGATGCGTACTTACGCTTGGAACCACCCAGGACCTTGATGCACTGAACACGGCGAGCGCCGCTGTTGTCAGCAACATCCAGGTTGGTCTGCATCTGGATCATTTGGTTTCTCCCGACCTGTAGGGGGCGATGCGTGCCTGATCCCTAGGGTTTCGATTAAGTTGTTACTCAGGAACGAGTAACGCGGCCGCCCACAAGGGTGACCGCGCAAAGAATCATGCTTCCGCAGTGATTACTTCCCAACGCTTGGTTTTGGAACGTGGTGGGCATTCAATAATGCGGACCTGCTGGCCCACTTTGAATGTGTTGTTCTCATCGTGCGCCCGGTATTTTTTGGACTTACGAATGGTCTTTTTCAGAACCGGGTGCGTAAAGCGACGCTCTACGGATACAGTTACTGTCTGTTCATTGGCGTCCGAGGTTACGGTGCCTGTCAGGATACGCTTTGGCATAGGTCTAGGCTCCTCTTACGCGTCTGTCGCAGCGGATGCTGCTTTTTGGTTCAACACTGTTTTCACACGGGCCACGTCACGTTTGACTGTGCGCAGGCGTGCTGGGTTTTCCAGCTGGCCGGTGGCTTGCTGGAAACGCAGGTTGAACGCTTCTTTCTTCAGGTTAACAAGTTCGTCACGGAGCTGGTCCGGCGTCTTGTCATGCAGTTCTTTGGCGATCATATCGCTTCCTTTCAACATCACCAGTAGGCCCCAAGAGGGTGACCATGATTCTGGTGGAGTTCATGATGAAGCTGCCGTTTAGGCGCAATCCCCCTTTGACGCAACCCCTATTGCACCTTATCGACCATACCTACTGGTGGTATTGGCAATTGCAGCATAAAGACAGCCTATGACACAGATCAAATCCCTCTTCGTGACCCGCCTGTACCAAGCGCCCCTTGGCCCGATTGATGCAAATGAACTGGAGGCCTCCTGTTACTCCATTGCCGAGGATGACGAGGCCGGCCAGGAATGGTGTGAGGAAAACGGATATCCGGGCTATACGTCTTATGCCTCCCTCACCGATCTAGGTTGGCGCTTTCCGATCTTTGCCGAGGTGATCAAGGCATTGGACGCACATGTCGCGGCCTTTGCAAAGGATCTGGCCCTGAATCTGGATGGCCGCGAACTGAAGCTGGAAGATATCTGGATTAACATCCTACCCGAAGGCGGCATCCACACCGGCCACATCCACCCTCACTCGGTGATCAGCGGCACAACCTATGTCGCAATGCCAGAAGATGCCAGCGCGATAAAATTCGAAGACCCCCGCCTGCCAATGATGATGGCCTCCCCTGCCCGCCAGAAAGACGCACCAGAGGAGCTGAAGAACTTTCACTATGTCGCGCCGGCTGTGGGCGATGTGCTGCTTTGGGAAAGCTTCATCCGCCACGAGGTGCCGATGAATATGTCCGAGGACGACCGGATTTCGGTGAGTTTTAACTACAGCTGGGCGTAGGGTGGGTAAAACCCACCTTTGAGCGAGGCAAAGTGATGGGTTGCACCCACCCTACCGCTTTTTGCGCGCCTCTTCCTGCTCCTTGACCAAGGCCTTCTCTTCCTTGGTCATCTTATTGCCCCACTGATTGTTGGACAGGCCAAGGTCCTCGGGCATGGGCTTGGTCTTGCCCTTCTTGATCTCACCACCTTTGTCGAGGAAGGCTTTGATAAGGTCTTCGTCTGTGGTGGGCTTTGGGACGTGTTTCATGGGGTGTCCTTTGGGTGTGGCTCTCGAAGTAAGTCGACGCTACCCTTGGAAACAGCTAATATCCAGTAGTGACATTAAAATGAGGTTCCGTTCTTCCAATGTTCGAGCGCAACTGATGGGAGAGGAATGGTCTTTAGTCGTAATGCTGACTACCAACTATTCGTTTGAGCATTTCATTTGGATCAGCAATATCGCGCATTCCCAATTCGGCTAATGCTTCCGACTTTTTCTGAAAGTCTTTAGTGTTCCGAGTTATGAATACGTCGCGGCCATCATTAATATGTGAGTACGCTGAGATCACGTCACACCAAGTGTTTCGCCATTTTGCTAACTGTGGTGATTGAACCATCTCATCGTTCATCTCTTCTCCAGCTGGTAGAAAATCTTTCGGTTTTCTTGGTACTTTCGGTGCAATCACAGCCCACAGAGCATCAATATCACTCTCAAAGGCGTCTCCATCACCAACAAAGTAGCAATAATCCCAATAGCTCAGACCGAATACCGCTGGCATCAGCACGATTGGTAAATCGCCCCATCCCAAGCTGTCTACACGTTCCTTAAATAGTAGTGCACTTCCCGGAAATTTGCGCCCTCCGCTCAAATCCGTGGATGGAGTGTTCTCAGAAGCGGATGCCGCTAGCAAAGCCACCTCAACATTCCCCATACGGTGGTGCTCAACTAATTTTCGCACGGACCCCGCTTGCGACCTACCTTCTTCAACTTCGATTATACAATTCCAGTCAAACGTAATACGCATCTCGTCACTCCAATGGGAAAAGCCCCCGCCGTTCATCACAGCGGGGGCTCCTTATTTCAAGCGGTGCCGGAACGGGCATTTCGTAGAAATACCCTGCCTCCGGCTGGACAGAAAACGCTAAGCGTTTTCGTCCTTTACCAGTCTTCGCGGACTACGACGCGTGTTTTGATCGGCAGCTTCATCGCAGCAAGGCGCAAGGCCTCACGGGCGATGTCGTCAGTGACGCCATCGATTTCAAACATCACGCGGCCAGGCTTCACTTTGCATGCCCAGAAGTCCACGGAACCTTTACCTTTACCCATACGAACTTCGACGGGCTTGGAGGTTACTGGAACATCAGGGAAGATGCGGATCCAGACACGGCCTTGACGCTTCATGTGACGCGTCATGGCACGGCGTGCAGCTTCGATCTGGCGTGCTGTAACCCGCTCGGGCTCCAGCGCCTTGAGGCCGTAAGTACCGAAGTTCAGGTCAGACCCGCCCTTCGCCAGCCCCTTGATGGAGCCTTTGAACTGCTTACGGAATTTCGTACGTTTTGGCTGTAGCATCTATCTACTCCTTAACGCCGACCGCCGGCACCACGAGGTGCTGGGCCGTCTTGCATTTCTTGTGCCTTACGGTCACGGGCAGCTGGATCATGTTCCATGATCTCGCCTTTGAAGATCCACGTCTTGATGCCGATGATGCCATAGGCAGTCATTGCTTCGACATGTGCATAGTCGATATCCGCACGCAGTGTGTGGAGCGGAACGCGACCCTCACGGTACCATTCGGTACGCGCGATTTCTGCACCGCCAAGACGGCCAGCAAGGTTCACACGGATACCAAGGGCACCCATACGCATGGCGTTCTGTACCGCACGCTTCATAGCGCGACGGAAGGATACACGACGCTCGAGCTGCTGCGCGATGGATTCACCAACAAGAGCAGCATCCAGCTCTGGCTTGCGAACTTCAACGATGTTGAGGTGCAATTCAGAATCTGTGAACGCGGCAAGTTTCTTGCGCAGACCTTCGATGTCCGCACCTTTTTTGCCGATGATCACACCAGGACGTGCTGTGTGGATCGTAACACGGCACTTTTTGTGCGGACGCTCGATGATCACACGGGAGATACCGGCCTGATGGCACTCTTTCTTGATGAACGCGCGGATTGCGAGGTCTTCAAGAAGCAGATCGCCATAGTCTTTGGTATCAGCGTACCAGCGGCTGTCCCAGGTGCGGTTGACCTGAAGACGCATGCCGATCGGATTTACTTTATTACCCATTATGCTTGCTCCTCAACCTGACGTACGACGATGGTGATTTCTGCAAACGGCTTGAGCAGTTTACCGAAACGGCCACGTGCACGCGGGCGACCGCGCTTGAGTGTCATGTTCTTGCCGACATAGGCTTCGGCCACGATCAGCTCATCCACGTCGAGGTTGTGGTTGTTTTCGCCGTTGGCGATCGCGGACTGAAGGCATTTCTTCACGTCAACAGCGATACGCTTTTTGGAGAAGGTCAGGTCCGTGAGGGCCTTGTCTACCTTCTTGCCACGGATCATCGCGGCGACGAGGTTAAGTTTCTGCGGCGACGTTTTCAACATGCGCAGTTTTGCACGTGCTTCATTGTCTGCCACGCGGCGGGGATTTTTATCCTTGCTCATGGCTTATTTCCGCTTCGCTTTTTTGTCAGCTGCGTGACCATAATAGGTACGCGTTGGCGAATACTCACCAAACTTTTGACCGATCATGTCTTCTGTGACGTTTACAGGGATATGCTTGTGACCGTTGTAGACACCGAATGTCAGGCCAACAAACTGAGGCAGGATCGTGGAACGGCGCGACCAGATTTTGATCACTTCGTTACGACCGCTCTCACGAGTAGCTTCGGCCTTTTTGAGGACATAAGAGTCAACAAAAGGACCTTTCCATACTGAACGAGACATAAATTAACGCCCCTTCTTCTTGGCGTGGCGCGACCGGATGATCAGGCTGCTTGACGCTTTTTTCTTGTTACGAGTCTTGGCACCCTTGGTTGGCTTACCCCATGGAGTAACCGGGTGACGACCACCAGACGTACGACCTTCACCACCACCGTGTGGGTGGTCAATCGGGTTCATGACCACACCACGAACACTTGGACGGATGCCCTTGTGACGCATGCGGCCCGCTTTACCGTAGTTCTGGTTGGAGTTGTCGGGGTTGGACACGGCACCAACAGTGGCCATGCATTCCTGACGGACAAGACGCAATTCACCGGATGACAGACGAATCTGCGCATAGCCACCATCACGACCAACGAATTGGGCGTATGTACCGGCTGCACGGGCGATCTGGCCGCCTTTGCCTGGCTTCATCTCGATGTTGTGAATGATTGTACCGATCGGCATGCCGGAGAAGGGCATTGCGTTACCGGGTTTGATGTCTGCCTTGGCAGATGCCACGACCTGATCACCAATCGCGATCCGCTGAGGCGCGAGGATATAAGCCTGCTCGCCGTCTGCGTATTTTACCAGTGCGATGAACGCGGTCCGGTTAGGGTCATATTCAATGCGCATAACAGTTGCTGTTACGTCCAGCTTGTTGCGCTTGAAATCTACGATGCGGTAGAGGCGCTTTGCACCACCACCCTTGCGACGCATTGTGATCCGTCCGGTGTTGTTCCGTCCGCCATGCTTGCTAAGACCCTCTGTGAGGGCTTTAACTGGGCGGCCTTTCCAAAGCTCCGAACGGTCAATCAGTACCAGCCCGCGCTGGCCTGGCGTCGTCGGTTTGTACGACTTGAGTGCCATGTTCTCTGTCTTCCGTTTGCTTGTATGCGGCCCCGTAGGTCCGCTGTGGTTAGAGGGCCCCGAAGGTCCCAGTAGAGATGTTCTTGCGAACAACAACAAAACCCCAGACGAATCTGGGGCTGTGCCGATGGGGTTCCTTAGGGTGTGGTGGGAGCGGGGTCAAGGGAGAGGAAGAGTGAAGAACGTTATTATGTACTATTCTCGATCTTTAGCGGCTGTGGCTATTGCCTTCGCACCTTTCTTTCCAAGCTCAACAGATGTTCCGTTCGGCCCGAATGAAGCTGAAGCACTCATCCCCAACAGCGCAGCAAGTGCCTGCGCGCCATCTTCAAGGGCATCCTTTTTCTGAGACGAAAAAAGTCCTTCGGTGACGCCGTCTATCCATTCCGGTGGAATTTCCTCATCGTGCTCTTTCCTTATTTCAAGCGCTGCATCCATTACCCATGATGCACGAGCCATGTCGTTACGGAATCGTCGCAATTCCTCCTGAGCCTGAAAGTCTCGAATATAAAAGTACCTCAACCATGCAGCTGCACCAAGAAACGAAGCAAGTGAAGCGAACGTAAGCACCAAAGACCGAATTGCGGGGAACACCCAGCCTGCAGTAGTTTCTAGATTGGCTGGCTGGGCAACAATGCTGATATAGGAAAAAAAACCCGCTCCAAAACCTGCAAAAACAAGTGCTACAAATACAGCCCACCGTGTCTTGCGAAGCCCCCTATCTGCCAAAGGTTCAAGTAGATCCTGCTTAAGATTATCTTGAAGTAACTCAAACTGCTTTCGTCGAGAGTCTTTATGACTACTCACCTCAAGCTTTAACCACTCTTCTGAAATTCTTCTTTTTTCTTTCGCCAGGTCTTCTTTTTGCATTTCAATTTCGGCGCGCGCGTCTTTCAGAACTGAAGCCTTTTCGATTGCAACTACTTCTTGAAGACGTTTCCTTTCAGCTTCAAACTCAGTAATTTGCGCGGTCCGCTCCTTACTAACTGAAGCAACTGCATCAGACAGTTCCTCAGCAATCCGCTGATAGGTAGTATTAAAGGCTTCAGATAAATTTGAGAGTGTCGGAATTAAACCTCCGTCCTCCGGTGCAACTGGCTGCAATAGCGTCTATAGCTCAGCATGTATTGCCTTTTGCACAGCTTGATTGCTCTCTTTGTTCATAGCAGAAATTTGACTACTTTGTGAGATACTTAGTTTATCAAGCAGTGTGCCATTGCCACCTCTTGAGAACTGAAAACTAACGCTCTCTTGTCGAGATTGATTTCGCTCAGCGACTTGCACCGTGAATGTGAGGCTTGCTGCCGATATCACAAACTGCCCCGATGGCGCCGACTGCAAGTCCTCTTCGGAAATCGTCCATGGCAACGCGGAAGAAAAGGTCATTTTAATTTCGGCTGCGCTCCCGCCGATATCCCCCTCAAGAGAATTCAGCTTGGACTGCCCAGCCTCCTTAGCCTTTTTCAAAATTTTGAATAAACTTCTATCGTCAATGCGCTTCAGCTGAAAGTCGCTCGCCATTTCAAATCCTCAAGTCTGATAACCCGCAGTGATTTCAGAGTTACTTACTAAGCACAAGAAGACTTCAATGTAATGGGACACCTCAAACCAAACAAAAAGGGCGCAGCCTCACAGCTACGCCCTTCCAAATTCTCTAAAACCTCAGCCCCTCGCAGGGCCGAACCAGCTTATGCCAGTGCGATGTTTGTCGCGGATTCGCGGCCGTCGCGGCCGGCTTCGATGTCGAAAGTAACTTTCTGATCATCGGACAGGCCTGTGAGGCCTGCTTGCTCAACTGCAGAGATGTGTACAAACACGTCTTTGCTGCCGCCATCGGGAGCGATAAAGCCGAAGCCTTTAGTTGTGTTGAACCATTTTACTGTACCAGTGGCCATTAGTGTATTCCTTGTTTTAACTGCCCACGAAATGCGGCAGGTCGGCTAAGTCGTTCAAAGATCGTAAGACTGAGCCGTAAGGAGCAGTAATTCCGATAGATATAGTAACGTCGCACCCCTGCCATGCGCCTTTGTGAGTTCGAACGCAAGCGCTATCTCTGTTGCCCGCCAATTGTCGCGCACCAAGCTCGGGCAAAGCCCGGCCGAACCGTTGATCTATCGGGGTGTCGTACACAGTGACGAGGCGTAGGAGAGCATGGACGCCCCCCCCCCGACAATGAGCAATGCCCCCACGAGAAGGACTGGAGGACAGTGCGGCGCCTGAGTGGTGCTGGAAGCGATCCGTCACAGGCCAAACGGAAAAAGGCCCCGCTGTTGCCAGCAGGGCCTTCTAAATTCAGCATCCTTTAGGCTTACAAGCCGGTGGATACGTCGATTGTGTTGCCTTCTTCCAGCGTCACATAGGCTTTTTTCACGTCTTTACGTGTACCAATGCGGCCGCGGAAGCGCTTTACTTTGCCTTTGGTGATGGACGTGTTCACGGCCTTCACCTTAACACCAAAGAGAGCTTCAACAGCTTCTTTGATCATTGGCTTGTTGCTGTCGATCGCCACTTCGAAAACCACGGCATTGGCTTCTGATGCCATTGTCGCTTTTTCTGTGATGATCGGCTTGCGGATCACGTCGTAATGTTCTGGCTTCGCGCTCATTTCAAACGGGCCTCCAGTGCTTCGATACCTGCTTTGGTGATGACGAGCGTATCACGCTTGAGGATATCATATACGTTAGCGCCCATTGTCGGCAGGATGTCCAGACCGTCAATGTTGCGCGCGGCTTGCAGGAAGTTCTCATTCACGGCTGCGCCGTCAATGATCAACGCCCGCTTCCAACCCAAGGATTTAACCTGTTTGGCCAGTGCGGATGTTTTCCCGTCCGATGCTGCATCGTCGATGATGACCAACGCGCCGGCTTTTGCCTTAGCGGAGAGCGCCATGCGCAGACCCAGTTTACGGAACTTTTTGGTCAGCTCGTGGCCGTGGCTACGAGGAGTTGGACCCTTGTAGATACCGCCCCCACGAAAGATCGGAGCCGAGCGAGCGCCGTGGCGTGCGCCACCGGTGCCTTTTTGGCGATAGATCTTCTTGGTGGAGTAGCTGACTTCACGGCGTGTCTTAACCTTGTGCGTACCCGCCTGAGCGTTGTTACGCTGCCAGCGAACCACACGGTGCAGAACGTCTGCACGTGGCTCAAGACCGAACAGCGCTTCGTCCAGATCAATAGATCCGGCGGCGCCGCCGTCGAGTTTGATGACGTCTAGTTTCATGCTTCACCACCTTCCGCAGGAGCGTCTGCGGGTGCTTCAGCTGCAGGAGCAGCTGCTGATTTCAGAGCAGCAGGGACAACAGCGGCGTCAGGGAAGGGCTTTTTAACCGCATCCTTAACAGTCACCCAACCACCTTTGGAGCCAGGAACAGCGCCTTTGACCATGATCAGGCCGCGTGCTGCGTCTGTTTTAACAACTTCAAGGTTCTGAGTGGTAACACGGGCAGCACCCATGTGACCGGCCATTTTCTTGCCTTTGAAAACCTTACCGGGATCCTGACACTGACCTGTGGAACCATGCGAACGGTGAGAGATGGAAACACCGTGTGTCGCACGAAGACCGCCAAAGTTGTGACGCTTCATCGCACCGGCAAAACCTTTACCGATAGAAGTGCCTGCAACGTCGACATACTGACCAGCGAAGTAGTGATCGGCAACGATCTCTTCGCCAACAGCAATCATCGCTTCCGCGTCGATGCGGAATTCAGCAACTTTACGCTTTGGTTCAACCTTGGCAGCGGCAAAGTGACCGCGCATCGCTTTGGATGTACGCTTTGCTTTTGCGGTGCCTGCACCGAGCTGAACAGCAACATAGCCGTCCTTTTCGATGGTACGCTGTGCAACAACCTGAAGGTTGTCGAGCTGAAGTACGGTTACAGGAATCTGCTTACCGTCTTCCATGAACAGACGGGTCATGCCCATCTTTTTTGCAATAACGCCTGAGCGCAACATAATATTACCCTCCTACGCTTATGACTGCAGCTTGATCTCGACGTCCACACCAGCGGCGAGGTCGAGCTTCATCAGCGCGTCAACGGTCTGGGGGGTCGGATCAACGATATCCAGCAGGCGCTTGTGCGTGCGGATTTCGAACTGGTCACGGGATTTCTTGTCTACGTGGGGACCACGCAAAACAGTGAATTTTTCGATTTTGTTCGGCAGCGGAATGGGGCCGCGAACGGAAGCGCCTGTGCGCTTGGCGGTGTTGACGATTTCCTGTGTGGAGGCATCAAGCACCCGATAGTCAAACGCCTTGAGGCGAATACGGATGTTCTGGCTGGCAGCCATAATACAAATCCCTTGTCTTCGGGATGGAGACGGATTGGAGGACGCACGCTCATCGTGCCCCCTCTTCGCGCTTTAGTCTAACGTAAACGGGGCACGCCAATGGCACACCCCGATCAATATGGGCGCATATAGGGGGAGTCGCGCCACGTGGCAAGATGGAATTTGCCAATCTTTATTCTTCATTCGGCCGGTGTCATTCTTCCCTGCCCGCGCCCGACCCTTCTGGGACCACACGGATCCATCCTGAGCCGCGGCAAATCGCCATATCACAGGACTGGTACAAAGGCTGGCCTCTTCACGTTTGCGGAATGTTAACCTCGATCAGGGTTTTATAAGTTGTTCGCCGGCTGGTTTTCGCTATCAAGACCGGAGCAACAACAAGAAGCAGGCATATGAACCAGTATTCAGGTGATTTTCCAATCATACCGGACCAAACCCGCGCACGCGACTGGATTAAAGTACTCGCCAACTACCGCGAACCCAGCACATGGCGTAGTTTCTATGAATTGGGCGTCACAATCGGCCCATTCGTTGCCCTTTGGGCTCTGGCATGGTGGTCCCTGTCCATCAGCCCGTGGATCGCACTGGGCATTTCGGTGCTAAACGCTGCGTTTTTGCTAAGGCTGTTTGCCATTCAACATGACTGCGGCCACGCATCGTTTTTCAAAAACCGCAAGCTCAGCGATTGGGTCGGCCGGTCGATTGGCGTATTAACGTTGACCCCTTACGACGTCTGGCGACGTGCACATTCAATACACCACAGCTCCTCCGGTCACTTGGGTCAACGGGGGATTGGTGACGTCGATATGCTAACTGTCGCCGAATATCGCGCGCTGTCACCACTCAAAAAGCTGCAGTACCGCATGTATCGCCATCCACTTGTCCTCTTCGGCCTCGGGCCCGGCTATATCTTCTTCCTGAAGAACCGCCTACCTTTCGGGCTTATGGCAAAAGCACGATATTGGATGAGCGCCATGGGTACCAACGCGGTTATCATCGCGGCACTCTCCGTCATCTGGTATTTCGGTGGCCTGATGCCGATCCTCCTGATATTTGTCCCGACCACCCTGCTCGCCGCTACCGCAGGTGTATGGCTGTTTTACGTGCAGCACCAGTTCGAGACGAGCCATTGGGAAGAAGCCGACAATTGGGATCTGCATGAAGCTGCCCTGCAGGGCAGCTCTTACTATGTTCTCCCAGCAATGCTTCAGTGGCTGAGCGCAAATATCGGCATCCACCACGTGCATCACCTCTATAGCCGCATCCCCTTCTATCGCCTACCCGAGGTCCTGCGCGACCATGGCGGCCTTGCAGATATCAACCGTATGACCATCAGGGAGAGCTTGGCAAACGCCCGCCTGCACCTGTGGGACGAAGGTTCAAAACGGCTGCTCTCCTTCCGGGATGCTAAAGCAGTAGCCTGATAGGCCGGGTTCTATACTAAATCACAAAAATAGCCGCGCTGATAAGCGCGGCTATTTTTTTGCCTACCCGGCTTTGGCAATCGTGCCGCAAGCAACACGCCCGCCCGAACCACCAATCGGCTGGGACCGGTGATCATCCGGCCCTTCATGGATCAGCAAAGATGACCCATCAACATCCAAAAGGTTATTGTCACCCCCTACCAACGAAACGAAGGTGGTAAAAGCCTCCATCTCGCCTTCACCGTCACTGCCAACAAAGATATTAGGCAGGTCACCCGGTTCCGGCCCTTCGGGATTGAGCAGACCGTGACCGCCCTCAATCAAGCCTACGTGCCCCTTGGCTGACTTAAAGCCGTGATCGCCGGCACACTCGCCAATCGCATGCAGGTGAAGCCCATGCTTACCCGGAGTGAGGCCCTCGACTTTGACGTGGATAAGAACGCCTCCAGAGCCTTGGGTCAGCGTCGCTGTGCCGATCTTATCACCATCCAAGCCAACCAGCTGTGCCGTTGCGATCTCTGCATTTTCATGAGTTTCCGCAACCAGCGGCGTTCCCGCGCTAACAACTGCGCATGTCGCGAGTAGTTTAATAAATCGTTTATCCATTGTGGTGCACTCCCATGTATCTACACGAAGTATAACGCCCCAATGAATACAGAGTTCCGGAACACCGGGTAAAAAATCCGTGTACCCTTCTGATCACCAAATACCAAAAAGGCCGCCCCTTTTCAGGAGCGGCCTTTCGTATCTCACCTTAGGCCCGATGGGCCGGCGGGATTATTCTTTGATTTTGGACACAACGCCCGCGCCAACCGTACGGCCGCCTTCACGGATCGCAAAGCGCAGACCGT
>NZ_JBDWCI010000020.1:0-789783 GCF_039977885.1 Sulfitobacter sp.
GTCAATCTGGTCATAGGCTTTGAAGTCACCGAAGTACTTCGTGATCGCCGCTGTCAGTGTCGTTTTACCGTGGTCAACGTGGCCAATTGTGCCGATGTTGACGTGTGGTTTGGTACGTTCAAACTTTTCCTTTGCCATGGTAGGCGCCCTTCCAAAACTCAGATGGCCCAATTGGGACCTCTATTGCATATGGCGCGCGGCATATTTGGTCTGAGCGGTAAAATCAAGCACGTCTTGTCCCATGCGCGCAGTTTCCTGCTTTGCGCATTACTTCGGTCCTAGCCAGCTTCTTGTGCGGTGCCTTCTTGGGCGGCCTCGTCCGCCGCCGGCTCCCCCTCGAACCAACCCTCTTCCCGGTTTCTACCAACAAGGAATGTTTCAATTTGCTTGACGGCATTCTGGCTGAGATTCTTGAATTGCTCTTCGGCTGTGCTGGTAAACCCGGAGCCGACAATCGGCCCCTGATCAATAGATTCGATGACCGTAATCTGCTTGGCTTTGGGGGTAAGTTTGCGATTCTGCGCATCATCCCAAACGGTAATTCTGATAATCATCGCCGACTTTGGCGCCGCGACCAACGGCACACCCGGAGGCGCTAGAAAATAGCTCTCGATAGAGATTCCAAAATGATAAAGCTTGTCGCCATCATAGCGATCAAACCGCTCCGAGACCGCTTCTTGGAGCGTATTGATCATAACATCAGTATCAAGTTCGCGGCTAAGCGGCACTTTCTGAACTTTAGGCGCAACAACAATATTGTGCCCAAGTTTGAAATCACCCAGAGGGACAGCAGGCTTTTCCAGATCCCACGCCCCGTTACACGCGGCAAGAGCAGCAGCCAACATCATCGCACATAGCGTACGCCCAGAAATCATTCGACCCATTTACCGGCCCTCCCCCATCTCGCGCATTGCGATACCTCAACCACCCTTACGGCGCAATGCATGCTGCATTTGCCCCATTCTTTGGTCAGTCTACACATCAGCCAAACAGACACAAAGAGATAGCAGGCGCAGCTTAGTGACCGCACACCACTTTGAGGTCCGCCCAATCAGCTTCGGACAGGATATCATTATACACCTTGCCAAAACCGGCTGCTGCACGCGCACGTTCGATCCGGCTGCCCAAAGTGGGGTGGCTTACAAAATGTGCAATCACCCCTTCTGCGTCACCGTATTTGGCACGCAGCCGCTCGAACATATCGCCCAAGGCTGCGGGGGACACGCCAGCATCTTCCAGCACCGTATAGGCGAATTCATCCGCGCCCGCCTCAGCGCCTTGGGAATAGCTGGCGCTGACCAGACGTTCGGCGAGAAACAACACAGCGGCCCCGCCGGCGAAATCACCGAACAGCAGGCCGAGTATTCCGATGGATCCAGCCGAGCGTAGCGCATGACGCGTCGGGTCGCGGTTGACCACATGCCCCACCTCATGCGCCATCACCGCAGCAATTTCATTCGGGTTCTGCGCCGCATCAATCATGCCACGAAAAAACACCACATAACCGCCCGGCAAGGCAAATGCGTTGACCATTTCATGATCAAGCACAAAGACCTTCACAGCGGCTTCACCTTCCCGCTCAACGTTCAGCGCCACCAGCATCTTTTCCAGCGCAGCAAGGCCGGCAGAATCATCACAAGTGGCAAGGGGCGGTAGGCCCGAGCCTGCCAATGCTTGCCGGATTTGTCCGAATGTCGCCTCGCCCAGCGCGCGCTCTCCGGCGGGAGGCACATAGGTGGCCAACCGGTCCGCCAACGCGGGGATCAGCACGCCGATCTGCACCGCCACCGCAGCAACAGCCCCAAGCGCCCAAAGCGCAAGCCGGCCCCGCCCTTTCGGTGCTGCGCGCCTTTTCAGATAGGGCATGTGGTTCAATGCACGCGTATCAACAAGATGCAGCCGCGCCAGCGGATCGCCGACCCTGCGCAAAACAACACCACTATCGCCTGCCGTATCCTCAACTTGCCTAATCTCATCAAGCGGCCAACGTACACCGCCCAGCGCATTTTCAGGCAATCCGATCTCAAGCACACGCGCAGCCATATCTACCATCAGCGTGACAGGTTGCGGCACCGGCGCATCGCCGTCGAAAAACGCGCTGTATTGCCCGTCGAAGTAATGCTCATGCGGATTAAGCGGCGGCGGCTGGGTCATATGGCAGCCCCCAGATCAAGTGCTTCGGCAAAGCCTTCGGCCTCGGCAAATTCATCGCGCGCACGTTGGCTGATATCAGCCAGCCCTGCAACATCACGCAGGCTCAGCGTAACAGCCATGTGGCGCATCAACGGGTAGGTCACAAACACATTGTGCAGCACGCTCCAAAACAGGAAGACAGACAGGTAAAGCGCCGCAAGGATAGCAACCGAAATCAACCTTGGCAGCGCGCCAAACGGCTCTACCCCGCCGATCTGCGCCTCCAGAAATGTGCCGGCCCCCAACAGGCTAAGCGCCAATCCGAGGATGGAGAAAATACCAACGAACAAAAGCAGATAGGCGATGGTGGTGCCCAGAACATAAATCACAGATATACGCAGGCTATTGAGCTTTGACCGCATCTGCACGCCCACAGCGCGTTTATGGCTGGCCAATATGCGTCTGCTTGCAAAGCGGTAATGAACAGCCCCGTAGACCATGACAAGCATCGCAGGAATAAGCCAAAGCAAGCGGATCACTTGCATCAGATTACCAGCGATTCCCTCAGTCCAAAACTGATCCTCAATCCTTTCAGCATCGCCTGAAAACCATTCAGTCGAATAGGGTATGACCGGATCAAGCCAGAACAACCACAACGTCAGCCCTGCAAAAAGCACCAGCCCCAGCGCAAAGGGAATCGCGGCACGGTAAAGCATCCACCAATTACCACCCTGCTCCAATCGGGCCGAGCCAAAATAGGTGCGGTCCGTTTTGTACTTTTCCAGCCAGAAGGTCATGCGCGGCCACAGCAAGCCTGCGCTGACAATCGTGATCAGCCAATGCACCAACGCACGCCACGCATAGCCCCATGCGCCTTTTTCCAACCCGAATCGGACTCCCCGCCAACGCGTGCGGCCCAACACATAGCGGCGCGCGCGGTATTGCGCGTAAAACCACACGGGAATGACCCCGAGAAAGCTGGCGGTGTATCCTACGGCAGAGCTTTGAAAGACTGAAAAGCTTACAAACATCAGGGCAAGGTTCACGATGCCGATGTAGAAGGTCAGAATGACAACAGCGATGAAAAACCCAAGCAGCTTTTCCAGCGGATCCCCCACATATTCCAATGGATGCCCACCCGGACGAATCGCTGACCAATACCAACGGCGCAATCGTGTCTTCATCCAAAAGCGGTAAAACCCGAGGGTGAGCACCGTCCAGAAGCCCGACTTGAGCGCCAGCCAGAAAAGGGCCGAACGCTTACCCTCAAAAAGCACATCCAGACCCTGCAAAGGCAGGGGCGGCGGCGTTGCGCCCTCAGGTAAACTTGTTGTCACGCGGGAAACCACGGGGGGCCATACGGCCAGAACTCGCGCGCTTACCGGTCCACTCATCCAACTCGGTTTCCGTGCGGGTGCGGCCCGCAGGGTCATGCCAGCTCAGCCCCTCTGCGCGGGTAAAGGTGATCGCATCCGACAACCCGCCGTCCTTGTATTTCTGCATCCGCACGCCCTTGCCACGGCCCATCTCGGGCAGCTCGTCCAGACCAAACACCAGCACCTTGCGGTTTTCGCCCACCACAGCCACGCTGTCGCCACTGACCTGCTTGCACATCAGCGCAACCACATCACCGCGCACGTTCAGAACCTGCTTACCCGAGCGTGTTTGCGCAACGACATCCACCTCCGGCACGACAAACCCGTCCCCCGCGCTGGAGGCGACAAGCAGCTTGCCGTCGGGGCGGTGGATGAACAGATCAATCAATTGCACCTCATTGGGGAGGTCTACCATCAGGCGCAAAGGCTCGCCCATGCCGCGACCACCCGGTAGATTGGCCGCCGAAACGGTATAGAAACGTCCGTTGCTGCCAAAGGCCAGCAAACGGTCCGTGGTTTCCGCGTGGAAGGTAAAGCGCGGGCCATCACCGTCTTTGAATTTCAGCTCGCGGTTCAGATCAATGTGGCCTGTCATGGCCCTGATCCAACCCATCTCGGAACAGACGACCGTAATCGGTTCACGGTCGATCATCGCCTCCAGCGGCACATCCTCGATGACGCCGGCTTCGGCAAATGTGGTGCGCCGCGCGCCGCCATCATAGGCTTTGCCGAATTGCTTTTTCGTCTCACGCAGCTGGTCGGTGATACTGTCCCATTGCAGGTGCTCATGCTCCAGCAAATCCTCAAGACCTGCGCGCTCTTCCATCAGCTCCGATTGCTCGCGCAACAGCTCCAATTCTTCCAAGCGGCGCAAGCTGCGCAGACGCATGTTCAGGATCGCTTCGGCCTGCACCTCGGACAGCTCACCCGCCCCCGGCAACGGCGAGACATAGTCCTTTTCCTCCATCGCGCGGACGTGGTCCTTGCCCCAATCCTCACGCATGAGCGCTTCTTTGGGGTGGTCGTCATAGCGGATGATGTCGATCACGCGGTCAAGGTTGAGGAAAGCGACGATAAAGCCCTCCAATACCTCAAGACGGTGATCAATCTTTTCCATCCGGTGGCGCGACCGGCGCTCCAGCACTTCGCGGCGGTGATCAAGGAAAGCGCGAAGCACTTCTTTCATCGAGCAGACCTTGGGCGTCACACCGTCAATCAGCACGTTCATGTTGAGCGAGAATCGCACTTCCAGATCAGAGGCGCGGAACATCATGCCCATCAGGACCTCGGGATCGACGTTCTTGGAGCGCGGCTCCAACACCATGCGCACGTCTTCGGCGCTCTCGTCGCGGACATCCGCAAGAATCGGAATTTTTTTGGTCTGGATCGCTTCCGCGATTTTCTCGATCAGCTTGGATTTTTGCACCTGATAAGGAATCTCGGTGACGACGATCTGCCACTGGCCGCGACCAAGGTCCTCGACCTCCCACCGGCAGCGCAGGCGGAAGCCGCCTTTGCCGGTACGGTAGGCCGTGGCAATATTCTCGGGCGGCTCGACAATGACACCACCCGTGGGGAAGTCGGGCCCGGGCACGTAATTCAGCAGCGTATCATCCCGCGCATCAGGCGTTTTGATCAGATGGATACAGGCATCACAAAGCTCGGCGATGTTGTGGGGCGGGATATTGGTCGCCATCCCCACCGCAATCCCGCTTGAGCCATTGGCCAATAGGTTCGGGAACTGTGCGGGCAACACAGATGGTTCGGTTAGACGGCCGTCATAGTTATCGCGGAAATCCACGACATTCTCAGACAGGCCTTCCAGCATCGCCTCGGCGACGGCAGTCATGCGCGCCTCAGTATAGCGGCTGGCGGCGGGATTATCGCCGTCGATGTTGCCAAAGTTCCCCTGCCCGTCCACCAGCGGATAGCGGACGTTGAAATCCTGTGCCAAACGCGCCATCGCATCATAGATCGCAGCATCGCCATGCGGGTGGAAATCACCCATCGTGTCACCGCTGATCTTGGCCGACTTCAAAAAGCCGCCTGTAGAATTCAGACGCAAACGATTCATCGCATAGAGGATTCGCCGATGCACCGGCTTGAGCCCGTCACGGGCATCCGGCAGCGCACGGTGCATAATCGTGCTCAGCGCATAGGTCAGATAGCGGTCTCCCAGCGCTTGGCGCAGAGATTCGGATGTTTCCTCGTGGCGAGGCGGGACTGGGGAAGTTGTATCAGACATACGATCTGTTTAGCCGTGAGTCTGGCCGCCTACAAGCGCCACAAACAGCCCGCGCAACCCCAAGATGTAAAATCGTTGCAAAGCTGCGACGGAGGATATTTCATTTTTTTCCCCTGCAATAATTCCGCAATTCTGATAGTTACTTTACCAATGGCTCACACTAGGGAAGGAGCCGCTGCTGCTTACCTGGGGGACTACTTATGAAAACCTTTATACTATTAACGTTCGGATTTTTAGGCTTCGCTTTTTACGAACTCAGCGGAGGAGCCGATTTTGAACCTGCCAGTGCAAAATTCGCCGCCGCTACACCTGATGCGCCTGCCGGAAAAAAGACCACCACAGCACCAGCAGAACAGCCCGTGACAACAGCGTCGATCACAAAGATCGACCATACGCCTGATGTAACCAGAGTATCGCTGGACCTCACCGAAGTGGGCAATACCGCAGAGCAAGCCGCTCAAAAACCAACGGCCCGCGTTATCGATAGTACAGAAACACCGCAGATCATTCTGCCCAGCCTGATTGCGACCACGAATTCGACCACCACATTGAATTCAACGGCCACATCGCAAAGCAATGACATCCGCATCGTATCGGGCAACCGCGTCAACGTACGCGGAGGCCCCTCCACCAACCACAGTGTCGTAAGCAAACTGACCCGCGGCCAAGAAGTCCGCATTCTTCAGGACAATGGCGATGGCTGGGTCCGCATGCAGCCGGTAAACGGCGGTGAAAGCGGCTGGATGGCCGATTTCTTGCTCACATCGGGCTAATCCACGCGCTGGCAATTGCCAAACCGAACGAAACAACGCATTTGAGGCCTCGTACACCGTGCGAGGCCTTTTTTCATGACATCACCGACCATTCTGATCACCGGCTGCTCTTCTGGCATCGGATATGCTGCGGCTCATGGCTTGCGCGCGCGAGGATGGCACGTCTATGCCGCCTGCCGGCAGGAACTCGACTGTGCACGCCTTCGCGATGAAGGCTTTGACAGCCCTGTGCTGGATTACACCGACCCCGACAGCATAATCGGGGCGCTGGCTGATGTGCTTGAGCATACGGGCGGTACCTTGGATGCGGTGTTCAACAACGGCGCGCACGCCACCCCCGGCGCGGTAGAGGATTTGCCAACCGAAGCGTTGCGCGAAATTTTCGAGGCCAATTTTTTCGGTTGGCACACGCTGACCCGCGCCGTCATCCCCACCATGCGCGCCCAAGGACACGGACGCATTGTACAATGCTCATCTGTGCTGGGTCTGGTGGCTCAGCCTTGGCGCGGTGCCTACAACGCTACAAAATTCGCCCTTGAGGGCCTGACGGATACGCTGCGCCTTGAGATGCGCGGCACCGGCGTGCACCCTATCCTGATTGAGCCGGGACCTGTCACTTCAAAAATTCGCACCAATTCGATCCCCCACTTCGAGCGCTGGATTGACTGGGAGAACGCTGCACGCGCCGACGAGTACGAATCCGTTCTGGCCCAACGGCTTTACGGTGAAAAGAACGGGCCAGACAAATTCGAACTGCCCCCCGAGGCCGTGGTCAAAAAGCTGATCCATGCGCTGGAATCGAAAAAACCGCGTCCGCGCTATTATGTCACGACCCCGACATATCTCGCTGGTTTCATGCGCCGAATCCTGTCGACACGGATGCTGGACCGCGTGTTGGACCGCTAAAGGGTTGTACAGTAGCCCCCGTCCGCTACATCGTGCATCAAAGCGCACATGGAGGCCGGCATGGCAGACCCTTTTTTCATTCTGATCGTTATCGCGATTGTTGCGGTTGTTCTGGTCCTGATGGCCGGGCTTGGCGGCTTTGCCAGCGGCGGTGCGTTTAATAAGGCCAACTCGAACAAGCTGATGCGCTGGCGGATCATTGCACAGTTCATCGCAGTGGTTCTGATTATGATCTACGTCTACTTTCTCAAAGGGTAAGTCCAATGGTTGTTCTGAATAAAATCTATACCCGTACGGGCGACAAAGGCGATACTGCGCTTGGAAACGGTGCACGGGTTGCAAAACACGACCCACGGGTCGAAGCCTACGGCACCTCGGACGAGCTGAACTGTTTTGTAGGCACCGCCCGCCTGCATGCCTCTGATGAGACCGACGCAGCCTTATCGCGCATCCAGAACGATCTGTTTGATCTGGGTGCTGACCTATGCCGCCCCGATATGGAAAACGATGACAAGGCAGAATACCCCCCCCTGCGCATGATGCCCAATCAAGTTGACCGCCTCGAGGCTGAAATCGATGCGATGAACGCCAATCTTGAACCATTGCGCAGCTTTATCCTGCCCGGCGGCACGCCTTTGGCAGCCCAACTGCACGTGTGCCGTACCGTTGCCCGCCGCGCCGAACGCCTTGCAACCGAACTCGCGACAACACAGCCGATCAACGAGGCGGCCGTGCGCTATCTCAACCGGTTAAGCGACTGGCTTTTTGTTGCCGCACGCATGGCAAACAACGCAGGCAAAGACGATGTTCTCTGGGTTCCCGGTGCCAACCGCTGAAAAGCGATTGCGACCCAAAACGTCCTATCGGAACCGTAACGTGACGTGCCCTGCCCTCCATACGGCGATTTTATCCTGTTTTGCCCTCCCGCGCTTCGTTAGACATACAATACAATTCATGACCTGCCTTCGGGCTTTGAGTCGCAACCAAGGAGATATTCGCTCATGAAGGTGCTCGTACCTGTGAAACGCGTGATCGACTATAACGTGAAAGTGCGCGTAAAAGCGGACGGTTCCGGTGTCGATCTTGCCAACGTCAAAATGTCCATGAACCCCTTTGACGAGATTTCCGTCGAACAGGCGATCCGCCTGAAAGAAGCGGGTCAGGCCGACGAAATCGTCGTTGTCTCCATCGGCGTGAAGCAAGCCCAGGAAACCCTGCGCACCGCGCTGGCGATGGGTGCAGACCGCGCGATCCTCGTGGTTGCCTCTGATGATGTACACAATGACATCGAACCCCTTACCGTTGCCAAGATCCTCAAAGCGATCGTGGATGAAGAGCAGCCCGGCCTTGTGCTGTGCGGCAAGCAGGCAATCGACAACGACATGAACGCAACGGGTCAAATGCTCAGCGCGTTGATGGGTTGGTCACAGGCAACATTCGCTTCTGAAGTAGCGATCGAAGGCGACAAAGCCGTGGTAACACGCGAAGTCGACGGCGGCCTGCAGACCATCAAAGTCAACATGCCGACAGTTGTGACAGTAGATCTGCGCCTCAACGAGCCGCGCTATGCTTCGCTGCCCAACATCATGAAAGCCAAGAAAAAGCCGATGGATGAAAAGACACCTGCCGACTACGGCGTGGAAGTCTCCAACCGTCTTGAAATCATCAAAACCGAAGAGCCGACAGCACGTGCCGCAGGCATCAAAGTCGCCTCGGTTGATGAGCTTGTAGAGAAACTCAAAGAAGCGGGGGCTGTGTAATGGCTGTTCTACTCCTTGCAGAAGTAAACGATGGCGAACTGGCAATGGATGCGACAGCAAAAGCTGTGACCGCCGCACAAAGCCTGGGTGACGTGGTTGTTTTGGCCGCTGGCGGTTCTGCCGCAGCTGCCGGTGAAGCCGCTTCCAAGATCGCAGGCGTTTCAAAAGTGCTCATCGCCGAAGACGCGTCACTGGGTCACCGCCTTGCCGAATCCACAGCGGCGCTGATCGTTTCGCTGGCTGGTGATTATGACCACATCGTCGCGCCCTCCACCACGGATGCGAAAAACGTGATGGCGCGTGTTGCAGGCCTGTTGGACGTAATGATCATCTCGGACGCAACTGCCGTGATTGATACCGACACGTTTGAGCGCCCGATCTACGCGGGCAACGCCATGCAGACGGTCAAGTCAAACGACGCGAAGAAGGTTATCACCTTCCGCACGTCCACGTTCGACGCCGCAGGCGAAGGCGATTCCGCATCTGTTGAAACCGTTTCTGCAGCCGCCGATCCTGCCCTGTCCGAATGGGTCGAAGACAAAGTCGCCGAAAGCGACCGTCCCGAGCTCACCTCCGCTGGTGTTGTCGTCTCCGGTGGCCGTGGCGTTGGCTCCGAAGAAGACTTTGCCCTGATCGAAAAGCTTGCCGATAAACTTGGCGCGGCTGTCGGCGCATCGCGGGCAGCGGTCGACTCGGGCTATGCTCCAAACGACTGGCAAGTTGGCCAGACGGGCAAAGTTGTTGCTCCAGACCTGTACGTTGCCGTCGGCATCTCGGGTGCGATCCAGCACCTTGCGGGCATGAAAGACAGCAAGATCATCGTCGCCATCAACAAAGACGAAGAAGCGCCAATCTTTCAGGTTGCCGATTTCGGGCTGGTTGCCGACCTGTTCGAAGCCGTGCCAGCGCTGACAGAAAAGCTCTAAGCACCGCTTAAACCGAGGTTAAGCAAGGAGCCCGCCAGGTGTTTGGCGGGCTTTTTGCATTCTACATCAAATCATCCAATACACGGCGCAGTTTGTCAGCAGCGTCCTGATGGGCCGCAGGGCCAGCAACCGCGCGGGCCGCAGCCTCCTCGTGCTGACAATAGGCCAGACCCGCCGTGCTGTTGCCTTCTTGCGCCACTTCTACTTCTACAACAGCTGCGAGATTGCCGTGCAGCTGTTCCACCATCGCCCGCGTTACAAAAACAGGTTCCACACCGGCTGAAGCGGTCCAACCGTTTTCCGGTCCGGCCTGCGCCTTTGCGCCAAACTGAACCAACACCACACGCGAGCCAAGCCGCCCCACCAACCGAGCCATACGGCGACGCCAGACCTTTTGAAGCTGGGTTTTCACCTGCTCAAAGCGCTGTAGGTCCACATTGTGAAGGTGGCCCAACATATGCTGCACAAAACTGAATTCCGCAAAATCCACTTCCGGATACAGCATTTTCAATGAGGTAGAAGGCCCGAGAAACCGGTCATTGCGACGACCGTGCACCTTATACAGGGGATTCGTCATATGCGCCGCCCCTAACACCTCAAGGACAGTCACCCGCGCCCCTTGTGCGGCCTCAAGCACCACGGGATCACGCAAGAACACATCAACCCCCGCCCCAACCTGCCCGAAATTTACAGATGTCACCCCTGTCAAATGTTCAACCCGCAGCGGAAAAGGTTGTTTGATGAATTTCCCGAATGTCAGCGTGCCCCCCACAAACGCCACATAGGGTTCATCCAGCTGCCGTTTTGGCCCCCGAAACAACAATTTCGACGTACCATAATGGCACGGTAAGTAATCAATGGCTCTCGGCCCCAGTACATCATAGGTCATAACGCCCACCCTCTTTAAAAATTACCCACAGCCATCATCCCCCCCGAGCGTTGTGATTCTCTTAAAGAGCAGATTTGTGTCAGTTTTTCGCGGCTCGCTGCCCTTGCAGCAGGAGGCCGGTCCACCGTAAGCTGCAGCAACCACAGCAAAGGACCAGCTCATGGAAATCCAGACAATCGGTATCGTCGGCGCAGGGCAGATGGGCAACGGGATTGCACATGTCATGTCGTTGGCCGGCTACGACGTCATGCTCACCGACATCAGCGCAGACGCGTTGAATAAAGCGATGGAGACCATGCGCGGAAATATGTCCCGACAGGTTAGTCGCGACAAGATTACCGAAGCCGAAATGGAAGCCGCACTGGCCCTGATCAAAACCACCACGACCCTCACTGATCTGGGTCCGTCGGATTTGATTATCGAAGCCGCAACAGAGCGTGAGAGCGTGAAGCAGGCGATCTTTGAAGATCTGCTGCCACATCTTGGGCCGCATACGATCCTGACGTCCAACACCTCCTCTATCTCGATCACACGGCTGGCCAGCCGCACCGACCGGCCCGAAAAATTCATGGGCTTTCACTTTATGAACCCTGTACCGGTGATGAAGCTGGTTGAACTGATCCGCGGGATCGCCACGGACGAGCCGACCTTCAAAGCCTGTAAACAGGTCGTCGACCGGCTGAACAAAACAGCCGCCTCAGCCGAGGATTTTCCCGCGTTTATCGTCAACCGCATCCTGATGCCCATGATCAACGAGGCCGTCTATACGCTCTATGAAGGGGTCGGCAACGTCGAGTCCATCGACAGCTCTATGAAGCTCGGCGCCAACCACCCGATGGGCCCGCTGGAACTTGCTGATTTTATCGGGCTGGATACTTGCCTTGCGATTATGAACGTCCTGCATGACGGGTTGGCAGATACAAAATACCGTCCCTGCCCACTTCTTACCAAATACGTCGAGGCCGGATGGCTAGGCCGCAAAAGCCAGCGCGGGTTCTATGACTACCGCGGAGAAGTCCCCGTGCCGACCCGCTAAACAGCAGGCCTATTCATCCAGTGCGAGGGTATGGGCACGCAGCCAAGCCATGAACGCGCGCGGGTCGTCCTCGCGTGCGGCAATCTCAGCAGGGTCGATTGGCGCGCCGACAATAGGTGCCTGAGGCTTGTTACAGCTATGCACAACCTCATGCAGCAAAAGACCCTGTCGCAGCATCGGTGAAACGCGATTGGCAATCTGGTAGGCTCGGCTGTTTTGTCCGGGGAACTTCACCGGCACAACTGTTGCGCCGGATCGGCGGATCATCTTGGCGGTAAAGACGTTCCACTCTGCCTCAACGGCTGGCCCCCACCATGTGTCAGACGCGGCAACCACACCTGATGGAAACAGCGCCACAACGCCGCCCTCCTTGAGGTGTTTCATCGCTTTCGCCCGCATCTCGACGCCCTTACGCTGTGCATCAGCATCATGGGGGAAGGGCACTGGAATCATAAAACTACCTGCGACCTCATCAATAGAGGTCAAAAGGGACCGCGTCAGAATACGGTAGTCAGGTCGCACACGGCCGATCAAATCGCCAAAAATCATTCCGTCGACCATGCCGTGAGGATGGTTTGCAACGACGATGACAGGTCCCGTTTCGGGAATGAGATCAAGCTGCGACTGCGGCGTGGTCAGATCAATGCCCATGGTATCAAGTGCCGCGCGCCAAAACGCCTGACCTTGCGGGGCACCACGCTTTTCAAACTTGCGGACCATGCGCAGAATTTGGAGCTTACCCGTGAAAAACTCCATGAGCGAAATGCATCTCGACTTCCACGGGCTATCAAAAGTCGACGCATAGGAAAGGCTGCTGCGGTCGTATTTCTTCAAAGAAAATGTATCCGTCACCGCATCAATAGGGTCCTGAGATGCTATGGACTCGATCCTGTTGGTCACCTGAACACCTCCACGGGCCTATGCAATGCAATCGCCCCGCTACATCCCTTCGCCGAATTTGTCAGCCACCAGTGCTGTCAACGCATTTGCTAACGCTTCTGCATCCGGGCCGTTTGTTTCGATCTCAATAAAGCTTCCCTTGGCCGCTGCCAACATCAAAAGCCCCATAATACTGTCTGCAGAGGCATTCATGCCATCCTTGCAGACTTCGGCAGTGGCATCAAATCCCTCTACGACCTCAACCAACTTCGCCGACGCGCGTGCATGCAGGCCTTTTTCATTCACAATTTCGAGGGTAATTTTGGTCATGGAAGTGCCTTGTTATTCAGAACTGACGTTTTGCGCGTCAATGTATTTCTTGCCCGCTTCCAAAGCCGCACGTACGGCATCAGGCACCGATTTGCCCCTGCTTTTGGCCAGCTTGATCAGCATCGGCAAATTCGCCCCATAGATGATCCGTCGCCCTGCAGGCTGGCAGGCCATCAGGCTAAGGTTCGAGGGCGACCCGCCGAAAAGGTCCGTAACCACAACAACGCCATCCCCTTTATCTACAGCGTCGGCTGCCTGACAAATTTCGTTCTGCTTGGCACTGCGGTCATGATCTGCGCGGATTTCAATCGCACGCACACCGTTTTGCGACCCGACAACATGCTCAATTGCCGCAAGATATTCTCGCGCCAATCCACCATGTGCAACGATCACAATACCGATCACGTCTGCTGCGCTCCTTTACGTAGCCGGGCGTTAAGTTCTCTGTGCCTAATTGACACTTGCCACCCCTCCTGCGCAAGGCGCAATGCGTGACTTTCAGCCAGAGTGACAGAGCGATGCTGTCCCCCCGTACACCCAAACGCGATGGAGAAATGGCTTTTGCCTTCTTCCTGACACGCAGGCAAGATCAGCAGGCTTAGATCAAGCACCTTATCCGCAAAGGCATCATAACGCGGATCTGTGGCCACATGGGTTGCCACGGCGGCGTCCGTACCGTTCAACGCGCGCAGGCTCGGCTCCCAATAGGGATTTTTCAAAAACCGGCAGTCATAAACCATATCCACCGACCTAGGCAGGCCGCGCTTGTATGAGAAAGACTGGACCGTGACAGACAAATGCCGCTTGCCACCCGGCGCGAACCAATGCTCGACCTCCGCGCGCAGCTCGTGCACGTTCAGATCAGAGGTATCAATCAATACATCAGCACGTGCCAACAACGGCCCTAACAGGTCCTGCTCGGCCTGAATACCATCGGCAGGGCGGTCGGCGGGTGCCATCGGATGACGGCGGCGCGTCTCGGAAAAGCGCCGCAAAAGCACTTCGGTACTACAGTCGAGAAACAACAGTTCGGCCGCCACACCCGGACGGGTCGCCAATTGCCCCAAAAGATCAATCACCGCGTTGGTCGAAAAATCACGGTTACGCGCATCAATACCCAAGGCAAGCGGCCGGGTCTGTTCTGTCTCGCTAAACAGCATCGGCATCAAACGCATCGGCAGATTATCGATCACCTCATACCCTGCGTCCTCGAGCACATTCAGCGCAGAAGACCGCCCCGCCCCTGACGGGCCGGTCACAAGAACAACTCTTCGATGGGTCGGGTCAACTGCGTTCATGATATCTCGTTTTGGTTACACAACATATAAGCGCGGATTGCCGCAGCGAAATAGGGTGCGTCAACCTTGTGCAGGCAAGGCACCTTGATGTCCAGCACACAGGCTATGCGGGCCGGTGGCAACCGCGTGGTTTCAATCTGCTCCAGATCTACAATCAGAGATACCCGAGCTTGCGCCAGATAAGACACCCTCAGAATACCAACGCCGCGCGCTTCAATCAAACCCGCGATAGTTGAAGGCGCTGAGGCATATAATGTGCCCTCATCGACGCGCACAGACGTCCGGTCATCCGCTACCAACTGCCCGCCCATCGCCATCAATTGCAATGCAAGCGCCGATTTACCGCTGCCCGACGGGCCGATGATCAAGACACCCCTCCCCTCCACGGCAATACAAGTTGCATGGAGGGTGCATGTTCTATCGCCCATAAAATTAAATCGGCAAGCCTACGACAAAACGCGCACCCAATGGATCAGATGTAATATCCGCATCTGTGGGGCGGATGTTCTCAGCCCAGATCACGCCACCATGCGCCTCGACGATCTGCTTGGAAATCGCCAAACCAAGGCCGGAATTATTGCCGAAATGTTCCTGCGGGCGTTCGGAGTAGAAGCGCTTGAAGATCTTAGACAGCGCCTGATCCGGGATGCCCGGTCCGGTGTCTTCGACAACGACCAACACCCGATTTTCGCGTTTGCGCGCCCAGATGCGGATCGCGTCGCCGTCTTCGCAGAACGAAATACCATTGGTTATCAGGTTAACAAACACCTGCGCCAACCGCGCTTCCAAACCTTGAACGATGATCGGGTCCTTTGGCAGATCAACGATAAAGTCTATGCCACGGCCTTTGGCGTCCTCGCCCAGATACTGACCAAGGTTGCCTAGCATCGTCATCAAATCAAACGGCTCTTCTTCTTCCTTGACCAACTCACTATCAAGCCGGGAGGCGTTGGAAATATCGCTGACCAAACGGTCCAGACGGCGCACGTCATGATCAATCACATCCAGCAGCTTTTCGCGCTGGTCTTCGCGTTTGATCAAACGCAACGTACCCACAGCAGAACGCAGGGACGCAAGCGGGTTCTTGATCTCATGTGCCACGTCCGCAGCGAACTGTTCATTGCCTTCAATCCGGTTGTAGAGCGCGGAAATCATCCCCCGCAACGCGCCGGACAGGCGGCCGATTTCATCAGGCCGCGCGGTAAGATCGGGAATGCGAATCCGGCCCGGGTTCATTTTCCGCGCATCCTTGTCACGCCCCAATTCAGCAGCAGCTGCAAGGTCAGACAAAGGATTGGCAATTGTCGAAGCAAGAACAAGGCTCAGACCGATAGAGACAAGCGTGGCAATGATGAACATCTGCAAGACCCGCTCACGCTCACCGCGCACAAGGCGATCAATCTCGCCGCTTGCACTCGCAATAGCCACAGCGCCAACGGCCGAACCACCGGCTTGAATCGGTGTAGCGATCGCCAATAGCGTTGACCCGGCATCATCTTGTTCTTCACGGATCTGTGCCCCATCCGTCAGCGCCGCAGCGATCACCGGCTTCAGCCGTTCTTCGATGGTCATCGGCTTTGTGTCTGTCCGAAACGGTAAGGACACCGCATTCCACAGCCAGTTCAAGCCATCCGTCAAAATTGTCTTATTCTCTGAACCTTGCGTCAGACCGCGGGTCTGCGCATCAGCAGCGCCTTCCAGCTGGGAGATCAGCACACCGTCGGTTCCAAAGACAAAAACATGAATGCCACTGCGCAAATCAAGCCCCGCAAGCGTCTGCTCGATATCGACACCAGCATCCGCCGTCAGACCAACCGCGCCGCTTTCAGGCAGCTGCACCTCGATCACATCGGCGATCAGCTCGGCCTCCGAGACAAGCGAAGCTGCCCGTTGAACTGCAAGGCTTTCGCGTGAGGAATTCAGGTACAAAATCCCCGCAACCAGCACATTCAACGCAATCAGGTTGAAGGTGATAATCTTGCGCGTCAGCGGCGACGCCCTGAGCGAGAACAGGCCGCGCCGCTCGCGGCGCGCCCTCAGCTCATTCGGCGCAGCGTTATCGGGTGAGACCCAGTCATCACCCAGAACAACATCACCATCGCTTTTTGCGGGGCTTAAATCGCGCACGAAGTTCCTTTCAATAATCGCCAAAGCGGCGGCTTACTCTTCGTTGTATCTGTAACCGATGCCGTAAAGTGTCTCAATCGCTGAGAACTCATCATCTGCACTCCGCATCTTTTTGCGCAGACGCTTGATGTGGCTGTCGATTGTGCGGTCATCCACATACACCTGATCGTCATAGGCGACATCCATCAGCTGATCGCGCGACTTTACGAAACCGGGCCGCTGGGCCAACGCTTGCAACAACAAGAATTCAGTCACGGTCAGTGACACGTCCTTGCCCTTCCAGGCTACCGCATGACGCAATGGATCCATACGCAAATCACCGCGCTCCATTACTTTGGTCTCTTCTGTTTCGCCAACCTCTTCGGTTGCCACCGCATCCTGACGGCGCAAGAGGGCGCGAATACGCTCTACCAACAAACGCTGCGAAAACGGCTTTTTGACATAGTCGTCAGCCCCCATACGCAAGCCGAGAACCTCGTCGATCTCATCGTCTTTGGACGTCAGAAAGATCACCGGCATCGCGGTTTTCTGACGCAAACGCTGCAACAGATCCATCCCGTCCATGCGCGGCATCTTGATATCCAAGACCGCCATATCCGGCATACGTTTATTAAATGCGTCCAACGCGGCCTGACCGTCGTTGTATGTCTCCACCTCGAAACCTTCAGCTTCGAGAGTCATCGAAACGGACGTCAGGATATTCCTGTCGTCATCCACCAATGCAATTTTTGACATTGCCTGCTTCCTTATACTGCTCAATTTATTCTTGTTTTTTCATGCATTGATCACTCCTTTTCTGATCGAATCAATCCCAAAGTGCGAATCAGAGGGCTCTAGGGCCGTATTTCAGCCATAATTTATTTAGGAATGGCTAAATTGCCTCACCTCACGGTGATTTCAACCGGATAACGGTCCGCAAAAACGGTTCAAATCCCGCCAAGAAGCTCCGTTTTCAAAGCATCCATCACAATTGCAAAAGTGGTGGCGCTAACGGTCCAAACGCGCCTGTTCAATCAGTAAATCATCGTGTTAAGAGGCCTCATTCCCCCTTGCCCGTGTCGTTTTTGACCTCCGGGCATTCGCTAAATTTGCGGTGCAAACAAGCACCGCGTCCAAAGGAGACATTACATGCAAACCGGACGGGTAAACCCGAACTTCAGCCTCGAAGATCAAGGGATCAAAGGGCTCCGTAATGTCTATTATAACCTGATGGAACCCGCGCTGATCGAGACCGCGCTCAAGCGCGACGAAGGCACCTTGGGTAAAGGTGGCGCGTTTCTTGTCACCACCGGTAAATTCACAGGTCGATCCCCGAAAGACAAACACGTCGTCACCAGCGACAGCGTAAATGACACCATCTGGTGGGAAAACAACGCCAAAATGTCCGAAAGCGGCTTTGACGCGCTTTACAACGATATGCTCAAGCACATGGAAGGGCGCGATTATTTCGTTCAAGACCTTATTGGCGGCGCGGATCCGAAACACGCCATCAATGTCCGGTTTGTGACCGAACTCGCATGGCACAACCTGTTCATCCGTCACATGATGCGCCGACCCGACCGCGATCAGCTGGACGACTACCTTGCCGATTTCACTGTGCTGAACTGCCCCAGCTTTTCAGCGGATCCAGCCAAACACGATTGCCGCTCCGAAACCGTGATCGCGATGAATTTCGATCGCAAGCTGATCCTGATCGGCGGCACCGAATATGCCGGCGAAAACAAGAAATCGGTCTTTTCCCTGCTCAACTATTTGCTGCCGGAAAAGGGCGTAATGCCAATGCATTGCTCAGCCAACCACGCAGTCGGCAATCCCGTTGATACAGCAATCTTCTTTGGCTTGTCCGGTACCGGCAAGACGACCCTTTCCGCCGATCCAGAGAGAACCCTCATCGGCGATGATGAACACGGCTGGTCCGATACAGGCACCTTCAACTTCGAAGGGGGCTGTTATGCCAAGACAATCAGCCTAAGCGCCGAGGCAGAGCCGGAAATTTACGCCACGACCGAAAAATTCGGTACCGTCATCGAAAACATGACCTTTGATGACGAGACAAAAGACCTCGATTTCGAAGATGACAGCCTGACGGCCAACATGCGCTGCGCCTACCCGCTGCACTACATTTCCAATGCAAGCAAAAAGGCCATGGGCGGCCACCCCAAGAACATCATCATGCTGACCTGCGATGCCTTCGGCACTCTGCCTCCCATCGCACGGCTGACACCTGCTCAGGCGATGTATCACTTCCTGTCCGGCTTCACCTCAAAGGTCGCCGGCACAGAACGCGGCGTGACCGAGCCCGAGCCAACTTTCTCGACCTGCTTCGGCGCGCCGTTCATGCCACGCCGCCCCGAAGTCTACGGCAACCTGCTGCGCGAAAAGATTGCGCAACATGGGGCAACATGCTGGTTGGTGAATACGGGCTGGACAGGTGGTGCTTATGGCACTGGTTCGCGCATGCCCATCCGCGCCACACGCGCCCTACTTACCGCCGCGCTGGATGGCTCTCTCACGGCAGGTAAATTCCGCGTCGACGAAAACTTTGGCTTTGAAGTCCCCGTTTCTGTCGAAGGCGTGGCTGACATCCTCCTGGACCCTCGACGCACATGGGATGATGCTGAAGCTTACGACCGCCAAGTCGCCAAGCTGGTGGCAATGTTTGCCGAAAACTTTGAACAATACATGCCGCACATCGATGACGAAGTGAAAGCCGCTGCGATCCGCTAAACGTTCCAGACAATCAAAACAAAAGGCCGCGGCATACCCTGCCGCGGCCTTTTGCGTTACAGATCGAAGCGCGACACCGAGGGGAAAGCCCCCGAAACAAACATCACGGCACGAAATCAACACTCGCTTTCGCAGGCATACCGTCCAGAACGCTACCATCCAAATCCGAGATCCCCATTGTCCGTGCGCGATCCACGACTGAAATAATCGCCGGCGTCCCATCGGGCAAATGCACCCCAAGCAGAAGACGATCAAACGCAATGTACTGAAACGCTTCATCCTTCCCGAATTGCATTTTGGCAACCACTTGATCCAGCCTCACACCGTGCCCCAAGCTGACGTCAATGAACGGTTCAACTGTCAGGCTGGCAAAATCTTCCCCCCCTGGAAGATCCTGCAAATTTCGGCCAACACTGCTGCGCGCTTCAGCCCAGCCAAACCAGTTGGAGTAAAAAGATTTTTCTCCGACCTCGACACATACCCATCCATCTGAATTTTCGCGAAAGACCAAAATATAAGGTCGTACCTTCGCCAAATTGGGGCTTTCGATTTTCCCCTCCGAAGCAGTCCAGGCTTTCAAGGCAGCCCGTAAAAGCTCTGACTCCCCCGACCAGATAACACTGATTTGCTGTTGCTGCTGATGGTAGGCCGAGCCGGAAGGCGCTTCATAAGAAAATCTTAATAGCCCCCTGACATGCTGAAAATCACCTCGATACCAAACCCGTCCCTGATCCAACAACAACCGCGAAGGCTTTAGTGCCCTTGCACCCAAATCTGTCAGGCAGTACTGACGCTGATGCACCTCGAACAGCTTCCCGCCCATCGCCTCTTCGAGCTGGGCGATGTGACGGCGGACTGTCTGCCTTGTGCTACATAGTTGTTCGACAGCCTGACTAAGGTTCAGCGTTCGCGCCAGCGCTTCGAAAGAACGCATCATTTCGTACAAAAGCGCCGGTGGCACTACTGGTCCTTTGGGGTCATTTTGTATACGAAGCTGATCACTCATGGGCGTCTTGTATGCAAGAAAATCATTAATGCAACATTAATCACCCATCAAAGTATCACAAATCACCCAACGAGTGACTAAATTTTTACGAAAACGACCCAAAACTACCCAATTGATCACGAGCGGAAATTTGCCCAGAAGATACGGGCAGCACAACCAGAGGTTAATGAATATGGCACATCCTGTCGACGTCCACGTTGGTCGTAAACTCAAACAAATCCGGACGTTGCGCCGGTTCTCCCAGACTGACGTTGCCACGCGTCTAGGTCTTTCTTTCCAGCAGATCCAGAAGTACGAAATTGGCTCAAACCGTATTGCTGCAAGCCGCCTCTTTGAACTCGCACAAATATTCGACGTCTCCCCTGCCTATTTCTTTGAAGGCCTACACAATAGCGACACAGCTGATTCGGACTCCCGTGACACCGGCATGGAGATCGTGAATGCCTTGGCGTCCATCAAGGACGAAACCGTCAAAACACGGATCGTCACATTCATCGAAGATGTTTCCGGCCTAACGGTCGCGCGCCAGAATTAATCAGCCGAACCAAGCGCGGCGTAGCAGGTTGAGACCTGCGACCAGCAAAACAAACAATGTCGCACGGCGAAAGGCGGTTTGGTCAATCCGGTCCATAACCGCCATTCCGGCCCACATTCCCAGAAATGCTGGCGGAACCATCGCAATAGAAAAAGAGATCGTCTCTGCGCGCAGAACCCCTGAGCTGACATGCGCCCCTAATAGCGCAACAGCCCCCAAACCATAGATCACACCTTGAATGCGGATCTGGTCCTGCTTGGCCGTTCCCAGCGCCGTGAGATAGGCTACCGTTGGCGGCCCCCAAATCCCCGAGACTCCCCCAAGCGACCCCGCAATCACGCCGGCAGTGACTTCCACCGGCACGTTGCGTTGCGGCAGGCTCAGCTGATACCCGCTCAACTGCAGCAACGCGAAAAAGGTCACCGGAGCCCCGATAATTGCCATCATCACATGATCAGGAAACACCCGAACCATCTGCGCCGAAACAATCAATGCAAGCCCGCCCGCCAATAAAAACACACGAAAGCTGACAACCGATTTGATCGCAGGCTGCACCCCCTGCCGAAGGGCCTGATGCGTATTGGTCACCAGTGTTGGAATGATCAGTCCGGCCAGTGCCAGTTCGGGCGATATAAAAACGGTCAGACCTGAAATAAATATCAGTGGCATCGCGAAGCCAACCACACCTTTTACAAAGCCTGCAACAAGAGCGACACCGATAGCCAATGCCAATTCAGCAGGCGACAAAAGGGGGAAAAATGTATCCATGCGCCCTACATAGCAAAATCAAATCTGAGCGCGAGGCAAATCGGATGGGAAATTTTAGATCAAATATAGGCATCAAAACGTATCTTTATTGCGCTTCGGTTGCAAAGTGGTGTATGTAGCATCCAACCGGATAAGGAAGCTACTGATGGCACACGATGGACAGCTCAAACTAGACACGCCAATCCTCCTTGAGGACCTTCTGACACTGACCGCGCGTGCGATCCCACCAGTCGAACAAACCCTTGCGCGTGCGACTGAAGCAGTCCGTGCATTAACCAGTCAAGATGGGCGCATCTCGAACGCGTTGGTCGAACAGAACCAGACGGCCGCACATGGGCTGGCATGGTTGGCGACCTACGCTCAATCGTTACGCCAGATGCAATCATGGGCCGAAAGGCTCCATAGCCAAGGCAAGTTTAGCCAAACCGAAGCACTGATCCATCAGATCGCCTTTGGTGAATACCTCTGGCAGATTTACGGCGGCATCCAGATGAATCAAGGTGAAATCATCCGCCTGCAAGATCTCGGACTGAGCCAGGATGACCAGCGCGCACTGATGGATCCCGCCATCCAGAAATTAACCCAAGCCGGCAACACACAGGCCGCCCGCACCCGCCTTATGGAGCTGATGCAGGAACATTCCGCCAATGTCACTGTTGGCGTTACAGGCCTCGACGACGAGCTTGAAATGATCCGCGACCAGTTCCGTCGCTATGCGGTCGAGAAGGTCGAACCCTTCGCCCATGAGTGGCATCTCAACGACGAACTGATCCCGATTGAGATCATCAACGAGCTGGCTGAAATGGGCGTTTTCGGCCTGACAATCCCCGAAGAGTTCGGCGGGCTCGGCCTGTCCAAAGCTTCCATGTGCGTTGTCTCCGAAGAGCTCTCACGCGGCTATATCGGCGTAGGGTCCCTCGGTACACGGTCCGAGATCGCCGCAGAGCTGATCATCGCAGGCGGCACGGACTCGCAGAAAGAAAAATGGCTGCCCCGCATCGCCTCGGCCGAGACACTGCCCACTGCGGTATTTACCGAACCGAACACCGGTTCGGACTTGGGCTCATTGCGCACCCGCGCCGTAAAAGGCGATGATGGCGATTATTCCGTCACCGGCAATAAGACATGGATCACCCACGCGGCGCGCACCCATGTCATGACGCTATTGGCGCGCACGGATTCCGCGACAGACAACTACAAAGGCCTGTCGATGTTCCTCGCCGAGAAAACCCCCGGTGATGACGCCAACCCCTTCCCCACCGACGGCATGTCTGGTGGCGAGATCGAGGTGCTGGGTTACCGCGGCATGAAAGAATACGAACTGGCCTTTGACGGCTTCAAGGTAAAGGGTGAGAACCTGCTTGGCGGCGAGGAAGGCAAGGGCTTCAAACAACTCATGGAGACTTTTGAGAGCGCCCGCATCCAGACCGCTGCCCGTGCGATTGGCGTGGCGCAGTCCGCACTGGACATCTCCATGCAATACGCAATTGATCGCAAACAATTCGGTAAATCGCTGATTAACTTCCCGCGCGTGTCCAGCAAACTGGCCATGATGGCTGTTGAGATCATGATCGCGCGTCAGCTCACCTATTTCTCGGCCTCGCAAAAGGATGGCGGCCGCCGGTGTGACGTTGAGGCCGGCATGGCGAAACTGTTGGGTGCACGTGTGGCATGGAGTGCGGCAGATAACGGTCTGCAGATCCACGGCGGCAACGGATTCGCGCTGGAATATAAGATAAGCCGCGTGCTGTGTGACGCACGTATCCTCAATATCTTTGAGGGAGCAGCGGAAATTCAGGCTCAGGTCATTGCCCGACGCCTGCTGGGATGACTCCCGAAGGTATCATGAGAATATCCCTCTATGCGCTAAACTTCGCCGACCTCAATCGGGCGCGCCCTTGCAGCGCGCCTACCGGCACCATACCTTTTGAGCTATGAACAGCACACGCCTTTCGCCGGAGAAGTGGATAGACGCAGGTTTTGCCGCGCTGACCGCCCACGGCCCGTCCGCTCTTGCCGCCGAGCCGATGGCACGTGCTCTGGGCACCACCAAAGGCTCGTTCTACTGGCATTTCAAAGATGTACCCACCTATCACGCCGCCCTTGTGCGCCAATGGCACAGCCAAGCCCTATCCGACGTGATGACACGGCTCACCGACAACAACCCGCCCGACATCCGTTTGCGCAGCTTTGGTCACAGCATCCTTGATAACCCGACCGAGACCGCGCTGCGCGTCTGGGCCCAAAATGATAGCATCGTCGCGGCCAGTCTGAACGAGGTCGATGCCGAACGGCTGACCTTCCTAAACCACCTTCTTAAGCAGTTCGACCTGCGAAATCCTGCATTTGGCGAAGCCATCCTCGCCACCCTAGTCGGGCTACCCCAGATCAGCGCCGACACCCCTTCTCACGCGGCGTTTGATGCGCTTGTAGACACTGTGGTGGCGCTGGCGTGAAGCTGGCGCTTCTGATTGCTGTTGGCGTGGCCTTCGCCGGCTGTCGCGGTGAGGACCCAGTGAACTATGGCGGGCCTGATCGCATATGGACCTTGCAACAGCTCAACAATAAGCCTTTTGCGGCCCCCGCAACTCTGACCTTCCCGACAGCGCAAGAGATAAACGGAGAAGGCCCATGCAACCACTATTTCGGCGCAATCAACGGAAGCTATCCCGACTTTAATGCAGGTCCCATTGGCAGTACCCGCCGCGCATGCCCCGAACTCGCTGCAGAATCGTTGTTCTTTGAAGCACTACAAACCGTGAACCTCGCCTCTGTGGACGGCACCACATTGACCCTTACTGGTCCAGACGGGCTCAGAATGGTGTTCACAGCCGACGACTGAACGCGTCCACAAATCGCGCACGTGCCACAGGCAGGGGCTTGTCTCCCAAATCCGCCGCCAGATGGGACGACAGAAAATATCCCGTCGTAATGAGCCCTTGCGCAATTTCGGCATCCGCCCCATCGCCCAGCCCGCGCAGAACGTCAGGCAGTGGCAACAGCCGCTCTGCCCATTCACCGGCCCCCACGCGCGATACCGCCCGCCCCGACTTGGGCGAGACATAGGCCAGATCGTCGACCGCCCCCGTCACAGCGCAGCTACCCAGTTCAAGCTCATAACCCAATTCCTCGAGCAGGCTCAGCTCCCAACGCAGATATGCCAACGGCCAAAGGTCGGTATCATCCAGCAAATCCAACAGGTTTTCTGTGCGGTGATAAAGCGGCACGTGGGGCTCGCGCTCTGGTAGGCTGAAACTGATCAGTGCTGTCACTGCGTTCAGCCCCGCAAGCGCCAACCGGTCCCCCATTGCCGCCACCGCACGGCTGCGCACCGGCTCTACGGTGAAGGCGCCAATGTGATCCTCCAAACGCGCGCGCCAAGTGAGATCAAGCTGCGCACCCGGTTGCAGGATCGGGGCAATCTTTCGGCTGGTCCCGCCCCGCACCACACCCGCATGACGCCCGTGCGACGGGGTGAACACCTCAATGATCAGCGATGTTTCCCCATGACGGCGCGTGCCGAGCAATATGCCCTGATCGCGCCACTCCATCAGGCCAGCCCTTCTTGATCCAGCAGATGCCGACCGGCGCGGTCCTCTACCTCGACCACCCAAAGATCAGGATCAAAGCTGCGCTGTTTTGATACGGCCTCATCCACGTCATGCTCTGCCCCCTTGGACAGCTCGACCCAGATGCGATCACCGCTCATCAAATCAAATGACCGCTGGAATAGTACCGCCTGCCCGTCCAGCGTGGAAAGCTTCACCAGAACCGCACCACCCGTGTCATCCCCATGCGCGACAACAAACGCCGGAATATCGTACATCCGCAACCGCGCAAGATAGGCGTCGACCCAGAACCGAGCCGTTAGACGCGCCACAGTGCCCCCTCCGGTCGCGCTGCAGAAGTCACTGGTTGCCGTCCTTGAACTCCAGCCCCATCTCGGAATACCGCTCGGATTCTTCCAGCCAATTGGGTCGGACTTTTACTTGTAAAAACAGATGCACCTTGCGGCCCAGAAACTCTTCAAGCTCCTCACGCGCCGCTTTGCCTACAGCCTTGATGGTTTCGCCCTTGTTGCCCAGCACGATACCCTTGTGCCCATCACGCACGACATAAACAAGCTGGTCAATCTTGGCCGAACCGTCCTTGCGCTCTTCCCAATTCTCGGTCTCGACGGTCAGCTGATAGGGCAATTCCTGATGCAGCCGCAGCGTGAGCTTTTCACGCGTCATCTCGGCCGCGATCATGCGCATGGGCAAATCGGCGATCTGGTCCTCAGGATAAAGCCACGGCCCCTCGGGAACCTCCTTGGCCAACCAGTCGCGCAAGACATCGACGCCGTGCCCTCTCTCGGCCGAGATCATAAATGTCTCTTCAAACGGGTAAACTTCGTTAAGCTTGGCGCTCAACCCCAACAAAACCGGCGCTTCTACGCGGTCAATTTTATTGATGGCCAAGGCCACGCGCGCGCCTTTGCCGATTTCGTTCAAACGCTCCAGAATACGCTCGACGCCTTCGGTCAGCCCGCGCTGCGCCTCGATCAACAGCACGACAACATCCGCGTCAGCCGCTCCGCCCCATGCTGCGGCAACCATTGCGCGGTCCAAACGGCGACGCGGCTGGAACAGGCCCGGCGTGTCGACGAAAACGATCTGGCTTTGCTCTGCCATGGCGACGCCGCGAATACGGGCACGGGTTGTCTGCACCTTATGTGTCACGATCGAGACCTTGGCCCCCACCATCCGGTTGAGCAGGGTGGATTTACCTGCGTTCGGCTCCCCGATGAGGGCCACGAATCCTGCGCGCGTGGGGGTGGTGTTCATGTCTTTTGCTCCAATTGCGCCAACAGCTTGGCTGCGGCGTCTTGTTCTGCGACGCGCTTTGATCCGGCTGTGGATGAGGCGGTCTGCCCTGTGGACAGCTTTGCCGTGATGGTAAACACCGGCGCATGGTCCGGCCCGCTCCGCCCTGTCAGCACATAGGCCGGCGGATCAAGTTTGCGCGCTTGCGCCCATTCCTGCAACGATGTTTTTGCGTCCCGTGCATCTTCTTTTACGGATGTCGGCCGCGAACCCCATAACCGCAAAATCAACTCTCGCGCTGCATCAAAACCGCCGTCGATATAGACCGCCGCGATCACAGCCTCCATCGCATCCCCCAAAAGAGCCTGCTTGCGCCGCCCTCCCGAAAGCATCTCGGACCGCCCCAAACGCAATACTGCGCCAATGTCGATCTCGCGCGCGACATCGGCACAGGTTTCCTTGCGCACCAGCGCGTTGAAACGTGGGGCCAGCTGCCCCTCGGATGCGCCCTTATCAAGGTTTAACAATGCCTCGGCCATCACAAGGCCCAGAACACGGTCCCCCAGAAATTCCAGACGCTGGTTATCGTCGCGGTTAGGCGTCGACATAGAGGCATGCGTTACCGCTTCACTTAGCAGTTTTGGCGACTTGAATTGATATCCAAGCCGCGCTTCAAACGCTTTGAGTTCAGCCGATAGCTTCACTTGACCGCTTTAAAGAAACGGTCGCTGCGCCATGTCCAGAAATACAACATCGACCGACCTGCCGAGCTGAACATGATCCGATCCGCGCGACCAATCAGGTTTTCGTAAGGAACAAATCCGACGCCCCCTGCTGTCTGCGCCAGACGGCTGTCAGCAGAGTTGTCGCGGTTATCACCCATGAAAAAGTAATTGCCCTCCGGAACCGTATAGACGCCGGTATTGTCCGAAGCCTGCCGACCAATGTTCAGCACGTCATAGCTCACCCCGTTGGGCAGGGTTTCGGTCGCGCGTTCCTTGACACAGATGCCACCCTGACCAACAGCACCGTTGGCACAACGTGGGCGAAGGCCTTGCGGACCCTGCAGCTCGGCCACTTCCTCGAACTGGCCGTTCGGCTCTTGCGGGATCGGTTCGCCATTGATCGTCAGCTTGCCGCCCGTGACCTGAATCCGGTCACCCGGCAAACCGATCAAACGCTTGATGTAATCACGGCCCGACACCGGATGACGGAACACCACAACATCGCCGCGCTCAGGATCGCCCCCGAACAAACGATTGTTGTCACCATCAAACATCCCACAAAGCTTTTTGGCGTCCAGATCAACACCGAACCGCGGGATGATCACGCTGGGACAGGACGCATAGGAATAACCGTAGGCGAATTTGTTCACAAACAAGAAGTCACCGATCAAAAGCGTCTGCTTCATCGAGCCTGAAGGGATCCAGAACGGTTGAAACAGCAGCGTCCGGAACACCCCTGCAATCAACAGCGCATAGACGACCGTTTTGATGGTCTCGACAATTGCGTTGCCCGTCTTTTCTTCCTTGGCCATGCGGCGCTCCTATGGGTTTTGTTGCGGTTACATGCGCAGGGCGAGGCGCAGTGTCAAGGTGCGCCGGCCCCCACAGGTCGCGCTTCGATCACGACAAAGGCCTGGGCCCAAGGATGATCATCTGTCAACGTCACATGAATGATAGCCTCATGCCCTGCAGGTGTCATATCCGCCAACCGCTTGGCAGCCCATCCGGTGACCTCCATAACCGGCTGTCCGGTTTTCAGGTTACTCACCGCCATATCACGCCAGCTGATCCCCATGCGCAGCCCTGTTCCCAATGCCTTTGAGCATGCCTCTTTGGCGGCCCATCGTTTGGCATAGGTGCCCGCATCCTCATTGCGCCGCGCCGCCTTGGCCAACTCGCGCTCTGTGAATACCCGATGGCGAAACCGGTCGCCAAAACGGTCCAGCGTGCCCTGTATCCGCTCGATATTCGCCAGATCTGTACCGATACCGAGGATCAAACCGCGCCTCGCGCCTCATCCATGAGCCGGCGCATTTCGGCCATTGCGGGGGCCAGCCCCAGAAAAATCGCCTCACCGATCAGGAAATGCCCGATGTTCAACTCTGCCACCTCGGGAAAAGCTGCAACCGGCCCGACAGTGTCATAGGTCAAACCATGCCCCACATGCATCTCGAGCCCCAGAGAATGGCCGAATGTCGCCATCTCACGCAGCTTTGCCAGCTCGGCATCCGCCACGTCATACCGCCCTTCATGATAGGCATCGCAATACGCCCCCGAGTGCAGTTCGACCACTTGTGCACCGATGCGGTGCGCCGCCTCGACCTGACGCATATCCGCAGCGATAAAGATCGACACGCGGCACCCCGCCTCACGCAGGGGGGCAATGAAATGCGCCAGCTTGTTTTCCTCGCGCGCCACTTCAAGCCCGCCTTCGGTTGTGCGCTCTTCGCGCTTCTCGGGGACAATACAAACCGCATGGGGTTTGTGGCGTAGCGCGATCTGCTGCATCTCGCTTGTCGCTGCCATCTCGAAATTGAGCGGCACGTTCAGGACTTCCATCAGCCCCTCGATATCAGCATCCGAGATATGGCGGCGGTCTTCGCGCAGGTGGGCGGTGATCCCGTCAGCGCCTGCATCTTGCGCGATGCGCGCCGCGCGCAACGGATCCGGCGTATCGCCGCCCCGTGCATTGCGAACGGTGGCCACATGATCAATGTTCACACCCAAACGCAACTTGCCCAACTCAGCCATTGGCCTGTTCCTTTTTCTCACGCGCTGAACGCTTTTTTTCCTCGGCCTTCGCAGCCGTCTTCGCCTTAAGTGCTTCGAATTTTTGTTTAATCAAGCCGCGCCGCCGCTTTTGGTAGGCGCGCAACACAGGCACTGCCAGATAATAGGCGATTGTCGCGAAAAACACACCGGACATAATGCCACCGACCAAATACGGATAGAACACATCCCGCGCAAAAATCGCAAGGCCCGACCAATCCACCGCGTCAGCGGTAAAGATGGCCATGATATTGTGCCATAACTCGCTCCCCGCATTCGCGAACTTCCAGCTAAGCGATCGTAGCTCCCCATCGCGCAACTCCGAGCCTAAAATCCAATGCCCCGATTTCATGGAGGCCAGCGCGATAAATACAAATGTAAACGGATTGCCAACAAACGTGGCCATCAAAGAGGCAAGAATGTTGCCCTTCATCAGCTTGGCGATCAACGCCGCAAGGAACAAATGAAAGCCGAACAAAGGCGTAAAGGTTATAAACACCCCCGCCCAAATGCCACGTGCAATCCGCTCGGGGCTGTCCGGCAGGCGGCGCATGCGATGTTTGACATAATGGAACGCCCGCGCCCATCCACCACGCGGCCACAGCAATTCCGCCACCCCCCGCAGAAAAGGCTTAGGGTCGCGGCGTTTGAAAATCACTGCGGCTGCTCCACGCCGGCAACCGCATCTGCCGCGCGCCCTGAATCCCGATAGCGGCTCAAAGCTGCAACATTATCCTCGGCCTCCAGCGTCAGCATCAGTGAATGCAGCTGTGCCACATCGCGGAATTCCGCCCGCAGCAGAACCCTGAAGAAATCGGGCTTCCGCTCGATAAAGCTCAGATCGGCGATATTCGCACCCGCCTCGCCGATCATCGTACAAATGCGCCCCAAAACACCGGCGTCATTGGCGACCGTCAGGTCAATCGTCGCCCCGTAGACCGCAGGGTGGCTACCGTCATGCCAACGCAGGTCAAGCCAACGCTCGGGCTGGTCCTCATAGTCACTCAGCCGTTCACAATCGATCGCGTGCAGGCTGACTCCTTTGCCGCGGAAGGTAATGCCCACAATCCGCTCACCAGGCAAAGGCTCACAGCAATCGGGCCTGTCGAACGACTGCCCCGGCTCAAGGCCGATCACCGCGCGCTTGCGGTCAATCTCTTCGCCGCGGTTGTCCGCCAGTTCGGGATACACCGCTCGTACGACTTCGCGGCCTGTCTTCTCGGCACTGCCGAGCTGCTCAAGCAGCTCTTTGACACCGCTCAACCGCAATGCTCGCGCAGCCGTGGCCAGCACTTTTTCTGTAGGTCTCTTGCCGACCTGTTCAAACGCCGAGCGCGCCAATTCGCGGCCCAATTTGGCAAACCGCGCGCGATCAACATCCCGCAGCGAGCGGCGGATGGCCGTCTTGGCCTTACCTGTCGTGGCAATATCCAGCCATGTCGCCTGCGGCGTTTGCCCTTCGGCGGCGATAATTTCGACCGATTGACCGTTTTTGATCCGCGTCCAAAGCGGCACGCGGATACCGTCCACTTTGGCCCCCACGCACAACGACCCCAAACGGGTGTGAATGGCATAGGCGAAATCAATCGGCGTGGCCCCCCGCGGCAGTTTGATCACCTCGCCCTTGGGGGTAAAACAGAACACCTTGTCCGAATACATCTCGAGCTTTACCGCCTCGAGAAAATCTTCGTGGTTGTCCTCACCATCGAATTGCTCAGTCAGTTGTGCAATCCACTTGACCGGATCCACGGCAAAGGGGTTCCGCGAGCGAACACCGTCACGGTAGGACCAATGCGCAGCTACGCCCGTTTCGGCAACGTCATGCATCTGCTGCGTACGGATTTGCACCTCGACACGTTTGCCGTCGCGCCCCGATACAGTGGTGTGGATCGAGCGGTAGCCATTGGTTTTGGGCTGACTGATGTAATCCTTGAAACGTCCGGGTACTGCACGCCAGCGGCGGTGGATCACGCCCAGCGCGCGGTAGCAATCTTCGTCTGTCTCGGTGATGACGCGAAACCCGTAGATATCCGACAGGCGGGAAAAAGATTGCTCTTTTTCCTCCATCTTACGCCAGATCGAATAGGGTTTTTTGGCACGCCCGAACACTTCTGCCACCAACTCTGCCTGCCCGAGCTCTTGGCGCATATCGTGGGTGATGCGGCTGATTACATCACCCGTTTCTTTTTGCAGCATAATAAAGCGACGCATGATCGAGCTGCGTGCATCGGGATTAAGCACACGAAATGCCAGATCCTCCAGCTCTTCGCGCATCCATTGCATCCCCATGCGCCCTGCCAGCGGCGCGAAAATATCCATTGTCTCACGGGCTTTTTGCGCCTGCTTTTCAGGACGCATGGCCTTGATCGTGCGCATGTTGTGCAACCGGTCTGCAAGCTTGACCAGAATAACCCGTAGGTCCTTGGACATCGCCATAAACAGCTTACGGAAATTCTCTGCCTGTTTGGTCTCGTTTGAATTGAGTTGCAGATTGGTGAGCTTGGTCACCCCATCCACCAACTCGGCCACATCTGAGCCGAATAACTCCTGCACTTCGGCGTAAGACGCAGGCGTGTCCTCGATCGTGTCGTGTAGTAAAGCGGTGATGATGGTTTTGTCATCCAGCTGCTGCTCGGCCAGAATGGCCGCCACAGCAACAGGATGGGTAAAATAGGGCTCGCCAGAATGGCGAAACTGCCCTTCATGCATCCGTTCGCCATAAGCATAGGCGGCACGAATTAGCTTTTCGTTTGCTTTGGGATTAAACCCGCGAACCAATGTGACAAGGTCATCGGCAGTTGTGGTCATTATCTGCCTCAAACTTCAGGCAGGAACATGTCCTGCCGCAATCACCCCTGCCCTTGCGCAGCCATCAGCTGCCGCAAAAGCATTTCTTCGGACATGCTGTCTTCTTCCGGCTTGTCTTGCTCGGCTCCCATGAGAATCGCCATTGCGTCCTCTTCGGGCTCATCCACTTCGATCTGGTTCTGATTGCTTTCGATCAGACGCTCGCGCAGATCATCCGCCGACTGCGTCTCGTCTGCGATCTCACGCAGGGACACAACGGGGTTTTTATCGTTGTCACGGTCTACGGTTACAGAAGAACCGGCTGCAATTTCGCGGGCGCGGTGCGCGGCCAACATAACCAGCTCAAACCGGTTCGGGACTTTATCAACACAATCTTCGACGGTGACGCGGGCCATTGGACGCTCCAATACAATATGTCTGCTAGAAAGGGCTACTTATGCCCGTTCCCCCTGATTTACAAGCGCCAATTACAGCGCGACGACCTCGCACCGCGCGGCCAGCGGCAATGCGTCATGCATCGCCCGGACCGTCTGCCCCGTAACCGGATGAACCCAATCGGGCGCAACATCCATCATCGGGACAAGAACAAACGCCCGTTCGGCCAGACGTGGATGGGGAACGATAGGCTCCTGTGGAGCCGTCGTTGCTTGCGTCTCAAGCGGCAATTCCCGCCAATATTGATGAATCTTGGCGTTCGGCAGCACCGCTTCCCCACAAGCGAGCAAATCAAGATCCAGCGTCCGCGGCCCCCATCTCACATCACGCGACCGGCCAAATGTAGCCTCGATCTCATGCAGCGCGGCAAGCGTCTGTTCGGCCCCGAACGGCGCCTCCACCTCAACAACCGCATTGATAAAATCCGGTCCCGACCCGGCGGGAAACGCCGGCGACGTAAAATCACGGCTGCGCGCGCGAATCGCAAAGCCGGCCTGGCGGAGCGCGTCGACGGCTTCGGTGACTAGTTGACCTTTGGTTAACTTCTCGTGACTAATGTTTGAACCCAAAGCGATAAAGCTTATGTGATCAGTCGTCGGCGACATACTGCTGTTATTCCCCATGACCACGCCTTGCTAGATACGGCATTTTTGCTACAAAGCCTTTACGAGATTAATGCCAAAATTATTTATATTTGAGTGCTTAATTTAAATCGCTGCGCGCGGCAAAAATTCATTTAGGAAAATGGAATGTTCTACAAAGATGAACGACTCGCCCTCTTTATAGACGGCTCAAACCTCTACGCCGCCGCCAAAACGCTTGGTTTTGACATCGACTACAAGCTGCTGCGGTCAGAGTTCATGCGCCGCGGCAAGTTGTTGCGCGCCTTTTACTACACGGCCCTGCTCGAGAATGACGAATACTCTCCGATCCGGCCTCTTGTGGACTGGCTGCACTATAACGGCTTCTCGATGGTCACCAAAGCAGCCAAAGAATACACCGATTCCATGGGCCGCCGTAAGGTCAAAGGCAACATGGACATCGAGCTGGCCGTAAACGCGATGGAGCTTGCGCCGCATCTCGACCATATCGTGATTTTCTCTGGCGATGGTGATTTCCGCCCACTGGTCGAAAGCCTGCAGCGTCAGGGCGTACGCGTCTCTGTTGTTTCAACGATACGCAGCCAGCCACCAATGATCTCCGATGACCTGCGCCGTCAGGCCGACAATTTCATTGAACTTGACGATCTGCGTGATGTGATTGGCCGCCCCCCGCGCGAACCGCGTGAACCCGCCGCAACCACGCCCGCCGAAGACTAATTCCACCCCCCATTTTGCCAAAGGCCGCGCCACACCAGCGCGGCCTTTGGCATTTGCAGCACATAGCCCGCATTGTGTCCCGCGCGGGAACTGGACGCGGGCAGCCGAAAGCCCTACCTGTAACAGGACGCAGGAGAACCCGATGACCAAACCGCCCCTCACTCTTTATCTTGCCGCGCCGCGCGGATTTTGCGCCGGCGTGGACCGCGCCATCAAGATCGTCGAAATGGCGCTGGAAAAATGGGGGGCGCCTGTCTACGTGCGCCATGAAATCGTGCATAATAAATTTGTCGTCGACGGCCTGCGCGATCTGGGTGCCGTGTTTGTCGAAGAGCTATCCGAATGCCCTGATGACCGCCCCGTGATCTTTTCCGCCCACGGCGTGCCCAAATCCGTGCCCAACGCCGCACAGGCCCGCAACATGGTCTATGTCGATGCCACCTGCCCATTGGTGAGCAAGGTCCACATCGAGGCCCAGCGCCACGCCGATGCAGGGCTGCAAATGATCATGATCGGCCACGAAGGACATCCCGAAACCGTGGGCACCATGGGACAACTCCCCGAGGGCGAAGTCCTGCTGGTTGAGACCCCCGAAGACGTGGCCCATGTGACCGTGCGCGATGAGACAAAGCTGGCCTATGTCACGCAAACCACACTAAGCATCGATGACACCGCAGGCATCGTCGCGGCGTTGCAGGCCCGTTTCCCCGCCATCGTCGGTCCGCACAAGGAAGACATCTGCTATGCCACGACCAACCGGCAGGAAGCGGTCAAAGCGATCGCGCCCAAATGCGATGCCATGCTTGTTGTAGGGGCTCCCAACTCTTCTAATTCAAAACGCTTGGTCGAGGTCGGCTCCCGTGCGGGCTGCGCCTATGCGCAACTGGTCCAGCGCGCGGGTGATATCGACTGGCGCGCATTGGAGGGCATCTCCAGCATCGGCATCACCGCCGGGGCCTCTGCCCCCGAGGTGCTGATCAACGAAGTCATCGACGCCTTCAAATCCCGCTACACAGTCACCGAAGAACTGGTCGAAACAGCCGTAGAAAACGTGGAATTCAAAGTGCCGCGCGTGCTGCGCAAAACAGGGTAATCCGGAAAGGACAATCAATGCTTCCCGTCTACCTCTTTTTAACATCTACCGTCCCCCCGCAACCGACCCCCAAGCCTTGCTGATGTTCGGCATTCCTCGCATGCCTCTTGCATTGGGCCTTGCCGGCCTGTTGCCTTTTGCTGCCGGTGCATTGGTTGCCACTCTCGCCGATGTGGCTCCCCCCGACACAGACAGCCCCGCACTTCTCTCAAGCGACGGCACCGCGATGCTTGTTCTTTATGGCACTATTATCCTGTCGTTCATGTCCGGCGTTCTTTGGGGCTTCGCGACCAAAACAGACGGCGCGGCGGCCACCACCGGCTATGTGCTGTCCGTCATTCCCGCCCTTTGGGCCTTCTTCGCACGCGGCATAACACCTGCCGAAACCCTATCCTACCTTATCGCCGGCTTCCTTGGTTTGCTCGCACTTGATTATTTCTTTTCCCGTCAAAAGCTGACACCGCTGTGGTGGATGCCCTTGCGCATCTTGCTCACCAGCATCGTCGTGATCTGCCTCGCTGTTGGAGCCTATGCATGAGCGACCCCGAAACCCTTGCCGTCTACGCCGATCAATCCGCCCGCTATGCCGCACTGACAAGTGACGCACTGCGTAATGATCCACTGCTTGCCGCCTTCATCGACGCGTTGCCCAAAGGCGCAGATGTCCTTGATCTGGGCTGTGGGCCCGGCATCGCCGCCGCTGCAATGGCTCAGGCGGGCCTTAAGGTTCATGCGACCGATGCCGTCCCCGAAATGATCGCGCTCGCCGCGGATCATCCCGGCGTGCACGCCGAGGTCAAGACCTTTGATCAGATCACGGGCACCGATGCCTACGATGGCATCTGGGCCAACTTCTGCCTGTTGCATGCCGACCGTGCGGCCCTGCCCACGATCTTGGCCGCACTACATTCCGCCCTGCGCCCCGACGGCCAGTTTCACATCGGTATGAAACTAGGGCACGGCACCAAACGGGATACCATCGGGCGGCAGTACACCTATGTTTCCGAACCCGAGCTGCGCGGCCTGCTCAAAGATGCCGGCTTTACCGTGACCAAAACGACCACCGGATGCGATAAGGGGCTGGACGGCACCTATGCGGATTGGATAGCACTCGCCGCATATGGCTAAATTATACGCATACACAGACGGTGCCTGCTCAGGCAATCCCGGCCCCGGCGGCTGGGGTGCTCTCATGCAGGCAATGGACGGCACACAGGTCGTCAAAGAACGCGAGCTCAAAGGCGGTGAGCCGAACACCACGAACAACCGCATGGAGCTGCTCGCCGCTATTCACGCGCTCGAGGCACTGGACCGCGACACCGAGATCACCGTGGTAACCGATAGCAACTACGTCAAAAACGGCATCACCGGCTGGATCTTCGGCTGGAAGAAAAACGGCTGGAAAAATGCCGCGAAAAAGCCGGTCAAAAATGCCGAACTCTGGCAGCGTCTGGATGCAGCCAACGCCCGCCACCGTGTCACTTGGGAATGGGTGAAAGGCCACGCGGGCCACCCGGGAAACGAACGCGCCGATGCATTGGCTCGCGCTGGCATGGCCCCGTTCAAACCCAAATGAAGCAGCTCGCCTGCGCCATCGCCCTCCACCCTGACGGCGCCCCCCTGCGCCTCGCATTGGAACAGGGCCAGACGCTGCCGCCTATGGCCGAATTTGACCAACACGCCGCCCCCTTTGCGGCCCGTCACCTGTTCAACACACTTGGGCTGGAAACCCGAAATGCCATCACCATCGGCACCTGCCCCCAAGCGGTGGCAGGCAGCACCGTGCATTTCGTGCTCTGCCGCATCGCCCCTCCTGTCAGGCCACAGTGGAAACACCAACAGCCAGATGGTACAGTCATTACCGGCCATTGGGAGCCCTTCGATGCCCTGCCAGACAATGATGTCCTCCGCTGGATCGCAAACACCCTATGACCCTGCTCAGCTTCCTCGACTACGCCTCTGTCATCGTCTTCGCAGTGACCGGCGCACTGGTGGCCAGCCGCGCACAGCTTGATCTGGTGGGCTTTGCCTTCATCGCATGCCTCACCGCCGTTGGCGGTGGCACAGTGCGCGATCTATTGCTGGACCGCGACCCGATCTTCTGGATCGCACAGCCCTCCTACCTCGCGGCCGCAGGCTCTGCCGCCTTGATCATCTTCTTTACCGCCCACCTCTTCGAAAGCCGCATGCGCACACTCATCTGGCTCGACAGCCTCGCCCTCGCCGTGGCCGTCGCGGCCGGCACCGGCATCGCGACCGCCATGGGCCATAGCGCATCGATTATCGTGCTCATGGGCATAGTCACCAGCTGCATGGGCGGCCTGATGCGCGATGTCGTCGTCGGCGATGTCCCCGTTGTTCTAAAACAAGGCGAACTCTACGTCACCGCCGCCTTCGCCGGTGCCGCCACAACCGTGCTGCTACAAAACTACCTACCAGATATCCCCTACCGCCTCCTGATCGGCGCAGGCGTCACATGGGTGCTGCGCGCAGGTTCAATCCAATTCGGCTGGAACCTGCCCGTCTACAAAAGCAAACCACCACGAAGCTGAAACCCTATTTTCTCTAGCTGAAAATACTCCGGGGGAATTGGCCCAAAGGGCCAAGGGGGCAGCGCCCCAACTGTCATTTGCGCCAGTGAAACGGCACGATCACAAGCGCCCCAATCGACGCAGCAATCGCATTCAGCCCCGGCGACGCAAACCCGAATCCGAACATCAACCGCACGAAATAGAATACAAACGCCCCACCGATACAGATGATGATAGATTGTAAAATCCCGTTGTGGGTAAAGCCCGTGCGCTCGGCCAAGTACCCCATAATCCCCGCAATCACTACGGTGCCAATCATCGTTGGAAACATTGCGCTACCCCTTGCTCAAATCCGCCCCAACGGCGATCTGCATCCCGCGTTGGAAAACATCCACATCCTGCGCGCCCTTGCCCGCTTTTTGCAACCGCGTGAGCGCAACCGCCCCGCTCCCGCATGCCACGCGCAGCGCATCATCCAGAACCGTACCAGCAGTACCTTCCCCGTCCACACGCCGCGACCCCAATACCTTGATCCGTGTGCCCTGCAATTCGAACCACGCCCCCGGAAAAGGAGACAAGCCTCGGATCATCCGGTCCACCTCTACGGCAGGCTGCGACCAATCAATGCGCGCCTCCGCCTTGTCGATTTTCGCCGCATAAGTCACGCCTGCATCCGGCTGCACCTGAGGCACCAGATCATCCAGCCGCGTCAACGCTTGCACAATCAAATCCGCGCCCAGCGCGCTGAGCACGTCATGCAATTGCGCGGCCGTCTGCTCTGCCTCGATTGGCACTGCTTCGCGCAGCAAAACCGGACCCGTATCCAGCCCCGCCTCCATCTGCATGATGCAAACACCCGTCTGCGCATCCCCCGCCATAATCGCACGGTGAATGGGCGCCGCCCCACGCCAACGCGGCAGCAGGCTGGCATGGATATTCAAACACCCCTGCGCAGGCGCATCCAGAATGGCCTGCGGCAGGATCAACCCATAGGCCACCACCACGGCCACATCAGCCTTTAGCGCTGCAAACTCGGCCAAAGCCTCATCCGTGCGCAAGGATACCGGCGTCCGCACCTCCAACCCCATCTCGATCGCACGCGCATGTACGGGACCGGGGCGGTCTTTTTTGCCACGTCCCGCAGGGCGCGGCGGTTGGGAGTAAACGGCGGCGATCTCATGGCCTGCATCGACCAGCGCCTCAAGCACCGGCACAGAGAACTCCGGCGTGCCCATGAAAACAATCCGCATCTGCTAGCCTTTCACTTTGCGCGCACGGCGCAGCAGCATGTCGCGCTTCATCTTGCTCAACCGGTCAAAATACATCTTGCCCGCCAGATGATCGATCTGGTGCTGCACACTGGTCGCATCCAACCCGACAAAGTCCCGCTCCACCAGCTCGCCTGCTTCATCCATGAACCGCACCCGCACACCGCGCGGGCGGTCGACCTTGGCCCAGACACCCGGCAAACAAGGCGAGGCTTCCTCATGGGTGTTCATAATCGCCGAAGCGTCAATCACCTCAGGGTTGGCCATCCTGATCCGCGTATTGCGCGCCTCTGAGGTATCCACCACAGCAAGACGCTGCATCACGCCAATCTGCGAGGCCCCAAGCCCCACACCAGGCATGGCATCCATCGTGTCGATCATATCATCCCAGATCGCACGCACCTTATCCGTCACCGCATCTACGTCAGCACAAGCTGTCCGCAGCCGCTTGTCCGGCCATTGCAAAATCTCACGCACGCTCATGCTGCATACTCCGCTTCCAGTTTCTCGCGGGTCGCCGCGTCCAGATGATCAAAGGTGACCACCCCATCCAGATGATCCAACTCATGCTGCACACAGGCCGCGGCAAAGCCGTTGAAACCCTGCGTATAGCGCCCGCCATTCAACCCCGTCCACACCATCTGCACCTGCGCAGGGCGCGAGATTTCGGCGCTGATACCCGGAATGCTAAGGCAGCCCTCGGCCATCACAGCGCGCTCTTCGCTCACCTCTTGTAGCATCGGGTTGATGCAAACCAGCGGATCGGATTTCCCCTCTTTCCAGCCAGCATCCATCACAAACATCCGCAGCAACACCCCCACCTGAGGGGCCGCCAAGCCGCGCCCCGGAGCGGCATACATCGTCTCCAACATATCCGCCGCCAACGCCTCGATCTCGGGTGAGATCGCCTCAATGGGTGCGCAAATCTCTTTCAACCGCGGATCAGGCCAAAGCAGAACCTCGCGCAGGCTCATCCGCGCGCCAGCTCGCGTTTGAATTTCACCATTTTGCGGGTGATCATCTGACGGCGCAGGGGCTTGAGATAATCAATGAACAGCTTGCCGTCCAAATGGTCGATCTCATGCTGCACACAGGTCGCCCAAAGCCCGTCCATAACCTCACGGCACGGCTTGCCGTTTTCATCCATCCACTCCACCTCGACCTCGGCAGGGCGGGTGACATCGGCGAATTGGTCCGGCAGGCTCAAACACCCCTCTTCATAGGTGTTCAGCGCATCTGACGCGGCCACAACCTGCGGGTTGAACATGACCAAAGGACGCGGTGTCTCCCCCTCCTCCTTCACACAATCAAGCACGACAACACGGCGCAGCACGCCCACCTGAGGTGCGGCAAGGCCAACACCGGGGGCGTCATACATCGTGGCCAACATATCCTTGGCAAGGCTGCGCAAATCGTCCGACACATCGTCAACGGCGCTACATGCCTTTTTAAGGCGCGGATCGGGGTGATATAGAATTGGGCGTTTCATGCCCGTTGATGTAGGGCATGGCCCCTCTTGCCGCAAGCAGGGCTTGCACATAACCCACGCGCCGCTAGGTTTGCCCACGCTAATACAGGAGATCAGCATGAGTTTTGACACCCCGATCGAGCGCCGCGGCACCCATTGCGTTAAATGGGACAGTATGGAGCAAATCTTCGGTGTGCCCGCAGAGACGGGTATCTCCATGTGGGTCGCCGATATGGACTTTGTCACCGCCCCCGTGGTGCAGAAGGCGGTGCAGTCCATGGTTGATCACGGCGTCTACGGCTATTTCGGAGACGAATCCGAATACCTCGCCGCAATCCAGTGGTGGATGAAAACCCGCCATAACTGGGATCTGGAGCCCGCACATGTCTTCACCACCCACGGCTTGGTCAATGGCACGGGCATGTGCGTGGACGCCTTTACCTCCGAAGGGGATGGCGTTGTCTTGTTCACCCCCGTCTACCATGCCTTTGCCCGCGTGATCAAAGCCGCCAACCGCAACGTCGTCGAATGTGAACTTGTGCGAGAGAACGGCCGCTACCACATGGATTTTGAGGCCTATGACGCGCAAATGACCGGCAATGAGAAAATGGTCATCCTGTGCTCGCCACATAACCCCGGCGGCACGGTCTGGACCGTCGAAGAGCTGCAACAGGTCGCGGCCTTTGCCAAGCGGCATGATCTGGTGCTGGTCTCTGATGAAATCCACCATGATCTGGTAATGCCCGGCCATAAACACACCGCCATGCCACTGATTGAGGGCATCGAGGACCGTTTGGTGATGATGACCGCCACCACCAAGACCTTCAACATCGCCGGTAGCCACTCGGGCAATGTCATCATCGCCGACCCTACGCTGCGCGCCAAATTCGCCGCGCGCATGGCCGCGCTTGGCATGTCGCCCAACAGCTTTGGCCTGTTCATGGCCACTGCCGCCTACTCTCCCGAAGGGGCCGCATGGCTTGATGAGCTGCTCGCCTATCTCGATGGCAACCGCAGAATCTTCGATCAGGCGGTCAACGCCATTCCCGGCCTGAAATCCATGCCGCTCGAGGCGACATACCTCGCCTGGGTTGATTTCACCGACACCGGCATGAGCCGCGAAGAATTCACCAAACGCGTCGAGCAAGGCGCGAACATCGCAGCCAACCACGGCCCCAGCTTTGGCACTGGCGGCGACAGCTATTTGCGCTTCAACCTCGCCACCACACGCGCGCGCGCAGAAGAGGCCTGCACCCGCCTCGCAGAAGCGTTCAAAGACCTGCAATAACAAAACGGGGTTGCCTGATAGCGGGCAGCCCTTTCTCACTCCAGTGGCCTCAGGCCATCTTTTTAGGGCCACACGGCGGTGCGACCCCATCGCGCCCGATCCCGGTCAAATCCCTCTGGCAAAATGTCTCCCTCAATCTCCTCCCTTGCCTGAACCAGAATGAAGCGAAAACAGTTTCGCCAATTATATTCTGCCCTGTGCATTCACGCACATGGATTGCGCGCCCAGCGCCCTCGCATCCAAATGCGCAGCTCTTAAGTTTCTTTCAAACAAGATAAGGGATTCGCCTCATGGGACTACTGATCGACGGCCAATGGCACGACAAATGGTACGATACCAAAGAAAGTGGCGGTGCCTTCAAACGTCAGGAATCGACCTTCCGCAACTGGGTTACCGCAGACGGAAGCCCGGGCCCAACGGGCGAAGGTGGCTTTGAAGCCGAGGCAGGCCGTTACCACCTTTATATTAGCCATGCCTGCCCTTGGGCCCACCGCACAATGGTCTTTCGCGCCCTGAAAAAGCTTGAGCCGCTGATTGATGTCTCGGTTGTACACCCTGACATGCTTGGCCAAGGGTGGACCTTTTCCACAGACTTTGACGGAGCAACCGGCGACCAACAATTCGGCCTGCCTTTTGCGCGTGACGTTTACACCCGCGCCGTGGCCGATTTTACCGGCCGTGTGACCGTGCCAATCCTGTGGGACAAAAAACGCGGCACCATCGTATCGAATGAATCCTCCGAGATCATCCGCATGATGAACAGCGCCTTCAATGGCATCACAGGCAACACCGACGACTACTGGCCGGCCGAGCTTCGCAGCGACATCGAAACCATCAACGAACGCATCTACAAAACCGTCAACAACGGCGTCTACAAATCCGGCTTTGCCACCACACAAGAAGCCTATGACGCAGCCGTGCACCCGCTGTTTGAAACGCTCGACTGGATCGAAGACATCCTGACGCGCAACCGCTACCTCATGGGCGATCGCATCACTGAAGCGGACTGGCGGCTGTTCACGACTCTAGTGCGCTTTGATTGCGTCTATCACCAACACTTCAAATGCAACCGTAAGCGGATCGTGGATTACCCCAATCTATGGGCCTACACCCGCGAGCTGTATCAATGGGAAGGCGTGGCGGGCACCGTGCATCTGGATCATATTGTCCGGCACTACCACTACAGCCACGACACGATTAACCCCAACCGGGTCATCCCGATCAATCCGGTGATCGACTGGAACGCGCCACATAACCGCAGCTAGGCGACCCGTTTTTCAGAACCGTAATGCGCGACCATCGCCGCCAGATCCTCCGGCGGCGTATTGCTTTGGACAAAGGCGCACGCATTAGCCGAATGGGCGAAAATCGACCCGTCCGAGAAAAAGCTGGTGTTGGTCACAAAGATCACCCGCGCGTTCGGCTGCCGGTAGTTCGCATAATCCGAAATCGCCAAAGCACCGCCCTGATCAATCACCAGATCCTGAATGATAATATCCGTTTCATGCTCCGACAGATGCGCGATGGCATCCTCTTGTCCCTGCGTACAGGTCACGGACATCCCCTGCCGCTCAAGATGACGCTGCCAGATCCGCGCGAGCTCCGGCACACTTTCCACGATCAATACGCGTGTCTTCGTTGGCATATTCAAATCCATCCCGATGGTGCCCCCCAGCACGAAATTAATCCAGCCGAAAAGGGCCAGCACGCGTGACCCAAACACATGAACGGGCCGCAGCATGCCTTGCATCTTACCCCAAACTCCGATTTGACAAACGGGAAAATCGGCAAAAACCTACCCGAAACCAAAGCTGGGCAAGAAAAGTGATCACTTTAACGTCAAACGACCATGGCGGCGGGCTCGATGCTGCGGCGAATCAATATGGCGGCGACCGCGCGGAATGGATTGACCTGTCGACCGGAATTAACCCCTTGCCCTATCCCACAGGAGAAATTTCCCCACAGGCATGGACCGCCCTGCCCGACAATAACGCCCGCGCGGCCCTGATCAATGCTGCGCGCCGGTTCTGGAATGTTCCCGCCTCGGCTGCGGTCCTTGCCACACCGGGTGCCTCTGCGCCCATCGCGATGATCCCCCGATTGGCAGCCGCAGGTCAGGTGCACATCGCGGCACCCACCTACAACGAACACGCAAGCGCATTTATCGCAAACGGATGGCAGCCAGCCAACCCACCCAAACAGGCCCAAGCGCAGGTGGTCGTGCATCCCAACAACCCCGATGGCCGCCTCTTTTCCGCATCTGATCTGCACGCGCCCTTGCGCATCATCGACGAAAGCTTTTGCGACGTGGCCCCTGATGCCTCTCTCATCGCGCAGAGCAACACCAAGGGCACATTGATCCTCAAAAGCTTTGGCAAATTCTGGGGCCTCGCCGGTTTGCGCCTGGGTTTTGTGATCGGCGACCCCGAACATGTCGCAGCACTTGAACAGATGTTGGGCCCTTGGCCCGTGGCAGGCCCCGCGCTTGAAATCGGCACACGCGCGCTCTGTGATCCCGACTGGGCCACCCAGACCCGCAGCCGTCTTGCCCGCGACGCGGCCCGTCTGGATACGCTTGCCCAACAGGGTGGTGCCACACTGGTCGGCGGCACCACCCTGTTTCGCCTGTTTGAGGTCGATGACGCCGCCCAATGGCAAGACCGCCTTGCCCGCCACCACATCTGGAGCCGCGTCTTTCCCTATAATCCAAAATGGCTGCGCCTTGGCCTTCCCGCGCCCGACGCATGGCACCGGATCGAGGCCGCACTGGCATGAGCCATGCCGCCATTCTCTTGCTGGCTTTGCTGCTTGATGCCGCTTTGGGAGAACCAAAATGGCTCTGGAATAAACTGCCCCATCCCGCGATTTTGATGGGTCGCGCGGTCGCCGCTCTCGAGCGTGGCCTGAACCGCAGCCAAAACAGCATCGCGGCAGGGGTGCTCGCCCTTGCTGTGCTGGTAAGCGCCGCCTACGGGATCGGTGCGCTGCTTGCCGGGCTTGGCCCCCTCGTCCAGATCATCCTTGCCGCCATCCTGTTGGCCCAACGATCGCTGGTGCAACATGTGCGTGCCGTCGCTGATGGCCTGCGCGTCTCTCTTGACGAGGGCCGCAATGCCGTTGCCATGATCGTCAGCCGCGACACCCGCCACATGGACCCCTCCGCTATTGCCCGCTCTGCCATCGAAAGCGCGGCCGAGAACCTGTCAGACGGGGTGATTGCGCCAGCTTTCTGGTTCCTGATCGCCGGCCTGCCGGGGCTTATGGTCTATAAAATCGTCAACACCGCAGACAGCATGATTGGCTACCGCACCCCCCGCTATGAAGCCTTTGGCAAGGCTGCCGCCCGCGCCGATGACCTGCTCAACTGGATTCCCGCGCGGCTGACTTGTGCGCTCATCGCGGTCCCGTCAGGCGTGGCTAGCCATTGGTTCTCCATCGCCGCAGACGCCGCGCAACACCGCTCGCCCAACGCGGGCTGGCCCGAGGCCGCAATGGCGCGCGCCATATCGGTCGCCTTGGCCGGCCCGCGTGCCTATGATGGTGTAATGCAACAGTTTCCTTGGGTCGGCGGCGACGGAAAGCGCCAGATCGGCCCACCCGAAATTGACGCCGCACTACGCAAGCTCTGGCTTGCTTGGAGCATGATGCTGGCGCTGACGACTGCGCTGGCTTTGGTCGGGTAAATGACAAATCAGAGGTATTTCATGCGTTCTACTTTCTTCGCCGCCCTTTGCACCCTTCTACCGCTGCCCGCCTTGGCCGCCACATGCGGCGGCGATTTTGCCACCTTCAAAAACGCGCTTGTGGCCGAAGCCCCCGACCATGGCGTGCAAACCCTCACCGCGCGAGAGTTCCTGCAAAATGTGCGTCAAGACAGCGCTGTTTTACGCGCGGACCGATCGCAAGCCATATACCAACGGCCCTTTGTCGACTTCTCCCGCCGCCTGATTTCAAACGCCCGCATCGACAGCGGACGTCAAAACAGCCAACGGCATGCGCAAATCTTTGACACCATCGAAAACCGCTATGGCGTGGACCGCAATGTGTTGCTTGCCTTTTGGGCTTTTGAAACCGACTACGGAAATTTCCAAGGCGACTTCAACACCGCCAATGCCCTTGTAACCCTTGCCCACGATTGCCGCCGCCCCGAACTCTTTCGCCCTCAGGTTTTCGCGGCAATGGAACTTTTCGCCCGCGGCGATTTTGACCCGGCGACCACAACCGGTGCATGGGCAGGTGAGGTCGGCATGGTCCAGATGCTTCCCGAAGACATTATTCAAAACGGCGTGGACGGCGATGGCGACGGCAAAGTGTCTCTGAAAACCTCGGTCTCCGATGCGCTTTTGTCCGGTGGCAGCATGCTACAGGCGTTCGGCTGGCGCAAAGGCGAACCGTGGATCGACGAAGTCACCATGCCTGCCAATTTCGACTGGTCCCTGACAGGGCTTCACACCCAAAAATCCGCCGCCGAATGGGCGCGTCTTGGTGTGCGGCCCCGTGACGGTGGATTTGCCGATAACCTTCGGGCCTCGATCATCCTGCCACAAGGGCGCTTTGGTCCAGCCTTCCTCACCTACCCCAATTTTGAAATCTATTTCAAATGGAACCAAAGCTTTACCTATGTGCTCACAGCGGCCTATTTCGCCACCCGTCTGGGTGGCGCGCCCGTCTATAACGCGGGCACCCCCGAAACCGCGCTAGACGGCGACCAGATGCGCCGGCTTCAGAGCCTGCTCCAACAGCGCGGTTATGACGTCGGAAAAATCGACGGCATCCTTGGCTCCGGCACCCGCAATGCCGTGCAAAAAGAACAAATCCGCCTCGGCCTGCCCGCCGATGCATGGCCAACCCCTGCATTTCTAACTGAGCTGGAGCGTAGCTGAAACCGTTGAAATAGTCGCTCGTGCCCGCGTATCGAAGACATCGAAGACATCGAAGACGGCTAAGGCCGGATGGCAAACCTCTGACCATCCTCGGTCAACATCACCAGCCTGCCATGACTGTTTACAAAACGGTCACAGCGGCTGCGCCCGTTTTGATATTCGATACAAATCACCCCATCCTCCCCGATGGAGAAGGCACCAAAGGCCGTGGCCCCCTGATCATAGGTGTAACTATATGCACCATCCGCCGAATAGCGCGACTGCCCGCCCTCATAAAAAGTCAGCAGCCCGCGCTCGGTCATCTCCACAACTTCTTGTCGGGTTAACGCGACATCATCTTTCAGCAGCTGGAAATCAGCAGCCCAAAGGGCACTTGGCAGGCTCAAAAGCAGGATCAATAAACGCATGCCCCCAAGTTAGAACACCGCCGCACACCTCGCTATGCACGTTTACGCGACCAGCGTTTCTGCCTTCTTGAGATCAACCGAAACAAGCTGGCTTACGCCCTGCTCGGCCATCGTGACCCCGAACAAACGATCCATCCGCGACATCGTCACCGCGTGGTGGGTGATGATCAGGAACCGCGTGTCGGTCTGTCGGCACATCTCGTCGAGCAAGTCACAGAACCGCGTTACATTGGCATCGTCCAGCGGCGCGTCGACCTCGTCGAGCACACAAATCGGCGCCGGATTGGCCAAGAACACCGCAAAGATCAACGCCATCGCGGTCAACGTCTGCTCACCGCCCGACAACAAGCTCAGCGTGCTCAGCTTCTTACCCGGAGGTTGGCACATGATCTCAAGCCCGGCTTCCAGCGGATCATCGGATTCCACCATCACAAGGTTTGCCTCACCACCGCCAAACAGATGTGTGAACAGCAACGAGAAGTTGGAATTCACCTGCTCGAACGCGGTCAACAGACGCTCGCGACCCTCGCGGTTCAGACTGGCAATCCCCGAACGCAGCGTCTTGATCGCCTCCTCCAGATCGGCCTTCTCGGAAACCAACGCATCATGCTCTTCGCGCACTTCTTTCGAGTCTTCCTCGGCCCGCAAGTTCACCGCACCAAGACTGTCGCGCTGGCGTTTGAGCCGGTTTACATCCGCCTCCAAAGCATCCGCGCCCGGCATCTCATCTGGGTTCACATCCAGCTGCGTCAGCAACTGGTTCGGCGTCAACTGCTGACCCTCGGCAATCCGCTCGGCTGCTGCGGTTGCGGTTTGTTTGGCCGCATCGCTGCGCGCCTCTGACCGCGCCCGCGTTTCACGGGCTTCCGAGGCTGCCCGTTCTGCTTCGCGCTCGGCCAAGGTTGCCTCACGCAGAACCGCCTCGCCGTTGCCCAGCTGATCCGTCGCAGCCGCACGGCGTGCCTCGGCGCTTTCGATCTGGCTGCCCAGCTCATCTCGCTTTGCCGCAATCTCGAGTGGTGCCGCGCTTGCCTCTTCGAGCTCCGCCTCCGAAGCTTCCTTGCGCTCGACCAACTCTGCACTGCGGCGCTCGGCGGTTTCCAAACGATGCCGCCAGCCGCTCAATTCCTTGGTCACCTCCTGTGACCGCCTCAACCGCGCGTCCCCTTCGCGGCGCAACTCGTCGTGGCCCGACCGACGCGACATCATGGTGATCCGCGCGGCCTCAACCGTCATGCGGATATCCTCCACCGATGCACGTGCCGCATCCAGATCGCCCAAATCAGCCAAGGCCCGCTCGGCCTCAAGCACCCGTGCCCGCGCGCCCATCGCCTCTTCTTCATGACGCGCCACAGCAAGTCCAAGACTCTCCAGACGGCCCGCCGCAAGGTTGCGGTCGGCCTCCACCCGACTCAGCGCACGGCCTGTATCGGCAACCATCCTGTCGGCGTTCCGCCGCGCTTCGCGTGCGCTTTTGTCGGCCTCGGTCTGCTCGGCCAGCTGCGTGGTCAGCCGCTCATGCGCGGCCCGCGCACCTTCGGCCCGTTGGCTCGCCTGCTCCAACGCCTGCTTAAGAACCTCCAACCGGTTGAGCTGTTGCAGCCGCAAGGCCGCTGCCGATGGTGCATCTTCGGCCCATGCACGAAATCCGTCCCAACGCCACAAATCCCCCTCAAGCGACACAAGCCGCTGGCCGGGCTTCAGATCCGCCTGCAAGCGCGGGCCATCATCCACATCCACCAACCCGATCTGCCCCATCCGACGGTCCAGAACATCAGGGCAAGACACATGATTGGTCAGCGGCGTCACGCCTTGCGGCAGGCTTTGGGGCTCGGCATAAGCCATCAACCCGGACCAGCCCGACGGGCCGTCTGCATCTACCTCGGGCGCGCGCAAATCATCGGCCAAAGCGGCACCCAATGCCTTCTCAAAGCCATGCTCTACCTGCATGCGATCCAGAATCTGGCCACCCTCGGCGGTGTCGCGCTCGACCAGCTTTGCCAAGGCAGCCGCCTCAGCACGAAGAGCGTTCATCTCCCCCTCGGCCTCTGATCGCTCGGCCCGCGCATCCGCTTCCAGCGTTTGCGTGCGCGCCCGCGCTTCCTCAGCCGCATTCAACGCCTCATCGGCTGCTTCTGCAGCTGCGACAGCGACCTCTTCGGCCTGCGCTGCGGCCTCGAAATCATCCGCGGCCTTGGCAAGGGCCGCCTCACTGTTGGCAACCGCATCCCGCGCACGCTCGGCGTCAGCTTCGGATTTCGCCTGTGTCTTGCGGCTGTCTTCCAACAACCGCTGCGCCGAACCATAGCGCGCCGCAAGCCGTGCAACATCTTCGGTCCATTGGGCCAGATCACCCTCGCGGGCTTGCAGGATCGCCGCAGCCTCATGCGCCGCATCCGCTGCTGCCTCAAGCCGGTCGTCGTGCCCCTCGCCGGCCTTGGCCAGCTCTCGTGCCTCCCAATCCAGCCGCTCGATCGTCTCGCCCGCGTCGCGGTTCAACCCGCCTTCACGCTCAATATCATGGGCAAGCTGGGCAATCCGCCCCCGCAATGTCCCGATCAATGCATTTGCGCGGCTTTCTTGATCGCTCAGCGTGTCGCGTTGCGCTACTAGGCGCTGCACAACCGCTGCCGCAATCGCATCTTCTTCGCGCAGTGCGGGCAACACATCTTCGGCTTCCTGCCGCGCCTTGGCGCTGCTGCGGACCAATGTCTCGGCCTGCGCCGCCGCAGTGACCCGCGCACGCAGCTCCTCTTCGGCCTGTGCGCGCAACTCATCCGCCTCACGCCAACGACGGTACAACAGCATTCCCTCGCTGCGCCGCAGCTGATCCCCGATCTCGCGGTATCGCGCCGCCTGCCGTGCCTGCCGCGTCAATTGCGCCAACTGCGCGGCCAGCTGCTCGATCACATCCTCCACGCGGGCCAAATTCGTCTCGGCCCCGTTCAGCTTTAGCTCGGCCTCATGACGGCGCGCATAAAGCCCCGAAATCCCCGCGGCCTCTTCCAGAATACGACGGCGGCTTTTGGGTTTGGCGTTGATCAGTTCGCTGATTTGTCCCTGCCGCACCAGCGCAGGCGAATGCGAACCGGTAGAGGCATCCGCAAACAGCATCTGCACATCCCGCGCGCGCACATCCTTGTCCGCCGCCTTATAGGCGCTGCCCACATCCCGCGTGATCCGGCGCACAATTTCCAGCGTGTCATGGTCGTTAAATCCCGCAGGGGCCAAGCGTTCCGAGTTATCAATACTCAACGCGACCTCAGCAAAATTGCGTGCAGGGCGCGTGGCTGCACCGGCAAAGATCACATCCTCCATGCCACCGCCGCGCATCGCAGTCGGGCGGTTCTCGCCCATGACCCAACGCAACGCCTCCAGCAGGTTCGATTTACCGCAGCCATTCGGCCCGACAACCCCCGTCAAACCGTCAGCAATGATCAGATCGGTGGGGTCTACAAAGCTTTTGAAGCCCGTAAGCCTGAGTTTCGAGAAGCGCATGTTTCGCCTTTGCGGTGATTCCAGCCTGATGCGCTACGTGACGGTTTTGCCCCCAAACTGTCAACACTACCCCCGCCGTCAGTCCAAGCAAAGGCGGAGTTATCCACAAGATAACGCATCTAAAGCACGGGTTCGCAGTCAATCTCGACGGCAACGCCGCCCAATTGCCTAAGCTTGGTTCCCCGCACCCGCACACATTCAAGTTGCACTGGCACCGCTCGCGGGCTGCGCGTGCCCTTGCCGCATTTCAAAATGCCCGTGGCCTGCGCCTGATCCCCGCGCACCTCGCGCACCTCACAACCGCTCACCATTGCCATAGCCAGCCCCGCTCGCTCCTGTATAGGACCAAAGCGCGGCGCATATTCCATATTTGTACGAATGGCCTCTGCCAGCTCCCCGCGCACCCGCACATCAAAGGTTGATCCATCCACCGTCACAGTGGTCGCGGGCAAGCCGCGAAAATGCGGGCCAGCCGTGTTGCAGCTGGCGGTCGCGAGGGATATTGCGAAGATGAATAAATTTTTCATAAACTGATATCAGCACCAATCCCCTAACAATTCGTAAATCGGTACAAAGCCACCTCCCCATGGCCCACAAACCTGCCGTCCAGCAGCCGTGTCCTTTCGGGCACAGCGCCATGGGATATGCCTTTTGGTTGTAAGATTGTGCCTCAATAATCTGGGCGTTCCTGTTAAGTTAATGTTCTGAATTACAAGGAAATAAATATGCGCTTTACTTATTACGCTGTTGTTGCCGCAGCCCTTTTGTCCGCCTGTGCCCCCGCTGAAATCACAACTCCACCTGTATCAATCACACCCAAAAACAAAGCAGACGCCGTGGGGCTGGACGTCTACGCCGGTCCCCGCCGACGCGGTAATCCCGTTCCCTCATTCCGCGGTCAGGAAACCCTCGCCGTCCGCTCAGTGGGTATTGGCAAAGATGGTCAGCGCACTGAGCTTTCAGGCGTACAATGTCTGTTGGATGCCGGTGTCTATTCCGCTTCGTTCACAACCCCGGCCAATGTAATTGTTCCCGACTACGGCCCCAATTCGCCCGCGATCTTTGTGCGCTGCACCCATGAAGATCAAAGCGGGTCGACCACAGTGACCGCCTTTAACGCGACCACCCAACAGCGCATGCAAAATGCTGCCGCAGGGGGCGTTCTGGGTGTGATCATCGTCGGCGCGGTCACGGCCGCAAAGGTCGACAACGAGAAGGACGAATTCAAATACCCGGCCGTCTCCGTCACCCTGCGCAAGAAGAAATAAGCGCGCCAATCGCAACTTAGTTGCCGCCTCCTTTGATTGGTCATATAATTTGACCAATCAAAGGAGAACCTATGCCCTTTCGCCCTGTCACGTCGGAAAAATTATCCTCTGCTGTTGTCCGGCAGGTCGAAGAACTGATCCTGCGCGGCATCCTTTCACCAGGCAAACGGCTCCCCTCCGAGCGTGAGCTTGCCGAACGTCTGGGCGTGTCACGCCCTTCCCTTCGGGATGCCATCGCCCAGCTGCAAGAACGCGGATTGCTGAGCGCAAAGGCAAGTGCAGGCGTCTTTGTCTCCGATAGCCTCGAGTCGGGCTTCTCCCCCGCGCTAGCCGAACTTTTTGCCCGCCACGACGAAGCCGCAATCGACTATATCGCCTTTCGCCGCGATATGGAGGGCTTGGCCGCCGAGCGCGCGGCCCGTCTGGCATCCGACACCGATCTGGCCGTCATCAGCGCGATATTCACCAAAATCAAAGATGCCCCCGACAATCAACCTGCCGATCAGGCGGCGGCCCTTGATGCCCAGTTTCATATGGCCATAATCGAAGCCAGCCATAACGTCGTCATGCTGCATATGATGCGGGCCATGTATGATCTGCTGCGTGGCGGGGTGTTTTACAACCGCCAGATCATGTTCAAACAACAGACCAAGCGCGCCGAACTGATGGACCAACACCGCGCTATCCACGATGCGCTTATGGCCCGCGACGCGCCCGCAGCCCGCGCCGCTGTCGAAACCCACCTCACCTATGTTGAACGCGCCCTGCTCGACCAACAGCGCACCGCAAGACACGAAGACGTTGCCCGCCAGCGGCTCGATCAGGAACTGGGCAACTAGCCAGACAGCTTGCGCAGCATATGCCGTACGATCAACCGATGTGCGGGGCCCACAGGCAGCATGTAAAGCCGCCCGAACCAATTATGCACCTTCACCGACGAGGTGATCGTCACGCTGTGATCAACACAGGTAATACAGGTCAGAACATCCAGATGGCGGTCCCGCGCGGACAGGCTCATCACCGTGTCATTCAATGTCTCGACCAGAAAGAAATCAATCTTGTCTCCGGCTTGCACAAACCCCGGCACCTTGCCGGAAAAACCGCCAATCCGCTTGACCCCGAAACGGGCGGAAACCGCATCGCGTAGCTTGAACGCAACATCTAGAAACGGCAGCGGCTCGGCCATAACGCGCCGCCACACCTCTAGCGAGGTCAACGGATCAGCAGCAACAACCGATTGTTGGTCAAAGAAATCCAACGCAGCGCGCGGTGCCACCAGCTCGACCTGAGCAGTGGCGATACGGCCCATTCCAACGCTCATCGCGTCCCCCTTACAAATGCAAAAAAGCCCCACCGGCGCGGCAGGGCTTTTGCTATTCTCGACACAAGCAAAGATTAGTGCAGCTTGGTGTCCACTTGGGCAATGCCCTCATCGATCAGCTTGTTCGCATCGGTGGCTGTCATCTGCTTGCCGATGATCTCACGCGATGCAGCAACAGCAATCTGGATGGCCTGATCACGAACTTCCTTGATCGCGGACGCCTCGGCAGATGCGATCTGCTCTTGCGCACCGGCAAGGCGACGCTCAACCGATTTTTCCAGATCAGCCTGCGCTTGCGCACCGGCTTCTGCAGCTTCCTGTTTCGCAGCAGCCACAATACGGTCTGCCTGCTCCTGCACTTCTTTTTGCTTCCGCTCATAAGAGGCCAACAGCGTCTGCGCGTCTTCGCGCAGCTTGCGGGCTTCTTCGATCTCGGTCTGAATGCCTTCGGCACGACCATCAAGCATCTTGGCCATCATCGAAGGTACTTTGAAGTAAACCAGAATACCGATGAACACCAAGAAGGCGAGCAGCACAACAAAGTCGGTGTTGCGCAGTGAGAAGAACGGACCACTTGCCGCAAACGCAGGGCTTGCAACCATCATGGCGAAAACGGATGTGAGTGTGAAACGCATGACGTTATCCTTTCATCCGGGCAGTGACTGCGGCGGTGATGGTTTTGGCGTCTGCCTTGCCACCCATCGCAGTGATGATTTCTTTTGCCGTGCTTTTCGCGACCGCTTTCACGCTCTCGACCGCACCGGCCCGAATTTCGGCAATCGCCGCTTCGGATTCAGCAGCTTTTGCAGCGATTTCACCGTCGGCCTTGGCAATTGCCGCGTCCAGATCGGATTGCATCTCTGCTTTTGCTTGCTCGATAATACGCTGTGCTTCGGCGCGGGCATCAACCAGCGCTTTGTCATAGGCGGCTTCGGCGTCAACCGCTTTGGCCTTCAGGTCTTCGGCAGCCGCAATATCGTTCGAAATCGTGCCCTGACGCTCTGCCAAAATGGCCGAAATACGCGGCAAAGCCACGCGAGACAAAATCAGGTAGATCGCGATCAGCGCAAGCGCCAGCCAGAAAATCTGGTTACCCCAATGAGAGGTATCAAGCTGTGGCATGCCTGTGTTTCCGGCAGAATGCTCTGCCACGCCAATAGCGTCCGCCAGACCATCGCCATGTGTAGTTTCGGTTGCCATGATGGCCTCCTGTCAGAACACTGATATTCAAAAGGGCGGTGCAGCGTGCCGCACCGCCCCAAGCGTCGGAATAATCCGTGGATCGCTTATGTAGCGAACATCAGCAGAAGCGCTACGAGGAACGAGAAGATGCCCAGAGCTTCGGCAAAAGCGATACCGATGAACAGTGTTGCTGTTTGTGCCGCAGCAGCAGATGGGTTGCGAAGCGCGCCGCTCAAGAAGCTTGCTGCAACGTTACCAACACCGATGGCTGCGATGCCTGTGCCGAGTGCTGCGATACCTGCGCCGATGTGTGCGAGTTGACCTTCCATGAGAATTCTCCTGTGAATTGGAAGTGGATAGAGAAGGCGGGTTACCCCGCCGATTGTTCAGTGACTTGGGTGCAGTGCATCGTTGAGATACACGCATGTAAGGATCGTAAAGACGTAGGCCTGAATGAAGGCCACGAGAACCTCCAGACCGTAGACCGCGGTGATGCCGAGAATGGCAACCGGAGACACGATGGTCAGCGCCGCAAAACCTGCGAACACTTTGATCACCGCGTGACCCGCCATGACGTTACCGGCAAGACGAATAGAGTGGCTGACCGGACGCACAAAGTACGAGATCAGCTCGATCAGGCCCAGAACGGGGCGCAGCGCCAAAGGAGCCGACGAAACCCAGAAAAGACCCAAGAAAGAAACACCGTTTTTGACAAAGCCCAGAACGGTCACACCGATAAACACCAAAAGCGCCAGCGGGATTGTCACGGCGAAATGCGATGTAGGCGTGAACGCCGTCGGGATCAGGCCAAGGAAGTTGGCGCAAACGATAAACATGAACAGCGTCATGATGTAGGGGAAGTACTTAACGCCTTCTTTGCCACAGATGTCTTCAACCATCTTGTAGATAAAGCCATAAGCCAGCTCTGCGACCGATTGCATCCGACCCGGCACAACCGCGCGCTTGGACGTACCAACGACCAACAGGATAAAGACAACGCCAACCGCGAGGCAGGTCCAGAGGGCTGCGTTGGTGAATGTGAACCAGTGAACTGCTCCGTCACCACCCAAAGGCGTAACCATAAACTGATCCATCGGATGAAAGACCAGACCGCCTTCTTCCCCGCCGTGTGCCTCTGTTGCCATCTGTCGGCCCCTTCACTCATCACCCCAGCGGGGTGGTTTAACCCTATGCCCCTGTCGGGGCGTTATTCTTGCGCGGCGTCTTTTGCCGCATTTTCGTCCTGCATCTCCTTGGCAGAGCGGAGCATCGTCTTCACCCCCGCCGCAAGGCCCAGCATAACAAACAGCACCATAAATATGGGCAGCGTTCCAAAGAACAGATCCAACCCGTATCCGATGCCAAAACCAATCCCAAGACCGGCTACCAGCTCGATCACCATACGCCACGCCATCTGCGCGCCGGAATAGTGTTCGTCCATCCGCGGCTTGGGCGCATTTTGTGCGCCCTTGGCTGCTGCGATCCGCGCCTCAATCGCCGCCATTTGCGCTTTGCGATCTAGGTCTGACACAGGCCTGTCCCCGTTTGGATATCTTGGGCATTAGCTACTTTGGGCCGCCCTGTGAGTCAACGCTGTGTAGATATTATATAAACACCTGATAAATATGAATAATGGCATTTCGCGCAAGACTTCCAAAGGCCAAAAACCTGGAAATACGCACCCTGAGCTTATTCAACCATCTGGTTGATCTTGACCGCGACAGCTTCCCCTCAGCCTGCACAGCCGCTAGAGTACGGCCATGGCTTCCAACCTCGACACGACCTTTGCCGCACTGGCCGATCCCACCCGACGCGCCATCCTCGCGATGCTGCTGGAGGACGATATGGCCGTCACCGATGTGGCCGAACCTTTTGACGTGTCGCTGGCCGCGATTTCCAAACACCTCGGCGTGCTCACGTCCGCCGGCCTCATCTCACAAGAGAAACGTGGCCGTGTAAAATGGTGCAAGCTCGAACCCGACGCCCTGCGCGCGGCCTCGGTCTGGATGCAGGGCTTTGGCCAGTTCGAACCCGTCAACCTTGACGCATTCGAGCGCTTTTTGCGGCACGAACTGCCCGACCCGGAACAAACCGCAGGCTAGACACAAAAAAAGGAGCCCTAAGGCTCCCTTTCTTCAAAATATGCAACTGCGCTATCAGAGTACGAATTGCACAATCGCCAATACAATTACCACAAGGCCGACGAGATAGATAATGTTACGCATGTTCTGTCCTTCTATATCAGTTAAATAGACAACACCCTCAGCGCGACATTGGTTCCCGATTTATTCACGACCTCGTGATATCATCGTCATTGCGCAGCAACAGCAACAACGCCACCACCGTCAGCGCCACGCCCCCGGCGATCATCACCGGCGGCAATTCATTGCCAAGCGCTGCCTCCCACCCGATCACCCAGCTAGGCACCAGATAGGTATAGGCCATCACCTTGGCCGAAGGCAGGCGCAGCGTCGCAAATTGCACCAGAACAAAGGTGATCGAACTGGCGCAAACCGCCACATAGAACAGAGTGACCCACACAATCGCGGGCAATGCGAGCCAATCAGTCGCCACAATATCCCGCGCCCCCAACACAATCAGCCAAAGCGCCCCGGCCACCAGCACACCAAAGGTGAACACAATAACCGGCTCTCCGCGGTTCAGCCGCCGCACCAGCGGCGTATAGACCGCATGTGCAATACACCCGAAGAAGAACACCACTTCCCCGCGCCCCACATCAAAGGCCAGCAACGCCCCCACATCAGCGCGAAAAATCACCCAAAGCGCGCCCAGCGCACCGATCCCCAGCGCCAGCGCCATCCGCCCCGTTATGCGCTGCCCCAACAGATACCATGCGAACACCCCCGCCATCGCGGGCACCAGCGTGAACACCGCCGCCGAACTTACCGGAGAAGAGGTCTTTAGCCCCTCGAACATCAGCACGAAATAGATCGCAAACATTCCGCCCAACAGCAGATACCGCCACGGTGCCACAAAGGCCGAACGCTCGATGCCCGTAGTCGCCCACGCCACAATCCCCACCAGAATGCCCGCAACCACAAACCGCACCGCATTCAATGCCAGCGGCGCAATATCGTTCGCCGCCAAGCCACCCAGAGAAAAGGACCCCGCCACCAAAGCCGAAAACGCCAACATCGCCAGATGCCCCTGCGCCTGAGGGCTCACAGCGCGTGGTCTTTCATCGCATCCTTGAGAAACGCCAGAAACGCCTGCACCTTGCTGCTGCGGTGCAAATCCATATGCGTGACCAACCACACCGGCGCGGACCAGCTTTGCCCGGCCTTGGACACCACGACCAAATCGCCAAACTCGGCCGCCTCTTGTGGCGACAAAAATCCAAGCCCTGCACCATGTAGCACCGCAAGGCTGCGCGCATGGGAATCGTCACTGCGAAATGTCACACGCTCCCGCGGGATCTGCTCATCGAGCCACTGAAACCACGGCGCGCGGTTTTTGGGGTCTTCCGGCCCCACAAAACAATGGCTGCCAAAGCCGTCATCCGCATCCGGCATCCCGTGGCGCTCGATATATCCTTTCGTCGCATAAAGATGGACCGGCTCGGTGCCGAACCTTTGCACGACATTATCGGGCTGATCAGGAGGCGCAGCACCCCCGCGAATGGCCACATGCGCCTCGCCGTATTCCAACCGGAACAACCGGTCGCCCGTCAAATAGCGCACAACCACATCAGGGTGCTTTTGCTGAAAGGCCACCAACAGCGGCGTGATCCGCGGGGCCAGCGCCACCAGCGATGTCACAACCAGATCCCCCGCAACCCCCTTGCCGCTGCCTTTCATGCGGCTCGCCAACTGGTTCAGCTGATCATCGGTGGCCTGCGCCACCCGCAAAAGATCCTCTCCCGCCTCCGTAGGGGTGTAGCCCCGCGCATGACGCTGAAACAGCTTGACCCCCAAACGCGCCTCAAGCGCATCAATGTGGCGGATGACCGTGGCGTGATGCACGCCCAGCGCCTCGGCCGCACCGCTTACCGTGCCGCGCCGTGCTACCTGATACGCCGTGCGCACCTCATCCCAGCTTTCCATTCAAAACCTCTCCACTCTGCCTGTGCAGCCACGAACACCAACGCACCGACTGTGCCGTTTACGTTGATTTTTGCAAGGTCAAACCCGCACCGGCGCGCATCCTTGACTCACAACTGCTATGGCCTTAAACGCAACCCAAATCTCCGGAAGCCCATGCCTTCCGGTCCTGACCCGATGTCAGGATCGCCCCCCGTCAGCGTCTTACGCCCACGGGGGCAAAACCTTTTGGTTTTGACCCATCTATGACGGGGGCGGCATTTGTGTATTCTCGCGGGGTTCCTACATGGAACATATCCCGCAACCGACCGAAAGGGGCCAACGCCCATGTTTGAAAATCTCAGCGAACGCCTCTCTGGTGTCTTTGACCGTCTGACCAAACAAGGCGCACTCTCGGAAGAGGACGTCAAAACCGCCCTGCGCGAAGTCCGCGTGGCCCTGCTGGAGGCCGATGTCTCCCTGCCGGTGGCCCGTGATTTCGTCAACGCCGTACAGGAAAAAGCCACCGGTCAGGCCGTCACCAAATCCATCACGCCGGGCCAGCAGGTCGTCAAAATCGTACATGACGCGCTGATCGACGTGCTCAAAGGCGAAGGTGAGCCGGGCGCGCTGAAAATCGACAGCCCCCCTGCCCCGATCCTGATGGTCGGCCTGCAAGGTAGTGGTAAAACCACCACCACCGCCAAATTGGCAAAACGTCTCAAGGAAAAAGACGGCAAACGCGTGCTGATGGCGTCGCTCGACGTGAACCGCCCCGCCGCAATGGAGCAGCTGGCGATTCTCGGCGTGCAAATCGGCGTCGACACCCTGCCCATCGTCAAAGGCGAAGACCCCGTTGCCATCGCCAAACGCACCAAGACCCAAGCCGCCCTTGGCGGTTACGATGTCTATATGCTCGACACTGCGGGCCGCCTGTCCATCGACGAAGAGCTGATGACCCAAGTCGAAGCCGTACGCGATGTCGTTGATCCACGTGAAACACTGCTTGTTGTCGATGGCCTGACCGGTCAGGACGCCGTGCAAACCGCCGATAACTTCAACCAGCGCATCGGCATCTCCGGCGTTGTCCTGACCCGTATGGACGGCGACGGTCGCGGCGGTGCTGCCCTCTCGATGCGCGCCGTAACCGGCAGCCCGATCAAATACGTGGGCCTTGGCGAAAAGATGGACGCGCTCGAGACATTCGAGCCCGAGCGTATCGCAGGCCGCATCCTTGGCATGGGCGACATTGTTGCGCTTGTCGAAAAGGCGCAGGAAACCATCGAGGCCGAACAGGCCGAAAAAATGATGCGCCGCATGGCCAAGGGTCAGTTCAACATGAACGACCTCAAGATGCAGCTGGAACAGATGATCAAAATGGGCGGCATGCAAGGCATGATGGGCATGATGCCCGGCATGGGCAAACTGGCCAAACAGGTCGGCGATGCGGGTCTGGATGACAACATCCTCAAGCAACAGATTGCCCTGATCAACTCGATGACAAAGAAAGAGCGCGCCAACCCCGCGCTGCTCCAAGCCTCCCGCAAAAAGCGCATCGCCGCTGGCGCAGGCATGCAGGTGTCCGATCTCAACAAGCTGATGAAAATGCAGCGCCAGATGTCGGACATGATGAAGAAGATGGGCAAAGGCGGCATGATGAAAGCCGCCATGAAGCAAATGATGGGCAAAGGCGGCATGGACCCCGCCGCGATGGCCCAAGGCATGGATCCCAAAGCGCTTGAGGCTGCGGCCAAGCAAATGGGCGGCAAGCTGCCCGGTTTGGGCGGCGGCATGGGCCTGCCCTCCGGCCTGTCCGGTTTCGGGAAAAAGAAATGATCCGCGGCGCAGTAACATACCGCGATGTCATACGCTCGGTGTACGCCCGGTGCACACTGTGTGACTCACTCAAAACGCCACTTTGGGGGACCCTATGACCGATCCTGTCAAACAAGCCGCCGAGGTCCTCAAAGAGCACCGCGCGAGCATCGACCGCCTTGACGCCATCCTCGTTTATACGCTGGGCGAGCGGTTCAAACATACTCAGGCTGTGGGTAAACTCAAAGCCGAGCACGACCTTCCCCCGTCCGATCCCAACCGCGAAGCGGACCAGATCGCGCGGCTCGAAGATTTGGCGAAACAGGCCGATCTGGACCCTGTTTTTGCCAAGAAGTTTCTCAACTTCATCATCGCTGAAGTCATTCAGCACCACAAACAACACCAACAATCTTAACCCACTGCGCACCTCTGGTGCGACAAGACAAAACCTAAAGGAAACCAATACCATGGCTATGAAAATTCGCCTCGCCCGCGGTGGCTCCAAAAAGCGCCCCTTCTACCGTATCGTTGCAGCAGACAGCCGCATGCCACGTGATGGCCGCTACATCGAAAAGCTGGGCACATATGCGCCATTGCTGCCAAAAGACAGCGAAGACCGCGTAAAAATGAACATGGAACGCGTTCAGTACTGGTTGGACCAAGGCGCACAGCCTACCGACCGTATCGAGCGTATGCTCGAAGCAGCAGGCGTGCGTCCTAAGAAAGAGCGCGCAAACCTGAAAAAAGGTACGCCAGGCAAGAAAGCCCAAGAGCGCGTTCAGGAAAAAGCAGACAAAGCCGCCGCAGCAGCAGAAGCCGCAGCAGCACCAGCCGAAGAAGCAGCGGCAGAGTAAGCCGGAGGGTAGCCCGGCATGCATGCATTCTCAGACGAATTCCGTGCCGGGCTAACCGACCTGATGAAATGGCGCCGCGATGTACGCCAGTTCAAGACAGACCCTGTAGACGAGGCGCTCGTGACCGAGTGCCTCTCTACGCTCTCTCTTGCCCCATCTGTGGGCCTGTCAGAGCCTTGGCGCGTGATCCGTGTTCGCTCTGACACCGCGCGCAAGGCCGCGCTGGAGAACTTCAAAACCGCCAACAAACAAGCACTTGAAGGCTATGACGGCGACAAGGCTGCGCTTTATGCCACGCTCAAGCTGTCGGGTATGCAGGACGCGCCCGAACATTTTGCTGTCTTTTGCGATGATACCACGGCCAAGGGCGCAGGGCTTGGCGCGGGCACCATGCCCGAGATGCGCCGCTATTCCGTAGTGGGGGCCGTTACCCTGATGTGGCTGCATGCGCGGACGCGTGGATTAGGTATTGGCTGGGTCTCGATCCTTGATCCCGCACAGCTGTGCCGTGATCTGGATGCACCTGATGGCTGGAGCCTTGTCGCTTACCTTTGCCTTGGCTGGCCGCAAGATGTATCCCTGACACCAGAACTTGAAACCAAAGGCTGGGAAGCGCGCGCCGCTGCCCTGCACATCGAGGACCGCTGATGTTCCGACTGTTAAAATTAATCATCACCCTATCGGTTGGTGCCTTTCTGGGCTTCCACTTCCATGGTTTGTTGATGAAATCCGAATGTTCCGCCTCGGGGGGCACATGGGGCGGCACAATCTGCTTTGGCGCGGAGGCTCCACAATGAGCAATGAGCGTATTTGCGTGGGCGTGATATCCGGCTCTTACGGTGTGACAGGCGAACTGCGTATCAAAAGCTTTTGCGCCATCCCCGAAGACATTGAAAGCTACAGCCCGCTGACCGATGAAACCGGCGAGCGCGATTATGCGCTAGCGATCCTGCGCCCGATCAAAAACGGCTATGCGGGCCGGTTGCCTGAAATCTCGAACAAAGAAGACGCCGATGCCCTGCGCGGCACCAAACTGTTCGCCCGCCGCGAGCAGTTGCCGTCTTTGCCCGACGACGAATTCTACCATGCCGACCTGATCGGGCTTGAGGTATACGACACCGGCGGCGTCCTGCTGGGTCGTGTCAAAACCGTACAGAACCACGGGGCCGACGATCTGTTGGAGCTTCAGCTGAGCGGCTCATCCACCACAACCTTTCTGCCTTTCACCAAAGCAGCAGTGCCTACCGTCGATCTGGCCAGTGGTCGCATTGTGGCCGACCCGCCCGAAGGCGTCCTTCCTACGTCGAAACCCGCCGCCAACAGCTGATCATGCAGCGCATTATCATCCACCCGGGCTTTCACAATACCGGCACCGCGCATCTGCAACAGACGTTGCGCGCCAACCGTGACGCACTAAAGCCCGATGTCAGGCTGGTGTTAAAGCCCGGTATGAAAGCCTTATGCGACAGCGCACGCGCCTACAGCCGCTCGCGTGAAGATGTCGATCTGGGGATGGTGAAATTCGAAGCGGCAAGCCTTATGGAGCAGCTATCAACCGAGGATGCGGCCCGCATTGTGTTGAGCAGCGATAATCTGTGCGGGGACATGCCGGGGCTGCGCAAGCTGCACGGCTATGGCGCGGCCCCTCACCTGATGCGTGCGCTATCCGTTGCTTTTGGCATGGCAGCCCCTGCGGCCGAACTGTCGTTCTTGTTCACCACCCGCGCGGCCGATCCATGGTTGCGGGCCTGTTATACCCAACATCTGCGCAAGGGGCGTATGGTTTGGGACGAGGCCGACTATCTCAAACGCCTGGCATCCAGTGCAGATCACGATGCAGCACTGGACCTGATCAGGCGTGAAATTCCCGACCACCCTCTGCATCAGGCGCGTCTGGAAGATTACGAGGGCAAGCCGCTTGGCATTGCTACGGCTCTGCTCGACCTTCTGGATTTACCGGCGGCACGCTGCGCACAGTTGCAGCCCGTCAAACGTTCCGAACGGGCCGTTTCTGACAAGCTCAATGCGCAGCTTCTGACGCTCAATCGCTCTGACCTCGATGCTGCCGCGCTGCGCAAGGCCAAACGCACTCTGATCAAAAGGGCCACCTGATGCCCCGCAAGATTGTCATACACGCAGGTTTTCACAAGACAGGCACCTCAACGGTGCAAGCCGTGCTGCGCGAGAACCGCAAGCTGTTGATGCCTGCCTTGGCGATCCGCCTCAAATCACAGATGACGGACCTGTTGCACGCGACCCGTGGCTATTCCACCTATTTGACGCCCGATGGGTTGGACAAAGTCAGCCGCCGCTTTGATGCGTTGCTTGCGGAGCTACCCGGCATGCCCCGCCGGACCCTGTTGCTAAGCGCCGAGGAATTGTCAGGCCATCTGCCCGGACGCGGAGAACTGGCAGATTACAGCGCGACGCCCGTGCTCATGTATCTGTTCTGGCAGCGTGCGCAGGAAGCATTCCCCAAGACGCCCGTGGTGTTCTGTTTCGGCATCCGTAAGGCCGAAGACTGGCTTCCCTCTGCTTGGGCCGAGCATGTGAAATCATCCAATATGCAGCTTGATTACGACGCGTATCTGGCCCGCTACAAGGCCTCTGCAAATCTTGCGCAGATTGTGCAGGAAACCAAACGCCGCGTGCCTGCCCCTGTGCACAGCTACGCATTGGAGGACTGCGCGAGCTTGCGCCTTGGGCCTGCGGACCCGGTGCTGGATCTATGCGACATTCCAACAGCCTTACGCGCAGGGCTGATCCCACAAACGCCCAAGAACACCCGTCTGAACGCCGCCATATTAGCCGACCTGCTGACCATCAACCGCACGCATGCGGACTCCGAAAGCCGCAAGGCAGCAAAAGCGCGCCGCATAGCCCAAGGAACATCAACATGACTTCGCCTTCCCGCTCTCATGGTAAGCAACGGGTGATGCCCACACTCAAACCCCGCGAACTGATGCAGGACACACCTGATTACGCCGGCGTGTGGCAGGCCCATGTGATCACCCTGTTTCCAGAACTATTCCCCGGCGTTCTGGGAGGCAGCCTGACAGGGCGCGCCCTCAAGGAAGGCGCATGGCAGTTGCATGCACATGATCTGCGTGCGCATGGGCTGACCAAACACCGCAATGTCGATGACACACCCGCAGGTGGTGGCGCCGGCATGGTGCTGCGCGCAGATGTCGTTGGCCCCGCGATCGAGGACGTTCAGGCGCGTGCGCGGGGCCGTTGGCCAATTTTGTACATGTCCCCCCGCGGGCGCCGTTTTGATCAGGCCATGGCGCAGGACCTGTCAACATGTGCAGGTGTGACGATGTTGTGTGGCCGGTTTGAAGGCGTGGACGAGCGCGTGATCGAACACTACGGCATCACCGAGGTGAGCCTTGGGGATTTTGTCATGACGGGCGGGGAGCTTGCCGCGCAGGCGATGATTGACGCGACTGTGCGCCTGCTGCCGGGCGTGTTGGGCAATTCCGAAAGCACCGTAGAGGAAAGCCACTCCTCCGGCCTTCTGGAGCATCCCCAATACACCAAGCCCGCCGAATGGCAGGGGCGCGCCATCCCGCCCGTATTGATGTCGGGCAATCACAAAGAGATTGCCAAATGGCGACGCGAGATGTCCCATCGCTTGACCCGCGCACGTCGTCCCGATTTGTGGGCCAGACATCCCGATAACAACGACAAATAACACTGCCGCCAGCGCGCTAGAGCCATCGCAGGGAACCAAACAAGACCTCACGCCGTTGTGATAGTAACAACTGGAGGTCGTCAAAATGCTGAAGCTTATCCTTATCCTGCTCATTGTTGCCGCTGTTGCTGCCCTATTGGGGTTCGGGACATTATCCGGCGTCGCCCTGACCGGCGCGAAATTCCTGATCGGTCTTGTGCTGGTGTTGTTCCTGCTTGTCGTGCTGGGCATCATCGCGGTCGTAAAATAGCATATGCTTGTTGTTGCCTGCGGGGCTTGATCCGCGCGGGCAACCCGCCTATACGGCACCAATCTGGACGCATCCGCGATTCCGGACGTTTGCGTTATGCGCAAAGACCAAAGCAAAGAAGATGCTACCTTTGGCGGGCTGTGCGCAGACCCGATAGACAGGCCAAAGCTCTTGGATCACGTCAAAACCTTCGTGGCATACCACGAGCATTTATAGGAGCTATCAGATGAACCTGATTGCAGAAATCGAAGCGGAGCACATCGCCGAGCTTGCCAAGGAAATCCCTGATTTCCGCGCCGGTGACACAATCCGTGTTGGCTTTAAAGTAACCGAAGGCACACGCACCCGTGTGCAGAACTACGAAGGCGTTTGCATCTCTCGCAAGCACGGCAAAGGTATTGCCGGTGCATTCACAGTTCGCAAAATCTCATTCGGCGAAGGTGTCGAGCGCGTGTTCCCGCTGCACTCCACCAACATCGACAGCATCACCGTGGTCCGCCGTGGTCGTGTACGTCGCGCCAAACTGTACTATCTGCGCACACGCCGTGGTAAATCTGCGCGTATCGTCGAGAACACACACTACAAAGCGCCAAAGGTGTAAATCAGATGAAAACCGATACACATCCCGAATACCACACGATCAACGTCAAAATGACCGACGGCACAATCGTGGAAATGAAATCGACATGGGGCAAAGAAGGCGACCAGCTGTCGCTTGATATCGACCCTTCCGTGCACCCCGCATGGACAGGCGGCACAAGCCGTTTGATGGACACCGGCGGCCGCGTGTCCAAGTTCAAAAATAAATACGCAGGTCTTACTCTGTAAGCTTTGCTTTTTGTGTGACTTTGAAAGGCGCGGCCCACATGGGCTGCGCCTTTTTCGTTTGGGCGGGCATAGATCATCCAAGGATGACATTGTGTGCCGCCTCAATACGCCCCCTTCCGTCGTTCCCTGCTTTTCAAAGGCTCAAACCCCACATATAGTGTGAAAAAGTTGGTCCTGCGCAGCAGCAGGAAAGGAATAAAAGGGCATCGGGCATGGCGCATATCATCGTCGTCGGTAACGAAAAAGGCGGCGCAGGGAAGTCTACGGTTTCCATGCATGTGGCGACAGCACTGGCACGTATGGGCCATAAGGTCAGCGCGCTGGATCTGGACCTGCGGCAGCGTACGTTTGGACGCTATGTCGACAACCGCAAAACATTCCTCAAAGAGTCCGGCCTTGAACTGGCCAGCCCGCGGTGTCACGAGCTGCCCGAGGTAGACGCAGCCGAACTGGCCCCCGGTGAGAATGTCTATGACCACCGCCTGTCCGCCGCCGTGGCCGAGCTTGAGCCGAACAACGACTTTATCCTCATTGACTGCCCCGGATCGCACACACGGCTTAGCCAAGTAGCCCACAGCCTTGCCGATACGCTGATTACACCCCTAAACGACAGCTTCATCGACTTTGATCTGTTGGCGCATACGGATATGTCCGGCGACAAGATTACCGGCCCGTCGGTCTATTCTGAAATGGTGTGGAGCGCGCGTCAGCTACGCGCGCAGGCAGGCCTGCCTCCGATCGACTGGGTCGTGGTGCGCAACCGCATGGGCGCACAGCGCATGGTCAACAAGGACAAAATGGAACGTGCAGTTCAAAACCTCAGCAAGCGCATCGGCTTTCGCATCGCACCCGGTTTCAACGAACGCGTTATTTTCCGCGAGCTGTTCCCACGCGGGCTGACTCTGCTCGACCTGAAGGATATTGGCGTCAAACAGCTCAACATCTCGAATATCGCGGCCCGTCAGGAACTGCGCGAGCTGATCAAGGCGCTCAACCTACCCGGCGTTGACGCCGATTTTTAAGGCAGGCTTTTACAGGCCTCCAACCACGCTGTCGTCGCCTTTGCCCGCCGACGAATCCGCTGGCCCCCACGGGGTTGACCTAGCGGCCATATCCTTGGATCATCAATTTATGGTGCCTCCCTCACGCCACCGCTGCCTGCGGGTGGGCTTTGGCTGGCTCCGGGCCATCACCCTGCCTACAACACCCCTTTGCCAAGGGTCACCCTGTCGCGGCTGACCGGCTTTATAGCACAGAGGAATATCATGACGTTCAGAACGCGCACCAGAAAGCCGCTTCCTCATTCTATTCTGAACGCCGCAGAACAGGCCAAATCCGACCCTGTCAACCGACGAGAGTTTCTGGCCATGGCCAGTGCCTTTGGGGCGACCTCGACCACGGCCTATGCGATGATAGGCATGGGCACACCTGCGCAGGCTGACAGCCACAGCAGCACAAAGACAGGTGGCACAGTACGGATCCAGATGGAGGTTCGTAGCCTCAAGGACCCGCGCACCTATGACTGGCCCCAAATCGCAAATGTCTCACGCGGGTGGCTGGAATATCTGGTTATCTTTGAAAGTGATGGCACTTTCTCACCCAGTCTACTGGAAAGCTGGGACATCAACGAAGATGCCACCCTCTATACCCTGAACCTGCGTAAAGGTGTCCGGTGGAACAACGGTGACGATTTCACCGCACAGGATGTAGCGCGCAATATCACCGGCTGGTGTGACAAAACCGTTGCGGGCAATTCAATGGCGGGCCGCTTTGCCACGCTGATTGACCCTGCGACAGACCAGGCATTGGAAGGTGCTATCGAAATCGTCGATGCACATACCGTCAGGTTAAACTTACCGACCTCTGACATCACGTTGATCGCTGGTATGGCCGATTACCCCGCCGCCATTGTCCACAAGTCGTTTACAGCCGAAAACATGCTTGAAAACCCCATCGGCACCGGCCCCTTTCTGCCCGAAACAATCGAGGTCGGTGTGAAGGCCGTGCTGGTCAGGAACACCAACCACATATGGTGGGGCAGTGACGTACATGGCGGTCCCTACATCGACCGCCTCGAATACATCGACTATGGCACGGATCCGTCAGGATGGATCGCCGCCGCCAAAGCCGGTGAGGTTGATGCCCTCTATTCTATGGAGGGCGAATTTATCGACGTCATGAGCAGCCTTGACGGTTGGGTTGAACATGAGATCGCCACCGCAGCGACCCTTGTGATCCGGCCAAACCAATTGGCTGAAATCGACGGGAAGCGCCCCTATGAGGACCTTCGCGTGCGGCAGGCGCTCGCTATGGCGGTAGATAACGATATCCTGCTTGAGCTTGGCTATGCGGGGCGCGGGATCGTGGCCGAAAATTTCCACGTAGGGCCAATGCACCCCGAATATGCGCCACTGCCACCGCGTAAAGTTGATCCTGTCGCTGCCAAAGCCCTCATGGAAGAGGCTGGCATGGGCCAGTATGAGCATGAGCTGTTTTCGGTTGATGACACATGGCGCAGGGATACCGCCGACGCCGTTGCCGCACAGCTGCGCGATGCAGGGATCAAGGTAAAACGCACCATCGTGCCCGCGCGCGCCTACCGGAACGATTGGGTCAGCTATCCATTTTCAACGACAGACTGGAACGCACGACCGCTGGGCGTGCAAATCTGGGCATTGGCCTATCGCTCTAACGAAGCATGGAACGAATTTGGCTGGCAAAACGCCACGTTCGACGCCCTGCTAACCGAGGCACTCGCAACACCCGACATCGAAAAGCGCCGTGCAATCATGGCAAAAGGCGAGGCGCTGATCCAAAGCGAAGGGGTAACGATCCAGCCCTACTGGCGCTCGCTGTTCAACCATACCAAAGAAGGTTTGATTGGAGCCGAGCATCACATCAGCTTTGAATTCCACCCCGCACGAATGGCGTGGGTAGGTTAGGAAAACCGAATGGGGGGTAAGTGGTGGCGTTACCTGGATTTGAACCAGGGACCTAACGATTATGAGTCGTTCGCTCTAACCAACTGAGCTATAACGCCGTGGGGGCTGAACTATGATAGAGGCCTGCCTGCGTCAAGAGACAAAACGCGCAGAAACATGCCTCAAATCCACTTGGCCATCGGAGGCAGGCTCATCAGCACCGCATTGGCGTCATGACCCGTCTCCAACCCGAACTTTGTGCCGCGATCATAAACCAGATTATACTCGGCATAGAGACCGCGATGGACCAGCTGCGCGTCTTTGTCAGCCTCGGTCCAGACCTGCGGCTTGCGCTTTTCGACCAACGGCACGTAGGCAGGCAAAAAAGCACGACCGATATCTTGGGTCAGGGCAAAATCCGCCTCCCAGTCACCGGTGTTACGATCATCCATAAAGATACCGCCCACCCCGCGCGCGCGGTGGCGGTGGGGGATGTAGAAATACTCATCCGCCCATTCTTTGAGCTTGGGGTAAATCTCGGTACCATGCGGGTCTAGGTATTGTTTTTGGGCGGCGTGGAAATGCGCGGTGTCCTCATCGTATTCGATGCAAGGGTTAAGATCAGATCCACCGCCAAACCACCACGCGCCGGGTGTCCAGAACATGCGCGTGTTCATATGCACCGCCGGTGCATGCGGGTTCTGCATATGCGCCACCAGAGAAATGCCAGAGGCCCAGAACCGCGGATCATCGGCCATTCCCGGCACACCGCGTGCCGCCATCGCCTTTTGCGCCCGATCACCCAACGTCCCGTAAACAGTGGAAATATTTACGCCCACTTTCTCGAACACACGCCCACCGCGCATCACACTCATCAGCCCGCCACCCACGTCCGAGCCATCCTCGGAGGTGCGGGTTGTCTCGCTCACCTCGAAACGACCGGGAGCCATATCGGTAAGCGGGCCCTCGTCATGGGTATCCTCAAGCCCCTCAAAAGCGATGACGATATCGTCGCGCAATGTACGGAACCACGCGCTCGCGCGGGCTTTTTCGGTCTCGAAGGGTGCAGTCATGGGAGGTTTCCTGTCAGGCGTTTGCGGCAGTTTACAGCACAGATAAACTACCTTGAACAGAGACAGTTTGGCTTAGTGGGCAGGTGCGCTCACCGCATCCAGAAGCGAACGGCCGCCATCCACCACCATCACCTCACCTGTCATAAAGCTGGAGCTTTCTGCGGCGAGGAATTGCACCGCCTCCACCAGCTCACCGGGAGACGCGATGCGCCCAAGGGGGGTGTGGCTCCGGATATCTTCGCGCCATTCACGGTTGTCCGCCACAGATGCCTTAAGCGAATCAGACATAACCGAGCCAAAGGAAACCGCGTTTACCCGAATCCGGTGCGGTGCCAGCGCCAGCGCCATCGAGCGCGTCATCTGATCCAGCGCCGCAGAGGCGATAGAATAGGCCATCAGCTCGGGGTGGGTGTGGTGTGCCGCGACAGAGCTGAGGTTAATAATCGAACCAACGGGCCCTTCCTCTTGGGATTTTGCCTGTTTCATCATGCGCTTGGCCACTTGTTGTGTCAGGCGCAAAGACGTCATCAGATTCTGCTCCAACAGCATTTCGATCGAATCATCATCTACGTTAAGGGCTTCGGTCACCATGACCTGCCGCGATGCATTGACCAGAATATCCACCTGATCAAACGCATCAATCGTCGCAGAAACCAGATTTGCGATGGTCAGGCGCTGGCGCAAGTCACCGGCAAAGAAGCGGATATTTCCCTCGTCCCGCACATCGCCCAGTTCTTCTTTGAGCTTTTTCTCGTCCATATCGGCGCACATCACATTGGCACCTTTATCCGCAAAATTGCGTGCAATCGCGAGGCCGATACCATTCGCCGCCCCTGTCACGATTGCCGTTTTGCCTGCGATTGAGAATGACATAATCTGTCCTTTAAACCGGCCTAGCGGCGTTTACGAAGCGGGCGCTGTGCGTGAAACAGTTTGAACCGCGCATCCCCGCCCACTTCGGCGACCTGGGCAAAGCGGGTTTTCAATTCGTCTTCATAGGGCAAATGGCGATTCGCCACCATCCAAAGGTGCCCCTGCGGGGCCAACAGACGCGCAGCAGCGGCCACAAATGCCTGTCCGATCTGCGGCTCTGCCGCGCGACCTACGTGAAAGGGCGGGTTCATCACGATTGTATCCAGCTTATGGGCCGGATCCCACGTGGTCGCATCGTCCCAATGGAACACTGCACGCGGGTCGGTCACATTGCGCCGCGCACATTCGATCGCCATATGACCGGCCTCAACCAGATGCACGGCTTCGACACCTTCGCGGGTCAAAACATGTGCCGACAAAAAGCCCCAGCCCGCGCCCAGATCGCCTACATGCTTGCCCAGTTTTTCAGGCAGCGCATCGACCAACAACGCCGAGGCAAGATCGACACCATCGGCAGAGAAAACACCCGGTGCAGTCCAAAAGCCACCCTCGCCCAGTTCGGGCCCTGCGGCCCAATCGGCAAAATAATCTGCGGCGGGGGCTTCGATCCAGAACAGCTTGCCGTGGGCCTTGGTCACAGGTCCATGCACATCGACGCGCGCTCTCATTGATTTGAGGATACCCTCGATGCCGTCGGTCTTTTGACCGTCTATCACGACGACGCCCGCGCTTTGCGCGCAGGCCTGTGCAATCATGGCACGTGCCTGTTGTTTGGCGCGCGGCAAGCAGACCAATGCGGCTGCATAACGCCCCTCCCCCTCGACCGCGACAGCGTAGCCACGGGCGGCCCAGCTGGCGTGGGCGGGATATAAATCGTGAATGATCTCGGAGCGGTCCTGCGGGACGCCATCCAGATCGGCCTCCGGCGCAGGGTTGAACACGGCAATAGTGCCCTCAGCGGGCCATTCCAAGCCGCCGCCATCAAGCGCCAGCGGCAATCGCGAATCGAGCATCGCTTATTCTTCTTTTTCCATAGTGCATTGAAGCGGGTGTTGGTGACGGCGTGCAAAATCCATCACTTGGGCCACTTTTGTCTCTGCGATTTCGTGGCTGAACACACCAACCACGGCCAGCCCCTTTTTATGCACAGTTAGCATAATTTCGAACGCCTGCGCGTGGTTGAGCCCGAAAAACCGTTCTAAAACATGCACAACGAACTCCATCGGGGTGAAGTCATCGTTCAACAGCATCACCTTATACATCGGTGGCCGCTTGGTCTTTGGCTTCACTTTGGTCAGCAGCTCGGTGTCGTCACCGTCTTGCGGACCGGCCATGCGTGTGGGCGTAAGGTGCATTGCTGCTCCTGAGGATTATGCGGGTTCATCGGGATGTTATTGCAGTCTATATAACGTGATACCCCCTTTAGAAAAGAGGCTGCGCGCCAATATGTCCAATCCAATCACGACCATCGGTTTCGATGCCGATGATACACTATGGCATAACGAGCGTTTCTTTACCCTGACCCAAGACTATTTTGCCGACCTGCTGAGCCCCCATACAGACCGCGCAACGCTGATGGCCCGCCTTTTGGAAGCCGAGCGGCGCAATCTGCCGCATTACGGGTTCGGCATCAAAGGCTTCACACTCAGCATGATTGAAACCGCAATCGAGGTCACCGACGGGCGTGTGCCTACCTCTGTCATAAGTGAGCTTTTGTATGCGGGGCGCGATATGCTGTCCCACGCCGTAGAGCTGTTGCCTCATGTTACCGGAACGCTCGAGGCGCTGCGCGGGTCTTACAAGCTATTGGTCATCACAAAGGGCGACTTACTGGATCAGGAACGCAAGCTGGCGCAATCAGGGCTGCGCGATCTGTTTGACGGGGTCGAGATCGTGTCGGCCAAGACCCCGCCAACATACACCCGTATTTTTGATCAACACGGCACCGGCGTCGATCAGGGGATTATGATCGGGAACTCGATGGCCTCGGATGTCATTCCGATGATCAGCGCAGGCGGCCACGGCGTTTATGTGCCCCACGGCATAACATGGGCCGTTGAGTATGCACCGCCCCCCGATCATGAAAAATTCCACGAAATCGAAACTCTTGAGGGTCTTGTGCCCTTGTTAACCACGCTTGCCAAAGGATCAATAAATGCCCCAAGCCAACCTTAGCTATTCCGCGCATATCAAACTCGATGCCCCTGCAATCCTTGCCCGCGCCGAAGAGGTCATTAAAGCCGCCGACGCAGGAGCCGGTAGTTGCAAAGGCCGCGCCTATCCACTGACCCAAACCCACCATGACCATGTGTTTTTGCATATCCGCGTGCTGGACAAACCGCACCGCGATGCCCCGTTTATGAAGGCACTGCTTGCGGATTTGCACGGGGCGTTGGACCCGATGATCGCAGGGCCTTGCACCTTTTCGATCGAACTGGGTTTCCAGTCACCATACGGCAGCTCTGCGGACATCCCTGCATAGCGAAATTAAAATGGCAGCGCGTATGTTATACCCGCTGCCATAAGCCCATCGGTTTAGACGACCTGGCGTCTATTCCGGCAGGCGAACATTGGCGGATGACGTGCCCGCCTCCTGGCTTGAAAAGCCGATTGTCGTCAGGATCCGGTTTGCTCCGACCGCGATCACAACAAGTGCCACAAGGGCAACCAAGAAAGCTTTCATCAGTTCGACTCCCGTGCTTTGGCATCGGCTTCCAACACTTCTTCAGCCCAAATGCTGTGGTGTTCCCGGGCCCATTGCTCTTCGACTTCGCCTTTACCCATCGCATCAAACGCGCCCTCCATACCAATCGAGCCAAGATAGATATGCGCAAAGATAATCGCGGTTAGCACCAGACTGATCAGCGCGTGCCAAAGCTGTGCAAACTGCATTTCCTCCTGCGGCTCAAGCGGATAGGGCAGATCGGCCAGGCCGAACCATCCCGAGACACCCCAGCTGTTCAATGTTTCGAAGGTCGGGCCAAACAGTGTGATCTGGAACGGGAACAGCAACGACAATCCCGATACGGCGATTGAGCCGCCCAAGACGATCACCGCCCAGAAGATCAGCTTTTGACCGGCGTTGAATTTCTTGGCAGGAGGGTGTCCGCCACCGAAAATCCCGCCACCTTTTGCCAGCCATTTCAGGTCGGTCTTATCGGGTATGTTATGCATCACCCATGCGACAAACACGATCAACAGCGCGACGATGAAAGCCCAAGAGATGTTATTGTGAATCCATTTGCTCACGACCGCCAGAGAGGAAAATGCCTCATGACCAAAAGCGGGTATGATCACTTTACGCCCGAACAGCGAGATCAAGCCGGTGATCCCCAACACGATAAATGAAGACGCCAGAAGCCAGTGACCGAACCGCTCGACCGCTTTGAAACGGACCAGCGTTCGACCGGTCTTTTCCCCGTCAATACGAATGCGCCCGCGGATCAGGTAGAACAGCGCCAGCAACACCAATGTGCCACCCAACAGATAAACTGCGATCTGCAACAGCGGCCCGCGGCGGAACTCCAGCCACCACATGCCGCCATCCTGCACCATCGTTGTCGCCGCAGGGCTACGCGCCTGTGTGATGATGTCGGCAGTGCCATAGCGATATGCCCGCCATAGCTCGGGGTCCGACGCGCCCCCCAAAGTGCCCAACTGACCACTGATGGAGGCTGCCGCATCCGGATTGCCGGTGGCATCACTGCGGAAGCTGTCGTCGATCTTTGCCCCTTCCTGACGGCGCATAATATCTTCGAGAGTTTGCGCACCACCTGTCGACGCACGCGGATCAGCGGACGTTTCTTGAGCAATGGCAGGTGCGGCAAGGGTAAACAGGAGAGCAAGCAGGCCAAACAGACGCAACATCAAAACTTCCTTATGGCTGGATAAGACAGGGGCGACCAAACATAGGCCGCCCCCTTTTTACAATATCGAAAAAGGGGCGTTTAGCCGCCCTTTTGTTGATACGCAGTACCCCAGCCCCATGCGCCGGATCCGAAACCACGTGCAACAACCCGTTCACGGTAGATGCCCGAAACGACATCACCATCACCGGCAAGCAACGCTTTTGTCGAACACATCTCGGCGCAGATTGGCAACTTGCCCTCCGCGATCCGGTTCCGGCCGTACTTCTGGAACTCGGCGGTGGAGTTGTTCTCCTCTGGGCCACCGGCGCAGAAGGTACATTTATCCATCTTACCACGCGAACCGAAGTTACCCGCTTGCGGATATTGTGGCGCGCCAAAGGGGCACGCGTAAAAGCAATAACCACAGCCGATGCACAGATCCTTAGAGTGCAAAACCACCCCTTCTTCGGTCTGGTAGAAACAATCGGTCGGGCAAACAGCCATGCAGGGTGCGTCCGAACAGTGCATACACGCGACCGAAATCGACCGCTCACCAGGAACACCGTCATTGATGGTCACAACCTTGCGGCGGTTGATACCCCACGGCACCTCATGTTCGTTTTTACACGCGGTAACGCAGGCGTTGCATTCGATGCAGCGTTCAGCGTCTACGAGAAATTTTGCTCTTGCCATTCTACTTCTCCCTTACGCTGTCCAGATTTTGCAAAGAGTGGCTTTCGTCTCTTGCATCTGGGTTACGCTGTCATAGCCATATGTTTGTGCAGTATTGGTGCTTTCGCCCAGTACATAAGGATCGGCCCCTTCGGGGTATTTGTCCCGCAGGTCCACGCCTTCGAGGTGGCCACCAAAGTGGAACGGCATAAAGGCCACGCCTTCGCCGACACGCTCGGTCACCATAGCCATCACTTTGACCTTGCCGCCTTCAGGGCCTTCAACCCAGACCTGCGCGCCGTCCCGAACACCAAGGTTATTGGCGTCGCGGGTGTTGATCTCGACGAACATATCTTGCTGCAATTCGGCCAGCCACGGGTTTGATCGTGTCTCGTCCCCGCCGCCTTCATATTCGACCAGACGTCCGGATGTCAGAATGATCGGATAATCCTGTGAGAAGTCTTTTTTCTGAATGGACTCGTACATGGTGGGCACGCGCCAGAACTTCTTATCCTCGTAGGTCGGGAATTCACCCACCAAATCGCGGCGGTTGGTATAAAGCGGCTCGCGGTGGATTGGCACCGGATCAGGGAAGGTCCAGACCACTGTGCGCGCCTTGGCATTGCCAAAGGGTGCACAGCCACGGGCAATGGCCACGCGCTGGATACCGCCCGACAGGTCGGTCTTCCAGTTGATGCCGCCAACAGCTGCCGCGTAATCCGATGGCACCGCTCCCGTTTGCGATGTCTCGCCAACCGGTTGCGTACCCTCATCGGCCTCATGTGCTTTCTCATAGCCCGCAACGGCCTCGATCGAGGCACGTTCTTGGGCGGTCAAATCACCGTCCCAACCAAGATCAATGAGCATCTGCATGGTGAATTCGGGATACCCGTCTTCGATCTGCGACCCCGGCGTAAAGACGCCTTCGGCCAATAGGTTTTCGCCGTTACGCTCCACCCCAAAGCGGGCACGGAAGGTCAGCCCCCCCTCGGCCACGGGGATCGACATGTCATACAGGTTTGCCGTGCCCGGGTGCTTCATGTCGGCGGTGCCCCAGCAAGGCCATGGCATACCGTAAAAGTCGCCATCTGCTGGTCCACCGACCGCACGCAAAGTTGTGCGGTCGAATGTGTGCTGGTTTGCCATGTGCATTTTCATGCGCTCGGGGCTTTGGCCGGTATAGCCAATAGTCCACATGCCTTTGTTGAACTCACGGGTGAGGTCTTCGATGTTCGGCTCGCCATTTTCATCAATCGCGATGTTGCGGAACAGCTTGTCATGGAAGCCGAACTTTTCGGCAAATTTCGCAACGATGGCGTGATCGGGCAAGGATTCAAACAAGGGCTCAACCACTTGCTCACGCCATTGCAACGACCGGTTCGACGCAGTGACAGAGCCGCGCGTCTCGAACTGAGTACAGGCAGGCAGCAGATACACACCGTCTGTCCGGTCCTGAAGCACAGCCGTGACTGTCGGATATGGATCGACCACAACCAACATGTCGAGCTTCTCCATCGCCGTCTTCATTTCTTTCTGACGGGTTTGGCTGTTGGGGGCATGGCCCCACAGAACCATAGCGCGGGTGTTGTCGGGCTGGTCAAGGTTGTCCTTGCTTTCCAACACACCGTCGATCCACCGGCTCACTGGAATACCGGTGAGGTTCATCATCGCGGTGTCACCGACAGTCTCACTTGAGAACCGCCCCTTGAGGTAATCAAGGTCTTCTTCCCAGACCCGCGCCCAATGCGCCCACGCGCCTTCAGACAGGCCGTAGTATCCAGGCAATGTATCGGCCAGAACACCAAGGTCGGTAGCACCCTGCACGTTGTCGTGGCCGCGGAAAATATTGGTCCCGCCGCCTGCAACGCCCATGTTGCCCAACGCCAGCTGCAAAATGCAGTAGGCGCGCGTGTTGTTGTTACCATTGGTGTGCTGCGTGCCACCCATGCACCAGATCACGGTGCCGGGGCGGTTGTTCACCAACGTGCGCGCGACCCGCTCAAGCTGTGCACCGGGGGCACCCGTAACCCGTTCGACCTCTTCGGGTGTCCATTTGGCCACCTCGTCGCGGATTTGCTCCATCCCCCAGACACGGGTGCGGATGAATTCCTTGTCTTCCCAACCGTTCTCAAAGATGTGCCACAAAATGCCCCAAACAAGCGCCACGTCCGAACCCGGACGGAAGCGGACATATTCATCGGCATGGGCTGCTGTACGGGTAAAGCGCGGGTCACAAACGATCAGCGGCGCGTTGTTTTCCTCTTTAGCTTTGAGGATGTGCAACAGCGAAACCGGATGCGCCTCGGCAGGGTTCCCACCGATCACAAAAAGCGCTCTGGAGTTGTGAATGTCGTTGTAGCTGTTGGTCATGGCGCCGTAGCCCCATGTGTTGGCCACACCCGCAACTGTCGTCGAGTGGCAAATACGCGCCTGGTGGTCGACGTTATTCGTACCCCAGTAAGCCGCGAATTTACGGAACAGATAGGCCTGTTCATTGTTATGCTTGGCCGATCCCAACCAATAAACAGAATCCGGCCCGCTTTCTTCGCGGATTTTGTTCATGCCATCGCCGATCTCATTGATGGCATCGTCCCAGCTCATGCGGACCCATTCGCCATCGACCTTTTTCATCGGGTACTTCAGGCGGCGTTCGCCGTGTGCGTGCTCCCGCACCGACGCCCCTTTGGCGCAATAACCACCAAGGTTGAATGGGCTGTCAAAGCCGGGTTCCTGGCCGATCCAGACGCCATTATCGACTTCGGCCTCGACGGTGCAGCCCACCGAACAGTGGGTACAAACGGATTTGACCCGCTCGACGGCGCGCGTCGCAGCAGTCTGCGCCGTGGCCTGTGTTACTGTCCCACCTGTCGCAGCAATCGCAGCCAAGCCACCAATGGCAAGGCCCGAGCCACGCAGGAACCCGCGACGGTCAATCCCGCCTGTACCTTTACCTGCAACGATTGGCGTCCGCCCGGAACGGCGTGTGATTCCGCTGGTCTTTTTCCTCAGCATGGTCTTCCTCCCTGATCCAGCTCCGCTGGATGAATTCGTAAAGCGCGCTGCGCTGCTATTAGAAACGTGTACTTTCGAGATAGGCACGGGTGTGAGCCGTATCCTGCATTTTGTCTGACGACAGATCGACGGGCTGCGGCTCGGCTTGGGCGGCAGTGCCCCCTGCGGCCACAGCTACAACTGCCGGTGCTGCTGTTCCGGCCAACTTCAAGAAATCGCGGCGGCTTGCGCCTTTGGTTTGCTCACTCATGGAAGTCTTCCCTTCTCTTTGTTAAGCGGGTGAACCCGCCGGTTACCTGACAAGGCTATGCGCTTGCCGTCATGCGAAATGCTTCGCGTTCGATGTCCATCAATGCCAGCCCGACAGCGCCGACCGATGCATAAAGCACCGACGACTTTGCCGCCTGCAAATCCGTGAAATAATGCGTGGCCCATGTGCCGATATGCGCATTGAAAAACTGTTTCTGCTCTTCGACACTGGCCACACGGCCAAAACGGCCAACAATCATGCCGGCCATCATCTCCATCAACGATGCGATATTGTCTTCGGGCTCGAACTTGTCCGCTGCGCGGGTCATGCCGAAACTGGCCATAGTCGCGCGCAGATTGGCAAGCGGCTTCTCGTTCAAAAAACCCGTCAGATAATAGCTGGCATAGGGCAATAGCTCTCCTCGGCCCAAACCGATGAAAAGTGTGTTGAATTCGGTTTCCACAGCTTTTGGTGTGGACACTTTGGCGACCCGCGCGAGCCCTTGGATCGCCTTGCCAAGCGGAGATTCATCCCCACTCAAAGCCGCCGTTTGCTCCAGAAGCATCTGGTCAGCCGGTGCTGCCAACATCAGCCCGAGGTAGTTATAAAGATCCCCGCGCATGCGGTCTTCTTCGGAAACCTCTATCACAGGTGCGGCAAGGGTCATGCAGCATCCTCCTCAAATTGAAACGTCATGCGGCGCGGGGCTGGCAAAGGCTGCGCGTCCTCTTGTGGCGCTGCGGCAACTTCCTCTTGAGGGGCGGCCGGTGACACATCTTCCGCCTCGGGCAAATCTTCCACCAGCGCGGCATCAACAGCGACAGCCGGTTCATCATCCTCAGCGGGCTGTACCGATGCAGCTTCTTTCTGGCGCTCCATCTCGACAAGATGCGACAGCATACCCTTGCCGACCTGATAAGTCGTGGCAATTGGTCCCTGCCCGTAACTGCCTGTCAGATAATCGTCATCATAATCATTCAGCCCGTCCACACAGGCCAACACCGGATTGCTACGCCACAGGTTGCGAAGCGCCCGCTTGCGTAGATGCGCAGGCACAGTTTTGGCCAAAAACGCCTTAAAGTCGTCGCCTTGCACCATCGCATCCGGATCAGGCAGGCCGAGCTCTTCGAGTATTTCCGCATCGCTTTTTTCGGCCAATGCCTCTTGCTGCTGCGCAATGATGGCGGCTTGTGCGGCTTGTTCTTCGGCTGCGGCCTCTGCGGCAACAGCTGCACGCCGGCGCGACCAGGCGGATTGCGGTTTGGTCATCCGGCCACCTCTTTGCGGCGTGGCGCGCGATAAACATCACTGATCTGACGGATACGTGCATCGCCGATCCCGTCCTCGACCCGATCCACCCGCGCCCGATCACGACGCCGCTTAACAAACACTTCTTCTTCGTAATGCTCATCCACGAAACTGGCGACCCAAGCATGCAATCCTTCGGGCATGGCGACTTTCTCGACCAACTCCTCGGCCGAATCGCAATAATCCTGCGCCTCGTAAGGGGACGCGGTCACCAAAGCGACCGACCACGGCATATCAGCACTATGATCAGCAGGACGCAGCACCACATAGACGGAAGGCACGCGGGCCTGCAACTCATGCGCGTAGGCTTCGGCCTCGGAAACATACAGGGTAAGTGGCAGGGTTGCTGCGTGAAACTCTGTCACATCAGCCTCTTCGCGCAGAACTTTCCAATCCGCAGAACCGGCACCGGGCAGCACAGAGGACACGGTCCAAGCGAACTTGGCCCAGCGTGTCACACCCGGTGCACGACGCACGACAACACCGACCGGCAGTGCCTGCGCATTTGGATAAGCATGGCTCAAGAAGTAATCCCTCTTTTGGCTGGGGGCATGATGGCGCATTTTAACGACTAGAAAAAGAGCAAAATACATCGCCTTAAACCAAAGGTAGAATTTCAAAGCCCCGAAATGCGTTTTTTTGATTTTTCCGGACTATCTTGGACAACACATTTAGTTTACTGGCAAATTTTACCCGATAATGCTGCGGTCGCACAATCATCCTGCACTAGATTCAAAACGATTGACGGTTTACTGCAAGGGCGATTCCTGCCTAGTTGCGCACCTGCGCTGATTGCAAATTCCGGGGGAAACCATGTCAAAAACCTTGCTCTTGTGTGACTGCCTTGGCTCTCAATCGGTTGATGCCACAGGCTTGGGCGCTGCGACGGGCCTGGCCTGCACAGGCTGCTTTACCAGCTTATGCACCACCCAAGCGGATATCGCAGCAGAGGCGATTAAAGATGGCGATGTCGTCATAGCCTGCGCACAAGAAGCCCCCCGTTTTGCCGAAATTGCCCAAGATTTCGAGGTAGATGCGCCAACCTTCATAGACATTCGCGACCGTGCCGGCTGGACCGATGACAGCGCCTCTACGACACCCAAAATGGCGGCATTGATCGCAGACGGGCTAATGGACGAGCCTGACTATAAGTCCATTGATGTCGTGTCAGAAGGCACCTGCCTGATTCTCGGCGCATCCGATGTTGTTTTACCCGCTGCACAAACACTCGCCGAAACGCTATCGGTGACTGTCCTGCTTGGACCACAAAGCGACATCGTGCCTCACCCAGCCTTTGATACATATGTCGGAAAGCTAAGACAGGCGACCGGGACGCTTGGCGCGTTCGAGGTCAGGATTGATGCCTTCCAACAAAGCCTTATTGGCGGCCGCGGGACGCCGGATCTAAGCGCGCCGCGGGACGGCGCAATGTCACAATGCGACATTATCCTTGACCTGTCCGGTGCAACTCCCCTGTTCCCCGCAGATCACAAGCGCGACGGATATCTACGCGCCGACCCCAAAAGCCAGCCTGCTGTCGCCCAAGCCATTTCCGAAGCAAGCCTGCTGATCGGCACCTTTGAAAAACCGCTATATGTGCGCATGGAGCCCACTCTGTGCGCACATTCCCGCGCGGAAAAGCCTGCTTGCTCTAACTGCCTGAACGTCTGCCCTACCGGCGCTATCGTTTCAGCCGGAGAGCATGTCGCCGTTGATCCGCTGATCTGTGCAGGCTGCGGGGCCTGCGCCTCGGTCTGCCCATCGGGGGCCATCAGCTATGAGATGCCGACAACAGATCACATTTTCCGCCGGATCAGCATACTTGCCACGGCCTACCGCAGTGCGGGTGGTCAAGATGCGCGCCTACTGGTGCATGACGCATATGGCGCAGAAATGATCCAACTGTCATCACGCCACGGACGCGGGCTGCCTGCTGATGTGATCCCGATGGAGGTGAACGCCCTTTCCGGCTTTGGCCATGCGGAAATGCTGGCGGCGTTAGCAGCAGGATTTGCCCGCGTCGAGATTCTGGCCGGACCGGAAACCGAACGCGATGCCCTGAACCCGCAGCTTGCCCTCACGCTCGCGATTGCCCCCGAGAAGGCTGCGATTCTCGATATGGCCGATCCTGACGCGCTGTCGGACTACCTGTTTGATGCTACCGCTGCTACAGCACTGGATGCGCCGATTTTACCGCTAGGCACACGCAGGCAGGTCGCACGCCTTTCTGCAAAAGCCCTGAACCCCGCCACAGAAACATTGGCACTACCGCAAGGCGCGCCATACGGTGCCGTATTGGTCGATACAGATGCCTGCACTCTGTGTCTGGCCTGTGTATCGCTGTGCCCCTCAGGCGCGCTAGGTGACAATCCCGACATGCCGCAACTTCGCTTTCAGGAAGATGCCTGCCTGCAATGCGGGCTGTGTACCAACGTCTGCCCTGAAAAGGCGATCAGCCTTGTACCGCAGTTCGACCTGACAGATGCGGCCTATACGCAGAAGGTCGTGAACGAAGAAGAACCATTTGCCTGCGTCGAATGCGGTACGCTTTTCGGGGTAAAATCCACAGTTGAAAAAATCATGGAAAAGCTGTCTGGAAACCATGCCATGTTCGCTAATCCTGCCGCCGCGCGCATGATCCAGATGTGTGACGGTTGCCGGATCAACGCGCAGTACCATTCACAGAACAACCCCTTCGCAGGCAACGAACGCCCGCGTCCGCGGACCTCTGATGATTATTTTTCGAAACGCAAAGATCACTGAACCCGCCGCGATAGCGGTCCCGCGCACTGCGCAGACCTGCACGCAGCCCAGACAACCGGAGAAAATCCAATGAGCGAAGACTTTAACATGTCCATGCGCAAGTTCCTCAAGCAGGTCGGCGTAACCTCCCAACAAGCCATCGAGGAAGCCATGCGCAATGCAGGCGATACCTCCGGCCGCAGCTTTGAGGCGAAAATGGTCCTGACCATCGACGGTGTCGACCTTGAGCATGTGGTGACCGGTCAAATCGAAGGTCAGGCATAACGTGAGCGCGACCAGAGAAGACATCCTTTCCATCCTGTCAGGGTTGGAAGACCCGATCAGCGGCACATCCATTGTCGAGGCAGGCATCGTCAAAGCGCTGACCGTTGATGCGGGCACTGTCCGGTTCGTCATGGAAGTTAGCGGCTCCCATGCAGCAGCCTATACCGCCATCAAAGACGCGGCCGAAGCGAAAATACGCGCGCTTGACGGGATCAGCACCGCCTCAATCGTTATGACAGCCCACAGCAGCAAAGCGCCGCCCGATCTCAAACCCCAGCGCAGCGCGGAACCAAGTGGACCACAAAAGATCCCCGGCGTGGACCGGATCATCGCGGTCGCATCCGGCAAGGGCGGCGTTGGCAAATCCACCGTGGCCTCCAACCTTGCCTGCGCACTGGCCGCCGAAGGCCGCCGTGTCGGGTTGCTTGATGCGGATGTTTACGGACCTTCGCAGCCGCGCATGCTGGGTGTCTCTGGTCGCCCTGCCTCACCGGATGGCAAGATCATCCTGCCGATGCGGAACTTTGGCGTCACGATGATGTCTTTAGGGTTGATGACCAACGATGATCAGGCCGTGGTCTGGCGCGGTCCGATGCTGATGGGTGCGTTACAGCAAATGCTCACGCAGGTGCAATGGGGCGCGTTGGATGTGCTGATTGTCGACCTGCCCCCCGGAACCGGTGATGTCCAAATGACTTTGGCGCAGAAATCCCACCTCGATGGCGCGATCATCGTTTCCACGCCACAGGACATTGCGCTGCTGGATGCACGCAAGGGGATTGATATGTTCAACCAGCTTGGCACACCGCTGATCGGGATGATCGAAAATATGTCTACCCATGTCTGTTCTGCCTGCGGGCACGAGGAGCATCTGTTTGGCCATGGTGGCGTCGCTGCCGAGGCTGAAAAGCTGGGTGTCCCCCTACTGGCTGAAATACCGCTCCAGATGGATATCCGCCTTGCCGCCGATGGAGGAGCGCCGGTCGTGGTCTCGAAACCCGATAGTGCCCCCGCCACTGCATTCCGCGGCATCGCAAAAGACCTCATCGCCAAGGGGCATGCATGAGCGAACCGCGCTTTCCGCCGCTCTTTTCGGGCCAAGATGCACAGGGTGCCGATCCGTTTTCTCTGGCAGTCGATTTGGCAAAGGCAGGCTGTGACGCGGGGCTGGTGATCTATGATCTAGCCCCTGACCGCCTGCGCGCAGCCATGGTTTTTGCCCCCGAGGTCGCGCTATCCGAGGCGGCGGTTATGTTGCCCCTATGCGGTGTTGGCCTGCAAAATGCCATTGGTGCGCTTGGGCCGCCCGAAGTCGGCGTTCATCTGGGCTGGGACGGGACCGTTTATGTCAATGGCGGGCGCTGCGGTGCCTTGCGCATGGCCGCTTCGGGCACCCCCGAGGTCGAACCGGACTGGTTGATTGTAGAGCTGACCCTGTCGCTATGGCCGGAAAGTGACGACATGGGCCTGACCCCCGACCAAACGGCGCTTTATGCCGAAGGCTGCGCCGAGATCGACGCTGTGGCGCTGCTTGAAGCCTGGGTGCGGCATACGCTGGTCGGGATCAACACCTGGCTCGATAGTGGCACTGCACAGCTTCATCGCGAATGGCAGGGCCTTGCGCATGGGCTTGAAGGCGAGGTCACTTTTGCAGGGCAGACCGGCACGTTCATCGGCCTTGATGACCGTCTGGGCCTGTTGCTCAAAGCCGGTGACAAGACTATGCTTGTCCCGCTCACCGAAACCCTGACGAGGCCTCTATGAAACTTGCCCGCGCAATCCATTTTGATGAAAGCGACCAACGGGTTTTCCATAACCCTGCACGCACCGGTGAATGGTGCATTTCGGGCGGCTTCGAATATTCGAACTGGGGCGAAGCCGACCTTGTCGGTAAGGCCCGGCAGGCCTTTGCAAACGGCTGGATGGGCTGTGAGACCTTTGGACGTGTCAGCTGTGTCGCGGTCACCCAGATCGAGCCGCAGGAGCGCGATGTGATCGCCACCCTGCTGGCCCAACATTTTGTTGATATCTACGGCGCGCCCTCTGTAGAGGCCGCACGCGGCACGGCATTGGAAGAGGTCGACCAAATGGCGGATCTATGCGCCGATCATGCCCCCAACACTTTGCTGACCCTCACCCGCGAACTGACCCCCGCGGGGGTATTGGAAAGCTACCGTGTCATTGAAGCGCAGCAAGCTGATATTATGCAGTTTGCGGTCCATGGTCATCTCGACGATGAACCGCATCAGCACTGATTAATCGGCAGCTGCGTTGAAAACAAACAAGGTTTCACCGTCGATCGTATAACCGTTGATCAGCTCTGCCGCGCGCGGGCTGGTCAGCCAATCCTCCAACTCGATAGCAAGATCATTGCGGATGTTGGCGTTTTTGTCCGGGCTCACAGGCAGGAACGCATATTGGTTGAACAACGCCGGATCACCGGAATATAGCAACGCCAACCCCTCCTTGTTGCCAAAATTGAGCCAGCTTGCGCGGTCCGACAGAACATATGCGTCCAGCCCTGCAGCTGTATTCAACGCAGCCCCCATACCGGCCCCTACCGCGTGATACCATGCACCGGCAGTTTCGGGGTCGATACCGGCGCTCACCCAGATGGCCTTCTCGGCTTTATGTGTCCCGCTGTCATCACCACGGCTCACAAAGGGGGCCTGTGCTGCCGCAATCCGCCCCAGCGCGTCTGCTGCACTGCTGGCATCGGCAGTTTGCGCTTCATCCGCGACCGGACCAACAACAACAAAATCGTTATACATGATCTCGCGGCGGTGCGGCCCATGGCCAGCAGCGACAAAGGCTTCTTCAGCGGCTTTTGAATGCACCAAAATCGCGTCTACGTCTCCGGCCTCGCCAAGACGCAAAGCCTGCCCCGTCCCCACAACCAAAAGCTGTAGATCGATATCAAGGTCTTCCTTGATTGCCGGTAGCAGCACATCAGCCAGGCCCGAGTTCTCGAACGATGTCGTCACAGCCATCCGCATAGGATCCGCTGATGCCGTTTGAGCCCAAACAAGGGCCAGAAAAGCACATATAATACGTTTCATGTCACGATATCTCCTCTAAGGAATGCGGCCAGAGAGCCGGTGCCGGGATTGGCAAAAAGGGCGTCTGCTGGTCCATTTTGGTGTACCTTCCCGTCCAGCATAAAGACAAGATCAGTTGCAAGCCTACGGGCCTGCCCCATGTCATGGGTCGCCATGACCAACCGCGTACCAGCCTTTGCCTGCTCCTCCAGCAATGCCTCGATTTCGCGCGTGGCGTGGCCGTCCAGATTGGAACAAGGTTCATCCAGAAAAAGCACATCTGGCTTCCGAATAAGAGCCCGCGCAATGGCGAGCTTTTGCCGCTCCCCTCCCGACAGTCGCGTGGCCTGATTATTACCGGCAGCGTCAAGTCCGATCCGCAACAGCCAATGATCAACGGCCTGTCTGATCTCATGTTTCGGCGTGCCTAGTAGGACAAGCGGATAGGCCAAATTGTCAGCTACACTACGGCGCAAAACAATGGGGGTCTGGAAGACAAAGGCATGTTTGGCCGGATTGTCACAGGCCCATGTAACCTCTCCACGGCTCACCCGCTCAATCCCGTGCATCACCCGTAGCAGCGTTGTTTTGCCCGACCCATTCGGCCCGATAACAATCGTCGTCCCCTTCTCACCCAGCGTCAGATCAAGTGGCCCCAGCAAAGACCTGCCTTGCCGGCGTACATGCACGCCTTGCAGCGTCAAAGGAAATGCAGCACTCACCAGCGGCCCTCCCGTTCAGTCCGTGACAGCGTATGGATGGCAAGGTTTACGACCACCGCAAGGCCGATCAGCACAAATCCCAGACCCAGCGCCAATGCAAAGTCCCCCTTACCCGTCTCCAGCGCGATGGCCGTGGTCAGGACGCGGGTGGCATGGTCGATATTGCCCCCTACGATCATAATCGCCCCGACCTCTCCTATGGCGCGCCCGAACCCTGCCAGCGCTGCGGTCAACAGATTGCGCCTGCCATCAAAGATCAACGTAAGTATCCGCTGACGTTTGGTTGTGTTGAGGGAAATCAACAAGTCATGATATTCCGCCCAGAGCTCACGCATGGATTGATGGGCAATGGAGGCAATCACAGGCGTGATAATAACCACCTGCGCAATAATCATCGCCGTTGGCGTGAACAACAGATCGAGCACACCGAAAGGCCCCGAGCGCGACAAGAGGATATAGACCACCAAGCCGACAACAACCGGCGGCAACCCCATCAAGGCATTGATCATCGAGATCACAAAACGGCGGTAGCGAAAGCGCTGAACAGCAAGGTAGGTGCCCAGCGGAATGGCAATCACACTTGCAATCACAAGCGCGCTTAACGTCACGCGCAAAGATCTCAGGCTGATCTCCCAGAGCTCCGCATCAAAGCCCACAACAAGCCAGAATGCCGCTTTTAACCCGTCCAGAATCTCGATCATAAACTGCCCACGTCGGCCCCCTCAGCGCGTGGGGGAACCTCCCGCCTGACGGCCCAAAACACAACCCTCAATCCGACCAATCCGCCTGATTTCAGCAAACTTGCTGCCGTTAGGGAAATGGCTTGGTAAATTGCGGCCCGCGCACATGCGACTCGCGGATCAGCACAGCAGCAGGTGCCTACCAGCCACAGATCAGACCATCACAAACCTCTAATAAAAAACAATATAATAAGCAAAATTACATCCCTCACCTTAAGGCCACAATATCAACTCCGCCCAATCCAGGCTGGACCATTGCAACTTACGGCTCAAATCGGCGATTCAGAATGAGGCAACTGCCGTCCAATTATCGCCACATTTTCGCCTCATTGCGCAGTGTTGTGGGAGAGCCGGATCAACCCCCTATATCTGCTACGCCAGCCCGCAGAAAAACTGATAAATACTGCTAGAATACGACTTATCAGAAACCCCTTCCCGTGCTACGATGCAGGCAATCAAAAAATAAGACCACTCGAAAAATCGGGGGTCAGAGGCAGATTAGGCAGGTTAACATGAAGGTTCGGCGCTCTCAGCCGGCCCGTTTCGGGCTATTAATACTAGCAGCGCTATGGCTGTTCGTCCTCGTCCCAATGAGCGCGAAGGCGGCACCCTACGCAGCATATGTAATTGATGCACGTACCGGCGAGGTACTGCACTCACGCAATGCAGATACACGGCTACACCCCGCGTCCCTGACAAAAATGATGACGCTATACATTGCGTTTCAGGCGATCGAACGTGGTGAGATTTCCCTTGATACCAAGGTGACCATTTCACGGCACGCCGCCTCTGAGCCGCCCAGCAAGCTAGGCCTTCGGCCAGGTCAGAAAATCGCTCTGCGCTATCTTGTGCGCGCTGCTGCGGTGAAATCGGCCAATGATGCGGCCACGGCCATCGGCGAAGCCATCAGCGGTTCCGAGGCGAAATTCGCCCGCCGCATGAACCGCACCGCCAAACAGATCGGGATGACCCGCACCACATTCAAAAACGCCCATGGCCTGACCGAAGAAGGCCACCTGTCCACCGCCCATGACATGACGCTCATGGGGCGGCACCTGCTATATGATTTCCCCGAATATTATAACCTGTTCTCCCGTATCACTGCGGATGCCGGGATCAAGAAAGTGAACCACACCAACCGCCGTTTCCTGAACTCATACAAAGGGGCGGACGGGATCAAGACAGGCTACACGCGTGCAGCAGGCTTTAACCTCACTGCTTCGGCAGAACGTGGCAATGAACGCATCATCGTAACCGTCTTTGGTGGACAGTCCACCGCATCGCGCAATGCCAAAGTCGCGGAACTGATGGATCTGGGCTTCCGCCGCGCGCCCTCGAATGCACCGCTTCGCAAGCCGGAAGAACCCGCCTATGTTGCCGAAGCAAGCCCATCGGGCACAACATCGCCCGGTGCCAAGGGCAAAACCATACGATTGGTCCGGGCTGTCAAAACATCCTGGCGCCCACATCTACGCCCTCAAACATCAGAGCCTGTAGCGGTTGCTGCTGCTCCTACGTCACCTGACCCGATGACTGCCCTGCTCAACTCAGCGATTAATGACGCCGTAGCCGAAGCGGTGAATGCGCCAACACCGACGCCGGCGCCTTCCCAACCGGTCGCAGCTGCTGCTGATGTTGTATTGGCCTCCGCAGCAACCAGCACGACCATCCGGCCGACACTTCGGCCAAAGGGGCTTGTCGTGATTGGCGCGCAGCCCAAGACAGCCAAGGAACCCCAACCACAAGAAGTGGTAACACGCGTCTCGACTTCTGGCGGACGGCAATGGGGCGTGAATGTCGGGCGCTTTGGCAGCCATTATGCTGCTGAAAAAGTGCTGATCAAAACGGCGCTGGCGGAAATGGCAACGCTGGACGGTTCTCTGCGCAAGGTCGTGCGAAAGCCACAGGGCTTTGACGCGAACTTCCTCGGCATGACACGGGAGACAGCCGACCTGGCCTGCCGCCGCCTGCAGGCGCGCAGTGTCAGCTGCATTATGATCGGACCGGGTTAAGGGTTACGCCCTTCCCGTTTGAGCCATGTCACAAAAGCCTTGAGCGGTGCGCGCATAACGCCGCTGCGCGTCACAATGTGATAACCAGCCCCCCTGCCGGCTTCCTCATGCAGCACGCGTAGGCGGCCCGCCTGTATATCCCGCTCTACAAAGCGGCGCACAGTCACCGCAATTGCCTGCCCGTCCCGCACCGCGTCGATCAACAGGTTTCCGGGCACTTGCAGCAGACTGCCTGATTGGGTCACCCCGTGACGCCGTAGCCAACTGGTGGATTCCGAATTCCCGAATTCCTCCACCCAAGGGAACCCCGCCAAGGCCGCTATGTCACCACAGGCGGCGTTCCCGACCAACGCAGGCGCACCAACCACAACCATCGTACTGTTCCAAAGCAGAACCGAGTCCAACCCGTCCCATCCCCCGTTACCAAAGCGGATGGCCAGATCGATCCCGTCCGGGCCAAGCGTGACCACCTGCGCTGTGGGGTCAATCATCAGATCAATATCTGGGTGCGCAGCACGAAAACCCGACAGCCGTGGCATCAACCATGATGCAGCGAAGGTAGGCGTGACAGAGATATGCAAGGGGCGGGCATCCCGCGCGCCGGTCAGGGTCGCGACCCCCTCCCCTATCATATCAAAGCCGGTGCGGATCGCGCGGGCCAATTGCTCCCCTTCGGCAGTCAATCGCATTGCACGTCCAGAGCGGTCCAGCAGAGCCGTGTCCAGATCTGCTTCGAGCACCTTCAATTGCTGGCTGATTGCAGCATGGGACACACCCAATACCTCACCAGCGCCGATAACACTTCCGCTTTCAGCGAAAGCCGCAAAAGCCCGCAACGCGGATAAAGGTGGCAGGCCACGCCAATCCATATGTCACCTATACTTACATGTTATAAATTTCCATGAGTCGCATTTGAAGTCGCTTTCGTCAAGGATGGGCTCACATCAAGGAGAGAGCACATGATCAACATCTACGCAAAAAGCTTTATGAATGCCACTCGCACCGGTCAAATTCGCCTTAAAGACGTTCCATCAGTCCCTGAACCTAAACGCCACCGCTGGTTCACCCGCCGCAAGACCCGCGAGACAACATCGCGCGACTCTTAAGAAAAACGGACATAAGGGTGTTTAATTCGTCGACATCAGTGCAGAAAGCGCCAATTTCATACAGCGCCTATGGCTTGCGCGAAAAAAGCCGCGCAAGCGCGCCACACAAAGATCGACACAATTGCGGGGCACGTAGAAAGGGCAACATGCGGCGGCGTGAATACCGCAATTCTACTCCGGCGCTTCGGAGCGTTGACCCGACCGTGATCTATGTCGCGGCTTGCAGCAAATTGCGCGTGTAATCGGTTTGGGGATTGTCATAGAGCACGTCCACATCACCGTACTCAACCACATCGCCCCGCTTCATCACCATCACACGATGCGACATTGCACGCACAACCTTAAGGTCATGGCTGATAAATAGATAGGCCAGCCCGTATTTAACCTGCAAGTTACGCAGCAAGTCCACGATCTGAACCTGTACGGTCATATCCAGCGCGCTTGTCGGCTCATCCAGTACCAGCAGGCGCGGACGTAGAACCATGGCGCGGGCGATGGCGATGCGCTGCCGTTGACCGCCAGAGAACTCATGCGGATAGCGATCCATCGTCGCCGGATCGAGACCCACTTCAATCATCACATCATGCACCAGCTCGCGCTGATCGCGGGCCGGATCGACCTTATGGATGCTAAGCCCCTCCGCAATGATTTGCATACAGGTCATACGCGGGCTCAGGCTGCCAAAGGGGTCCTGAAACACGATCTGCATATCTTTACGCAAGCGGCGCAGGTCCTTTGTGGACCATTTGCGAATATCATCCCCCATAAAGGTAATCCCGCCTTCGGAGGCAATAAGCCGCATGATGGCCAAGGCCAACGTCGTCTTGCCAGAGCCGCTCTCACCCACGATGCCGATGGTCTCACCTGCGCGCACGCTCAGGCTCGCGTCATTAACAGCTTTTACATGGCCAACGGTACGGCGCAGCAACCCCTGCTGGATCGGGAACCAGATTTTGAGGCTATCAGTTTCCGCGATCACTTCGGCATTTTCTGGCACAGGCGCAGGGCTACCGGATGGCTCGGCCCCCAACAGCTTTTGCGTATAGGGATGTTGCGGGTTGTCAAAAATCTCTGCCGTTGGCCCCTGCTCGACAATCTCGCCGTGCTGCATCACGCAAACACGATCCGCGATGCGGCGCACAACGCCCAAGTCATGGGTGATGAACAACAGGCCCATGCCTTCGCTGTCTTTAAGCTCTTTCAGCAGGTCGAGGATTTGCGCCTGAATGGTCACATCCAGCGCGGTCGTCGGCTCATCCGCGATGAGCACATCAGGCTTATTGGCCAATGCCATGGCGATCATCACACGCTGGCGTTGGCCGCCCGACAATTGGTGCGGATAGCTGCCCAAGCGGCTCTCGGCATCGTTGATGCCTACCTTCTCCAACAGCTCAAGAATACGCGCCTTCAGCGCATCACCCGACAGCCCTTGGTGCAAGGCCAACGACTCTGCCAGTTGCTTATCAATAGTATGCAGCGGATTGAGCGAGGTCATCGGCTCTTGGAAAATAAAGCTGATGTCATTGCCACGCACTTTGCGCAGCAGCTTGTCCGAGGCGCCAATCATCTGTTGGCCGTCATAGGTGACAGAGCCCTCAACATGCGCGGTTTCACCCAACAACGACACGGTGCTGAGGGCGGAAACGGATTTACCCGATCCACTCTCCCCTACCAGCGCAACAGTCTCGCCGCGCTCGACGTGAAAGGAGATGCCTTTGACTGCCGGAGAAAGCTTGCCATCCTGCCGAAAAGACACGCGCAGGTTTTGTACATCCAAAAGCGGGGCCATCAGGAAAACGTCTTTCTGGGGTCAAACGCATCGCGGATCCCCTCGAATATAAACACCAGCAGCGACAGCATGATCGCAAAGGTAAAGAATGCGGTGAAGGCGAGCCATGGCGCTTGCAGGTTTTGTTTGGCTTGCAGCGTCAGCTCCCCCAGTGACGGGGCCGAGGATGGCAGGCCAAAGCCAAGGAAATCAAGCACAGCCAGTGAGGAAATCGTGCCGGTAATGAGGAATGGCAGCATCGTCAGCGTGGCCACCATCGCATTGGGCAGCATATGGCGGAACATGATCGTCGTGTTGCCCACGCCAAGCGCACGGGCAGCACGGACATATTCAAGGTTGCGCGCCCGCAAAAATTCGGCACGCACCACGCCAACAAGCGCTGTCCAACTGAACAGCACCAACAGGAATACCAACAGCCAGAAACTTCGCCCCAAAATCGCGAACATGATGATGATCACATAAAGCGACGGCGTAGAGGTCCAGATCTCGATCACGCGCTGGAAAATCAGGTCCAGCCAACCGCCAAAGAAGCCCTGCACCGCGCCTGCGGCGATGCCGATGATCGTGCTTAGGCCGGTGACAAGGAGGGTGAAAACAATACTCAGCCGGAAACCGTGGATGACGCGGGCCTGCACGTCACGCTTGGTCCCGTCTGTGCCCAGCAGGTTCTCGCCATTGGGTGGCAGCGGAGCTGCACCGGGGCGATCAACGGCGGTGTCAAAGCTGTAGGGAATGGGGGGCCAGATAGACCAGCCTTTGGCAAAACCTTCGGTATCGGCATCAAAACTGCCCTCCCTGATCTGCGCAACCATCCCTTCGGGATCGTCAAAACACGCCTCCAGCCCGCCACTGGCGATAAGGCACTGCACCTCGGGGTCGCGGTAGGCGGCTTCGGTCTGGAAATCTCCGCCAAAGGCCGTTTCGGGATAAAATTTGAAAATCGGCGTATAGAAATCCCCGCGGTAGTTCACAAGGATCGGCTTATCATTGGCCAAAAATTCGGCGAATAGCGACAGGGTGAAAACCACAAGGAAGATCCACATGGACCAATAAGCGCGCCTGTTGCGCGTGAAATTACGCCAGCGGCGCTGGTTGAGCGGAGACAATGCCATCAGCCTTCCCTCTTCTCGAAATCAATGCGCGGGTCGACCAGCACATACATCAGATCGGAAATAATCCCGACCACCAGCCCGATCAGTCCAAAGATAAACAACGTACCAAAGACGATAGGGTAATCCCGCGCCACGGCGGCCTCAAACCCCAAACGCCCCAAACCGTCGAGGGAAAAGATCGTCTCGATGATCAGGCTTGAGCCGAAAAACACGCCGATGAACACCGCAGGAAAGCCTGCGATCACGATCAACATCGCGTTGCGGAACACATGGCCGTACAGAACCTTACTCTCGGACAAGCCCTTGGCGCGGGCGGTCATGACATAGTGTTTCTTGATCTCGTCCAGAAAGCTGTTTTTGGTCAGCAGCGTCAGTGTCGCAAAGGCCGAGATGGTCGAAGCAAGCACCGGCAGCGTGATGTGCCACGCGTAATCCTTCACTTTGCCCCATGCGCTAAGCTGATCGAAGTTGTCGGACGTCAAGCCCCGCAGGGGGAAAAGTTCGTAGCAGGTCGGGTTATACGTCGCCCCGCCGGGCCACATATCGGCCAGACCGGGAATGCGGAAACAGTTGGCAGGCACAAACAGCACCAACAAAAGGATCGCGAACAAAAAGCCCGGAATGGCGTAAGCCGCGATAATCGCGCCGGATGTCCAAGTGTCGAACTTTGACCCATCGCGCACGGCTTTCTTAATCCCCAACGGGATCGAAATCATATAGGCGATCAAGGTCGACCAAAGCCCCAGCGTGATCGAAACAGGCAGCTTTTCCTTGATCAGATCAATGACCGAGATCGAGCGGAAATAGCTCTCTCCGAAGTCGAACATCACGTAATTGCCAAGCATGTTGAAAAACCGCGCCACGGGCGGTTTGTCAAAACCGAATTCCTTTTCCAGCTCTTCGATAAATTCAGGTGGCAGACCACGTGAGCCTACGTAATTATCACTGCCCCCCAGATCGACTGTCTCTCCATCGGAACCGGATCCGGCAAAGCCGCCGAACACGTCACCGCCGCCCTGGATGCGGGCAATCGCCTGCTCCACGGGGCCGCCCGGCACAAATTGCACCAGCGCAAAGTTGACCAACATGATCCCGAACAACGTAACCGGGATCAACAACAACCGTCTGAGAATATAGGCGCCCATGATCTACCTCAGCGCGCCAGCCGCACGCAGTTTTTCTGCTTTTTCAGCGTCGTACCACCAGAAATCCAGATAGCCCAGCGCATAGGCGGGTTGGTCTTTCGGGTGGTCATATTGGTCATAATAAGCGGTCCAATATACATCATTGTACCATGTGGGAATGATGAAGAACTCATGCCGCAAAGCACGGTCAAGCGCCATTAGCGCGGCATCTTCTTCTTCGCGGGTATCCGCCTGAAGCGAAGCCTCGATTATGGCATCCACCATGGGGCTCGCAAGGCCTGCGGGGTTGAACAACGAGAAGCTTGCCGCCTCGGAGCCATAACGCTGGGCAAGCCCCGTCCCCGTCCCGAGGAAGGAGGCGTATTGATCATACACCAGATCATAGTCCCGATCACGCTCACGTGCCGTATACTGTGAACTGTCGACCCTTTCCAAAACAGCTTCGATCCCGAAAGCGGTCAGGTTGGACATGAAATTCTCAACCACCGCTGATAGTGTCGCAGAGCCAGCCGAGTTCAACAGGAAGGTCACGCGTAGCGGCTCTCCCTCGGCATTGCGGCGCTTACCATCGTCTCCCACAGGCCAGCCGGCCTCATCCAACAACTTGGATGCCGCGCGGGCATTGCGCCGGTCCAACAAGCGCGCAGCGCCAGAGGTATGCGGCATCCGCGCCTCTTCTGTCAGCAGCTCGGGGTCAATCACATCGCCCAGCTCTTGCAGAAAGGCCAGTTCGGCCCCCTGTGGCGCGCCAGCCGCCATCAACGGCGTATCCTGGGTAAAGGAAGCGCGCTGTTTGAACAGCCCGTATTGCAGGGATTCGTTGGTCCATTCAAAATTGAACGCCAAGGAGATCGCTTCGCGCACACGCTTGTCCTGCATCACCTCGCGGCCAAGGTTGAACACGATCCCCGAAGGCGCAGGCGGGGAGCCATCGGGAATTTCTTCTTTTACAACATAGCCATCAGCCACTTTTGGAAAATCATAGGCCGTAGCCCATTGTTTGGAATTCCCCTCGTTGCGGTAGGTATATTCACCGGATTTAAATGCCTCAAAGGCCGAATTTTCATCGCCGAAATATTCTACGCGAATACGGTCAAAGTTATTGCGCCCTACATTGAAGGGCAGATCATTGCCCCAATAGTCAGGGTTGCGTTTGTAGACGATGCGGCGGTTCACATCGACGGTTTCAATCATATATGGGCCTGAACCCGGAGAGGTCTCCAGACGGCTTTCATCAAGGCGCGCACCGGACTCTTCATACCATTTCTTTGACCACGCAGGCACAAAGCCGACCTGTTCGATCATTGATCGGCGTGAAAGCCCTTCGGTGAAGTAGAATTTGATCCGGTGATCATCCAGCACCTCAACCTTGGGGATGCGCTTGCGCACCGCCTCGGCATAAGATTGCAGGCCTTGGTCCAGCAAAAGGTTGTGCGAGAATTCGATGTCATATGCGGTGACCGGATCCCCGTTCGAGAATTTGGCATCAGGGCGCATATTAAAGATCACCCAATCCTTGGTCTCGGGGTATTCGACGCTTTCGCACAGCAGGCAGTAGTATTCTGAATACACATCCGCAGGCGCGCTTTCACCGCCGACGCCTTCGCCCAACAGGCTTTCGTACATGATCGTGCTAAGCGCACCCCCGCGGCCCTTGCGCGAATAGGGGTTCATCGAATCAAATGTCCCAAGGGTCGAGATCGAAATCTCGCCGCCCTTCGGCGCATCAGGATTCACATAGTCGAAATGTGGATAATCCGCAGGGTACGTCAGATTACCATAAAAAGAGTAACCGTGGCTTTTCACGATCGGCGCATGTTCTTCGGCACGCAAATCAGCGCCCCACAACGCGGCCGTGGCCATCACTGCAAATGTAGCAGTCAACCGGGCGGGCACGCGATCGCGGGTTTGAACACGGGCAAATGAAATCATGAAAAGTCTCCTCTGTTCCACACCAAAGGGCGGCGCCATTCGTGACATAGGCTAATGTCGGGACGCGCCAAGTTACAAGTTGCAAGTCTGTGATCTTGGGGAAATCCGCTGCCCGAGATCAAAGCAGACACTAAAAAGGCCGCCCCTTCGGCGACCTTTTTAAAACACAACAACACTTGCGTGTGTTTTAATTGCTAAGCGTTTGAAGATAGGCGATCACGTCCGCCCGATCCTCTGGCTTTGCCAGACCTGCAAAACCCATGGTCGTGCCCGGTGCATAGCCGCTTGGCTTTTCCAGAAACTCGTTCAGGTTTTCAGGCGTCCAAGCCTCGGCCACCTGCGCCAGAGCGCCGGAATAAGCAAAACCCTCAGCGGAGTCGGTGGGACGGTTCACAACACCATGCAAATAGGGGCCTGTCGCATTCGCGCCTGCTTCGGCCTTGTGGCACGCGGTACACTTGCGGAATACTTTGGCACCATCATCAGGTGAGGCCGCCGCCAACAGCTCTTCGAACGGCACTTCAGGCTCTGCGTCCACAGGCGCATCGCCTGCAACCGCGATCTCATAGGATGGCTCACCGTGCAGCGAAGCGTGATACAACTCTTCAGCGCCCCATTTTCCAAGCAAAAGCACCAGCCATGCACCAAGCACGCCAGCAGCAACTTTCGTAAGGGTCATTGTATCCATGGGTCCGTCCATCGCTTTGATTTATTCATCTGATTGCGGAGATATCTATTGCTTTCCCTCTGTGCAGGCAAGGTGTAGTTACCGCCACCAAACAACCATTTGACACGATTTCACACGGGAATACCGCGATGACCGCAAAACAGCCGCCACGTATCGCTTTCCAGGGGGCACTTGGTGCCTATAGCCACGAGGCCTGCCTATCGGCCCGGCCCGACGGAATCCCCGTGCCTTGTACCACCTTTGAAGGTGTTTTGCGCGCCGTGCGCGAAGGCCGCGCCGATCTTGCCATGCTTCCGGTCGAGAACACGACCTACGGCCGCGTGGCAGACATCCACCGGCTACTTCCCGAAAGCGGCATGCATATCATCGAAGAAGCCTTTGTGCGTGTGCGCATCGCCCTTATGGCCCGCCCCGGCACCACGCTGGAGCAAATCAAACACGTGCGCGCCCATCTGGTGTTGCTACCACAGGCACGCAGCTATCTGGACACCTTGGGCATCACATCAGAAGCCGCAGCAGACAGCGCCGGCGCCGCAGAGGAGCTCGCCGCGGGCGGCCCTGCGCATGAAGGCGTGCTGGCCAGTACTGTCGCCGCCGACATACACGGGCTCCAAGTCTTGGCCGACGGGATCGAAGACCTCGACCACAACACCACCCGCTTTTTGCTCATGGCACCCGACATTGACACCACGCCACGTGGCGAGCGCATGATGACCACTTTCATCTTCGAGGTCCGCAACATCCCCGCCGCGCTTTATAAAGCGATGGGTGGATTTGCGACAAATGGCGTCAACATGACCAAGCTCGAAAGCTACATGGTCGGCGGATCTTTCACCGCAACGCGCTTTTATGCGGATATTGAGGGCCACCCGGATGACCCGGCCGTCAAGCGCGCGCTGGACGAGCTGGGGTATTTCACCAACATGCTGGATATTCTAGGGGTCTACCCCGCGCACCCCGACCGGTGGAACGCTCAGACCTGACCGGGTTTATAGCGCGTTTCCAAATCCTTAGCGAATTCAGCCACGCGTAGCTTGAATTTCTTGGTCAATGTCGTCTTTGCCAGCTTGAGTGACTGAACCAACAGCCGTGCCGACAGGTTCAACGGCTTGATATCGAAGGTTAGCATAATCCGCGTGCGGTTTTTCGAAAGCGCTGCCAGCTCTAGCGTCATCAGGCACAACAACCCCTGCGAACGGCATTCGATCACCATTTCCTCGGGCTTGTCGAAGCTGATCATTTCCAGATCGACCTGACGCCGTTTGCCACGCAAATTGAACGCGGCGCGCCATCCCATACCAACACCGGGAACTGTTTTTGTGTCTGTCCGCTGCACCTCGGCCCCGCGGCGCATGGCGGCCCGCTCAAACCCTTCGAAATCGCACATCATGGCAAATGCGGCGTCAATCGGAACTTCTACATCTTCTTTTGTCGAGAATTTCATTGCCGCCTCATTCTTACTGGTCTTTACGCCATGGTCTTGCACATTAAACGCCGACAACCATCGGTCAACAGCAGATAGGCAATAATCGTCAACAGATGGTAAATTCGACTTAAGCGAGTGTATCCTGCAGCCATCGTTCAATCAGGAAATGGGCGATTGCCCCTTTTCGCGCAGGCAAAATTTCGGGGTGTGTCCCTTGTGAGATTGTCATCATTTCTTCGCGCGTGATCCATCTGGCATCTTCGATCTCAACGGGGTCGATTGTGATATCCGTGCTGGTCGCATGCCCCCAACAGCCAAACATCAGCGACGCGGGGAATGGCCATGGCTGACTCCCCAGATAGCCCACTTCACCGACCACAACGCCTGCTTCCTCGAATACCTCACGCCGCACGGCCGCTTCCAAGGTCTCACCCGGCTCAACAAACCCTGCCAACAGTGAGTACATCCCCTGCGGCCACCCCGGAGAGCGCCCCACAAGAATGGAATTCCCATGCGTGACAAGCATGATCACAACCGGATCCGTGCGCGGAAAATGCGCCGCACCACAAGCGGGGCAACCCCGCTGCCAACCGCCTTGCGTAGGCTCGGTCGGCGCGCCGCAGCGCGCACAAAAAGGGTGCCCTTCATGCCAGGCAAAAATCGCCTTGCCCGAGGCGGCAAGCTCTGCCTCCCGCGGTGAAAGCCATGTCATCACGCGGCGAAGCTCCGCAAACACCATCTCCTCGGGCAGGCCGGGGTGGTGTTGCTCGCTCGGGTCCAGAAATCCGCCAAGGGTGCTTTCGTCCAACGCCTCGGGTGTCCAGCCTGATATATCAACGGCAAAGACCGGCACGCCCTCTTCGCGACCCAGCAAAACGGGCGGCTCCTTGGCTTCGGCCAACACCGCGTGATCCAGCGCCAAACGCACCAGTCCGGCAGGCCGCGCAAGCGACATGAGCGGCTTGCCACGCCAGAAAACAATCGCGCGCGCGGCAGGATCCGCAGCAGCTTTGGCAAGAGCTTGGGGATTGCCCCGCAGCTCACCCGCGCGATCAAGGCCAGACCCGCCAAAGGTAACATGCTCTGCGTTTTTCATCTGCTCGTTCCGTTTCTTATCCATGACCGCACCGGACAGGCGATGTCGCGGCAATTCCGGTCCCCATGACTACATCAAGAAGCCGTTGATACAAGGCACCGAGCAGAATCGGACAGCAAAGCGCAGGAGGTCTTGCAGCACATCGACCAATTGCCTATATCACCTCCCGAGAGGTTGGTGCGGGCAGGCACCTCGCCAACCTGGTCAGGTCCGGAAGGAAGCAGCCACAACGAGTCCCGCTTGGGTCGTTATCAATCTCTCACCTAAGCGTTTTTGCAAAGCAAAAGCGCAAAGCCCGACAGGGGTATCCAAAGGATGCTCCCGAGAGGGCAAACATCTTTCACACCGCGCCATCTCCCCCTACAACCGCTGTGCTGCGAATGTATCGCATTGCCCTACATCACCCGAATCATAGCCGCGCTGGAACCAGCCTGCGCGCTGCGCGGATGTGCCGTGCGTATATGTATGAGGTTGCGGCACCTGCCCTGCGGAACGCTGCAAATGGTCATCGCCAATCTTGCGCGCCGCATTCAGCGCCTCTTCCAGATCACCACGTTCCATCAAGCCTTGCACATTTGTTGCCCAGATGCCCGACAGACAATCGGCCATCAGCTCTAACCGCACAGTGAGCGCGTTCGCCTCGACGGTTGAGCTGCGCTGCCGCGCCGCGTTCACCTTGGGTAAAATGCCAAGCTCGTTCTGAACGTGATGCGCAACCTCATGGGCGATCACATAGGCCGCAGCGAAATCCCCGCCTGCCCCCATCTGCCTGTCGAGAGCTACGAAAAAATCGGTATCCAGATAGGCTTTGTCATCCGCAGGACAGTAGAACGGGCCTGTTGCGCCGCTGGCGTTTCCGCAGGGGCTTTGGGTGACGCCATTGAAAATCACCAAAGTCGGTGGTGTATAGCTACGGCCCAATTGCTCGCGGAATATCTTTGTCCAGACATCCTCGGTTGTGGCAAGCACCTGTTCGCTAAACACGGCCTGTTGTTCGTTTTGCCCTGTACTGGCCGAGGTTTGCTGTTGTGTGCTTTCGCCCTGTAATAACGGGGTGACGTCGATGCCTGTGAAATAGCCGATGGCCAGCACCGCCAGCACACCAACAACCCCCAAACCTCGGGCCTTGCCCCCGCTTCGGCCACTGCTGCCGCGCCGCTCTACATTACTGCTGCGCCGAATACCTTTGAGCCGCATTACGTTCTCCCGCTGAAATCACTCTTGCTGTTTAACACGATTGCACCATCATTGCTCCATGAACAAAAACACCGAACTTGCAGAAAACCGCACCAACTGGGCCGAAGACAGGACTATTTTGGCCAATGAACGCACATTTGCAGGCTGGATGCGCACGGGAATGGCCTGCGTCGCCCTTGCCTTGGGGCTGCGCGCCGTATTCAGCGAATTCGAGCCCACATGGATTGCCAAAGGAGTGGCCTCGGTGTTCATCCTTTTGGCAGTATTCATCTTTTGGGCGGCACAGAACTCTGCGGCACAGACCCTATCACGGCTCACTGAAACCGAGGCCTGCGCACAACCCTTGCGCCGCACTCGGCTCATCGCGGCGTTTCTATCCATCGGCGCGCTGGCAACGGGCGCGATATTATGGCTGCTGTAAGGCGGCAAAACGCTCTGCCCCGTTGCCCCTGCCCGTCCCAGCGCATACCCTAGGCCCAACATCAGAATCCCACCGACAGGATACCCATGTCTGACGCAACAGCCTACCGCGTGCTTGCTCGCAAATACCGCCCCGAAACCTTTGCCGATCTGGTCGGGCAAGAGGCGATGGTGCGCACGCTGAAAAACGCGTTTGATGCAGACCGTATTGCGCAGGCCTTTATCATGACCGGTATTCGCGGCACCGGGAAAACCACAACCGCCCGGATCATCGCCAAAGGGATGAACTGTATCGGAGCCGATGGCAGCTCGGGTCCCACCACCGACCCTTGCGGCGTGTGCGAACATTGCACCGCCATTATGGAAGGCCGCCATGTCGACGTGATCGAGATGGACGCCGCCTCCAACACCGGCGTCGGCAACATCCGCGAAATCATCGACAGCGTGCACTACCGCGCGGCCTCGGCCCGCTACAAAGTCTATATCATCGATGAGGTGCACATGCTGTCCACGGGCGCGTTCAACGCCCTGCTAAAGACGCTTGAAGAGCCGCCAGAGCACGTCAAATTCATCTTTGCGACCACCGAAATACGCAAGGTGCCGGTCACCGTGCTTTCCCGCTGTCAGCGCTTTGATCTGCGCAGGATCGAACCGGAGGTGATGATCGCCCTGCTCAAAAAGATCGCCGGTGCAGAAAATGCCGAGATCGCTGATGACGCGCTGGCGCTCATTACCCGCGCGGCCGAAGGTTCGGCGCGCGATGCGACCTCATTGCTGGATCAGGCCATCAGCCACGGCGCAGGCGAGACCACAGCGGTGCAGGTCCGCGCCATGCTGGGGCTTGCTGACCGATCTCGGGTAATGGACCTGCTCGACATGATCCTGCGCGGGGATGCAGCCAGTGCGCTAACCGAGATTGGATCGCAATATGCCGAAGGTGCAGATCCCATGGCCGTGTTGCGGGATCTAGCCGAGATCACCCATTGGGTCAGCGTGGTCAAAATCACCCCTGACGCGGCCGAAGACCCGACGATTTCCCCCGAAGAACGCGACCGTGGTACCGCCATGGCCGAAGCATTGCCGATCCGCGTGCTTACACGGTTCTGGCAGATGCTGCTCAAAGCGCTTGAAGAAGTTGCAAGTGCGCCCAACGCGATGATGGCCGCAGAGATGGCGATCATTCGGCTGACCCATGTGGCCGACCTTCCGACGCCAGGCGAGCTGGTCAAAAAGCTGCAAAACACACCCGTCCCCACAGCGCCCCCTGCTGCCCCACAGGGCGGTGGCGCGCCAAATGGCGGCGGCAGCGCTGGCGGCCCTCAGGCAATGCAACCTGCGCAAACCCAAATGGCTGGCGCGCCGAACGGGGCCGGTCAAACCACCGCTTTGGCTCAGGAGCCTGCATCGGCACTGGCCCATTACCCCACGTTTGAACATGTGCTGGAGCTTATCCGCCACAACCGTGACGTAAAGCTGCTGGTCGAAGTCGAAACCTCCCTTCAGCTTGCCGCTTACCAACCCGGCCGGATTGAATTTGTCCCCACTGACACCGCGCCGCTTGATCTGGCACAGCGCCTTGGCAACAAGCTACAACTGTGGACCGGCACCCGTTGGGCGGTGAGCGTTGTCAACTCTGGCGGCGCGCCCACCATTGCCTCGCTGCGGGACGCCAAAGAGAACGCCCTGCGCGCCGATGCCGAGGCACATCCCCTGATGCAAGCCGTCATGGTGCAGTTTCCCCGCGCCAAGATCACCGCCATCCGCACTCCCGAAGATATCGCCGCTGCCGCCGTGAACGAAGCATTGCCCGAGGTGGAAGACGAATGGGATCCCTTCGAGGACAGCTGACCCACCCTTGCCGATTGGCGTGCAAGGCAACATATATAAACTAACTCAACGAATGGAGAACACAATGTTCAAAGGACTAGGTGGCCTCGGCGATATGGCCGGTATGATGAAAAAAGCTCAGGAAATGCAGGGCAAAATGGCCGAGATGCAAGAAGAGATGCACAACGTCATGGTCGAAGGTGAAGCCGGTGCCGGCCTTGTCAAAGCTACCTGCACTGCCAAGGGTGAGTTGAAGGCGTTGGATATCGATCCGTCGATCTTTAACGGTGACGACAAAGAAGTCGTCGAAGATCTGATCCTTGCCGCCATCAAAGACGCGCAGGGCAAAGCATCCGACCGCGCGCAAGAAGAAATGAGCAAGCTGACCGAAGGCTTGGGCCTGCCGGCCGGCATGAAGCTGCCGTTCTGAGCCGCCCTTGCAGGTGATCCGCCCCCTACAGATGTCGCGAGCGTAGACAAATGAGTTCCACCCGCGACATCGACGCGTTGATCGAGCTGATGGCAAAGCTGCCCGGCTACGGCCCCCGCTCGGCGCGGCGCGCGGTTCTGCACCTGATCCGTAAACGTGCGCTGCTGCTGTCTCCGCTGGCGGATCAGATGCAACAAGTGGCTGCGACGGCCCGCGAATGTCTGAACTGCGGCAATGTAGGCACCGCAGATATTTGCGATATCTGTGACAGCAACAAACGGGCCAACGGCGAGCTATGCGTAGTAGAAGACGTGGCCGACCTATGGGCCATGGAACGCTCGGGCGTGTTCAAAGGGCGCTATCACGTGCTGGGCGGCACGCTATCAGCGCTGGACGCTATCGGCCCGCAAGAGCTTCGGATTCCACGGCTGGTTGATCGTGTCCAAAGCGAAGGCATCAATGAGGTAATCCTTGCCTTGAATGCCACGATAGATGGCCAAACCACCGCCCACTACATCGCCGACCAGCTTGACGGGCAGGTCCAGCTGACCTCTCTGGCTCAGGGCGTGCCCATCGGGGGTGAACTGGATTACCTCGATGACGGGACCATCACCGCCGCCATGCGCGCGCGGAAAAATATCTAGGCTGAAACGGAAATAGGGCCGGACTTCGCAAGAACCCCTGCCCTATCTTGTTTGTTGGCCACCCGCTCCTCCCAAACCGGGCGGCCCTTCCACCTCTAGCGATCCAATTCCTAAAGAACGATCACATCCAGTGGCGGAAAACCGTTGAACCCCACAGAGCTATAGGTGCTGGTATAGGCACCACAGTTGCGGATCATCACCTTATCGCCATGACGCAGCGCCAATGGCAAGTTCATCGGGCGCTTTTCGTACAAAATATCCGCGCTGTCACAGCTGGGGCCGGCCAGCACACAGGGGCCGGTTTCACCACCATCGTGCGGCGTTGTGATCTGATACCAGATCGCTTCCCCTTCGGTTTCGGCCAAGCCCGAGAACCGACCAATATCCAGATAAACCCAGCGGTGCATATCATCGGCTGATTTGCGGCTCACCAACAAGACTTCGGCCGCGATGTGACCTGCCTCGGCAACTAAACCGCGACCCGGCTCTGCCATCAGATGCGGCACATCGCCAAAGCGCGCGGTCACGGCGGCTACAACAGCTGCGGCATAACTGCGCGGGGATTGTACATGCTCACCATGAAAGGCAGGAAAGCCGCCACCGATGTTGAGCAATTGCAGATCATGCCCCGCCGCGCGCGCCGCGTGCCACAGCGCACTCACATCATCCAGCACAGGGTTCCAGAACGCGGCCTGCCGGGTTTGCGATCCGACATGGAACGACAGACCATAGGCCACCAGCCCCAATTCGACTGCATAATCCAACAGCCCCATCATGGACGAAGGCGCGTAACCGAATTTGCGCGACAATGGCCAGTCGGCCAGCGAATTTTCAACGATCAGGCGGATGTAAACTTTTGCGCCGGGCGCATGTTTGGCGATCTTTTCCAGTTCCGCCTCGCTGTCAGCCGCAAAAAGCTGCACCCCCGCCTCATAGGCAAAGGCAATATCTGCGCCGCGCTTGATGGTATTGCCGAACGAGATGTCCTGCGCCCGCGCCCCTTGGGACAGGCACAGTTCAATTTCCTGCCGCGAGGCCGCATCAAAGCCCGAACCTTTCAGAACAAGCGTGCGAATAATCTCGGGCGCAGGGTTCGCTTTGACTGCGTAGTGGATGTGGGCGTTACCCAAACCCGACTTCAGCGCGTCAAAGGCTGATGCGACACGTTGGCGGCTTACAACAAGCGTAGGTTTGTCGAAATCATTCGCGGCGATATAAACAGCGGCGGGATCGGCGTAGACAGGGCTGGCACCACGCAGGGCGCCGGGAACAGTAGCATTCATGGTCATCTCCAAAGAGCAGGTGGGGCGGGAGCACCCCAAGTGTCGTTTCAAGAGACGTTACCGTCGCTGCATAAACGCGGGTCAGTCAGAACCCTGAGGGAAAACTGACCGGCCAGAGGCGCGTGCGTTGGCGTCTGTATCTGCGCATTTACGCCCTTTATGGATTCGCACAAGATAGAAAATCATGCAGTTCGCATTTTTCTTTGTCGGCCTGTCTTCGCGTGAAAATCACTCCGTTGACGTCAGTCTTCCCAATCCGCACCAATCGGATCGCGGTCACGTTGTTTTTCAGCCTTTATCATCTGCCTGACCTCCTGCGTCTCAGAGGCATCCGCCTCGCCCACATCACTGATTTGGGCCTCGGTGTCGGCCAATGCCAGCTCGAACAGCATCGGAAAGTGGTCCGAGCCGATCTTTTCAAGCCGCGCCATGTGCAACAGGCGAAACTGCGGATCATGGAAAAGATGATCTAGCGGCCAACGCGCCCACCAGTGATAGGCATGAAACGAATTGAAGAAACCGCGCCCGACGCGCGGATCAAGCAGCCCTGACAGGCGCTGAAAACGCCGCGTCGTTGTTGACCACGCCACATCGTTCAGATCACCAGTCACAATCACCGGCATCTCGTCTTTTGCGGCCTCTAGGCCAATATGCGCGATCTCGCTGTCCCGGCCTTTTGAATCGTGATTGATTACTGGGGGCTCTGGATGGACCACATAAACCAAAACGTCTTCGCCGGAACGCAGCGTGGCAACCATGCGCACAGATGGCACACCTTCGGTCACAACCTCACGTACCTTGATGCCCGAAAGCGGGAGCCGCGACAGAACGCACATGCCATAAGTATTGTCCTTTGGCACCTCTACCCAATGATCATAGGCATGACCCAACCCCTCTTTGAGGGCTTCGATCCACGGGCCATCCACCTCAACCGCGCTGACCACATCCACATCGTATTTGCGCACCAAAGCAATCAGGTTTTCATAATCGCGGTTGGATTGCTTTACATTAACCGACAGCACCGAAATGTGGCGTTCGGTCTCCTGCTGAAGCACCAGATCCGCCTCAACAGATTGTTTGGGCCAGATTGGTGTAAATTTAATGATATAAAGCAGGTTCACACCCGCAAGAAGCAACGCGCCCAGTTCAAGCCAAGCAGGAAGGCCCATAACTGCGCCGATTGCGGCCAGCAAACTGGCCACCCAGAAAATTTGCACACGGACAAAGGCACCGCCGTGCACGACCCCGTGGCTTAGTTTGCTCAGCGGCAAGAAGGTGAGGATGACCAACAGGCCAAAAATGCCACTACCGATCCAATGTACGACGTCTGTCATTGTGCAACTGCCTCGCCCAAGATCAAAAAAGGCGCCCGAAACCGGACGCCTCACTTAGTTTAACACATAAATTGCTATAGCGGTTCCCGAACACCGCAAGCGACACCAACTTATTTGGTGTCGTCTTCGTCGTCGTTCGCGCCACCGGGAATGTTAAAGAAGCTTTCCGCATCCGAGAAATCGCTATCGCTTTTCTCTTTCCCATCCTCATCGTCGTCCAGATCAGCCGTCAAGCTGAAGGTCTCCAGACCCTCGATCGCGCTCGGGATTTTTGGCTCTGTATCCATACCAAGGCTTTGCTCGGTGCTCACCAGCTTGCGACGCTCATCATCGGACATAACACCGCCTTCGGCGGCTTTCTTGGCGGCTGCAACTTGCACCATCCCGTCCAATTCGGACTGCTTACACAGGCCCAGCGCAACGGGATCGATCGGCTGAATGTTCGCGATGTTCCAATGGGTCCGCTCACGGATCGCCTGAATGGTCGGCTTGGTCGTGCCGACCAGTTTGCTGACCTGCGCATCCGACAGCTCGGGGTGGAATTTCACCAACCACAAGATTGAGGCCGGACGGTCCTGACGTTTGGACAGCGGCGTATAGCGCGGGCCGCGGCGTTTTTCTTCGCCCGAAGCCGCAGCGTTGAATTTCAGCGTCAGCTTGTACAGCGGGCTGGCTTGCGCCTTGTCGATTTCTTCTTGGGTCAGCTGGTTGTTGGTGACGGGATCAAAACCCTTCACGCCTGCTGCCACATCGCCGTCCGCAATGCCCTGCACTTCCAGCTCGTGCATGCCGACGAAATCCGCAATCTGTTTAAAGCTGATGGTTGTGTTATCCACCAGCCAAACGGCGGTGGCTTTTGCCATAATCGGTTTAGCCATGTCTCTCTCCTATAAACGCACCTTCCCCGTCGCCTGACTTAGGCTGTCCCGGATGCCGGAACCGTTTCCAATTTGGGGGAACTTATGGCTTATATAAACAAAGCCCCTCCATAAGGAAAGACCCCAGATGCGCCGCACCCTTCTCAGCCTGCTTGCTTGCCTCATAGCCGCCCCTGCCTTTGCCAAGGGAGAGCGGGCAGGCGAATTTGATTATTATGTTATGGCGCTCAGCTGGTCGGCAAATTGGTGTGCCCTTGAGGGAGATGCCCGCAATTCACCGCAATGCGATGCACGTGAGGATCATGGCTGGATCCTGCATGGGCTTTGGCCGCAATTCCACCGTGGCTTTCCGTCATTTTGCCAAACCGCCAAACGCCCGCCTTCGCGCAGCATGACCAATAACATGGCTGACATTATGGGCACCGGCGGCTTGGCAAGGCATCAGTGGAACAAGCACGGCACCTGCACCGGTCTGAGCGCCACAGACTACTACGCCTTGTCGCGCCGCGCCTATGCCAGTGTCACACGCCCCCCCATCTTTCGAAAGCTCGACAAAACGGTCAAACTCCCCGCCTCTGTGGTCGAGGATGCCTTTATGAAAGATAATCCAACCCTCACCCGCGACAATATCACAATCACCTGCCGCCAAGGCCATATCCAAGAGGCACGCATCTGCCTGTCCCGCGATCTTACCCCCGTTCCCTGCGGTGCCGATGTGATCAAGGATTGCTCCCTGAAAGACGCGATATTCACGCCGCTCCGCTAGGCCTACCTGTAGCCCAGAAAAAAGGCCGAACGCAGCGTCCCGCGTTCGGCCCTATAGAATGTGCTGCGCCTCAGCAGAGCCTGCGATCAACCGCCGACTTTCAACACGATTTTGCCGATGTGCTGGCTGGCTTCCATATGCGCATGGGCTGCGGCTGCATCCTCAAACGCAAAGGTGCTATCCATAACAGGTGCCACGCGCCCGGCCTCCAGCAGGGGCCAAACCGCCTCACGCAGCTCGGTAGCGATCTGCGCCTTGGCCAAATCCGATTGCGGGCGCAGGGTAGAACCGGTCATCGTCAAGCGCTTCATCATCAGCGGAGCAAAGTTGATCTCGGCTTTTGGACCGCCAAGAAAAGCGATCTGCACCAGACGCCCCTCGAAATCCAACGCCTTGAGGTTACGCGCAATATAGTCACCGCCAACCATATCAAGGATCACATCCGCGCCGCCCTCGGCCTGTATGATCTCGACAAAATCTTCGGTCTTATAGTTGATCGCCCGCTCGGCCCCCAGTTTTACGCAAGCCTCACCTTTCGCATCATTGCCAACCGTGACAAAGACCCGCGCCCCAAAGGCATTGGCCAGCTGGATCGCCGTTGTCCCGATACCGGACGAGCCACCATGGATCAAAATGCGCTCCCCTGCTTTCAGCCCGCCGCGCATGAACACATTGGACCAGACCGTAAAGAACGTCTCGGGCAGGCAGGCCGCTTCCTTGAGCCCCATGCCGCGTGGCACGGGCAGGCAATGCGCCGCTGGCGTGGCCACATATTCCGCATAACCGCCACCGGGCAGCAACGCACAAACCTTGTCGCCAATAGCCAGCCCTGTCACGCTATCGCCAATGGCTACGACCTCCCCCGAGGCTTCGAGCCCCGGCAGATCGCTTGCTGTGGGGGGCGGCGCATAAGCGCCTGCACGCTGCAACGCATCCGGGCGGTTCACACCGGCCCAGGCAACCTTGATCACCACCTGCCCCTGCGCGGGAACCGGCACAGGGCGCTGCGTTTCTTTCAGGACCTCCGGTCCTCCCGCCTCGGTAATCTCGATGGCACGCATCATCTGTGACATAGTGAGGATCCTTCTACCCTGTTGCCTTTCCCCAAACATAGATCAGGCCCAAGGGGAGTACACCCCCATGTGGCCAGCCACGCCTGCCTTTGGTATAAAGAACCATTGCCCGCCACCAAGGACGCACCATGCCCGCCGCACATTTCAAATGGCATCCCGATGCCCGCGTTTTTGTTGCAGGGCAGCAGATCACGCATCGGCGACAACAGACAAACCCCACCATTCGCGCCACGCCTGCCGCACAGGCAATAGGCGGCATTTTGAATTCTATGGGCGCGCACCCTTTCTGCGTTAGCGATACTGACGACATCGACCTCACCGTGCTGACAAGCCTCCAGTTTGCTACGCTCACGGGGGGCACCTCAGGCGCGCCAAAAGTGATCGCGCGCACACAGGCCTCATGGATTTCCAGCTTTGAAATCAATGCCGCCCAATTCTGCTACACCGCGCAGGACAGCATTGCCGTGCTTGGCAGCCTCGCTCATTCGCTTTCGCTCTATGGTGTTTTGGAGGCCTTGCATCTTGGCCTCGAGCTTCATGTGCTGGGCGGGCTTGGGCCAGCCGCTCAAACCGCACAGCTGCGCGCCCAAAGCTGCCGCATCCTTTACGCCACGCCAACACAGCTTCGCCTGCTGCCCGCAACCGCCCCTCTAAACGATGTACGGCTTATCTTGTGTGGCGGTGGCGCAATGACCGCCGACACCCGCGCCCATATAAAAGCTCTTTGCCCGAACGCACGCCTACATCTATTCTATGGCGCGGCCGAGACCAGCTTTGTCACCCTCAGCGATGAGACCACGCCCGAAGGTTCGGTCGGACGGGCATATGCAGGCGTCGATATTGCGCTGCGCGACACCAATGCCCGCGGTACTAGCACAATCTGGGTACGCAGCCCCTATTTATTTGACGGGTATCTGCAAGGCGACAGCCAGCACACACGCCGAGAGGGCGATTGGCTCACGGTTGGGGAGCTTGGGCGCATTGATTCCCAAGGGTACCTATACATACAAGGGCGCGCGGGCCGTGTGATCAACATAGCCGACCAGACGGTTTATCCCGAAGCACTGGAAGCGCATATCAGCGCCGCAACGCAACTGCCCTATTGTGCAGTGATGACGCAGGCCGATGATTTACGTGGGCGCAAATTGCTCGCCATCTTACCCGGCGTGCGGGATCCCGAACTGATCCGCCTCGTAAAGGACAGCTGCCGCACTGCCGGCCTGCACGTCCCGCGCCACATCGTGTTTCTGGCCCCCTTTCCCCTGTTGCCCTCCGGCAAACCCGACCTTGGAGAGATCGCCAAACAAACCGAGGCCCACCTATGACTGCACAGATCATCGCCGCCTGCCGCTCTGCCGTAGTGCCGCGTGGAGGTGCTTTTGCCGCGCTGTCGCTGCCTGATCTTGGCGCGCCTGTTCTGCAAGCGGCCTTGCGCCAAGCCGGTATCGCGCCCGCACAGGTCGACGAGGTTATTGTTTCAAACGCCCTTGGCGGTGGCGGCAATCCTGCCCGCCTTGTGGCACTTGCCGCAGGGCTTCCCGAACATGTCGCGGGGCTGAGCATCGACCGGCAATGCGCGGGCGGGCTGGATGCGCTGTTGCTGGCCAAAGCATTGGTCGAAAGCAGTGCCGCACACGTGGTGATCGCCGGTGGCGTCGAAAGCTATTCCCTCCGCCCGCAACGGTTACGAAATTTTCCGGATGGCCGACCGCCCGAACCCTATGACCAGCCACCATTCAGCCCGTGGCCAGACCGCGACCCTGACATGGCCCAAGCCGCAGATGCGCTGGCACAGGCTTACGGCATTTCAAGGGCAGATCAGGACGCATGGGCCATAGCAAGTCACCGCAAAGCGATGGGCGCATGTTTCAGTGCCGAGGAAATCGTTGGTATGGAAGGGCAGACCAACGACCCCTTTGCCCGCAGGATGTCGCCCTCTCTGGCCGCGCGTGTAAAACCGGTAGCAGGCAGCATCACCGCCGCCAATATGGCCGTCGCCGCCGATGGCGCGGCCTTTTGCGTTGTCGTGTCAGAACAATTGTGCCGCAGCTTGGGACACAGTGGCATCCGCATTATGGGCGGCGCGACCAAAGGAGACCAACCAGAACTGCCCGGCATTGCCCCGCTTGCGGCAATGCGCGCGACCTTTGATCAGACAGGCTTGAGCGCGCGCAATATTGCCTGTGCAGAAGTAATGGAGGCTTTTGCCGTGCAAGCCATCGCCTGTGTGCAAGGATCAGACCTTGACCCCGCCTGCGTGAACATTGGCGGCGGCGCATTGGCGCGGGGGCATCCTATCGGAGCCTCCGGCACCATCAACGCTGTGCGGCTATGTCACGAATTGCGCAAGACCGGCGGGACCGGACTTGCCACGATTGCAGCCGCAGGCGGTATCGCCACGGCCGTGGTTTTAGGCGCGTGACAAAACGCTGTCAGGGCGCGCGCGGTAAACCGCCGCTGTGATCAGCGCGGCCAGCGTTGCCTTTACCAGATCACCGAGAATAAACGCTTTGACCAACAACGCGGCCTCGACCAGCGTCTTTTCCAGAACCACAGACATACCCACGATGCCAAAGGCGTAAAGAACAAACACCCCACCCACAACAGCAGCAATCCCGGCAGCAAGCACCGCTTGCACATTGGCCAAACGCTCCATCACATATCCGGTCACGAATGCTGCCACAGGGAAACCGATCAAAAAGCCCACTGTCGGCGAGGCGAACAGGCCCAGCCCGCCCCGACCGCCCGACAAAAGCGGCAGGCCAAGAGCCACCAGCGCGATAAACAAAAGCGCTGCCAACCCACCGCGCCGCGCACCCAGCACAGTACCGCACAACATGATCCCAAGGCTTTGCGCCGTGATCGGCACCCCAAAGCCAAGCGTCAATGGCGGGATCAATCCCAATGCCGCAATCAAGGCTGCGAATAATGCGATCTGCACAAGGCTACGTTCTTGGGTCATTGTTTTCTTTCCATTCCTGTTCCGCCCCGCGCCCTAAGCGCTTGGGCAACATTATCTGCATCATCAAGAGCCAGCACCATGAAAGGCACGATTACCCGCCAGCCGGGTCGGCGGCGCGCCCGCGCGCGCCATGCCATTGACAGGGCTGCTCCCTTCTCTGTCAGGACGGGTGTAAACCGGATCACCATTGCGGTTGCAAGCTCTATTGCCCGCAGGTTCACCCCGAACCGGGCTAAAGGACGCAACAGCGCGCGCATCACTCCCATCATCGCGGCCAGCGTTGTGGTCATTGTCACCAGATTGGCAAGCGCCACCGCGGTGAGCATCCGGCACGCAATCATGGCCCCCTGCAGCGCCTCCCCCGTCACCAGATGCCACGTAAAAATGACCAGAACAAAAAACCAAAGCGGGCGGAGGCGTTGCAAACCATGGCGGAGGAATATCTGGCCCGGCAGTGCGTAAAGCGTCAAAACACAAGCAGCGGCCGCCAGCTGAAAGCCCAGATACGGCGTCATAAAAAGCACCACTGATGCCACACAAAGCGCACCCAGCTTGGCCCCCGAAGGCCAGTCATGAGCGCGGGTTTTAACTGGCGATGTCAGTGAGATCATCCCGCGCCCCCAGCTCGTGCATGGCGCGTAAATACGCCTCGACCACCACATCTGCCGCCCCTTGCTGCGCGATGCTCCCCTGTTCAATCCAAAGCGCGTGATCATAGCTTGCGATCATACGCGGATCATGGGTGATATGTATCAATGCGGCGTCAACGGTCGCCAAGACCCGCGTCAGATGCAGCATTGTCGGGATATCCAGCCCCGAGAAAGGTTCATCCAGAATGATAACTTCGGGGCGCATCACAAGGATCGACATCAGACACACCAGCTGCCGCTGGCCCTGAGACAGACGATGGACTGCTGCATCATGCCAGCCTTCCTTGCCAAATCGGGCAAGGATTTCCTGCACCCGCAGCGCGGTTTCAGCCTTGCCTAACCCCATCTGGCCAAGCCCGAAGCCGAGTTCTTCGTGCACTGTCGGGAAAATGATCTGGTGATCGGGGTTTTGAAACAAAATACCAACCGCGCCTAACGCGCCACGCCGGTCACCGGCGACATCCACCCCTGCGACGTGAACCCGCCCCCGGTCCGGCAATTGCAGCCCTGCAATCACACGCGCCAGTGTGGATTTACCCGACCCGTTGCGCCCCAACACCGCCACACGCGCCGCATTGCTGGATATGTTTATCCCCTTCAGGATATCACGTCCGTCAATCTCCAGATCGACATTCTCTACGTGCAGCAAAGACGGGGTATCTGCCAAAACGCGGGCCTTTTTAATGAGGTCAAAACCTGAACCCGCCGTTTACCAGCTTCGCAAAGCGGCGAAAAGCACGAAAGCAAATGGCGCGCTTAGCGGGTCCATCGGCCCGGCAACCCTTCGGCGGGCGGGCGCGATGGCGCTTTTACATGGCCAAGCAACCAATTCGGGCCTGCCATTACCTTGCTCAGCAACGGGTTATTGTTGACCTGCGCCTTGAGCTTTTCGATCTGCATCACATTCTCGATCCGACGATCCAGAAACGCCCATGTTTCGGCATGATCTTCGCTGGTATCGCCTAACCAGTATAACACCGTTGCCGAATACACCCCGCTAAGCGTGGCGCGTTTGGTGTACCAGTTCACATCCTCGGAGGTATCGCCCAGCGCGGTCCAGATCGCATCAGCCGTGCCCCAGATCGCCGCTGCGCCATCAGCCGCATACATCGGCAAAGCAAACAGGGTTGTGCCCCGGCGCACGACCTCTTTGTCTTCGACAGCTTCAAGGCGAAAGCGCACAGCGGCCGCCACCCGGTCACGGAATTTAATATCTTCCAGGTCGGCTTGGGCCAATTTCTCAAGCATCGCCGCATCCCCCTGCGCATGATACGCAAGGGCCAGATCGACCGCGCCGCGGGGGCACAGGCTTTCTGCCACGGTCCGCTCGACACCCGAATCAGCAATCGCAGCCTCAAAAGTCGTTTGGGACCAGCCATCAAACGGCACATGCATTACTGCGGCTTGCAAAAGAAGGTCTTTGGCGGCGGTCATTGGCTCTGCTCCGGCTCATGAGGGGATGCTAGACATTATAGCACATATTTGCTAAACGGCCACTTCCTGCAAATCCTTGCAACTTCAAACTAGAAAGGTGGTGAAAACCACATGCAGGTTAGTGTTCGCGATAATAACGTCGATCAAGCGCTGCGCGCCCTGAAGAAAAAACTTCAGCGCGAGGGGGTGTTTCGTGAAATGAAGCTTAAGCAACATTTCGAGAAACCATCCGAGAAGAAAGCACGCGAGAAAGCCGAAGCGATCCGCCGCGCCCGCAAACTGGCGCGGAAAAAGCTGCAGCGCGAAGGCATGATGTAAATCATCCCCTCACTGCTTTGAATAATCACCCCGTGACCTTCGTGGCCGCGGGGTTTTTATTTGCCTGCTCAGCCTATGAAACGCACAGTGAGCGACGTGCCACCTTCGCCGGATTCCACCTCCAGATGCCCACCCATCTGGGTTGCAGCCGCAGACATCAACATATCGCCCAGCCCTGTATTCTTTGGCTCATTGCCGGCGACTTCTGCCGCCGGTTTGCGCCCCACACCGTCATCGCGGCAAACAAGCAGAAAGTGCTGCGCGTCCTCTCGGGTCAGGCTCATTGTGACACGACCGCGCTGGCCATCCGGAAATGCATGTTTCACCGAATTGGCGGCAAATTCGCTCACGATCATACCAAGCGCCGACGCCTTGGGCGCCTCCAGCTCTTCGTCAACAGATGTCCCAGACAGGGTGACATTTTCCGGTGCGACATCCGCTAACAGCTTCAAAAGACGCTCAAGATACGGCTGTATCTCGATCGTGCTTTTCCCGTCGCGGCCCATCAGCTCGCTGTGCAGGCTCGACACCGCGCCAATCCGCCGCTCCACGACCTCCAGAACGTCCAGCGCTTTGGGGTCGGTGACCTGCCGCGACGCCACGCGCATCACAGATGCAATCGTCTGCAACGAGTTGCGCACCCGGTGATCCATTTCACTTTTCAGCGCTTCTTCCTGCGCGAGCTTTTTGCGTAGCTCCAACTGAACCATGACCTGTCGGGACAGCGTTCTGAGCGCCTTACGCTGAAAATCATTCAGCTTGCGCGGCTTGTTATCCAATACGCAAAGCGTCCCGATCGGCATCCCGTTTGGCGCAACCAGACTGGCACCTGCGTAGAACCCGACCTTTGGGCCCTCCTGGTGTAACGGATTATCCACCGAACGCGGGTCCTCCGCTAGGTTTTCAATCTCCAGAAAACCATCCTCAAGAATGGCATGCGAACAAATCGATTGGTCCAGCGTCGTCTGATCAGGCTCAAAGCCGACACGGGCCTTGAACCACTGGCGCTGATCATCGACCAGACTGATCAATGAAACAGGCACATCGCAAATCTCGGAAGCCAGCGCGACGATATCGTCAAAATCAGCCTCTTCGCCTGAATCGAGGATATCGTAGGAGTTGAGGGTCTGGATCCGCTGCGCCTGATCGGGGTGTTTATCGGCTAAAATATCCCTGCTCCTTCATCATCAGCTGGCCCCGTTAGGGTAAGCTATAGTTTACCATCTTGGCACAATAGAAAAAGCCACATTGCGCATAAAGCAAGAAGCTGCTTTGCCGCAACTAGTACTTTTATGGCTTCTACACAGGCAAAGCCGTTGTTTTGCAGACTGTGCGCAAGGAAAAACTTGACTGCATACCTTGCACGCCCGGAAGTCGCGCCAGAAACTGGCGGTGGATGCGTGCGAAATCTTCGGTGTCTTCGGCCACCACCTTAAGCAGGTAATCCGCCGTGCCGGCCATCAAATGGCATTCCAGCACATCGGGGATCCGGTTCACGCCACGCTCGAACGCCTCAAGCACTTCATCGGCCTGCCCTGATAGCGTGATCTCGACAAATACAGTCGTAGGCACGCCCAGCTTGCGCGCATCCAGCAACGCGACATAATCGCTGATATACCCTTCGGCCTCCAGTCGCTGCACACGGCGGTGGCAGGCGGAAGGCGACAGGTTGACCTGTTCGGACAGCTCTGCGTTTGACATTCTTCCGCGCCGTTGCAACGCAACAAGCAATTTCCGGTCGATACTATCCAGCATGAGCGCAATACCTTTGCAAGGTTTTCAAAATCTACGCAAGACTATCCTGAGCTTAACGCTTTTGGCGAGAGTAATTCGCCACAAAATTCAGGGCAACAGGCGTAATATGTCAGGCATCATTGGAGGAGGAAACAGTCAATGAAAATCGGTTGCCCAAAAGAGATCAAACCACAGGAATTTCGTGTCGGCATGACACCCAACGCAGCCTATGAAGCTGTCAAACACGGCCATGAGGTTGTCATTGAGGCCAACGCCGGTAGCGGCGCGGGGTTTGAGGATGCCGATTACATCGCCGCCGGTGCCACAATCCTCGGTACTGCCGCAGAGGTATTTGCCGCTGCCGACATGATCGTCAAAGTGAAAGAGCCGCAAGCCGCTGAACGCAAGATGCTGCGCGAGGGACAGATTTTGTTCACCTATCTGCACCTTGCTCCGGACCCCGAACAAACGAACGACCTGATGGCCTCGGGCGCGACATGCATCGCTTATGAAACAGTAACAGATGCCGCAGGCGGCTTGCCGTTATTGGCCCCCATGTCCGAAGTCGCAGGACGTCTTGCACCCCAGGTCGGAGCATGGACGCTGCAAAAGGCGAATGGCGGGCGCGGAGTGTTGATGGGCGGCGTCCCCGGCGTTGGTCCTGCGCGAGTGGTGGTGATTGGTGGCGGCGTTGTCGGCACCCATGCAGCACGGGTTGCAGCAGGGATGGGTGCGGATGTGACCGTGCTGGACCGCTCGCTTTCACGGATGCGCTATCTTGATGATGTCTTTGGCCGCGAATTCAAGACCAGCTTTGCCTCTGCCGGCAACACGATCGAACTGGCCCGCGCAGCCGATCTGATCATCGGGGCGGTCCTGATCCCCGGCGCTGCCGCACCAAAGTTGATCAGTCGCGCACAGCTGGCCGAACTCAAACCCGGCGCAGCCCTCGTAGATGTCGCGATTGACCAAGGCGGTTGTTTCGAAACATCCCGCGCCACCACCCATCAGGATCCGATCTATGACGTGGACGGGATCATGCATTATTGCGTGGCCAACATGCCCGGCGCTGTGGCGCGCACCGCGACCATCGCACTTGGTAACGCGACCATGCCATTCATGCTGGCACTGGCAGACAAAGGGTGGAAGCAGGCCTGTACAGATGATCCCCACCTGCTGAACGGGCTGAATGTACATGCGGGGCAGCTGACATATTTCGCTGTCGGTAAGGCCTTGGGCATTGATGTTCTCTCACCCCAGCTGGCGCTAAAGGCATAAGCCAACCTGCAACGCAAAAGGCCCGCCAGATTGGCGGGCCTTTCTCATCCAATGAAGGATAGTTACTTCTTCAAAGCAGCCAGAATTTCTGCCAACAGCTCTTCTTGTGTCGGGCCGGCAGGAGCAGCTTCTACCACTGGCTCTGGGCCTTTTGCTTTGTTCACTGCCTTTACCAGCATGAACACAACAAATGCGATGATCAGGAAGTTGATGACCGCCATGATGAAGTTACCGTAGGTGAAGGTTGCTTCGCCAACGGAGGCTTCCAGACCAGCAAAGTCTACGCCGCCCATGAACAGGCCGATGATCGGGTTGATGATGTCAGCAACCAGTGAGCCAACGATCGCCGTGAACGCTGCACCGATGATGATACCAACAGCCATGTCCATGACGTTGCCCTTGGCGATGAAGTCTTTAAATTCGTTAAGCATTGTTTCGTCCCTATGTTTATGTACCGGCCACATGGGTCCCACCCGCTTAGCCGTTAAGACCCGATAACATGCGCGTGAGCGAAAAACAGCTTGTTTCTATGGGGAAAAGACATGAAATTGCGGCATTTCGCACGAAAGCGGCGGATCACTTGCACGTTAGGGTTTAGATGCGCCGTCTGAAAAGTTGATTTTGAGAACCTGAGCAGGAACTCCCCCCTACGCAGCATCCGCATAAAATCTCACTCAGGCAGATGCGAGGTAAGTACATATCGCAGGATATCGACCACCTGATGCGGCTCACGGGCGACAGCCAAGGCAGCGGCATCAACTTCCTTAAGTGCATGGGCATGGTCCGGGCCGTGCAAAATAATCAGGGATTTACCAAGTGCGGCGGCAAAGCCTGCATCAAAGGCCGCATTCCATTGCCTGTACTGCTCACCAAAGCGCACAACGACAATGTCAGCATCCTCGATACCTTTACGGGTGCGGATCGCGTTGATCTGTGCCCCCTTGCGGTCGTGCCAGAACTTATCAGCCTCATCGCCCAGTATCGCCACACCGCAATCATCACTGGCAGCGTGGTTGGTCACCGGACCGGAAAAGACCACATCCAGCCCCTGCGCGCCCTGCGTGATCTGCTCGCGCCAGTCAGTGTGGATTTCCCCCGACAGATAAACTTTCAGCATCTCGCATCCCCTCAGATTCAGTATACGCCCGATCAGCACCTAGAGCGTCAAAGCGTGCTGTCCAGACACCCGCAGCGCCGCGGGTGTCCGGGTTAGTGGTCAGCCTCGCAGCACACCACCGGTCGCTTTGGTCACATTGGCAATGACCTTGGCCCCGACGGCTTCGATGTCAGCATCCTTGAGCGTCGCCTCGACCGGTTGCAAACGCACTGTCAGCGCCAGAGATTTCTTGCCCTCTCCCAAGCTGCCGCCAATAAATTCGTCGAACACACGCACATCTTCGATCAAAGTCTTGTCTGCGCCCATCGCCGCATTGACCAACGTCAGCGCTTCGATCTCGGCATCGACCACAAAGGCAAAATCACGCTCGACCGCCTGCAAATCACTAATCCGCAGCGCGGGGCGTGTGGCCCCTGCCTTACGTTTCATCGGCACTTCGCCGGGCCAAAGCGTAAAGGCCATCACAGGCCCTTTTACGTCCATCGCCGCCAGAATGCGCGGATGGACTTCGCCATAGATGCCCAGAACCTTTTTCGGGCCAAGGCAGATCTTACCATGACGGCCCGGGTGCCACGTATCATCAGCGCCGCGCAGGATCTGCACCTTCGCAGGGGCCCCCATCGCCGCAAGCACGGCCTCGGCATCGGCTTTCACGTCGAATACATCTACATCACGCGCAGCGCCCAATACGTCCTTGGGTCCGGTCCGTCCGACCAGCAAACCGGTGACCAGCATGTGCTGCTCCCCGGGCTCGCCACCGTGAAACGCAGGTCCGACCTCAAACAGCGCCATATCGGCAAATCCGCGTGCCTGATTACGCGCAGCCGCCTGTAACAGGCCGGGCAGCAAGGAAGGTCGCATATGGCTCATGTCATTGCTGATCGGGTTCTCAAGCCGCGTGGCATCCGTTCCGCCGCCAAACAGCGCGGCCGAGGGTTGATCGATAAAGCTGTAGGTCACACATTCGTGGTAGCCAAGCGCGGCCACAGTACGGCGCGCGGCCACTTCGCGGCGCTGCATCGGTGACATGATCGGACGCGGCACGCCTGTGGTCAGACGCGGCAACGGACGACCTTCGAGCTTTGTCAGCGAGGCGATCCGCGCGACTTCCTCAACAAGGTCTGCCTCGCCCTGCACATCGGGGCGCCAGCTGGGCACATGGGCCATATCACCGTCCAACTGGAACCCGAGCGCCGTCAACGACTGGCGCTGCGTTGATTCGGGAATATCCATCCCCACCAGGGAAATCACCCGCTTGGCATCCAGACGGTAGGCACGGCTCGTGTCGGGAACCTGCCCTGCAACCACAACCTCCGAGGCCTCGCCGCCCGCGTGATCAAGGATCATCTGCGTCGCGTGTTCGATCCCGTATGGCGTCCATGCAGCGTCAATCCCGCGCTCGAAGCGATAGCGGGCGTCCGAATTAATTTTAAGCGCACGCCCAGTGTAGGCCGTCCGTACCGGATCAAAATAAGCGGATTCGACGAAGACATTTACTGTCTCCTCGCTCACCCCTGACGCAGCACCGCCCATGACACCGCCAAGGCTTTCGACGCCATTGGCGTCGGAAATTACGGTCATCCCCGCGAGCAGGTTGTATTCTTTTTCGTCCAGAGCGGCAAAGGTCTCACCCCCGGTTGCCCGATGCACACGCAGGGCATTGCCTGCGATCTTATCCGCGTCAAAGACGTGCAGCGGGCGGTTGCGATCAAAAGTGAAGAAGTTGGTCACATCAACAAGGAAGCTGATCGGGCGCAGGCCGATCGCGCGCAGCTTGTCTTGCAACCATGCGGGGCTTGGGCCGTTTTTCACACCGCGAATAACGCGCCCATAGAAAACGGGACATTGTTCAAGCGTGTCGTCATCAATGGTCACACTCACAGGGCAATCAAACGTGCCCTCTACACCGCCGACATCGCGCGCTTTCAGCTTACCCAAACCGCGCGCGGCCAGATCGCGTGCGATCCCGCGCACACCAAGGGCGTCAGGCCGGTTCGGCGTAATCGCGATCTCGATGACGGGATCAACCTTGGAAGGATCGTTCTGGGCCAACCAATCGGTAAAGCTTTCGCCGACCTCGCCGGAGGGCAGTTCGATAATACCGTCGTGTTCCTCGGACAGCTCCAGCTCACGCTCGGACGCCATCATGCCAAAGCTCTCGATGCCGCGGATTTTGCCGACACCAATTGTAGTATCAATACCCGGCACGTAAACGCCCGGCTTGGCCACAACCACGGTGATCCCTTCACGCGCATTGGGCGCGCCGCAGATGATCTGTTGCAGCCCCTCATCCGTCTCAACCTGACAGACCCGCAAACGGTCCGCATCAGGATGCTTTTCGGCGGATTTCACAAAACCAAGCGTGAAATCACGCAGGCGCGCGCCACGGTCCTCGACCCCCTCAACTTCAAGACCAAGATCGGTCAGGGCATAGGTGATCTCATCCAGTGAGGCGGTCGTGTCGAGGTGCTCTTTGAGCCAGGAAAGTGTGAATTTCATCGCGGGCGTCCTTTGGGCGGCGTTTGGCGTTTGGGTAACGCCAATTGCCGCCCTTTTCAACGCGTTTCACGGATAACGCGGTGCGCGCCCCTCAAGCTGGTCAATCTGCCAACCCAACCAGCCGCGCGGAATGAAATGACCCGCATCATGCAGGTCCAGAACAACCCTGCCCCCGTCACAGTCCCATTCGGTGCGGTTAAAGTCGCGTTTGCCCGTGATATTGTATGTCGAGGTCCCTGTCGGCGCGCCGCAGTCATATTTTTCCCGCCACAGGGCCACAGGGTAGGTCGTATCGCCCCCCGGTCCCATTGGGAAATCCATCACGTTATCCTTCAACCCATGCACATGGCGCGCCTCGCGCGGCGCGGTGGCGCATTCGGTGTCTTGCGGCAAACTACCCCCCACAGCGAGCAGCGCCGCGACACCTTCCCCGTTGTCACAGACATAACGCCACGCCATCGCACCACCAAATGAATAGCCCGAGATATAGATACGGTCGCGGTCAATCGGGAAATGTTTCGCCGCGTCTTCGATCACCGCAGCGGCAAAGCTGACGTCCTTGCTGCCCTCGGCCCAAAAATCCCAGGTCCGGTTCACCCCGTTAGGGGCCAGCAACAGCACACCACGGCTGCGCGTATGGCCAGCGATGCGTTCATGTTTGACGATCAAATCCCCCTGCCGGCCCCAGCCGTGGAAATGCAGCAAGACAGGAAGCGGCGTTTTGCCATCCCAATCATCAGGCGCACGAAAATGATAAGAGCGGTCACCAAGGTCGCAAGCGACCTCATTCCCGCAGTCGGATTTCCACGGGCCCATGGCAGGGAGAAGGAGAAGGGCGAAGAAGAGCGTGATAAGTTTTTTCATGAAAGCGACGATAGCTTCTCCCGCAGGAGTGTCACCTCACATTACATTGAATTGGGCTAGATTATTCTGAGCCCATACTGGTCAGGGCCTAAGTGATCTCATCGGCCAAAGCCGTGGTGTCGCGGCGCTCTTTGAGCTAGAAGAGTATGAATTTCATAGCCGGTGGCCTTACGGGCTATTGGGCGTTTTGGTAGCGCTTCATTGCTTAGATTTCAACTTGCTCGGCGGTAAAGCTGAAGTGCATCTCAAAAAGGAAAATGAAACCCTAAATCCATCAGCTCTAATTTTGGTTATACTAAAAACGCAAAATTCAAGACCACGACGCATGCTGTTATATTAAAAATATTATTGGAGATGCGCAGTCTGGCTTCTTTCTTCAGAGCATCTTCAATCAACGCTACCTGCAATTCACGCCCTCTAATTGAAGATGCGTTTTTTGAAGAAATAACTGTTCTATAGTGATGTTGTCCTAAGTGATTTGCGCCCAAAAATCCTCCAAACAGAGTTGAAGCAAGGAAACCCATTGCAAAAAAGAGAACTGCTCGCCCCCCAACACTATGCCCTGTCAGTGGTAACAGAACACCAATGAGAAACGGCAGAGCAAATATTGCAATTACCAGCACGACAGCATTTTTGGCCTCCGATTTCTTCAAAATCCCAAGCAGGATGTCATGTTCTTCCGGTAAAAGTATCATTCCAGAAGGAACAAAATTTAAGTTCGTCACTCTTGGGTAGTGAAGTTGCGCACATGGCTGCTTCATCCGCGCATACGCTGAGAGCCGCGTTTTCAACAAAAAAAGCGATCTGATCTTGCAGTCCGTATCTCTTTTCGACCGCCTAAGAAAATCCACCAGACCCCCAGTACCAGCCCTAATCCAAAAAGGTCCTCGGAGAGTTCGGCGATCACCTGCTCAGACCACCATGCAGGTTCGGCTGATCCAAGCTGGCAAAGCCATAATGCCGCAGCCAGCGCAGGTCGCTGTCAAAGAAGGCGCGCAAATCGGGGATGCCGTATTTCAACATCGCAATCCGGTCGATGCCCATGCCAAAGGCAAAGCCCTGCCAAATGTCAGGGTCGATCCCGCCTGCGGCCAGTACTTTGGGGTGCACCATGCCAGAGCCAAGGACTTCCATCCAGCCGTCACCCTCACCGATGCGCAATTGGCCGTCGACCCATGAGCATTGAATATCCACCTCGGCCGATGGCTCGGTGAAGGGGAAGTGGGACGCGCGGAAACGGGTTTTGATGCCGTCGATCTCGAAGAACGCCGAGAAGAATTCCTCAAGCACCCATTTGAGATTCGCCATCGAGATGTCCTTGTCGATGGCAAGGCCTTCAACCTGATGGAACATCGGCGTGTGGGTCTGGTCGTAATCGGCGCGGTAAACACCGCCGGGGCAGATGATGCGCAGCGGCGCGCCCTCGGCCTCCATCGTGCGGATTTGCACGGGGCTGGTGTGCGTGCGCAGCACGTGCGGCGGGCGCTCGTCACCTTCCGCGCGGGCCATATAGAATGTGTCCATCTCGGCGCGCGCAGGGTGGTGGCCGGGGATGTTAAGCGCGTCAAAGTTATACCAATCGGTATCAATGCGCGGACCTTCCGCAACACGAAAGCCCATATCAGCAAAGATAGCTGTCAGTTCCTCGGTGACTTGGGACACGGGGTGCAGCGTACCAGCAGGCCGCACGCGGGAAGGCAACGTCACATCCAGCCACTCACTGCGCAGGCGTTCATCCAGCGCGGCATCGCCCAGCGCCGCCTTTTTCGCGGCCAAAGCCGAATTAATTTCATCTTTGAGCGCGTTCAGCGCGGGGCCGACGGCCTGACGCTCTTCCGGTGTCATTTTGCCCAGCTTGCGCATTTCCAGCGCCACTTCGCCCTTTTTGCCAACGGCCGCGAGGCGGATATCTTCCAGCGCAGCTTCGTCGCCAGCGTTTGCAATCTGGCTGAGGTATTTTTGTTTAAGATCATCCATGTCACACACGCCCTTTAGAATATGAACGTGTGCTAGCAGAACCGCTGCCAAAAGCAACCCAGCATCAATTTGTGATTGGCGCACGCCGCTTAGACCTGCGCGCTTGCCCCCATCATTGCCGCCTCTTGGCCTGTACAAATGCGTCGTGCGGACCGGCCATAGCCCCCCGCCCCCCTCGCCAGCTCGGGAAACAGGCTTTGCAACTCATCGCGCACAAGTGCCGCGCTCGCATCAAGGATATAATCCCCCGGGAGAAAGCTTTCGCTGAGGACTCCTTGGGTCTGGACGATCTGATGATCGTCAAACAGCAGATGAACATATGTCACCCAAGCACAAGGCGCGGGCCTTATGGTGTCATCGTTGATCAAATCTTTGGCCGCGATCAGCACCTCATCCGCACCGAACAGCAGCTCGGCACGCCAACCGCCCAGCAGTATGCGGTGCCGCGGCGACACAAGAACGTCTGCTTGCGCGCCTAATGTGCCTTTGCGGATGCAAACCGGGGCGTGCACACCGTGGCCCGAAACCCTGCGCACCCCGATCCAACGAATACGTTGCGGCCCCTGGTCCAGGGTCGTGACCAGATCACCTTCGGCAAGCGTTTCGATCAAACGGGGGCCATCGGGCGTCTCGACCATTGTGCCAGCCGTAAAGCAGGCCACGCCTGTATCCCCTTCGGAAATCGATTCAAAAACTGCTGTCTCGGGGTTTGGTTGATTGAATTGGATAGAGGTTGTGGTGCTATTGGCACTTGCCGGCGGTTGCAGGTTCTCTGACACGGCACCTGCGGCGGCCCCTGACAGGGCGGTAATATTTTGCGTCCCTCCGCCGATGTCATAAAAATCTATGACCTCGGGCGCGTCTGGCCCTGTTTGGGTCAGGGCATAAGCCTCGAAGTTCCCCGAACCACTACCGTCTGGATCGGTCAACAGGAGTGGAAGATTATCGGCGGAAAGGGTATAGATGACTTCGCCATTGTCGGGGTCAACATTCACCGTAACGCGCGGATCATCCAATGTGACCTCTAACCCCAGCGTACCATTTGCCTCGTAGAAGGATACGGTAAAATTCGCAGGGTCATCGTTTGGCCCAAGGGCAACTTCCAAAAACTCCGCCACGCCAGAGCTGTTGGCGAGCGCGTTTGAATAATGCAGTTCACTGATACGTGCCATCGGGGCATCCCATTCTAACCGGATGCAGGTTAACGCGAGATGCAGGGCCAGAATGTGTGCAATCTAAGGCTAATTGAGGCATTAACGATTTATTAGCACATTACCTCAGCCCATAGAAAAAGCCGCCCTCGGTCGGGAGCGGCTTTCAAATCACTACATCTTATCGGGGCTTAGGCCGCCAAAGATGCCTGCGCCTGCTTTACAATCGCAGCAAAGCTTTCGGGCTCGTTCACGGCCAGATCAGCCAGAACTTTGCGGTCTACTTCGATACCGGCAAGGTTCAGGCCATTGATGAAGCGCGAATATGTCAGCTCCGCATCATGTGCACGCACGGCCGCGTTGATCCGCTGGATCCACAATGCGCGGAAGTTGCGCTTGCGATTCTTGCGGTCGCGGGTTGCGTATTGGTTGGCCTTATCGACGGCCTGGCGTGCGACCTTAAAGGTATTCTTGCGGCGGCCATAATAACCTTTGGCTGCTTTGACGACCTTACGGTGACGGGCGTGGGTGACTGTACCACCTTTTGTACGGGACATATCAGCTCTCCTTAGCGGTCGTAGGGCATGAAGCCCTTGATGATCTTGGCGTCTGGCGCGGACAAAGTTGTCGTGCCACGTGCGTTACGGATGAATTTCTTCGTCCGCTTGATCATACCGTGCTGTTTCCCGGCCTGGGCGCTGATCACTTTACCAGTCGCCGAAACCTTGAAGCGCTTTTTGGCGCTCGATTTCGTCTTCATCTTGGGCATTTCTGTCTCCTATAGTCTACAGTTTGTGCGCGACTCGGCATGCCACTCGAGGCCGGCCACGCAGGAATGAAACTGGGCTATAGGATGCAGCGCGCCATAACGCAAGAGCAGATATAAAGCGCTGTCGGGCACTATGGCATATAACGCGCAATGACGTTCACAAACACATCCGGCATCTGCTCGAAGGTGTAGCCACCCGGCTTGCCCTGTACCGCAAACAAGATCAGCCCCCCTGCGATCAGTATTGTGATCGCAGAGGCGCGCGGGGCGCGTTTATCCGACAAGGCAGATAGAATAGACGGAACCGAAAACCCGGCGAGAATAATACCAATTACAAGCGCAAGATCGGCATCCATAGCGACCCTCCAAAGTTGTATTTTTTCAAATACTACTCTGGATCGGAGGAAACAATCAAACGTTCATCGCAAGGGGCTACGCGCAAAATATTGGTACTCCCCGGTACGTTGAACGGTACGCCGGCCGTCACCACGACAAAATCTTTCTCGGTGGCAAAGCCTTCATCACGGGCGGCACGTGCCGCGCTGATCACCGCCAGCTTGAAACGGTCCAGCTCTTCGGTGATGACGCAGTTACACCCCCAGCTCAACGCAAGACGGCGCGCCGTTCCTTTTAGCGGGGTCAGCGCGATGATCGGCACACGAGGCCGTTCCCGCGCAGTGAGAAGTGCAGTAGTGCCGGAATGCGTAAAGCAGCAGATCGCCTTCACGTCGGTGGTTTCGGCGATTTCGCGCGCCGCAGCGACCATCGCATCAGCAATCCCCGAGTGGGCCTGCGTACGGCTGGCTTCGATGATTTGTGTATAGGTCGGATCACCTTCCACCTCGATGGCGACGTTATCCATGGTTGTCACCGCCTCGATGGGATAGCTGCCCGCAGCCGATTCCGCAGACAACATGACCGCATCCGCACCCTCATAAATCGCCGTCGCCACGTCCGACACTTCGGCACGGGTTGGCATCGGGCTTTCGATCATGCTTTCAAGCATTTGGGTTGCGACGATCACCGGCTTGCCCACTGCGCGGCATTTGCGCACCAGACGCTTCTGGATCGGCGGCACAGCAGACACAGGCAGCTCAACCCCAAGGTCGCCGCGCGCCACCATGATGCCGTCGCTCACCTTCAGGATATCATCAAAACGTTCGACCGCGGACGGCTTTTCGATTTTTGACAACAGCGATGCACGGCCTTTTGCCAGCACGCGCGCTTCCTCGACATCCTCGGGGCGCTGCACAAAGCTCAGCGCGAGCCAGTCCACACCCAGCTCACAAACGAATTCCAAATCGGCACGGTCTTTATCGCTGAGCGCGGCAAGCGGAAGGATCACATCAGGAACGTTCACGCCCTTGCGGTTAGAAATCGTGCCGCCAATGACCACTTCGCAATCGGCGTAATCCTTGCCAAAGCTTTTCACTTTCAGCCGGATCTTACCATCGTTCACCAGCAGCGACGCGCCTTCTTCCAAGACCTCGAAAATTTCGGGGTGAGGCAGACAAACGCGGCTCGCATCCCCCAGCGCCTCATCCAGATCAAGACGGAAGTTCGCACCGGGCACCAGCTCTTCGCTATCGTTTGCGAATGCGCCAACGCGCAGCTTGGGCCCTTGCAAATCGGCAAGAATACCAATGGTCGAACCTGTTTCCTCTTCGGCGGCACGGATCATCGCATGGCGGGCGCGAATTTCTTCATGGGAGCCATGGCTCATGTTCAGACGGAATACATCTGCACCGGCGACATGCAGCGCCGTTAGCATCTCTTTGGTGTCCGAAGCAGGTCCAAGCGTGGCCACGATTTTCACATTGCGCTGACGTCTCATATGGATGTTCCCTTGCTTCCGTTTCCTAAAATCATCAAAGCCCGCCACGGAATGTTAGCGGTCACATCCCCTGTCTACTGCTTGTTTGCCCTAACTTGAAGCCAAAAACAGTTTCAATATCATGACAGCTCAAACCATATAACTTGACCACCCCGTCCCGCGCCCTCATTTATTAAATAACCAACAGGAGCCGTCATGACCCAACCCAGCCAACAAGAGATCGAATTGCAAGCCGCCGCGTTCCGCCGTTTGCAGCAGCATCTGATGCAGGACCGCACGGATGTGCAAAACATCGACATGATGAACCTTGCCGGTTTTTGCCGCAACTGCCTGTCGCGCTGGTATCAAGAAGCCGCCGCCGAACGGGGGATCGAGATCGGCAAGATGGAAGCGCGCGAGCTGTTTTACGGCATGACCATGGACGAATGGAAAGCCAACTATCAGACCGATGCCAGCGGCGCACAGCAAGAAGCCTTCAAAACCGCCTTTGAAGAAAACGTCACCAAAGGGTAATGCCCTGCCGCGCCACCCCATACAGCCTTGTCCATTAAGACAGCACTCTGTACGCGTCACATAAACCAATTCCCGCCCCAGTTGCGCCACAATTCCGCACTAAAACCGTTCAAATATTTACATTTAAAGACAAAAACATAGGAAACTTATGCTTGGGCTACTACTCATTCCCGCTTTGCTAGGGATCGCTCTGATCGTCGATTCCGACGACAACGATGACGATAACGAAAACAACACTGCCGTTGTGGATGAAGATGATCAAGCCACCGGCGAAAGCATCGAAACAGAGCTTACTCTCGCAGACGACAGCTTTGAGGGCACTGGCGCCAACGACCGTATTGCTGACACGGATACAAGTACCTTCATTGATGGTGGTGCGGGCAGTGACTTTATTCAGGGATTTGGCGGTCAGGACACCATCGAAGGCGGCACAGGGGATGACACGATCTTTGCCGGCGACGGGGACGACCTAGCCTCGGGTAACGCAGGCGACGATCGCGTCTTTCTAGGCGACGGCGATGATTCCTACACACCCGAATTTGACGAGACAGCCGACATCGGAGACGACTTTATCCGCGGCGGTGCGGGTGATGATGAAATCATCGATTTCAATGGCAGCAATACAATCTTCGGCGACGGCGGTAACGATATCATCGCGACCTTCGGCACTGACGGCAATCTTGACCCTTCCGACACTGTTGTTGGCGGCGCGGGCGATGATGCATTCCTCGCCGACAACGCCGATGTGCTGACAGGGGGCGAAGGTGAAGACGTATTCGGTGTGCTTGATCCTGCAAACGTCGATACAGACGCGGTAGTGATCACCGACTTCAACACTGACGAAGACACGTTGGTTGCCTTTGTGGCCGAAGCGGATCAATCCTCCGAGGAGATCCAGTTCGAGTTTGACGAAGATGAAAATGTACTGCGCGCACTGTGGCGCGGAGATGAATTGGCTACGCTGAACGGGCTGACCCTTGCGGACGCTGCCAACATCGAAACCTTTGTGATCGACGCCGAAGACCTTATTCAGGCAGGCGTTGTCTGATAACAATCGCCCCCTTCCGCACTTGATGTGCGAAGGGGGCAATCAAGAACCAACTGTTAGACAGCCGCCTTGCGCATCTCTTCGAGGTAGATTTCGCGCAACCGCAACGCCACCTTGCCCGGCACACCTTCACCAAGGCTTACACCGTCGATCTCGACCACTGGCATGACAAATGCGCTGGCCGATGTCGTAAAGGCTTCATCCGCCTTTTGCGCTTCATCAATGGTAAAGGAGCGCTCCTCGACTTCCATCTGCGCCTCACGGGCAAACCGCAAAACCGCCGCACGGGTGATGCCATGCAGGATTTCCGTGCCCAGATGGCGTGTGATGATCTTGTTGCCTTTGACGATATAGGCGTTGTTCGAGGTACCTTCGGTTACCATGCCGTCCTCGATCATCCATGCATCATCACAACCTGCCTTTTTGGCCATCATCTTACCCATTGATGGATAAAGAAGCTGCACGGTTTTAATGTCACGACGGCCCCAGCGGATGTCATCAATGCTGATAATCTTTGCGCCTTTTTTGGCGGCGGGGTTGTCAGCAAGACCCGGCTTGTTCTGGGTAAACAAAACAATCGTGGGCATAGTGGTTTCGGGATCAGGGAAGGCAAAATCACGATCGCCGTCCGAACCGCGCGTAATCTGGAGATAGATCAAACCCTCGTCGATTCCGTTTGCGCGCACCAACTCGCGGTGGACCTCCAACAGGTCTTCCTTGCTGATCGGGTTACGCATATCCAGCTCACCCAGCGAGCGTTCAAGCCGAACAGCGTGACCGTCAAAATCGATCAACTTGCCATCCAGAACCGAGGTAACTTCATACACCCCGTCCGCCATCAGAAACCCGCGATCAAAGATCGAAATCGTGGCTTCGTTCTCCGGCATATACTGCCCGTTCACGTATACTGTCCGCATCGTCGTATTATCCCCAAAGCGCGCGCATGGGCGGATGCACCCCGGCGCTGTCAAATGTCAAAGCTGCCTCACGGTCTTCGGCCAACAAGAGAGGCCCGTCAAGGTCTACGACCTTTGCCCCCTGCGCCACCAGAACCGCCGGTGCCATCGCCAGTGACGAGCCGACCATGCAGCCCACCATCACGTCATAGCCCTGCGCCAAGGCCTCAGCGCGTAGCGCCAGCGCCTCGGTCAGCCCACCTGTTTTGTCCAGCTTGATGTTCACAACATCATATTTGCCCTTAAGACCCGCAAGGCTGGCGCGGTCATGGCAGCTCTCATCCGCGCAAACCGGCACAGGGCGCTTCATACCGATCAGCGCGTCATCGTCCCCGGCGGGCAAAGGTTGCTCAACCAGCGCCACACCAAGGCGCACCAGATGGGGGGCCAGATCGGCATAGACCTCAGCCGACCAACCCTCATTCGCGTCCACGATGATGGTACTTTTCGGCGCACCCGCGCGCACAGCCTCTAGACGCGGCATATCGTCGGGCGTGCCCAGCTTGATCTTGAGCAGCGGGCGAAATGCATGCTCTGCCGCCTGCGCCTGCATCTTTTCCGGCGTATCGAGCGACAGCGTGTAGGCCGTGACTTCCGGCTTTAGCGGCGCAAGCCCCGCCAACTGCCACGCAGGCGTGCCAGATTGTTTCGCCTCCAGATCCCAAAGCGCGCAATCAACTGCGTTGCGCGCGGCACCGGCGGGCAAAAGATCATATAGGGCCGCCCGTGTAAGCGTGGCAGGCAGCCCCTCGATTTCAGCAGTCACGCTCTCTAGCGTCTCATCATAGCGGGCATAGGGCACACATTCCCCCCAGCCCGTCACACCACCTTCGGTGATCCGCACAGTAAGCACTTTTGCCTCTGTGCGTGATCCGCGAGAAATCGTGAATACCTGCGCCAGACGGAATACATCCGCCGTCACTTCAATCTGCATAGGTCCCTTTCAAGCACAGGCCAAATGCGCCTGCGCCTTGCTATTTATCTATCCAACATTGCGCAGAGCGTGCCTGCGCACCAGATCAAATTGCGGCGAGCGCCTCGGCCAAACGCTCCGCACCATGGCGGAACGGGTCAACCGCTGGCAGGCCCATCTCGGCCTCAACCTTTGCCAGATAGGCAACCGCTTCCTCTTCGGACAAATGCTGGGTGTTGACCGCAATGCCAGCCACCACACAATCAGGATTCGCGACCTGCGCCAGCGTCAGCGCCATATCGCGGATTGCTGACATGGGGGGAACTTTGTAACCCGGCAAACCGCGCATGTGGTCGCGCGTCGGCTCGTGGCAGATGATCAGTGCATCCGGCTGGCCGCCATGGATCAGCGCCATCGTCACACCGGAATAGCTCACGTGGTACAGGCTGCCCTGCCCCTCGATCACATCCCAATGGTCAGGGTCATTGTCAGGCGTCAGCCACTCAACCGAACCGGCCATAAAATCCGCAACCACCGCATCCAACGGCACGCCATCGCCGGTGATCAAAATGCCCGTCTGGCCTGTCGCGCGGAACGTGCTTTTCATGCCCCGTGCGCGCATTGCTGTATCCAGCGCCAGCGCAGTGTACATTTTACCAACTGAACAGTCTGTGCCCACGGCCAGCACCCGCTTGCCTTTGCGCTTCACACCGCTTGCGATCGGATACTCGACGGTAGGGATACGCACATCGTGCAGGGTGCGCCCGTGTTCTTGTGCAGCGGCGACCAGATCGGCCTCTTCGCTCAGCAGGTTATGCAGGCCCGACGCCAGATCATAGCCCATAGCAAGCGCCGAAATGAGCACTTCTTTCCACGCCTGCGAAATAACGCCACCACGGTTGGCAACGCCGATCACCAGCGTTTTCGCACCCGCGGCCTTAGCACCCGCCAGCGTCATATCCGTCAACCCGACATCGGCCTTACAGCCGTCCATCCGAAGCTGCCCTACAGCGTTATCGGGACGCCAGTCCTTGATCCCTTGCGCGACCTTGGCCGACAATTGATCGGGGGCATCGCCCAAGAACAGCAAATAAGGGGTCTGGATCATGTCGCGAATCTCCGTGAGGTGTGTTTTTCACAGATTGCGATATTTCACCTGCAATTCAATCGCGTCTGCGCGCACCTCCTGCATAACTGAACAAAATTCTTCGGATATTTATCAAATATGCAGGAAATTCTTGCAACGCTTCGAATATGCGTGTGCAAAATACCCTTGCGACCCAATGAGTAATTTTATAACCAAAAATAGACAACTTTTGACACTTTATGTCCCAAAGGAATTCCCCACATGAGCTTTCGCCTACAGCCAACGCCGCCTGCCCGCCCGAACCGCTGCCAATTATTTGGCCCCGGCTCAAACACCAAACTATTCCCAAAAATGGCCAGTTCGGCGGCGGATGTAGTGAATCTTGACCTAGAAGACAGCGTGGCCCCCAGCGACAAGGACTTGGCCCGCGCCAACATAATCGAGGCGATCAACACCCTCGACTGGGGGACCAAGACTGTGTCTGTTCGGATCAACAGCCTCGATACGCCCTATTGGTACCGCGATGTGGTCGACCTGCTTGAACAGACCTCCGAGCGGTTGGACATGATCATGATTCCCAAAGTCGGCTGCGCGGCGGATGTTTATGCCGTTGATGCGCTCGTCAGCGCGATTGAAGCCGCCAAAGGCCGCACCAAACGCATCGCCCTTGAGGTGATCATCGAAAGCGCGGCAGGCATCGCCCATGTGGAAGAGATTGCCGCCGCCTCACCGCGCCTTGAAGCGATGAGCCTTGGTGCCGCGGATTTCGCGGCCTCTATGGGGATGCAGACGACAGGCATCGGCGGCACACAGGAAGACTACTATATGCTGCGGGAAGGCACCAAATACTGGTCCGACCCATGGCACTGGGCGCAAACCGCGATTGTCGCGGCCTGCCGGACCCATGGCATCCTGCCCGTGGATGGCCCGTTTGGCGATTTCTCGGATGATGAAGGATGCCGGGCACAAGCGCGCCGTTCGGCTACGTTGGGCATGGTGGGCAAATGGGCGATCCACCCCAAGCAGATCGCCATCAGCAACGAAGTCTTTACCCCCTCCGAGGCTGCCGTTGCCGAAGCCCGCGAAATTCTTGCCGCGATGGAACAGGCCAAGGCAAATGGCGAAGGTGCAACAGTCTATAAAGGGCGCTTGGTCGATATCGCCTCAATCAAACAGGCCGAAGTCATCGTCCGCCAATCCGAAATGATTGCAGCCTCATAAGCCCGATAAAGACGGCGTGTCACTCGCGACGCGCCGTTTCAAACGGCTGGTGCCTCAAACGTGGCTTATGACATCCAGCGGATCATTCGCACCGCTGCGCGAAAAGTCAGATTTGGCAGCATAAAGCGCAACCGCCAAAATAGTCCCAAGCACCCCGACCAGAATATAATTCATCAAAGCCATATAGCGCCACCTTTTGAACAAATTTCTGCCGCATTCTGTCCACGCACCAATCAGCAATGCAAGGCGCGCCAATGGAAACAGTTTGTTTCAAGGCAGCCGAGCCAATCAAAACCTGCGGTTTTCTTTCTCTTATCTTTGCCCCACAAAGCATTATGAGCTTTGAAACCCTGACAGCGCTTGCGCTTTTCGCCTTTGTCAGTTCGGCTACGCCCGGGCCGAACAACCTGATGCTGATGGCTTCGGGGGCAAACTTTGGCTTCTGGCGCAGCGTGCCTCATATGGCCGGCATATCCATCGGCTTTATTGTGATGATGTTCGCTGTGGGCAGCGGCCTAACCCAGCTCTTTGACCGATTTCCGGCAATCTATGACGCACTGAAACTGGCCAGCATCGTTTATATGCTCTGGCTGGCATGGAAAATCGCACATGCAGCCCCCCTCACCAAAGACATGGACGCAGGGACCCCCATGAGCTTTTTGCAAGCTGCAGGCTTTCAATGGGTCAACCCGAAAGCATGGGCCATGGCCCTCACCTCGGTCACTGTCTACGTCGGCGACGCCTCGCTGCTGTGGCTGGGTGTTGCGGCGCTGATCTTCGGCGTTATAAACCTGCCCTCTGTCTCGATCTGGACACTTGCGGGGCAGCAGTTGCAGCGCCTCCTGACCAATCCACGACGGCTTGCAATTTACAATTGGACCATGGCCGCCCTGCTTGTTCTGTCCCTCTACCCTGTGCTTGGGTTCTGAGTGACATTGCATCACCCGCGCAGGCACGCCATATAAGGGGCAAATACCAGTGCGGAGCGTAGCATGACCCAGTATATGGATTTCGAAAAACCCCTTGCCGAGATTGAAGGCAAGGCCGAGGAATTGCGCGCAATGGCGCGGCGTGACCCTGAAACAGACGTCACACAAGAAGCCACAGCCCTGGACGCGAAAGCGGCCAAAATGCTTGAGGATCTTTACAAAAACCTCACCCCCTGGCGCAAATGTCAGGTGGCCCGTCACCCCGACCGCCCCCATTGCAAAGACTATATCGAGGCGCTGTTCACCGAATATACGCCACTTGCCGGCGACCGTAACTTTGCCGACGATCAGGCCGTTATGGGCGGGCTTGCGCGCTTCAACGACCGTCCAGTGATGGTGATTGGCCATGAGAAAGGCAACGACACTACCTCGCGGATCGAGCGGAATTTCGGCATGGCCCGCCCAGAAGGCTATCGCAAAGCTGTGCGCCTTATGGATATGGCCCACCGTTTTGGCCTGCCGGTTATCACGCTGGTTGATACCCCCGGTGCCTATCCCGGCAAAGGGGCCGAAGAGCGCGGCCAATCCGAGGCCATCGCACGCGCCACGCAAAAATGCCTTGAGATCGGCGTGCCATTGATCAGCGTCATCATCGGCGAAGGTGGCTCTGGCGGGGCGGTGGCATTTGCCACGGCCAACCGTGTGGCCATGCTCGAACATTCGGTCTACTCCGTGATTTCGCCCGAAGGTTGCGCGTCGATCCTGTGGAAGGATGCCGAGAAGATGCGCGAAGCCGCCGAAGCGCTGCGCCTGACCGCGCAGGACCTCAAACAACTGGGCATCAACGACCGCATCATCGCCGAACCCAAAGGCGGCGCACACCGCGATCCCAAGGCAGCGATTGACGCGGTTGCTGTTGCGATCGACGAAATGCTCAAATCGCTGGACGGCAAGGACGCCAAAGCACTGATCAAAGATCGGCGCGATAAATACCTCGACATGGGCGATCGGGGGCTGGCCGCCTGAGCCAGCTCTACCCCCTTGCCCGCGCTCTGCCCGGGTCCCTATCCATCATGCTGCGCCCCAAGGCGCTGCATGATGATTTAGCCACAGTTCAAGCCGCAGGCATAGATACGGTCATCTCTCTTCTTGAACCCGCCGAGGCCGCCTCTCTCGGCCTCAAAGCCCAATCCGCAACCTGTGCGGCCCTTGGCATCACATTCCTCAATCACCCTATCCCGGATATGCAGCTCCCGCAGGGCAAAGCCTTTGCTGTATTCGCACAGCGCGTCGCCGCCGACATCCGTGAAGGATCACATGTCGCAGTACATTGCCGCGCCAGCATCGGGCGCACGGGCATGTTGACCTGCGCTGTGCTAGGTTATCTGGGATACAGCGCAGAACAGGCCATCACCCATGTCAGCGCACAGCGCGGTGTTACAATTCCCGACACCCAAGCCCAAGCGACCTTCATCCGCAAAATAAGCGCCTCTTAACCCTATTCACCATTTCACCCGAAACCGCGGGCCCTCTCGGTCCAGGCGGTCAAAACCAATGGCACGGTACATTGCCTGCGCCGCCGTGTTGTCCACATGCGTGCCCACCGTGAGATAGCGACAGCCAAGCCCTTGCGCATATGCCTGCGCCGCGTGCATCAACGCCCGCCCGATATCGGCCCCGCGCTGAGCGGGATGCACATACAAATGATGCACCTCCATGCCCCGCACGCCGAAGTGCAACTGCGCCTGACCGTGCAAGGCGCAATAACCACTCCCTTTGGCCACAAGCACATGCAGCCACGGATGTGGCCCCAGCGCATCGCGACGCAAGTCCTCTGGCGTGACCGTCGCCACATCCCCGTGATGCGCCGCCAGCGCATGGATCATCGCCACCACATCAGGCAGATCGCTTTCGGTTATGGGTTGGATCGGGATCATATCGGGCACTCCATCCCTCACCGCCCCCGCCCAAACCTCCTGCGGCCAAGCGGCAGGGCGACAAAAAAGATGGGAATAGTCGACCGCCTTAAAGGGGACCGATGGAATAATACAAAGAAAGGGTACGGCGCTGTGTCATGCTGCCACTGTGAACAACCGCCCCGCGTGCGTCAACTGGCCAACATCCGCAACCCTTGCGTCACATCAGAACGCACCGCCAACCGAAGCCCCGGCTCATCCCCCGCGCGCAGGGCCGCAATAATCAGACGGTGGAACTGCGGCGGCTCCGTCCGGCGCAACCGGCCGTATAGCGCCCGCATGGTCGGCCCCATTTGCAGCCAGACGGTTTCAGCCATGGCAAGCATGGCTGGCGCTTGGGCACGCAAGTAAAGCGTGCGGTGAAATTCAAGATTGGTGCGGATGTAGCTGACCGCGTCGCGGTGCGCGACGGCCTCGGCCACCTTTGCGTTGATATTTTGCAGCCTCTCGATCAACGCCAGATGCGCCCGCGGCAATGCACGGCTGGCCAGCTCGACTTCGATCAGCGCACGCAAGGCCGCCAATTCCTCGATTCTCTCATTGCTCAGCTCGGGTGTCGCGATGCGGCCAGAGCTGGACATGCTCAGCGCGCCTTCTGCCACCAGACGGCGCACAGCTTCACGCGCGGGGGTCATCGAAACCTCGTACTCCTTCCCGATGCCGCGCAATGTCAGCGCGTGCCCGGGTGGAATATCCCCATGCATAACGCGTGACCGCAAATGACGGTAGACACGGTCATGGGTCAGCAAAGACGGATCAGCAGGGCGGTGGGTAAAGGACATGCCTTTGTGTGATCACATCACAGGATCGGGTCAAGCCCTATCGCCCCTCGCCATGCCTCCTGACAGGATCACCCGAATTTATAACGGTGCAGCGTGCTTCCATGGGTGCGTAACCAGCGGCGCGGCGCAGTGTAATCTCCGTAGATGCGCGTCACTTCCGCCCAAAAGGCCGGCGAATGGTTCATCTGTGCCAGATGCGCCACCTCATGAGCGGCGACGTAATCCAGAACCTCTGGCGGTGCCATCACCAGCCGCCACGAATACATCAGCCCGCCATCAAAGGTGCATGACCCCCAACGCGAACGCGTATCGCGCAGCGATAACCGCGCATAAGACCGCCCCAGCCGCGCGGCATAGTCGTCGCTGGCCCCTGCCAGCCTGTCCCGTGCGATTTCCTTGAGATGCGCAGACAGGCGCGCACCGACCCGCGCCGCAGGACCGGGCACAAAAATGCCATCAGCCGTGATCTCGACCCGCCGCCCTGTGCCGGCCTGCACGCGGTAGTTTTTCCCGCCCAGTGGAACCTCGGCACCGATACCCACCATTACATCCTCCCCGCGCGCCTCCAGATGCTTGCGAATCCATGCCTCTTTGCTGCGCGCAAAATCCAGCGCTTCGCGCTCTGCCAGCCGTTTCGGCATGGTCAACGTCACGCGTCCGTCCAACTGGCTGATGCGCAGCGAAATCCGTTTGGCCTGCGCGGAACGCCGCAACAGCAAGGGGATGGGAGGGTCACCAAGCAGGTGAGGGTCGGACATTCGAAGCCTCGCGATCTGGGGCAAAACGGCTTTAGACTGGACAGCACCCTTTGCATATGGCAATTGCGCTGAATCATCTAGACACAACACTTAAGTATCAAAGGGGAATACCATGCCCAACGAAGAATGGGGAACCAAGCGCCTGTGCCCCACCACGGGCAAGCGTTTCTATGACCTGAACAAGAACCCGATCATCAGCCCCTACTCAGGCGAGATCGTGGAAGTTGACCAGTCGAAATCCCGCATGATCGCAGCTGATGCAGAAGATGCAGCAACAGCAAAAGCCAAGGCTTCCGAAGTCGTGGCGGACGATGATGATCTGGTAGATGACGACGACGTCGATGTAGATCTGGACGACGACTTGCTGGACGACGATGAAGACGACGAAGATACAGTTCCGCTTGAAGAAATTGCGGATGTCGCGTCCGAGACTGACGACTCGTAATATGATGTGGCGGGATTGTGCTTTTTTCGCTTGATCCCGCTGCCGCTTGTGCCTAGTACACGGCGCAGTACCTCTGACGAGGTGCAACACTCAGGTCTCTAACAAGAGATACCAACCACGCTTGCGTGATTTGGGGCATTAGCTCAGCTGGGAGAGCGCCTGCATGGCATGCAGGAGGTCAGCGGTTCGATCCCGCTATGCTCCACCAATCCTTCTTTGATAAGCACACCATGATAGCCCTTTGGCGGCAGCGCAGTTTTCCCTTTTGCAGGAAGATTGCCCATGACGCTCCATTCATGAGGTGGAGCCTCCGGCAAACAGGGGTGCGGTCCAAACTGCAAAATCTATGGGTCTCGTAAGACGTCGGATCAGGATATTTGATGTGCTACAATCTGACGCCCGAAATGTTCGATCAAGAAATCCATGAACACACGCACTTTGGCAGAAACGACATTGCTTTTGGGATAGATCAGCCAAAGCGCCGGTTTACTAGCCAGCTCGAACTCAGGCAAAATGCGCGTCAGGCTGCCATTGGAGAGCTCTTTTTGTACCGCCCAGATGGAATTAATTGAAATACCACCGCCGTCGAGAGTGGTGAGCTTTTGCGTCAAACCATCATTCACGATCAGATAGTGGGCTGCATGTTTAGGATCGAATTGGGCCTGTGCGCCGTCTTGTGAGACGAGCGTTCTTGGTTCGATATCTTTAAAGGCTATCAGACGGTGTTTGGCCAAATCATCGGGCGCGTTGGGGACGCCATAGCGCTCAAGATAGGCAGGGGAAGCGCACAGGATGCGCGCATCATCAGCCAGCTTGCGCGCGGTGAGATTGCTATCGGCCAGAACCGCGTTGCGCAGCGCCAGATCGTAACTCCCCTCGATGAGATCAAACTCGGCGTCGGAAAGATGCAGGTCGAGACGAAGGTCCGGATACTGATCCATAAACATCGGCAACAGCGGCGCGATATAGAGCTGCGCAAAGGTGCTGGGCGCGGCAAAGCGCAATGTGCCGCTGATCGTTGGCCGCCCTGCCCCGAGTGCTGCGAGTGCGGTCTCCTCCAGAGCGATCATTTCGCGTGCATATGGTAAAAAGTCCCGGCCTTCTAACGACAGCGACACTTTGCGGGTTGAACGGTGCAACAGGTCTGCGCCCACGAGATGCTCCAGCTTTGCAATGCGCGTGCTTGCCACAGCAGGCGCCATGCCAAGCGCGCGGCCTGCGGCGCTGATGTTCAGTGTCTCACAGGCAAGAACGAAAAGGCGGAGGGATTGCGTGTCCATATTTTATACTTTTTCAGAATACTGAATTCATATATGAGTTATTTATATATATTTTGGAAGTGATAAGTCTGATTGCATAACAGACACAGGAGCTTCCGATGGCCCAGATCGCGACCGTAAATTACCATGTGCATAAACCTAACCGTCAGTCATTCGAACTTGATGCCGGCGGGGTTGTCGGCAATCTAATTTCACCCGAGCTTGCACCAACACAGGTGCCGGTTCGCGATGTGCGCGACGTCAAAGCCGGTGTCTCGTTCGAGAAAACCTCTGTCGGATTTACAACATTCCCCACTGTTGTGTCATCGTTCACAGGCAACGCGTGGCAGGACACTTATGACGCTGAGCTGACAACGCTACTTCGATCCGAAATCGGCGCGCAGGATGTTATCGTGTTTGACCACACGCTGCGTGTGGATGACCCGAACGCAGATCGCGCACCGGCCCGCAATGTGCATAGCGACTACAGCATTGAGGGGGCTGAAAAGCGGCTGATTGATATCCTTGGGGAAGACAAGGCCGCTGACTGGGCCAAAGGCCACTATGCATTCGTCAACGTCTGGCGGCCGGTCGGCGCACCCATCAATTCAGCGCCACTGGGATTTATCCGCCCTACCAGTGTCGCCATGCAGGACTGAATTTTGCTCGACCTAATTTATCCCGACCGCAAGGGCCAGATTATGGGCATCGCCGCGAACCCGCAGCATGACTGGCTTTATATGTCTAAAATGACCCCCGATGATGTGGCTTTCTTTAACATCTTCGACAATCGCGGCCTGCCTTCGTTCGCCCATAGTGCTTTGGGCATGATCGAAGATCCAGACATTCACACCGTTCGACGCAGCATCGAGAGCCGCATTTTGGTCCGTTACGCGGCCTAACTCCCCAAGCTGGGACCACAATAGAAAGTTTACCCAATGACCAAGACAATTCTCATCACAGGCTCCACTGACGGCATCGGCCTTTTGACCGCGCAAACCCTTGCTGCCGAAGGGCACAAGGTCCTGCTGCACGGACGTAATGCAGCCAAGTTGGAGGCGGCGGCGAAAACAATCAAAGGCCCTGTCGCGCAATACATCGCGGATCTGTCAAATATGGCTGATGTTCACGCATTGGCCAACGCCATTCGCGCCGATCACGATCAGGTTGATGTCGTGATCAACAACGCAGGCATCCTAAAGACCCAAAACACCGTGACCAAAGGCGGATACGACCTCCGCTTTATGGTGAACGCGATTGCCTCCTATGTGCTGACCCGTGACCTTTTGCCGATCATCGCGAAAGACGGACGCGTTGTGAACCTGTCCTCGGCGGCGCAATCGCCCGTTGATCTGGATGCGCTGCACGGGCGCAACCCGCTGAGCGATATGGACGCCTATGCGCAAAGCAAACTGGCGCTCACCATTTGGTCGCGTGAAATGGCGAAAGAGCTGCCCGACGGCCCCGCAATCATCGCGGTCAACCCGGGCTCTTTGTTGGCATCCAAGATGGTCAAAGAGGGCTTTGGCGTTGCGGGCAGCGATCTTAGCATCGGCGCGAACATCTTGCGCGAAGCGGCTGTGGGCGCGGGTTTTGCTATGGCCAGCGGGAAATATTTTGACAACGACAGCCAGCAATTCGCCCAGCCAAATGCGGCGGCACTTGATGCCGCTCACAGCGCAAAGGTGATGCAAGGTCTCGACGAGGCCGCAGCCACGCTTGGCTAATCACCGACGACGAACATTCTCATTCGGGCCGGTGCCACGCACGGCCACATCAGGAGCACAGACAATGCAAACCAACGCCCTCGAACGCGCCCGCGCGATCAGTCGTCCTACGCGTGACGAAATGTTGCAACGCAGCCCGGCGGTTCAGAAATTCTGGGCCCAAAACACCCCCTTATTTCAGGACGCATGGGCGCAATGGGAGGCCAGCACCGGCCAAGCCCCCATTCTGGACAGCAGCCTTTATGACCCGCAATTGCGCGATGCCATCACGCAGGCTTGGCAAGACCCCAGCAAGGAGAGCGCTGTCAGAAACCTTTGGACAGAAGTCTTTCCCGGTGTCTTTGAAGCGCAATTTTTTGATCCCGCCCGCCTATCGGTCCTGCGTGACTATCTTGAAAGCGTTGCTGACGCGAATATCCCGCTACGCCCACCCTATGGCATTTCGCTCAACCGTGGTGGCGCAATGCTGGACAGCCGCTCGGAGGGGTATCTTGCCGCACCGAATTTTCAGGATTTTTACCGTGACTTGATGGACGCCTACATGCGTCCCATATCGCGGCTCTTGTTCCCCGATATTGTCGGGTACGACGCACAAACCTTCGGCTTTTCGATCCAGTGGCAGGCGGATGCGGACAGATCGTTGCGGGCGCACACGGATGCATCTTCGGTGACGTTGAACATCAACCTCAATCTTCCGGGCGAAGCGTTCTCAGGATCGGGCGTAAAGTTCTTTGACCGCGAAACCCGTCAGGTCGCCGAGTTGGGTTTTGCACCCGGAAAAGCGCTGATCCACCACGGCAGCGTGCCACATGAATCCATGCCTATCACCCAAGGTGAAAGGACAAACTTTGTTCTATGGCTCTACGGCGAAAACGGTCAGGTGCCTTCGTTTGGCGCAGCCTACGATGCCATCGACGCCAAAGAACGCTGGACTGTTCCAACGGCCCCCAAAGACGGCTTTGCCCCGTTCTAGGACACAACCGTACCACGCCCCCTCACATAACCTACTTCAAACTTATCCAAGGATACTTCCCATGAAAGCTTCAACCCTTACATCCTACGGCGAAACCGCAACCTTCGAAATTGCAGAACTGCCCAAACCTACCGCGACCGCAGGCCACGTGGTCGTGCGCATTGCAGCAAGCAGCGTGAATACCGTTGACACAATGATCCGGTCAATGGGCACCGATCTTGCCTTCTCTCCTGCGCTCCCCGCTGTGTTGGGGATGGATTTCGCGGGCGTCGTCGAAGAGATCGGCGAAGGCGTCACCGAATTTGCCGTCGGCGACGAAGTCTATGGCTGCGCAGGTGGTCTGGCCAATCTCCAAGGTGCGCTGGCTGAATTTATGTTGGCTGATGCCCAACTGATCGCCCGCAAACCTAAATCTATCTCGATGCGCGAAGCGGCGGCTATGCCATTGGTTGGCATCACCGCCCTTGAAGGGCTTGAACGGGCCGGCATCACAAAGGGCCAAAAGGCTCTCGTTCAAGGTGGCGTAGGCGGTGTTGGCCATTTGGCCGTGCAACTGGCCAAGTATTTTGGTGCGAACGTTTATGCCACCATTTCCGAAGACCAACAGATCGAGATCATCAAAGGCTATGGTGCCACTCCGATCAACTATACCTCGGAAAAGATTGCCGACTACGTCGCAAAGTATACTGATGGCGTGGGCTTTGATCTGATCTTTGATACCGTTGGCGGTAGCAATATGACCAACTCTTTCGAGGCCGCGGCGCTCAATGCAAATATCGCCTCCACTGTATCGCTTTTGGAAATTGATCTGTCACCGGCACATTTCAAAGGCCTGTCCTTGCACATCGTCTTTATGCTGTTGCCAATGCTCAGCGGGCAAGGTCGCGCCAAGCACGGTGAGATCCTGACAAAGCTCGCCAAGATTGTCGACGCCGGCGCACTGAAGCCTCTACTCGATGACACGGCATACAACCTTGATCAGGTTGGTGATGCCTATGATCGCCTGACAAGCGGCAAAGCCATCGGCAAGGTTGTCGTTGAGATTTAAATAGGACGGATACCTCTAAAGGTGGTTGCCTAGCGAAAAGCTGCACAGGCAACCACCCAACCGATATGAGGTTTTTCCGACCAAGTCCGACATTAGCCCTACGCAGCTCAGCAATCAGTCTCATCAATCAGGATGGCCCTGAAATCATTCACATTCGTACCTGTAGGGCCAGGGCAAAAAATCGTGTCTGCTGCGTCGAATGCCCCCCATGCATCATTGCGGCGCAACGCATCTGCAGGGTTCACACCTGCGGCCCGCATAACCTGTGCCGTACCACCGTCAGCAAAGGCACCTGCGTTATCCTCGGACCCGTCGATTCCGTCCGTGTCCGCCGCAAGCGCTGTGATGCCTTTGGTGCCGTCGATGCCCTGAGCAAAACCCAGCAAAAAGGCCGTATTGCGCCCGCCGCGCCCATCGCTGTGGCGTAGGGTGACGGTTGTCTCCCCTCCGGACAGGATCACAACCGGCGCTGTAAAAGGGCGCTTCTGTGTGATCACTTCGCGTGCAATAGCAGCGTGCATTTGGCCGATGACTTCGGCCTCGCCCTCAATCGCGTCTGACAAAATCACCGCAGGCACGCCCAGCGCCTGTGCTTTTTGTGCAGCGGCCTCCAGCGACAAACGGGCAGAGGCAATCACATGCACTTCATTGCGCGCAAACACAGCGTCATCCGGCATGGGCGCGGGAGTAAGCGCGGCCATTACAGCCTCTGGCAAGACGATCCCGCGCGCAGAAATCATCGCGCGCGCATCCGTCAACGACACCGCATCGGGAACCGTCGGGCCAGAGGCCACCTGTGCCGGATCGTCCCCCGGCACATCAGAGACAACAAGGCTCACCACCCGCGCGGGATGAGCCGCCGCGGCAAGCCTACCGCCCTTGATCCCGCTTGCGTGCTTGCGGATCGCGTTCATCACACCAATCGGTGCCCCTGACGCCAGCAATGCCTGGTTCAATGCCTGCTCGTCCTCCAATGTCATCCCTGCAGGAGGACACGGCAAAAGTGCAGAACCGCCACCACAGACCAGCGCCACCACCAAATCATCGGGCCCCAGATTGGCGACAGCGTCAAAAAGCGCCTGTGTTGCCGCCAAACCAGCAGCGTCCGGCACCGGATGCGCGGCCTCCATCACACGGATGCTGCGCGTGGGGCAGCTATAGCCGTAGCGTGTGACAACCACGCCCTCCACCGGACCCTCCCACAGGTCTTCAAAGGCGGCAGCAAGCTGTGCAGCCCCTTTGCCTGCACCGACAACAACCGTGCGCCCTTTGGGCTGCGCGGGCAGGTTTTGGGCTAATGCCGCATGGGCATCCGCCGCCGCGACCGCTTCATCAAACAACGCAGTCAGAAACGCTTTCTTTGCCAAATCAACCACGTTTAAACGCCTCCCTCAGAGCAACTTTTTGCACTTTCCCCATCGTATTGCGTGGCAGCGCTTCCACAAGCCGATACGCACGCGGCTGTTTAAAACGAGCAAGCGCCTCGGTCATTGCTGCCTCAATTACAGTCAGATCAATCTGCTGCCCCGCCTCCGGCACCAAAACCGCCAACGGGACCTCCCCCAGATCATCATGGGGGATACCAATCACCGCGCTCTCCAGTACATCGGGCTGCGCATCAAGGATCTGCTCAAGCTCTTTGGGGTAAATGTTGTAGCCGCCAGAAATAATCAGATCTTTGCCCCGCCCCACGATCGTGACGTAGCCTGCGGTATCCTGAACGCCCAAATCGCCAGTGATAAAGAACCCGTCCCCACGCAATTCTTCCGCTGTTTTCTCGGGCATATTCCAATACCCGGAAAATACATTGGGGCCGCGCACTTCAACGACGCCGGTCTCGCCGCGTGGCAGCTCGGTGCCCTCCGCATCTGCAATGCGCAGCTCTACGTCCGGCAGGGGCAGCCCGACAGTACCTGCACGCCGCTCGCCTTCATAGGGGTTGGAGGTGTTCATATTCGTTTCGGTCATACCATAGCGTTCAAGGATACGGTGGCCGGTACGCTCCTCGAACGCCACATGCGTTTGCGCCAGCAAGGGGGCCGAGCCCGAGATGAACAACCGCATGTTCGCCGCACAAGCGCGGTCAAAGCGGGCATCCTCCAGCAGGCGGGTGTAAAAAGTCGGCACCCCCATCATCGCCGTGGCGCGTGGCATCCAGTCGATCAATTGGTCGATGTCGAGCCTTGGCATGAAAACCATCGCGCCCCCTGACATCAGCATCACATTTGTCGCAACAAACAGCCCATGCGTATGAAAGATCGGCAATGCATGCAGCAGCACATCAGCCTCGGTGAACTGCCACAGGTCGGTCAGCGTCGCCGCATTCGAAATGAGGTTCCCATGGCTTAACATTGCCCCCTTGGAGCGCCCAGTGGTCCCAGACGTATACAAAAGCGCGGCCAAATCCCCGACTTCCCGCGCTGTCGTTTCAAAGTGATCCGGCTGGCCATCAGCAGCATCGCTGAGCGAGCCGCCCCCACTGTGCAGCGTCATAAACCGCGCACCCGCCTCATCTGCAACGACTTGCAGCTCTTCCGCACGAGCAGGGTCACCAACCAAAAGCGCGGCACCGCTATCGCTCACGAAATAGCCAAGCTCACGAGCGGTGTAGGCCGTATTGAGCGGCAAAAATACTGCGCCCGCTTGCGCGCAGGCAGCATAAAGCGCCAACATATCGGTAGATTTTTCCACCTGAACCGCCACGCGATCTCCCGTTTGCACATCACACCCGCGCAATGCATGCGCCAACTGTGCCGCGCGGCGTATAAAATCCCTATGGGTAAGCGTGGCCCCATCCGGCAGATATAAAAATGGCGTCTCTTTACCGGCGTGAGGCGCAAATAGCGTATCATAGACAGGGTTGTTCATACGGGGTCTTTCCTTGCAACTCCCCCCACCTTAGACGAGCATTTGGTCAGTGGAAATCACGCGATTTCGGTATCACGCGCACATCGCGTGGATGTTTGCGCGCCCCACCAACATGAGAGGGCGTCGGATGCCCGCCCTGTACATTCGTCGCGGGCACGGCATCTTCCGACAGCGTATCAAGCCGCTCTGTGCGATCCTCAAGCCGGTCAGCAACCACATGGATCACCCGCCCGTCCGTCTGCACACGGCCATGCACAACCATCAGCCGCGTGGTCATAATCAAGGCGCGGTAATGCTCAAACATCTTGGGCCAGATCACCAAATTAGCGACGCCGTCCTCATCCTCGAGCGTGATAAAACACACACCCTTGGCGCTGCCCGGTTTTTGACGGACCAACACCAACCCCGCCAATGAAACACGCTGCCCGTGGCGCATGTGGATCAGATTGTGAGAGCTGGCAAACCCTTGCTGCCGCAGGCTGGCGCGGAAAAACGACATCGGGTGCGCCTTGAGGCTGAGCCGCAGGGTTTGATAATCCGCCACCACATGTTCGGCCTGCGCCATGGCAGGCAATGCGACCTGCGGCTCGGCCCCCTCGCCTGCTGTCTCGGCGTGTTCGAACAAGGCAAGCGCGGGCGCATCGCGCAAGCCCTGCGCCTGCCACAGCGCCTGCCGCCGGTCGATCCCACACGAGCGGAACGCATCCGCCGCCGCCAGTTTACCGATAGCACCTCGGTCCAACCGAGCACGCGCTTTGAGGTCCCCCACATCTGTGAACGGCACATCACGCGCCGCCATGATCCGTCCTGCGGCTTCCCGCTGCATCCCGTCGACCTGCCGCAACCCCAGACGCAGGGTAAAGCCACCTTCGCAGGGTTCCAATGTGCAATCCCAATCGGAATAGTTCACATCCACATCTCGGACTTCCACGCCGTGTTCACGCGCATCGCGCACAATCTGGGCGGGGGCGTAAAACCCCATCGGTTGGCTATTGAGCAAGCCGCAAGCGAATGCCGCCGGATAGTGGCATTTCATCCAGCTTGAGACATAGACCAGTTTGGCAAAGCTCGCCGCGTGGCTTTCGGGAAAACCGTAATCCCCGAAGCCCTTGATCTGGTTAAAGCATCTCTCGGCAAAGTCGCGGTCATAACCGCGTTCAGTCATCCGGCCCACCATCTTTTTCTGAAGCAACTCGATCGTTCCACGTGACCGGAACGTGGCCATCGCCTTGCGCAGTTCATTGGCCTCCTTGGGCGAAAACCGCGCCGCATCAATCGCGATTTTCATCGCCTGTTCCTGAAAGATCGGCACGCCCAAGGTCCGCCCTAGAATGCGCAACAGCTCATCCTGCGGATACTCGGGCCCCGGCGCGGGATAGCTCACCCCTTCGATCCCCTGACGGCGGCGCAGATAAGGGTGCACCATATCGCCCTGAATAGGACCCGGCCGCACAATCGCCACCTCGATCACCAGATCATAAAAGCGGCGCGGCCGCAACTTGGGCAACATGGCCATTTGCGCACGGCTCTCAACCTGAAACACCCCAAGGCTGTCGCCAGCGCACAGCATATCATAAGTATCCGCATCATCGCTTGGAATGCTCGCCAGATCATGCCGCGCCCCGTAATGCGCGCCGAGCAGATCAAACACCTTCGCGATGCAGGTCAGCATCCCCAGCGCCAGAATATCGACCTTAAAGATGCCCAACGCGTCAATGTCGTCCTTGTCCCATTCGATGAAACTGCGGTCGGGCATGGCCCCATTTCCGATCGGGACCATCTCTGTCAAAGGCCGTTCGGTCAGGATAAAGCCGCCCACATGCTGGCTCAAATGCCGCGGCATCCCCGTCATCTGCCGCGCAATCGCGATCACGCGGCGCAGGTAAGGATCGGATAGGTCCATGCCTGCATCCTTGACCCGCGCATCCCCCATCTGCCCCTCGAAACTGCCCCAGACCGTGCTGGCCAGCTTAGTGGTCACATCTTCGGACAGGCCCATCGCCTTGCCCACCTCGCGGATGGCGCTGCGCGGGCGATAATGGATCACGGTCGCACATAACCCCGCCCGCGCACGCCCGTATTTGGCATACATATACTGGATGACTTCCTCGCGGCGCTCATGCTCGAAATCCACGTCAATGTCTGGCGGCTCATCGCGCTCCTCACTCAGGAAACGCTCGAACAGAACATCATGCTCTTCGGGGTCCACAGCGGTGATGCCCAGACAGAAACACACCACAGAATTCGCCGCAGACCCACGCCCCTGACACAAAATGGGCGGCTGCGCTTCTTCGCGTGCAAAGCGCACGATGTCATTGATGGTCAGAAAATAGCGGGCGATCTTTTTCGACCGGATCAGCGCGAATTCCTTTTCAATCGTGGCGGTGACATGCGCGCTGACCCCATCCGGATAGCGCCGGGCGGCCCCTTCCCATGTGAGCCGCTCCAGCTCTTCCATGGCGCTGCGGCCCTGCGGCACGATCTCATGAGGGTATTCGTATTGCAGATCATCCAGCGAGAATGTGCAGGCATCGGCCACCGCACGCGTGGCCGCGATGGCATGGGGCCACGGCGCAAACAGACGACACATCTCGGCGGGTGGTTTGAGGTAACGCTCTGCATTCGCCTCTAGCAAAAAACCGGCTGTTTCAATCGTTTTTCCGTGACGGATACAGGTCATCACATCCTGCAAAGGCCGCCGCGCAGGCGTGTGATACAGCACGTCATTCGTCGCCAATATCCCCAGACCATGACTGCGCGCCAGCGCATCCAGACGGTTGATCCGCGCCACATCGTCGCCTCGGTACAGATACGCCGCCCCCACATGGCGCAGCCTCGGCAGCGCATTGCACAAACGCCCCAGCCCTGCGGCAAAAACGTCCAGATTGTCAGGCGGCATCACGATCAGCTGCACGCCCTCGCTATGTGCTGCGACCATCTCCAACGTCAGATGCGTCTCGCCCTTAGCCTGCCAGCCGCCCTGCGCATCGACCATCTTACCGCGCGACAACAGCGTACTGAGCCGCGCATAGGCATCACGGTCACGCGGGTAGGCCAGCAGCTCGGTTCCGCACAGCAACACCAAACGCGCCCCAATAATGGGCCGCACCTTTGCGGTGCGCGCTTCGGTATGGACGCGCACCACCCCCGCCAGCGTGTTGTGATCCGCCACGCCAATGCTGTGATAGCCCTGCAAATTGGCCGTGGCCGTGAGGTCCACCGCATCCGATGCCGCACGTAAAAACGAAAAGCACGTGGCCAGCCCCAGCTCCACATAAGGGCCGGGCGCGTTCCAGTGAAACGGGTCTTCATCGTCAATGGAGCGGCGCTTGTGTCCTTCTTGCTGCGGCATGGCACACCTATGAGGCGGAGGGCGGGGCGCCCGTGAACGCGCGCGCCGTCACCCGAACATCCCCTGCACAAACCACCGCGGATCACCGCCTCGCGCGTCGCCCACAACACCGTCCCGAAACAGCCAAAGTCGCCGCCCGTCCGTCACCTCGACCTTATAATAGTCGCGCAACCGCGTACCGGCCCGATCCCGCCACCACTCCGGCGCAATCCGTTCTGGCCCCTCAAACCGCAGCATCAGAAACGTCACCCTGCGCCATGAAAACCGTGCGGGTGGCCCCTCAGGCACAGCATATAGCACGGCAACTTCTTCTGGTGGTTCAAACAGGCGCAAAGGACGCTCTTTGAGGATATCCGGCAGCGCCTGCGCCGCCCCTGCCAACGCAGGCACCCTGCCCTCGACACGCTCGGGTTTGTGACTGTGCACCCACGCGGCCCACGTCACCCTGGACGGCCCCAGCTTGGCCGCCAGACGGTCCAGCAAAGCAGCCACATCTGCGCTGCTATCGCGCGCACCATCCAAACGATCCTGATGCAACGACAAAGCTTCGCTGCGCAAAGCCTCCAGCGTCATCAAATCAAAGCCGAACCCCGGATCAATCCCTTCCAACTTGCGCGCCACCAGCCGCACAAAATGCGCCGCATCGCGGCTGGCACTGGCCGTGGCCACATCGCGGCTGCGCCATTCACCATCCACGCGGTAAATCGTCAACCGCAACAGCCGTGCGCCCAATTCGGCGCGAGCGAGCCGGGCGGCTAAATCCTCTGCAAGCGCGTCCAACCATGGCAGCGGATCAATCACCGGCTCGGGCATGCGCACACGCGCCAGCCAGCGTACATCATCAGGCGGCGCATCCAGAGGGTCGGCGCTACGCCCCAGCGCACGGTCCAGCAAGACCAGCGGGTTATCTGCCTCAGGCCTGCCCGCAAAACGCCGCATCAGCCCCACACGCGGAACGGCTTCTAGCGCGCCGATTGTCTTGAGGCCCAACCGTTCAAGCAGCCGAACCGCATCAACACTCAGCCGCAGCGCCGCGACCGGCAAGGCGGCCAAAGCCTCAGCTATATTCTGCGGGGTACAGATCACGCCTTGCGCACCAAACCGCGCCAACATCTGCGCTGCCCCCCGCGTAGGAGCCAAAGCCAACCGCGCACCCAAGCCCTGCATTGCGAACCGCGTGTGCATGTCGCGCAACATCTGCGCCTCGCCGCCAAACAAATGCGCCGCGCCCCGCACGTCGAGCAAAATACCGTCCGCTTCGGCCACCGTCCACGGACACCAGCGCCGCGCCCATAGCGCCAAACGGTCCAACAGCGCGGCATCGCCACGCGGGTCTGCCTGTTCCACATGCAGATCGGGGTGAACCGCCTGCACATCGACCACCCGCGCCCCCGTCATGATACCCCGCGCGGCACCTGCGGCGTTCACCGCATGCACTACCGGCCCGTGACGCCCCGATACCGCCAACACAACCGGCACCACCTCATCCGGTAGCGTGCGCTGTGCGCTGGTAATCCGCTTCCAGCGGTCCATCGCCAGATCGGGGAAGAAAACGGAGATGATGCGCCCCTGTGGCCCTGCGTCCGTCATCGCGTACCGCCCATGTGCCCGGACTGCGCCCGCGTGCGCGAAACAGCTCGGCCTCCCATAAGGGTGCGCCGGGGGCTGCGGCGTTGTGGGGATGCACCTCGGATGGCAAAGACCCGATGCGCCACCGTTCGCGGGCCGCCGACAGCCCTTCCGCCTCGCCCGAGCGGATCAGCCAGACCGGCACGCCAGACGCCTCGGCGCGCAGGGCAAGCCGTTTGGTCGCGGTGAAATCCAGAACCGGCGGCGCGCCGTGCACTTCGCCCACCACAGCAGACAGTCCCGCACAGGCAGCACCTTCTTCCATCGCCCACAACACATCGCGCGCATGGCTGACCTCGACCCGCAGCAATGTCACCCCTTTGAGCGCCGGACCGTAAACGCGCCCGTTCTCGAGCCGTGAGGACCGGTCCTGCACCCAAAGCACAGGCCCTTTCTTGTCGCGCGGCAAACAGGCCAGCACAAATGCCGTCGCTGCCGCATCGAATGGCTTGGCCGACAGCGCATCCTTTAGCACCGCCTGCGCCTCTCCCAAGGGGGGCGCACAGCTGTTGCCGCGCGGTTGGGTCAGCCTCACAAGCTTGGCTCCAGAAGAATCGGTCATCATGCATTCCTCCACTTTGTTCTCTTTTTGTTCTACATGAAAGTCCCCATTTTTACAGCCCCTTTTTATCGGGCTTCATGGCCCGCTTTCTGCCCTCTCCACGTCAGGCAGACCTCTGCCGGTGACAAATCACCCATATACAAATAGGCCTCAACACAGTAGGGGCAGGCCAACCCTACTCTTATCCGCTCAGGAAAATCCCTTGATTCAGACGATCGCAGACGCACTGGCCGCGCAAGGCTATGAAACAATGACACCCGTTCAGGAGGCCGTAATTGCCCCTGAACTCGACGGCGCAGACCTGTTGGTTTCCGCTCAAACCGGCTCGGGCAAGACCGTTGCATTCGGCCTTGCCATTGCGCCCACACTGCTGGGTGACCAGACGCATTTTGGCCGCGCAGGCGCGCCGCTGGCGCTTATTATCGCGCCTACCCGTGAATTGGCGATGCAAGTAAGTCGTGAGCTTACATGGCTTTACGGCAAAGCAGGGGCCATTGTGACCACCTGTGTCGGCGGTATGGACACCCGGACCGAACGCCGCGCGCTGGACCGTGGCGCGCATATCGTTGTGGCCACGCCGGGCCGCCTGTGTGACCACATCAAACGCAACAACATCGACCTGACCGATATCCGCGCTGTTGTGCTGGATGAAGCGGACGAAATGCTTGATCTGGGGTTCCGCGAGGATCTGGAATTCATCCTTGGCGAATCCCCTGACAGCCGCCGCACGCTGCTGTTTTCCGCAACCGTTCCGGCCGCGATTGCGAAACTGGCACAAAGTTATCAGCGCGATGCGCAACGCGTGTCGGTTATTTCGGACACCAAACAGCACGCCGATATCGAGTATCGCGCCCTCACGGTAAACCCGCGGGACACGGAAAACGCGATCCTGAACATCCTGCGCTTTTATGAAGCCAAGAACGCGATTGTTTTCTGCAACACGCGTGCGGCTGTGGCCCGTTTGACCACACGTCTGACGAACCGCAACTTTTCCGTCGTGGCTCTGTCGGGCGAGTTGTCACAGCAAGAACGCACCAACGCACTGCAATCGCTGCGCGACGGGCGTGCCCGCGTTTGTGTGGCCACCGATGTTGCCGCGCGCGGGATCGACCTGCCCAATCTTGAGCTGGTGATCCACGCTGATCTGCCAACAAACGCCGACACGCTGCTGCACCGTTCTGGTCGGACAGGCCGCGCGGGCCGCAAGGGTGTTTCTGCGCTGATCGTGCCGCCCAAAATGCGCTCAAAAGCGACGCGTCTGTTGGGCTGGGCCAAGCTGAAAGTTGAATGGGCCCTGCCCCCTTCCGCTGCTGAAGTGAATGCCGCCGATCAAGAACGCCTGCTGAACGATGACGCATGGACCACACCTGCGCCCGAAGATGCGGTCGAATTCGTGCAAACTTTGGCCGAGCGCTACACCCCCGAGCAATTGGCCACCGCTTTTGTGAACCTGCACCGCTCCCGCGGCTCGGCACCTGAAGAGCTGTCCAACCCCGGTGACGGCAAAGACAGCGCGCCGCGCATGGAGTTTGGCAAATCGGTCTGGTTTACCGTCTCAACCGGTCGCAATGACGGCGCAGAGCCGCGCACCTTGCTGCCGATGCTGTGCCGCGTGGGCGACATGACCCGTGACGATATCGGTGCGATCCGCGTGCAGCCGCGCCATTCCTATGTTGAAGTCGCTGAGGGCGCTGTGTCCAAGCTGGTCGCGGCCCTTGGGCCTGATATGAAAGCCGAAGACGGCGTAAACCTGACCCGTCTTGATGGCGTGCCAGACTTTGGCCCCAAACCCGCAGGACGCGGCGAGCGTGGGCCCAAGCCTGCCTATGATAAAGGGCCAAAACCGGCACACCGTGGCAAGCCATCCTATGATCCGGATGCACCAAAGCCTGCGCGCAAACCCAAACCACGACGCGAAGATGATGATGCAGGCTATAGCCCGAAACCGCGCCACGGTGCCCCAGCCAAGGGAAAACGCGACGCCACCCGCCCGCCCAAGTCTCACAAGACCGAGCGGACACCGATGAAATCCGGTGAAAAGCCAAAGGCCAAGCCCGCGTGGAACGACAAGCCTACAGGTGCAAAACCGGCCGGTGACAAACCTTCAGGAAAGGCCAAGTCAGGCGCAAAGGCCGTTTGGAAAAAACCGGCCAAGGAAGGCGCATCCGATCGCGCCCCGAAATCTGAGGGCGGCTACAACCGCGCGGCGGATGCCTCCAAGCGCTTCACACCTCCGGGCAAGGGCAAAAAAACAGGCAAACCAATCGCCCAGCGCAGCGGAGACAGCAAGCCAAGCCGCCCGAAGGGCCCAAAGAAGTAGACTTTTAGGACACTCGTTTAAATATACTAAAAAGGCCGGAGCATTTGCACCGGCCTTTTTGCGTGATCAGGAAGAAAGCGGACTTGGGCCGGATCAGCCTTTGCCTTTCCATGGCACCATGAACCGTTCGGCCATGCGCATCAGCATATCAATGCCAAAGCCGATGACACCGATCAGGATGATGCCCAAGATAACAATGTCCGTATTCTGGAACTTGGAGGCGACCATGATCATCATGCCTGCACCTTTTTCTGCAGCGACCAGTTCGGCCGCAACGACTGTGCCCCAGCACACGCCCATGGCCACACGCGCGCCGGTAAAGATTTCGGGCAGCGAGTTGGGCACAATCACATGGCGCATGATCTGCCATTTGCTGGCCCCCAGCGAATAGGCGGCATGTACCTTCGAGATATTAACACCGGACACACCAGAGCGTGCAGCGATGGCCATGATCCAGAGGGCTGCAAGGAACAGCAGGATAATCTTGCCCGTCTCACCAATCCCCGCCCAGATGATCACCAGCGGGATCAAGGCCAATGGCGGGACGGGGCGCATGAATTCCACAATCGGATCAAACCAACCGCGGAACCAATTGCTAAGCCCCATGGCATAGCCCAACGGAATGCCTACGATGGCCCCGCAGATAAAGCCCACCACAACGCGGAACAGCGACCAGCCAAGGTGACCCAGCAGCGTTGTGCCGCGAAAGCCTTCTTCCAGAACCTTGCCCGTGCGCGCGATCACCGCCTCGGGAGAGGGCAAATACAGCGGCTCCATCTGGTAGCCATTGTCAGGCTGGAAATTGGGCGTGCCTTTGTCAGAGATGGTGACAGATCCGCCCTCAACAGCAACGGTATCGCCGGGAACCACCGAGGTGTCGTTGATCGCAATGATCTTGGCCCCGTCGGATTTTTTGAAATCATCATTCGCGTCGAACGACACCAGCTTGCTGCGGTATTGCGCCACTTTGATACTGTCATTTTTGGCAATCCCTTCACCCGGTGCGACCTCGGGCGTGTCGGGGTTTTCTTCGCGGTCAAAAACCAGCACATCCACCGTCGCCGTATCGGTCTGACCGTTGACCTCAACTGTGTAGGTGAAGGATGTGTTGCCTGCAAAGGGGGCTGGTGCGTGCAAAGAGCTTGGGATCAACTCAGAGCCCGTGAACATACCCCACAGCAAAAACAGCGTCAGGATCGAGATGACGCCCGCCCAGCGGTTCGGGCGCACGGCGCTTTCATCCCCGAAGGTAACCGTCTTGAGCGAGGTGTAATCCTTGATCCCCGCGCTGATCCGCGTGACGACGAATGCAGCAACGACGAATATGCCGATATAGACGGCCAGTACGAACAAACCCGTCATGCTTTTTCCTCCGTGCGGCCCATAATCTCTTCTTCCATATCCCAGATCATGCCCAGAATTTCCTCGCGCTTGACCGCGAAATCGGGGTGTTTCTTCACTTCGCGCAGATCAGCCTCCACGCCCATTTCGGCGAATGGCAGCCGGTATTCTTTGTGGATGCGACCCGGGCGCGGAGCCATCACGATCAGGCGCTCACCAAGCAGCAGGGCCTCTTCGACAGAGTGGGTGATCAGGATGATCGTTTTACCCGTCTCTTTCCACAGTTTGAGCACAAGGCTTTGCATCTTTTCACGCGTCAGCGCGTCCAGCGCGCCCAGCGGTTCATCCATCAAAATCACATCTGGATCATTGGCCAGACAACGGGCAAGCGCCACACGTTGCTGCATCCCGCCTGACAGCTCGTAGACGGCTTTTTCCTTGAAGTCCTGCAAACCGACCACATCCAGAAGGTGGTTCACAATCTCCGCCTTCTCTTTGGCGGGCATCCCCTTCATCGAGGGGCCAAAGCCTACGTTTTCACGCACGCTCATCCATTCGAACAACGCACCCTGCTGGAACACCATGCCGCGTTCTGCATCAGGGCCTTTGATGTCGTGGCCATTCAGGGTCATCTTCCCCTCGGTCGGGGCCAAAAAACCTGCAACAATATTGAGCAATGTTGTCTTGCCACAGCCCGACGGGCCAAGCACGCTGAGCAACTCACCCGCTTTGAGATCAAGTGATACGTCCTTGAGCGCCTGCACCGATCCGCCTCCGGGCAAATCAAAACGCATAGAGAGCTTATCAATGGAAAGTCCGGACATATCCCTGCTTTCTGGCCTTGGGTTGCGGCCGATACGGGCAGAGCTTACTCCACCGCGCCTGAGTTAAAGATCGTGCAAAAAGGCCCAGCGCGTCATTGCACGCCGGGCCTCTTCATTTCGGTTACCGAATTACAGGCCTTTGGCAGCCTCTAGCGGCCCAACATTCACTGTCCCGCTATAGCTCTCCAGACCTTTGTCAATGGAGCCGCTTTCAAGGAAAACCTCGGCAACGCCACCCATAAATGTCTGTGCGCCACCGCCAAGCCACTTGGCTCCCAGCTGATCTTTGACCGAGGGGAAGGCAAAGCCAGCCAGTGTTTCGGCAGTTGCAGCTTCGTCCATACCCGCATCTTTTGCGATAACAGGCAGCATTTTCGCAGCATCTTCACCACCGGCGTTCCACATGGCGTTGGCATCTGCTGTTACTTTGAGGAATTTGGCCAATTCCTCGCCGTTCTCGGACACATAAGAAGCAGGTGCAGATGTGACGTCAAACACCAGAATACCCAGCTCTTCTTTCTCGGCACCGGTCAACAGGATGTTACCGGATTCCTTCATACGACGCAGCGCACCGCCCCAACCACATGCCATATCAACGGCACCTTGGCTCAACGCTGCGGCACCTTCGGCGGGTGCCATATCAACGACGGACATACCCGATACATCCACACCAAAGTGGCTCATCTGCTTGAGGAACCCGTAGTGCGCTGCGGTACCAAGCGGCACCGCCACTTTTTTACCCGCCAGTTCGGCGGCGGATGTTTTGTCGATCTCGAGGCCCGAGGCAACAACGCAGTTGTCATTTTCAGAGTAGGAAACGGCAACGTCTACGATCTGAATATCCTGACCGCCCGATGCGGCAACAACAAAAGGTGGGACACCCTGGCTTACCGAGATTTGCACATCGCCCGATGCCATGGCTGCGGACATTGCAACACCGCTGTCAAAGCTCACCCAGTTAATTTTCTTACCGAGCGCTTCCTCATAGGTGCCCATTTCTTTGGCGTACTGGAACGGCATTGGCCACTCCAGGAAATAAGCGACTGTAATTTCATCGCTGCTTTGGGCAAATGCTGCGCCGGTTGTCATGGCCATTACGGCACCTGCGACGAACGCGCTGACTGTTTTCTTCATCATTATAGATAACTCCCAGTTAGTTTTTTACCGGCCCTGTTTTCAAAGCTCGGGATCGTATCTTGCGGCTTCGCACAAGTGACGCAGGTATCCTGAGTGATGGGTGCAATACATGCAAGAAGGTTTCATATGCTTTTTGAGACTCTTAGGTTCAACAACGCGCAAATTAGATTTTTAACGCAGGCGACCAGTCAACGCACTTCCAAACATTTTCTTGTACTCCAGCCAATCCGCTCCCAAACGCTCAAAAAATATGCACCCTCCGCTCACAGCAAGGACATGTATCACTCTGGAGCCAGATCAAGCAAAACAAAGGCCCAGTTCCCTACACAGCATGAGTCCAGTCAGCACCTACAGGCTTTTTCACAAGCGACAGCCGGCCGAGAATTAAAGCCAAATCTCGAAATATCAAATATGGCACTAAACATCGGCCTATACTGGCCCTATTTTTCGTCGCAAAAACACGCCTTGATATGGTAATGTTCAGGCGAACGACGCCTGATTTCCCACCCACACATGAAAGGTCGTCATCATGGACGGTACATTCAACGAAAATGACATCTCCCGCATTGTCGAGGCCGACCGCGCTCATGTGTGGCACCACCTGAGCCAGCACAAGCCATACGAAACAACAGATCCGCGCATCATCGTGGAAGGCAAAGGCATGCGTGTTTGGGACCAGAGAGGGAAAGAGCATCTTGATGCCGTGGCCGGTGGTGTCTGGACGGTCAACGTAGGTTACGGCCGCGAAACAATCGCCGATGCCGTGCGGGACCAGCTGGTAAAGCTGAACTTTTTCGGTGGCTCGGCCGGATCGGTGCCCGGCTCGATCTTTTCCGAGATGTTGATCGACAAAATGCCCGGCATGAGCCGTGTCTATTATTGCTCGTCAGGGTCCGAGGCCAACGAGAAGGGCTATAAGATGGTGCGCCAGATCGCGCACAAACGCTATGGCGGCAAAAAGCACAAAATCCTGTACCGCGACCGCGATTACCACGGCAGCACCATCGGCGCGATGGCTTGCGGCGGGCAGGATGAGCGCAATGCACAATACGGCCCCTTCCCCGACGGCTTCATCCGCGTGCCTCATTGCCTTGAGTACCGCAAGCATGAACAGGACGGTGCCCCCGACGAAAACTATGGCGTCTGGGCCGCGAACCTCATCGAGGAAGTGATCCTGCGCGAAGGCCCTGACACCATTGGCGCGCTCTGCCTTGAACCAGTGACCGCTGGCGGTGGCGTGATCACCCCACCCGAAGGTTACTGGCCACGCGTGCGCGAGATTTGTGATAAATACGATATTTTGCTGCACATCGACGAAGTCGTCTGCGGCGTAGGCCGCACCGGCACATGGTTTGGCTACCAGCATTACGGCATCGTGCCCGACATGGTGACAATGGCCAAAGGTGTGGCCTCTGGCTATGCTGCGATCTCTTGTCTGGTCACGACCGAAGCCGTGTTTGACATGTTCAAGGAAAACCCCTCTGACCATCTGGATTACTTCCGCGACATTTCTACCTTTGGCGGCTGCACAGCCGGCCCCGCGGCTGCAATCGAGAATATGAAAATCATCGAACGCGAGAACCTTCTCGAGAACTGCACGGCCATGGGCGACCACATGCTCGACCAACTTGGCGCGCTACAGGACAAACATGCCGCCATTGGTCAGGTGCGCGGCAAGGGGCTGTTTCTTGGGGCCGAACTGGTCACCGACCGCGTCACCAAAGAACCGCTGCCCGAAAAAATCGTCGGCGCAATTGTCGCAGACTGCATGCAGCAAGGCGTGATCATCGGCGCGACCAACCGGTCGCTACCTGGCAAGAACAACACATTGTGCTTCTCGCCCGCGCTGATCTGCACCAAGGACGACATAAACCAGATCATCAACGCCGTTGACGGCGCGTTGGGCCGCGTCCTGAGCTGATCCACAACACACCTAGGTCCGATCAAAGGCTCCGCAGATTTGCGGGGCCTTTTTTTGCATGACTGCCACGCCAGCCCGCTCGGCCGCCTCATATCTGAGGGGAAAACACGAAATCTCCCCGTAGATACGTCCAAAAAGCTGTCAGACTGCACCGGCGCGCCACAATCACAGCGCAAAACCGCCCAGATTCAATTTTAAAAAAGCGTTCACTTAAATGTGAGTTTTGGAGACCTGATATGCCTATTGGTGAGGTTGGAAGTCTAACGCGTGGTGGCTTTGGCGACGGTGAAATCGTTCGGATCGATTTTACCGAACCATTGGAAGACGCCGTCATCCACCTGTCCTCCACCAATGCCGGCGGCAATGAGTTCTCACTGCGGGTCGTCTCGGTGGATGAAACCGGCTTCAGCTTCATTCTAGATGAATGGGAAGACGAAGACGGGCCGCACCCGGCCACCGAAACCATCAACTGGATCGCTGTAGAAAGCGGCGTTCACATGCTCAATGATGGTCGCATCATCGAAGCTGGCACAACGACCGCCACGGATACGGCCAGCGCGGTCTCGCTCGAAGGGGGACACACCGACACGCCGGTTATCCTGACCAATGTAATGAGCCAGAATGACACCGACGTTGTGGATAGCGACCCATTTAATGTCACCTCGGACGGGTTCGATGTGCAACTGCAGGAGGGTTCGCTCTCGGACGGGGTCAACACCGGTGAATCCGTTGGCTGGATTGCCGTCTCCACCGGCGGCGACGGCTCTGAAGGGTTTGCGGCGCTGCATGACAACCTCACCACGGCCAATACCTCCTTTGGCCTTGGCGGGCCACTGACCAATGGGGCCGTGTTTGGCGAAACCCAATCCCTCAATGATCCGGACGCAGGCAATGTTGTCATCGGGTCCGGCAACAGCATCACTGGTGCCACTGGTAACGTCACGGCAAAATTCGACGAAGAAACCGGCGATGGAGAATCCGCCCATGTGCCGGAATCTTTCGGCCTCGTCGGTTTTGAAATCGGGCAAATTCTTTGCTTCACCCCCGGCACCATGATCGCCACCCCGTTCGGGCTTCGCGATGTGGCAGACATCGAAAAAGGCGATATCGTTCTCACGCAGGATGACGGCCCGCAGCCTGTTGCCTTCACCAGCAGCACACACACGCCTGCGCACAAGCTTAACCAATCCCCTGAACTGCGGCCTGTGGTGATCAAGGCAGGCAGCCTTGGCCCCAACCTGCCAAGCTGCGATCTTATCGTCTCCCCTCAACACCGCATATTGCTGGACGGCTGGCGCGCGCAGTTACTATTTGGCGAAGAACAGGTTCTCGCCCCCGCCAAAGGGTTGCTCAACGATACAACAATCAGAGCCCAAACCCCGCCCCAAGGCGTCACCTATGTTCACATCGGCTTTGAACGTCACCAGATCATCACCGCCAACGGCACCCTAACCGAAAGCCTACACGCAGGGAGCATCGCCAAGGAAGACATGGCGATAGCCGCGCGCGAAGAACTGTTCGACCTGTTTCCCGACCTACGCACCCAACCCTACACCGGTGCAGACACAGCGCGGCCATGCTTATCCGTGACCGAGACGCGGCTCTATGCCCGGCGTGTTTTCTAGGTCAAGGCATGGCTCGGGCCAAAAAAATGAAACCTAAAGTCTCACGATAATACTGCAATTTTCGGCGACTGTACTGCCTTGCCTCTCTTTCAGGCGTTAATTCATCTTCCAATAATGCCAGTTTGACTCAACATTAGGTCCAATATAGGCTAATCCTATGGCCTTACCTGTTGAAACCTTTTTTCTGTCACCGGATGCCCAAGGCACCCTGCAATCACAAATTCAGCAGATGATCGCCCGCGGCATCCTGTCGGGGCAATTCCGGCGCGGCGAAAAACTCCCCTCGACCCGCAAACTGGCCGGACATCTGGGGGTCAGCCGGATCACTGTGACCATCGCCTATACCGAATTGTTGGCGAATGATTACCTGATGTCCAAAGGCAGATCAGGCTATTATGTCTCCGAAAACGCGCCCTCTCCGCCCTCCTTCACCGCCAGCCCTGACCAATTGGACGCCGTAGACTGGTCCCGCGCAATCGGGCAACGGTTCAGCGGCGGCGTCACCCCACGCAAACCGGCCGATTGGTCCAGCTATCGCTACCCGTTCATCTATGGCCAAGCGGATCAGACGCTGTTTGACCACGCCAACTGGCGGCTGTGCGCGCTACAAGCACTCGGGCAGCGGGATTTTAGCTCGATGACGTCAGATTACTTTGATCGCGACGATACACAGCTCGTTGAATTCATCGCGCGGCATACACTTCCACGGCGTGGGATCACCGCCGCACCCGAACAAATCCTGATCACCATGGGAGCACAAAACGCGCTGTGGTTATCGGCTCAGGTACTGCTGACACAACGCCGCCGCGCAGCACTAGAAGACCCTTGTTATCATGCGTTGCGCGACATTCTGGTGCAGGCACGCTGCCACGTCACGCCCGTTCGCGTGGATCAGGACGGCATGCCACCCGAAGCGATCCCGCCGGATTCAGACGTCATTTTCACCACTCCCAGCCATCAATGCCCTACCAATGCGACCATGCCGATGAACCGGCGGCACGCCTTGCTCGAACGCGCCCGTGAAATAGATGCCCTGATTGTCGAAGATGACTATGAATTCGAGACATCGTTTCTGCGCGCCCCTTCGCCCGCACTCAAATCGCTCGATACCGACGGGCGCGTGATCTATGTCGGCAGCTTCTCGAAATCCATGTTCCCCGGCCTGCGCCTTGGCTATTTGGTCGGGTCCGAACCCTTCATCCGCGAAGCACGCGCCCTTCGCGCCTCTGTGCTGCGCCACCCGCCCGGTCACATCCAGCGTACAGCATCCTATTTCCTCTCTCTGGGTCATTATGATGCGCTTGTGCGGCGCATGGGAAACGCCCTGCACGAACGCCGATTGAGAATGGAAGAAGGCATCGCCCAATACGGCCTTGATCTGGCCGGTCAGGGCGCACATGGCGGCTCATCCGTCTGGATGCGTGCACCCGAAGGGATCGACACACAGGTACTAGCCGACCGCCTGCACAGCAAAGGTGTTCTGATCGAGCCCGGGCAATCGTTCTTTGGAGGAGAGGAGCGACCGCGCAACTATTACAGGCTGGGCTACTCATCCATTCCGGCGAGCCGGATCAACAGTGGCCTGCAAGCGCTTGCATCAGGGATTGCTTCCATGACAGACACTGGTTCTATTCCGCCCTAATTTCTGGCCCTAACGCTTTTTCACCCGAGACCCTAAGTTGCGCTTAACCAGATTCGCCTTCACATATTAATCCAAGGACCCTCCTCATGAAGATGACCACGGAAGAAGCCTTCGTAAAAACGCTCCAGCGTCATGGCATCCAACATGCCTTTGGCATTATCGGCTCAGCTATGATGCCGATTTCGGACATCTTCCCCAAGGCTGGCATCAAATTTTGGGACTGCGCTCATGAGGGCTCTGCCGGCATGATGTCGGACGGCTACACCCGCGCCACCGGCAAAATGTCGATGATGATCGCGCAAAACGGCCCCGGCATTACCAACTTTGTCACGGCTGTGAAAACGGCTTATTGGAACCATACTCCGCTTTTGCTGGTGACTCCGCAGGCCGCCAACAAGACCATCGGTCAGGGTGGTTTTCAGGAAATGGAACAGATGAACCTGTTCACCGATTGCGTCGCCTATCAGGAAGAGGTGCGCGATCCCTCCCGTGTGGCCGAAACGCTGAACCGCGTGATCATGCAGGCCAAACGCGCCTCCGCTCCTGCACAAATCAACGTCCCGCGCGATTTCTGGACTCAAGTGATCGACATCGAGATTCCCGAAGTTGTGGATTTTGAGCTGCCACAGGGCGGCGACAATGCAGTGAGCAAGGCAGCGGAAATGCTCTCCACTGCGAAATTCCCCGTCATCCTGAACGGCGCGGGCGTGGTGCTCGCGAAAGGCGGCATCGAGGCCTCCCGCGTGCTGGCTGAAAAACTGGATGCACCCGTTTGCGTTGGCTACCAGCACAACGATGCTTTCCCCGGCAACCACCCGCTTTATGCAGGGCCGCTGGGCTATAACGGGTCCAAGGCCGGTATGGAGCTGATCTCGAAGGCGGATGTTGTGTTGTGCCTCGGCACACGTCTCAACCCGTTCTCCACCCTGCCCGGATACGGCATTGAGTACTGGCCCACAGATGCGAAAATCATTCAGGTCGACATCAACCCCGACCGCATTGGCCTGACCAAAAAAGTCACCGTGGGCATCGTCGGCGATGCCGCCAAAGTCGCGACCTCGATCGCCGCAAAATTGGCCGAAACCGCAGGCGATACAGGCCGCGATGACCGCAAAGCCGTGATCGCACAGACCAAATCCGCATGGGCCCAAGAGCTGACGTCGATGACAGACGAGGCCGACGATCCCGGCACAGACTGGAACGTGCGCGCCCGCGCAGCCAAGCCTGACTGGATGTCGCCCCGCATGGCATGGCGCGCGATCCAATCCGCACTGCCGCAAGAGGCGATCATTTCCTCTGACATCGGCAACAACTGCGCCATCGGCAACGCTTATCCTTCCTTTACCGAAGGCCGCAAATATCTGGCCCCCGGCCTATTCGGCCCTTGCGGTTACGGCCTGCCTGCCATCGTCGGCGCAAAGATTGGCCAGCCTGACACGCCTGTTGTGGGCTTTGCCGGTGACGGCGCATTCGGCATCGCAGTGAACGAGCTGACGGCAATTGGCCGCGGCGAATGGCCTGCAGTGACCCAAGTCGTGTTCCGCAACTACCAATGGGGCGCGGAAAAACGCAACTCGACCCTGTGGTTCGATGACAACTTTGTCGGCACCGAGCTGGACACAGACGTATCTTATGCGGGCATCGCGCAGGCTTGCGGCCTGCAAGGCGTCGTCGCCCGCACCCAAGAAGAGCTGACAGCAGCCCTCGCAAAGGCGCTGGATGACCAGATGAACCACGGCAAGACAACGCTGATTGAGGCGATGATCAACCAAGAGCTGGGCGATCCCTTCCGCCGTGACGCGATGAAAAAGCCCGTCGAGGTTGCCGGCATTGACGCCGCTGACATGCGCGAGCCATCGGTTTGATCCTTTGAACAAACCCTCCATATTGGTGATGAATGCAGGTTCATCATCGATCAAGACAGCGCTTTTTGACGGGGCGCTGTCTGAACTCCTTCGGATAGAAGCAACCGGTATTGGCGGAGCAGGCCAGCTGGAGGTTGCAGGCAAAAAACACTCCCTGCACATGCCTGATAACGCTGCAGCTTTGGCAAACATCTTTGAGACTCTTGAGCAACATAGCATCACACTTGATACGTTGGACGGCGTCGCCCACCGCGTGGTGCATGGCGGAACCACCCTGACCCAAATACAACGGATCACGCCTGAGGTTCGCGACGAAATCGCCACCTGCATTCCGCTTGCGCCTCTCCACAACCCTCACCATTTGGCAGCTATTGATGCGATGAGCGCCGCCGCCCCCGACCTGCCCCAATTCGCCAGCTTTGACACCGCGTTCCACGCCACTATCCCGCCCATAGCCCACCGCTTTGCCCTGCCTGATCACCCCAAGCTGAACGGGGTGCGCAGATACGGGTTTCACGGGACAAGCTATGCCTCTGTGGTCCGCACCCTCCCCGAGCAGACGCAAACCCTTCCCGCACGCCTGCTGGCCATGCATCTGGGCAACGGCGCGTCCTTATGCGCGATACTTGACGGTAGATCAGTTGCCACAACGATGGGCTATTCCCCGCTAAGCGGCCTCACCATGGGCACCCGTGCAGGTGAGATCGATGCCGGCGCTGTGTTACGCCTTGTGCGCATGTTTGGCGTCGATGAAGCGGACCACCTGCTCCATAACGCATCCGGCTTGCTGGGGCTCTCTGGGCTCAGCGCCGACATGCGCACCCTTGAGGCGGCTCAAACCCCGGACGCCCAATTTGCCATAGACCATTTTTGCTACTGGATCGCACGCCAAGCAGGATCGCTGGTGTCAGCAATGGGCGGCGTGGACGCCATCGCCTTTACCGGCGGCATTGGCGAAAACTCTGCCCTGATCCGCAACGCCATCACAGACCACCTACAATGGCTGGGCAGCATCCCGACCTATGTCGTTCCGACCCAAGAAGAGCTCTACATCGCCCGCGAAGCACAAACACTGATCTAGACACACCAAGCGCCCAGGTTGCGAGAAAGGATCACGATGCCCCATAGACAGCCCAATCTAGACCTGAGCCCAAAAGTGTCCGACGAGATCCGCAAAACAACTTGTTACATGTGCGCCTGTCGCTGCGGCATCAATGTGCACATGAAAAAAGACCCGCTTGGCGATCTGAAGGTCGCCTATATCGAAGGCAACCGGGATCACCCTGTCAACAAAGGCGTTCTTTGCGCCAAAGGGTCAGCCGGCATAATGCAGCACAACGCGCCATCGCGTCTCAAAGCGCCGTTAAAACGTGTGGGCGCGCGGGGTTCAGGCGAGTTTGAAGAAATCAGCTGGGACGAAGCCTATGCAATCGCCGCAGGCTGGCTGAAGCCAATCCGCGAGACAAACCCCGAGAAGCTGGCTTTCTTTACAGGGCGTGATCAGTCGCAAAGCTTCACCTCGCTCTGGGCACAATCCTTTGGCACGCCGAACTATGCCGCGCACGGCGGCTTTTGTTCGGTCAACATGGCGGCGGCGGGCATCTACACAATGGGTGGCGCGTTCTGGGAGTTCGGCCAACCGGATTGGGACCACACCAAACTGTTCATGCTGTTTGGCGTGGCCGAGGATCACGATTCCAACCCGATCAAAATGGGTCTGGGCAAGATAAAGGCGCGCGGCGCGCGGGTGGTTGGCGTAAACCCCATCCGCACCGGCTATAACGCTGTGGCCGATGACTGGATCGGGATCACCCCCGGCACTGACGGGCTGTTTATTCTCTCGATGATCCACTGCCTGATGCAGGCAGGTAAGGTCGATCTGCACTATCTCGCGCAATACACCGATGCCGCTGTGCTGATCAACGGGGACAAAACCTCATCCGAATACGGCCTCAAACTGCGTGACAAGAAAGGCAAAGAGCTGGTCATCGATCGCAACACCGGCAAGCTTACCGCTTATGATAAAAAAGGCGTACGGCCTGATCTCTCCGCCACCCACACCGTCAAAGGCATCACCCACCGGCCCGTGTTTCACCAAATGGCCGAAATCTATCTGGACCCGCAATACGCCCCCGAAGCCGTAGCTGAACGCTGTGGCATCTCCGCCGAACGCATCCGCACCATGGCAGCCGAACTGGCGCGCGTGGCCTTTGAGGAATCCTTTGAGCTGGCCCATGAATGGACCGATTTCCGCGGCGAACACCACAGCTCCATGACAGGCCGGCCCGTTTCATTCCACGCCATGCGGGGGATCTCGGCGCACGCAAACGGCTTCCAAACCTGCCGCGCGCTGCATGTGCTGCAAATCCTGCTCGGCACCGTCGAGGTCCCGGGCGGGTTTCGCTTCAAACCGCCCTATCCCAAACCCGCAACCGCGCACCCAAAACCCCATTGCAAATCAACATCAGACTGCCCGCTTGATGGTCCCCATCTGGGCTTTGTGCAAAGCCCCCAGGACCTTGCCCTCAAAGAGGATGGTACGCCTGCCCGCATCGACAAAGCCTTCACATGGGAAAACCCCATGTCCGCGCACGGGCTCATGCATATGGTGATCTCAAACGCCCACGCTGGCGATCCTTATAAAATCGACACGCTGTTTTTGTATATGGCAAACATGTCGTGGAACTCCTCGATGAACACCTCGGGCGTCATGCAGATGCTCACCGACAAAGACGACAGCGGCGATTACGTCATCCCGCATATCATCTACTCCGATGCCTATAGCTCCGAGATGGTCGCCTATGCCGACCTGATCCTACCTGACACCACCTATCTGGAGCGCCACGACTGCATCTCCCTGCTCGATCGCCCGATTTGCGAGGCAGATGCCGCCGCCGATGCGATCCGCTGGCCCGTGATCGAGCCCGACCGCAACGTAAAAGGCTTCCAGTCCGCATTATGTGACCTAGGAGCCAAGCTTGGCCTGCCGGCCTTCACCAACGACGACGGCAGCCAGAAATACGCGGATTACGCCGATTACATCGTTTCTCACGAACGCCGCCCCGGGATTGGCCCCTTGTCAGGCTGGCGCAAAGGGCCAGATGGCCCCCAAGCCGGCCGCGGCGCCCCCAATCCCGACCAACTTGATAACTACATCGAAAACGGCGGCTTCTTCGTGGAACATATTCCCGATGGCGCGAACTACTATAAACCTTGGAGCATGGCCTATCAGGACTGGGCCGTGAAGATGGGCATCTTCGACAGCCCGCAGCCCTATCTGTTTTCCCTCTACGTCGAACCCATGCGCAGATTTCAACTGGCCGCCGAAGGCCACGGAGAGCGCCAACCACCTGACCACCTGCGCGAGCGCATCAAACAGACCATGTCGCCCCTGCCAATCTGGTACGAGACCGACCAACAAGGCAACGAGGGCTTCACCATCAATGCGCTGACCCAACGCCCCATGGCCATGTACCATTCATGGGGCAGCCAAAATGCATGGCTGCGCCAGTTGCACGGCCATAATCCGATGTACCTACCCACCAAACTAATGCGCACGCACGCCCTACAAGACGGCGATTGGGCACGCATCACCTCCCCCCATGGTGCGATCACAGTACCAGTGATGGAAATGGCAGCGCTTAATGAAAATACAATCTGGACATGGAACGCCATCGGCAAACGCAAGGGCGCATGGGCACTGGACGAAGCCGCGCCAGAAGCCACCAAAGGCTTCCTGCTCAACCACCTGATCCACGAACTCATGCCCCCCAAAGGCGATGGCATGCGATGGACAAACTCCGACCCCATCACCGGTCAAGCCGCTTGGTTCGATCTCAAAGTCGCTATTTGCAAGGTCGATGCACCCGCTGACGCACAGTCTCGACCAACTCTACCAGCCCAGAAATCCCCGGTCGCAAAAGCCCCACCTATGCTCAAATGGAAGGGGGGCCAATGATGACCAAAATTTCCACTATTTTCTCTAGCCATAAATACTCCGGGGGAATTGGCCAAAGGCCAATGGGGGCTGGCCCCCCTCTTCTCGTGGCTGCGGGGTACAGCCTATGACCACTCTACCATCCCATACAGACAAAAAACTTGGTCTCGTAATAGATCTGGATACCTGCGTGGGGTGCCATGCCTGCGTGATTTCCTGCAAAGGCTGGAACACCGAAAACTACGGTGCCCCTCTCAGCGATCAGGAGCCCTACGGCGCAAATCCGTCCGGTACCTTCCTCAACCGGGTCCACAGCTATGAGGTCCAGCCCGCAAAGGGTGACGCCCAGCTTGTTCACTTCCCCAAGTCCTGCCTGCATTGCGAAGACGCCCCCTGCGTCACCGTCTGCCCCACAGGTGCCAGCTATAAACGTGTCGAAGACGGCATTGTGCTGGTGAACGAAAGTGACTGTATCGGCTGCGGCCTATGCGCTTGGGCCTGCCCTTACGGCGCACGTGAGCTGGACCAGGCCGAAGGCGTGATGAAGAAATGCACCCTATGCGTTGATCGTATCTATAATGAAAACCTGCCCGAAGAAGACCGCCAGCCTGCCTGCGTGCGGACCTGCCCCGCAGGTGCCCGCCACTTTGGCGACTTGGGCGATCCTGAATCAGACGTGAGCAAACTCGTGACCGCGCGCGGGGGCATGGACCTTATGCCTGAACAAGGCACCAGACCCGTCAATAAATACCTGCCCCCACGGCCCAAGGACCAGCTGTCGGCCCCTGATGACAGAATTGATATCCTCGCCCCCTTCCTTGAACCTGTCGCGACCGAAACCAAAGGCTTTCTAAGCTGGCTGGATAAAACGCTGGAGAAACTCTGATGCATCCCGCACCTTCCGTCATCTTCTTCTCGACTTTCTCCGGCTTGGGCTTTGGCTTGCTGGTGTTTCTGGGTCTTGGGCTGCTTGTGCCCACCGGCTGGGTGGCTTTCGTGTTCTTTGCACTGGCTTATCTATTAGCGGTGGGCGGCCTGATTTCCTCGACCTTTCATCTTGGGCACCCCGAACGGGCACTCAAAGCCTTTTCGCAGTGGCGTTCGAGCTGGCTGTCACGCGAAGCATGGTGCGCTGTGGCGGCATTGGTAGTGATGGCATTTTATGGCGCAGGGTTGGTGTTCTTTGACACACGCTGGGCGCTTGTGGGGCTGGTGGGGGCTGCTGCCTCATTGGGGACCGTCTTCACCACCTCGATGATCTATGGCCAGCTCAAAACGGTCCCCCGCTGGAACAGCGGCTACACACCGGCGAACTTTATCTCGATCTGCCTTGCCGGCGGTGCGATCCTTGCGGATCAGGGCAATACAACCATTTTCTTGTTGGCGGCGGCTGGCGGCATCCAGATCGCCGCATGGCTGCGCGGTGATAGTGCGCTGGGCAATAGCGGTACAGACATCGCAACAGCCACGGGGTTAGGTGACCGCGGGACGGTTCGCGCCTTCGAGCCACCCCACACGGGCACCAACTATCTGTTGCGCGAATTCGTCTATGTGATCGGGCGCAAACACGCCCTCAAGCTACGATTGATCTCGATCATACTGATGGCAGCACTTCCGATTATCCTGCTCTTAATGCCATTCAGCCACTGGCTCGCCTTGCTTGCGGTTGTTGCCCATGTGGCTGGTGTGCTTACCGCACGCTGGTTGTTCTTTGCCCAGGCAGAGCATGTTGTCGGATTATACTACGGAAAAAGATGATGAGAGCAGATACAACATTACGCGACGCCACAACCGCCGACAGCGAAAGCCTGAGTGCGCTTGCAGACTGCGCGCTCAAGGAAACCGGCTATGACGCCCGGATGGTGAGCCGCTTTGCCGCACGCAATACGATGGAGATCACCACAACAGACATGCTCCGCCATCCGTTTTGGGTCGCAGAGCAAGGGTCAGAAATCGTTGGGTGCATTTCCCTTGACCCCAAAGACGGGAAAACAGGTCAGATTTGCAATTTTTATGTCACCCCCAAGCTCAAGGGCACGGGCATTGGCAGCCTGCTGTGGTTCCGGTTAATGCTTGTTGCCCAGACTCAGGGCTTTACCGCATTAAGCGTTATATCCGATCCGCTGTCGGTTTCATTCTATGAGCGTTTGGGCTTTGTGACGCAGTCAATGATACCGGTCCCCGCCCTTAGCGGCTGCGAGGCAGCATATATGGAAATGGTGCTTTAAGACCGCGGGACTGTTACACGGCGGGCGCTTGCGCGCCCGCGAATAAATTCAGTCCAGCAAACCCGCATGCCGCAGACCGGCATCAACCAGCGCGCGTGTCTCGTCCGCCAGCCCCGTCAGAGGCAGGCGCACCTCTTCCGAGCAAAGATCAAGGCGAGACATTGCATATTTCACGCCAACAAGGCCGGGCTCGGTAAAGATGGCCTTATGGAGTGGCATCAGACGGTCCTGCACGTCCAATGCGGTCGCATAATCCCCTTTGGCGCAGGCGGCCTGCAGCTGCGCGGAAAGCTTGGGCGCGACATTCGCCGTAACCGAGATACAGCCGACCCCGCCTTGGGCATTAAACCCGTGCGCAGTCGCGTCCTCGCCCGATAGCTGGATAAAATCCGGCCCGCAGGCCATCCGTTGGTCACAGACCCGTGCCAAATCGCCTGTGGCGTCTTTGACCCCGACAATACGCGGCAGCTTGGCCAGCTCACTCATGGTGTCTGGCGTCATATCCACGACCGAACGGCCGGGGATGTTGTAGATAATAATCGGCAATGCGCAACAGTCATGCACAGCCGTGAAATGCGCGATCAACCCGCGCTGCGTGGGCTTGTTGTAATAGGGCGTGACTACCAAAAGCCCGTCCGCACCGACCTTTTCTGCGTGCTGGGCCAACCGGATGCTTTCCAGCGTGTTGTTGCTGCCAGCGCCTGCAATAACCGGAATCCGGCCTGCGGCTGCTTTAACGACCTCTTCGACAACCAGCTCATGCTCACGGTGCGTCAATGTCGGCGATTCGCCTGTGGTACCCACAGGCACCAACCCGTTAGAACCTTCGCCCACATGCCATTCCACCAGCTTCTTGAGCGTCTCAATATCCAGCTCGCCGTTGCGAAACGGCGTGACGAGGGCAGGCATAGAACCTGAAAACATGTGCACGCTCCTTTTATTGTGCTGGAGACCGATGGGCCCCTCCCGTGATACGATCAAATGACCGCAGGTAAAAGACCGCCTGCGCGCAATGGTGTGAATTGAACAAAAGCGCATATGGTCTATGTTTACAGGCTGTACTTCGAGCGAGATAGGAAATGCAAGCCATGAGACACTATCTGACGGCCCTGTTGCTGCTGTGTGCCACGGCGTCACCATCGCTCGCAGAACGCCCTCGTCCGCTCGGCTGGGCGATGGACGCGGTGCGCAGCGGCGATTTTGACGGTGCCGCCCGCATTGCACAGCGCGACGGCAAAGTGGCCGAAGATGTTATCTTGTGGCACCGCCTGCGCGCCCAGCAAGGCAGCTACACCGAGATACTGGATTTTGTGACACGCCGCCCCGACTGGCCCGGCATGGCGTATTTGCGCAGACGCTCAGAACCCGAAGTCATCAAGCAATCCGATACCGAGATACTCGCGTTCTTTAATGAAAACCCCGCCCAGACCCCGCGCGGGGTACTGGCCCACGCAAAAGCCCTGATCGAAGCAGGTGCCATTGGCCGCGCCCAAACCAATCTGGTGCTCGCATGGCGCACAATGCCCATGAACAGCACCTCACAGTCATTGTTTCTGGACGATTTTTCCGAGCTTTTGCAGCCCCATCATGATGCCCGCCTGGACGAGATGGTCTGGCAGCGCGAATACGACTCCGCGGGGCAAATGTATGGGCTCGCCAGCACCCAAGCCGAGCGCATGGCAAAGTCGCGGATCGCCTTCTACCGGCGGACAGGCGACGCGGTCTCTACCTACGAAGCCCTGCCTGCAACGCTCAAAGCCACCGGCGGCGTGAACCATGCAAGGTTCGAATGGCGCATCCGCGAGGGGCGCTCCGAAGACGCAAAGGATTTGATGATAGAGGCTTCCAAATCCATCGAAACACTGGGGAACCCCGCCGCATGGGGCAACCGCCGCCGCGCGCTGTCGCGCGATGAAATGCGCTCGGGCGATCCTAAGCGCGCCTATACGATGGCCTCACAGCATGGCCTGACCGAGGGCTCCGACTACGCAGATCTGGAATGGCTTTCGGGCTATATCGCGTTGCGCTTTCTCGACGATCCGATGTTGGCGCACCGGCATTTCATGAACCACGACAAAGCCGTGGCAAGCCCGATCAGCAAAGGGCGCGCAGGCTATTGGCAGGGCCGCGCCCTGGAGGCGGCTGGCGACAGTGCAGGTGCCACAGCAGCTTATACCATGGGTGCGAATTACCAGACCTCATTCTATGGCCTGCTTGCCGCCGAGCGTGCCGGCATCCCCTTCCCTGAAAAGTTCAAAGGCCTGCCCCCCGCCAACGACTGGCGCAACAGCCCATTGGCTGCCGCACCCTTGTTCGAGGCGGGTCTGCTGCTGCAAGCCTCGGGCGAGATGAGCCTTGCCGAACGGTTTTGGACCCATCTGGCCGAGCAGTTGCTAGAGCCGGATCTCGAACTGCTGGGCCAAGCGGCAATTGACGTGGGCCAACCTCATCTCGCGGTAATGATCGGCAAACGCGCCGCCAGCCGAGGCCTGCAAATTGCAGCGCCCTATTACGCGCTCCACCCGCTCAAGGACGCGGACTTGCCCATGGCGCCCGAAATGTCACTGGCCATTGCACGCCGCGAAAGCGAATTTGACCCCGTTGTGCAATCGGGCGTCGGCGCGCGGGGTCTGATGCAGATCATGCCTGCCACGGCGCTCGAAGTGGCCACCGGTCTGGGCCGGCGCGCTGAACACAGCACAGACAGGCTCACGGCTGATCCGGTCTATAATGCGCAACTGGGGTCACAGTATCTGTCGACGCTGGCAGGGCGTTTTGACGGGAACGTGGTGATGGTCTCTGCCGCCTATAACGCAGGTCCCAGCCGCCCGATCCGCTGGATGGATGAATACGGCGACCCGCGAATGGGGGATATCTATGTTGTGGATTGGATCGAAATGGTGCCCTTCCGGGAGACGCAGAATTATATCATGCGCGTTACCGAAAGCCTGCCCATCTACCGCGCGCGTCTGGGGCGTGAAGCCCTGCCGATCCCCTTCTACGAAGAGCTGATCGGCTCAACGCTGAAGGCGTTCGCGCCAAAAGGTGAATAGACCGGCAGCCACAATAATTGCGCATCCAATGGCGACATTGGTGCGCAGTGTCTCTCCGAATACAGTGATGCCGATGGCTGCGGCAAAAACCAGTTGCAGATATGCAAAAGGCTGTACGGCGCTGGCCTCGGCCACCTCGTAGCACCGGATCAGCAGCCAGTGCCCCGTCACTCCCGTCAGGCATAGGCAAATCATCCAGACCCAATCGCTCCCCGCCATCGGCTCCCAGAACCACAGGCCAATGCCCGTCATGGCCACGGCCCCCGTGGTCCCTGTCCAGAAAAAGCTGGTTGCCGTGGTGTCACGACGGCCTGCGAACCGCGTGAGCAGCCCGTAAAGCGCGAACATCATCGCAGCCAGCAATGGCACCAGCGCACGAATGTCGAACACACCACCATCCGGTTGCAGGATGATGATCACCCCGACAAAGCCTACCCCGATCGCCGCCCAGCGCCGCCAGCCAACGTGCTCGCCCAATACCGGACCGGACAGCGCCGCGATGATCAGCGGATAGCAGGTGAAAACCGCATGGCTTTCAACCATACCCAAAAGGGTAAAAGCCGCGACCATCACGCAAATCTCACAACTCAGCAGCAGGCCACGCGTAATCTGAAGGAGCGGCTGCACCGTGCGTGCCGCGGCACGGATGCCCCCCGCGTGGCGTTTGGCAATGGCGATAACAAACGCCGCAAAAAACCAATAGCGGATCATCACCACCATCAGCACATTATATTCGTCCGCCAGATGCTTGGACAGCCCGTCCTGCACCGCAAAAACCATTGTCACCGCGATCATCAGCACGATACCCAGCGGGATGTTATTGCCCTGCGTCATGGCATGAACCCCCGCGTCATATGACGTTTACGTCCATAGCCTTGAACCCGGCTCACCTCAAAACCCGCCTCGGCCAATCCGCGCCGCACGAATCCGGCTGCCGTATAAGTCGCGGCTGTGCCGCCTTGCGCCGTATGCGCGCCGACCTGCGCCATCAGCTCGGGCGACCATAATTCGGGATTTTTGGCAGGCGAAAACCCGTCAAGGAACCATGCGTCCGCGCGCCCATCCCATTCCGGCAATGTGGCACGCGCATCGCCTACAATCACGCGCAAGGTGAAATCGGGCCCTTCCAGCCGCTCGGGATAATCCTGTGCGCGGGCCAGATCAGCGGGCAACCCCTCAAACGCAGAAAGTGCGGTGCGCAGGTCGTCCATATCCAACGGGAAGGCCTCAAAACTGGTGAAATGCAGCCTGCCGCCACATCCGCAGTCACGAAACGCTTGCAGCGCCACCAGAAAATTCAACCCCGTGCCAAAGCCAAGTTCAGCCACATGAAACCCGTCAGAAAAGCGCGCAGGCAGGTCATTGCCCGCCAGAAACACATGCGCCGTCTCGGCCATGCCGTTCTCGAGGCTGAAATACGGATCGTCAAACTGGGTTGAAACGGGCACACGCCCCTCACGCCATTCAATCTGAGCTGTCTGGTCCTGCACGGTGATGCCCTGTATCTGTCGCGTTATCCGCAGTTAGCGCGCAATTGAAGGCCAGAGCAATGACAGATATTACAATCCGCGGCGCGGGCATCTTTGGCCTCTCAATCGCATGGGCCTGTGTGCAGCGCGGTGCCTCCGTGCAAATCATCGACCCGCATGGCGCAGGTGCAGGCAGCAGCGGCGGCATCGTCGGTGCACTGGCCCCGCATGTGCCCGAAAACTGGAATCCGAAAAAGGCATTTCAACTCGACAGCCTGCTCATGGCAGAAGCGTTTTGGCGCGAGGTTACCACAGCAGGCGGCAGGCCATCCGGCTATGCCCGCACAGGGCGGTTGCAGCCTGTCGCGGATGCCGCAGCGCTCGCGCTGGCACAGCAACGCGCCGACACGGCAAAACAGCTTTGGCAGGATAACGCGCAGTGGGCGGTCCTTCCGCCCATGCAGTCGGACTGGCAACCGCTTAGTCCCGAAGGGCATTTGATCCACGACACCCTGAGCGCGCATTTACACCCCCGTCAGGCCTGTGATGCGCTGCTCGCAGCCTTGGGCGCGCGGGGCGTCAGGAGGCGTAGCGAAGGCCACGACAAGGGGGCCGTACTTTGGGCCACAGGCGTGGCTGGGTTAGAGACCTTGACCGCTGCACATACCCGCAGCATGGGCAATGGCGTCAAAGGACAAGCCGCTTTGTTGCGGTATGACGCTGCGGGCGAGCCGCAGCTTTTTGCAGACGGTGTGCATATCATCCCGCATCTCGACGGCACGGTTGCCATCGGGTCAACCTCTGAACGGGAATATGACGCGCCGACAACAACCGATGAGCAACTTGATGATGTGATTGCCCGCGCCCGTGCGGCAGTGCCTGCGTTGCGCGATGCACCCGTCATCGCCCGCTGGGCCGGTGTGCGACCCCGCGCGCGCAGCCGCGCGCCTATGTTAGGCGCATGGCCTGCCCGCGACGGGCATTTCATCGCCAATGGCGGCTTTAAAATCGGATTTGGCATGGCACCTAAAATCGCTCAGGTCATGGCCAATCTGATACTGGACGGCCATGACACAATCCCCCAAGGCTTCAGGGTCGAAGATAACCTTTAGCGCGCCGCGTACTTAGCCTTGGATATCCGCGCGCAACGCCTGCATCAGCTCGGTCAACTCCTTCACATAGATATCCCCCTTCAGCCGGCCATCCATGTCGAACGCATCATGGCTGGCGGCCACGTGAATCTCGGGACCGGTCAGCAAACGCGGACGGAATGTAACCAGAAAGCTGCGCAAGACCAACTGTGCCCGCTCGCCACCCGCGCGCCCCGAGGCAGCAGACATTACCGCAACCGGCTTGTCCGTCCACGGCTTGACCTTTGCGCGGCTTATCCAGTCGAGCGCATTTTTCAACACGCCTGACGGCCCTTTGTTATATTCCGGAGTCGAGATCAGCACCGCATCGGCCTGTGCAATCTGTTGCGCCACGGCTTCAACAGCCGCAGGAACGCCATGCGCCTGTTCATCATCGCCATTATAAAGCGGGAAGTTAATATCGAGCAGGTTGTAATCCGCATCCCCGAAAAGCCGCGCAGCTTCAGCCAGAAGCAGGGTGTTGTGGCTGTCTCTGCGCAGGGAGCCTGAAATGCCGACAAGTTTCGGTTGGGCCATGGGTGTGTTCCTCTTTCAAACGGTATTCCTGAAAGATGGGGCAACCGCAGTATAGCGCAAGAGCAGTTATTCCATATGCGCTGTGCATTCGCGCGCAGAAATAAAAAAGCCTCCGGCGCATTACCGCACCGGAGGCTCCATCTGCTTGAGCTATAGAAAGGGTTAGCTCGCGTTAGGCAGGATCACAATCTCAACGCGGCGGTTTTGTGCTTTGCCCTCAGGGGTCAGGTTGCTGGCGACCGGCTGGGATTCACCGCGACCAATGGCCTGTACGCGCTGGGACGGGATACCGTTGTTCAACAGTACAGAAGCGACCGCGTTGGCGCGGCGCTCGGAGAGTTCCTGGTTAAAGCCTGCCTCACCATCGCTGTCAGTGTGGCCAATCACCTGCACCGTCGAATCCGGGTAGGCCTGCAGGTTGCTTGCCACAGTGCCCAGATCGCGCTGAAGATCGGGACGCACGGCGCTGGAGTTTGTCGCGAACAAGATATCTTGCGGCAATGTTACGATCAGGCGGTCACCGGTATTGGTGATCGTGACGTTGTCATTGCCAAGGCTCGCGCGCAGATCACGCTCTTGACGGTCAAGCAATGCGCCCGCACCCGCACCAACCGCGCCACCGATCAACGCGCCTGTCAACGCACCTTTGGAGCGGTTGCTATCATTGGCCAACGCGCCAACCAAAGCCCCTGCACCCGCACCAAGGATCGCACCGTTTTTGGCACGCTGGTTCGGGTCGTCAGGCGAAATACCGATAGAGCCGTCAGGGTTGGTACAAGCGCCCAACGCAACAACAGCCGCCATTGTCGCGACGAGCGGGAATTTCATAATTGTCATAGTCTACTGCCTTACTGGTTGCGGCTTCGTTCGGGCGAAGCATCGTCTGAGTGAACATAATATAGGCCAAAAAACTTCCCGACAAAATGCTTGCCTAAGCCTCGTGAGCGGCATCTTGCGCATTGATACCGGTTTGTGACCTTATAGACTCATACCCCAGCATGGCCCGTTTCATCGGCAAACCCCAGTGATAGCCACCCAACGCGCCCGACGCGCGCAGCACACGGTGGCACGGGATAAGATAGCCGATCGGATTGCGCCCCACAGCCGTGCCGACCGCACGCACCGCCTTAGGGTTGCCGATATGCTCTGCAATTGCGCCATAGGTTGTAACGCTCCCTTCGGGCACCTGCAGCAAAGCCTCCCAGACCTTCAACTGGAATGGCGCGCCAATAAGATACATCGGCGCTGTTTCACCCGCTGCGCCTTGTCCGAATGCGGTGCGCACCCAAACGGCAAGCGCCTCGGGGTTTTCAGAGTACTGCGCCTTTGGCCAGCGGGCGCGCAGATCGGCCATCGCCTCAGGCGCGCCCATCCCCGCGGCAAGCGAGAGGCCGCAAATACCTTTGCACGTCCCCATCACCAATGCAGGTCCGAACGGGCTATCGAACCAACCCCAGTCGATCTTGAGCCCGGCTCCACCCGCCGCGAAATCACCCGGGCTCATGGATTCCCAACGCACGAACAGATCATGCAACCGACCCGTGCCCGACAGCCCCGCCCCATGTGCCGCTTGCAGCGTCGTGGCATGCGACCTCAACAGCGTCTTGGCGTGGCCTAGCGCAAGATACTGCTGATACCGCTTGGGCGAGACCCCAACCCACGCCGAAAAAACTCGCTGAAAATGCGCAGCACTCATGCCCATCTCGGCGGCCAAAGCCTCAAGCCCGATATTTCCCTCGGCCGCGTCAATCACAGCAATCGCGCGGGCAATTACACCATAGTGATAGGCCTTATCCTGTTCTGGTCCGTTTTTGGGCATCTGTGTCATAGCACCACAATATGCCGCCCCCCGCTTGCACGCGACCCGAAACCTGCGCATATCTACCTGCTATGGAAAAGCCCTCAAAACAACTCGACTATCACACCATCCGCGCCATCATGGAGCGCTTTCACGAAGCTGAACCAGAACCAAAAGGCGAGCTGGATCACGTGAACGTCTACACTTTGGTCGTGGCTGTGGCCTTGTCAGCGCAGGCTACGGATGCCGGTGTGAACAAAGCCACCCGCGCCCTGTTCCAGATTGCTGACACGCCCCAAAAGATGCTTGATCTGGGTCTTGAAGGCGTGACCGAGCATATCAAAACCATCGGCCTGTTTCGCCAGAAGGCCAAGAACGTCATCAAGCTCAGCCAAATTTTGGTCGACGAATATGACGGCATTGTGCCCAATTCGCGCGCTGCCCTGCAAGGCCTGCCCGGCGTGGGGCGCAAAACCGCGAATGTGGTGTTGAACATGTGGTGGCAGCAGCCCGCCCAGGCCGTAGACACGCACATCTTCCGCGTCGGCAACCGCACCGGCATTGCACCGGGCAAAACCGTCGACGCGGTTGAGCGCGCGGTCGAAGATAACATCCCCGCCGATTTTCAGCTTCACGCGCACCACTGGCTTATTCTACACGGGCGCTATCATTGCAAAGCACGCAAGCCGCAGTGCCGGACGTGCATCATCAAAGACCTGTGCCAATACAAGGACAAAACAGAATGAAAACTTACGACCTCGTTGGCATCGGGAATGCCGTTGTAGATGTGATCAGCCATGCCGAGGATGCGTTCCTTGATAACATGGGCATCGACAAGGGCATCATGCAATTGATCGAGCAAGACCGCGCCGAACAGCTTTATGGTGCGATGGGCGACCGCGTGCAAACACCCGGCGGCGCTGTGGCGAACACCATCGCGGGCGTTGGCGCGCTTGGCCTGAACACCGCCTTTATCGGGCGTGTGCACGATGACGGTCTCGGCCAGTTTTACGCAAAGGCGATGACCGACAATGGCATTGATTTTGTGAACGCCCCTGTGGCTGGCGGTGATCGCCCCACCTCACGCAGCATGATCTTTGTCACGCCTGACGGCGAACGCTCGATGAATACCTATCTGGGCATCTCCACGGGCCTATCCTCGGACGATGTGCCTGCGGATGTGGCGGGCAACGCCAAGATCATGTTCCTTGAGGGCTACCTGTTTGACGAAGACGCAGGCAAGACCGCCTTCCGCGAGGCCGCACGCGCCGCCAAGGCAGGCGGCGGCATGGCAGGCATCACCATCTCCGATCCTTTTTGTGTCGAACGCCACCGCGCCGATTTCCTGCAAATGATCGAACATGAGCTGGATTTTGTTATCGGCAACGAGGCCGAGCTGAAATCTCTATTCGAGACAGACAACCTCGAACAGGCCATGACCCGCACTGCCGCAATCTGCCCCATCATGGTCTGTACCCGTGGCGGCGATGGCGTAACCCTGATCCGTGGCGGCGAGCGTGTGGATCTCCCTGCCCCCGAGCGCATCACCCCCGTCGACGCAACCGGTGCCGGTGACCAATTCGCCGCCGGTTTCATCTATGGTCTGGCCACGGGCCAATCGCTTGAGACCTGCGGGCGCATGGGCAACCTGTGCGGTGCCGAAGTCATCAGCCACATCGGACCGCGCCCCGAGAAAAACATGATGGACGAATTCCGCAAAGCCGGCCTTGTCTGATGCTTGAGCACGGAACCCACGATATTCCTGCGGGCAAATTGGCCGTGGTCGTGACCTATCTTGAAATGACATCCCGCGTGGCGACAAAAGACATCGCCGCCCCGCAGGGTGTTACCTTTCAGCGGATCAAACCGACACTTGAGGAATACCGTGACCTGTTCCAACGGGTGGGCGCGCATGACTGGCTGTGGTACGGGCGGCTCAGGCTGAACGATACCCAGCTACAGGCGCTACTCGACGATCCAAAGCGCCCGATTTACACGCTTGCAAAAGACGGCTGCCCGGAGGCGCTGCTCGAACTTGACTTTACCACCACTGGCGAGTGCGAGCTGGCCTATTTCGGCCTAACGCCCCGGCTTATCGGCTCGGGCGCAGGGCGCTACCTGATGAACCAAGCCATCGCGATTGCATGGGATGCCGGTGTGCAGCGTTTCCACCTACATACCTGCACCCACGACAGCCCGCAGGCGTTAGAGTTCTACCTGCGCTCGGGCTTTGCCGTTTACAAACGCAGGGTAGACATCGACGACGACCCCCGCTTGCTGGGCCTGCTTCCCAAGGGTGCTGCCCCGCGCATCGCAATTCTCTAAGCTTCAGACAGTTTAAAGTTTATCCGCAAAGGCCTTCAATACGGCAGCGTATACTTCGCGTTTGAACGGCACGATATTTTCCAACAGCGCATCTGCCGGCAACCATCGCCACGCGCTGAACTCAGGTATTTCCGTCTGGATATTTACCTGATCATCACTGCCCTTGAACCGCAGCAGAAACCACATCTGCTCTTGCCCGCGAAAGCGGCCTTTCCAGATGTTCGGCACCAGATCATGAGGCAGATCATAAGGCAGCCATCCGTCGGTCTGCGCCTCGATCTCAACCAGATCACGGCTGATGCCCGTCTCCTCCTCCAACTCCCGCAGGGCTGCATCGGCGGGATCTTCTCCCGCATCCACGCCCCCTTGCGGCATCTGCCATGCATCCGTATCGCGATCCAGACGCTGGCCCACAAACACCTCACCCGCCGCATTCAACACCATCACGCCCACACAAGGTCGGTAAGGGAGCTTTTTGATTTCTTCCGGTGTCATGTGATTTTCCAGTTTGTTGACCCAATCTGGCGCAACCCTACATCACCCGTGACCACGCGAAAACCAAAAGCAACCTGACGCCGCGTTCTTAATGACATCACAGCATGCCACAGCCATGCTATACAGACGTCAAATTTCGCCAGAAGGGTTTCCCCATGTCCAGCTACCCCAATATGCTTGCCCCTCTTGATTTGGGTTTCACAACGCTCAAGAACCGCGTCCTGATGGGGTCCATGCACACAGGGCTGGAAGAAACCAAAGACTGGAACCGTGTGGCCGAGTTCTATGCCACCCGTGCGCGCGGCGGTGTCGGCCTGATGGTCACCGGCGGCATAGGCCCCAACATGGAGGGATCGGTCCTGCCAGGTGCGGCCATGATGGTCAGCTATGCGGATGTGGCCAACCACAAAACAGTCACCGACCGCGTTCACGCCGCAGGTGGCAAGATCGCCATGCAAATCCTGCACGCAGGCCGCTATGCATACAGCCCCAAATGCGTGGCTCCCTCGGCCATCAAATCGCCGATCTCGCCCTTCCCCCCGACCGAACTGGACGCCGAAGGGATCGAAAAACAGATCGCCGATATCGCAGCCTGTGCAAGCCGCGCAAAAGAGGCGGGGTACGACGGTGTCGAGGTCATGGGTTCAGAGGGGTATTTCCTCAACCAGTTCCTTGTCACCCACACCAACAAGCGTACCGACGAATGGGGTGGCAGCTATGAGAACCGCATGCGCCTGCCAATCGAGGTGGTCAAACGTGTGCGTGAGGCCGTTGGGCCGGATTTCATCCTGATCTACCGTTTGTCGATGATTGATCTGGTGCCCAATGGATCGACCTTTGAAGAGGTTGTGCAGCTTGCCCAAGAGATCGAAAAAGCAGGTGCCACGATCATCAACACCGGCATCGGCTGGCACGAGGCGCGCATCCCGACCATCGCCACCTCTGTGCCGCGCGCCGCTTTTGCATGGGTGACCAAAAAGCTGATGGGCAAAGTATCGATCCCCCTCATCGCCTCCAACCGCATCAACAGCCCAGACGTGGCTGAGGAAGTCCTTTCTACCGGTTGTGCCGATATGGTCTCGATGGCGCGGCCAATGTTGGCGGATGCCGATTTCGTAAACAAAGCCGCCAATGGCCAAGCCGCCCAAATCGCGCCCTGCATCGGCTGCAACCAAGCCTGCCTTGATCACACCTTTAGCGGCAAAATCTCAAGCTGCCTTGTGAACCCGCGTGCCTGCTATGAAACCGAGCTGGTGCTCGAGCCCGCGGCAAAAGCCAAAAACATCGCGATTGTTGGTGCAGGCCCTGCGGGTCTATCAACCGCCATCGCCAGCGCAGAGCGCGGCCATACTGTCACCATCTTTGATCGCGCCTCCGAGATTGGCGGTCAGCTCAACCTTGCCAAACAGGTCGCAGGCAAGGAAGAATTCTGGGGCTTTGTCGACTGGTACCGCACCATGGTTGCTCATCACGGTATCACCGTAAAGCTGAACACCGAAGCCTGTGCCAACGATCTGGACGGCTATGACGAAGTCATCATCGCCACCGGTGTTGTGCCACGCGATCCACAGATCGAAGGACAGAACCGCGACAACGTCGTGAGCTATATCGACGTGCTGAATGGTACGGCAAAAGTCGGCGGTCATGTGGCCGTCATCGGCGCGGGTGGCATCGGCTTTGATGTCTCCGAGCATTTGGTCCACGAGGGCGAGAGCACCACACTCAACCTGCCGGAATGGATGCGCGAATGGGGGGTGGCAGATACATCTGACCACCGCGCGGGCCTTGCCCCCGAAGGGCCGCAGCCGCATAAACCCGCCCGCACCGTCACCATGATGCAGCGCAAGCCCTCCAAACCCGGCAAGGGGCTGGGCAAGACGACGGGTTGGATTCACCGTGCATCGCTCACCATGAAGAACGTCCAGATGATTGCCGGTGTGAATTATGAGCGTATCGACGATGAAGGCGTGCACATCATCTTTGGCGAAGCCCGTGAGAACCCGCAAGTCATTCCCGCCGACACTGTGGTGCTTTGTGCGGGGCAACTCTCGGAGCGTTCGCTTGCCGATGCGCTGGAAGCCAAAGGCATCCCTTGCCATGTCATCGGCGGTGCCGATGTCGCCTCCGAGCTGGACGCCAAACGCGCCATCGACCAAGGCATAAGGCTGGCCGCCACGCTGTAGCTTTCGGCGACTTTGCAACGCAGGGGCCAGATGGTATCAAAGGGGCCCAACAGCCCCGAGGACAGCTCATGCCCCTGTGTGTATTCGACATCTCCGAAGACGGCAGCAGCGCCACTCCGACCGGCTCAAGCCTGGAAGGCCCTGCGCGCTACCGTTGGTGGCATTTCGATCTGGCTGATCCCGACTTGCCCGAGTGGAGCAAAACCAACCTGCCTCTCATCCCTGCCGAGGCGCTTTTGCAACAAGAGACCCGCCCGCGCTGCGATGTGTATGAAGACGGGCTGATCCTCAACCTGCGCGGCATTAACCTTAACGAAGGGCAACGCACCGAAGACCTTGTTTCCATCCGGATGTGGGTCACAGATAGGGCAATTGTGACCGTGCGCGTGCGCCGCGTCTTTGCCATTCAAGACATCAACAAAGCCGCAATGGCGGGGTTTGCACCGCCGACTCCCGCCGCCTTTGTAACCGATCTTGTGACCCGCCTCACCGCGCGGGTTCAAGACGAAGTCGCCGCCGTAGCCAGACGCACCGAATTTTTCGAAGCCGCTCTCGAGGACGATACAGCCTCGATCCCACCTGAGCTGACCCAAACCCGCCGCCGCGTGATTAGACTGAACCGCTACCTTGATCCACAACGTGCAGCACTCACCAGCCTGTCAAAAGCTCCGCTGTTTTCCACCCCCGATCACCTTGCCCTGCGCGAATTGGCAAATCGCACCACCATGGCGGTTGAAGAACTGGATGCCCAGCGCGACCGGCTCAGTGCTGTGCAGGACGATCACGATCTGGAAACCGCCCGAAAACAAGCGGCGAACAGTTTCCTGTTGTCCGTGGGCGCGGGGATATTCCTGCCTATCAGCTTTCTCACAGGGCTATTCGGCGTTAACGTCGTCGGCATGCCCGGGATCGACGATCCACGCGCGTTCTACCTTCTGTGCATCACCATGACCGTGCTAAGCGCCATCCTTGTGCTCATTATCAGGCGGCTCAAATGGCTCTGAACATCTAGCACGAAACACACTGTTCCTCTGTTTCCTGACACGCAACGGTTACGCAAATACCTTCCCACTGTCCCACCTCCGCCCCCTTTGTGCCGCATTCCACCATCATAGATGCTCCTTGAATTAAGAATGAAGGGGATCGGCCAATGGACCGCCTGACAGAAATGGAAGCATTCGCCACTGTGGTGGATCAGGGCGGGTTTACGGACGCCGCCAAGAAGATGGGGATTTCAAAATCCGCCGTCAGCAAACACGTCTCGTCGTTGGAGGCGCGCCTTGGTGCCCGCCTTCTTAACCGCACAACGCGCCGTGTCTCCCCCACCGAAATCGGTCTGGCCTATTATGACCGCGCCCGCCGTGTGCTGAATGATGCAGGCGAAGCAGACGCGCTTGTCACCTCGATGCAATCTGCGCCATCCGGTCTGCTGCGTATCTCGGTTGCCACGGATTTCGGGGTCAACCACCTGTCGCCAGTCCTGTCAGAATTCTTGGGCGACTTTCCGGACATCACGGTCAACATGGTGCTTAACAACCGCTACGTTGAGCTTATTTCCGAAGGGTTTGACATGGCCGTGCGCATCGGGGAGCTAGAAGACAGCACTCTGCGCGCCCGGAAACTGACCGAGACAACCAAACGCATGATCGCTTCGCCCGCCTATTTTGAAAAATATGGCCGCCCTGAAAAGATTGACGATCTGAATGAGCACAAGCTGCTGCATTACTCCAACCAATCCAGCGGCAATGTCTGGAAGTTGACCGCCCCCTCGGGCGAAAAGCGTCAGGTGCGCACAGCCGGCTGGCTGTCGGTCAATGACGGGCAATCCCTACTCAACGCCGCTGTCTCGGGCCTTGGCATCGCTTATCTGCCGAGCTTTCTTTATGCGGACGCGATGGAGAAAGGCCTGATTGAGGATGCCATCCCCGATCTGCCGACCGAGACCCAAGGTATCTATGCTGTCTACCCGCCCGGCCGCTTTACCCAGCCCAAAGTCCGCGCCTTTATTGATTTTCTGGTCCACGCTTTTGCCGAAAAGGGCCCTAGCGACTGGTAAGCCAGATACCCCACACCACGTCCCCTCGGTGTACCTCTCCCCCGTTAGAACATTAGTTCTTTCGGGGGCTTTTTTGTTTACCGCTCCCCCCCTTGCCACCGCCGCCTGCTACCGGGAGAGCAGCACCGCTTCGACGCGTCTGTTCATCTCCCGCCCCTGCGGCGTTGCATTGCTGGCCAGTGGTGCAAGATACCCCGTACCCTCCGCCTCCAAACGTTCCGGCGCGATGCCATAGCGTGTGATCAAATGCTGCCGCACCGAACGGGCACGGTCACGCGACAAGGTCATATTTGCCTCAAGGCCACCCACATTATCCGTATGCCCAACCAACGCCAAAGCCATGTCCGGCTCTGCCAAAAGCACCGCGACCAAAGCCTCGAGGCTCGGGAATGGCCCCTCGCCTAAATTTGACGTACCGCTGGCAAACTCCAATCCATCCAGCGCCACATGGCCCTGCATCACAAGCGCCTCATCCAGCGGTGCAGAGGGCACTCGCTCCACTCCCGCCTGCCCTGCTGGCTGAGGCACCGCGCCAGCAACCTGAATAGTGGGGCCAAGATCGGTTTTTCCTGCCTGTATGATCTGCAGATAAGAAGCACCGCTCGAGGCGCTGGCCAATACGCTCACGACTTCGGTCGTATCGGCAATATCCCCGCGCACTGCGGTAACGACGTGATAGTTGCGGATGTTCACATACATATGCGGTGAGGGCAGCACTTCGGTCCCGAAACGGAAATCATACCCACCGCAATCCGGTGCCGCGCAATCCAGAACGATAGAAAAGCCCGCCTCCTGCAACTGGCTGCGCAAAGGCGCAATAAGCTGTAGCGGCGTCAGGCCAGCCACATCAATGCGCCACGCACTGCGGTTGACCGTCCCCTCGACCAACACATTGGGGACTTGGCCATCCGTAAAGCCACCGATGGGTGCCCGATAGCGATCCTGTACCGTGTCACGTGCAACCACCTGCCGCGCTGTGGCGGGTAATTGCAGATCGGCTGCGTGAACCGCACCCGCCACCATCACCGCGCCCAATATGCTCAGCCATATCCTCATCTGTTTTGCGCGTGATATTCTTTGTTCGGGCGCATATCCGACGCGCTGGCCACGCGGTTGGTCATGTTAAAGAAACCCGTCACGCTGGCGATGTCCCAAATATCGCGATCGCTAAAGCCAGCGGCCCGCAGCGCTTCGCGGTCGTCCTCTTCAATGACCTCAGGAGCCTCGGTCAGCTTGACCGCGAAATCCAGCATCATCCGCGTTCTGGGGTCCAGATCGGCCACACGGTAATTCATCACTAACATCTCACCCAGCACAGGATCACCCGACAACTCACGCACCGCAGCGCCATGCGCGGCCAAGCAATAGAAACACCGGTTCACCGCCGAGACAACAACCGCGATCATCTCACGCTCAAGCTTGCTCAGCGCGCTGTCGCCCAGCATCAGGTCGTTATACATCGCCGTAAAAGTGTTGAGCTTGTCGATATCAAACGCATAGGCGCGCAACACATTCGGGATCATCCCCAGCTTGTCGGTGCAAACGTCAAAATACTTTTGCGTCGGCGCAGGCAGCGGTTCAACCATCGGCAGGTTGAGGGCAGTAGGGGCGTCATCGGCCATGTGCTGGCTCCTTCAATCAGAGTGTTGACGGTAATGATAGGTGCCCACGGCCTCAAAGCCCAGCTTGGTATAAAGCGCGTTGGCGGCAATGTTCTCAGTCACGCAAAGAACCGCCAAATGCGTGGCCCCTTCCTGCTGCGCCCAAAAAGCAGCCGCGCGCATCATCCACTGCGCCACGCCCTGTTTGCGCTGATGCGGCAAAACCTCCACCGCGTGAACCATGGCCACGCCATCATGAATTCCGGCAAAAGCCGCGCCTGCGGGTTTTTCGTTCCAGCGCGACAGGATCGCAGTCTTATGCCGGGCGCGGTTCATCACCGCCAGACGGTCAGGTCCAACGCCGCCCTGCGCCCAAATCTCGGCCATGATCGCCAGTGGCTCCCAGATGGTAAAACATGTCACGGGCGGGATTTTTGTATCGGTCAACAGCGTGACGGGCGCCGCGTACAGCACAACCTCATCAATCCGCGCATAGCCACGCGCCTCCAACGCTGCGTCCAACACCTCGTCGCTTTCGCGGATCATAAACAACGGTGTCTGCCCCAAGCCGCGCATCGCCGCTTCGGCCTGCGCGATGTCGCCTGACCCTGTCGCCGCACTGACCCGTTTGCCGCCGCCTGCCCCCTCACGGATGGTCCAGCCGTCCACGTGGTGCCGATGCGCGGGGGGCCATGTGCCTTCGCACACCTCGTACAATCGCGCGGCATTAGGCGTCATGCGAAAGCAGCCTCAAGCTGTGTCATCGCTTCATCCAACAGGGCAGCATCCTTCCCCCGCACCACGATATTAGAGCCGTATTTCCCGTCCCGCTGAAACGGGTAGCTGCCCATGGACAGGCCGGGATATGCGGCGGCCAAATCGCCCAATGGCCCCGCGATATCCCCCTCGCCGCGGTGCACGGTCAGCGTTTTGCTGATCAGCGGTGCACCACCGGTCAGCGTGGGCAGCACGCTGGCCACCATCGCCTTGAACACGCTGGGCACACCAGCCATCACATGCACATTTTCAATGGTGAACCCGGGGGCCGAAGAGACAGGATTTTCAATCAGTTTTGCGTCGTCGGGTATCCGTGCCATGCGCAGCCGCGCCTCGTTCATCTCGGTACCGGCCTTATCGTAATGCGCCTGCAGGATCGCGCGGGCGTCTTCGCGCACGTCGATACGTTGGCCAAACGCTGCCGCCATACAATCGGCGGTGATGTCATCATGGGTCGGACCAATCCCGCCCGAGCTGAACACCGTGTCGTACCGCGCCGCCAGTGCCTTTACCGCATCCACGATCACGTCGTGATCATCCGCCACAATGCGCACCTCGGCCAAGGTGATGCCCGCCGCCGTCAGCTCCCCCGCGAGGTGATGCATATTGGCGTCCCGCGTCCGCCCCGACAGAATTTCGTCACCAATTACCAGCATGGCCGCCGTGGGGTTCGTCATCGTGCCTCTCCTTGAGCATGTCTCTCATAGGGTATAGCTCCCTGTCATGCGCTTTCAAACTGATCTTATCCCCGCCCGCCTGATCCGCCGCTACAAACGCTTTTTGGCGGATTGCACGCTGGAGGATGGCCGCGAAGTGATCGCCCATTGCGCCAATCCCGGCTCGATGATGGGGTTGGCTGCGCCCGGCACAAAAGTCTGGCTTGAGCCGAATGACGATCCCAAGAAAAAGCTCGATTACGGGCTGCGGTTGGTCGACCATGAAAACGGGCATTTGACGGGGGTGGATACCTCCCTGCCCAACCGGGTACTGCGCGCCGCCCTCAAGGCGGGTGAGATTGCGGCGCTCAGCGCATATAAAACCGTGCGGCCAGAGGTAAAATACGGAACCAACAGCCGCGTTGATTTCCTGCTGAGCCAGAACGGGCTGCCCGATGCTTATGTCGAGGTGAAATCCGTCACCCTGTGCCGCAACGCGCCTTTGGCCGAATTCCCCGACAGCGTTACAGCGCGCGGTGCCAAACACATGCATGAGCTGGCCGAGGTTGCCCGCGCAGGCCACCGCGCCGTGCTGCTGTATCTGGTGCAGCGCACCGATTGCACCCATGTGGATATCGCCGCCGATATTGATCCCAAATACGCCGCCGCCCATGCAGATGCCACAAAAGCAGGCGTTGAAACGCTGTGTATCGGCACCCACATCGCGCCTGCGGGCATCACAATCGCAGGCCCTCTGGCCCTTGGCCGCCCTGCGGGGTAAAGAGGCACAAACAACTGATGGAGAGACCGGTGACAGACACCCACAAAGGTCGCACAACCAAAGACGGCATCCGCATTCACGAAGCGGCGGATTTTGCGGGCATGCACGCGGCAGGCAGGCTGGCCGCGACCATTCTGGACGAAATCGCAGAGCATGTGATCGTCGGCCAGACCACCGCCGAAATTGACCGCATCATCGAGGAAAAGGTCAATGCCGCCGGTGCCAAATCGGCCACCATCGGCTATAAGGGGTATCAGCATGCCAGCTGTATCTCGATCAACCACGTCGTCTGCCACGGCATCCCCGGCGATAAAAAGCTTAAAGACGGTGACATCGTCAACATCGACGTGACCGTGATTGTGGACGGCTGGTTTGGCGATACATCGCGGATGTATGTCGCGGGCAAACTATCGCGCAAGGCCGAGCGGCTGATCGACGTGACCCATCAAGCGCTGATGAAGGGCATCGAGGTTGTCAAACCCGGCAATACCTTTGGCGATATCGGCCACGCGATCCAGACTTTTGCCGAAGGGCACCGCATGTCGGTCGTGACAGATTTCTGCGGCCACGGCCTTGGCCGCGTGTTTCACGCCCCGCCAAATGTGCTGCACTACGGCAAACCGGGCACAAAAGCAGTGCTGGAGCCGGGCATGTTCTTCACGATTGAGCCAATGGTGAACCTTGGCCGGGCTGAAACCAAAACCCTCGCCGATGACTGGACCGCCGTGACCCGCGACAAATCACTATCCGCGCAGTTCGAGCATTCCATTGGTGTGACCGAAACCGGCTATGAGATTTTCACGCTTTCGCCAGCGGGCAAATTCCACCCCACCTACGGGTAAACCCTACGCCCCCGTATAGTGCAGCAGTGTCACATGCGTATCGCCGTATTTGCGGCGGTCCGTGCGGCTGAACTCGCGCGGCGCATGCATGGGGGCGTTTTCTTCCCAGACAATCGTCGCACCATCGGCCAGCCAACCGCCCTGCGCGGCTGCGGCCAATGCGGTCTGTCCCATGCCCTTGCCATAGGGCGGATCCAGAAACACCAGATCAAAGGGCGCTGAAGGCCATGCGCCTAAAGCGGTCGCGTCGTTGCGCATCACTGTGGTGGTGTCCTCCACTCGCAACTTTTTCACATTCTCCGCGATCAGCTTTTGCGAGGTGCGCCCGTTTTCCACAAACACCGCCTGTGCTGCGCCGCGCGACAGCGCCTCAAGGCCCAGCGCGCCAGTACCCGCGAAAAGATCCAGCACGCTTGCCCCGTTGATTACCCCAAGATGGGCAAGTGTTGAAAACAGGCTTTCGCGCACGCGGTCCGAAGTCGGGCGCAAATGCGCGTCTGCGTCCCCCTTCCCCACATCCGCCAACACGGTGCCGCGAAATTTTCCTGCAATGATCCTCATGCTTTCAACAGCGCCTTGAGATCAGATGAGGCGTCGGCCACCACCTCGGGTGCCGGTGATTTACCGCTCTCAATCAGGCGCTTGCCGACCATATAGCCGCGCGGGTCATTGGCAGCATCCACCGCCAGCAATTTATCCCCCGCATAATACCAAAACGATACCGGACCAGGGGCAGCACCGCGTGTCACCACATGGTCATACCCCGTATTCAGCCCCGCAATTTGCAGCTTTACGTCATATTGGTCCGACCAGAACCACGGCTTGGCCACATAGTCTTTTTCCGCGCCCATCAGATTTTCGGCGACAACCTCCGCCTGCTCGATCGCGTTTGGCACGCTTTCCAACCTGATCCGCGCATCCCGATAAGGGAAGGACGCACAATCGCCCGCGGCCCAGATGTTTGGCACATTTGTACGGCCCTGCGCATCCACCGCGATACCGTTATCCAGCGCGATACCCGCCGCCTCGGCCAATGTCGTGCCCGGGGCGACACCCACGCCGACGATCACAAAATCAACCGCCAGCTCTGTGCCGTCCGACAGCTTTGCGCCCGATACGCGCCCCTCGCCGGTGAGCTGTTCCAGCCCAACGCCTTCGCGTAGATCAACGCCGTGCCCCTTGTGCAGATCGCGGAAGAATGCGGATGTCTCGGGCGAAGCGACCCGCTGCAAAATACGCGGTGCCATCTCGACCAATGTGACCTCAAGCCCCAGCTTGGCCGCGACCGATGCCGCCTCTAGCCCGATATAGCCACCACCGACAATCAGCACCCGCGCGCCTTTGACAAACTGCGGTGCCATCGCATCTACATCGGCCAACCCGCGCACCACATGCACGCCTTCCAGCGCGCCACCGATTGCGGCAGGCAGGCGGTGCGGGACCGATCCAGTGGCCAGCACCAGATCATCATAAGCCATCATCCCGCCCGCCACAGCGATTTGATTATTCGCCGTATCAATCGCATCCACAGAAGTATCCAGCAGCAGCTCAATGCCGTGCTCTTCGTAAAAACTGTGCGGGCGCAGATACAGACGCTCAAGGGCCATATCGCCCATCAGATAAGCCTTGGACAGCGGCGGGCGCTGATAAGGGGGCTGCGGCTCTGCACCGATCAGCGTGATTTTGCCGTCAAAACCACCATTGCGCAGCTTCGCCACGCATGACGATCCCGCCTGCCCTGCTCCGATAACAACGATGTGGCGCATAGATAAACTCCCTAGGTACACTGGCCCTGCACGTGCCCAGACCCTATATCTGCATCAAGGATAAACACAATCACATGAAAGGTGATCCAATGCCCATTTCCCAAGGCGATACACTGCCCGATGCCACACTTGTCCAAATGGGCAGCGAAGGCCCCGCGCCGGTCAAGATCAGCGATCTGACCAAAGGCCGCAAAGTTGTCGTTTTTGCCGTGCCGGGTGCGTTCACACCCACTTGTAGCTCGGCGCATGTGCCCAGCTTTATCCGCACAAAGGACCAGTTTGACGCAAAAGGCGTGGATGAAATCATCTGCGTATCGTGCAACGATCCCTTTGTGATGCAGGCATGGGGCGATGCAACAGGTGCCACCGCTGCTGGCATCACGATGCTGGGCGATTCTGCTTCAGAGTTCACAAAAGCCATCGGCATGGATTTTGATGCGCCGCCTGCGGGCCTTGTTGCACGGTCCAAACGCTATGCAATGCTGGTCGAAGACGGCAAAGTCACCCTGTTGCAAGCCGAAGAAAACCCTGGCGTCTGCGACGTCTCGGGCGGTGAAAGCCTGCTCGACAGCATGTAACCAATACGCGAACAGGGCCGCAAATCCATGCGGCCCTGCTCGAAAGACACTCTATTCCGCTGCGGCCTGAACGATGGTGCGCGTCGGGAAGGGAATATCAATATTGCCCGCGTCCAACGCCTCTTTGACCTTGCGGGTCATATCCGCGCGGTAGGCAAAATAGTCTGACGCATTGCACCACACCCGCACCAGAAAATCGACAGAGCTGTCGCCAAGGTTCGTCACCTGAATAAACGGCTCGGGATCGGTATGGGACCGTTCGTCCCCCATGATCGTGTCGCGAATAATCTTTTCCGCAGCACCCAAATTCGCGCCATATCCGACGCCGAATGTCCATTCCGCGCGACGTGTGTCATTGGAGGAATAGTTGGTGATGATATTGCCCCAAACATCCGCATTCGGCACAATCACCTGCACATTGCTAAGGTTTGCAAGCTCGGTGAAATTCAGGCTGATGTGTTTGACCGTCCCCATGTAATCCGCCACTTCTACGAAGTCGCCTATCTTGATCGGGCGGAACAGGATCAGCATGACACCGGCCGCGATGTTGGACAGCGTCCCCTGAAGCGCCAAGCCAATGGCCAGACCCGCCGCACCGATGATCGCCACCACAGAGGTCGTTTCGACCCCGAATGTGTTGAGCACAAACAGGATGGTGAAACCCATGATGACATAGCGCGCAATCGAGGCCAGAAATTCGAACAGCATGTCATCAAGGTGTTTGTTCGCCTTGCTCAGCTTTACGATCCGGCGCTGCACCCAAGCAGAAACGATCCAGCCCAATACAAGGATCGCAACCACGCCCAGAATGGAACCCGCGGCCGAGGCCATCGTTTCCAGCGTCAATAAATCGCCCAAGGACTTGCCCTGCCAAATCTCTGTCTCAAGTATCGTGTCGAAATTTTCCATAGTCTTTAAAGTCCGTCCATCTTTCTTGCCAATTTGGCGTCCAACGCACTCAAACCGCCCACATCATGTGTGGTCAGGGTGACTGTGACGCTATTGTAAACATTCAACCATTCCGGATGATGCCCCCATTTTTCGGCCCAAATCGCCGCCCGGGTCATCCAGCCAAACGCATCCACGAAATCATCGAACTTATAAGTCTTGGTAATCGCATCGCGCTTGTCGGCCATCTTCCAACCGCTCTCGAACAACGGGCCTAAAACGGGGCCGCGTGTCTCTGCGCTTAGTATTTCTGTCATTCCTGTTCCTCAATTTCTGTCTTTTTGAAGGGGCCGTAATCGGTCAGCACCTCGATTTCTTCTTCAACAGCGGCCCGCTCTGCCCGCAGATAGTCCCCCACCGCACGGCCAAATCCCGCATCCCGCATCCAGTGCAGCGACCACGTGGGCGTCGGCAAATAGCCCCGCGCCAGCTTGTGTTCGCCCTGAGCGCCCGCTTCAACAGTGCCCAAACCCAACGCAATCGCGATGTCGATCGCTTGGTAATAGCACAGCTCGAAATGCAGGCAGGAGTGATGCTCCACGCAGCCCCAATATCTGCCGTACAACGCATCAGCGCCGATAAAGTTCAACGCACCGGCGATCCACCGCCCGTCCCGTTCAGCCAGAACCAGCGCCATGTCATCGCGCAGCTCTTCTTGGGCAATCGAAAAGAACTCCCGCGTGAGATAAGGCGTGCCCCATTTGCGGGCACCTGTGTCTTGATAAAATGTCCAGAACGCATCCCAATGCTCGGGTTGCAGATCATCGCCCGTAAAGGTCTGGATTGTGCCACCGAAACCCTGTGCGGTTGCACGCTCCTTGCGCATGTTCTTGCGCTTGCGCGAGCTAAGGCTGGCCAGAAACCCGTCAAAGTCTGCATAATTCTGGTTGCGCCAATGAAACTGCTGGCTCTTGCGCGCCATCAGGCCCAACGCTTCGGCCCGTTCTGCCTCTTCGCCCGTGCAAAAAGTGATATTGAGCGAGCTGAGGTTGTTGTTATCCGTGAGCTGGACAGCCCCCTGAACCAGCGCGTTAAAGCCCGTGTCCTCGAACCCCTGCCGCGTCAGGAACCTGCGCCCTGTGGCGGGCGTATGCGGCACAGCAATTTGCAGCTTGGGGTAATATCGCCCGCCTGCCCGCTCATAGGCATGAACCCATGCGTGGTCGAATATATACTCGCCCTGCGAATGGGATTTGGCGTAAAGCGGCGCAACACCAATGATCTCGCCCTCGATTGTTGCGGTCAGGTATTGCGGCTGCCAGCCCGTGCCAGGCCCGACGCTGCCGCTGTCCTCAAGCGCCTTGAGAAAACGGTGCGTGGTAAACGGATCATTAGGGCGCCCACCCGCCAATGCCTCGGGGCAGGCACAGGCATCCCAATCGGCCGCATCAATATCGGCAAGCGATCCGATGATGGTGATCTCGACATTCTGCGCGCTCATCGGCTAGGCATCCCCGTTGCTGTTGCGTGCCCTATAAGTGGCCCGCAACACGGGATGTTCAAGCATCCAGAGTGGCGTTATAGCCCTCGAAAGTGACTGTATCGGCCACTTTGCGCGCCTGTGCCTCTTGTCCAGCACTGCGCACAGTCCAGCAGCAAATCATAACCCCTGCCGCCTTCAGCTCGGCCACGCGCGGGCGATCCAGATCATCAACCTGATGGCTGATGAACGACGCCCCCACCCTGTCGTAATCAGGGATCTCACGCAGATAGTCGCAGGTATCCGAAGACAAGGGCCACTCGGACGTCCGGTAGGAGGACGTCACAATACCGCGCGGAATATGCGGCGCGAGTTCTTGCATCATCGCAACCGAATGCGGATTGAAAGACATCACCGCAACATCGCCCACATACCCTTCAAGCGCAAAGGCAACCGCACGCTCCAGCGGGCCGATGTTGGGGCCCATTTCGCCATCTTGATCCTTGATCTCGATAACCAGAGGGACCTGCCCCGCCACCAACGCCAAGACCTCGGGCAGATCGGGGATGCCTTCATCCCCGCCCCGCAGAGGCGTTTGACGCAATTGATCCGCATTGAACAGCTGCACCGCCCCCTGCACATCCGTGAGCCGCTCCAGATGGTAGTCATGAAACACCATCGCAGCACCATCACCACTTAGCTGCACGTCGATCTCGATGCCATAACCTGCCGCAATCGCAGCACGGATGGCAGCACGCGAGTTTTCAGGCCGGCCCTGTGACACATCATGCAAAGCACGATGCGCCAAAGGCGTGGCAGCAAAGACGGGGGGCAAAGCAGTGGCGGTCATTCGATTTCAAAGATGCCTTCGATCTCGACAGCAACGCCCAGTGGCAGCGCGCCAGCCGAAACCGCAGAGCGCGCATGACGGCCCGCATCGCCCAATGCCTCAACCAGAAAATCAGAGCAGCCGTTGATGACCTTGGGCTGATCGGCAAAATCCTTGGTGGAGTTCACAAAACCGGTGAGTTTCACCACGCGCTTGAGGCGGTCGATATCGCCACCGCAAGCGGCCTTGACCTGTGACAACAGTTGCAGCGCGCAGGTTTGGGCCGCTGCTGCACCTTCTTCAACGCTCATGTTTTCGCCCAGAACACCAAGGATCAGCCCGTCATCGGTCCGCGAAATCTGGCCGGACACATAGACAATGTTACCCACCTGCACAAAGGGGACATAGTTTGCCGCCGGCGCAGAGGCGTCCGGAAGGGTGATGCCAAGATCGTTCAGACGTTTTGCGATGCTCATTTGAGAAGCTCCTTGATCAAAGTGATTTTGCCGGACGCTACCCCTGATGCGGGCGGTGCGAAAGACCCATGATCAGGTTTCACGCCATGACTTTACAAAATAATCTGTCACCGGTTTGAGCAGATAGGTCAGAGGGGACCGATCACCGGTTTTGATGAAGGCATCCACCGGCATACCGGGCAGTAAAACAGTACCCTCCGCCAGCCGCTCTACCTCGCCGGGTTGCAATGCAATCTCGGCCCTGAAATAGCGCCCGCCTGTGGTTTCGTCCTCCAGCGCATCCGCCGAAATCAACATGACCTGACCGATCAGTTCGGGCGTGGTGCGTTGATCCAATGAAGACAGCCGCAGGTTTACCTCTTGGCCTACGGATATTTCATCGACATTTGTGGGCATCACCTGAACCGCGATGACCAATGGCCGGTCCTGCGGCACCAAAAACATTAACGGCTCGGCTGCGCGAATGACCGACCGCGGCGTTGTCACCTGCATGGAATAGACGATTCCCGACACAGGCGCGCGAATGTCCAGACGGTCGATCTGCGCCTTCAGCGCGCGGCGTTGTTCAATCAAAGACAGCTCTTGATAGCGGATTTCGCGCAGTTGCGTGATCGCCTCTTCGCGCGCTGATGCCTCCAGTTGAAGGCCAACAATCTCGATCTCGGTAATGCGCCCCTCGGCCTGTGCACGACTGGACACCAAACGGCCGACCTCACCGATCAGTTGCGCCTTTTCCTGATTGAGGCGCATCACCGATGCCGCCTGAGCCAACCCCTGTTCCAGCAGCCTTTGCTGGTTCTCCAACTGCGGATCAATCATGCTCAGCTGCGCATCAAGCGCCGCCTCCTGCGCCCTGATCCCGACGATCTGATCCTCGATCTGATTACGCTGCTTGCCCAGCTGGTCGATCTCGCGATCCGTGCTGTCGCGGCGCGCATTGAACAGATTTGTCTGGCCATCCATCAACTCTTTAGCATCTGCGCTATGCGCAGCGGCCTCGATCAGCTCTTGAGGGAATTCGATTTCATCTTGTTCGTCGCGCTGCGCTTCGAGCCGGCCACGCCGTGCCATCAGTTCAAAAAGCTGCCCCTCGATCAGCGCCAGCTCCGAAGCGGCCTGTTGTGGATCAAGGCGCAGCAATAGATCACCGGCCGAGACAAGATCCCCCTCGTCCACCAGAATCTCCGAAATGGTGCCACCCGTATCATGCTGTACCACCTGCCGGTTGCGGTCGACTTCGATTTGTCCGCTGGCCACGATTGCGCCCGCGATATTAGAGGTCACAGACCAATAACCGAACCCGCCCAGCAAAAGCGCCAGCCCGAAAAAGCCGATCAACAGCGGGCGCGTTGCGCTCCATTTGTTCGCAGCACTCACGTGACACCTCCCGCATGGGCCGGTGCCTGCGCGATGTCTTTGTGGTTTTGCACCATACCTTTGAGCACCTCATCCTTCGGCCCAAAGGCTTTGCGCATGCCACCGTCGAGCACCAACAAGGTATCACACTCCTGAATGGCCGCAGGCCGGTGCGCCATGATCAACACCGCCCGCCCTGAATCCTTCATCCCCCGGATCGCCTGATTAAGTGCTTGTGAGCCCAGATTATCCAGATTCGAATTCGGCTCATCCAGCACGAGGATCACCGGATCATCATAGAGCGCACGCGCAAGGCCGATCCGCTGCATCTGCCCGCCAGACAGGCGGACCTTCCCCGCGTGAATAACCGTATCATAGCCGTCCGGCAGCTCCAGAATCATCTCATGCGCGGCGGCCATCTTTGCGGCGGCAACAACCTTGGCCGCATCAGGCACATCCGCAAGCCGCGCGATGTTTTGTGCAATGGTCCCGTCAAACAGCGCCACGCGCTGTGGCAGATAACCGATATGCCTGCCCAATGTCTCGGAGCCGTAATGCTCCAGCGCGGCCCCATCAAGGCGGACCGAACCGCCCGCTGGCCGCCAGACACCGGTGAGCGTGCGTGCAAGGGTCGATTTCCCCGCTCCAGACGGACCAATAACACCGACCGCCTGCCCGGGCTGCACCTGAAACGAGACCGATTTTAGCGATGCCTGTTTTTCACCGGGCGGAACCACTGTGAGGTTTTTGGCCACAAGAACCGCACGCGGTTTGGGCAGTTCGGTCCGCGGATCTTCGGGGCGCACCGTCCCCAATAGCGCGGCCAGATTTGCCCATCCCGTCATACCGCGCTGGACAAGCGCCCATTGATTCAACCCCATCTCGACAGGGGCCAAAGCACGCCCCAACAGGATAGACCCCGCGATCATGGCCCCCGGCGTCATTTCGTCCTGCAAGACAAGATACGCCCCCATACCCAGCATCGCCGACTGTAAAAACAGCCGGATTGTCTTGGTCATCGAGGTAAAGGTGCCCCCGACGTCGGTTGCCTTGACCTGCCCCTCAAGCGTTTGACTGCGCGCTTTTTGCCAGCGCGCGAAAGCAGCGTCGCGCATCCCCATGGCCTGCACCATTTCAGCCTCGGTACGGATCTGGTCCGCCATGGCTGTCGCTTGCTGACCGGACAGCGCCGCGCGCGCCTGCGCCCCGCGTGACAAATACTGGTTGGCAATCGCGATCACGATCAAAACTGCAGCGCCGCCCAATGCCATATATCCCAGATAGGCATGGAACACGAAAATCCCCGCGAAAAAGATAGGCGTCCAAGGCAAATCAAACGCAGCGACCAAGACCGGCGAAGTGATCAACCTCTGGATCGCTTCAAGGTCGGCAAGGCTGGCGTTTGTCTTGTCATCGGGAATAACTGCGGATTTGCGCACCACCGCGTCAAACACGCGCCGGTCCAGATCATCCTGAAACCGCGCGCCGACACGCGCCATAATCCGGCCGCGGGTATAATCCAGCACACCCATGACCGCATAAAGAAACACCACCAGCAACGACAAAGCCACCAACGTTTCCTGACTGCCAGAGCCCAGCACACGGTCATAAACCTGCAGCATATATATCGGGCCGGTAAGCATCAAAAGATTAGCAAAGGCAGAAAACAGGCCAACCGCCCAATACAAAGCACGGCTGCGCTTGCGTACTTGGCGCAGCTCCTCGCGACCAGCTTTTACAAAATCGCTTTGCATAAATGCCTTTCCAATGCCCCACCTCACCAGTGGGATATTCAAATCAATATTCTGCTTCGATAATTTAATACTCTGAAATCTATACTAACCATGTACTCTACTGCGGTGTCATTCGACAAGGCTATAGCACGCTACCGTCCGGCACAGATCAGTTGCCGCCGCCCAATACACCGCCAAAGATATCCTGCAACACCTGATCAATGATGTTTCCGGGCCGGGACCTTTCGCGCTGTGCCGGCGCTGGTGCGGCAGGTTGGGGCGCGCTGGGTGCCGCTTCGTTGACATCCCCCTCAAACACGACCTGAGCAGGCGGCGCGGGCAGGATCATCGGCAGCGGCTTTACCGGCACGCCCTCGTGCACACGAGTCATGACCTCCCGCCAGATTTCCGCAGGCAGCCCGCCGCCGGTCACACCCTTGAGCGGCGTATTGTCGTCATACCCCATCCAAACACCGGCCACATAATCCGCAGAGAACCCGATAAACCATGCATCTTTTGCCGCCGATGTTGTGCCGGTTTTACCTGCCAACTGCCGCCCGCCAAACTGCGCCCGCTTGCCCGTCCCCTCCGAGACGACCTTTTCCATCATATAGATCAGCTGCCCCGCAGCTTTATCCTGAATAACACGCTCGCCGATGCCGCCGCCCGTTCCCATCAAAGGCTCGTTATCACCGCGCAACCGCAGATCAACCAACCCGTAGGGCGTGACAGAAGACCCACCGTTAAGGATACCGGCAAAAGCACCCGTCATCTCGATAAGCGTGCTCTCCGATGCGCCCAAAGCCAGCGCAGGGCCCGCGGCCAGATCATTCTTGATCCCGAATTGCGAAGCCACCGTACTTACCGTCTCGCGGCCAACCTGTTCTGACAACTTTACCGCCGGAATATTGAGCGATTGCGCCAGCGCGTTCGTCAGCGTCGTCGGCCCGATAAAACGGTTGGTATAGTTCTTGGGACACCACTGTCCCGAACCGGGGATGTTGATGCAATACGGGCTGTCATCAATCAGGTCATTCGGTGAATACCCCAGATCAAGCGCCGCTGCGTAGACGAAAGGCTTAAACGCAGAGCCGGTTTGCCGCAGCGCCTGTGTGGCGCGGTTGAATGCACCGGTTACTTTGGATTTGCGCCCACCAACCATCGCGCGCACCGCGCCATCCGCGCTCATCACAACGATGGCCGCTTGCGCCTTTGAACCTGCGCGCACCTTGTTGTCAAAGACCCAGTTCAGCCCTTCCTCGGCTGCCTTTTGCATCCGCTGGTCCAGCGTGGTGCGAATGATGACATCCTCGGTCGTGTCACGGGTAAAGAACTCAGGCCCGGTGGACATCACCCAATCGGCAAAATACCCACCCGCGCGTGCTTCCGCGGCGTCCGACAGCTCTCCGGGGTTGGCAAGGGCATCTGCAACCTGCTCATCGGTCAGATAGCCCTGTTCGTTCATCAAACGCAGGACCGTTGCGGCGCGATTGCGCGAACGTTCCAGATTGGCCGTAGGAGAAAGCGTGCTGGGGGCGGTCAGCAAGCCCGCGATCATTGCAGCTTCGGATGCGCTGACGTCTGCGGCCGATTTCCCGAAAAACCGCTGTGCCGCTGCTTCGGCACCATACGCCCCACCGCCCATATAGGCGCGGTTCAGGTAGATCGACAGGATATCATTCTTGGAATATTTCGCCTCCATCGCCATCGCATAGACGGCTTCCTTGGCCTTACGCTTGAGCGAGCCGCGACGGCATTCCGCCTCGTATTGCGCCTCGGCCAGGCCCGCCGAAGGGTCGTAAGGCTCCCCGATGCACAGCAGCTTTGCTGTCTGCTGGGTGATCGTCGAACCGCCGTGCCCCGAAAGCGGACCGCGGCCCTCGCTCAGGTTAATACGCACCGCCGATGCAATCCCGCGCGGGCTAACGCCAAAGTGTTTGTAGAAACGTTTATCCTCGGTCGCGATGACCGCGTTCTTCAGATGTGGCGATACACCCGTCGCCCGCACAGCACCGCCAAACTGGTCTCCGCGCCACGCAAAAACCTCGTCGCTGCTATCAAGCATCGTAACAGAGCCTTTCGCCCGCCCGTCCAGCAAATCCTCAACCGGCGGCAAGGTCGTATAAAAATATCCGACGATCAGGGCCAGCATCGCAACAACCACAAGCGCAGTCCGCGAAAAAATCACCCAGATCAGACGAAGGATCCAGCGTGCCAGCGCCGACAAAAACCCAAGCACACCACCCTTGCGCGGGCCCGCGGGCTTGCGGGGCCGTTTGGTTTTGGCCTTCGGCTTTGCTTTGGCCTTGGCTTTAACTGCCGCCTTGGACGCCACAGGCTTTGCCTTGCCGCCATAGCGGTTTTCCGCCACCAAAGGGCGTCTACGCTTGGATGAATCAGTCATTTACTTGGGCCTGCTCGGCTATTGTTTTACCGCACCTTACCTGCAGTGGGGCGAATTGTTTAGCGTTTGATTAACGTCGCCGCCTTCTTAAACTGCACGTTTTTTACACAAAATCTAATTTTAGCCTATTTTTTACTCAAAATGACCGACAATCCAGAGCACCTCCCCTGCGTCGCGCTTTCCTTTGGAACCCGTTATCCGGTTTTCTGCGGCAACATCATGCAGGAAAACCTGCGCATAAGAGGGGACAACTAGGTGAAACTCATCATTGCCACGATCAAACCATTCAAGCTCGAAGAGGTGCGCGAAGCGCTGACCGAAGCGGGCGTACGCGGTTTGATGGTCACGGAAATCAAAGGGTTCGGCGCGCAGTCGGGTCACACCGAAATCTACCGCGGCGCAGAATACGTCGTGAACTTTGTACCGAAGGTCAAGCTGGAGCTGGTCGTTGCCGACAGCATCGCGGACCAGATGGTCGAAGTCATCACCAAAACAGCCCAGACCGGCAAAATCGGTGACGGTAAAATCTTTGTACTCGACGTCGAGCAAGCCGTGCGTGTGCGCACCGGCGAAACCGGCGAAGACGCTATCTAATCCAAAGGACGAAATGATGAATAAGAAATATATCATGCCAGTCGCCACCGTCGCAGCCCTGCTGCCGACGCTCGCACTGGCCCAAGACGCGGCCCCCGTGTCTGCCGACATGGTCTGGATCATGAACACGCTGCTGTTCCTGATCGGTGGCTTCCTGGTTTTCTTCATGGCCGCTGGCTTTGCGATGCTCGAAGGCGGCTTGGTCCGCTCCAAGAACGTCACAATGCAGATGACCAAAAACGTAGCCCTGTTTTCGCTGGCCACAATCGCCTACTGGGCGTTCGGCTATAACCTGATGTACCCGCTGGGCACATGGTCCGTCGAAGGTGTCGTATCCGGCGTATTCGGCGCAGGCGTTCTGGAAGCAGTTGGCATTGATCTGGCCGGTGCCGACGATGGCGAATATGCCTCTACCGGTTCCGACTTCTTCTTCCAGCTGATGTTCTGTGCAGCAACTGCCTCGATCGTATCGGGTGCCTTGGCCGAGCGCATAAAACTGTGGCCCTTCCTGATCTTCGTGGTCCTGCTGACCGGCGTTATCTACCCGCTGCAAGCATCATGGAAATGGGGCGGTGGCTTCCTTGACGAAGCAGGCTTCCTTGACTTCGCGGGCTCCACAGTTGTGCACTCCGTTGGTGGCTGGGCTGCTCTGGCAGGCGCACTGATCCTTGGCCCACGTATCGGCAAATACAAAGACGGCCGCGTAAACCCGATGCCAGGTTCCAACCTCGCACTGGCGACACTGGGTATGTTCATCCTGTGGCTCGGTTGGTTCGGCTTTAACGGCGGCTCACAGCTGGCGATGGGTTCTGTAGGCGACATCGCAGACGTATCCCGCATCTTTGCCAACACAAACGCAGCGGCTGCTGGCGGTGCTGTTGTTGCTCTGATCCTGACACAGGTTCTCTACAAGAAGCCTGACCTGACAATGATCCTGAACGGCGCATTGGCTGGCCTCGTTTCCATCACAGCAGAGCCTCTGACGCCTTCACTGGGCATGGCGACACTGATCGGTGGTATCGGTGGTGTGATCGTGGTCTTCGCGGTTCCATTCCTCGACAAGCTGAAAATCGATGACGTTGTTGGTGCGATCCCTGTTCACCTCTTCGCAGGTATCTGGGGTACAATCGCTGTTGTTCTGACAAACGGTGACGCAAGCCTCGGCACACAGCTCTACTCCATCGCGGTTGTTGGTGTCTTCACCTTCGTCGTCTCCGGTGTGGTCTGGTTCATCCTCAAAGCAGTCATGGGCATCCGCGTCAGCGAAGAAGCTGAAATCGCAGGCCTCGACACTGCCGAGCTGGGTATGGAAGCCTATCCTGAGTTCACCCGCGGTTAATCGCAAATCGCGCAGCTTCGGTCAGACCGGAGCTGCGTAGACAAGATACAAAAGGCCCCGCATCCAATGATGCGGGGCCTTTCTTTTACGTAAATTAATCTAAATCAGATGCCGCAGTCGATAATCGCTTTGGCAAGGACCGGCACTGTCTCGGCATTCAATCCAGCGATATTCATGCGGCTATCACCGACCATGTAAACCCCGTGCTCGGTGCGCAGCTTCGCAACCATCTCGGGCGTCGTACCCAGTCGCGAAAACATGCCGCGGTGTTGCGCAAGGAACCCGAACCGGTCAGAGCCTGACAAGCGCTGCAGCTCAGCCGCAAGCTGCGTGCGCAGCCCCAACATAGACAGGCGCACCTCTTCCAACTCATCCTGCCAATCAGCGCGCAGCGCCTCATCATTCAGGATCATCGTCACCAAACGCGCCCCATGATCCGGCGGGAAGCTAAAATTCTGGCGGTTCAAATAAGCCAGCGCGCCCTGGTTCAAAGCAGTAGCACTCTGATCCGCACTGATCGCCATCAGCAATCCGGTCCGCTCGCGGTAAATCCCGAAGTTCTTCGAGCAACTCGCCGCAACCAGACACTCAGGCACCGATGCTACAACTTTGCGGGTCGCAGCAGCATCTTCCACCAGCCCCTCGCCAAAGCCCTGATAGGCGATGTCGATCATCGGCGTGGCACCGGTCTGCTGTAGCACCGCGATGACCTCATCCCACTGCGCCGCATTCAGGTTGGCGCCCGTCGGGTTGTGGCAGCAACCGTGCAACAAAACCACATCGCCTTTCTGCGCGGTCTTCAGGTCTGCGATCAAACCGTCAAAATCAACACCACAAGTCGCCTCATCGAAATAGCGATAAGGCACCATTTCCATGCCAAGGTATTTCAGGATCGACAAATGGTTAGGCCAAGTCGGATTGGACACAAACACCCGTGCCTCGGGCCGCGCCATGCGGATCATCTCAAAGGCCTGCCGCACAGCACCAGTGCCCCCGGGCGTCGCAACCGCAGCAATAGAACCGCGCGGCACAGCATCCCCCAACACCAGATCAATCATCGCATCGCCAAAAGCCGGATCGCCCGCGAGGCCGGTGTAAACCTTAGTGTCCTGTGTCTCCCACAGCTGATGCTCGGCGTCCTTAATGGCACGCATCACAGGCGTCAGCCCCGTGGCGTCTTTATAGACACCAACCCCGAGGTCGATCTTCCCCTCACGCGGGTCGCTACGGTACATCTGGATCAGCTCCAGAATTTTATCAGCAGGCTGTGCCTGCAAAGTCTCAAACATTACGCATCTCCGGTTGCGATTGGCACAGTCGGGAACATCCCCCACTCCGCCCAAGATCCATCATAAAGAGCCCAGTCAGCATGGCCCATCCGCTCCAACGCCAGCGCCAAAACGGCGGCTGTCACACCCGACCCGCAAGACGTGACAATCGGCTTTCCCAAATCGACTCCCGCCGCCTCGAAAATAGCGCGGGTTTCATCAATCGACTTCATCGTTTTATCCGTGTTCAGCAAATCCCCGAATGGGACATTGCGCGCCCCCGGAATATGCCCTGCCCGCAGCCCTTCGCGCGGCTCGGGGACCTCACCACGAAAACGCGCGGCCGCACGGGCATCGACAATCTGCGGCGTCCCCAACTTGGAGGCATGAGCAACCTGCGTCACATCCCGCACCAATTGGTTCTGGAACCGCACCGTCATATGGCGGTCGCGCGGCACCGGAGGTAAATCCTCAACCTCACGCCCCTCGGCGAGCCATTTCGGCAGGCCGCCGTCCAGCACAGCAACATTCTCTTGGCCCATCAACTTGAAAAGCCACCACACACGCGGCGCCGACATAATCCCCGCACCGTCATAGACAACAACCTGGTGGCCATCACCCACACCCATCGCCCGCATCCGCGACATAAACTTCTCGATCGGCGGGGCCATATGCGGCAATGCGGATCGCCCGTCAGAAATCTCGTCAATATCGAAAAACCGCGCACCGGGAATATGACCCGCATCATACTCCGCACGGGGATCACGCCCATCTGCCGGCAAATACCATGACGCATCCAAAATCCTCAGATCGGGATCCTTGAGATGCTTCGCAAGCCATCCGGTCGAGACAAGTGTTCCGGTATCGTCAGTCATGGCGGCTCCTCCTTTGGCACAGCAACTGCCTACTCCCGGATGTCACCCCCGGCAAGACAAACCCTGCGTGGCAAGGGTCACAGCCCTATTTTTTCTAGCCAAAAATACTCTGGGGGAATTGGCCCGAAGGGCCAAGGGGGCAAAGCCCCTTCAGCCGTGATCTTTTAACAAACGCGACTTCTGACGTGACCAGTCCCGCTTGGCAGAATCCTCGCGCTTGTCATGCAGTTTTTTACCCTTGGCGATGCCGATCTTGATCTTGGCCATACCGCGGTGATTGAAATACATGACCATCGGCACCAACGTCATGCCTTTGCGCTGCGTCGCGTTCCACATATCTGCCAATTGCTTGCGGCTCACCAACAGCTTGCGACGGCGGCGCTCCTCATGGCCGAATGTCTTGGCCTGCTTGTAAGGCGCAATATAGCTGTTCACCAACCACAGCTCGCCGTCCTCTACGGCCGCATAGCTTTCAGCGATGTTCGAACCGCCCATGCGCAAGGACTTCACTTCAGAGCCTTCCAGCATGATGCCGCATTCCACATCATCTTCGATCGCATAATCAAACCGCGCGCGGCGGTTTTCTGCGATGACCTTATAGTTAGGGTCCGATTTTGAAGATGATTTTACCTGAGCCATACGACCGGATGTAGTGTGCCCTCGCGCCGCACGCAAGGGAGCGCGTTAGCGCAATGCATCACGGGCAAGGAATGTCGACAACTCCGAGATGATCGCCCCGCGTGCCGCAGCAATCGCTGCGGGTCCGCCATTCGGATCATAGGCAAGGCTCAGGTCAAATTGGCCCGACCGCTCGCGGCCCTCGAAAACACCGACAAAATACTGCCCTGTCGCACGAAACACGCCATCTGTTCCCGCCACCAGATCGACAAACCGCACATCCAGCGTGGCAGCCGCTTCTTGCTCGAACGGCCACGGCTCGGACGCCACCCGCGCACGGGTCAGCTGTGCCAGATTACGGCTCAGCTCGAGACTGATCGCGCGGTCGGGCGAATCGGCCCACAGGACCTTGGATGCGATGATCGTCCCATCGGGGGATTGTTGGGAAATTTCATCCGCCGAAGCATAGCTGGGCAGCGATACGTCTTTCACTTCGACAGACGCGTAGCGGATGCTTTGCTGTTGCTCGAGGACAGGCGTCTTGACTGCAATGCTGTCAGGCGTGCCGCAGGCGGACAAAAATGCCAACGCGGTGGCGGCAACAGTGGATTTGATCAAAGTCATATTATCTTCCCAACAGCAAAGAATTCGGGTTGCGTTCAATCGTACGCGCCAGTTTTTCCAACGCTTTGGCAGCTTGCTGAATATCGCGCAATGTCGTCTCGACACTGCGGCTCAGCGCATCACCTTTATTATAGCCGTCAATTGTCTGACCGGCTTGGGCCAATAGCCCGTTGAGCCGCGCGATAACCTGAGGAAGCTCGTCCAGGCTACCTGCGACACTATCCGCAGCGCTGCGCGCCGATGCCAGCGTCTGGTTCACATTGTTAACCGCACCGCCCTCACGCAGTTCACGCAAAACCTCGTTCAGCTCATCCAGCGCACCGGCCAGAGCCGCCGGCAACTGAGCCGTATCAGGGCTGCTCACCAATGCTTCTGCGGATTTCGTGAGCGACGTCAGCTCATTGATCAGCTCGTCAAACTCCAAAGATGACGCCTTATTTGCGACCTCCTGAAGTTCCGCCACCAGCTCGGGCACACCGTCCACGGAAGACGTCACCGCATCAGCCGCTTCAGAAGCCGATTGCAATGTTTCGCTCAACACGGTCGCAATCCGTTGCTCCTCAAGCTGGGTGACCAGCTCCTCGACCCGCACAAGGGTCGCATTCAGCGAGACAGGAATATTCTTCACATCATCCGATGTCACCAACCCTGAAAGGTCACTAAGCAGCGTGCGCACATCGCCGGGCGTATTCTGCAAATCCTGATTAGAAATCAACGCCTCGGCCGAATTCATCACATTGATCGCACTGTTGAGCAGATCCTCGATCGGCAGATTGTTGATGCGGGTAAAGACGCCCTCGACAGTGGCTGTTGCCCCCTCCGTGTCGCCCTTGCTGGTTGGCATGATCGGCAAACGGATATCCTCGGAGACCAGCTGTGCGGGTGGCGCGTCCGGCACAACGACCATCTCGACCTTAAGCCCCCCGGTAAGCAGGCTTGCCGAGGCCAGCCGCGCCCGCAGACCATCGGCCACGCGCCCTTGCAAAAACTCCAGCGCCGCAGCTGCAGATACTTCCCCCGGCAGGCCAAGGCGTGCGGGCTGGATCGACAGAATGACATTCAACCGCACACGGCTGTCACCGAATTGGTCAAGATCGACAATCCCCGACAGGCTATCGACCACCCCGATCCGCAAACCGCTCAACTCAACCGGAGCGCCAACGGCAAGGCCGGATACGTTTTCTTCAAAGATCACGCTCAATTGCAGCGGATCAACCGTAGAGCTGGTGAACAGGCTGTTACGGGCGTTTTCTTTGTTCTCAAAAACCTCGAACACTTCGCCGTCCTGAACAATGTCACCACCCGATACAAAAGTATCAAAGGTGATACCGCCGCCCACCAAGGTCGCAAGCGATTGGAAGTCAAGCTCGGCCCCGCCAGCACCCACGCTGAAACTAAACCCCGACGTATCCCAAAACCGCGTTGACGAGTTGATCAGATGCCGGTGCTCTTCGTAAATCAGCGCCTCGGTAATCGCGAATGCACCGCTACGCGCGATTTGCGCACGGCCGATCTGGCCTACTTGAATTCCGCGAAACAGGATCGGCGCATTATCCGTCAACGAGCCGTTCGCCGTGGTGCGGAACGCAATCTGCAAACCGCTTTCGCCCGGCTTGATCAATGGTGCCGTATCCGAGCCCTTGAACTCTGTAGCCGGTTCACCGATCTCGCCATCCCACGACCCTTCGATGTAAACACCGCTCAAAACTGTGCTAAGGCCGGTAACCCCTTGCGCGGTCACTTCGGGCTGCACCACCCAAAAGATCGAGCTGGCATCCACATATTCGGCTATTTCTTTCTCCAACCGGATGTGCACCTCGACAAATTCGAGCCCCTCGGCAAAGCTGATTTCCTCGACCTTACCCACCTCGATATCGCGGTATTTGAGAACGGTCTCCCCCGCGGTGATACCCGTGCCATCTTTGAAATCGACCGTGATCAGCGGCCCACGCTCGGCGTAGGATTGCCAAGCAACGCCAAAGGCCACGATCATTGCAAAGATCGGGATCAACCAGACAAGTGAAGCACCAGAAAAGCTGCGCTTTTTGCTGGATTTAATCGTTACTGTGGGCGGCGTATCAGCCATTATCAAGTGCCTCTTCATCGTCAGCTGCTTGCGCGTCCCAAATCATGCGCGGGTCAAACGCTTGGGCGGACAGCATGGTAAAAATAACAGAAAGTGCAAAGAAAAACGCAGCGGGACCCGGTGTGATCGACGCAAGCCCTTTGAGTTGCACAAGAGCAGAAAGAATGGCGACCACGAAGATATCGATCATGGACCAGCGGCCAATATACTCGACAATTTCGTACATCAAAAGACGTTTATGTGACGACCCGCCAGCCTTCTGGCGAACGCTCACAGCGAGATAGGCAATGGCCCAGAACTTGGCCAGCGGGATCACAACAGAGGCAAAGATGATGATCCCCGCGATGCCGTAAGATCCATGGTGGGCCAATTCGACCGCGCCGCTGACGATATTGCTGTCAGAGACCGTGAACAACTGGCGGGTGTGCAACATCGCAAGCGTGTTGGCGGGGACATAGCACATCAACCCGACCAGCCACAGCGCCCAGACCCGTTGCAAACTGCCAAGGTCGCGCGACACCAGCTTGTGACCACAACGCCCGCACACGGGCGTACCCAACGGCCACGCCCGTGTGCAGCGTGTGCACGCGACAAGTCCGGCCTCGCGGGCCGTTACCGTCTTTTGGGATGTTCCAGAGAGTTCCATACAGACCATCTACACATAAATCCGTCCTGCGCGATGACAAGCACCACCAGAACTCCAAACATCCAAAACGCCGGCCCGAAAGTCACCGTCGCCAAATCCGCCACCTTCACCAGCGCAACCGCACAACCCAGCGCGAAAATCTCGGCCATAGACCAGGGCCGCATCGCCTCTGATATACGAAAGGCGCGCATCGCATGACGTGCTGGCGGACGGTCCAGCACAATAGGCACCAGCACATAAAGCGTCAGCAACATCCGCAGCAGCGGCACAAACATGATAAAACCAGCCGTCATAAGCGCCAGCACCAACAACGGCCCATCCGCAAATGACAATGCCGCATCAAGGACCGAAACCGCATTCGTCCGCCCTGCCGCTGAAATCTGCAAAAACGGGAACACGCTGGCCGCGATAATCAACACGACTACAGCCACAGATATGGCAATAATCTCCATCCCTGCCTTGCGGCGCGGCGCAATCAAAACCTTGTGGCAGCGATCACATACCGCACGATCACCCTTTTCGGGGCGCTGCAACCGATAGGTCGCATCGCAGACCGGACAAACGATCAGCTCTTCGAGGGGCGCGTTGGAAAGATCAATGGCGTCAGACATGACCGTGTATATAGCGCGGCACCTACAGGGGTGACACATTTATTTACGATATTTTCCCGCCCGCCGTTTAACAAGCGCCCGCGCCAGAACCAGCCCCGCAATCAAGCCACCCCCGGCAACTCGATCTCGCGCGCGCCCTCGACAAATTCATCCAAAGACAACGGCCAAACCACATCGGGCCAGCGTAGCTCCATCTGCTTTTTGCGCGGGCGGTAAAGCGCGGTATACAACGTGCCAAACCCATGCGCGAAAGCCGTGGAATAAAGCGGTGGCTGCAAGAACGCGCCGACGAATTTTTCCTCCGGATCACGGTGTAGCCGCAAACGTTGCAGCAAAAACCGCTCTCGTTCGACCGTGGCGGTAAACCGCGCATGGCTGATCCATTCCACGTTTTCCTGATGGTTTGTGGCCACTGCCGCATGGGTGATAATCGCCGGCCGGTCAGGCGCCATCATCACGGTCAGATAATTTCGCTTACGGTCCAGCACGGTTACATTATAGCTCATATGCGTTGGCACACGCGCCAGGACCTCGCCTGCTTCCTGAGCGGTTTCGCAAATTTGCAGCACATAGCGCAGGATCAATGGCACGCCAAAGCCTTCGCCGACCACGCGCCGCCCCCCGAAGGTAAGCGAGATTGACAGGCCCTTGTCATTCACACCATCCACCAACCCCCAAAGCCCGTCAGACGTGCCCATCACCGATCGCCCCATCCAGCGCGTGCGCAATGTCAGCGCGTCAAAAGCCATCGGGTTATAGTCGTAATTACGCACCATAACCGGTTCCTTGCCGGCCCAGATCGCCTGACTACAACTCGCCAGATAGGGCGGCGGGGTGTAAAAGCTCAGGAACCGCGCCGCATGATCGCTACCACCGGCCAGTTCGCACAGCTCTTCGTATAGCGGCAACATCTCGGGCATATGGTTACGCAGCTCGCGCAAGCCTTCGGCATAGGTCGGGCGGGCGGTCTCCCCCTCACGAAGCCACCATGCCCGATAACCGGACCAATATTCGCGGAAAAGCCCGGCCCACTTTGGACCGGGCGTTTCCTCCGAGATCGCGCGCCAATACATAGCGGCCTTCCTAAGGAAAAAGGATTAGAGAATCTTATACGCAGGGTCGGACAGCTCAGGCCCGGCCGAGGCAACCGGCAGCGGCGCACCTTCAACCTTGCTTTTGATGCCGTGAATCCATTTCTTTGCCCGCTCGTTAAGCTGGAAACTTTTCGTCATGGAACGCCCGCGTGTAACCAGAATACCGATATCGGCCCCCTCATAGCGGTAATCCCCCGGCTGCAAAATCCGCAAGAAAAACGCCTCATTCTCGCTCTCGACTGCGCGCCGGTGATAGTCAAACCGGTTAAAATCAACGGTGCCATCCTCACGCATCCGGTAAATCCCTGTCTCGGGCGCCTCAGCACAGATATCAACGCTGTCTTTGGTGTGTTTGATCACCATCTGGCTCCAGCTGTCGATGTTCGCCGGATCGGCCCAGCGGGCGTTCAATTCATCCACATCAAGGTTGAATTTCTTCTTCGAGAACTCCAGCAGGTGGAACAGGAACAAAGGCGCATCCGCATGGGCAAAAGCCGCGTGGTTGGTCATCGACGACGCACCAGTGATCCGCGGGTTCAGCTCACCCAACCACAGATCGCCGGTCTTTTTATCAATCAGGAAATCCAGCTCGAAATACCCGCGATAACCTTCCTTGCGCAGCTGTTCACCAAACCGGAACGTCAGATCCCGCGCTTTTTGGCGAACCTTGGGGGGGAAGGCCGTCGAGAGGATTTCATTGCCACACCAGCCCCCGCGATAGGGCGTCAGCTCATTAAAGCCCACAAGTTCGGTCATCAAAGGACCGACGATGGTGCCCTCTTTGGTCGCGCAAGCCTCGATCGCCGCACCACGGCAATTGATCCGCTTCATGATCTTGATCTCGCCCTCGCCGATAATCTCGGATTGGTGGCGGCGGAAATCGGCCTCGTTTTTGATAAAGAACGTCGTGTGCCCACTGTCGCCAAAGGCAGATTGCAGCACCAGATCATGACCCAACCCCGCCTTTTCACAGGTTGCGCGCAGGTCTTCATAGCTTTTGACCTCGGCCAGCGTGTTGGGCACCGACGGCACGCCAGCCTTATTGCCGATGCGCACGGTTTCGATCTTGTTGTCCATTTTGGTGCGCAGCTTGGCTTTGGGGAACCACACATCCGCACCCAATTCCTTGGACAAACGCTCGGTTTCCTCATCGAACATCAAGAACACAAACTTGGGCTTACCGCCGCGCTTTTTGATAAAGTCGATGACCTCTTTGTGCTGCAACAGGTAGTTGTTGATATCCTCAATGGACTGGAACTCTGCGTGCGGCTGCTCGGAGGGGCAGAACACATTGGGGTGCTTGCCGCCATAGCAATCGATATAGCAGATGTATTTGAAATTCTTCACCCATTCATCCAACCCCAACAGGTTAAAATTGGTGGCGGAAATGAAATACACAGGCTCTTCATTGCGATGAAAGAACCGGCGGATCTCCGAGATATTTTTAAGAACGGTCGCCATGGTTTCTGCTCCTTATCTTAACGTTTAAGCCGAGGCTTTTTTGGATGATTTCGGAAGGATCGCGCTGGCACCTTCAAGCGCCTCTTGCGTAAAGACGCGCAAGCCAAGATCAGGCCGGTAACCGTGAATTTCGCTGACATCGAGCGCACGCATGAAGGACAGGATTTCCAGACTGATCACCTGCCCCGGCACCAGAATGGGAAAACCCGGCGGATAGGGGATGATAAAGCTGGCCGAAACAATCGTCTCGCCGCGCGCCATCGCCTCTTTTAATGAGCCGTCAAGCTCGAGATAATCACAGTTCTTGTCTTCATAGGCCAGAAAAAACGCCTTGCGGATATCGCCCTCGCGGCTGTTGCCGCTTTCCAGAAATGCGGAATGGAACCGGCTGAAATCCGGCAAGGGCGGGCAGTTTTCCAGCAGGTTTTTAACGCGACGGTCAAAACCCAGCTTTTCCATGCCAGAGGCATCATCATTCAGCTCATCCAGCGACTTGGCAATCTCGACCAAGACCTCGATCAAATAGGCCACCGAAGAACGCGTGGTCCCGATGTTGGTCATAAACAGCACGGTATTGCGTGAGGTTTTATTCACCTGAATACCGTATTTATCCATCAACACCTTGTTTTTGAAGGTATCTCCATCCCAACCCGTACCACCGACCAGCAGCGTCACGCGCGATGCGTCCAACACAAATTCGTCGCGCTCCCAACAATCCCAAAGGTCGGTCCAACCTTGTTCCGCATCGTAATAACTGGTCACACCACTCTCGCGGTGTTCTTCGGGGATCATGTCACCGGCGGTCAGCACGCAGAAGTATTTCTTGAGCAAGGGGTGATCGCTGATCGCGCGGCGCATGGACATCGCCGCCTCGATCTGGCGCTGGACGAACTCGAAGCCCTCCAATTCCACCTGCCGCCGTCCCACGTCCAGCGACGCGATGATCTGGTAATTGGGCGAGGTCGAAGTATGGGTCATATAGGCTTCATGAAAGCTCTGCTCCACTTCGCCTTTAAAATCCTGATCGTTCACATGGATCATCGAACCCTGACGCAACGAGGTAAGCGTCTTATGGGTCGATTGCGTTGAATACGCCCGCACCCGCGCCGTCGGGGGCGGGATCAGGCGGGTGTTCAGCAATGTCTCGTGGTCCGCATCTTTCAGCTCTTCTTGCTGGGCTTCATAGGCCTCGCGGTGCTTTTCACTGCGGAAACGATCCCGCAGCACATTGGCCGCATTCATCGCTGTGCGCTGGCGGTAGGTCGGATTGAACCGCGCAAAGGCAAACCACGCCTCGTCCCACAGGAAAATCAGGTCCGGTTTGATCGCCAGACATTCCTGCATCACCCGTTCGACGTTATAAACCAGCCCGTCAAAGGTGCAGTTGGTCAGCAACAACATCCGCACGCGGTCCAGTTTGCCCTGCGCCTTAAGCTCCAACAGCCGCTGCTTCATCTCACGCAGCGGCACCGCGCCATACATCGAATATTTGCTTAGCGGATAGCTATCGAGATAGCTCACCTGCGCCCCCGACAGCACCATCCCGTAATGATGCGATTTGTGGCAATCGCGATCCACCAGCACAATATCACCGGGTTTGAGCAGCGCCTGCACGACGATCTTGTTACAGGTCGAGGTGCCATTGGTCGCGAAAAACGTCTGTTTCGACCCGAACGCCCGCGATGCAAGCTCTTGCGCCTCTTTGATCGGCCCCTGCGGCTCTAGCAGACTATCAAGCCCGCCAGAGGTCGCCGATGTCTCTGCCAGGAAAATATTAGGGCCATAAAAGGCACCCATGTCCTGAATCCAGTGGCTGCGCGTAATGGATTTACCCCGGCTGATCGGCATGGCGTGAAACACGCCTGTCGGCTGCTTGGAATACTCGACCAAGGCCGTGAAAAACGGCGATTTATTCCGCGCCATAACCCCACGCAGAATGTTCAGATGCAGCTCCATGAAATCTTCGGAGTTGTAGAACACGCGCCTGCAAATCCCCAGATCAAGGCCCGCGATATCCTCAACCGAACGTTCTGTCACCAGATAGGCGTCCAGCTCGGGGCGGACCTTGGCGATCATGCGACACAATTCGGGGCCGAAATTCTCCGGCGGGATGGCGTCGATTTCTTCGCGCCCCCCAGCACGGGCCAGATAGCGGTGCAGGATTTCCTCAACCTTGTCGGAATGCAGGATCAAACCCGGGCGCACCACGATGGCCTGAATGTTGTAGTTGAACAGAACCGCAATCAGCGCGTCCTCGATCGACGGCACGACAACCGCTTCATAGATAAACGGGTCTTCGGGCCGCCGCATGTCGGTGACATTGGATTTAAGCCACCGCTCCTGATGCTCGTTCACATGATCGACGATCAACACCTCGAAATACGGCTTGGACAGCGCGCGCATCTCGGGGCTTTGATGGGCGTCATCGTCCTGCTCTTCCTGATCCACACTATCGCGTTCAAGCGGGATCGCACGGCGGCGATAGGCACCTGTCGTCAGCGCACGGGTGACACGGTTCACTGCGAATACCGCATCATCCAGCTTGCCCAGCTCGAAATGGCGGCGGATCAGGTTAAAGGCCGCTTTGCCCGGAAACGCCCAATAGCCCTCCATCGTCCCCAGGGATTCAAGCAGTTCCTGCACCGTGTTGCGCAACATCGCCATTTCACCGGCGCTAGGATTACGCGCCAAGGCAGAGCCAGCCTCACGCAGGGCACTCCACCGGTCAGATCGTAATTGTATCGCTGACGAATAATCTCTCATCGAGTGCATTCGGTCGTTCTCCGCAAATTATTGCGCGACAAGGGAATGCAATCGAACCGGGGCGGGCAGCGCGCCTACCCCGGATTTGCACCGGCCCTAGCCGCTAGGTGTATCTTTGCCCGGCTCACCGGTGAGAACACCGGGTTTGACAGGCGGGTTGGTTGGCGCGGTGACAGGCACGCCAGCCGGCTCTGTTTCGGGCGGCGTTGTCGCAGTCCCTGCTGTGGGGTTCGGCAGTGGCTCTTCGGCAAAGGCAGGCGGCACTTTGAAAGCGAAACCGGGCAAACTGTCTTCGCCTGCCGCATCCGGCGTATAGGGCACCCGCATGGCTGGCGTTGTCGTATCAAGCCCGGCCGTAGTTCCCTGCTGGGGGATTGCAAGCGGCCCAAGCGTTTGCAGGAACGCATCCGTCCCACTACTGCGGTCATAAACCGAAAAATCGCTCGAACGGTCGCGGAAGGATTTAAGCACTTGGCCCAACCCTTTCATCCCTGTCTCCCGCTGGCGACGCACCATGTCGAGATCAATCTCGATGGGGAACATATCTTCCTGACCCGCCGATTGATGCAGCACCATCGACGTCGGATCCACGACACAGGATTTCCCCACACCGCCCGCGCCAAGGCCATTCACATCGACTACATAACACTGGAACTGCGCCGCCGTGGCCCGCGCAATCGCAAGCTCGGCATCCCGGTCGGTGGTGCCGGTCAACACAGGGTGCAACAATACCTCGACACCCTGCGACGTCAGCTGGCGCGTCGTCTCGGGGAACCAGATATCGTAACAAATCGACAGGCCAAAGCGGCCCACATCCGGCACATCGAAAATACAAAAGTCGGTGCCTGCCGCAATCCCGCTCTCATACGGGCGGAATGGAAACATCTTGGCATATCGGCGAATGATCTCGCCCGCGGGGGTGATCACAACAGAGGTGTTATAGATGCGGCCGTCGTCCGGATCCGTGATAAACATCGAACCCGGGATCAACCAGACCTTGTGCTTAACCGCTGCGGCCTGAAATTTCTCCAGCGCTTCGTTCTGGGGCGGTAGCGCATATTGATCCAGCGGCCCAAAGGCGGCCAATTCGGAAAACAGCACCATCTGCGTCCAAGGGAAGCGCGCCATCAAGATGTCCAGACGCTGGATCATACCATCGACGTTCGGTTGTAGGGCATTGACGTACATCTGTACGCCCGCAATTGCGAAAGGGGTCATATCTGTTCACTCCGAGAACCACGGCTATGGCCGCTTACCCCATCCCATACGCCCATCGACCCCAGAGGGGAATAGCGCACCCGCACGCCAGGACCCACCGGCCCGAAAAGAAAATATGCCATCCCTAGCTGAGAAATCTTACGCTGCCGCCGCCTTGCTCAAAGCACGGGAACCTGCCCCGCGCCATCCGCTACCCTGAAAATCACTTTTCAGAATAACCCCCGTTGTCCTTTCAATCGCGACGCCATGCGCCACAACCATGCTTAAGGGCACCTACCGGATAGAAAGATCGCAGACATGCGCCCCCCTCACCTTTTGCCCTCCCTTCGGCAATTCCGCTGCTTTTCACGCAGCAAACCCGAAGCTCACAAGAAAGCCTAGGTCCCTTTCCCCCGATGAGCAAGGCTTGTCTCCCAGATAGACCGCCCACCTGCGGACCAGCAGTGAAAAACGCTAATTTCAATGCGTTATCGGAAATTTTATAGGCACATCTCGCCCCTACACGATTAAGACAGCTTGGTTTCGAGCTCTTGCAAAGTGCCGCTTTAATGGGCTCTAAACTTTTACACGCTAGCCAAATCGAAATTAGCCGGAGCACTACATGACGAAGTTGTCACAACTCACCCGCTACAGTGCCTTTGCCGCTGCAATCATATTCACATTGTTCAGCCTGTTAGCCGTGGTCAGTTGGTCTGCATGGTATCTGGTGCCCTTCTTCATATTTGGCGCGCTGTCCTTGGTGGGTCTTCATGATGTCCGCCAAACGGCCCATTCGGTCCTGCGCAATTATCCCGTGATGGGCCATTTGCGTTTTCTTCTTGAAAGCATCCGCCCCGAAATCCGCCAATATCTGCTCGAAGACGACCACGGCGAAGAACCCTTTAGCCGCGATCAACGCAGTCTGGTGTATCAACGGGCCAAAGGCCAAGAAGACGCGCGGCCCTTCGGCACCAAAAAACATGTCTACGAAAGCGGTTATAGCTGGGTCACCCACTCGATGCAGCCGACGCACATCGAGGACACCGATTTTCGCGTCACTGTGGGCGGCAAGGATTGCACACAACCCTACAGCGCCTCGGTGTACAACATTTCCGCCATGAGCTTTGGATCGCTGTCCGCCAACGCCATCTCGGCCCTGAACAAAGGTGCTAAAATGGGCGGCTTTGCGCAGGATACCGGCGAAGGCGGGATCAGCAGATACCACCGCGAAGGTGGCGGTGATCTGATCTATGAAATCGGTTCGGGTTATTTCGGTTGCCGGACAGAGAATGGTGAATTCTCCCCCGAACGCTTTGCCGAGCAGGCCAAGCGCGACCAGATCAAAATGATCGAGGTCAAGCTCTCACAGGGGGCCAAACCGGGTCATGGAGGTATGCTTCCCGCTGCTAAAATCACGCCCGAGATCGCCGATGCCCGCGGCGTTCCCATGGGCAAGGATTGCATATCCCCCGCATCGCATTCCGCCTTTTCGACGCCCATCGAAATGATGGCGTTTCTTGGCACGCTGCGTGAACTATCGGGCGGCAAACCCGTGGGTTTCAAACTGTGCATCGGCCATCAGCGGGAATTTATGTGCCTCGTAAAAGCCATGCTCAAAACCGGCTTTATCCCCGACTTTATCGTGGTGGACGGCACCGAAGGTGGCACAGGGGCTGCACCGCTCGAATTTGCCAACCACGTCGGCATGCCGATGGTCGAAGGTTTGCAATTTGTGCACAATACCCTGCGCGGCGCAGGTATCCGCGATCAGGTCAAAATTGGCGTGGCCGGTAAAATCGTCTCGGCCTTCGACATTGCCCGCGTATTGGCGATTGGTGCGGATTGGTGCAACGCCGCGCGCGGCTATATGTTCGCCGTCGGCTGCATTCAGGCACAGGCCTGTCACACCAACCACTGCCCCGTTGGCGTCGCAACCCAGGACCCGCTACGCGCCCGCGCGCTTGACCCCGAACACAAGTCCCACCGCGTCGCCCGCTTCCACCGCGAAACCCTTGATGCGCTGGGTGAAATGACCGGTGCCGCAGGTCTCACCGATCCCAGCCACTTCATGCCCCATCACCTGATGATGCGGCAATCCGATCGCTGCATGGTACAGGGCAATATCGCCCATCCCTACCTGCCCGAAGGCTTCCTGCTGGATGAAAACGCAAGCGATCATGACGGCTACAAGGACCGCTGGGCACGGGCCAGCGCAGAAAGCTTCAATCCACCCGAGTTTATCTAGCACATCCCAATACGACAAAAGCGGCCTCTAGGCCCTCGGGGGGCGTGCGCAATGCGCGCCCCTCAACCGCACAGCGCTCAACCAGCGCCCCCGGTGCCGGCATTTCGGCATCACGTGCCGTGCCTAAAATGCCGGTGCCGTGGATCATATATGTCTGTGACGCAACCGGTGCCGATGCATGGCCCTGCCAAAGCGCCATATCGACCGCCCCACCAAAAAGCCCCTGCGACATCAAACGCACCTGCAACCCTGCGTCGCGCGGCGTGCCGGTCAATATCCAGACACCTTCACCGAAACCACCCGCTGGCACCTGCACATTGCCAAGCCCGCTCGCTCCCAGCTGCAGGCTCAAAGGGTCCACCACGCCCGTCAATTGACCAAACCCTTGATCCCTGAGCACCCGCAACTTTGTGGTGATCACAGTCTCACCACTCCAAAGCCCGCTCACCGCGACCCAACGCCCCTGCCCAATTTCAGTGTCGGGAGGCAGATGCACCTTGCTGCCCATGACCACAGCGGTATCGGCGCTTACCGAACTCACCGGCCCCGCGACGGCATAAATCTGCAAAAGCCGCACAGCCTTCAGCGCGCCGCCATTCAGCGTTGCGGAGATAGCCACCGTATCTCCCTGCTCCAGCGTTTGCCCAACGCCCAGCGGGCTAATCACGGGTACAGTGTCCGGCACGTCAATCGACACCCCCGCAACAACAAGCGGGTTCATCTGCTCGACCGTGCCAAAAATCCCCAGCCGCACAGCATCCTGCGCCTGCACCGCAGCGGCCGACAGCAACCAGAGCAACAGCAACCATTGACGCATAAGGACAACCTCTTTGCCATTCCCTGTACCAGTGGCCTGCCCGACAGGAAAATAAAAAACGCGCCGGAGTTTCCCCCGACGCGCTCTGATCATCCAGATCTGTCGCAGATTATTACACGCCTTCGGCTACTGCCGCCGCGAGCGATTCTTCGAAAATGGCCAACCCTTCATCGACAATCTCTTCCGAGGCTGTCAGCGGCACCATCACACGGATTGCATTGCCATGCATACCGCAGCTCAACAAAAGCAAACCACGCTCCTGCGCAAGAGCAATGACGCGTTTGGTCAGCGCCGCATCGGGTGCAACAGAATTGAAATCGCTCACAAATTCCACGGCGACCATCGCGCCCAGGCCACGAATATCCCACATGCGATAAGGGGCCGCACGCGCGCCGATCTCGGCGAACCGCGCCTTGAGCTTGTCCCCCATAGCGATGGATTTCGCGAGCAGATCTTCGTCTTCGATCGCGGTGATCGCAGCCAAAGCCGCGGCGCAAGCGACAGGGTTGCCGCCATATGTCCCGCCAAGCCCGCCGGGCTCCATCGCATCCATGACATCCGCCCGACCAATCACACCCGCCAACGGATAGCCACCGGCCATTGATTTTGCCACGGTGATCAAATCAGGCACAACGCCGGAATGTTCAATCGCGAACCATTTGCCAGTCCGGCCAAAACCGGCCTGAACCTCATCCGCGATCAGCAAAATACCGTGCTCGTCACAAATCTCGCGCAGCGCGGTCATCATCTCGAAAGGCACCGGCGTATAACCGCCCTCCCCCAAGACAGGTTCGATGATGACACAAGCCACGCGGTCAGGCTGCGCATCGGTGAGGAAGAGATTCTTCAGGCCCGTGATGGCATCATCCACAGTGATCCCGTCGCGCACCGAGGGGAAAGGCGCACGGAAGACATCAGCAGGGAATGGGCCCACGTCCTTTTTATAGGGGCTGACCTTGCCGGTCATCCCGAGCGTGAGCAGCGTGCGTCCATGGTAGCCACCGGTAAAGGCGATCACGCCCGGACGACCCGTGGCAGCACGCGCGATTTTCACCGCATTTTCAACCGCTTCGGCACCTGTGGTCACCAACAGCGTTTTCTTTGGCGCATCACCGGGGGCCAGCGCGTTCAGCTTTTCCGCCAGCTCGATATAGGGCGCATAAGGAACGACCTGAAACGACGTATGCGTATAAAGATCTTCCTGCGCTTTAGCTGCGGCAATCACGCCCGGATGGCGATGACCCGTGTTCAACACGCCGATACCGCCAACAAAGTCGATAAAGCGTTTGCCATCCACATCCCAAAGCTCGGCATTCTCGGCATATGACGCATAAACCGGTGCCGCAGAAGCCACACCGCGCGGCACAGCAGCCTGCCTGCGCGCAACCAGCTCGGCATTGGTATAGGTCACTGGTGTGGGTTCAGTAACGATAGAGATGTCGGGCTTTTTCTTTGCGCTTTTACGAGGCGCGCGTTTTGCTGGGCTGGCCATGACGATTCCTAATTTCAAGTGAAAACCGGACGCGGATAAGTCGCGTTTAAAAAAGCTTTCGCCGTGTTTAATTTAATTGTCAATCGGCATAATCCGGACACTTGTTTTTTTCACCACAGGGTGATCATGTCGCGCAGAATACCGCCACCCCTTCGGCCCCGAAACCTGAAGGCCACTGACGACAGGAACACCCCCTTTGGACATCGGACATCGCCTAAAACAAATCAGAATAGAGCGCGGCCTGTCCCAGCGTGAGCTCGCTACCCGTGCCGGTCTGACCAACGGCACCATCTCGTTGATCGAGACGGATAAAACATCCCCGTCCGTCGCGTCACTAAAAAGCCTGCTGGACGCTATTCCCATCTCCATGTCCGAATTTTTTGGTGTCCTCGAAAGCAACAACACCCCGAAAATCTTCTACCGCGCAGACGAATTCCGTCAGGTTGCCCCGTCAGGCACCGGCCAGGTATCCCTGCGGCAATTGGGCAACGCCCGCGATCACAGCCTGCAAGTCCTCCACGAGACATACCCACCGGGCGCGGACACCGGGCCGGAGTTTTTGTCACATGAAGGGGAAGAGGCCGGTATCGTCACCCAAGGCCAGATCGAACTCACCGTCGGGGATGCAGTTGCTATTCTGAACAGCGGCGATGGCTATCTGTTCGACAGCCGCCAGCCCCATAGATTCCGAAATATCAGCGACGCGCCATGCGAAATTGTAAGCGCGCTCACACCGCCGGTTTTTTAGGTTAAACCATTGTTAGATTACGAAAAATTACTGCAGGATGTTGAAATCCCGCAGTAATTTCGCCTCAATCATCTTTCCGTCGCCCATTTTTTCTGTCCGACCTACGACCGGGCATCAGACGTTCAAAAAAGTTGCCGTTCGAAGACGTCATTGACACAACAATGACAATGACGACCGTCAGGATCATGAGGCCACCGATAAACATGTCAGTTGTCATCTCCGCCTCCTTTTGCACAAGCATTCAAGAACCCAACACGAGCCATCGCCTTAGGTTCCAAGTACAAAAAAATTTTACCTGCCGTGGTTAATCGCGACACAAATCAATAATCGTAGACGTCTTTGTCATTCAGCGGCACAGGGAAAGACAGCTCCAGAACATACATCCCGCCTTCTTCTTTGATCTCCAATGAACCGTTCAATTGACGTGCAAACGCCTGAATGAGCCGCGATCCAAGGCCGGTCCCGTCTTCCAAAGCGATGCCACCGGCAGTGTTGCTGACCCGCAGCAAGGCCCGTTCCGGCTCTGTATGGGACAGGTAGACACAAATCTCCGCCTCGCCGGGGCGGTCCTTTGGCACGTATTTGAGCGCATTTGTCACCGCTTCGGACACCAGTAATGTCAGCGGTGCCGCATCGTCGGGGCCGATGATAACCGCTTCGTATTCCTGAACGACATCAATACCTGCATTGGGCTCCATGCCCACGTCCAGACTTCGGGCCACAATTTCGCGCAACAGGATTCCGGCATCAACGCGGGTCATCTCGTTGTCCTGATAAAGGCTCTTGTGCACAGTCGCCAATCCCAGAATCCTGTCCTGCAGGCGCAGCAGCACCCGTCGGTTGGCCTCTGTCGGGGCTTGTCTGATTTGCATATTCATAATCGAGGAAATCAGCTGCAGGTTATTTTTGACCCTGTGATGCACCTCTTTGAGCAGAATATTCTTCTCACGCAGGCTATCTTCCTGCCGCGCCTCATCTTGCAGGATCGAATTTGCCATACCGCGGAACGATCTTTCCATCGCCACGATTTCCACCGGAAGGTTCTCTCCCAAAGGTTTGCGCGGCAAGGTCCGGTTCAGGGCAAAATGGCGCATTTGCCGCCCAAGCTTGCGAATATGCGCGATTGCAAGCCGGTTCAGCGCCCAAAAGGCAACAACAAGGCTCGCGACCCACATCGCAATGGGCAGAAAAGACGACAGCCGCCCAGTAAAATCTGTTTCAAGAATGGGCGTGTCCATTGGCCAGATGCTCATGGCATAAACCATATCAGGCACAATCATTGTCACGGCATAGACACGCTCAACGCCCTGCGCATTGGTCCCCGAAAAGACATGACGCCCCTGCGCCGGAAGATCGCGCAGCGCAACATCCGTCGGCAGCTCGTCATTGGTCACCGTATCCGATTGCTCGGTACTGATGATGTCGCCATTGGCATTAAAGGTAATCAACGAAAGGGGCATCACATTCGGCTCGTCCGCCTTGGGCTCGGGTGTTTCCAACGCCGCCCGATCAATCGATATAAATACAAATCCGCTTTTTTCGTGCTGGTACGTGACAGGTACGGTCACAACAACAACGCGCGCGCCCGTAATGGGCCCACGCTCTAGCGCGTTAATCGTACGCTCACCTTTTTCCAGAGCATTTTGCGCGATTGCCGAACCGCTCATGTCGAAGACTTCGTCGCGCGACGAACATTGCAAGATGCTGTCTGCTTGCACAAACCCCACCAGACGGTATCGGCTCACTTCATGCTGGTAGCGGTCGAGGAAACTTGAACATTCCTCTGCGTTTTCCCGCACCAATGTCACGACAGACGCCAGCGCACGCCCCGCCCCCAGTGCTTCTTGCAGCATTGTCCGTTCAATTGCCGCCGATTGATCCGTCACACCCAGCAACGAAAGCTCTGCCGCGCTTTTACTTTGCTTCGCAATCTGCTGGGTCTGGATGAATGCAACCAGCCCGATCGGCAACAGCGTCAGGGACAAAAACAAAAGCACGCGAAAAGCGAGCCCACCAAACAGGCTATGGCGTAAAAAACCCGACGTCATAGCCTAGAAACTTGACCCTCTGGAGGCCGACAGAACAGACATTGTTGCATCATCGGTCATCTCCATGGCCTCGTCATCGTTCAGTCCCATCAGTTCTGCAATCTGTGCACGCGCCCGGTTGGTCCGGCTTTTGATCGTCCCCACCGCAACACCGCACATTTCCGCCGCTTCCTCATAAGAGAAACCCGAAGCGCCGATCAACATCAATGCTTCGCGTTGCTCGTCTTTCAATTTGCCCAGCGCATCGCGAAAATCATTCATCTGCAAATGCCCGTCATGGGCGGGCTTCTCTGCCAATGCCTCGGTAAAAACGCCGTCCACATCCGCCACTTCGCGCTTTGCCTTCCGGCGGGAAGAGTAATACGTGTTACGCAAGATCGTGAACAACCATGCGCGCATGTTTGACCCTACCTCGAATTTCTCGATGTTTGTCCATGCTTTGACCAATGTATCCTGCACCATATCATCTGCAGTCGCGCTGTTGCGTGTCAATGATATTGCAAACGCACGCATGGCCGGAAGGTGTTCGACCAACTCGTCGCGTGGATCCTGATTATCCATTAGGATTTTTCCTGACCACTGTCTTGCTGTTTTAGCTGCTCAAGAAGGTTTTTAAAGCGATCCGGAATCCCTTCATCTACCGACTCTTGGAAAACACGACGGAGGTTTTCATCGATTACTCCTTCGCGATCTTTGCTTTGGTCCTGTCTCGACATAGAATCCCAATCACACAATATTCAAATAAGTTGTTCACGTTGGGAACCTAACGCATCGCAAAAGCGTTTGGTTCCAGAATAAGTCAGAGAAAGAGGAAAATCTCTTATGAGCGATACAGAAGCTGCCACGCCCGTCAGCGACCAGATCGGCGCAGTCATCCCATACCTGCGCCGCTACGCACGGGCACTGACAGGAAGCCAGACCAGCGGCGACACTTTTGCGGCCACCACCCTAGAGGCAGTTCTTGCAGATCGCTCAGCTCTTGAAGGGACAGATGTCAAAACCGGCCTTTTCCGCATTCTCTACGGAATCTGGGCCAGCGCCGGTGCCCCCGTCGAAGAAGGAGAGCAAGGTGCCAAGGCCAAGGCACAACGCCATCTTGCCAAGTTGACAAGCAACAGCCGCGAAGCGCTGCTGCTTTATACGATCGAAGGCTTCACCTATAGCGACATCGCGACAATCATGAGCACAGACGCCACCGAAGCCGAAGAGCTGGTCGCCGTCGCGCGCCGCGAAATGGCCGATAGCGTCACGGGTTCTGTGATGATCATCGAAGACGAAGCAATCATCGCAATGGATATCGAAAGCATCGTTGCAGACATGGGCCACCGCGTCACCGGCATCGCCCGGACCCGCGATGAAGCCGTTGAACTGGCCCGCGCCGATGTGCCTGACCTGATCCTTGCGGATATCCAGCTGGCTGATAACTCTTCCGGCATTGATGCCGTCAACGACATCCTGACCGAACTCGGCATCCGTCCTGTGATTTTCATCACTGCCTTCCCCGAGCGTCTGTTGACCGGCGACAAGCCTGAACCGGCCTTCCTGATCTCCAAACCCTACACCGAAGATCAGGTAATCTCGGCTGTGAGCCAAGCGATGTTCTTTTCGTCGACCGAAACATTGCACAGCTGACCCTTCGGCAAAAGCTACACCTCGAAGGCCTCGCAAGACTTGCGGGGCCTTCTTTGTTTGGGAACTTAGTCTGCGCTGCGCGCGTTATAGTTGTGAATGAAATAACGAAGGAGACAGTAGCATGACCAAATCATCAGGCCTGAACATCATCAAAGACAAAAACGTAACCGTAGAAGACCTGTCCGCGCAGATCGAAACACTCAAGAACGATCTGTCCGCACTCACGTCGAGCCTGTCGGAATACGGCGTAGGCAAAGCAGCCAAAGCCAAAGAAACAGCACAAGACCGCGCCGAAGCGCTGAAATCAGCCGCAAGCGACAAGGCACTCGAGGCGCAGTTGCATACTGAAGAATTCGTAAAAACCCAGCCCGCAACGGCGCTTGGCCTTGCAGCAGGTCTGGGCTTTCTTGTTGGCCTCGTAACGGCGCGTCGCTAGCATGTTCGACAGTCTCATCAGGCAAGCCCGCAATACCGCGCGCCGCTCTGCCCGAACAGCAGCCATTGGCCTTGGCGCATCCATTGCGCTGGCCGTTGGTCTGGCCTTCTGGACGGCAGCCGGCTGGTTCTTTTTGCTAACCCAGACCACAGCGCTCAACGCCGCTGTCATCATGGGCGCGCTCTACACAGGTGCCGGCCTTATCGGCTTTGCCGTGGTATCCATGCGCGGCAGCAAACCGCCTGAACCCGTCACAGCCCCACCGCAAAGCGCACCGACCGTAGAAAACCTTATCGCGGCGTTTATATCGGGAATGAATGCAGGGTCGCGCACGCGGTCTTGATACCGTCTGGCAACGCGGGCGGTGAAGACACCACAGCCCGTGTGCCCCCCCATCAGCTCCATTTACAACGGCAGCGTCAAGCGTTGCTGCAAATGGCGCATATACCCTTTGCAGCGCCAATAGACCGGCCACAATTACCGCCCCCACCCTACTCTACCCGATAAAACCGCGCGCAAATTGTCTGCAACTCATATCGGCAACTTCACAGGCATTACCTCTAATCTCAATAAGTTACGGCACATCGAAAGCATTGTTTTAAATGTCGACCCAATGTAAATATTGCCCGCTTAACCGAAAAGACGCCTTTGTCGATCTCACCCCCTCCGAAATCGACTTTATGCAGAAATTCAAAGTAGCCGAGCATAGCATCGACGCTGGCGAACCTATTTTGATCCAAGGCTCGGACGCGCCCCAGCTGTTTACCGTGCTCTCCGGTCTCGCCATCCGCGAACGCCACCTTCAGGGTGGAAAAAGACAGGTAATCAGCTTTGTCTTTCCGGGGGATTTCATCGGCCTGCAGTCAGGGTTTGCGGCTCAAATGGGCCACTCCGTCATAGCACGCACACCCATGCGCCTATGCGTTTTCAATCGAAGCGAGCTATGGAATTTCTTCAAATCCTACCCTGAACGCGCCTTTGACATCACATGGCACGCAGCCATCGAAGAAAGCTTCCTCGGCGAAAGCCTCGCCACATTGGGCCAACGCTCTGCGCTGTCTTCTGTTGCCTGGGCAATGGTCAAGATTTTCCAACGTGGTCAGACGCTCGGGATGACACAGGACAACAGCATAAGCCTGCCCTTTACACAACGCGACATCGCAGACGCCATGGGCCTGTCACTGGTCCATACAAACAAAACCCTCAACAAGCTCAAACACCAACAGCTCGCATCATGGTCCGACGGCGTTCTCCAGATAAACAACATCAAAGCCTTGGCCGACGTCGCCATGACCGAATTGCACGACCAGCCCAAGCGCCCGCTGATCTGATCTACGGCAGCGGGCTGGCCGGTGTCTCGTCGACGACATCTTCAGGGGTCGCCACAGGGCTTTCTTCAAAGGGTGACGCCCCCTCAGGGGTGCTTAGCCCATAAAAGTGCTTTTCCACCTGCGCGTTCACAACGGCACCCAACAGGATCAGAAAACTACTCAGCCAAAGCCAAACCAACATCGCGATAACCGCACCGATAGAGCCGTAAACCTGATTATAATTCCCGAAATTCGTCACGTAATAGGAAAACGCAATCGACAGGCAAACCCATGATGCCACGGCCACCAAGGCTCCCGCCTTTATGGAACGGCGCTGCGGCTTGCCGCGATTGGGCCCGAACCGGTAAAGCACGCTCACCCCACCCAGCAGAACCGAAACCGCAACCGCCCAACGCACCCCGTCGGCAAAAATCCCAGCCACCCCGCCAAGCGGAAAAAACGCCAGAACAATCGGCGCGACCACCAATGTAATTACCGACACAATACCCACTCCGACAAGCGCGAGCGTCAATAGCAGTGCCCGCAAGTAATGCGAGGCCGTTGCACGGTTCTTTTCTCCGTGCACAGCATTCAAACCCGTCATCATCGCCGCAACACCCGCCCGCGCCGACCAAAGCGCCGCAAGGATCGAAATCACACCCGCCCAGCCCAAAGTCTCCGAACGCGCCGTCACAAGGCTGGTGATCTGCGCGTTGACGATGTCATAGACGTCACGCGGCAAAATCCCCCGCATCTGTTCAAGCTGGGACAAAACAACATCAGGGTCCGCCACAAGGCTTAACAACGCGATCAACGCCGCAAGCGCAGGAAACAATGACAGCATCGCGAAAAAACCGACCCCTGCCGAAACAAGCGCAAGGCTGGTATCCCCGATCTGTCCGAAACCGCCGCGCAGCGCGCGCCAGACTTTGACAAATCCGCTTGTTTGTACCGCCACGGCGTCCGCTTGTGTCATATGCACTCCCTACTTGTGCTCAACGTCATCGCGCACCTGCCCCCAAGCTACCAGTGTAAATATCATCGTCCCTCCGATGATGTTGCCAACCAGCACCGGCAAAAAGAACCCGAACACCGCCGCCCCAAGCCCTAATGAACCCTGCAGCATCAAAACTGCCATCTCGACCGACCCTGCGACGATATGGGTAAAATCACCTGCCGCAATCAACCACGTGAATAAAACAATAATGAAAAGCCCCGACTCGTCGGCCTGCGGCATCATCCAGACAATCAGCGCCACAATGATCCCCGCAGGGATCGCACGCCAGAACCCCTCCCAAGCGGAAAACCCCATCGCATGTTCCGACAAAGACGTGAGCGACAGCATCAAATCCGCCGAAATTGCAGGCGTGAACACAAACAGCGATGACGCGGCAAAAGCCCCGACAACATTCGCCCCCAGCACAACGCCCCACAACCGCAACATGGCAACCAGCGATGCAGATGACCGCTCCAGAGTGACAGGCAAAACAGTGGTGATGGTGTTTTCCGTAAACAATTGCATCCGGCCCATGATCACAGCGACAAAACCCAAGGAATATCCCAAATTCTCAATAAGATAACTGCCCGGCACATCCGGCAGATAAGTCCGGAAAATCGCCTCACCCAGAACCGACAGGCTGATCAACATCCCCGCAGCAGTCCCCGACCAGAACAACGACCGGTTGCTGCGCGCCAGCTCCTCCTCGCCCTCCCGCCGGATGACCTCATAGATCATATGCGGTGCCAATGCCGCGGCCTGATTGACGCTATCTTCTTCGGCCACACTATGCGCGATGCTCGATCTGGTACCGGATTTGCTCATTTTTCATTCCCTACATTGGACGCGCCCATGGCCGCTCTATTCAAGCCTTGCACTTGATGCCCGTTCCGCAATGATGGAGACGAAAACACTCACGCTGGCGTGACCTAACGCGCGAACTGGCTCTTTCGTTCAATAAAGGATGCCCGATGCACAGCCCCCTTTCCGCAGCTATCACGGCAAAGCGCGACGATCTGATCGCATTGACCCAGGATCTGATCCGCATTCCGACCCTCAATCCCCCGGGTCAGGATTACCGCACAATCTGCGAATACCTCGACACCCGCCTCAAGGCGCATGGCTTTGAAACACAGCTGATCCGCGCCCACGGCACCCCGGGCGACAGCACGAAATATCCACGCTGGAACATCATTGCCCGCCGCACAGGCACCCGCGCCGGCGACTGCGTGCATTTCAACAGCCACACCGACGTCGTCGAAGTCGGCCGCGGCTGGACCTTCGACCCCTTCGCCGCCACCTTGCACAATGGCCGCATCTATGGCCGCGGTGCCTGCGATATGAAAGGCGGCCTCGCCAGCTCGATCATCGCCGCCGAAGCCTTTATCGAAACCCACCCCGACTTCGCCGGTGCCATCGAAATTTCCGGCACCGCCGATGAGGAATCCGGCGGCTACGGCGGCGTCGCCTACCTTGCCGAACACGGCTACTTCAACCCTGCCCGCGTTCAGCACGTCATCATCCCCGAACCACTGAACAAAGACCGCATTTGCCTTGGCCACCGGGGCGGCTGGTGGGCCGAGATCGAAACCAAAGGCGAAATCGCCCACGGCTCCATGCCCTTCCTTGGCGATTGCGCCGTGCGCCACATGGGTGCAGTCCTCAGCGAATTCGAAAACAAACTCTTCCCCGCCATGGCCAGCCGCACCACCGACATGCCCGTTGTGCCCGAAGGCGCACGCAGCTCAACCATGAACATCAACTCAATTCACGGCGGCCAGAAAGAACAGGATGATGACTTTACCGGCCTGCCCGCCCATTGCGTCCCTGACAGCTGCCGCATCACCATTGACCGCCGCTTCCTCGTCGAAGAACCCCTTGATCAGGTCCGCGGCGAAGTCACCGCCCTGCTCGAAGGCCTGCGCACCACCCGCCCCGACTTCGCATATGAACTGACCGAACTAAACGCGGTCCTTCCCTCCATGACCGACTGCGAAGCACCCATCGTGCAAACAGTCTCGCGTGCCATCAAAGACGTCATCGGAAAACAGGCCGAATATGTCGCCTCCCCCGGCACCTACGACCAAAAACACATCGACCGCATCGGCAAGCTGAAAAACTGCATCGCCTACGGGCCCGGCGTGCTCGAGCTGGCCCATAAACCGGACGAATGGATCGGCGTCGATGACATGATCGACAGCGCCTGCGTGATGGGTGCAGCCCTTGAAACACTCCTGCTGCCGCAGCCTTGACCCCTATTTTCTCTAGCCCGAAATACTCCGGGGGAATTGGCCCCATGGGCCAAGGGGGCAGCGCCCCCATGTCCCGCGTCAGGTAAACGCCTCCTCGGCGGCCAATCCCAACCCGTCCACAATCGCCGTCAGCGCCGCACCTGCATGCACCTGCGCCTGCGGGAACACAATGCCCAACGCATCGCGCGTGACCTGCATCAAGCTCGAGCCGCCAACAAAAACCAAATGCGTCACCGCCTGCGGTTCCAATTTCGCCTGCGCAACACATTCAAGCGCGGCCTGCCCCATCTGCGCGGTCAGCGGCGACAGCAGCACCTCAACCGCACCGGCATTGAGATCGACCTCCAGACCGCGCTCGACCACGGCCAGATCAATCTGCCCTGCACCGCTGTTGTTGGCCGCAATCTTGCCCGTCTCCACGGCAAAGGCGATGTCATGGCCCAGCTCGTCATCCAGAACCGAAACCAACCGCCCCAGCTTTTCCGGCTCCACCGCATATTTCGCCAGATCAGCCGCCAAACGCCTACTATCGGGCGCATAAAGAAACGGGATTTTCTGCCATGTGGCCAGATCGTTGAAAATCGTCGAAGGCGCCGCGTGGGTCTCGCCGCCAAAGGCATGTTTGATCTGACTGCCTCGCCCCAACAGCGGCATCACTGTCTCGATGCTCAGATGCCGGTCAAAATCCGTCCCGCCCAGCCGCACACCGTGGCTGGCCAGAATATCAATGCCCTCCGCCCCGTTGCGAAACAGCGTAAAGTCGGACGTACCCCCGCCAATATCCACGACCAGCCCCAGATCACCGGCCCTCAGCACCGCCCGATTGGCCAATGCAGCCGCCTCCGGCTCATACATAAATGCCACATCCTCGAACCCTGCACGCATATAGGCTTCGCGCAGATCCACCTCTGCCTGCGCATTGCGCGCCTCGTCAGGGTGAAACCGCACAGGCCGCCCCGACAGCGCATAGGTGAATGTCTCCCCGGCCTGAGCCTCGGCCGCTTTTTTCAGCCGCGTCAAAAATCGCGCCACAATGTCGATGAAATCCAGCTTTTCACCCAATATCATGCGCCGCTCACGCATCAGGGGTGCTCCCAGCAGGCTTTTGAGCGCACGCATATAGCGCCCCTCATCGCCCGCCAACAACGCCTTGCCCGCGGCCGAGCCAATGCGCATGACCTTCTCATCGAAATCAAAGAAAACCGCCGTCGGCAGCGTTTCGCCCCCCGATTCAAGCGCAATGCGCAAGGGCACACCCTCCCGCGACACCGCCGCAGCCGAGTTCGACGTGCCAAAATCTATGCCCAATACCGCCATCACCTGCCCCTTTGTGCATCAAAGTGACGCCCCTACCCCAGCAACATGACTGCCGCAAGCTTTCTCCTAGCCAACTCAAGGGAGCTCGCCTAATCTTTTTTCAACACAACCGAGGAAGCCTCTGATGATCCATCTTTCCCGCCTGTTTACCGCCTCTGCAACCGCTGTTCTGTTGGCCAGTGCCGCCAGCGCCAAAGACGATCTTACCCTCGCCATGCAGCTTGAGCCGCCACATCTCGACCCTACCAGCGCCGCCGCCGGTGCGATTGATTCCGTGCTTTATGCAAACGTCTTTGAGGGGCTGACCCGATTTGACAGGAACGGCGCAGTGATCCCCGGCCTCGCCAAAAGCTGGGAAATCTCTCAGGACGGGCTGACCTATACCTTCACGTTGAACGCGGGCGTGACCTTCCATGACGGCACAACCATGGACGCAGAGGACGTCAAATTCACCCTCGACCGGATCGGCGCACAGGAAAGCGCCAATGCGCAAAAAGCACTCTATGCCGCGATTGATCAGGTCACCGTCATCGACCCCACCACGGTCGAGGTAAAACTGTCCGAGCCCAACGGCAACATGCTGTTCAACCTCGCATGGGGGGATGCGGTGATCGTGGCCTCCGAGAGCATCGCAAACATCAAACAAAGCCCTATCGGCACGGGCGCGTTCAAATTCGACAACTGGACCCAAGGCGACAAGATCGAGCTGACCCGCAACGACGATTACTGGGGCACCCCAGCCAAGCTGACAGCGGTCACATTCAAATTCATCTCTGATCCCACTGCCGCCTTTTCGGCCATGATGGCCGAAGACATTGATGTATTTTCCGGCTTCCCCGCCCCCGAAAACCTGCCCCAATTCGAGGCCGATCCACGTTTTCAGGTGCTCGTCGGCTCCTCCGAAGGAGAGACGATCCTATCCACCAACAACAAACAGCCGCCCTTTGACAATGTTCTTGTCCGCGAGGCTCTGGCCCATGCCATCGACCGTCAGGCCATCATCGACGGCGCGATGTTCGGCTATGGCACGCCCATCGGCACGCATTTTGCGCCCCATAATCCCGATTATGTAGACCTGATCGGTCTCAGCACCTATGATCCCGAAAAATCCAAGGCCCTCTTGGCCGAGGCAGGCCTGCCCGACGGTTTCGAGACAACACTGTTCCTGCCACCCCCCTCTTACGCGCGCCGTGGTGGTGAAATCATTGCCGCGCAACTGGCCCAAGTGGGCATCACGGCGAAAATCACAAACGTCGAATGGGCGCAGTGGCTGGAATCGGTTTTCAAAGGCAAAAACTTTGGCCTGACCATCGTCAGCCATACCGAACCGATGGACATCGGTATTTACGCCAACCCTGACTATTACTTCCAATATGACAATGCCGAGGTCCAAGAGCTGATTGCGAAATTCAACGTGGAATCCGACCCTGAAATGCGCAGCACGATCTTGGGCGACGCCCAGCGCAAGATTTCAGAGGATTACGTGAACGGCTATCTCTTCCAGCTGGCCTTCCCAACGGTTGCAAAAGCAGGTGTAGAAGGCTTGTGGGAAAACCAGCCGACCCAAGCAAACGACCTGACGGCGGTCAGCTGGTCTGAATAAAACTGGTTAATAATTTGGGAAAACTGCCCCAAAATGACCCAACAAAGGCCCCGCCACGCGGGGCTTTTATGCGTTAAACTAAGTTTACTCAAACTCTCAGCGGACGTCATTTGATGATCTTCCTTGCCATAGCCCTTTGCTATTTCGTCCTGATCAACTGGCTGACCTATAGCGCCTTTGCCGTCGACAAACGCCGCGCCATCGCTAAGGAATGGCGGATACCGGAACGGCGGCTATTGGGTTGGGCAGCCATGGGCGGGTGGTTTGGCGCAAAATACGCGCAGCAGAAATTACGGCATAAATCCTACAAACAGCCCTTTGGTCGCCATCTGAACGAAATCGGGTTTATCCAAGGCATCACCGCTGCGACTTTGACCGCTGTTTTTGCTGCGTTGCTTATTATCCCGCTGCTCTTTCCCGCTACACCTGCCGCAGTTCAGGCCGCACAGATCGCCGCGCCAGCAGCGCAACCCGATCCCGTACCGCCGCTGAAATCTCTGCGCCCTCCTGTGGGCTATCGCGCAGGGTCGTGAACCAATGGGCGGGCGGGTTGCGCCCACGGCGGTTTCCCTCGAACGTCAGTGCGCGCAGCACGTCTTGCGCATCGCGTGTCACCGGACCACTGGGATCATAGCCATTCAAAATCCCCCAAATGCCGGCCCACATGCGCCCGACCGTCCACGGATTATAGCCACCGCCTCCCAGTACCAGCAGACGCGGCGCGCCCAGCGCCATAATCCCGCGCAGTACATCAAAATGGGCGTTATTGCTGAGCGAAAGATGCGCTTGAGGGTCGTCCTCTACCCCGTCAGCCCCGCAAAGCAGCACAATTGCGTCAGGCTCGAACTCGGCCACCTTGGGCAGGATCAACGCATCGCACACATGGGCCATCTCGGCATCATGAAACCCGCGCGGCACGGGCAGGTTGATCGCACTGCCGCCTGCGTCATCCCCCAACAGGCCCGTACGCGGCCAAAGCCCTTCTTCATGCACCGAAATCATCAGGCAGTCAGGATCGCCGTGAAACCCCTCGGCCACCCCGTCGCAATGGTGCGCATCAATATCGACAAAGGCAATCCGCCGCACGCCGTGGTGGCGCAGCGATAGCATGGCCAACACCGGATCGTTCAAATAACAAAACCCGTTGGCACGGGCAGGCATCCCGTGGTGCGTGCCCCCTGCGGGATTATAAACCACCCCACCCTGCGCCAACAGCTCTCCGGCAAGGATCGAACCGCCCGCCGCCGTGGCCGGACGACGAAAAATCTCTCCGAAAACCGGATTTGTGACCGTGCCGATGCCGAACCGCTCGCGGTCACCCGGCTCAATCGCCTGCGCGGCCTCGATCCGTTGCAACGCGGCGACATAGGCGGGGTCGTGCCACGCATGAAGCGCCTTGGGCTTGGCGCGGGGTGAGGTGATAAACCGGCGTTGCGGTAGCCACCCCATAGCGCGGCTCAGATCTATCGCCGTCGAGACACGCGGCACCCGCAACGGGTGATGCGCCCCATAGCTGGAGGTGCGAAAAATCTCATGTCCGATGAAAAGCGGCAGCTGCATGCCCTAACTCTAGCCGTGCCCCCCCGAAAGAAAAGACCCACCCCCAAATCGCGCTGGACCGCTTACCGTGCAGCCCCTAACCTCTGTGTAATGCTCCGCTATATCCTCAAAAGATTTCTGTCGCTGGTGATCAGCCTTGCCATCGCGTCGCTGGTGATTTTCGCCGTGATCGAGATCGCCCCCGGCGATCCGGCGACCTTCATGCTGGGCCTGAATGCGCAGCCCGAAACATTGGCCGCGCTGCGCAGCGAACTGGGCCTCGATATGTCCAAACCGCACCGCTACCTCGCATGGGTCAGCGGCATGATGACGGGCGATTTCGGCACGTCCTACACCTACCGCACGCCGGTTGCGGATATGGTGGCACAACGTCTGTGGGTTTCGCTGCCGCTGGCGGCTTATGCGCTGGCGCTGTCTACGCTCATCGCCTTTCCCGTAGGCATCTATGCCGCCGCACGGCGCGGGCGGCTGGGTGATATGGGCGTGATGGGCGCAACGCAACTGGGTGTTGCGGTCCCCAACTTCTGGTTTGCGATGATACTCGTGCTGCTTTTCGCGATCAAACTACGCTGGTTCCCCGCTGGCGGTTTTGTAGGCTGGGAGGATGGCCTGCGTGCCGGTCTGCATTCGCTCACCCTGCCTGCCATCGCCCTTGCCCTGCCGCAGGCGGCAATCCTTGCCCGGGTCATGCGATCGGCGCTGTTGGATGTGCTGGGCGAGGATTTCATGCGCACCGCCCGCGCCAAAGGCCTGACCCCGCGCCAGACACTTTGGCAGCACGGGCTGCGCAACGCGATGATCCCTGTTCTGACCATCATCGGGCTGCAATTCTCGTTCCTGCTGGCCGGCGCGATTATCATCGAACAGGTCTTCTTCCTCCCCGGTTTGGGAAGTCTGATTTTCCAATCCATCTCGGCCCGTGACCTGATCGTGGTGGAGAGCGTGACAATGATACTTGTCTTTGCAGTGATCTTTGTGAATTTTTGCGTCGATCTGGCCTATGCTGCGGTTGATCCACGGCTGAGGACGCGCCGATGATGCGCAATCTGATCCTTGGTGGCGCGCTTACCGCGCTGTTTATCGGCGCGGCGGTGCTGTCGTTTTTCTATACCCCCTATGATTACGCGGGGCTCAGCATCCCTGACCGCCTACAACCGCCGAACCTGACGCACCTGCTGGGGACCGATCACTTTGGCCGCGATATCCTGAGCCTGCTGATGGTCGGCGCGCGCACCTCGCTTGCGGTGGCGCTGGTGGCGGTGGGGATTGGCATGGGCTTTGGCATTCCGCTGGGGCTGTGGGCGGCTGCCCGGCGCGGGAGCCTTGTTGATGAGGTGATCATGCGTGCCAACGATCTGGTGTTCGCTTTTCCCAGCCTTGTCATCGCGATCCTGATCACGGCTGTTTTTGGCGCAGGTGCCGTCAATGCGATCATTGCCATCGGCATTTTCAACATCCCCGTTTTTGCCCGCATCACCCGCGGCGCGGCCCTGTCTTTATGGGAGCGTGAATTCATTCTTGCCGCCCGTGTCGCGGGCAAATCCGCCTTGCGCATCTCGGTCGAACATATCCTGCCCAACCTCGCCAACCTGCTGATCGTGCAGGCCACCATCCAGTTCAGCCTTGGTATTCTTGCCGAAGCGGGGCTGAGCTATGTCGGCCTTGGCGCGCAACCGCCCACGCCGTCATGGGGCCGGATGCTGGCGGATGCGCAAACCATGGTCAGCTTTGCGCCGCATATGGCCCTGATGCCCGGTTGTGCGATTATTCTGGCCGTGCTGGGCCTTAACCTGACGGGCGACGGGCTGCGCGATTATCTTGATCCACGCCTGCGAAGGACACGGACATGAGCCCGCTTCTCACCGTTCAGAACCTGTCCTTGACGATCCATGGGGATGAAATCCTCAAAGGTATTTCCTTTGCCATCGAGCAAGGCGAGATTGTCGCCATCACCGGCGAGAGCGGCTCGGGCAAGTCGATGACAGCACTGGCCGCGATGCAATTGTTACCCCAAGGCGCACAGACCAGCGGCGCGATCATGCTGCGCGGTTGCGACCTTACCGGTCTTGATGAAACCGCCCTTTGTGCACTGCGCGGCAATGACATCGGCATGGTGTTTCAAGAACCGATGACCGCGCTCAACCCCGTGCAAACCATCGGCGATCAAGTGGCCGAGACAATCGCGATCCACGAGAAAGCCAGCAAGGCAGATGCCCGCATCCGCGCGGCCGAAACGCTGGCGCGCGTGGGGCTGCCCCAGTCGCAATTCCCGCTGTCACGCTATCCGCACGAGCTATCGGGAGGCCAACGCCAGCGGGTGGTGATTGCCATGGCCATCGCCCAGCGCCCCCGCCTGCTTATCGCGGATGAGCCGACCACCGCGCTGGATGTGACCACACAGGCGCAGATCCTCGAGCTGCTGACACGGCTTGCACGCGAGGATGGCATGGGGTTGATGATGATAACCCATGACCTTGCCGTGGTGGCGGGCATGGCTGACCGGATACTGGTCATGCGCCACGGCGAAATTGTCGAACAAGGCCCGACACTAATGCTGCTTGGCGCGCCTGCGCATCCCTACACCCGCATGCTTTTTGCGGCATCCTCGCACAGCGTCACCCTCCCCGACACCACCGCTGCCGCACCGCTGCTCGAGGTCAACGGCATAAGCCGCGACTACCTGACGCCGCGCAAGACGCTGCTTGGCCCGCCGGGCAGGTTCCGCGCGGTGGATAACGTCAGCTTGACCTTGCACAAGGGTGAGCGCCTTGGCCTTGTGGGCGAAAGTGGCTGTGGCAAATCCACCCTCACCCGCGCCCTGCTGGGACTAGAGCCGGTGCAGGAAGGCAGCATCACATTGAACGGTCAGCCGGTTTTCTCTGAAGGACGCGCCAATATGCAGGTCCGCCGCCAAATGCAGGTGGTTTTCCAAGACCCCTTTGGCAGCTTTAACCCCCGCCACAAGGTCGCCCGCCTGATCGCCGAGCCGTTTCACCTGCTGGAATACCCGCCAACGGGGGATGCCCGTCGTGACGCCATCGCGCAGGCTCTGACCGCTGTCGGTCTGCATCCCGACGATGCTGATAAATATATCCACGAATTTTCCGGCGGTCAGCGCCAGCGCATCGCGATTGCCCGCGCGTTGATCATTCGGCCCGCCTTGATCATCTTTGATGAAGCGGTCAGCGCCTTGGATGTTTCTGTACGCGCGCAAATCCTTGATCTGCTGGCGCAGCTATGCACAGCTTACGACCTAAGCTACCTTTTTATCTCCCATGACCTACATGTGGTGCGGACCATCACCGACCGCGTATTGGTGATGAAAGCAGGCCGGATCGTTGAACAAGGCCCGACCAGCAAGGTTTTTGCCCAGCCGACCCATGCCTATACAAAATCGCTTATCAAAGCCGCCCCGGTGCTACCTGACCTGAAAGGTCCTACGCCATGAAAACCGTGAACCTGACCGAAAAACTATCCAAGATCACCACCCATTGGGACCCCCATGTGGTCGCCGATTATAACGATAACGATGTGATGGTTGTGAAATTTTCGGGCGAATTTCCCTACCACCTGCATGAAGATACCGATGATTTCTTTTATGTGCTTCTGGGTGAGATGACGATAGACGTCGAAGAAACCAGCCACACCGTAAAGACAGGCGAGCTGTTCGTCGTGCCGCGCGGTGTCTCCCACCGGCCCCGTTCGGTAAGTGAATGCCATGTTCTATTGATCGAACCAAAAGGCACCCCCAACACCGGCGATACCGAAACAGCTAGCGCCAAACCAAGGATATAACCAGATGCGTGTTGGCCCCACAAACAGCCTGTGTGACATCGCCGGCCTGCGGGTTGGCAATGCGCAGGACCCTGCGCTGAAATCCGGCACCACAGTGGTGGTGGGTGATGCGCCATTTGTCGCGTCGGTTGCTGTGATGGGCGGTGCCCCCGGCACCCGGGAGACTGACCTGCTGGCCCCTGACAAAACCGTAGCCGAAGTGGATGCGCTGGTCCTGTCGGGGGGATCTGCCTTTGGGTTGGATGCCTGTTCGGGCGTCATGGACGGGCTGCGGCGCGACGGGCGCGGGTTCCGCGTAGGCGATGCGCAAATCCCGCTGGTGCCCGGTGCGATCCTGTTTGATCTGCTCAACGGCGGCAACAAGGACTGGACTGAGAACCCATATCGCGCACTGGGGCTTGCCGCTTATGATGCTGCGGGCACAAACTTCGATATCGGGAGTATCGGCGCAGGGACAGGAGCGCTGACCGCGATGCTGAAAGGCGGGCTTGGCACAGCGTCGCTGATGTTGCCCGATGGCAGCACGGTCGCAGCACTGGTCGCGGCCAATCCGGTGGGAGCCGTGACCACGCCGGGGGATCGCCATTTCTACGCCGCCCCCTTTGAGATGGGAGAGGAATTTGGCGGGCTTGGCCCCGATACCGCCAGTGGCCTTGGCCTGAACCTTGAAAGCCGGAAGATGAGCGCGCTTGCCCCGCGCGCCAACACCACCATCGCTATCGTTGCCACCGATGCGACCCTGACCAAAGCGCAATGCCACCGCGTGGCCACCGCCGCCCATGATGGTATCGCGCGGGCCTGCGTCCCTGCCCATACCCCCAATGACGGCGATCTGGTGTTTGCCTTGACCACAGGTGCCAAGCCTGCGGCAGATGTGGTGCTGACGGGCCATGCCGCTGCATTATGCCTAAGCCGTGCCATCGCCCGCGCGATTTATGCAGCCACCCCCGCTGATGGTGATCTCATGCCTTGTTGGAGCACCGCCAATGCCGGTACTTGAGCATAGCGGCATCGCCCAGCATTACGAAATTTCAGGGACAGGCCCGCCCCTATTGATGATCGCGGGCATGATCAGCGACAGTGCAAGCTGGGCGCCGATGATCCCATTGTTAGAGCCGCATTTCACCCTGATCCGCCCCGACAACCGGACCACCGGACGCACCACGCCTTTGGATGCGCCTGCCACGGTCGCGCTATTTGCAGCCGATTGCGCGGCATTGCTTGATGCGCTGGGTTTGGGGCCTGCGCATGTGTTGGGGCATTCACTTGGCGGGATGATCGGGATGCAGCTGGCCATTGCGCAGCCCCGGCTCGTCCGAACCCTTACGCTGGCGGCCTCTGCTCCGCTGGCGCTTAAACGAAATGTTGCCATGTTCCGCAACTTGCTGGCGATCCGGCACAGCGATGCCTCGGCTGACACATGGTGGAACGCGCTGTTCCTATGGCTGTTTTCGCCCGACATCTACCAAACCTCAAATGCAGCGCGATACGCGGTGGCGGGGGCGCTTACCTATCGGCACGCGCAAACGGTCCAAGCGATGGCGCTTCAGATTGATGCATTGGAGGCCTATCAACCCGACACGATCGAGCAGGTCCACATCCCCGTGCAGGCGGTGCTGGGGACGGGTGACATTCTGCTGCCCAGCGCATTGGCGGTGCCAGCATTAGGGCAGACCCCGATCCGCCACATTGACGGTGCCGGCCATTCAATCCATTGGGACGCGCCTGATGTTTTGGCAAAACACCTGCGGGAATTCACCGCGCTTCATGAAGCGCCCAAGGACCGGTAACGCGGCGAAGCGCCCCCGCGCCTGCCCCCCCGTTGCAGCATCCCCCCTTCCCGTCTAGGCTGAACCTGCAAAACGGATCAGGAGCACAGGGTGAGCACACAATGGTATTATGCAGTCGAAGGCGCTTCTGTCGGCCCTGTGGATCAGGTCGAGTTTGACGGGCTGGTTGCCGCAGGCACGATCCGGAGAGAAACCCTGGTGTGGCAAGAAGGCATGGACGACTGGCTGCCCTATGGGCGCGTAAGCATGCCTGCAATGCAGGCCCCGCCAACTGCGCCACCGCCGTTCCTGAACGGCAGCACAGACCCCGCCCGTGCGGACGCAAATAGCTTTATCGGCGCGCTCAAAGACGGGTTTTCGCGCTATGTGGATTTCAAAACCCGCTCGACCCGCTCGCAATTCTGGTGGTGGGTTCTGTGGTCAATGCTGATCAATCTTGTTTCCGGCATATTGGATATCTCGCTGGGCATGGGCGAGCTCGGGCCGATCAATATCCTGACATCTTTGGCCATGTTCCTGCCAACACTGGCCCTATCCATCCGCCGCCTGCATGATATCGGGCGCAGTGGTTGGTGGTATCTGATTGTGCTGGTCCCGCTTGTCGGCTTGATCGTTCTGATCGTATTCTTCTGTACCAAGACGCAAGAAGAGACAAACCGCTGGGGCGTACCTCCGCGGCGGTGAGGCGCCTGGCGGGCGGGTTGGGGGCTTTGCACCCTTGGCCCATAGGGCCAATTCCCCCAGAGTATTTTTAGCTAGAAGAAATAGGGATCAGGCACTTGGGCCGATGGTGAGGGTGAACTCTGCAATACCATCGACGCCGCCTGTTACGGTATCGCCCGCAGCGAGGGCCGCAACCCCCGCAGGTGTGCCTGTCATGACCAGATCGCCGGGCGCGAGCGCCATGCCTTCGCTTAGCGTTGCGATGTGATCGACCACAGGCCAGATCAGATCGGCAATATCACCGTCCTGGCGGATTTCTCCATTCACGGCGAGCCAGATACGGCCCTGTGTCAGGCTTGGAACAGCCGCGATCGGCTTGATCGGCGCGATGGGTGCGGACAGATCAAATGCCTTAGACCAATCCCACGGGCGGCGGGTCTTTTTGGCTTCGGCCTGCAAATCACGGCGGGTAAGGTCGATACCTACCGAAGCCCCCCAAATGTGATCCATGACGTTGGTCGGGGCGATATTGCTGCCGCCCTTGCCGATGGCGATGACCAGCTCGATCTCGTGGTGCAGATCATTGGTAAGCGTCGGATAGGGGATTGTGCAGGGTGTGTCACAGACCGCATCAGCGGGTTTGGTGAAAAAGAATGGCGGCTCGCGGTCGGGATCATTGCCCATCTCGCGGGCGTGGGCCTCGTAATTGCGGCCCACACAGAATATCCGCCGCACCGGAAAGCGCGCATCGCTGCCTTGCACCGCAAGACTGGCCTGAGGCGGGGCGGGAAAAACATAGGCCATGGGAAAACCTTTCACAGTGAAACGACGGTTTCGCGACGAAACAAGTAATTGTATTTAAATGATAATTTTAACTATCCGTTAATACCGATAGCCTGTTTTCAATCGCCCAGTTTTGCGTGCACCTCGTCGAGATCAATCTCCCCCACGGGCATTTTATTGGCGGGGTTTTCAAAGTCATATTTGAACAGGTTAAAGTCGCGTTTGTAGATCTCGTAGACCAGATGCATTGACAGGTCGTCAAAATAATCCTCAACCGGATGGGCGCGCTTGGGGCCGTGGCCCTCACTTTCGTTGAAACGCGGAATTTTGGTGAGGTCGATCGCATGGGGTGTTTCCACCGCATCAAGCACCTCGCGCATCCCGTCGTTAAAGCTCTCGGTCCAGATGATTTTGTCGTATTTCCCGCCGTTTACGATGAACGTGCTGACATGGCCCGACATGGCGGACCAATGGATGTCAGGATCCATCGGGCGGTGCCAGCGAATAGTGTCACGGGCAAACAACAAGAAACGGCGGAAGCTGGCGATCTGGTCAAACTCTTGCTGCCCATCGTCGCCACCGACCTCGATCCCGTATTTCTGCACCAGCAACGGGACCAAATTACCACGGTAGCGCCGGCCATTCCGCTGAATGCCGCAAATTTTATCAAAAAACGAACTCAGGATACGGGTGTAGGGATTGCGCACACAGGTGAAGGCATACGACTGGTGATTTTGCACATTGCGCGCAATCGGTTCCTGACTTTCATCAAGCGCCCATTTATGCATACCCGACTTGGCGTCATGGATATCACCGTCAAAAAACGCCCCATGATCAGAGTAATACATGATCTGCCCGATTGTGGAGCAGGCACATTTGGGCACAACGCGGTACACCACGCTTTCACTCGTCGTCATCCAGGTTCCGGGGAATCCCATGTCACAGTACTCCTGCTCAAACGCTACCATATTTCTATTACGGTCAGCTTTAGTGCTACAAAAGCAAATAATTGCGGTTTATTCAATGAGTGTTCACGACTAACTATATAAACAATACTCCATATTCGCGGTGAATGGTTCCTGAATGGCAAAAATTGCCTATATCCTTTTGTGTCACAAAGACCCTGATGCCATTATCAAGCAGGCAGAACGGCTGACAGCTGTGGGCGACTATATGTCTATCCACTTTGACGCCAGCGCGGACCCCGCGCATTACCGTGCAATCCGCGAGGCGCTCAAAAGCAACCCCAATGTCACCTTTGCCGCCAAACGCATCCGCTGTGGTTGGGGGGAATGGTCATTGGTTCAGGCGACCCTTTATGCGGTCGAAGCGGCCGCAGAAGCGTTTAGTCGGGCGACCCATTTCTACATGCTGTCAGGCGATTGCATGGCCATCAAATCGGCGGAGTATACCCATAATTTCCTCGATAATAACGATGCCGATTTTATCGAAAGCTTTGATTATTTTGAAAGCGACTGGATCAAGACCGGCTGGACCGAAGAGCGGCTGATTTACCGCCACTGGTTCAACGAGCGCACGCAGAAAAAATTGTTTTACGGGATGTTCAACATCCAGAAACGATTTGGCCTGACGCGGAAAATCCCCGACGATATTCAGGTGCAAATCGGCAGCCAATGGTGGTGCCTGCGCCGCCAAACCATCGAAATGCTGTTGGAGTTCAGCAAAAAGCGGCGCGATGTGATGCGTTTTTTCCGCACCACATGGATCCCCGATGAGACGTTTTTCCAAACGCTGGTGCGCCATCTGATTCCCGAGAACGAGATCCGTTCGCGTACGTTGACGTTTTTGATGTTCACCGATTACGGCATGCCGGTGACCTTTTATAACGACCATTACGACCTGCTGCTTAGTCAGGATTATTTGTTTGCCCGCAAGATCAGCCCGGATGCCGCCGACCTCAAGCGGCGGCTGGGCCTGCTTTATGCCGCCGAAGGGGTCCGGTTCCAAATCAGCAATGAAGGGCGCAGCCTGTTCAAGTTTCTATCGGGGCGCGGGCGGATCGGGCGGCGGTTCTCGACCCGTTTTTGGGAAACCGAGAGCACGCTGGGCCGCGAGCGTGAATTGCTGATTGTGGTCTGCAAGAAATGGCATGTGGCCAAACGGGTGCTGGAGCGTATTCGCCAGACCACCAATGTGCCCGCCATCGAATATGTGTTTAACGAAGAAGACACCCCCCTGCCCGCACTTGGCGGGATTGAAAAGACATTGGGCAAACGCACGCGCCACCGCCGTGCGCTGATGCGGATGCTGTTCGATTACTTCGAGACCGACCGCCTGATCGTGTGCATGGACCCAAGCAACATTGACCTGCTGGAGGATTTCGCCTCTGACCGTTCGGTGACCCGTATCCTCGAGATCGAGTGCAACTTTTCCGATGATTACCTGATCGGCCATGCCATGCGCGTGGGGCTCGCAGGCGAGCAAACATCGCAAGAAACATTGGACCGGCTGCTGCCCACCATCCGCAACGACATGGTATTCGAGAGCGACGCCATCCGCGATGCGCAATTCGAGAACCACAGCCGCATGCGCGAGGGTTCCTCGAGCGAGGAAAACGCCGAAGAGCTGGCCAAGTTCCTTGGCGTGAATACCGACAAAGCCAAAGAAATCACCTCAACCGATTACCTGTTTGCCGATTAAGGAAGCGCCCCATGGCTTATGCCTATGACGATCAAAACATCTTTGCCAAAATTTTGCGCGGCGAGATTCCCAACACCACAGTGCTGGAAACCGCCCATAGCCTCGCGTTTCGCGACCTTTATCCGCAGGCACCGACCCATGTTCTGGTGATCCCCAAGGGGCCTTATGTGAGCTATGACCACTTCGCCACCGAGGCCTCGGATGCCGAGATCATCGACTACACCCGCGCCATCGGCGAGGTCTGCCGCATGGAGGGTGTAACGCTGGACGGCAATGAAGGCTTTCGCATGATCAGCAACGCAGGCCCCCATGGCGTGCAAGAAGTGCCACACCTGCATGTGCATATTCTGGGCGGCCGGGACATGGGCCGGATGGTCGAGAAACCCGCCTGATCCACGGACATGATTTAACAAAAGGGCCGGAGGTTAAAACTCCGGCCCTTTTTGCATCACATTCAGCTCTTTTTGCGCCACGAACCCAGCCAGTTTTTGAAACTGCCCGAGGCATCGGCGATATCATCCTCGATCGCCTCAAGTGTAGGATCAATCCGCGACTTGCGGAACCGGCGCCAGCGCACCCAGATGGCATAAGTCACCAGCGCAAACAGCGTCAGGATGATGATATTCACCCATGGGATTCCCTTGGAAGCTTCCGGCCCGTCCACCGCCCGCACAGAAATCGCGTTTGGAAAGATCGTCAGAAATTCATTGCGCCAGCCGTAATGTTTGATCGCCGCATAGCGCGGATTGGCCTCGGTCGAGATCAGATCACCTGCTTCGGCCTGCAGGTTCGACGTGTCGAATTTGAAATACGGCGGCCATCCCCAGCCGGTATCTTCATTGCGGTAGACCATCACATCGCCATCCACACGGCGGGTCTGGATGAAAAACACATCGCGGTTGATCATTGCCCCATCTGTGCCGGTATCTGCCTGCGCCCAAAAGATCGAGTTCTCCCCGAAATCCTGCCGCTTTTCATAGGTGTTGGTGATCCGCACGATATCCACCTGCGGCAGCGTGTAATGAAAGAACGCGGCAACCAGCGCCCAGACTGTGATCCAGAACGTCCAACGGATAAGACCAAACATGAGAGCTCCTCAGGCGAAATTAGTAAGATAGATGACCAGTGACACAAGGATCACCGGAATAACATAGACCGACAGGATCATTTTACGACGCAGGGAGTTGTCATATTCCTCCAACCCCTCGTCCAGAAACTCTTCCAATGTCTGTTCTTGGGCACCTTCCTGCCACTCGCGCCGCAACTTCCCCCTGCGCACCGCGCGGGAATAAAGCGACAGGCAGACGTAAATCACCGTTAAAACAATAAACCCGACAATCATCAGGCGCGCCAACGCAAACATATCTATCTTCCCTTCGCCCCCGCCCCATGGGCCCTTTGGTTTTGCCCCTTTGGGCACATGCCCGAACAACGCATCGCGCACACCGGCCTTATCCCTAAGGTACTCGGCCTCCAGAAACTCCGCAACACAGGGCTCGAGCAACTGCACAATCGTGTCGGGCTTGGCCGACAGATGCATGCCGCTACAGGCCCGCTTTATTTAAGTCCAAGCAGCGCCTTGATCATCGCACTATCCGGATCGGTCAGATCGTCGATGATATCGAAATGGTGCTTTCCCTCTTCGACAATCTTGCGCGCGCCCCATGTGCGGGCCAACTGCCCTGCCTGCTCGAGAAATGCAGGGCGTTCATCCGCGCCAACCCAGATGGATACATCCAACCCGTGCGGCGGCTGCATATTCACTGGGCTTTCGGCCTCGGCCTCTGCGGCATCAATGCCCAAGATCTCATTCATCGAGGTCTCCATCAGCGGGGCCAGATCCCCCACCGGCGAGAGCGCCACAACCGAGGTGAGCCGGTCCCGAATTTCAGAAGGCAGGATCAGCGGATCAGTCATGCGGCACACCAGATGCCCGCCCGCCGAATGCCCGACCAATGCCAGCTTGCCGAATGTGCGCTCGGAAATGCGGGTGACGGCGGCGGCGATCTGTCGGGTGATATCGGTGATGCGCACATCGGGGCACAAATCATAGCTTGGCATTGCCACGGCCCAGCCACGCGCCATAGCGCCCGCCGCCAGATGCGACCACGTCGAGGCATCAAACGCCTTCCAATAGCCGCCATGCACAAATATTACAGTTCCACGTGAAACACCTTCGGGCGCGAAAAGGTCAAACGCCTGCCGCTCGGACGGACCATATGAGACACGCGATTGGGCACGCGCGCCAAGGCTGTCGCGAAAGGCCGCAGCCTGTGCCTGCCAGCGCGGCGGATAGGCTTTAGCCCCCTCGATATAGGCAGCATTTGCATAAGCATCATCCAGCTTCATCGCGCAGTTCCTTTCAGAGTGATCTGGACAATCATATCCAGACTTGCTTTGGGTTCCCAGACCATTTCAAGGAGACGCCAGATGACTGCACAGACAACTGACCTGAAATCCATGCTAAATGACCCGACCCTATTGGAAACACGCGCCTATATCGGCGGCAAGTGGGTAGACGGTGATGACGGTACTTTCGACGTCACAAATCCCGCGCGCGGCGATGTTGTGGCCAAAGTTGCCGATTTAAGCCGCGCACAGGTTGCAGGTGCCATCGCGCAGGCCGAAGCGGCGCAAAAAGAATGGGCCGCATGGACCGGCAAAGAGCGCGCAGGCGTGCTGCGTAAATGGTTCGACCTGATGATGGAAAATCAGGACGATCTTGGCATTATCCTGACCGCGGAACAGGGCAAGCCATTGGCCGAGGCCAAGGGCGAAGTTGCCTATGGGGCGTCCTTCATCGAATTCTTCGGCGAGCAGGCCAAACGCGTCTACGGCGAGACAATCCCCGGTCACCAGCGTGACAAACGCATCACCGTGATCAAACAACCCATCGGCGTTGCCGCCTCGATCACGCCGTGGAACTTTCCCAACGCGATGATCACCCGCAAGGCAGCGCCCGCGCTGGCCGCTGGCTGTGCCTTTGTGGCGCGCCCCGCAGCCGAGACACCGCTAAGCGCTATCGTGATGGGCGTGCTGGCCGAACGCGCGGGCATCCCTGCGGGCGTGTTCAACGTGCTGCCTTCGTCGTCTTCCTCGGAAGTGGGTAAGGAATTCTGCGAGAACCCCGCCGTGCGCAAGCTCACCTTCACCGGTTCCACCGAAGTGGGCCGTATCCTGATGAAACAGGCCGCGGATCAGGTGATGAAATGCTCGATGGAGCTGGGCGGTAACGCGCCGTTCATCGTGTTTGACGATGCCGATCTGGATGCCGCTGTCGAAGGCGCGATCCTGTGTAAGTTCCGCAACAACGGCCAGACCTGCGTTTGCGCCAACCGGATTTACGTACAGGCGGGTGTCTACGATGCCTTTGCCGAAAAGCTCAAAGCGGCGGTTCAAAAGCTCAAAGTCGGCGACGGGTTTGAAGAAGGCGTGGCCCTTGGCCCGCTGATCAACCCCGAGGCGGGCGAGAAGGTGCATGAGCACATCAAGGACGCCAAATCCAAAGGTGCGACAGTGCTGCTGGGCAAAGATGGCGCAATGGATGGCAATTTCCTTGATCCCGTCATCATGACCGGCGTCACGCAGGATATGAAGGTCGCCACCGAAGAGACATTCGGCCCGCTGGCGGCACTGTTCAAGTTCGACACCGTGGATGATGTGATCGCCATGGCCAATGACACGATCTTTGGCCTTGCCAGCTACTTCTACGCCAAAGACCTGAGCCGCGTGTACAAAGTGGCCGAGGCGCTGGAATACGGCATCGTTGGCGTGAACACCGGCATCATCTCAACCGAGGTCGCGCCCTTTGGCGGGGTCAAGCAATCCGGCCTTGGCCGCGAAGGCAGCCACCACGGCATGGATGACTACCTCGAGATGAAATACATCTGCATGTCGGTCTGATTGACATCGCTGCCAGCGGTCCCCCTGCTGGCAGCACCCCTATTCGACAAAGACCTGCGCCATCTGCGCGTCAAACCGCTCCCATGACATGCTCGCCTTGTTACCCGCATAGCCCGCGTAATGCGACCGGCCCGTGTCATTGGGCAGCCCTGCCCATATCTTTGCCAGATTGTTCATGAACGCGCGGCGGCTCAACCTGCCGGCCTTGATCTCGTGATAGCCGGCCTCGGCCAATAGCACATCGGCCAGTTGATCCTGTAGCGCGGGCGAGAAACGCTGTGAGGGATGCGCGCCGACTTTCTTCATCACGCGGCGCAATGTCATGGGGATGAACTGATAGCGGCCAATGGCGTGTGGCTGGCCCGGTGTGGCTTCGATCCACTCGTAAATCTCGGCCACAGTCATCTGTGTCGGCTTGCGTGCGGGTTTGATCCGCGCGCCATGCTGAACCGCGTCATAGCCATCGCGCCGCGACTCTGCCTGCTCAATGATCTGGCGGATGACGTGGACTGCACTGCTTTGCAGGCCGCGCGCCGTGCCCTGTAACAAGGTCGATTTGCGGGCATAGGGTTCGAACAGACTGCCGCCCTGACGCCCGACAAAAAGGCTGGCTTGGGGGGGCGCATCCGGCCTTGGCGCAGATTTTGCGACAGCAGCCTTATCCGTGATCAACGCCGCCCGTGGCGCATGACGCCCGTCCAGCAACGTTACCGCCCCGGCACAAAGGCTTGTCGCTGTGAGGCCCCCACATAAAACACCGACAACCCATGACCAACTCCTCATTCTGCAACTCTCCTCAACGGTGGTGTCGCAGGCAACATGGCGTCAACAAGTTGATAAATCGTGAGGTCCCGGACGTAAAAAAGCCCGGCACATCACTGCACCGGGCCAAAACTCGTTACGAAAAATTACTGCCGTTAGTTTACAGCAGATGCATCCACCACATCCTTGCCCAGACGCGTTGTATCCGAAGCAATCTGGATCTGGCGGGGTTTCAGCGCATCAGGCACCTGACGCTCCAATTCGATGTGCAACATGCCGTTCGCATGGGTCGCACCGGTGATCACAACATGATCGGCCAGATGGAAGCGGCGTTCAAACGCGCGGGTGGCGATGCCGCGATGCAGATAGGTTTTGTCCGTATCCTCATCAGCCTTGCGGGCGGATACAATCAGCGCCTTCTCACGCACCTCAACGCTCAGATCAGCATCGGTGAAACCGGCAACCGCGATGGAAATGCGGTAGGCCTCATCGTCGAGCTTTTCGATGTTGTAGGGCGGATACGTCGGCTGGGACGTTTCAGTGGTCAGCACACGGTCCATCAGATTGGCGATCTGGTCAAAACCAACAGTGGAGCGGTAAAGCGGTGCAAAATCATAAGTACGCATAAGGTCATCCTCATCTTTGAGCGATTATTTTATGGACCTTCCACAATCGGACAGGCCCGTCAGTTACACACCGGAACCCTGTCTAGGCATCCCGATGACTGCAATGTGGGGATTGGTTTTAGGGTTTCAAGACCCACCGGGGCGGACGAATTTTGCCCCGCCTGCCGTCGTGCGCGTGCCGACACCGATCCGTTTGATCCGTGCAGGTGGCGGCGCGCCTTCGGCAACCATCTTGCGTTTCAGGGCAGTCACAAGCGTAGGCAGCTCCATGCCCGTGGTGTACTGCACCCCGTTAAACGACGCCGTACCCGAAATAATGGATGCAATCCTGATCCGCTCCCCGTCGCGTCGGAACACCGGCGCACCGGACGAGCCAAAGGTCACGTTGCAATCCATCGCCATCACACCCTGAAAACTGCGCAAGACAGAACAGGTATCCTGAAACGACGGTAAATCCTCACGCCCCCGACCATAGGAAACCACACTCACCTCACCCTCCCGCAGGAGGCGCGGTTCAACCACAAAAGGGCTGATGACATGGGTCGCGATCGGGATGCTTAGCCGCAGCAGCGCCACATCATTGGCAATGCGTGTGATGGCCTCCCCCCCATCATATTGATAGGCCTCTGGTCGCGCGATCTGAATCACATTCCGCTCTGCTTCGGCCCGTCCCTCGCGGAACCCCGCCCGAAACGTGAGCTCTTTTGCGGCAACAGCTGTGCCATCCTCGCGGTAGGTGCAATGCGCCGCAGTCAGCACCAAATCCGGCGCGATTAACGTCGCGGTGCAAAACCCGCCGCCATTGTCCAAACGGCCAACGGCCTTCCACGGCGAGGCCTGTTCAATCCGCGTCAGACCGACCAACCCGCTGTTATCCGCTGCCGCAGGCAACGCCCACAGCAGGGCAGCGGCAAGGGCATTACGGAGAAACAAACTTGGCTCCCGTGCCTGCCCGCTCACCCACGCGCACGCGGCGCTCGCCCTGTTTGCCGCTCAGATATGTCGCGCGGCCTGCAACCAATTCGGCCTTAAGCTCTGCCAGAGGCTGACCCAGCGCCGTGCCCAACGACACCTGCTCACCGCGCACTTCGGCCTTGGCCGATACAACCGATACGATCTGGGCCTCACCCTCGTGAAACACAAAAATCGGCGCGCCGCTGGAGCCGAAATCAACCGAACAGGACGTGATCAACACACCATCCTGACGCGCCAGCACCGCACAAACCTCTTGCAGCGAAGGGGCCTCGGAACGGTCAAGCGCATAGCTCACCACGCCCACGCTGTCGCCCGTGCGCGGACGCGCAGCCGTCTGGAACGGCTTGATTGATGCATTGCGAATGGGCTGCTCCAGCTCCAACAGCGCCAAATCGTTGCGCACGCGGTCCGATGATACTTTTTCGTGGTAAACATATTGGGGATGCACAACCACACGGGCCACGTCGCGATATGCGTCTGCACGGCCATTGCGCCACCCTGCCAGAAACTCGATATGGCCCTCGTCGATCGGCTGACCGGTATCGGTGTCAAACAGGCAATGCGCCGCCGTAAGCACCAGCTTTGGCGCGATCAACGCACCCGTGCAAAAGCCTTTGCCGTCTATATCCAGACGACCGACAGCTTCCCACGCCTTGGCATCATCCCCGCTATCAAGACGTTTCAGACGTGCGTCATCCGCAGCCGCACCAGAAGCGAACATCACACCCGCCATCGCCAAAGCAATCCAACGTCTCAAAAACCGGCCCCCGAAAGCACTACTAGTTAAGTATACCGTGCTAATGCCGAGATAAGGCAAAAATGGGGCAGCCCGCTAACGAAGTCGTGGAATGTTGTCTTTTGGTTGCGCTCCTGCATCAAGTGCCGGCGGCTTTGGTCCACCCCACGCCCAATCCAGCAATTCCACCGAATGCACAATCGGCACATTCGCAGCCGAGCCGATCTGCATCATGCAACCGATGTTACCGGCGGCGATGATATCAGGGTTCTTTGCCTCTAACGTCTTGACCTTACGTTCCTTTAACTGCCCCGAAATTTCGGGCTGCATCAGGTTATAGGTCCCTGCGGAGCCGCAACACAGATGCGGATCAGCTGGCTCGACGATGGTGAAACCCGCCTTTTTCAACAGGGTTTTCGGATGGGTTTTGATCTGCTGGCCATGCTGTAGGGAACATGCGGCGTGATAGGCCACCACCATGCCCTCGGCCGGATGATCCGGTGTTACTGCAATCTTGCTGCTGGCCGGTTGCCACGGGTTGCCCTCGGCATCGGTGCCCGTAAGCTCCATCAACACCTCGGAGACATCGCGCGCAATGCCTGCGACCCGTGCGGCATCTTCGGCCAGCGGATCATTGCGGAACATATGGCCGTAATCCTTGACCGTTGTGCCACAGCCGGAGGTGTTGATCACAATCGCATCCAGCCCCTCGGCGTCCATCTCTCGTGTCCAGGCACGGATGTTTTTGGCCGCACTTGCATGGCTTTCATCGGTTTTGCCCATGTGATGTGTGAGCGCGCCACAACATCCTGCGCCCTCGGCGACAACCACTTCGGCCCCCAAGCGGGTGAGCAGCCGGATGGTCGCATCATTGATATCCGTGTTCAGCGCCTTTTGCGCACAGCCTGTCATCAACGCCACGCGCATCCGCTTGGTTGTTTTGGGCAAAAAGCTTTGCGGATCGTCATTGCGGCTGACCGGGGGGATGGTCTTTGGTGCCATTTCCAGCATCGCGCGCAGTCGGGCATCCGGCATGAACCGCGCAAAGGGGCGGCCAATCTTGGCCCCTAACAACGCCACACGGAACCGGTCTGGATAAGGCAGAATCCGCGCCAGAATCCACCGCAAGGCACGATCGGTAAAGGGGCGTTTATAGCGTTGTTCGATATAGTCGCGGGCGTGATCCACCAGATGCATGTAATGAACCCCTGACGGGCAGGTTGTCATACAGGCCAGACAGCTCAGACAGCGGTCGATATGTTTGACGGTTTTTGCATCCGGCTCCCGCTCGTTCTCGAGCATGTCCTTGATCAGATAGATCCGTCCCCGCGGGCTATCCAATTCATCGCCTAACACCTGATAGGTCGGACACGTCGCTGTGCAGAAGCCGCAATGCACACAGGCGCGCAGGATCTCGTTTGCGCGGCTGGTGCCCGGATCTTTGAGCTGGTCTTCGGTAAATGTCGTTTGCATATCGTTCCCTCAGGTTGCCAGCAGATTGGCGCTGGCCAAACCAAACCACGGCACAGTCGTGCCCATTGCGCCCAAAGCAGCGGTCCAACGGCGCATCCGGCCGCCTTGATCCCGTCGCCGTAGCGCCTGTGTTCCATAGGCCAGAACGCCGATCCAGCCTCCCCAGATGAATGCAAGCCCACCACCTGTCACCAATAGATTATGCCCCCACAGATCGGCAAAACCATAGCGCAGCGTCAGCCCCGTGGCCGCGAGCAAAGCCGTGAACAATGCCAGCCGTCTGAACGCCTCGGGCGACGGGCCAGCACGGGTCAGCGCCCGAAACGCCAGCGGCCCGCCGATAAAGACAATCACAAAAAGCGCCGCATAGCTCATCCCATGAGCCCTGCATTCAACACGCCACGCGGATCAAACCGCGCCCGCACAGCCGCAGTCAATCGCGCCACGCCCGCAGTCTCGGGCTCGAACCGCGGCTGGCCACTGCCGCGGATCAATGTCGCATGGCCGTCATAACTGCCCAAGGCCCCGCGCAGGTCATAGCCCACGTCCGTCAACAACCAGATCAGCCCCCCCGCCCAGTCATAGCGCACCCGCTGCGCGCCTGATTTCGCCACCAACGCAGGCGCATCTGACGGCTTGCACGACACCCGCCACACATCGCCCTGCGCACCGGCAAATACCTCGACATCCCGCCACGCAGTCCAGCGGTCGCCCTCGCCCTGCTCGACGGTGATCTCCCCGCCCAGCAAAGCCTTGAGCTCTGCAACACGGTAAGCAACCGACGCCTCGAATCCCTCAACCCGCAGCAATGTCTCACCGGCTTCGGGATCATGGGCCGCCGCGGTCACCTCGAACGGGCTGCCCAGCGCACGGGCCAAAGCCGCCACCGCAGCCGTATCATCCAACCCATGCAGGATCAGCGTTGTCTCTGTTTCGGGGCGGGGCAGCGATTTGAGCGAGACTTCGGTCAGCACGCCCAAGGTGCCATGCGCCCCCGACATCAGTTTCACCAGATCATAACCGGTGACATTCTTCATCACGCGGCCACCGTTTTTCACAATATTGCCCGCGCCATCGACAAACCGCACACCCAACAGAAAGTCCCGCGCAGCGCCCACGGAAATGCGCCGTGGCCCGCTGATGTTGGCCGCCATCACGCCCCCGATCGTAGGCTCGCCCTGCGTGCCCATCAGCGCGCGGTGATCCATCGGCTCAAAGGCAAGGCGCTGGTTTTCCGCCGCCAACACCGCCTCGATCTGCGCAACAGGCGTGCCGGCCTGCGCCACCACCGTCATCGCACCGGGTTCATACAGGGTAATACCGCTCAGCCCTGCCGTGCCCAGCGGGGTGCCATCTGTTGCAATCCCGCGCGTGCCACCGCCGCGAATGCTCAACGGCGTGGTGGCCGCCACAATCTGCTCGGCCAGTTCCGCCTCGCTCGCGGGCGTCATCATATCTTTGGGGGTCATAGAACCTCGGAACTAAGCGTTGATAATTATTCGGCGGCCACGGCCAGATGCCTGCGCGCATCCGAGGCATCCAACGGGAATACCTTGGCCGGATTAAGCAACCACTTCTCGTCAAACACATCCTTGATCACCATCTGCGCCTCAAGGTCCGCAGGCGCATATTGCACATGCATCAGATCCCGCTTTTCGATGCCGACACCGTGCTCGCCGGTCAAACAGCCGCCAACCTCGACGCAAAGCTTGAGGATATCTGCGCCAAAAGCCTCGCAGCGCTCAAGATCGCCGGGTTTATTGGCATCAAACAGGATCAGCGGGTGCATATTGCCATCACCCGCATGGAACACATTACCCACCTTCAACCCGCACTCTTCGGACATCTCGCCAATACGGCGCAAAACATAAGGCAGGCTGGTCACAGGGATCGTGCCATCAAGACACATGTAATCGTTGATCTGCCCCATCGCCCCAAAGGCCGATTTGCGGCCCAACCAGATCGCCGCACTTTCCTCGGCTGATTTGCTCTGACGCAGCTCGACCGGATTATGCCGCGCGGCAATCTCCATGATCAGCTCAAGCTGGTGATCAATCTCTGCGTCCGAGCCTTCAACCTCAACGATCAACAACGCCTCGCACATGGGGTATCCCGCATGGGCAAACGCCTCTGTCGCCTCGATGCAGGGGCGGTCCATGAACTCGATCGCAACAGGCAATACGCCCGCTTTGATGATGTCGCTCACACAGGCACCCGCGACCTCATTATCGTCAAAACCCATCAGCACAGGGCGCGCGCCCTCGGGCTTGTGCAGGATGCGCAATGTCGCCTCGGTCACGACGCCCAACTGCCCTTCGGAGCCACAAATCACGCCGAGCAGGTCCAGACCGCCCGCATCCAGATGCGAACCGCCGATGTCGACAATCTCACCATCCATCAGGACCATCTTGACGCCCATCAGGTTGTTCGTGGTCACGCCGTATTTCAAACAATGCGCGCCACCGGAATTCATCGCGATATTACCCGCAATCGCACAGGCCAGCTGGCTGGAGGGATCGGGCGCATAGAAAAACCCGTCTTCCTCAACCGCGCCGGTCACGCTCAGGTTGGTGCGCCCCGTCTGCACGCGGATGATCCGGTTTTCATAATCGGTCTCCAACACGTCACTCATCCGCGCCACGCCAAGGATCACACAATCCGCCGTCGGCAATGCGCCCCCCGCCAAGGAAGTGCCAGAGCCGCGCGGCACGACGGGCACGCCTTCCTCATGGCAAATGCGCAGCACATCCGACACTTCCCGGGTCGTCGCAGGCAGCACCGCAACCATGGGCGGGCAGCGATAAGCCGTCAGCGCATCACATTCATAGGCCCGCGTTTCCCGTTCGTCATGGATCACCGCATCCGCCGGCAAAACAGCACTCAGGCGTTCAACCACACGAGCCTTACGCGCAAGAATCGTCGGATCAGGGGTAGGCATCTGCATGGAAACACTCCGCAATCGTCATCATGAGTATTATTGGTAAGATTATATTACCAATTCTTGAAATTAACGCAAGCCACCCCTGATAAAGAAATGAAACACCCCCCTGTCGAGAACGGCCTGCGCGCTCTGGATTATCATGCGCCAAGGCCCTAATGATTGCCCTATGATATCACTTGAGAACCTCGCCCTGTTTACCCCGATGGATCTGGCAGCCCTGATAACGCTGATCCTGTTGTGGTGCATCATTGGCTGGCGCGTGGAGCACCCAAGCGCCAAAGCGCCCTCAACCTCGATGATCATGTCCGAATACCGTCGCCAATGGATGCTCCAGATGATTGCGCGCGAGGTTCGCATCTTTGACTCGCAGACCATCAGCACCTTACGGCAAGGCACCTCGTTTTTCGCCTCGACCAGCGTCATCGCCATCGGCGGCACGCTGGCGCTGATTGGCAATGCCGATCAGATTGCAGGCGTCGCCAAAGACCTCACAGAAACCAGCCCTCCCGAGATCGTTTGGGAAATCAAGCTGATGACCATTGTCGCCCTCCTGACCAGCGCCTTTTTGAAATTCGTCTGGTCCAACCGTCTGTTTGGCTATTGCTCGGTCATGGTGGGGGCCGCGCCCAACCGCCACGCGGCCGGCACATCCGAATCCTTCGCCCATAAAGCAGCCGAACTGAACATCGCAGCCGCCCGCAGCTTTAACCGCGGCCTGCGCGCCATGTATTTTGCGCTGGCAGCTGTGGCATGGCTGGCCGGAGCTGCGCCCTTAATGGGCGCAGCCATTATTACGTTCATTGTCATCTGGAGAAGAGAGTTCGCTTCACAGTCCCGTAAGGTCCTCTTGGAAGAAACCCCTTAGCGCGCTATATGGTTCTTAAACCAGCTGGATAGAGCACATGATCAAACAAACCCTCGCACTCGTCGCCCTTATTGCCGCCCCGACACTCGCCATGGCTGATCCTGCCTCGGTGCAGCACGTAAAGGTATCCCAATCAGGCGATACGTTTTCATTTGACGTCACGATCCGTCACAAGGATACCGGCTGGGACGACTATGCCGATATCTGGCGCATCAAGGACCAAAACGGCAATGTTCTGGCCCAGCGCAAGCTGGCCCACCCCCATGTCAACGAACAGCCCTTCACGCGCAGCCTTTCCAACGTCAAAGTCCCCGCTGGCGCGAAAAACGTGATCGTCGAAGTCCATGACACGGTGACAGGCTGGGCCGCTCAGACAAAAACTGTGCCGCTGTACTAAACCCGGTGGTACGGCCCGCCCGACAGGATAGAGGCCGCGCGGTATAACTGCTCGGCCAGCATCACGCGCACCATCATATGCGGCCAGACCATCGCCCCGAAAGACAGCAGATGATCGGCCTCGGCACGCAAGCCGGGGTCAATGCCGTCGGCCCCTCCGATCACAAATGTAAGGTCGCTATGCCCCGCATCGCGCCATTTCTCGATTCGGCGGGCGAATTTTGGCGATGTCTCGACGGTGCCACGCTCATCCAACGCACAGATCAACGCCCCTTGCGGGATCGCACGGCGCAACAACGGGGCTTGTGCTGCCATGCCACCACTTTTTCGGTCGTCGACTTCCAAAACAGAAACCGGCCCAAGGGAAAGCCCTCGGCCGGTTTTATCAAAGCGGGATAGGTAGTCGTCAATCAGGGTCTTTTCAGGCCCCGCGCGCAACCGCCCCACGGCACATATCTGTACCTTCATGGTCCAGCCTCAGGAGGCGGCGTCGCCTTGCGGCAGCCACATCTTTTCAAGCTGATAGAATTCGCGCACCTCTGGACGGAAGACGTGAACAATCACATCCCCTGTGTCGATCAGAACCCAGTCCCCTGAATCCTTACCTTCGACTTTTGCCAGATAGCCGTATTCATCCTTGATCCGCTGCGCCAGTCTCTCGGACATGGCGGCAACCTGACGGGTCGAACGGCCCGAGCAGATGACCATATGATCACCGATCTCGGTTTTGCCGCGCAGATCGATCTGCACGATGTCTTCGGCTTTATCGTCGTTCAGGGAAGAAAGAACAGTCTCCAGCAGCAGATCGCTGGTTGCTTGCGTTTGGCCGGCCATTATGACCGCACCGTTTTGCGCAGGCGACCCTGCGTGAGTATGTGTAGACAGGACATTGTCCTCCTTTGAGCGCGCCGACAGGCCCCCGGCACTGGGGAATGCCTTAAATTAGCAATGCCGGAGGCCGAATTCAATGACCCGAGCGCCCTAAGCGGTTACCAGCCATCTTCTGTGATGATTTTGTCCGCATCCGCCCCCAGATCCGTCAGCGCATCGCGCACATCATTCACAAACCCCTCTGGCCCGCACAGATAGAATGTCTGGTCAAAGCGGCTCAAATGCGCGCTCAAAAAGGCTTTATCCACCTTTTCCTCCTCCACATCCGTGCCGCTCTGGTCGGTCACGGTAAAGACAGTCTTTAGCCCCTGCATCTTTTCCCACTTGTCGCGCAGGATGATATCCGCCTCCGAGGCATTGGTGAAAATCAGCGTGCAATCCATACATCCCTTGGCGTCATGCTTTTCGAGAATCGGGATAAACGGCGTGATCCCCGCCCCTGCGGCGATAAACACCCCCGGCCCGTGATCCGTAATCGCGCCGAAAGGCGCGTCAATCTGCACCTTCTCCCCCGGCTCCAGCATGGCCAATTGCTCGGTCACGCCGTCATGGTCGGGATAGCTTTTGATCACAAACTCCAACGCGTCCTCGTCGGGCATCGAGGTAAACGTAAACGGCCGCGCCTCGTCGCGCCAACCGTCTTTCAACAAGGTAAGCTCGGTCGCCTGCCCCGGCTCGAAATCAAGGTTCGCAGGCCTGTCGAACACATAGCGGTGCGTGTCCGGCGTTAGTTTCTCTTTGCAGCGTAGGGTCAATTCATGTGTCATGTTGTATCTCCTTCAACAACACAACGAAGCAGGGCCGCCTCATGTTCCCTTAACGATCGTCCAGCATTTTGACTTCGCGCTGCGGGAAGGGAATCGAGATCTCGTTTTCCTTGAACGTATCCCACAACGCCAGATACACATTCCCCCGAATATTGGTCAGCCCGCCTGTCGGGTCCTTGATCCAGAAACGCAGGATATAATCGACCGAACTGTCGCCAAACCCCACCACATGACACACCGGAGCCTTATAGCTCAGAACGCGGTCCACGGACGAGGCCGCCGCAACCGCCAGCCTACGCACCTCATGGGGATCATCGCTGTAGGCCGTGCCAAAGAAAATATCGAGCCGCACAAAATCGTTTGAATGCGACCAGTTGACCACCTGACCGGTGATCAAATCCTCATTCGGGATCAGATATTCCTTACCGTCCCGCGTCACCACCGAAGCATAGCGCGCGCCCAGCGTCTGGATCCAGCCAAAGGTCTCGCCCAGTGAAATCACATCGCCGGGCTTGATCGACTTATCCAGCAGAATAATCACGCCCGACACAAGGTTCGACACGACCTTTTGCAGACCGAAACCAAGGCCCACACCAATCGCACCCGACAAAACCGCAAGCCCCGTCAGATCAATGCCAACCGCCTTGACCCCCATGTAAAAGGCAAAGCCGTACATCGCCAATTGTACGCCCTTGACGGCCAACACCTGCATCGACGGGCTGATGTCATCATTGCGCCGGATCGTGCCGGTTGCGGCCTGCGCGCCAATGCGGGCCAGCGTCAGCAGAACGCCGATCACCACAATAGAGGTCAAAAGCGTCAGGACAGACAGCCGGAATTCCCCGATCTCGATCGCCACACCATCCAGAAACCCCGCCACATAATCGGCGACATTCAACAAATACAGCGTCGCGTAAATCCACAACGCCCATGTCACAATCCGCCGCAAAGGACGGTTGCGCACCATCCGCGCCGCAAAGGCGATCCCGACCCAAACAATCGACAATGTCGCCGCCAGCCCAAGCAGATAGGAACGCGATGGCCATGTGGTATTCTGCATGACGATATAGACGCCGTAACACATGACAAAGAACCAGATCAGGCCAAGCCGCCGCTTGATCTGCACCACCCAGCGCAGCTGCCATTTCTGCCAACCCTCGCGCGAGCGGACCCAATTTTGCAATATGGCCCCGCTGGGGTGGTGCAGGCACCACGCCACAAATGCCAGAACAACAATGATTATGACCTGATTTTGCCGCCACCCCGGCTGGATTACTCCGGACAGAAAACTCAGCGCACTCGTCCAAAGCCCCTGTAGCGTAACAATAAATTCAGCAAATGGGTCGGCGGACGGGTCCATAAACACTCCTGTTTATCCAAATCGTCGCACGGCCCGCATTCCAGCGCAACCACAGCACAAACCGCTGGCGCTTGCAGCAACGGCAACAGGCGTGTATCTGGAGCGCATGATACCTGTATTCGATCAAACAGACCGCGCCCGCCTGGGCGAACGTTTCTTCGGTGCCACGCATACCGTGCTGGCCCGACTATAAACCTGCGCGCTCTGTAAATCTGCGCGCGCTCTGCGCAGTCAAATACATCTATACCCAATTTCGCTCTACACCCTTAGGGAGAGGTCCCCAAAATGTCCCCCAAAACGCTCTATGATAAAATCTGGGATGCGCACGTAGCCCATGAAGCCGAAGACGGCACCTGCTTGCTCTATATCGACCGCCACCTCGTGCACGAGGTCACAAGCCCGCAAGCCTTTGAAGGTCTGCGCATGGCGGGCCGTTCCGTCCACGCACCAGATAAAACCATCGCTGTGCCGGACCACAACGTGCCCACCACGCTGGACCGCGCCAATGCGGCCACCATGACCGAAGACAGCCGTATTCAGGTCGAGGCGCTGGACAAAAACGCCAAAGACTTTGGCATCAACTATTATCCCGTGTCTGACATCCGTCAGGGCATCGTGCACATCGTTGGCCCCGAACAGGGTTGGACCCTTCCGGGCATGACCGTTGTGTGCGGCGACAGCCACACCGCCACCCACGGCGCGTTCGGCGCGCTGGCCCATGGCATCGGCACCTCCGAGGTTGAGCACGTTCTGGCCACGCAAACGCTGATCCAGAAGAAATCCAAAAACATGAAGGTCGAAATCACCGGCAAACTTGCCCCCGGTGTGACGGCAAAAGACATAGTGCTGACCATCATCGGCGAAACCGGCACCGCAGGCGGCACCGGCTATGTCATCGAATATTGCGGTGAAGCCATTCGTGACCTCTCCATGGAAGGCCGCATGACCATCTGTAACATGGCCATTGAAGGCGGCGCACGCGCTGGCCTGATCGCGCCCGATGACACCACCTATGAATACTGCAAAGGCCGCCCTCACGCCCCCAAAGGCGCACAATGGGAAGCCGCCCTTGATTGGTGGAAAACGCTCTACTCCGACGATGACGCAGCGTGGGACAAGGTGCTGACCATCAAAGGCGAAGACATCGCGCCATCCGTCACATGGGGCACCTCCCCCGAGGACGTTCTGCCGATCACCGCAAACGTACCTGCCCCCTCGACCTTCACCGGCGGCAAGGTCGAGGCCGCGCAGCGTTCGCTCGACTATATGGGTCTGACCGCAGGCACGCCTTTGGCCGATGTTGAAATCGACACCGTCTTTATCGGTTCCTGCACCAACGGCCGCATCGAAGATCTGCGCGCCGCTGCTGCCGTGCTGAAAGGCAAGAAAATCGCCGTCAAACGGGCGATGGTTGTACCGGGCTCCGGCCTTGTGCGTGCGCAAGCCGAAGAAGAAGGCCTTGCCGACATCTTCAAAGAGGCCGGTTTTGAATGGCGTCTTGCGGGTTGCTCCATGTGTCTGGCGATGAACCCCGATCAGCTCAAACCCGGTGAGCGTTGTGCCGCAACCTCCAACCGTAACTTCGAGGGCCGCCAAGGCCGCGGCGGTCGCACGCACCTGATGTCACCAGCGATGGCTGCCGCTGCGGCGATCACCGGCAAGCTCACCGATGTGCGTGAATTGATGTGACCCGCTCCGCCCGCCTATGCGCATCACCCCGCACAGGCGGGCGGGCTCTTGATATCATTGCCGCATCTGCACGCCCTGTGCACGCGCGGTGCACATTGTGTGACATTTAACAGACGCTTAAGCCCACTAGATATAGTGGCCCGAAATTAGGACACCGTTAACATGCAAAAGTTTACGACCCTCAGCGGCATCGCCGCCCCCATGCCCCTGATCAACATCGACACGGACATGATCATCCCCAAGCAGTTTCTCAAAACCATCAAGCGCTCCGGCCTTGGCGTGAACCTGTTTGACGAAATGCGCTATGACGACGACCGCAACGAAATCCCTGATTTTGTGCTGAATAAACCGCAATACCGCGATGCGCAGATCATCGTGGCGGGCGACAACTTCGGCTGCGGCTCCTCACGCGAACACGCGCCTTGGGCGATTGCCGATTTCGGCATTACCTGCGTCATCGCACCCAGCTATGCGGACATCTTCTATAACAACTGCTTCAAGAACGGCATCCTGCCCATCGTACTGCCACAAGAGCAGGTAGATGTGTTGATGAAAGACGCAGAAAAGGGCGCAAATGCCCGAATCGAGATCGATTTGGAGAACCAGTCGATCACGTCCTCCGATGGCGAAGTCTTTAACTTTGAGGTTGATCCATTCAAAAAGCACTGCCTTATGAATGGCTTGGACGATATCGGCCTGACCATGGAAAAAGCAGAATCGATCAGCACCTTCGAGACCGCGGCCGCACAAAGCCGTCCATGGGTTTAACCGTTAGTTAAACTATCTGCGAATTAACCTGAATTTCTTGTGGGCGCTGTCACGGCGCCCACAACATCTTGCGACTGCCTTATTTCCGCCCCCGAAATGATGCAAGAACGCACCACCCTCACCCTCAAAACGCCCCATCCCTCCAGTCTTCTTCAGCAATAGTCTTGAGAACTAAGGCGAAAGAAGGCACGATTGTGACAACAATGAGGCAGTCCTTCTCGACCCGAAGGCATCAAGTTGGGCCAAGCATGCGACAAACGCGGCTGACCAGTTTGAAAGGGATAGAACGTTGATAGTACGTATGACCAGCGCCGTGGCGCGTGGACTTTTGGTTGCGACCCTGATCATGACGCCGGCACTTGTGTTGCCCGGTCTCTCCAGTGATTCGACACAAATTGTGCTGCTGGTCGCCCTGCTGGCTGCCGTGCTGACGTTTGTTGAGTATAACTCCACCTTCCCCAGCATTGTAGAATTCCGCGACGCTGCCCCGTTCAACCGCCTTCGCTTTGCTGCGTTGCTGAGCACGGTTTTCCTGCTCAGCGCGATCCTGAAAGGCATCACATCGCCGACAGTGCTGACCAATGCCCTAACCTCTATTGGTATCATCGTAGGCAACGCCATTGATTTCCCCTATTCGCCCGTCCGCCTTGTGGTGCTGATGCTGCCCGCTGACGCCGGCTTTGAGACCGTTAGCTTTGTACGCACCGCGGCCGGGCTAGCTTATCTTATCTCCCTGATCGCGATGACCGCGTTCCTCGTTCTTGTGCGCATCCTGAACTGGCCTGCACGTTCTGGTGCGTTCAATGTGTGGGTGAACCTGCCCCTGTTTGACCCGACCGCTGGCGGCGACGTTCTGGAACGGTTGCAGCGCGATGCACGGATTAACATCGCTTTGGGTTTTCTACTGCCATTCCTGGTCCCCGCAGTAGTCAAACTGGCCGCTGATCTGATAGACCCGATCACATTGCAGAACCCGCAAACCCTTATCTGGACAATTTCGGCATGGGCCTTCCTTCCCGCAAGCATCATCATGCGCGGCATCGCCATGGGCAAAATTGCCGACATGATCGGCGAGAAACGCCGCCGCGCCTATGCGGAAGCCGCAGAAGACACGCGCCAAGGTTATCAACCAGCCTAAAGCTAACGCTTGGCGCGCTTGCGCTTATCCTTGCCTGCATCGCTGCCCCTTTGCAGGCAAAAACCCTGCGCATCGCCACCTTCAATGCGGAACTGATCCGCAAGGGCCCGGGCCTGTTGCTTCGGGATATTTTGCGTGGCGATGACCCCCAGATTGCGGCCTTTCGTGCCCTGATGCTTGAGGTAAAGCCGGACATCATTGCGCTGCAGGGAATCGATCATGATCTGCGCGGGACAGCCCTGCGGGCACTAAATGACGATCTAGGCGCAGCGGGCCTCTCCTATCCGCACATGTACACGGCCACCAGCAATGCGGGACAGGACAGCGGGCTGGACCTGAATGGGAATGGCAAATTGGGCGACGCGGATGATTCCCACGGCTATGGGCGCTTCAGCGGGATGGGGGCGATGGCGATCCTGTCGCGCTATCCCGTTTTGTCAGACGAGATCGCAGATTACACATCCCTTCTGTGGAAAGACCTTGCGGGGAACATCTACCCCATGAACGACGGCCACCCCTTTGGCGGCCCTGCGGTTTTTGACGCCCATCGCCTGTCTTCGCGGGGACATTGGGTGGTCCCAGTGCAAACGCCTATGGGAAAACTGCGGGTCATGACGTTTCACGCCACGCCGCCACTGTATGATGGGGATGAGGACCGCAATGGCAGGCGCAACCATGACGAGACCGCCTTTTGGCTCGACTACCTCGACCGCAATCCGACCGCTGGCCCCTTTGCCCTTATGGGCACGGTCAATACCGATCCCGAACGCGGCAACGGACGACCCGAGGCCATAAACGCGCTGTTGGCCGATCCGCGCCTGCAGAACCCCTTTGACAGCTCCCCCACCGCCGACTTTGATGAACCGCTACCGGGCGATCTGCGCGTCGACTACCTGCTGCCATCGGCCGGGTTGCGCGTGATCGCGCGGGGGCGCGCGACGGATATCAACGCCAGCCGTCACAGCCTGCTTTGGGTAGATATCACCCTGCCGCGTCCTTGACGCCTCGCCCCCTGCACGCTAGGCCCTGAGCACGCAATTTCAGGAGTGAATCCCATGGCAAATCCGACCCTTTTGATCCTCGCCGGTGACGGCATCGGCCCCGAGGTCATGGGCCAAGTCACCCGTATCATCGACTGGTTCGGCGCAAAGCGCGATCTGACCTTTGATGTTGAGCATGATCTGGTAGGCGGCGCGGCTTATGACAAGCACGGCACGCCTCTGCATGACGATACAATGGCTAAAGCACTGGAAGCCGACGCTGTGCTTCTGGGCGCTGTTGGCGGCCCCGCCTATGACGATCTGGATTTCTCGGTTAAGCCCGAGCGCGGCCTGCTGCGCCTGCGCAAGGAAATGGATCTGTTTTCAAACCTGCGCCCTGCGCAGTGCTTTGACGCGCTGGCCGATTTCTCGTCGCTCAAGCCCGAACTGGTGTCCGGCCTTGATATCATGATCGTACGCGAACTGACGTCCGGCGTCTATTTCGGCGAGCCGCGCGGCATTTTCGAAGAAGGCAACGAGCGCGTTGGCATTAACACCCAGCGCTATACCGAATCCGAGATCGACCGCGTTGCGCGCTCTGCCTTCGAGCTGGCCCGTCGTCGCGGCAACAAGGTCTGTTCGATGGAGAAGGCCAACGTGATGGAAAGCGGCATCCTGTGGCGTGAAGTTGTCCAAAAGGTGCACGACGAGGACTACCCCGATGTCGAGCTGTCCCACATGTACGCCGACAACGGCGCGATGCAGCTGGTGCGCGCCCCCAAGCAGTTTGACGTGATCGTCACCGATAACCTGTTCGGCGACATCCTGTCTGATTGTGCGGCGATGCTGACCGGCTCCCTTGGCATGTTGCCATCCGCCTCGCTTGGTGCGCCAAACGCCGATGGCCGCCCGAAGGCAATGTATGAGCCTGTGCACGGCTCTGCCCCTGATATTGCCGGCCAAGGTAAGGCAAACCCGATCGCCTGTATCCTCAGCTTTGCCATGGCGCTGCGCTATTCGTTCGATCAGGGCGAAGAAGCCACCCGCCTCGAAACCGCTGTGGAAAAAGTTCTTGCTGGTGGGGCACGCACCGCCGATCTGATGGGCGAAGAAGGCGGCACGCCGATTTCGACCTCGCAGATGGGCGATGCCATCCTTGAGGCGCTTGACGCCAGCCTGTAAAATTCAGGCCGATACAATACCGGTGCGCGCGTCCATCTGATATGTGGCGAGCGCATCCATCGCCCCATCCGCCATACATGAGATGCGCCAGATATCGGCGCGGCGGGTGGGGCGCACCGCAAGGACACGGCCACACTGAAAGCCGTTCATCACGACCAATTCAGCAGTGAGTGCTTTCATTTCGGTACCGGTCTGCTCTGCCGCCGTTTTCACGATACTGCGGGCCATTTTTCGGTGTGTCGAACTAGTCATAGCGCACCTCCTTGTTGCAAATTCCAGCCTTCGCTTGAATTGAGGCAAGAATGGGGCGGGGCTCTGCAGAAAGGGGCCGCCATGCAAAAGCTCGCAGGATTTGCGGCATCAATGACACAAGAACCCACAATCCGGCAGTCAGCAAAAGTTTGCCGGCAAGCTGACTAGCCCTGTTCCTTTTGCAGGGCGACATAACGCAGTTCACGGTAAAGCTTGATCGAGGGGCGCAGGCCAAAAAAGACCGAACCGATCAAAAACAGCCATGTACCAATATTTGTCGTAGCCTCTTTGAAAAACAAAATTGAACCTACCACAAACAGAGCCGCTGCTAGGAAATCGACGACGGTATAGGCGATCTCACAGGCCATAAAGACCTCTTTGTGAGCGGGGCTTTGGTTATGCTTATCAGGATCAAAAAGCGTCATAATATCCTCGGGAGCTGTAGAAATCTTGCCCTTCCTTATCAACAAGAGCATCTGAAATCCCTTAGAAATGACAGGCTGCGCAATATTTCCGGACAGTGCAGCCCGATCACGATCACGCCCTCGGGCCCGGTGACATTTCTGTGAGGGAGCGCGGGGGTTTGATTGTAAATCCCCAAGAAGGGATGCATCATGCCTGCGACCTTGAGACATCTATTTTGCAGTCCGACATACGAAATGGATAAAGCACTCCATGGAATGTCCGAAATGAGCCGCAAGCGCCCCAACGCCCCTGTTCGTGAAAACCGGTGCAGTTCACTGTCGGGATACCGCAGGTTATATTTTTCATGCGCCAGCCTGTACATGCGTCGAAACCAAGCGTAGCGCATCGGGATGGATACCAAACCGCCCTTGCCTGTCTCGCGCGCTGACCGTGCGAAGACAATTTTGTCCCGTCTTGTGGCGCTGGTAATTTTTGCAGCAGCGATTTGGGCGATCCGGCATCTCGTCGATGAGATTGATTTTGGTGAGGTCATGCATCTGGTGCGCGGCACGCCGCCACATATCGTTGCCATTGCTTTTGTATCCATGCTGGGGAGCTATTGTGCGATGACGGGCTATGACTGGTCTGCGCTGCGGTATCTGGGCAAAACGCTCCCGTTGCGGGTCAGCATGGCAGGAGCGTTCTTGGGTTTTGCGATCGCGGCGAACATCGGCGGCGGACCGGTGGCCAGTGGTGCCGTTCGGTACCGGATCTACGCCCCTTATGGTCTATCGCTGCGCCATATCGCCTCTATTGCCGCCTTTGGTTCGATCGCATTCGGCCTTGGCATGACTGTGATCGGCACGGGTGCTTTGGCCATCCACCCCCGCGCGCTAAGTATGATGACGTCCTTCTCGCCCGAGATCATTCGCTGGACGTCGATTACCGTCTTTCTGGTTTGCGTATTTGGCGTCGGTGCGCTGGCAGTTTTTCGGGCAAGGATCACCTTCCGAAAGATAACCATCCGCGCGCCATCTCTGGGTCTGGTTTCCGCCCAGCTGGTGATTACAGCCGTTGATTTTCTGCTGGCGGCGGCCACGCTTTATTTGCTGTTGCCCTCCAATGACATCGGTGTGCTGCCCTTTCTCGCGGTGTTTACCGCTGCTGTTACGGTCAGCGTCATCAGCCATGTCCCCGGCGGCGTCGGCGTGTTCGAGATGATGATCCTCGCCTCGATTCCCGCTAATATCCCACTAGAATCAGCCGCCGCAGGATTGCTTTTGTTTAGAGTGATTTATTACTTTGCCCCCTTCATCATCGCGCTTGTCACTTTGAGCATTATCGAAATCGTCAGGATGCGCCGCAGATCCCGCCCGCAAGGCTAGGTCAATTTTCCTTTTGCTGCCAAAGAATAACAGCACAAACACCGCCATCCCAGAAGCCTCTGATTTGCCCTTATGTCACCCTACCCCGGTCAGTTTTTCAAACGAACAGGCTTATTGCACGAGCCCCTTTCGGTCGGTGCCGTCCCTTGTCATAAGGGGCGTCAGGAAATCACTAAAGGATTGGTCCGCTGATCAGCGTTCTGAACATATTTTTCAAGGCATCAGGGACAAAGCCTCTCCTTGTGCTTGTGTGCCTTTTTCTTGGCGGTGTTGCGCAAGGGGTCGGATTGGCCAGCTTGCTGCCTACGTTATCTCTGGCTCTGGGCAGCCCCGGCGATGACCCAAGCCCCTCGGTCGCGAAAGTGACCGAATATCTTGGCTATTTCGGCATTGAGCCAAATATTGTCATGCTTGTCGGGTTTGCCGTTTTCACGGTCGTCATCAAAAACGCGATGACCATGATCGCCATGACCTACGTCGGGTATACCGTCGCCGATATTACAACCAACATGCGCCGCGACCTGTTCAACGCGCTGTTATTGGTGCGCTGGGGCTTTTTCACCAAACAGCCCATCGGCAAGATCACCAATGCCCTAAGCTCGGAAGCGACCCGCGCGGGTGCAGCCTATCTGGCGTCGGCAAATTTGCTGGTCTACGGCATACAGGTCATTGTCTATACGGTTGTCGCCTTCTTTATTTCGTGGGAAGCGGCGGTTGCGGCGCTGGTTGTCGGCGGTATCGTGGCCCTGTCTTTGGGATTTTTGATCCGCAGTGCGCGCCGTGCGGGCCTGAAACAGACCAAACACGCCAAGACATTCATCGCAAACCTCAGCGATACGCTAAACAACATCAAACCGCTCAAGGCGATGGCGCGGCAGACCGATTTCGCCCGCCTGATGGATCGAAACATTTCAAAGCTGCGCAGCGCCTTGCGCCAACAGGTTCTCGCCAAAGAAGCGCTTAGCGCCTCGAACGAGACATTGGCGGCCTTGGTGCTGGGCATCGGGATTGCATCGGCGATCACCTACTGGGGCTTTCCACCGGCCGAGCTTGCTGTGATGGGTCTGGCGCTGACCCAATTGGTCAAGACCTTTAACAAGATGCAAAACGAGTATCAGAAGGCCGCCATCGCCGAGAGCGCCTATTACTCGGTTCTAGAACAGATCGCAGAAACCGAAGCCGAAGAAGAGGCCGACCCCTCGATCGAGATCCCCAAATTCGAGCACAGCATCGAATTCGTTGATGTCCATTTCGCGCATCCGCGCAGCCCAGTTTTACAAGGGCTGACATTAGAGCTGCCCAAGAATGCCACAACTGTGCTGACCGGTCCGTCAGGTTCGGGCAAGACAACGATTACGGATATTCTGTTGGGATTCTACACAGCCGATTCAGGGCAGGTGTTGATCGACGGACGCCCGCTGAGCGATTTTTCGTTCCGTGAATGGCGTTCTATGGTGGGCTATGTGCCACAAGAGCCTATTCTGCTGCATGACAGCATCTTTTCCAACATCACCCTTGGCAATCCCGATATCAGTGAAGAGGACGTTCACAAGGCGCTCACCCTTGCGGGGGCTGCCGAATTTGTCTCGACAATGCCTTTGGGGATTCACACCGAAGTAGGTGAAAAGGGCGGCATGATTTCAGGGGGCCAGCGCCAGCGGATCGCCTTGGCGCGGGCGCTTGTGTGCAACCCGAGCCTGCTGATCCTTGACGAGGTGACCAGCGCGCTTGATCCTCATTCAGAGCAGGAGATCGTGCAGAACATTCACGGTCTGGCGGGACAGGTCACTGTCATCGCCATCACCCACAGACCCGCATTTGTTGGCATTGCTGACCGTGTCTATCATCTGCTGGATGGTAAAGTTCTGTCACTTGAAGAAGACGTTGCCAAAACCAGCTGAAGGCGGCCTGCTGCTGCCTTCCTCCTGCTTTTGAGCCTTCCCCGAACCTGCCCAATCCGGTAGGTTCGGGATTTGATCAGCAGGGTTTATGTGTGTCTCCAGAAATAGAAACAGGTGCAAGCATCCGCGCAGCAGACAAGCCGCTTGTTTGGGTTTTGCAAGGACACCGCGCAGGTGACAATATCCAATTGCAGGTATTGGCGGACGGGTTAGGCTGGCCCTTTCACATCAAAAATCTGACATGGCAAAAGAACCGCCTGAAGCGCCTGCCGCTATGGACACCATTCTATGGCAGATCGGCCAGCTTGCAGCATTTGACACCTACAACCAGAGAGACATTTTGCGCGCCTTGGCCAGACGTGGTGCTGTCGGTGGGCTGGCGCAGTGTTCCTGTTGCACGCTGGATCAAGGCGCAATGCGGAGCAAAGCTGGTCCATGTGGGACGCCCCCGCGCGCCTTTGAGCGCGTTTGATCTGGTGCTCACGACACCTCAATACGGGCTGCCCCCCGCAGGCAATGCTGTGCAGTTGACCGGCCCGATGACCACCACACCCGCACAGAACGATGCCGCGACCCTCAAAACGTGGGAGGCCCGCCTTGGCCATCTGCCCCGACCCTGGACCGCTGTATTGGTAGGCGGGGACACGCCCGTGTTGAAGTTTCCGACCTCTGCGGCAACCCATCTGGCAAACAACGCCAAGGCCGCCCTTGCGGCCAACGGCGGATCACTGCTGGTGCTGACAAGCCCTCGCACACCGCCCGCGGTGTCCGAAACCCTGCGCAGCGCGCTGCCACCTTCGGCTTTCTTTCACCCTTGGTCGAAAAGCGCCGACAATCCCTATAGCGCCGTATTGACGCTTGCTGACCGGTTCATCGTTACAAACGACAGTATCTCCATGACCCATGAGGCCGCTCTGACGGGGCGACCCTTGGATATCTTTCCCTTGCACGTCAAAAGCGGCAAAATTGATCGCGCGCTGTTTTCCCTTCATGAAAAGCTGCGCCATTCCGATACGGCCATAGGCCGGGCTTATCTTGATTTGATCCGCAGCGGGGTGATCTATCCGCCTAAATCGGCCAGTGATTATTTCAAACAACTGGCGAATGACGAAAAATCCGCCCCGCTTATCCCTCAAGCGCCTCGGGCTGTCAGCGCCGTGCGGGCGCTTTTTGAAACGGGCGACAAACAAGCGTGAAAGTTAAGCTGAATTGGCTTATACGCTTTCGGCCGCTTATTTACTGCTTCACTTTTGCAACAACTTGTGAGTATGAACCAACCGCTCCATCTGGTCTGTAGGCGGAGAAAATGTAACGACCTACTGATACCATTATTCTGCAAATGAACGCGCATATGCGGAAACCGGTTGATGGCACTATGAACGAACAAGGAAGCGATGGCTTGACCAAGATTGAGACACCCACCCCAACCGACCGGGGCATTCCGTTCAAAGCCGCAGGCTTTCGGTCTTTTGCCGAGGCATTGGATTACGCTGCCGAAGGTAACACCGGGGTCAATTTCTTCTCTGGTAGAGGCGAAATTGTCGAGGTTCTGCCCTACAGTGATCTGCGCACGCAATCGCTGGTATTGGCGCAACAGCTGATTTCTGCAGGCCTGCAAACCGGCGACCGCGTCGCGATCATCGCCGAAAGTGATGGCGATTTTCTGCGGGTTTTTGCGGCGTGCCAATACGCCAGCCTGATCCCGATGCCCCTGCCCCTGCCTGCCGCCTTCCGGGGCCGCGCAGGTTACGTAGACCAGACCCGTCGCATGATTGCCGCCGCCGGTGCTGCTGCTGCCTTTGGCCCTAGTGAGATGCAAAGCATGCTGGTCGAGGCAACCGCCGAGCTGGGCCTGAAGTTCACCGGAACAGTTGCCGACATGCCGGCGCTACAGGACACGATTACCCTGCCCGAGCTGCACACAAACGGGCTGTCTTATCTACAGTTTTCCTCGGGTAGTACCCGCGCGCCCACGGGCGTTGCCGTGACGCATGAGGCGTTTATCGCCAACACCGCGGCCATTTCCCTGTCCGGCATGACCATTCAAGCCGAAGACAGATGCACCACATGGTTGCCGTTCTATCACGATCTGGGTCTCGTGGGCTGTTTGCTGACGCCAATCGTCACGCAAATGTCCATCGACATCATCCCGACCCGTGATTTCGCAAAACGTCCCATGACGTGGCTGAACACGATCAGTGCCCATGGTGGCACCCTGTCGTTTGGCCCGACCTTCGGCTACGAGCTTTGCGTCAGGCGCGCGCTGCGCACCAAACCGTCCGAAGATCTGGACCTGTCCACATGGCGTGCCGCGGGCATCGGTGGGGACATGGTGCGCCCATCGGTTCTGCGTAACTTTGCCGAGACATTCAAAGACTACGGTTTCCGTGCCAGCTCGTTTTCGCCTAGCTACGGCATGGCCGAGGCCGTTGTTGCGATCAGCTTCCATGAGCCCGGCAAGGGGTTGGTTGTTGATACAGTCGATCTGGACCGCATTGAAGGCGATGGCCATGTTGTCGCCGCCTCGGACGATACTGCGCGGGCGCGGTCGTTTGTCAGATGCGGTAAGGTCCTGCCGGGCCACGAACTGGAAGTGCGCGACGGCGATGGCAATGTCCTGCCCGACATGCGCGTTGGCTGCTTCTTCTTACGCGGGCCAAGCCTGATGGAAGGCTATTACGGCCTGCCCGAAGACACCGCCGCTGTGATGGGCGAGGACGGCTTTCTGAACACCGGCGATCTGGGCTATCTATGTGACGGCGAAATCGTAATCACCGGCCGCGCCAAAGATCTGATCATCATGAACGGCCGCAACATCTGGCCACAGGATCTGGAATGGTCGGTCGAGCGCGAAGTCGAAGCCTGCCGCACCGGAGATGTGGCTGCGTTTTCGGTGGCTGAAAATGATGACGAGCATATTGTCCTGCTTGTCCAGTGCCGCGCAACCGATGAAGAAACCCGCGAGGCCCTGCGCGCCGAAACCGAACAGGTGATCAGCGCCGCGCATGGGGTACAGTGCAAAGTCGTGCTTGTCCCTCACAACAGCCTTTTGCGAACATCCTCTGGTAAGTTGAGCCGCGCCCGTACGCGCCTGTCCTATCTTGACGGCACATTGACAGGGCAGCCGGTCACGAGCGCCAAGTGAACACCCCAAAAGACGGCCATCAAAGGATTGCTGCAGTCACGGGTGGCACAGGGTTTCTGGGCCGTTTCATTGTCGCAGCACTGACCAAAGCGGGCTGGAAGGTCCGCTTGTTGGTGCGCAGCGAACCGCTGCATCCGCTTGTTCCCGAACTGGATGCGGAAATCATCCTTGGCGACCTGTCGGATCAAGCCGCGCTGGAAAAGCTGTGTCTGGGTGCCGATGCGGTCATCCACGCCGCCGGATTGATCAAGGCAAAAAGCCGCGAAGCGTTTTACCGCGTCAACGAACATGGCAGTGCGAATTTGGCCAAAGCCAGTGCAAAAGTGGCCCCCAACGCCCGGCTGGTGATGGTGTCTTCCTTTGCTGCACGCGCGCCAGAGCTGTCTGATTACGCCGCGAGCAAGCGTGCCGGCGAAGAGATCCTGTTGAAAAATGCTGCATCACCGGTCGCTATATTGAGACCATCGGCAATTTACGGCCGATGGGACAAAGAAACATTTCCACTATTTCAGATGGCCGCAAAAGGCGCTATTTTCAGCCCAGGATCGGACAGTGACCGAATTTGTCTTGTGTGCGCGGATGACGTGGCACAGGCCGTTGTCGCTTTTTCCTGCAACCCTGAGGTGAACGGCGTTTTTGAGATCTCAGACGCGAATGTTGATGGCTACACATGGTCACAAATCGCTAAAGCAGCCGGAAAATCCCTAAAAACAACTCCCAAGCTTGTAAAAATCCCTTCTCCATTGCTTAGAATTGTCGCATTGGCGACCCAGGCAATATCTAGAATAACGGGAAACACACCTATTTTAACGCAAGGCAAGGTGCGGGAAATCCTGCACGGGGATTGGAGCTCTTCCCCGCAAAAACAGCCACCTCAGGCCGTGTGGCAACCGCAGGTCGATATCGAACAGGGCTTTATTCAAACGGCAGAATGGTACCAAAAGCACGATTGGCTTTGAAACATTCGGACGCAATTCTTTACAGCCTGTAAGGGCGTGAAACCTTTCTAACAGGGGTCATTGTAATTAATATACTGCACAGAGGTTACAGCAACGTAACCGGGAACAATTGAGCGCAGTGGAAATTAACAACATGACGGGCACAGACGTAGAAGCAGTGATCATCAGAGAACTGCAAAAGCTCGCGAGCGGTTCAGTCGGGATAAAAGCCGACACCAACATCGTCAGAGAACTCAACCTGCCGTCACTTGATGTGATGGAGTTGGTGATGGCTCTTGAAGACGAATACGACATTTCGATCCCGCTGGATCGTATTGCCGATGTTGAAACTGTTCACGAACTTGCCGAACTGGTTCGGTCATTAAATAAAAAGGCGGACGTATAATGGGTATTCTGGATAAATTCAAAGATCTCAACGCGGCATATGATGACATCAAATCTGCCGGTGCTGATCCTTTTTCCGTTCGGTTCGACGAAATGCTTTCTTCGACCGAAGCCGTTGTCGGAGGAAAGAAAACCATTTTGTTCGGGACCAACAACTACCTTGGTCTGACCTTTGATCAACACAGCGTCGAGCAGGCGGTAACCGCCCTGCGCGAAAACGGCACCGGTACGACCGGCTCACGGATTGCCAACGGCTCTTACGGCTGGCACCAGCGCCTCGAGACAGAGCTGGCCGAATTCTTTGGCCGCCGTCACGCCATGACATTCACCACCGGCTATCAGGCCAACCTTGGTATCATTTCCACGCTGGCAGGCCGCGATGACCATCTGGTTATCGACGCGGATTCTCACGCCTGTATCTATGACGCCTGCAAGCTGACCAGCGCGCAAGTCACGCGGTTCAAGCACAATGACTTTAACGATCTGCGCAAACGCCTGAGCCGTCTTGAAGACAAAGGTGGCAATATCATCGTTGTGACCGAAGGCATTTACAGCATGTTGGGCGATAAGGCCCCGCTGAAAGAAATCGCAGCCGTGACCAAAGAATTCGGCGGCTACCTTGTTGTGGACGAAGCCCACTCCATGGGTGTTCTGGGTGCCAATGGCCGCGGTCTGGCCGAAGAGCAGGGCGTTGAGGATCAGGTTGATTTCATCGTCGGCACCTTCAGCAAAAGCCTGGGCGCGGTTGGTGGTTTCTGTGTTTCTAACGTGGATGATTTCGATCTGCTGCGCGTGGCCTGCCGCCCGTATATGTTCACCGCTTCCCTGCCTTGTTCGGTTGTGGCCTCGGTTGTGACTTCGCTGGAAAAGGTCAAGAACGGCCAGTTCCTGCGCGAGAAGCTGATGAACAACGCCCAGCGCCTGTATGACGGTCTGCGCAATGCAGGCTTTGACGTTGGCCCCGATGTGAGCCCCGTTGTTGCGATCCAACTGACCTCGCCTGATCTGGCTGTCGCCTTCTGGAACGCCCTGCTGGAAGAAGGTCTTTATGTGAACCTTGCACTGCCGCCCGCGACCCCGATGGGTCAGGCTTTGCTGCGCAGCAGTGTCAGCGCCGTGCATTCACAAAAGCAGATCGACAACGCCATCGCGCTTTTCACTAAAGTCGGTCGCGAATTCGGGGCAATCACCCCCGAGCGTATTGCAAGCGCAAGCTAAACCAACAAAACACAGCGCGTGGCGTCAGCGGATTGATCCCTGACGCCACAGCTTCCACAATATCCACGGAGCCGCGATCAGCAGGTGGCGTTTTTGAAACGCACTAAGCTCCAAAGGCTTGCCTGTGTGGCGCTCGATTTTCCACTGCACATATTCGACCTTCTGATCAAAGGTGAAGGTTGCTTTGATCAAGCGGCTGATGTTGTAGACCTTTCCCACAAACCTTTTGCGCTTCCACGCTGGCGCGTAATCTGTCGAGGGCGTGGTGCTCCACCCTTTCAGATGCTGCTTGCCCTCGGCATGCTCAAGCGCCGGCAGTAACATTTCGTCGAAATAATCTGCGGCCTGTTCATAGATCTCGTTGCCACGATCACTACCGTCTTCCACCCGAAGCTCGGCACCGTAGGTATTGCGGAAAAGCGCTGTCCACAGCTCAGAAGCTGTGCCGCCTTGGGGGCCAAGCCGCCGGGCCCAGACAGCACCTGTTGCAACACCGTCAGCAACAGCTTTTGCCACCGCATCCGCTGCCTGCTCATCGCGCGCATAAAGCAGCGCGGAGGGCTGACAAAAGCGGGCCCACATCGTCGTGTCGTTGCTGGAGGGGCGCATTCTGGCGGCGAAAGAATCAAGCGTGATCACAGCAATCTTTGCGCGCGCATCCTCACCGGGTCTGTATTGCACCGTCGGCGGCAGCAGGGCATTTGCCACCGCCCCCAGACGCGATGCGTGATAATCACTGTAATTCTCCAGCAGGATATAGAAATCCAGCACCCCTTCGGCGGTTTGGTTGCGCAGGCAAGAACCATAAAACAGGATCGCCAAGACCGCGCTTCCGCTTTCTGCGGCCAGAGTATTCGCCAATTCGCGGGCCTCGGGGGGAACCGAACGGTCCAGCTGCGCACGCACGATATCTGTCAAAGCTTGGGTCATTCGCTCACAAACCTGATGAGTTGGGATGCCGAGACATGAACATGCCCATGCGGGTCATACAGCTCTCCGTCCAGAACAAATGGCGCGTCGAACTTGATATCGAGCACTTCTGCGCGGCCGCTTGCGTAGCCGCCCTGCTCCATCCAAAGCTTGCGCTTGCCCAGCGCCAGCGACATCAAGCCCCTAAAGACCCGCTTGGGCGGGGCCGAAATATCGAGCCAGTTGAGCGGGCCGGTCCCTTGATCCCAGAACGGTCGCATTCCCATGGTCAAACGGTCGATCGTGCTGACCACCACCAGAAAGTGACGGCTTGCATCTGTTGCAGCGCCATCCACCAAAACCTGTCCCGGATCGCCTGATGTCGCGCGCTTTTTCGCGCCCGGCATCAAATTACGGTACAACACGCTGCCAATAGCAATCGCCACGGCAAGGCCTTTGGCTATGCCCATCGGGTGCAGTTTTTCCTCGGCGATGTGTTTGCCTTCGGCAAAGGCTGCAAACCCCATGAGAAAGCCGCGCTGCATGGGCAAATCTTTGAGCGGCCATGTCACCTCAAGGGCTACGCATTTCTTCTCAACGCGCCCAAGCCTGCCTCCGGCGCGCAATGACAGGACCCGCTGCCAACCTGCTTCGCCTATGTCAAAATGCCCGACCTCGCCCGCGATGACATTGGTTTTGCCCGAAGGGATGATCGAAAATGCGGGCCATGTGCCGGTATAGGCCTCATCAATGCAGCTGACGACGTCACGCACTGTCCCGTCGCCCCCGTCCACCACGATAAGCTCAACCCCGGCCTCGGCAAACCGCTTGAGGTCCTCCAAAAGCTGATCATGCGTGCGCGGTTGGGACACAAAAGTATCCGCGGTTTCGGCCACATTTGCCGCGATGCCCCCGCTTTTGCGATTGGCACGGCTAAGCGGGTTACTGACAAGCCCGATCTTCAACGGTCAAGCCACGATGTCAGAGGTTTAGTTGCCTTCGCCGCCTGCGCAATTTGCACGCTATGCAGCACCAATGAGACAGCCGTCCAAAGCGCTACAGCAATCAGCCCTTCCGCAGGCAGGCCAACCAAAGCAAAGACCGTCAGCAGCGCAAGATTGGGATTGCGACGCGCCACAACCAGCCGGTACAGGCTGTCAAAACGACGCCAAATGTGCATTTCCATATTGAAGGCCTTGATAAAGATACCTTCCTGCACACGCTGGAGCACATAGCCCACGACCGTAATCCAGAACGCCCATGTTAGGTCAGGCGGCGTGTCGACCGTGGCGACCACCCCCACAACCCATGCCCAATACCAGAACGGCGGGTGTATCAGGTCGATCCCATGGTCAAACACATTGCCGAATTTGGTTGAGGTCACAGTCACCCGCGCCAGCTTGCCATCTACAGTATCAAGAAAGGTCATCAACCAAGCCGAGATCAGGCCGGTGATAAAAAACCCGTTCCAGAACAGCCACATGGCTGCCAGAACCAGAACCAGACTCAGCGAGGTGACCATATTCGGGGTAATGCGCATTTTGGCACACCAACGCACAACCGCAATCGCGGGTTTCGGCCAGCAATAGAGCGTCACAAAATCGGTCACACCTTTATAGGAACCGGCAAAGGTGCGCTGCTCTACGGCGCGCACTGTCGCGAGGGTGAGAGGCATAACATAGGGCAGTTCCCGCTTGCGCAGCTTTTCATCGTAAGCCGTGCTCAGCGCTTCGGGCTCGACCTGCGCCAGATCCGTGGCCCGCGACAGCACACCATCCGCGATATCCTGTGCCACATCCGCCGCCCGGTCTGCAGCGACATGGGCCGCGACAGGGCGCCCTTCAGAGGTCAGCACAGTGCCCACCTGCCGCGCCAGATCCCCCAGCAGAACCTGCGCATAAACGTGATCCGCGCTGATCACCAAACAGCTATCATTTACCGGCGCGATACCATCCCATGCGGCAACATCATCCAACCCTGCCCGCGCGCACATCCGCACCAGACGCTCGGCCGAGGTCATGCCCCAGATAGGCGTGCCTTCCCCCACCAGTCGAACCGGTGGGGTGGTCGTTGTTGGCGCAGGAGCGGATGTCGGCATAACAGGTTTCTCTTTTCTTAAAATCAGCGTAGCGGTTATGCCGATATATGATCTGAAACAATCACAAACGCGAGTGCTATGCATCTTTCCTTCGCCCATATGTCGGATCCGCACAATCCACTGACCCCGAATGTTACATTGGGCCAGCTGCTGAATAAGCGGTTTCTTGGCTATAAATCGTGGCACCGCAAACGGCACCTGCGCCACCGGCCCGAGGTACTGGCCGCGTTACTGGCAGATATCAAAGCCGCAACGCCAGACCATCTGATCATTTCTGGTGACCTGACGAATATCGCCCTGCCCGATGAATTTGCCGCCTCGCGCGTCTGGCTTGAACAGGTCGGACCGCCGCAGGACGTGACAGTGATCCCCGGAAATCATGAGGCCTATGTCCATGTTCCCTTTGATCAAGGGATCGGCCAGTGGGCACCGTGGATGTTGGGCGATAACGCAACCGAAGTGACATTTCCCTTTGTGCGCCGACGCGGGCCGGTGGCGTTTATCATGCTGTCCACAGCAACAGTCACGCCGCCACTCATGGCGTCAGGCACCCTAGGAAAACAACAATTACAAGAACTTGAGACCATTCTTGAGAATCTGCGCGGTCAGGATCTATTCCGCTGCGTGGTCCTGCACCACCCGCCCGAAGACCACCCAACCAAACGCCGCAAAGCGCTGCGCGACCGCGCCGCCTTTCGCGAGGTTCTTTCCCGCACAGGGGCCGAGCTGGTCCTGCATGGGCACCAGCATCACAGCCACTTTGGCCTGATCAACGGCCCCGCAGGCAAGATCCCCGTGCTGGGTGTGCCATCGGCCTCAATGAGCCTTACGCACACCAAAGGAGACGAGGCGCGGTGGAACCTGTGGGACGTGCGGCGCGGGGATCATGGCTGGCGTTTGTCGTCCCATGCGCGCGGTCTGACGCAGCGCGGATTTGAGACAATTGGCCGCTGGTCGCTCGACATGCCGCTGTCATAAACTGTTACAATCATGTGCGAGAACTCGCCGGAGGGTCTGCGGCAGCTTGGCCCCGCATGCCGCGCTCTACTTGAGTAAATTCCATTTGTCCGCTATCCATGGCCCTAGAAAAAGCCATGGATGGCAGCAGTGCGCTCGTCCGGTCGCAACGGAGATATACAGTGAGCGAACACGCCCCAAACAGCACCATGTCAAAGTTCGGCCACCCCGACACCGTGATCGGTGAAACCGAGTATTGGACCGTGCAACTGCGCCCCGAGCAGGTCACGCTGGGATCGCTTGTTCTGATCTGCCGCGAACCCGTTGAGGCCTTTGCCGATGTCAGCGCCCAAGGCTTTGCCGATCTCAAGCCCGTTATCGCCAAGATCGAAACCATTCTGGGCGAGATGGTCAGCTATGAGAAAATCAATTACCTGATGTTGATGATGGTCGATAGCGATGTGCATTACCATGTCATCCCCCGCTATGACGGCACACGCCCCTTTGACGGAATGACTGTGCCGGACGCCGGATGGCCCGGCCCTCCGCAATTGGGTCAGGCGGTCACGCCAGACGCGGACACCACAACCAAACTGGTGGACGAGCTTAGACAGCGCTGGTCACAAAGCTGATCTGTGGCGGTTAAACTCACATGAGTATCATCGACAAATATCTGCTGTCCCTGACGATGCGCCGGCTTATGATCGCGCTGAGCATCGTGTTGCTGACGCTTGTTCTGGAGCGCGTGCTGCGGCTGTTTGAATTTGCGGCGGCCAATAATGCAGCGATGGGGTTGGTGTTCCAGATGGCCGCCAATCTGGTGCCGCATTATCTGGGTCTTGCCCTGCCTGCGGCATTTTTCATCAGTATTTTACTGCTCATGGCCCAATTGGGCGACGACAACGAACTGGACGTTATTCTGGCGACCGGATCATCGGTGCGGCGCATGGCTCGGATCATCCTGATCTGCGGTATTGTCCTTTCTATTCTCAGCGTTCTGCTGCTGGGTTATCTGCAACCCTACAGCCGATACGCCTATCGCGCCGTGCGCCATGTCGCCACCCATGCGGTATGGAACGAGGCAATTTCCGAAAAGACTTTTTTCACGCCAACAGATGGGCTGACTATTCTTGCGGATGAGGTCGATTTCGGCGGCAAAGGGTTGGGCGGTGTTTTTTTGCATCAACTATCCGACGACGGAAGCAAAATGACCATCACTGCCGAAGCAGGACAGGTCGAAACCGACGATGTTACCGGTGAGACAAAAATCCTTTTGCAGAACGTCGTCCAGATGATCGAGAAACCAGGCACCGCACCTTACACTCTGTTTTTGGGTCAGCTTACCTATAAACCCGACTTTGCCTTCCAGCCCGCCCCATACAGGGCACGAGGCCGCGAACAGCGCGAACTCACCCTCGGCGAGCTGTGGGAGCGCAATGCAAACCCACTGCCAGAGGGCGATGAGGCAAGCGATATCGAGCAAAATAAAATCACATCCGAACTTCATGCACGTCTGGTGCGATCCCTTTCGATTATGGCGATGCCTCTTCTTGCTATTCCGATGGGGATTTCCGCAAAACGCCGCCGTCGAGGGCCCGCGATTGCGACCGCAGTGCTATTGCTTTTGCTGCTTCATTATACGTTGCAGGTAGGAGAGGGGCTTGTCGGGATTGGTGTAACATCGCCATGGATCGGGCTATGGCTGCCCCTTGGTGTGTTTTCATTCTTTTGCGGACGCCTGTTCCTGAGGGTTGACCAACGTTTGCGCCCCAACAAGCTCGAGATGTTCTTTGACAGGTTGGATAGCTGCATAGAGTTCGTCAAAACGCGTTTGTCGCGTAAAGGCCGGGCATCCGAATGAGAATTCTGTTCACCTACTTCGGGAAAACTGTTGGTACCCGCATCCTGTCAGTCTTGCTTGCCTTCGCGGCGCTGCTGGTTTTGATGGACCTGATCGACAATTTCGAGGACATCCTCGAAAAGCGCGGCAGCCTTACTGATGTTGCCCGCTTTGTCGCCTACCGCGTGCCCACCATCATCGAGCGACTGATCCCCATTGCCGTGCTGATTGGCAGTACGATGGGCATTCTGACGCTGGCCACCCGCAGCGAGCTGATCGTGTTGCGTGCGGCGGGCATTTCCCCACTCAAGATCGCCGGCTTGGGCCTACCCGCCTGTTTGATCGTCGTTGCCGGTCATTTCTTTTTGGCGGACTACGTTGCCCCGACATCCCAAAAAGCCTTTATCGAATGGTGGGAACCACTGCTCAATGAAGATGCGCCGCAGTGGCTGCGCGGCGAGGAAGACATTGTCAGGATCAGCGGCGTTTCAAATGACGGCAAAACCCTCACCGGCCTCAGCTTTTTCCAGCGCGACGAAATTGGCCGCCTTACCGGACAGCAAACAGCCGCTTCCGCCCGTTTTGAGGATGGCGGCTGGCTGCTGTATGAAACCTCTGATGCTGTTGTAGAGAAAGGCAATCTGCAGATTATCGAGGCTGAAGTCACACCATGGCCAAACGGGCCTGACCCGCAGGTCATTCTTGATCTGATCGCGCCCCCCGAACAGTTGACCAACAGCACACTGGGCAAAGTGATCAATGTTGCGTGGAGTTCCTCGGCGGATCCATCGGTTTATGGCACCGAATTGGCCCGCCGGTCCGTAGGACCTTTGACGTCATTGGTGATGATGTTGATTGCAGCCTCGACCATAAGAGGTCAAAGCAGGTCGGGTGGCCCGCAAATGGGTGCCGCCATCGCCATCGCCCTTGGGCTGTCGTTCCTTGTCTTCGATGGCATCTTTGCATCTTTGGGCAAGGCGGGCGTTCTTACACCGCTGTTCGCGGCGTGGGTGCCGCTGGTTGTTTTTGTTATTATTTCGGGCATTTTCCTGTCCCGTTCCGAAAGTTAGAGAGGATCGCACATGCGTATCTGGATCGATGCAGCCCCTGCATCACAAGCCCCACGCCTTTTTGGCTTTACCTCGCTTGAGCGCATCCTGCGCTCTGTCAAGAAAGCCGCAGACCCCTCTGTTGAGGTTGTCATCTCGGGGATGCCCGACGCCACCACCGACCCGCGCTATAAGGTTGCGCAGGACAACGGCACAGTGGCCGAACGTCTGGCAAGCTATCTGGCGACCGTTGAGGGCCCTGTTTTGGTGCTGGACGGTGGTGCGGTGATCGATGCGCGCCTTGTGCCGCTACTGATGGAGGGTGCCGACCCTGTCTGCTTCACCGCAGCAGCCAAGGATACTGCCGTGCTGCGGTTGAACTCGGACACATTGCCCCCTGCGGATGCCACATCCCTGCAGGACATTGCGAACCAAATGTTGGCGGCAGGCACAATCCGGCAGGTCACGCCGGACGAGCTGCCTGATTTTATCGGCACGCTGCGCCGCAATGTGCCGTTTCTGTTGGAGCGGGTACAGGATGACACCCACCGCGCCGAGCTGGAAAAACGGCTGTTCCATCTGAACTATAAAGGCTCGACCGATTTCATGACCAAATGGGTCTATCCGCCGATTGTTTGGCAGCTTACCCGCTTGTGCATCCGTTGGCGGATCACGCCGAATATGGTGACGATCTTTAGCATCTTCCTCACCATTCTGGCGGTGCCCCTGTTTGCCTACCAATACTGGTTCGCAGGATTTGTCGCGGCCTACGGCATGACCATCCTCGACAGCGTCGACGGCAAACTGGCGCGCCTGACGCTGACGGATTCGCCTATCGGCAACATTCTGGATCACGGGCTGGATATCGTGCACCCGCCCTTCTGGTACGCTGCATGGGCAGCGGGCCTGCTTGCTGGCGGCTCCCAAGCGCCGCTGTATACGGCGACCATCTGGCTGACCATTTTCTACATCGCGGACCGCCTTGCCCTTATGGTGGCAAAGGCTCGGTTCAAACGCGGCCTGCACGCGCTGACCACACTCGACGGGACGGTGCGCACCTTCATCGCACGGCGCAACGTCAATCTGGTGATCTTCACCCTTGGCGTCGCAATCGGGCTTGGCTCGGCCGCGTTTCTGTTCATTACTGTCTGGCAGGGCCTGACGTTTGCATGGCACGCCGCGCGCACCTTCTGGCTATATCCCAAGGCGCGGCACACGCAGTACCTTACATGATGCAGCCGCAAGGCCCGATGTAACGCCGCATGTTTCAGACTGTAATCTGCGACATTCGGTGATCTGGACACCATCCTGACCCACACCTATCTAAGATGTCTGAGTATCCAATAGGAAGGACGCGACAATGAAAGCACCTACGTGGAAAGGTCGTAGTTTCGACCTTGGAAAAATGTCTATGAACGACCTCATCAAGGCGTATTTTACGTTTTACGCCATTCAAGCCTATATCGCGCTTGCGGTAGTGGCCATCATCACGGCCTCGGTTCTGGCCACCGGCTGGACTGGGCCGCTCATTGCGGCGGCCGCCATTGTGTTTGTCTATCCGGTTGTCTGGTATCTGCTGCACCGCTTTGTGCTGCACAGCCAATACCTATACCGCTGGAAGCATACCGCTACGGTCTGGAAGCGCATCCACTTTGATCACCATCAGGACCCGCACAGCCTGGATGTGTTGTTTGGCGCGCTTTACACGACGCTGCCTACGATCTTTTCGTTCACCGTTCCAATCGGTTGGGCTATTGCCGGCCCCGCCGGTGCTGCGGCGGCCTTTGCATCCGGCCTTGTGATCACCTGCATTTACGAGTTCGTGCACTGCATCCAGCACCTGAACTTCAAGCCAAAGAACAAGTGGCTCAAACATATGAAAGAGCACCACCTACTGCACCATTTCCACCACGAAGATGGCAACTATGGCATTACCAGTTTTGGTGTGGATAAGGCATTGGGAACCTATTACGATAAGGCCAAAGACCGCCCTCGTAGCCCGACTGTGTACAACCTTGGCTATGACGTCGAGAAGGCTGAAAAATATCCGTGGGTTGCCGAGGAATCCGGCCGCCTTCCATTGGATCGGCCGCCCTCACGCCAGCAGGCTTAACGCTTAGAATATTGGAATTCCGCCAGTGAAAACATCGACACTCGACATTGTACCGGTTCACACACAGGCGGAATTGGAAGAATTTATCAAGCTACCCTATAGTTTGCATAAAGATGATCCATTGTGGATCCCGCCGCTTTTGATGGAGCGGCGGGACCTACTGGACCCGAAAAAGAACCCCTTCATGAAGCGCGCCGAAGTGCAGTTCTGGCTGGCAAAGCGGGACGGCGTGGCCGTGGGCCGCATCAGCGCACAGCTTGACCCGCTCACAGCAAAACAGCGTGGACCCGGTGAAGGGCATTTTGGCCTGGTCGACGGCGAAGATGATCCCGCCATTTTTGAAGCACTGACCAAGACCGCCGAAGACTGGCTGCGCGCACGCGGGGCCACCGTGGTTTACGGCCCCTTCAATCTGAACATCAATCAAGAAGCCGGCCTTTTGGTCGATGGACACGAAACACCGCCCATGATGCTGATGGGCCATGACTTCCCGCATGTGGACACGCATCTGAATGCTCTGGGCTATGATAAAGTCCGCGACCTGCACGCGTTTGAGTGGAAGTTCGGTGATGAGCTGCCCAAAATGCTCAAGGCATTCGAAAAGCGCGGCCTGTCCGAAAACATGGTCGTGCGCCCCATCAATATGAAGAAATACCAAGAAGAGATCCGCATCCTCGGCGATATCTTCAACGATGGCTGGTCCGAAAACTGGGGCTTTGTGCCCATGGTCGAGGACGAAATCGCGCATATGGCCAAAGAGCTGAAACCCGTGATCGACCCGAAAATGTTCTGGTTTGTCGAAGTAGATGGCGAACCCGCAGCCTTTATTGTCGGCGTGCCAAACGTGAATGAAGCCATTGCCGATCTTCAGGGCAAACTGCTTCCCTTTGGCTGGGCCAAACTGTTGTGGCGTCTCAAGGTTAAGGGCCTCAAGACGGTGCGCGTACCGCTTTTGGGTGTGCGCAAGAAACATCAGGCAACGGTTCTGGGTCCCCGGATCGTTGGCAACCTTATGCTGAAAATCCACAAAGCGCAGGAAGATCGCGGGACCGAGACCCTCGAGATGTCATGGGTTCTGGAAGACAATCACGCGATGATCAGCCTTGCGGGTAAAATGGGTGGTCGCCACTATAAAACCTACCGCGTTTACCAAAAATCACTAACGTGACCTATACCGCTATCGTTCTCGCAGGCAGCCGTGGACCGGACTGTAGCGTCGCCGCCTTGGGCAATGTGTCGCATAAGGCGCTGTTGCCCATCAACGGCACGACGATGATCGAACGCGTGATAGCTGCGCTCCAAAACGTCAAAGCCATCGACAAGGTTCTGGTCGTCATTGAAACGCCAGATGTCTTGCAGGATTTGCCGAGCCTCAAACCTCTTCTGGATAGTGGCTATCTTCAGGCGTTGCAGGCCAAACCCTCGCCCGCGCAAAGCGCATTGCACGGCTTTGAAGCCGCAGGCGCGGGGACTGCTGGCCCGGTCTTGATGACCACTGCGGATAATTGCCTGCTCACCCCTGGGATTATCGAGTATTTCCTCGCCTCCCTCACCGAGGACGCTGATGTAACAGCGGCGATGGCCAAGACCGATCTGGTCATGCAAGCCTACCCCGAAGCGCGCCGCACCCGTATGCGGTTCCGCGATGGTGGTGCGGGGGGATGCAATCTGTTTGCTTTCCAGACCCCCCAAGCCAACGGAGTGATTACATTCTGGCGCGAGATCGAGCAGAACCGCAAAAGCCCGCTGACCATGTTGCGTCGGCTGGGCGTGATGACAGCATTACGCTATCTCACCAACACGCTGACGTTGGCACAGGCAATCAACAAGTTGGGAAAGCGTACAGGAACGCGGCTTGCGACAACGGATATGCCCTTTGCCGAAGCCGCGATAGACGTGGACAAGCCCGAAGATTTCTATCTGGCCGAAAAGATACTCAAACAGCGCGAGAGCGCCTGACCAAGGTCAGCCGCCCCATTTTTCTCCGAGCGCCTCGGCGCTTTTGAGGTCATCCATAAAATCGACTTCTTGCCATGCCAGCCCCTCGATGGAGGCCGTGCCGACGATCTTCTTGACCGCAAGCGCGTCAATCGCCTGCAAATACCAGCGCTTCAGCCCGCCTTCGCTACGCAGCAGATTGACGATAGCATCTTTAAAATGCGCCCCGCCCTCTTCGCTGAACATCAGCATCCCGATTGATTCAGCATCCACAACATCAAGCGGCAAGGATTTCCCGATGCGCGCCAGACGGTCGCCATCAAGACAAACCTTCATATCGTCGCCATCATAGCTGTCTTTGCGGTCAATCGTTACGGTCACAGGTGTGTCGTGTTGCGCAAGTGCGCGCCTGCACAGCTCAGGCTCGAACAGCGTGTCACCGTTGATCACCATAAAGTCGCCCGTCATGAATTCGCGTGCGACATAGCAACTGCCCGCGTTATCGGCGACCGCGTAGAACGGATTATAAAGCGTGCGCACCGTCTGCGCACCGAAATCCCGGGATGCAATCAATGCATCGACCGTTTCAGCATAAAAGCCGGTCACGACCGTCACATCATTCACACCGTTTGCCGCCAGTGCGGCAAGCTGCCACTCAAGAATGGTGCGGCCGTTGACCGGCAGCAGGCATTTAGGTTGGCTTTGCGTCAACGGAAGCAATCTGCTCCCCTGTCCGGCGCTTAAAATCACTGCTTTCAAGGTACTAATCCACGCTTTTTGAAGTTCTCTACGTTCTGCCCAGATTGGACAAGGACATCAAGGACAATACTGGCTTTTCCCCTCTTGGGCGACAGAACGCCACCTCAGGCAGCCCACCCATCGGCATGATACGACCGACGCAACAAAGCCGATGGCGGTCCATCTGGACAATTCGCCCTACTATGCGTAATCCACTTAGAGTTTTTGAGCGTGAAGGCATCCAAGTTGACCAAGAAAATTCCAAAGCACATGAACCCTCTGATTGCGTCCATGCACTTTGTTATCAGAACGTTGCCATTCAGAATAGCACAGCCCCTTATCGCCTTTATTATAAAGAACAGCGGCGGCATCCTCATCAAAACGAGCAATATCAAAAGAAATATTGCCGACGTTTTTCCACATCTGAGCAAAGCCGAGATTGACGCGCTGACCAAAGAAATGCTCGCTAATACGGGGCGGCACATCGCAGAAACCGCTCATATGAAGTCCTTCAAGGAAGGCAAACATGGCCTGCGCATTGATTACACAACGCCCGATGGTATGGTGTTTGATGGCAAAGGTCCGGCGATCTATGTCGGTGCCCATGTAGGAAGCTGGGAAATGTTCCCGATCCTCATGGCCGAAAAGAACCAGCCCTTCACCATCATCTACACCCCCCATGAAAATGCCGTGCTAAACGGTTTGATGATGAAACCTCGCCTTGAGACAGGCGTGAAATATGTCGAAAAATCCAAAGCCCTACGGCCCTGCCTCAAGGCGCTGAAAAACGGCGAATCGATTGGGCTTTTGGTGGATCAGCGCGTCAGCCCCGGTGTCGAAGCCGAGTTTTTCGGCCGCCCCGCGTCATTCACCCAGATGCCGGCCCGCCTTGCGATTGCACATAACTGTCCTATCATCACATTCGATGTTGTCCGCCTCAAAACCGGCCACCTGAGGGCAGTCTTCCGCCCGCCAATTTTGCCAAACGGTGAAAAAGGTCCAGAAGCCGAAGCGCGGCTTACTCAGGAAATCGCCACCTCTATTCAGGGGTCGATCACGCGCAACGCAGAGTCGTGGTTTTGTAGCAAGCTGCGCTGGAAACGGTCTGACAAGAAACGCCCGTTTGATCCAGCCGAAGTCAAAGACACTTCAGGTCAGCCCGTCTAACGCCATCCCCATCAGGCAGCCGTGAGATCGGCCCGCAGGAAACACCGCGGGCCGATATATTTACTCGTCGGCCTTTTCAAACTGACGGAATGTATTTTCCCAATTGCCCAACTGTTTGCGCGCCGTGCCTACAAAGGAACTGCGGCGCACCGCATGGAAAAACAGCGATGCCACAATATTGCCGGGGAATTTCATTGGGCGGTCAAACTGAACCAGCAAGATGACGCGCTCTTCGTCCGTGCGGTTCCACGTTTCATGTTCTTTCGTGTCGTCGAACACAAAGGCTTCGCCTTCTTTCCAGCTGACGATCTGATCATCAACGCGAATGGCACAATTGGCTGTGTCTTTGGGAGTTTTCAGGCCTAGGTGGAAGACACACATGCCCGCAGTGACCCCTTTATGCGGAGGGATCGCCATACCCGGATCATGGATAGAGAACATTGCCGTCCGCAGCCCTGGAACCGCTTTGAGCGCCTGTGTCGTCCGGGGGCAGCGGTCGCAGTTCTGGTCGATACGAAAGCCGTACGCCCACATAAAGAACGACCGCCATTTGTTTTGTTCGTCCAGATTTTTATGATCCGGCGAGATTTTCGCCAGCGGAGGGATCGCATCGCGGTGCTTGAGCACGGCAAGCGCCTCGTCACGAATGGCTTCCCAATCCGCTTCCAGCTCAGACATCCAAGGAAAAAGAGAGCGGTCAAAAACGGCCGCATCACCGATCTTCGAGTGCTTTTTAATGTAGGGGTTAATCCACTTGCGTTGCTTCTTCCCGTAGCGCACCAGCCAAGAGTTCACTTTGCGCTTTGGCGGGGATGCTGTTGCTGAATTTGTCATACCGATCATCCTCGATTTTAAGTCATCAACTATGACATACCCCCATCAGAGCGTAAACCGGCAACCCCTAGCCTGCGGCGGTTGCTCGCTGGATTGTGTTCAGCCCTGCCCCTACACCCGCGCCCCTCGCAAGACATGCTGTAACATAACATCGCCCGCGCTCCCGCAGCCAAATGGCGACCGCAGATGGCGGCAACAGGCTGGAATCCCTTACAAACCGGACTCGACACTCAAACCGCCATGCCCTTCAAATGCCCTGATGTAACAAATTCATTACAAAGCCTTACCCGGGCTGGCTCCATAATGTATCATTTCGAGCAATATCAACCTTGTGTGTATGTTTTTCAGGACGGCTTTTGGTTTGACGCGGCATTTTTCAAGTACTGTTTTCAAGGCTAATTTCGGGGTTGGTTACCATACAGCTCCGGTCCGGAATGCTGCCCAGATTGCGAGCGGGATCACTATTCTGGCCGCTCAGACCCCCATTGCCCAAGGCCGGGTTCGGCAAATCTGGGATCGCCCGGGCTACCCCGATCAAGTCCTCAAAACCATCCAACCCGGGAAGAGAGCGAAATTCGCCAAACGCAGCCGTCTGCGGCGCGCAGTCGATGATATTCGCTTTGGGCCTTACCGTACATTTCGCATCGAATATCGATATTACGCACGCACAGCCTTTAAATGCCTAAAAGCACAGCGCCCAAACCCGATCGCGGAAATGGGCGGGCTGATTGCGACGGATCAGGGGCTTGCCCAAATATGTGAGAAAATCACAGACGCATCAGGTGCGCTGGCCAGTACACTTAAAGTACTGATTGAAGCGAACGCTTTGGACGATCAAAAATTGCGCTGGCTGAACGAATGCATCGAAACACTTTTCGTTCTGAATATCAGCGTTCCCGATCTGAGCGCAGAGAACATCGTGTTCGACGAAGTACGGCAAAGGTGTCTGGTGGTTGACGGTTATGGTGACAAGGCCAAAATCCCGTTCCGTACGTGGATTGCCTACCTAAACCGCGCAAAGCTCGATTTCCGTATCTCCAATAAAATCGCAATCCCCGGTCGCTTGGAATGGGATTCTCAAACGAGAAGGTTCTTTCTTCCTTAAACAGTGAAATTCAAACTGTTTTTTAAGATCGATAGCCCCCGTCCCCAACGGGCCAAACTCTGGAAGCACACCGGATCGACCCTCCCAAAGTGTCGCACCTCAATCCTGCGCCATAAAGTCCGTTTTTGGTGACCCCGGCAGGATTCGAACCTGCAACCTGCCCCTTAGGAGGGGGCTGCTCTATCCAGTTGAGCCACGGGGCCGTCATCGGTTGGATACCCCAAACCAAACGCCTTATCCAGACCATTGAGCGTCGGCTAAAGGGTGAATTTGCGATCATCAATTGCCTGTCTTGCCGTGACCTACTACGCTAACGCAAGCATCAACAGCAGCAGGAACATCACCTTGTCCCAACCGTCCAAGCGCCCCCTCACCTTACGCGATGTATCCGAGGCCTGTGGCGTATCGGAGATGACCGTCAGCCGCGTCTTGCGAAAAAGCGGTGATGTATCGGCAAAGACGCGCGAGCGGGTGTTGGCCTCTGCCAAAGAGCTGGGGTATGTACCCAACCAGATCGCAGGATCATTGGCATCCCAACGCGTCAATCTTGTCGCTGTGATCATTCCCTCACTCAGCAATATGGTCTTTCCGGAAGTGCTCAACGGCGTGAACGAAGCTTTAGACGACACGCCCTTGCAGCCGGTTGTCGGTGTGACCGATTACCGGCCCGAAAAAGAAGAACAGGTGCTCTATGAGATGCTGTCATGGCGGCCATCAGGGGTGATTATTGCGGGGCTTGAGCATTCCGAAGCTACGCGCGCGATGTTGCTTAACGCCGGCATTCCTGTGGTCGAGATCATGGATGTAGATGGCAACCCTGTGGACGCTATGGTTGGCATAAGCCACCGCCAAGCTGGCCGCGATATGGCGCGGGCCATCCTGCGCGAAGGGTATGAACGGATCGGTTTTCTCGGCACCAAGATGCCCCTTGATCACCGCGCCCGCAAACGGTTCGAAGGCTTTACCGAAGCACTGGCCAAAGAAGGAATAGAAATCGAGGATCGTGCGTTTTATTCTGGCGGTTCTGCGCTGCTGAAGGGGCGTGAGATGACGCAGGACATGCTCGAACGCTCGCCTGATCTGGATTTCCTCTACTATTCTAACGACATGATCGGCGCAGGCGGCCTGCTGCATCTGCTGGACGAAGGCATCGACGTACCGGGCAAAATTGGCCTTGCAGGTTTCAACGGGGTCGAGCTGTTGGATGGTTTGCCACGTCAGTTGGCAACCACCGATGCGTGCCGCCGCGAAATCGGCATTGCTGCTGCGCAGATCATCCTCAACGCTTCCGGCAGCGAACCCGATCCAGACCAGCCCAAAGTCATCACCATGAAGCCTAACCTTTCGTTGGGCGACACATTGCGTCGAAAACAGCGCTGATGACGCTTCCACGCCTGTCAAATACGGCAGCGCGGCGGATATTTCTCGATCGCCATGCCTTGCTGGATCCGCCGCAAGGCTCTGCAAGCGGGACTGATCTTTTAGCCCTGATCGAGCGTTTGGGCTTTGTTCAGCTCGACAGCATCAATACGCTGGCCCGCGCCCACGACCTGATCCTTTTTGCGCGCAGACCAAGGTACAGGCCCGACGACCTGAAAGTGCTGTATGAGCGTGACAGCAAACTTTTCGAGCATTGGACCCATGATGCTGCTGTCATTCCCCTGTCCTTTTATCCACACTGGCATATGCGCCGCACCCGTGACGCGGCAAAGCTGCGGGGCCAGTGGCGCAACTGGCGTCGTGACGGATTTGAGGAGCAGTTCCAGACCGTGCTGGATCACATCCGCGACCATGGCCCCTGTGGAACTTCGGATGTTGGCAAGAATGAAAAACGCGGTTCGGGTGGCTGGTGGGACTGGAACCCGTCCAAAACCGCGCTGGAATATCTATGGCGCAGCGGCGCATTGCATGTGGTAGGCCGCGAAAAATTTCAGAAGCGCTATGATTTGACCGAGCGGGTGGTGGAACCGCATCTTTGGGCCCCCAACACAGCGCTCTCCGATGCTCAAACCATTGATTGGTGCTGCAACGGAGCATTGGACAGACTGGGCTTTGCCACCTCGGGCGAAATTGCAGCCTTTTGGGCGCATGCTACATCGGCCGAGGCAAAAGCATGGTGTACGGAAGAATTGGCCAAAGGCCGTATCGAAGAAATCGAAGTGACAGGGGCGGATGGCACACAAAAGCGCTGCTTTGCCCGGCCGGGTTTGCTTGATGACAAGGCGGCTGATTGCCCTGCCCCGCGACGCCTGCGCGTCCTCAGCCCCTTTGACCCCGCCCTACGCGACCGCAAACGGGCCAGCTTCCTGTTCGGGTTCGAATACCGGATCGAAGTCTTTGTCCCCGCAGCAAAGCGCATATTCGGCTACTACGTCTTTCCTCTTTTACAGGGGCAACAACTGGTCGGGCGCGTGGATATGAAAGCGTTTCGCGCCGAGGATACCCTGCGCATCCGTGCACTTTGGCCCGAGCCGGGCATAGCGTGGGGCAAGGGGCGTCAGCAGGCTCTTGAGGCGGAGTTGGACCGTATCATCCGTCTTGCCGGTGTGAGCAAAATCGAGTTCGAGGATGGTTGGCTCAGGCCATCAATTGATTACAAGCCCGGATAGCTCTTTTGCAACTTCCTGCAAACGCGGCAGATGGGATGTAAATTTATCCAGATCGGCGCGCGGCATGGGGCCATGCATCGAGAGCGTTGACATCAACCGGCCCTGGCTGTCCAACAGCGGCACCGCAATTGCAACCATCCCTTCCATGAATTCCTGATTATCGGTGGCGTAGCCCCGATTGCGCACAGCATCTATTTCTGCGCTCAGCAGCCTGGCATCGGTGATTGTGCGGTCTGTGTAGGATTCCAGCGTAACGATGCTGAGGTATCTAGCAAACAGACCCGGCTTGAGAGAGCTGAGATACATCTTGCCCGCGGCTGTGCAGTGAAACGGTACCTCTGTACCAACAGGCAACTGGATGCGCAGCGGCCATTCGGTCTCTGCCCTGTCGATATAGACCATGGCGTGGCGTTCGGGCATTGCAATATTGCACGTCTCGCCGACATCTTTTGCCAATGCGCTCAGCGCAGCCTGACGCACCATCCGGATGCGAGAGGTCGACAAGACAGAAGCCGCCAACCTGCGCAGCCGCGTCCCCGGCGCATAGGAGCGCCCGTCAATGTCGCGCTGTAAAAACCCCTCCTCCTCCAACGTATGAAACAGGCGGTGGATCGTCGGTTTCGGTAGGCCCAAAACTTCATTCGCGGACGTCGGTGTAACCGGCACACCGACCCGAGCCAGCTCTTCCAATAAAAAGAGTAGCCGCAAGTTCGTCGGGATTGTCATCTCAGATCTGCTCGCGTCATCAGGCATAGAGTCATGTCGTCCTTATTTGGCTAGCAAGCGCATCAGCGCCGTCTAATTAGTTAACGATACGATAATTCAGAAACTTATCAAAGCAACCAAATAGGGCTCGGGAGCCGCTAGCAAAGAAAAATAACACCCGGAAGTTGTTTCACTTACCACACAGGCCTTCAAAACTCAGGGCTATCAAAGACAGAAAAGCGCCGCGCGCGACCGCATAACAAAGGCAAAAAGAATCTGTCAGCCACTGGCACTGGCTCAGCCATTTCAGCAGAACCAGACGCCCAGCCTCTTTACCTTTTGCTGTCGAACAAAATGCACCCCTAGCGCACAGAACTGCGTTATTTCGCGGCTGTTGCCCTCATCAATCAGGCGCTGTTCAAAGCAATCCACCCTATCACCGAAAGCCCCATTGCCTTTGCCTCGACTGTCTGGTCTTTCTGCCGCAAAGGAGGCCTCAATGATCCTAGCCCAAGCAAACTGCTATCGCTGATGACGACACAATCCCTACACCTTACGTCGCAAAATACCGGCCAGCCACCAGCCATGGCCAGACCCGGATCCACTTCCCGGGCTGCCTTTTATCAGGGTGGTGCCTTTGCTACTTTCACCCGACACCCGCTCTCTAAACTCTGCAACAAGGTTTTGCATTATGGCTGAACTCCCCCGTATCCGTTACGTAGGCTTATCCGGCCTGCTCGTGCAATTCGGCACCGACATGAGCGAACCTGCCAACCGTGCCGCTATCGCATTTCGCGCCGCAGTCGATGCGCACAACTGGCCGGAAGTGCGCGAAACATCCACATCGCTTGTCTCGACTTTTATCAGCGTTGATCTGGCCGCCTGTGCCCCCGAGCCACTTGTCGAGAAATTGCAGGCCCTGCTGGAAACCCGGAACTGGCTCGAAAGCCCCCTGCCCGCGGGCAGGACCTTTTGGGAGATCCCCGCACTCTACGGCACCGACGCAGGCCCCCAATTAGAAGAGGCCGCCGAAGCTGCTGGTGTCTCGCCCGAGACCGCAATCGCCGAGCTGTCAGAGGCCCGGATGCGCGTGCTTACGCTGGGCTTCGCCCCCGGCCAACCCTACACCGGAGAGCTGCCACCCCATTGGAACATCCCCCGTCAACAAGCACTAACCCAATCGGTGCCCGCCGGCGCACTTGTGGTTGCAATCCGGCAACTCATTGTTTTTACCAACGCGACCCCTACCGGTTGGCGCCATGTGGGCCAGACCGCATTCCGCAACTTTCGTCCCGATAGCGATACGCCCATCGCCCTCTCACCCGGGGACGAGATTTGCTTCCGCTCGGTCAGTGCTGCGGAATACGCGCGCATCCAACAAAGCGATACCAGCGGCAATGGCGGCGCACAGCGGGAGATTTTGTCATGAGTGCGGTTCTTGAAGTTCTATCCTGCGGCCCTTCCATGACCGTACAAGACATGGGCCGTCCCGGTTTTCTGGCTCAGGGCATGACCCGCGGCGGGGCCGCCGACGTGCTGGCGCTGTTCGAGGGGGCTGCGCTGCTTGGCCAATCGCCCGATCTGGCCGCGCTCGAGATGGTCGGCATGGGCGGTAGCTTTCGCGCCACGGCAGACGTCCGCATCGCCCTGACAGGCGCACCAATGACTGCCACGCTGGACGGCGTACCGCTGGCGTGGAACGCAAGCCATCTGTTGCCTGCCGGCGCAACGCTCAATATCGGCGGCATCCGGACAGGTACCTATGGTTATTTACATGTCGGTGGCGGCTTTGACACCGCCGTTATGATGGGGGCCCGCGGCGCGCATCTAAGCGCCGGACTTGGAGCCGCGCTCGCTGCTGGTGATACTTTGCCTGTCGGGAATGATGTTGGCGATACCGTCGGGATGGTCTTGCCAATTGATGACCGCTTTGGCGGCGGTACGATCCGCATCACTCCGTCGATGCAAACAGATCAGTTCGACAGCGCGACGCAGGAACGGTTTACCTCTACTGCATTTCGCCGTGACGCCCGCGCGAACCGCATGGGCGTGCGGATGGATCATGATGGTGCCCCTTTCGAAGCGGCAGGCCAGCTGACCATCGTGTCGGATGTGATTGTCTCGGGCGATATCCAGATCACAGGCGACGGTGCACCCTTTGTCCTGATGTGCGAATGTCAGACCACCGGCGGCTATCCCCGCATCGGGACCGTACTCCCCTGCGATATGGCGCGGGTCGCTCAGGCACCGACCGGTGCGCCCATTTCGTTTCAATTCATCCCCTTTGACGAAGCCCGCCAGATCGAGCAACGCGCCACAACCGCCCGTGACGCGCTGAAATCTGCAATCACGCCATTGCTGCGCGACCCGGCAACCATCAAGGACCTGCTGTCCTACCAATTGATCAGTGGCGTGACCTCTGCCACCTCGGACCCTTTCGAACAGGAGACATAACATGCGAGTAGATTTGAACGCCGATATGGGCGAAAGCTTTGGTGCATGGCGCATGGGCGATGATGCAGCGCTTTTGCGCACCGTGACCTCAGCCAATATCGCCTGCGGGGGGCATGCAGGTGATGCCGATGTGATGGCGGCGACGATGGCATTGGCGCATGACGGAAACGTCGGCATCGGCGCACACCCCGGCTTCATGGATATCGCAGGCTTTGGGCGCAACCGCATGTCCGTGCCACGCGCCACACTACAGAACCAGGTCCGCTATCAGGTGGCGGCCAGCACCGGCATGGCACGCAGTGCCGGCGCACAGGTCCGGCATTTGAAACTGCATGGCGCATTGGCCAACATGGCCTCCGAAGACCCTGTGCTGGCCCGTGATCTGTACGAGGCCGCCCTATCTGTCGCGCCTGATTTGATTATCATGGTGCTTAGCTCAACCGCGCAGCAGCAAGCCGTTCAAGAGCTTGGCTGTTCGTGGGCCGGAGAGATTTTCGCCGACCGCGCCTATAATGACGATGCAACATTGGTTGATCGCAGCATAGAAGGCGCCGTGATCCATGATCCTGTGCGCGCAGGTAAGCGCATGGTCGAAATGGTAAAAGCCGGTGCGATCATCACCGAGTCCGGCAAACAGATTCCGACCGCGATTGATACCATTTGCCTGCATGGTGACACACCAACCGCAGTGCAAATCGCGCAGTCCGTGCGTGGCGCGCTAGAGACAGCGGGCATCACGGTGCAGACTTTTGACGGCCGCCGTTAGGACATTCCATCAATGACTTTTCTGGGCAAAAAACCAAAGGCAACTGTATGAGCTTTATCGGTCTGGATCTTGGCACATCATCGCTGAAGGCAGTGCTCATTGATGCCGATCAGAAAGTGCTGGCCGAGCATAGCGTGCCACTCAGCGGTGCCCGCCCGCAGGCTGGCTGGTCGGAACAGGCACCAGCGGATTGGGTCACCGCCACCGATACGGCGATGAAAGCACTGCGGGCACAGCACGATCTTAGTGATGTGCGCGGCATTGGCCTTTCGGGGCACATGCACGGGGCCACGATGCTGGATGCCGCGGACAATGTTCTGCGGCCCTGCATTTTGTGGAATGACACCCGCGCCAGCACCGAGGCGGCAAAGATGGATGCGGACCCACAATTCAGGGATGTCTCAGGCAATATCGTCTTTGCCGGTTTCACCGCCCCCAAAGTGGCATGGGCCAAGAACCATGAACCGCAACTGTTCGACCAGATCGCTAAGGTTTTACTGCCCAAAGACTACCTCCGCCTGACCCTAACAGGGGAGCACGTGGCAGAAATGTCGGATGCCGCTGGCACCAGCTGGCTTGATGTGGCCGCCCGCAACTGGTCCGATGATCTGCTGGCTGCAACAGGGCTGGAGCGCAGTCAGATGCCCCGCCTTGTTGAAGGCTCTGAGGTCTCAGGCACCTTACGGGATGCCTTGGCACAGCAATGGGGGCTGCCCAAAGGCGTGATCGTGGCTGGCGGCGGCGGCGATAATGCGGCCTCTGCGATTGGGGCTGGCGTTGTGGCCAAGGGCGATGCCTTTATCTCGCTGGGCACTTCGGGTGTGCTATTTGCCGCCAGCGATGCCTACCAACCGGATGCCACCAGTGCGGTGCATACCTTCTGCCATGCGGTGCCCGATACCTGGCACCAGATGGGCGTGATCCTTGCCGCCACGGATGCGCTGCAATGGCTGGCACGTCTTACCGGTCAGACCGCAGCAGAGCTTACTTCAGATTTGGGCGATCTCACCGCCCCCCAGCGGACGCTTTTCCTCCCCTATCTGGGGGGAGAGAGGACACCGCATAATGACACGCAGATACGCGGGCAATTCCTGCACCTCGATCACAACACCGATGCGCGCCAAGCTACCCGTGCCGTGCTTGAAGGGGTCGCATTTGCCTTTGCCGATTGCCATGCCGCGCTCCGCTCAACCGGCACCACAATCGAGCGGGCCATTGCCATGGGCGGCGGCGCAAAATCGAACTACTGGCTGCATGTGCTGGCCACGACTCTTGGCATCCCGTTGATGCTTCCGAAAGACGGTGATTTTGGCGCCGCATTGGGGGCTGCCCGTTTGGCGATTATGGCCGCAACCGGTGCCGGCCTCGAAGTGGCAAGCATGCCGCCAATTGCGCGCACAATTGATCCCGACACAACCCTTACAGCGGCCTTCACCGATACGCACGCCCGCTACCGTGAGGCCTATATTGCGCTAAAAAACCTCTAAATGCGCCTCATTGCAGATATTGGCGGGACCAATTCCCGCCTTGCACTGAGCGAAAGCGGGCAGGTTATCGACGGCAGTACACGGCAATATGTAAACGCTGATTGGGACAGCCTTTATGCCCTAATCGCTGATTTTCTATCTCACCACGCACGCCCCCAGATTTCCGAAGCCGTCGTGGCCGTCGCGGGACCTGTGCATGCAGACCATGCCGAGCTCACCAACTTTCACTGGTCCGTGGAGGCGGCGCAGTTGGCCGCCCTGATCGGCGCACCGAATGTGCGGCTTTTGAATGACCTTACCGCGCTGGGGTATGCCGCCCCAGAACTGCGCGATGACCAGCTGAAACTGATCAAATCAGGAAACCCGAAACAAAGCGCTGTTTCACAATCGCTTGTCGTAGGTATGGGCACAGGGTTCAACGTCAGTCCGGTTTTGCGTAGCGCGCATCAGGTAATCTGCCCCGCCGTAGAGGCAGGCCATATCGCCATGCCATACAGTATTTCAGCGCAACTTGGCGCACTTGCGCTTGCACCAGAGACCTTCCCCACGGTCGAGAGCCTGTTTTCAGGCGGCGGCCTGAGCAACTTTGTCCGCCATATGACGGGCCAGCCCGATCTCACCGGCCCTGCCATCATCGCGGCCTACGGCGATACCAAAATCGCTGTTGTCGTCGACCATTACGCCGCGCTTCTGGGCATACTGCTGCGGGAATTATCATTGGCTTATATGCCATCCGCGGGGATCTACCTTGCTGGAAGTGTGGCGCGTTCACTCATGTCTGTCGCCGCTGGCCCCTGCATGCGGGCTTTTGAGCGCAATGCCAGCAGCCTGTTGCACCCTCATATACCGATCTGGACCATCAATGACGACCTTGCGGCACTCACCGGATGCGCAAAATTCGAGATGTAAGCGACACGTAGCACTGATTGCGCTAACAGCCACACTGCTATAAAGGGTTCACCCTATCCGCATTGTGCTTTTGAAAGGCGACCAAATGATTGTGTGTTGTGGCGAAGCCCTTATTGATATGATTCCCACAGGGGATGCCGAGGCAGGTCAAAGCCTTACGCCCCATGCAGGTGGCGCAGTCTTCAACACGGCCATCGGGCTTGGCCGGTTGAGCGTCAAGGCAAGCTTTCTGTCGGGCGTATCCAATGATCTGTTCGGCAAAATTCTTGCGACTCGCCTCGAAGAAAGCCGCGTGGCCACTGACCTGCTGATCCGCTCGGACCGGCCCACAACCCTCGCCTTTGTCGAGCTTGAGGACGGTCAGGCATCTTATGTTTTCTACGATGAAAACACCGCTGGCCGTATGTTGGACCCGAACGCCCTGCCTGACGTGCCTGACACAGCAGATGCAATGTACTTTGGTGGCATCAGTCTGATTAACGCGCCCGCAGCCGATTTCTATGTCGCCCTTGCCCAGCGTGAAAGCGCGCAGCGGGTTATCGTATGTGACCCGAACATCAGAGCCAATTTCATTAAGGATGAGGCAGCTTACCGCGCGCGGCTCGAAAAGCTGATCGCGGTTGTTGATATTCTCAAGGTCTCAGACGTTGATCTGGATTGGTTGGTGCCCGGACCTGCAAGCCATCTGGAAAAAGCAGCCAGCTTGCGCGGTGCCGGTCCCAGCATTGTTGTCCTCACCCGAGGCAGCGACGGTGCCTGCGCTGTGTTTGGTGAAAACGAAATTGTCGAAGTGCCCATTGAAAAAGTTCAGGTCGCCGACACCGTTGGCGCGGGCGATACTTTCAATTCCGGTTTTCTGGCTCATCTGTCAAAAGAAGGCCTGCTGAAAAAAGACGGGATCAAAAACCTTGCCGCCGACGACATCCAGGCGGCACTGCGCCTTGGCGCAAAGGTGGCGGCGGTTACTGTCTCACGCGCAGGGGCCAACCCGCCATGGCTGCACGAGTTGAGCTGAGCCCTGAGGCGATCTTTTAAAGATCGGCCTTCAGGATGGATTCGATCCGCTCGACATCGCCGGGGTTGTTAAGCTCCCAAAACACGCGACCCCGGCCTTCGACCTCAACGCATAGAATATCTGTGCCGTTCTCGAGAAACCGAAGCTGCTCCAACCCCTCGTGGCGCTCGAGCCGCCCCTCTGACCATGTCGCATATTCCGCTAGGGCAGCGGGCCGGTACGCATATAGGCCAACGTGGTGGAACACTTCGCCCGCGGCATCAGCTTCCTTTGCCGGCGCGATATAGGGCAGCACTTCCTTGCTGAAATAGAGTGCGCGGTTGTTGCGGTCGAATACAGCCGTTGTGCCGCCAACCAATCCTGCGGCGCGATCCGCGCGAAAATGCGCATAGGTTTCCGCATCACATTTCACGACAGGCGTGGCCACCGGCGCATCGGGTGCAGCAGCCATGGCCGCGATCAGGTCTTCGACAAACCACGCCGGTGTCAGCGGCGCGTCCCCTTGCAGGTTCACAACCAGATCAGCCTCAAACGCGCCAGCAAGTGCTGCCTCGGCGCAGCGGGCAGTCCCGTTTTCACAGCTTTCGGAGGTCATAATAACCTGTGCGCCAAATGCTTCGGCAGCCTGCTTAATGCGGTCATCATCTGTGGCGACAAACACACCGTCTACGCCCTTCACCGCCATCGCGGCGTTCCAGCTCCGTTCGATCAATGATTTTGCGATGCCATCATGGCCCGTTAGCGTGACCAGCGGCTTGCCGGGATAGCGGGTCGAGGCATAGCGGGCGGGAATTACGATAACAGTTTTCATTAAGCGACTCCTGCGCGCAAGCAATCATTCACACGCAACAACCCGACGGGCCTGCCTGTATCATCTACCACCACAAGAACGGTGATCTTATTGTCATTCATCACGGCAAGCGCTTTGGCGGCGAACATATCGGTCGGGACCGTCTTGGGGTTGCGCGTGGCGACTTCACCGGCGTTGCGCGTCCCCAGATATTGAATATTGCGGCGCAAATCCCCGTCCGAGATCACCCCCAAAAGCTTGCCATCCTCGATCACGCAGGCAAGGCCGAAACCCTTTTCACCCATTTTGAGCATGGTCTCTTGCATGTCTGTCTCAGGTGCCACGACCGCCATAGAATCCGCATCATGCATCAGCTGATGCACCAGCGCCAACTGCGCACCCAGCTTGCCACCCGGATGATAGGTGCGAAAATGCTCGGACAAAAACCCGCGCTGCTCCATCAAAGCCATCGCCAGCGCATCCCCCAAGGCAAGCGCCATCGTTGTCGACGTGGTCGGCGCGATGCCACTGCCCGCCTCAGGCTCTTGCGGCAGGGTCAGCCGCAGATCGGCCGCGCGCATCAATGTGCTGTCTGGTTTGCTGCTCATCCCGATCATGGGGATCGAAAAGCGGCGGGTGTGGTTGATCAGATCACCCAGTTCGGATGTCTCGCCGGAATTGGACAGCAACAGACACAGATCGTCCTGTGTCACCATCCCAAGGTCGCCATGACTCGCCTCGGCGGGATGCACAAAATACGCAGGCGTCCCCGTCGAGGCCAAGGTTGCGGCGATTTTGCGGGCAATGTGACCCGACTTGCCAATCCCCGATAGAATGATGCGGCCCTTAATCCCCAGAATACTATGGACCGCTGCAACAAAATCATCTGGCAGGTTCTGCGCCATCCGGACAAGCGCACTGCCCTCCTGCTCTAGCACCTGCGCTGCGGTGGCAAGGATCGTATCACTGGCAACAATCTGATCAGGCATGGCTCTCTTTCCATATGGTTCGGCCTGCACGTGATGTACGCGGCGGTGCCGGATGCCGCAAGGCTAGGGCCCTACTTTCACTATTGCTCTATGCCGGTGACGTGATCCACGCAAATCACCCGTGATCGCTTTGCCGGTTGAGCGCCCTCCCTCCAACGGTATAACGCTAGGCAACACACGCGACATCAAAGGACCTTCCGATGAAAACTGCCCTTGTCACAGGCTCATCCGGCTTTATCGGCTATTTCGTCGCGCAAGCGCTTCTTGATGCGGGATGGCGTGTGGTTGGTGTCGACAGCATGAGCGATTATTACGATGTCACGCTGAAACAAGCGCGCCTTGACCTGCTGCTTGCTCAAGACGGGTTCACCAACGTCAAAGGTGAAATCCAGCAACAAGGGCTGCTGGCTGATCTGTTTGCCGCGCACAAACCTGCGCTTGTGGTGCATTTGGCCGCTCAGGCCGGTGTGCGGTATTCCCTCGAAAATCCGATGTCCTATTTTCAAACCAACCTCGGCGGGACATTGCAGCTACTCGAAGCCGCACGCGCGCATTCGCCTGCGCATATGCTTATGGCCTCCAGCTCGTCGGCATACGGTGCCAATAGCCAGATGCCCTACCGCGAAGATATGCAGGCGGATCATCAAATGTCGCTTTATGCGGCGACTAAGAAATCAAGCGAGAACATCGCACATAGCTATGCGCATCTGTTCTCACTGCCCATCACGATGTTCAGATTCTTTACTGTTTACGGCCCGTGGGGACGTCCCGACATGGCCCCGCATAAATTCACCTCACGGATATTGGAAGGGCGTCCGATAGACGTCTACAACCACGGACATATGCGCCGCGACTTCACCTATATCACCGATCTGGTGAAGGCGATTATGCTGCTCATTGACGCCGTGCCCGACCCCAGCACCGCGCAAGGCAAACACCCCAACGACAGCCTGTCGCCCGTGGCCCCTTACCGTGTTGTGAATATCGGCAATTCCGACGCCATTCCGCTGCTTGATTTCATCAAGGCGATTGAGAGTGCTACAGGCATGGATGCAGAAATGAACATGATGCCTATGCAGCCCGGTGATGTGCCTGCCACCTGGGCAGATGCCAGCCTGCTTAAATCACTCACCGGGTATGTGCCGCATACCCCCGTAAAAGACGGCGTGGTAGAATTTGTGAAGTGGTATCGTGACTACTATGCAATCTAGGGCAAATCATCAACCAGACCGACAAACGCGATCTGGCCGGATGTCTTAGAAGTTCAGGTTGAAGACCCGCGAGATGCCAAGGCGCACCCGGAATTGATCGTCAGAGCCGCTGCGCGTGATGGGGCTGTCGCCTGCATCGTTGAGCAGCTTCTCATAGCTTACCGCCCCTTCAACCGCCCACTTGTCGTTGATGAAGTAGGAACCGGTCACCTCAAGGCCACCACCCAGAATGCCACCATCGGCATCAAAGCTGTCAAAGTTTGCAGTGCCACCTGTTGGCACACCAAAATAGGTATCTGCAAATTCATCATCGCCAAAGCTCATCCGCGGACCTGCAGTGAACAACCAGCGTTCACTTGGGCGAAAGATAAAATCAGCGCCCACCGTACCGGTAAAGCCGCTGTGACCGGTTACACCTCTGCGCGCTTCAGCATAGATCATCCAATCGGTCTCTTGATATTTTGCCCGCAAGCCGAGTTCGACTGCTGTGTCGATATCATCCAGACCTTCCAGATCAGAGCTGTCATCGGAATCGCGATCACCGATCACGCGAAAGGCAGGGCTGATGGAAAAGCCGTTTTTCGGCGCAGCACGTGCACCTTCACCAAGGTTAATGCCGCCGAACTTCAGGGAGCCAAAGGTAAAACCGATATCAGGTGCTGCTTCAAAATCGTCCGAACCGGGGTAGTCGGGAATAGCCGAAGCGCCAACACGCAAAGAAAAACTAAGCGAGCGTTCCTGCGCCGCAGCGGGCAAAGCAGCGGCAAAAGCTGCCACAGTCAGGCAAGAAGCAAGAAACAAACGCATTAAGAGAACTCCGGTAAAAGCGGCCAAAACCGTAAAGGCCGCAAGGGTTACGTACAAATACGATACTAGCCACGCCACGTATACGGGGAATACACAATATCGTGCGACTAGAGACGCAGAAGACACAGTTGGAAAAGCCGCCAATGGCACCGGCACCAACCCGCCCCCACCACCATGCGGTGGTTCCTGTCAACAATGCGTAAACACCTTAAAAATTTGCCAGCTACACCACATTGATCAAAGCGCCAAACCCACCCCCTCACCTGCTACCCATTTTGCGAAATGAGGTTCTGCACTGCGGTATTGGCAGATCGCAGCTTTGAGCCTAGTCTGCTTTGAAAGCACGCCGTGATCGTCATGCAACGACCTGTGGCACCGCTGACTTGGGAGGGTCGGGAAGCTTCAGATGAGCAACACAACAAACTCTGCACAGCGCAACTGCGCGGCCATCGCCGGGTCGAGCAGGAACATGGGTTTGAATGAAGGCGTCAACGCTTTTGTCGAGAAACGCAAACCCGAATGGGTGAACCAATAACTCAGGAGGCATCCAATGCCCGACACGCCAATGGAAATGAACAATCTTGCCATGTCCGAAAAGGCCAAGCTATTGCTGGCCGCAGTCATCAAACATATCCGTGAAAACGTGGACCCGATGACGGATGAGTTTTTTCGCCTCGGTGAGGGCCGCGCAGACCGCTGGTCCTATGCGCCCGGTCAGCTTGAGCTATTGGAAGAGGCCAAACAAAAAGCACGCGATGCAGGGCTTTGGAATTTCTTCCTGCCCAACGCTGAAACCGGTGAAGGCCTTAGCAATCTCGATTATGCCTATATCGCTGCCGAGCTGGGCAAAAGCCCGCTGGCCCCCGAGACATTGAACTGCAATGCGCCCGACACAGGCAATATGGAGGTACTGGAGCGTATCGGCACCCCTCAGCAAAAAGAACAATGGCTCACCCCCCTGCTTGCCGGGGAAATCCGTAGCGCATTCGCGATGACCGAGCCGGATATGGCGTCATCGGATGCCAAGAATATCTCGACGTCGGCGGTGCTCGAGAATGGCGAGTGGGTCATCAACGGGGAAAAATACTACATCTCCGGCGCAGGTGATCCGCGCTGTAAAATCATGATTACCATGGTCAAAACTTCGCCCGCCGCAGAGCCGTTTCGTCAACAATCCCAAATCCTTGTGCCCATCGACACGCCGGGGGTAGAGATTGTCGGCCCCATGCATGTTTTTGGTCATGACGACGCCCCGCACGGCCATATGCATATCAAATTCACCAACGTGCGCGTACCCGAAAGCAATATCTTGTGGGGGGAGGGTCGCGGCTTTGAAATCTCGCAAGTGCGGCTTGGACCAGGCCGGATACACCACTGTATGCGCTCCATTGGCGCGGCCGAAAAGGCGCTGGACCTGATGATTGAACGCGGCCTGTCACGCGAAGCCTTTGGCAAGAAGATCATCAATCTGGGCAAGAACATGGAAACCATCTCGCGTGCCAAGATCGAAATCGAATCCATGCGTCTGCTGGTCCTCAAAGCAGCCAAAGCAATGGATGTGCTGGGCAATAAAGAAGCGCGCATCTGGGTGAGTATGATCAAGGCAAAAGTGCCCGAGCAGGTCTGTGATATCATTGATCAGGCCATGCAGGTGCACGGTGCCACGGGGATCTCCCAATGGTCGCCTTTGTCGGGGATGTATACCGCCCAGCGCACGCTGCGTTATGCGGATGGCCCTGACGAGGTCCACCATCACGTCATCGCCCGCAACGAGGTCAAAGAATACCAGCAAAGCAACGCCCGAACCACAGCAGCACGCAGCGAAATTGCGACAGGGCGCACAAGGCGGGGCTGACAGATGGAGCTTCAAGGCAAGATCATCGTCGTGACAGGGGCCGCTTCGGGTATTGGGCGGGCCATGTGCCAACGCTTTGCCAAGGAAGAGCCTGCACATATTGCCTGCGTAGACCGCGACCTCGCAGGCGCGCAGGAAACGGCAGATATCGTAGGCGGGACAGCATACCACGTGGATGTTTCGGTCAAGGCACAGATCACAGACATGATCGATAAGGTCGAGGAAGAAGCAGGGCCAATCGACCTGTTCTGCTCCAACGCCGGTATTATGATTGACGGCGGTGTGGAGGTGGAAGACGACGACTGGCAGCGCATTTGGGACATTAATGTAATGGCCCATGTCTGGGCTGCACGCCATCTGGTCCCCCTTATGTCAGCCCGCGGTGGGGGCTACCTGCTGAATACCGCCTCCGCAGCTGGCCTGCTTAACCAGATCGGTTCAGCCCCTTACGGCGTGACCAAACATGCGGCTGTTGGCCTCGCTGAATGGCTGGCGCTCAGCTATGGCGATCTGGGCATCAAGGTTTCGGTGCTATGCCCCCAAGCCGTCCGCACGGAGATGACCCGCGACCTTGAGGATCATGTCGCTGCCATTGACGGTATGATGGAACCCGGTCCTGTCGCGGATGCCTGTGTCACAACAATCCGTGAAGAGGGGTTTCTAATCTTGCCGCATAAAGAAGTAGAGACCTACATGCGTCATAAAACCAGCAACTACGGCCGCTGGATCGGCGGAATGCGCAAGCTAAACCGTCGCTTCGGCCCAATCGAAAGATAGGAAAAGACTATGATCGGCTACACTACAATCGGCGTCAAAGACATCGAGAAAGCAAAGAAATTCTACTGCGATCTGTTTGCGGAGCAGGGCGGCAAAGTTGCAATGGATGTCGGCCGCATTGCCTTTGTAAGCACAGATAAAGGCGGTCCAATGCTTGCCGTTTGTGAGCCATTCGACAAGAACGATCCACAGCCGGGCAACGGCACGATGGTTGCCTTTGGCATGGACGAAAAACCACAGGTTGATGCCATGTATGCCCGTGCGATCGAATTGGGCGCAACCGATGAAGGTGAACCCGGCCAGCGTATTCCCGATCAATTCTACGGTGCCTATGTGCGCGACGCCGACAATAACAAGCTTTGCTTCTTTGTCTTTGGCTAACGCCACATAACCAAAGACCCGAACTCAGCGTTTCTTGAGAGGGCGAACCAGACCTTCTTGGGCAACGCTGGCAACCAAAGTGCCGTCGGCACTATACATGGCCCCGCGGTTAAATCCGCGGGCCTTTCCCGTCCAAGGGGCATCCAGATCATACAGATGCCAATCGCTGAAATCGATAGGGGCATGGAACCACATTGCGTGGTCAAGGCTCGCACTCATGACGCTGCCCTGAAACCATGTCAGGCCATGCGGACGCAGCGAAGATCCAAGCAGGTTCATATCCGAGGCATAGGCCAGCAAACAGTGCTGCATCTGCGGCCCCTGCCCCTTTGCGGCCTCCATTCGGAACCAGAGCTGATTGCGGTCAGTTGTTTTCTCGGGGGTAAAGAAATCGCGCGGCGCAATTTCGCGCAGCTCGATCGGGCGCTCCCGCAGGAAATCCGACCGGTATTCGGCCGGTATCTTGTCCACCTGCGCTATGCGCAGCGCATCGCGATTGGGCCATTGCTCTGGGCTGTCGACCTTTGGCATCGGGTGCTGGTAATCCCAGCCTTCCTCGTCGATGTGAAAAGACGCGGATAGGTTAAATATCTGCTTACCATGCTGAACCGCCACAACGCGGCGGGTGGTAAAGCTCCCCCCGTCACGGGCACGGTCCACTTGATAGATAACCGGAACATCCGGATCACCGGGCCGGATGAAATACGCATGCAAAGAATGGCAAAGACGGTCCGGCACCGTTCGGTAGGCCGCCATCAACGCCTGAGCGATCACGTGACCGCCAAAGATGCGCATGGATGTCTCGCCTCCTGATCCGATGCCTCGAAACAGATCCACCTCGAGCTGTTCGATATCCAGAAGGTCCAGTAATTGATCGGCGGCAGTGCTCATGAAGGGACCTCAGAAATTGGCCTGTGCATTTGCAAAGGCGACAAGAAAATCAACGCGTATGATACCCGACACAGGGCCACAGCGCACCATGCAGTCAATGTCCCTACCCAACAATCGCTTTTTGATCCAAACCTCAAGCCTTTTACCCGACACCGCAGCCAAGCCCGCCCGGATCATGGATCATTCCCGCTATGCCGGAGCCTGCTCATGACGCAGACTTAGGACCTCGGCCGCCTCGATCAAGCGACCGGCATAAGATGCCTCAAGCTGCTTGCGCTTGACCCGAAAGGCGGGGCCACCGGCGTTCAGCCCGTAAATACGCCCGTCATTCAATGCATAAACCGGCACTGCAATCCCGTTCACATCCGACCGCCACTGACCATAGCCAGTGCAAAATCCGTGGGTCTCGAACTCCTGCACAGCCTCTTTGTGGCAGGCGCGGGCGGCTTGTTCGATTTGGGCACCTTCGTTGCGGGCAAAGACAAATATCTGTTCACAGCGTTCTGGCGGGGTTGCGGCAAGGATTGCCTTTCCAATAGCCGACCGGAACAACGGCATACGGCCACCCACACCCATCATCAACGCAACCTGTTCAGTCGAATTTTCAGTGGCAAGATAGATCACTTCGGTACGGTGCTGCTCACCCAAGGCCAGACTGACAAACGGATTGGGCCCCTCGGCGCGCAGGGTCTTCATTTCGCTCTTGGCGCGTTCGCGGATGTCGATGGCCGCCAACCGCGCGAAACCCAGCCGCAGAACCCCCGCGCCCAGCCGGTAAGTCCCCACACGGCTGTCCGGCACGAGATAATCAAGCTGGCAAAGCGTATGGGTCAACCGTGACACTGTGGCCTTGGGCAGACCCGTACGTTCGGAGAAATCACTGTTGGTCAGCGATACATCATCCCGCCGGAAACAGCGCAAAATCTCAAGGCCCCGCGCAAGGGCCGTGACAAAATTACGGTCCTTGCCTTCGAGGTTCTGACCAAACTCTTCCATACTCAACCTCGTTTCAGCGCATCCAGCCCGTGTTGCGCGAACACCGGTACATAGGTGCCCAGCTTCATCGCATGTTCCGGATTGGACGCATTGCCGTCTATCGCACGTTTTAACACGCCCTGAATAATCGCCGCCATCCGGAAAAAGGTGAAGCCCAGATAATAGCCGAAATGGTCAATCCCGTTCAGCCCCCGCCGCGCGCAGTAGTCGGCAATAAACGCGTCATCCCGTGGCAGGCCAAGCGCGGCACGGTCCAACCCTCCCATACCGCGCCCTTCGGTGCCTGCCGGGAGTTGCCATTGCATGATCACAGCCGCCAGATCCGCAAAGGGATGACCAATGGTCGACAACTCCCAATCCAGCACCGCAAGACAATCCGTACCTGCACTGTCAAAAATCATATTATCGATCCGGAAGTCACCATGCACAAGCGTGCGCTGCCCGTCATCTTCGGGCCGCTGGGCGGCCAGCGCATCCATCAACCGGTCCATGTCTGGGATACTTTGGGTTTCGGACGCGCGATATTGTTTGGACCACCGCGCCACTTGCCGCTCGAAATAATTGCCCTCGGGGCCATAGTCAGCAAGACCGGCCGCATTGATATCGACACCGTGCAGCGCCGCCAGCACGCGGTTCATTTCCGATATTACGGCCTTGCGGTCGGTATTGTCCAACTCTGCCATCCGGGGTTCGCTGAAATTACGCCCCGACACATGGTCCATAATATAAAACATCGACCCGATAACGCTTTCATCCTCACACAGCAGATGCATCCGCGCCACAGGCACATCCGAGCCTTGCAGCGCGCTTTGCACCCGAAACTCGCGATCCACGGCATGCGCCGATTTCAACAGCGCACCAGACGGCTTACGCCGCAGCACATAGGCATGGGTAGCTGTCCTGAGCAGGAACGTCGGGTTGGACTGGCCGCCCTGAAACTTGGTAGCTGTCATCGCCCCCTCGAACCCCGGCAGGCGCTGCTTGAGGTAGGATTGAACCGCCCCCTCGTCGAGCATCAGCCCCGCCATCAGTGCAATGCCTGCTCAAATATATTCGGGCCCGACATAACGTTGATCCCGCCGGAAACAGGGATCACTGCACCCGTGACATAGGCCCCACCGCGCCCGCACAGGAACAACATGCAACCGCCGATATCCTCGTCACGGCCTACGCGCTTGAGCGGGACATCTCCGCCTACCTTGACGCGCATCTCTTCATCATGTGTCGCAAAGGCGGTCATCCGGCTCACAAACGGCCCCGGCGCCAACGCGTTTACAGTGATTGCATCCCCTGCCAGCTCTTTGGCCAAAATCTTGCTCAGGTGAATTACCGCCGCCTTGGAGGCAGAATAGCTATAGGCACCATCACCCATTTCTCGCTCCCCCATGACAGAGCCGACATTCACAACACGTGCGGGATCATCGACTGTGCCACCGGCGCGCAACATCGGCAGTAATTTCTGCGTCAGGTCAAACAGGCCCGCCACATTCACATTCATAACCTTTTCCCATGCCTTGAACGGAAAATCCCCCAATGGTGCACCCCAAGTGATGCCCGCGTTGTTCATCAATATATCAAGCCTGTCAGTATGGGCCTGCACCGCGCCGACCAGCGCATCGACACCTTCAGGCGTACCTACATCACCCGCAAAACCGATCACCCGCCCCGAGGCCCCCAATGCATTCAACTCTGTGGCCACGGCCTCACAGGCCTCACCCTTGCGCGAAGCAATCAATACCGTTGCCCCCGCCCGCATCAGCGCCTCCGCAGCCATACGGCCAATGCCAGTAGCACCGCCTGTGACCAAGGCCACTTTTCCCTCCAGTCCGAACAGTGTTTGAATATCCATGCCTAAATCCTCCCGATGCGACCCGTTTTCCGGCGTCATTGCGTTTATTATCCGCCACCCTCTATCCTCCCGACAAGGTGCAGACTCAATTTTCGGACAACTATTCCGCACAGCAGAATTACATTTCATTATCTCATTGACAAGCATCCCCCGCACTGCCCCCTTAAACCCCAAATCCAGCAAGGAGACAGACCGATGAAAGCAATGCTAAGCCATGAACTGGGCGGGCCCGAGACCCTAAAGCTGACCGAGCTGGACACACCAGCGCCCGACAAAAAGCAGGTGCTTGTTCGCGTCCATGCCGCGGGACTGAACTTCCCTGACACGCTGATTATTCAGGACCTCTACCAGATGAAGCCACCCCGCCCTTTCGCCCCGGGAGGTGAGATCGCAGGCGAGGTACTGGCTGTGGGTGCGGATGTTAGAGAGTTTGCAGTGGGAGACCGTGTGCTGGGGCTATGCGCGTTTGGCGGATTTGCTTCTCATATCGCTATCGACGCTGCGCAACTGATAAAGATCCCCGACGAGATGCCCTATGACGAAGCGGCATGCCTTATCTTCACCTATGGCACCTCGCATCATGCTCTCAAGAACCGCGCCGAAATCAAAGAGGGCGAGCAGCTGTTGATCCTTGGCGCTTCCGGCGGGGTGGGCACCGCCGCAATCGAGCTGGGGAAAGCCGCAGGCGCAAGGGTCATCGCGGCAGTATCCTCGGAAGAAAAAGCCCAGTTCTGCCGCGAAATGGGTGCAGATGAGACAATTATCTACTCCCTCGACATGGACAGCCGCGAAGCGCAAAAAGCCTTCACCACCCAGATCAGGAAGCTTGCAGGGGGCGACGGCGTGGATGTTGTCTATGACGCTGTGGGCGGCCCCTACGCCGAGCCTGCCGTGCGGGCGCTGGCGTGGCAGGGCCGATATCTGGTCGTAGGTTTTCCGGCTGGCATCCCTAAAATCCCCCTCAACCTCACCTTACTCAAAGGCAGCCAGATCGTCGGCGTCTTCTGGGGTGCACATACGCTGCGTGAGCCGATGCTACATGCCCAGAACATGGCCGACCTGCTGCGCCTGTACGCCAATGGCGCAATCAAACCCCGCATCTCTGCGCGCTTCAAACTAAAAGATGCTGCCGCCGCGCTTGAGCTGATGATGACGCGCAAAGTAATGGGCAAAGTCGTTGTGGAAATCACCTAGCCCCCCTGCGTTGCTGTGCCATAATTAGACAACGGCGCATTGCGTCACTCACTCCACATAAGGAACCACCCGATGTCGGCACGCGATGAAGCTCTTAAAGCTGCCCAACAGCAAATCGGCACGGAAACAGGCGTGTCGAACTGGATCACCGTGGATCAAAAGATGATCGACGATTTTGCCAAAGCCACCCATGATGACCAATGGATTCACGTCGACCCAGAACGCGCCGCGGCCCAAAGCCCCTTTGGCGGCGCAATCGCCCACGGATTTCTGACGCTCTCGCTCGCCAGCCGGTTTGCCTATGATTGTTTTGACATGCTGCCCGGGCAAGTGATGGCGGTCAATTATGGCATGAATAAATTGCGCTTCCTCAAACCTGTCCTCGCGGGGTCGCGCCTGCGCGGCCGCTTTATCCTGCAACAAGCCATCGCAAAGAAGCCTACCAATATGTTGCGCACGAATCTGCTTACCATTGAAATCGAGGGTGAGAAATCTCCGGCCCTGATTGCCGAATGGTTGGGGCTTGCAGTGTTTGAAGATTAACTTGGCACTCCTCGCGCCAACCAGATCAATGCAACGGTAGCTGAAACAAATAACGGGCTAGCAGTTTCCTGCTAACCCGTTGAAATGAGTGGTGAGCCCTGATGGGTTCGAACCATCGACCTACTGATTAAAAGTCAGTTGCTCTACCAGCTGAGCTAAGGGCCCACTGACGCGGTGTTTAGAAACCTGCACGGTTAGGGTCAACCCCCATAACGCACGAATTCTGGTAAGTCTGCTGGAATAATTGCAAGGCTACGGTTATATGCGCCCAATGACCCAGATAAACCTCGCCCCATTACCGTTTATGAAGATGCACGGCCTCGGAAACGACTTTGTCGTGCTGGATGCGCGCGCGCCAGAATCTGCGTTGCTTGAGGGCGATTCCGGGCTTCCACAGGGGCTTGTGCGTGGAATTGCACATCGCCAGATGGGAATCGGCTTTGATCAACTGGCCCTGATCACCCAAGATCACGAATCGCTTTACCTGACATTCTACAATGCAGACGGTTCAACCGCCGGTGCTTGCGGCAATGCGACCCGCTGCGTAGCCCGTTACCTGATGGACGAATCTGGTGCCAAATCGGTTACCCTTGTGACAGAGCGCGGAGAGCTACATGCCATCGACATGGGTAATGGCCTCACGTCAGTGAATATGGGCCATCCGCAGCTGGAATGGCACGAGGTCCCCCTTGCCCGTGAAATGGATACGCTGAACCTACCCATCGACGGCGCGCCAACGGCCACGGGAATGGGGAACCCTCATTGCACTTTCTTTGTCGAGAACGCACAGGCCGTTGATCTGCCGACCTTCGGTGCGCTTCACGAACATCACCCGCTTTATCCGCAACGCACCAATGTGCAGGTCGCCGAGATCACAGGAACCGACCGCATCCGCATGCGCGTCTGGGAACGTGGCGTGGGCATTACACTGGCGTCGGGCTCATCATCCTGCGCCACAGCAGTTGCAGCCGCACGGTGCGGCCTTACAGGGCGTTGTGTGACAATTAATCTGGATGGCGGAACCCTTCAGATCGACTGGCGTGATGACGGGGTCTGGATGACTGGCGAAACCATGCATGTCGCGGACGGCACATTCACCCCTGCCTTCCTGCGGAGCTGTTTATGAGCGCGCCTATCTTCTCCAACCACGGTTGTCGGCTTAACCAGTATGAACTGGAAGCCATGAAAGAACTCGCAGACACTGCGGGCCTGCGCGATGCTGTGGTGATCAACACCTGCGCTGTCACCGCCGAGGCCGTGCGTAAGGCCCGTCAGGATATTCGCAAGTTGCGCAAGGAAAACCCCGACGCACGACTGATCGTAACCGGCTGCGCCGCACAGACTGAACCCGCGACCTTTACCGCCATGCCCGAAGTCGATGCCGTGATCGGCAACACAGAAAAGATGCTGGGCGAGACATGGCAGGGGCTGGCCGCTGATTTCATCGGCGAAACAGAGGCCTTGCAGGTCGATGATATCATGTCGGTGACCGAAACAGCCGGCCATCTGATTGACGGCTTTGGCACCCGCAGCCGCGCCTATGTGCAGGTGCAAAACGGCTGCGATCACCGCTGCACCTTCTGTATTATCCCTTACGGCCGCGGCAATTCCCGTTCGGTCCCCGCCGGCGTTGTGGTCGAGCAGATCAAGCGTCTGGTGGATAAGGGCTTTAACGAGGTCGTCCTCACCGGTGTTGACCTTACTTCATGGGGTGCGGATCTGCCTGCAACCCCGCGCCTTGGCGATCTGGTCATGCGCATTCTGAAACTGGTGCCGGATTTGCCGCGCCTCAGGATTAGCTCGATTGATTCGATCGAGGTCGATGAGAACCTGATGCAAGCCATCGCAACCGAACCGCGGCTGATGCCTCATTTGCATCTGTCGCTTCAGCACGGCGATGACATGATTCTCAAGCGGATGAAGCGCCGGCACCTGCGCGATGATGCGATCGAATTTTGCGCCCAAGCACGCAAGCTGCGGCCCGACATGACCTTTGGCGCAGATATCATCGCAGGTTTCCCGACCGAAACAGACGCCATGTTCGAGAATGCCCTGAAAATGGTTGAGGAATGCGACCTTACATGGTTGCACGTTTTCCCCTACTCAGCCCGCGAAGGCACACCAGCGGCACGTATGCCACCGGTGAACGGCAAGGTCATTAAACAACGCGCTGCACGCCTGCGCGACGCCGGTGAGGCGCAAGTACAGACACATCTGACCGCACAAGTGGGCAAACAGCACGCGGTGTTGATGGAAAACGCCCATATGGGCCGTACCGAACAATTCGCCGAAGTGCGGTTTACCCAGCCACAAAGCGAAGGTAGCATCGTGCAGACCCGTATTCAGGCGCAGACAGGTGTACACCTGCAGGCATGAGCCGGGGCAACATCTGAACAGGCTCCAAGGCAGGGCATTATATTTAATCCCCCTTTCCGGCTTAGGCTTGCTGGCCACGGCCTCCCCCTATCAGCGCGACGCGGGAAACGGCCTCAAAGACGCTGAAGGTTTACTGAACGGACCAAAGTTGAGCATGCGGCAATTATGACTGCCATCCCGCCCTCACATTCGGGGGGCTTTCTATTTGATAGAGCCACCTGACCCACACCACAGGCCTCACGGGAATTGAAAAACGCCCACAGCAAAAGCTATGGGCGTTCATTCATTCCAAGGCTCTGGCCAAGATCAGTCTTTATATTTGACCGATGCCCACAGACGCTTGTTTGTCAGGTACAGCAGCACAGACAGAAGTGTCAGGAAAATAACACCTGCAAGGCCAGCCTGCTTGCGGTTGCCCAGCTTTGGCTCGGCAGTCCACATCAGGAAGGCTGCAACATCTTCCGACATTGCATGAACCGAATTGGAGTGGCCGTCGGCGAATTCGACCGCTTCGTCATACAGCGGCGGTGCCATAGAGATCCAACCGCCCTCGAAATATTCGTTTTCGTACAGCGTCACACCAGCTTGGGTTTTTTCCTCGCCAGTATAGCCGTGCATCAAGGCCGCGATATATTCCGCGCCACCAAAACCATACAGCAGCTGATTGATGCCCAACCCGTAAGGGCCGGAAAATGCTTTACGCTTTTTCGCCATCAGGGACAGGTCAGGCGCGTTTGACAAGGCTGATTTCGGGAAGTGGTCCACAGGAGTTGCTGCGCGGAAATCATCCAGCTCAGGGTCGAAAACTTCCCATTGTTTGGAATATTCGATCACCTGCTCTTCGGGAAGCGACGGGCCGCCCTCATCGCCAAGCGTCCGCAAAGGCACATATTGCAGACCATGACAGGCCGAGCAAACTTCGGTGTAGATTTGCAGACCGCGCTGAAGCTGGTTCACATCATAAGAGCCGAACGGACCATCAAAGGAAAAGTCGATGTTTTCGATCGGTGCGTGGGCTTCGCCCGCCGCAAATGCGGCGGGAGCGGTAAGCGCCATAACAGCGCTGAGGAGTGTTGCTTTGATCATGTTCATCTCTGGTTTACTCCGCAGGGTTCACGACAGTGGTCGTGCCGCCGACTTTTGGCGCATAATGCGCGTCAAAGTCTTCCTCGATGGTTTCGGGAATAGGCAGTGGTTTTTCAATCACGCCCAATAGCGGCAGGATTACCAGGAAGTAGGCAAACCAATAGGTGGACGCGATCAACGAGAAGGTCGCGTAAGGCTCTTCTGCGGGCATTGCACCCAGCCACATCAGTGCGAAGAAATCAAACACCAACAGCCAGAACCACCATTTGAACATCGGGCGGTAACGGCCCGAACGCACGCGGCTGGTATCCAGCCATGGCACTGCCGCCATCACAGCAATCGCACCGAACATCGCCAGAACACCAAAGAACTTGGCGTCGATGATGCCACCGGACAGGGTTTCGGCGATGATAACCACCCAAACCTCGGAGGTGAATGCACGCAGGATCGCGTAGAAGGGCAGGAAATACCATTCAGGCACGATGTGCGCAGGCGTCGCCAATGCGTTGGCTTCAATATAGTTGTCAGGGTGACCAAGGTAGTTTGGCATAAACCCGACCACCGCAAAGAACACCACAAGGATCACGGCCAGCGCAAACAGGTCCTTGATCACAAAGTAGGGCCAGAACGGCAGCGTGTCTTTTTCAGCTTCTTCCTTGGACGTGCGGCGCACATCAACACCGGTCGGGTTGTTGTTGCCTGTGTGGTGGAACGCCCAGATGTGCAGGATCACAAGACCCGCAATCACGAAGGGCAGCAAGAAGTGCAACGAGAAGAAGCGGTTCAGTGTTGCGTTATCAACGGCAGGACCGCCCAGCAGCAGTGTCTGGATTGCTTCACCAACAAACGGCACCGCACCAAACAGGCCTGTAATAACGGTCGCACCCCAAAAGGACATTTGCCCCCATGGCAAAACGTATCCCATAAACGCCGTCGCCATCATCAACAGATAGATGATCATGCCGATGATCCACGTGATCTCACGCGGGGCTTTGTACGAGCCATAGTAGAGGCCCCGGAAGATATGCGCATAAACCGCAATAAAGAACAGCGATGCGCCGTTCATGTGCAAATAACGCAGCATAAAGCCGCCGTTCACATCGCGCATAATATGCTCGATCGACGCAAACGCCGCATCCGTGCTGGGCGTATAGTGCATAGCCAGCACAACACCGGTGACGATTTGCAACGCCAGACAGAACGTCAGAACAATGCCCCAGATCCACATCCAGTTCAGGTTCTTGGGTGTAGGGATCATCAGTGTGTCATACATAAGACCAACGATCGGTAGGCGCGTGTGAATCCACTTTTCGCCTTTGGACTTTGGTTCGTAATGGTCGTGAGGAATTCCAGACATATGTTGTTTCCTTTAGCCCAATTTGATCGTTGAAGCGTCTGTCCATACGGCAGGCGGGATGGGCAGGTTTTCTGGTGCAGGACCCTTACGGATACGGCCAGACAAATCATAGTGCGAACCGTGACATGGGCAGAACCAACCGCCAAAATCACCGGCATCCGCCAAAGGCACACAGCCAAGGTGTGTGCAAACGCCCATCTGGACGATCCATGCACCAGCCGCTTCACCTTCAGGCGATGGCATAACGCGGTTTTCATCCGTCGCCGCAGCATTTGGATCGGTCAGGTTCGCGTTGCGCGCGCTTGCGTCAATCAATGCGCCTTGAGCAGCTTCGTCCTGCGCTTTGGCTTCCTGAATTTCTGCACCGCTGCGGTGGCGGATAAAGACGGGTTTGCCCAACCATTTGACGGTCAACTGCGATCCCGGTTCAACCCCGCTCACGTCAACGCGAATGGAGGACAACGCCAGAACGTCTGCGGAAGGGTTCATCTGGTTGACCAATGGCCAAACAGCAGCACCGACGGCAACAGCACCTGTACCCGCTGTTGCATAATAGAGGAAGTCCCTCCGGTTGCCTTCGATATCATCAGCTTGTGACACGTGGGTTCCTCCGTATTTCGGCCGATATCGGCCAACAGGTATAAAAGTGCGCGAATTCCCGCACACCGGACATTGCTGTGTTGTCTAACTTGCAGCGCCTCACCCGTCTAGATGGATAAGAGACGCAAACCGTCACAGTTGCGATAAAATCAACCCCTATCTGGTGCAAATTTTTGCGAACTACCCTGCCGGCGGCACTGTGGAAACCATTGAAGGGCGCGATTCGAAGGCTTTAAACCACGCTGCCAACTGGTCATTCCCGTGCCTCCAGTCCCGCGCGCCGTGCCGGAAATCAACATAGGCAAGCGCACAAGCGACCGCGATCTGCCCCATATCCAAAGGGCCGGACAAGTGGCTCATCCAGCGCGTATTCAGCGCCACCACAGCGCGGGCAATTTTATCCCACTGCCCCTCGACCCACTCGGGCATCTGCTTGTCTTGCGGGCGCAGCCGCCCCTCATAGGTCATCAATAGAGCCGCATCCAGAATACCATCCGCTGTGGCCTCAAGAGTAAGTGTCTCCCAACGGCGCGCGCCAGACGGATACAGCCGATCACCCGCACGCGCATCCAGATAAGCCGTGATCACACGGCTGTCATAAAGGGTCGGACCATCGGGCCGCTCAAGCGCGGGCACCTTGGCCAGTGGGTTTTTGGTCAACAACCCTCCATCCGCAGCCAAAGGTGTAGTCGCCACGTTGATCACCTCAACATCACCAAGCTGCCCTGTCTCTTCGAGCAGAATCATAACCTTGCGCACATAGGGGGAGGTCGGAGCGTAATAGAGCTTCATGTTGGTCATCCTTTTATTAGGGTCTTTGGTCCCACTCTTCCCGCCATGCCGCGCCGGCGCAACACAATGTTAAAGGTGATCTAGGTCGCGCATCATGGCCGCAATCGCCCCGACATCGCTACCGATGCCATGCTCGGCCATCTGGCCCGCCGCATCTCTGCGCACCGTATCAGGTTTGTTTTGACCCAACTTCCATGTCCCATCCACGCCCATCAGGGTAAACCGGAAAGGCACAATCATCCGCATCATCTTTTCCAGCACTTCGGGTGTCATTTTAGCGGTGGTCCATGGCGTCTTTGGCAAAAGTTGCGCCTCATAAGCCTCCGATTGGCGGTCCAGCATATCGCGCATGACCTCCTGCGGCAGCCGCTCCAGCGTTCCGGACAAATGCACGGCGATGTAATTCCACGTCGGCACCTGATCCGGCACCCCATACCAATCCGGCGAAACGTAACTATCCGGCCCCGACACGGCGATTTTGGCCGGATGCGGCCCCTCCCCCATGCGCGCAATCGGGTTAGAGCGGACAAGGTGCAAATCCGCCTGCGTCCCCTCCGTGTTCAATAAAAACGGCACGTGGCTCAGATGCGGCAGGCCTTCCTCGACCACTGCCAACACGCCAAACCCACGCGCCCGTGCAAAGGCCAGATTGCGTGCTGTATCTGCGTCATGGAAGACAGGATTGGGATGCACGTGACGTTCCTTTAGATAAGCACGATAAACTATTGCAGAGGCAGTGCATGCTTGGCAATCTGGCAGAATTCTCAGGGCGGGGCGAAATTCCCCACCGGCGGTATGAAGGCGCAGTCCTTTGAGCCCGCGAGCGCAACGCGCCCCTTAACAGGGAACGCTTGGTCAAGCAGATCCGGTGAGATGCCGGAGCCGACGGTCATAGTCCGGATGGAAGAGAATGCAGGGTTTCAGCCACGCCGCAAGGTGCGGCCGTAAGCCTGTGATCGCCTTGGGTGGACGTGTTTGAACCTAAAGGAGATCACCATGACAGACACCCCCGCCCGCTTCGCCTTTGTCAAAGCGCAATGGCATGCAGATATCGTAGACCGTGCATTGGACGGTTTTGCCGAAGCCTCGCCCGATGCGCAAACGGATGTCTTTGATGTACCCGGCGCGTTTGAAATGCCGCTCAAAGCTCAGCAATTGGCAAAGACGGGCAAATATGATGCCATCATCTGTGCCGCCTTTGTGGTTGATGGCGGCATCTATCGCCATGATTTTGTCGCCGCAGCTGTGGTCGACGGGTTGATGCGCGTGGGCCTTGATACCGGTGTGCCAGTGCTTTCGGTTTCACTGACACCGCACCAATATCAAGAGACAGAGCATCACAACACCATCTACCGCGCGCATTTCATCGAGAAAGGCCGCGAGGCCGCCCGCGCCGCAATGGCGCTGACCTCAGGCTCAACCTAAATAGGCGCGCAATTCCGGCGGTGGATCATCCAGCAATGCTGCCGCCGGACGTGGGCTCTGCGCGCGCCCACCCTCCACAAAAATCACCTCATCTGCAATGCGCCGGACGTCCTCTGGCGCATGGGTCACCATCACCAATGCTGCACCTGTTTGCGTGACCAAATCCTGCACTAAATCCAGCATCTCATTGCGCAGCGCAGGCCCCAATGCCGCAAAGGGTTCATCCAGCAGAACAAAGGGTCGCGCCTGCACCAACACTCGTGCCAATGCCGCGCGGCTTTGCTGCCCACCCGACAGATTTCCGGGCCGCCGATCTGCGTAACCTGCCAGACCGACCCGTGCCAAGGCATCCGCGACAAGGCCACGCTGTGCCCCATCCAGTCGCAAATCAGGGCGCAGCCCAAGGCCCACATTCTGCGCCACGCTTAGATGCGGGAAAAGGTTATTGTCCTGAAACAGCATCGTCATAGGGCGCGCACCAGGGGCCAAGCCGGCGATGTCCTTTCCCTCCCAAAGCAGCTTTCCTTTGGCCAGGGGCACAAACCCACACAAGGCCCCAAGTAAGGTCGATTTGCCAGCGCCCGAGGGACCGATCACAGCGTATTTGCGTGCCGGCTCTAACGCAAAATCAGCCGCCATCTCAAAGTCGTCTTGCACGACCTGCGCACCCTCAAGCCTCAGCATGCATCCGCCCTCCCTTATCGCACAGCCAGAAAATCCCAAGGCTAAGACCCAACAACACCAGCGCGGCCCCCGCCGCGGCATCCATCCGATACGCGCCCATCAAACGCACCATCTGAAGAGGCAACGTCACCCGCTCAGGATCCGCAAACAGCGCGATCACCCCCAGATCGCCCATCGACAACGCCCCAGTTAAACCCGCAGCAAACCCTATCTGTGGACGCAGCCGCGGCAACAGCACAACCCGCCAAAGGCTCCATCCCCCCAGCCCCAGCATGATGCTCATCCGTCCGTAGTGCTGCACCGTCGCTCGCAGAGGAGGGATAAGAATCCGCAAGGCAAACGGCAGCGCCATCAGCGCATTCACCAGAACCGTCACAGGCAAGACAAAGGCAAAAGGATCGACATAAGGGTTGATTACGATGAACCACCCCGTCCCGATCATCAGCGGAGAGGCGGCAAGGCCCAACAGGCCAATCGCCTCGATGCGCGCGTTCGCACGCCCCGCAATCCAGCCCGCCATCGGCAGAGCCAGCAGCAACAGCACCACAATGCTGGCCAAAGCCACGGCCACAGATGTGCCCGCCGCATAATACACCGAAACTGGCATCGACTGGATGCCCATTGCACCGCGCAACACAACGGCCCCCAACGGAACAAGCAAGAACAGCGCCGCCAACCCAATCGCCAGAAAATCGCCCAGCCGCTGCAGCCCGCCTTTTGCATCCCAGCGTGGCATAATCCGGTCCAGCCCACCGCCCACTGGCAAGGCAGGCACCAGCCACAAGGCCATCACAGCCATTGCCCCCGCAAGCAGCAGCTGAACAACCGACAAAAGCGCCGCACGACCCAGATCAAAATCAAACCGGAACGCTTGATAGATCGCCAGCTCGATCGTCGTGGCCCGCGGCCCGCCGCCCAGCGTCAGCGCCACCGCAAAGCTGGTCAGGCAAACAACAAAAATCAACGCCAGCGCGCCGGGCACGATCTGCCCTAGCATGGGCAATTCAACAGCGCGGAAAACAGCAGGCGGAGTCATGCGCAATTGCGCCACAAGCCGGAATTGTTCCGAAGGGATATTTTGCCAGCCCTGTAAAATCAGGCGCGTGGCCAGCGGCATGTTGAAAAACACATGCGCCAGCACGACACCGTGAAACCCGTAGATCGACACAGACGGCAAACCCACCGTCTCCAGCAGCGCATTCACCCAACCGCTACGGCCAAATACCGTCAACAAACCCAACACGGCCACAATCACCGGCAGGATAAAGGGCGCCCCAAGCAGCGTCACCAACAGGCCCCGCCCCGCAAACCGCCGCCGCGCCAAAGCCCGCGCAACCGGCACCGCAAGGAGAACTGAAAGAAAGGATGAGCACGCAGCCTGCAAAACCGTAAACCGGATCGCAGCCCAATCCGCAGGCCCCAAACCCGCGCCCGCCTCTGCGCGGCTCATCACCGCCAGCAGAGCAAGAAGGATCAGCGCGCACACCAAAAGCGCCGCGCTGATCCCCGTCTTTTTACTGATGAAAAGTCCCGCTACTGGGACAAGGCGCCGAGCCATTCGCTCAACGCTTCCTCACGCAGAGGTCCAACCTCATCCGATGGCACCAACAGCGCCTTTTCAGGCACAATAAGTGTCTCGAACCCTGCAGGCAGACCCGCCTCAGGGGTCACAGCCGGATACATCCAATTCGTGGTCGGCAAAATTGCCTGTGCGGCATCCGACACCATGAACTTCACAAATGCCTCTGCCAACTCGGGCTGGTCTGACCCTTCCAGCACGCCTGCGACCTCGATCTGCATGTAGTGCCCTTCGTCAAAGGCGGCGGCGGTTTTGCTGTCGTCCTCTTCTGCGATCAAATGATATGCAGGGGACGTGGTATAGCTCAGCACCATATCCGCCTCGCCTTCCAGAAACAGGCCATAGGCCTCAGACCACCCTTTGGTCACGGTGACCACATTATCGGCCAAGGCCTCCCAAATTGCAGGGGCCTCCTCCCCGTAGGCGGCTTTCACCCACATCAACAGGCCCAGACCGGGCGTGGAAGACCGCGGATCTTGAATCACGATCTTCAGATCGCTCTCGCCCAATGCTTTGAAATTGGCAGGCGCGCTTAGGTCTTTGTTGTGAACAAAGGCGAAGTAACCCCAATCATAGGGCGCGAATACCGGATCAGCCCATGTCACAGGCAGCGTGTACTCGGCGCTCACCGCTGTTTCTTTGAACAACCCTGTGTCCTTGGCCGCCGCGATCAGTGAGGTATCCAACCCCATCACCACATCCGCGTCAGAGCGTGCCCCTTCGAGCTTAAGCCGCGCAAGCAATGCCGCGCCATCGCCCATTCCAACCAACTTGAGATCACACCCGCAGGTTTCCTCAAACGCTTTTTCAATCGCAGGGCCCGGACCCCAATCGCTCACAAAACTGTCGTAAGTGAAAACGGTCAGTTCAGGTGTCTCGGCCCAAGCAGCCGAAGCTGCCAATGTTGCAGTCGCAAACGTGAGATACTTCATAGCATCCTCCAAATTGCGGCGATGAGAGGTGCGGGAGTTAGTATCCAGACCTTCCCTCCGCCGGTGTTAACCGGTTCAGGTTCTACGGGTCTGTACGGATGTACATCTCAGCCACTGGCACCCCGAGGTATACAAACTCCTATGAGCGCCTTTACAGTTTGGCAAGCCAAAACCCCTTGAGACACCGGTCCACCCCCGATATGGCAGAAGGCAAAGGAGACCTGCGCATGTCGATCAACAGTTTTGGCCATCTTTTCCGCGTCACCACATGGGGCGAAAGCCACGGGCCCGCTTTGGGCGCAACCGTCGACGGCTGCCCTCCGGGTGTCGCGATTGACGAGGCGATGATTCAGCACTGGCTCGACAAACGCAAACCGGGGCAGAATAAATACACCACCCAGCGCCGCGAGGCGGATGAGGTGCGTATCTTGTCGGGCACCTTTGAGGGCGTCACAACCGGCACGCCAATCCAGCTGATGATCGAGAACACCGATCAGCGCTCAAAAGACTACGGCGACATCAAAGAAAAATTCCGCCCCGGCCATGCCGACATCACCTATTTCCAGAAATACGGCATCCGCGACTATCGCGGTGGCGGGCGATCCTCAGCGCGCGAAACTGCCGCGCGCGTTGCCGCAGGCGGGTTGGCCCGCGAAGCAATCAAGGCGATTGCACCAAATATCGAGATCACCGGCTATATGGTCCAGATGGGCACCCATAAAACCGACGTGCGCGACATGGACCAGATCGAGCAAAACCCGTTTTGGGTGCCCGATGCCAAAGCCGCCGCTGACTGGGCCGAATACCTTGACGGGTTGCGCAAATCCGGCTCCTCGGTTGGTGCGATCATCGAGGTGACCGCGCGCAACGTGCCCGCAGGTATCGGCGCGCCGGTGTACGGAAAACTCGACACCGATCTGGCCGCCGCCATGATGAGCATCAATGCCGTCAAAGGCGTCGAGATTGGCGAAGGCATGTCTGCCGCAATGCTGACCGGTGAGCTCAACGCCGATGAAATCTTTATGGGGGAAGACGGCCAGCCGCGCTATTCCTCCAACCATGCCGGTGGCATCCTTGGCGGGATCAGCACAGGACAGGACATCGTTGTACGCTTTGCGGTCAAGCCGACCTCATCCATCCTCACCACACGCCAGACGATCACCAAAACGGGCGAGCAGACCGAAATTATCACCAAAGGCCGCCACGACCCCTGCGTTGGCATCCGCGCGGTGCCCGTGGGCGAAGCGATGATGGCCTGTGTGCTCCTTGATCACCTACTACTGCACCGTGGTCAGATCGGCGAAAACCGAGGTATCATAGGGTAGCATGGCGGGACTTTCCAAACACCGACATGCCCCCCACAGCAGGGCAGCTTGCGCCCAAGGGCGGGCTTAGGCCATGGAAACTTCCCGCACTCAAAACCGCCCCGGTGTTGCCATCGCGCTCAAGACAGGAGCGGTGTTCCTGTTTATGGTCATGGCCGCGCTGATCAAACTCGCCTCCGAAGGCGTCCCGCCCGGTCAGGCCGTGTTTTTCCGCTCCTCCTTTGCCCTGCCGATCATCGTGCTGTGGCTGTGGCAACAGGGGCACCTGCACGACGGGTTCAAGGCCAACAACATTATGGGCCATGTCTGGCGCGGGCTGATCGGGACCACGGCGATGGCGCTGACCTTTTCGGGGCTGGCGCTGCTGCCGCTGCCCGAAGCTACGGCCATCGGCTATGCCACCCCGATGTTCACCGTGATCTTTGCCGCGATCCTGCTGGGAGAGCGCGTCCGCATTGTACGTGTGTCGGCGGTCGCTTTGGGCTTGATTGGCGTTATCATCGTTCTTGCACCGCGTTTGACGTTTGGGCAAAGCTACTCATACGCCGCAATGATCGGTGCGCTGCTAACACTTGGGGCCTCTATGCTGCGGGGCTTGGTGCAGGTGCATGTCCGCCGTTTGGTGCAAACTGATTCCACCTCGGCGATTGTCTTTTACTTCTCGCTCACCGCGACGCTGGTGTCACTGCTTAGCCTGCCGCTCGGGTGGTTGATCCCACATAGCGAGCTGACGTGGACCTGGCCAAGCCTTACCGTTTTGGCGTTTCTTGTCTGTGCCGGGCTGGTGGGCGGCAGCGCACAGATCATGGTCACCTCATCCTACCGCTTTGGCACCGCCTCGATGCTGGCACCCTTCGATTATTCATCAATGATTTTCGCCACCATCATCGGCTATTTTATCTTTGGCGAAGTCCCCACCCCCACAATTTTGATCGGTGCCGCCCTTGTCATTGCAGGTGGCGTGCTGATCATATGGCGTGAACGCCAGCTTGGGCTGGACCGCAGCAAATCAAAGCCAAGCATCGCGCCCTCCGGCACTCCAAACTAAGGACACCCCATGTCAGACGATCACAAACAAAAGATGCAAGAACGCCAAGCCACCCAGCGCAAAAAAGTGTCCGAGCTGAAAGACCCCGAAAAGGGTCTGGTGCTGGTGCATACTGGCGCTGGTAAGGGCAAATCTTCTTCTGCCTTCGGAGTCATCGTGCGCGCCTTGGGCTGGAAGCAGAAGGTAGGCGTGGTCCAGTTCATCAAAGGTAAATGGAAAACCGGCGAGCGGCAGTTTTTTGACCGTCTGGGCGAGGTCACATGGCACACCATGGGCGAAGGTTTCACATGGGACACGCAGGATAAAGACCGCGACATCGCCGCCGCGCAAGCCGCCTTTGCCAAAGGGCGCGAGATGATGGAAAGCGGCGAATATGATCTTATCGTTATGGATGAAATCAACATCGCCATGCGCTATGACTATCTGTCTGCTGAAGATGTCATTGCAGGGCTAGATGCACGCGACAAACGCACCGGCGTGATCCTGACAGGCCGCGATGCTAAACCCGAGCTATGCGAATATGCCGATCTGGTGACCGAAATGACCGAAGTGAAACACCCGTTCAAAGCAGGGATCAAAGCCCAGCGCGGCGTCGATTTTTGAAGGCTGCTGACAGAGGATTTGCGAGGCCTCCGGCCTCGCTACGCCGCCAGCCAAAGCTGCGCTTTGGCTGGCGGCGAAACTAAAGTAGCGCGATCAGGCGCGGACCAGCTTTTCGTAGGCTTCCGCGATATCGCGGGTCATGGCACCAACTTCAAAGTTATACTCACCAATCTGGCCAACAGGCGTCACTTCGGCAGCTGTCCCGGTGAGCCAGCATTGCTCGAAACCTTCCAGCTCTTCGGGCATGATGTGCCGCTCATGCACCGTGAAGCCTTTTTCGCGCAGCATGCCGATGACAGTCTGACGGGTGATCCCGTTGAGGAAGCAATCAGGGTCTGGCGTGTGAACCTCACCGTTTTTCACGAAAAACAGGTTCGCGCCGGTGGCTTCAGCCACATAGCCACGGTGATCAAACATCATCGCGTCCGAACAGCCTTTGGCCTCTGCCGCATGTTTGGACATGGTGCAGATCATATACAGACCCGCCGCCTTTGCATGGCAAGGGATCGTCTCGGGCGACGGACGCTTCCATTTGGAAATGTCGAGCTTGGCACCCTTCATTTTGGCATCACCGTAATACGCACCCCACGCCCATGCGGCGATAGCAACACGCACGGGGTTCTTTTGGGCAGCAACACCCATGTCTTCGCCTACTCCGCGCCATGCGATCGGACGCACATAGGCATCAGACAGGCCCGACGCTTTGAGCACTTCCGCCTTTGCAGCCTCAAGCTCATCAATGGAGTAAGGAATTTCGAAATCGACCATCTCGGCCGAGCGTTTCAGGCGCTCCGAATGCTCACGGCTTTTGAAAATCTTACCATTATAGGCCCGCTCACCTTCAAACACTGACGAGGCATAATGCATGGCATGGGTCAGCACATGCACGTTCGCATCGCGCCATGGGACCATCTTGCCGTCCATCCAGATGTGCCCATCCCGATCGTCATATCCACCAGCCATTGCGTTCCCCTTCAAAGATCAAGATTTATTATCAATTATTGCGCCAAATCGAACCTTGCCGACATATAGTTACGCAAAACTTGGCTTGGCGTAGCCTTTCGGGGTTGGAGTGTCAACAACACTGACATAAGCTGCGCGTCGGATCTACCTTGGGGAGACATTTATGGACAGGCGCGGATCAAGCTCCCATAGCGGGGAGGCTTTGCTGTTTCTCACGGATGAACAGTTGCGGCAGGGGATCGAGGCCATGTTTTTTGCCTATCGCGGGTTCACTGCTGATCCTGACCGGATTCTATCCGATCTCGCCTATGGCCGCGCCCACCACCGCGCGCTGCACTTTATCGGCCGCGCACCAGGAACCACTGTAAACAATCTGCTCAATATCCTTGGGGTGACCAAACAATCACTTAACCGTGTCTTGCGCACGCTGATTGCCGATGGCCTTGTCCAAAGCGCTGTTGGCAGACAAGACAAACGTGAGCGCCATCTTAACCTGACACAGGAAGGCCGAACGTTGGAGCAAACACTGTCCGATGCCCAACGCGCGCGTATGCGCGCCGCCTACCGCGACGCTGGACCAGATGCTGTTGCTGGCTTTCGCACCGTGCTAGAAGCAATGATGGATGGCGAGATGCGCAACAGCTACAATCGACTAAAGGATACCGGAACATGAGCGCCAATGATGCACACCTGCTTATCGTTGATGATGACGAACGTATCCGGACCCTGCTGCAAAAATTCTTGATGCGTCAGGGATTCCTTGTCACCTCGGCACGCGATGCAGCCCACGCGCGGCGCGTTTTGTCAGGGTTGGAATTCGACATGCTAATCATGGATGTGATGATGCCCGGTGAGGATGGCGTCAGCCTCACACGGTCTTTGCGTGAAACGCTAACAACCCCGATCCTGTTGTTGACTGCAAAAGGCGAAACAGGAAACCGTATCGAAGGGCTTGAGGCCGGTGCGGATGACTACCTCGCGAAACCTTTCGAGCCCAAAGAGTTGTTGCTGCGGATCAATGCCATTTTACGCCGCATGCCAGATGCACTGCCCGAAGAATCTGCCCCCAAGGTTCTATCGCTCGGCCCAATCCGCTATGACATGGAACGCGGCGAGATGTGGCAGGGGGAAGAACTGGTGCGTCTGACTGCCACCGAAATCCAGCTGATGAAGATATTCTCGGCCAAGCCGGGTGAGCCGCTGAGCCGCTCAAAACTGGTAGAAGAGCTGGGTCGGGATCGCGGTCAGGCGCAGGAACGCGCCGTGGACGTGCAAATTACACGTCTGCGCCGCAAGATCGAAGCGGATCCCAAGCAGCCGCGCTATTTGCAGACCGTGCGTGGCGCAGGCTATATGCTGGCTCCTGACTAAGGGCATTTTCGGGACCGTGTTGGGGGGCCAGCCCCCCTCGCCCTTTCGGGCGAGCCCCCCGGAGTATTTTTGGCTAGAAAAAATAGGCGCGCGGCGGGCCCATTGCTGGCGTTAGTGTTCTTCGGGCGGTATGGTTCGGCCCAACGAATATAAGAGAGACTGCAATGACCCAGACACCAGTGGACGAGATGAGCTTTGAAGCGGCAATGGCGGAACTGGAAACTGTTCTGAGCAAGCTGGAGCGCGGTGATGTAGCGCTGGATGAAAGCATTGTTTTGTATGAGCGCGGAGCCTTGTTGAAGGCGCGCTGTGAGAAAAAGCTCAAGGAAGCCGAAGAAAAGGTCGCCGCGATTACGTTGGACGGTGAAGGCAACCCCTCCGGATTGAAACCCGTCGAAGGGCAGTAGCCATGAGCCGGTTTGCCCAAGCGCTCAGAGAGGCTGGTGCGTTGGCAACAACGCAGATCGCCGGTAGCCTTGAGGGCACTGATGGTCCGATCCGCGACGCGATGATCTATGCTACAACGGGCGGCAAGGGCCTGCGCGCCTTTTTGGTGCTCGAAAGCGCGCGTTTGCATGGCATAGGAGCCGCACAAACCGCCCCCGCCGCCGCAGCGATCGAGGCACTGCATGCTTATTCTCTCGTACATGACGATTTGCCGTGCATGGATGATGACGACCTGCGGCGCGGGCAGCCCACGGTGCACTGCAAATGGGACGAAGCCACCGCCGTTTTGGCAGGGGATGCTCTTCAGACGCTGGCATTTGAACTGGTGAGCCGAACAGAATGCCCTGATGCTGCACGGCTTGAGCTGGTGCAGACCCTTGCGCGCGCCTCTGGTGTGGCCGGTATGGTTGGCGGGCAAGCGCTGGATATAGCAGCGGAGACATCGGATGCCCCTCTGACACTGGAACAGATCACGACCCTTCAGGCAGGCAAGACCGGCGCGCTGATCGAATGGGCAGCCACAGCGGGCCCCCGCATGGCGCAGGCCGATACGGACGCATTGGGGCAGTACGCCCGCAAGCTTGGCCTCGCCTTTCAGATTGCGGACGATATTCTGGATGTCGAAGGTGATGAGGCTACTGTTGGCAAAGCCGTAGGCAAGGATGCCGTTGCGGGCAAGGCCACATTCGTTTCGCTGCTTGGTCTTGATGGGGCTAAAGCGGAAGCACAAACATTGGTAGAAGCAGCCTGCGATGTACTTTCCGGCTATGGCCAAGACGCCGATACATTGCGCGCAGCGGCACGATTTGTGATCGCGCGCAAAAACTAGGAACAATGATATGACCGACACGCCCCAGACACCGTTGCTTGATCGGATCACGCGCCCTGCGGATATGAAATCCCTGTCTGATCGCGAACTGACACAGCTGGCCGATGAAGTGCGTGCCGAGACGATTTCGGCTGTCTCTGTCACCGGTGGGCATTTGGGGGCCGGCCTTGGTGTGGTTGAGCTGACGGTAGCGCTGCATGCGGTTTTTGACACACCCCGCGACAAACTCATCTGGGACGTAGGCCACCAATGCTATCCGCATAAGATCCTGACAGAGCGGCGCGACCGCATTCGCACCCTGCGCATGGAAAACGGGCTGAGCGGCTTCACCAAGCGCAGTGAAAGCGCCTATGATCCTTTTGGAGCCGCCCACAGCTCGACCTCTATTTCTGCTGCCCTCGGCTTTGCTGTGGCCCGTGATCTGGGCGGCGTGGTGCCTGAGGGGTTGGGTGATGCGATTGCCGTAATCGGTGACGGGTCCATGTCCGCAGGTATGGCCTATGAGGCGATGAACAACGCGGGCCACCTGAAGAAGCGCATGATCGTGATTCTCAACGACAACGAGATGAGCATTGCGCCACCAGTGGGGGCCATGTCTGCTTATCTGAGCCGCCTTTATGCTGAAGAACCGTTTCAGGAATTCAAAACCGCGGCCAAAGGTGCGGTGAGCTTGCTGCCCTACCCTTTCCGCGAAGGGGCCAAGCGCGCCAAGGATATGCTGAAAGGCCTCACCGTTGGCGGCACCCTGTTCGAACAGCTGGGCTTTAGCTATCTCGGCCCCATTGACGGGCACGATATGGATCAACTGCTGCCGGTGCTGCGTACGGTCAAGGCCCGCGCAACGGGGCCAATCCTGATCCACGTCATGACGCAAAAGGGCAAAGGGTATGGTCCCGCCGAGAATGCGCTGGATAAAGGGCACGCCACGGGCAAATTCAACGTCATCACCGGCGAGCAGAAAAAGGCCCCCAGCAACGCGCCCAGCTATACCAACGTTTTTGCACAGACCCTGCTGGATCTGGCAGGTGAGGATGACAAGATCTGTGCCGTGACCGCCGCTATGCCGGACGGCACCGGGTTGAACCGGTTTCTGGAGCGCCATCCCTCGCGCTGCTTCGACGTAGGTATTGCCGAACAGCACGGCGTGACCTTTTCTGCCGCGCTTGCTGCCGGAGGAATGAAACCCTTTTGCGCGATGTATTCGACCTTTTTGCAGCGCGGTTATGACCAGGTCGTGCATGATGTTGCGATCCAGCGCCTGCCTGTGCGCTTTGCCATCGACCGTGCAGGGCTTGTTGGTGCTGACGGCGCGACCCATGCGGGATCCTTTGATGTGGCCTTCCTCGCCAATCTGCCCGATTTCGTTGTGATGGCCGCTGCTGATGAGGCAGAGCTCAAGCACATGGTGGTCACCGCTGCCGCTTATGACGATGGCCCGATCGCCTTCCGCTTTCCGCGCGGCGAAGGGCGCGGGGTCGATATGCCAGAACGCGGCATCCCGCTTGAGATTGGCAAGGGCCGGATGATCGCGCAGGGCAAGCAAGTGGCGCTGCTATCTTTTGGCACCCGACTTGAGGAAGTAGAGAAGGCAGCCGAGACGCTAAGCGCAAAGGGGATCACCCCTACTATTGCCGATGCCCGTTTTGCCAAGCCGCTGGACCGTGAGATGATCCTGACACTTGCCCGCGAACACGAGGTACTTATCACCGTCGAAGAAGGTGCCACAGGCGGTTTCGGCAGCCACGTGGCGCAGCTTTTGGCGGAAGAAGGCGTGTTTGATAAAGGGCTCAAATTCCGCTCAATGGTATTGCCTGATATTTTTATTGATCAGGCAAGCCCAGCGGACATGTATGCTGTTGCCGGCATGAATGCCGAACAGATCGTGGAAAAAGTCCTAGGCACCCTCGGCATCACCAGCATCGGCGCGCAAAGCGCCTAATCTTTTTTCGCGGCAATCAACTGGTCTATCTTTGCCTCCAACGCTTCGAGCTTATCTTCAACACCTGCGCGGTAAGCATCGGTGCTGGCCACTGATTCCTCTTGGTGCGCGTCCTGCATGGAGTTCACAATCAGGCCCACCAACAGGTTCACCACCGCAAAGGTCGTGACCATGATAAAGGGCAAAAAGAACATCCACGCCTGCGGATATACCTCCATCACGGGCCGCACGATGCCCATGGACCAGCTCTCTAATGTCATGATCTGAAACAGCGAGTAGCCGGACGCCCCCAGCGTGCCAAACCACTCGGGAAAGGCATCGCCAAACAGTTTAGTCGCCATCACCGCAGCGATATAGAAAATCAACGCCATCAGCAAAAACACCGATGCCATACCGGGCAACGCGGTGACAAACCCCTCAACCACACGGCGCAAGTTTGGTGCCGCCGAAATAATCCGCAACACCCGCAGGATGCGCAGCGCCCGCAGCGCAGAGAACCCCTGTGCTGCGGGAACCAGGGAAATGCCCACAATCACAAAATCGAAAATGTTCCACCCGTCGCGAAAGAACCGCGCGCGGTAAGCGATCAGTTTGGCCAATAGCTCAATCACAAAAACCGCCAGACATAGCCGGTCCAACAATACGATCAGACCACCAGCCCGCGCCATGATCGGCTCAGACGTTTCAATCCCCAAAATCACCGCATTGAACAGGATCACGGCAAGGACTGTATTCCGCACGCGAGCGGATTCCATGAAATGGGTAAGCTTTTGGGTGAAAGTCATAAACGCTCCAGTTTGATTGAGGTTATATGGCGTGCGCCTGACACAAGGACAAGACGCGAAACCCCCATTCCACAGCTGACCCGATAAGCAACGAAATCACACCACTCAGGCCGCTATCGCGCTGGTCAGACTTATAATCAGCGTAGCTTGGCCAGCATCGCGGCAAGCCCTGTGCGGTAGTCAGGGTAAATTGGCGACCACCCTAATGCCTGTTTGATATGATCGTTCCGCACCCGCTTGCTTTCGGCATAAAAGCTGCGGGCCATGGGCGTCATATCCGCTTGGTCAAAAGCGATCGCCGGCGGGACAGGCATCCCCAACAGTTCTGCCGCATGGCCGATTACGTCTTCCGGCGGGGCCGGATTATCGTCGCACATATTGAAAACCGCACCTGCCATGGGGCGCTCCAGCGACAGCTCAAGCCCCAAGGCAATGTCCTCGACGTGAATGCGACTAAAGACTTGCCCTTCCTTAATGATCCGCCGCGCCGTTCCATTGCGGACTTTCGCAAAGGGGCCACGCTCAGGCCCGTAAATACCGGCAAGTCGGAAGATATGCAGCGGAAGATCGGGGATGGCCTGCCATGCCGCCTCTGCGACGACGCGTGCGGCCCCTCGTTTAGTGCTGGGTGATAGCGGCGTCTGTTCATCCACCCAAGCGCCTTGATGGTCGCCATAAACACCTGTCGTGGAAAGATATCCAAGCCAACGCATTGTCGGCGCAGCCTGCCTGAACGCATCGCACAGATGAGCGAGAACAGGATCACCATCCGGCCCCGGGCCAGCAGAGATAAGGATATTAGGAAATTCCTGAATGAGCGGGGTAATGTCGTTACCCGGCCACAGCAGTGGCTCAACCCCTGTCGCGGCAATCTGGGCCAGCTTTTCCTCGCTGCGGGTTGTGCCAACAATGTGCCAGCCCTCAGGCACCAGCCGCGCAGCAAGCGCCCGCACACTATAGCCGTGACCAATTGAAAGCAACCGTTTGTCCATACACCTATCCGTCGCTAGCAAATGCTACCTTACAAAAGAAAACGGCCCCTCCGATAGGAGAGGCCGCCAAAACGCGCGATGCGTAAATCTTAGTCGGAAACTGTTGTCGTTGTGGAGGACGAATCGTCGTCGTCGCTTGCAACGATTGCGATAACAGCGCCAGCTGCCAGCAAACCACCGATAACGGCAGGTGCACCGATACCGGAACCGGTTGGAACGAAGGCTGGCTTTTGCTCAGGCTCTTGTTCGAAATCTGTGTTCAGCGAACCGGCAAAAGAAGCGGTCGCCATCAAAGATACGGCTACTGCTGCGGAGATAGTCTTAAACATGTTATACATCCTGATTGATTTAATTCGACGAGCGGTTGCACCACCCTTTACGACTGAAATAGCTGAATTCGGAAATTATCACAACATCCCATCTGTTTTTATGCCTAGGATATTAGCAACTTCCCGCCAACTGTTGCACGGCTGCTCAACTTTTCAGCGCAAGCAACTCGAAATACCCGACACGCGGCCCCATCCATTGGCGCGACTTCCGGACAAAACCCGACGGTTGCTGCACCCAATAATCATTGCGAACAACCCTAAGTTCAGGCCCCTCAACCGTGCAGGTTTCTTGCATATGGATCGTGTCAAATGCCTGACTTGCAACGGAAATTCTTTCCGCCCCCAAATTTTCGACATCGCACCGGAATTTATATTTCGTCGTGGTGACATCGCCGTCGGACACGATAAATTCGCGCAAACCGCTACCCTTGCCCTGCCGTTTCAGCGCGCTGAGCGTGGCGTTTGCACCTGCAGCAATTATGTCACCCCCGATACCGCGCGAACCGACAACAATGCCGTCACGCAGAAAGACCTGCGCCTTATCGGACGATTCCCAAATCTCCACCGTGCCCGGCGCCGAATCGTTGCGTACAGCCACGCGCTGCAAGAAATCGCTCCCCCCCCTAAGCTCGGGGTTCACCTGAAGCAGTGGCACTGTGATCTTGGCATAATCGGCTTGCGAAACAACGGTTTTAGGCAATACGCCACGATCCCGCGAAGTCACAATATCTTTGGCCGAACCTGCAAGTACAAGCGGCAGGCTTGGCCCACCGGCATTGTCCGAACTACACGCAGAAAGCAAAGCCGCAACCAGTGCAGCACCAAATCCGCGCTTCCACATCCGTCTCATTCCCATACTCCGGACCAATTTTCACTCAACCGTGTGCGGTGGCCAGAGCGCACCTGTTCATACAAACGCCCCGGTACATTCAACCGTGCGCCACCATCACGCTGCACCGGCCGAATGGTGGTAGAGCGCACCCGGTTGTCAGGGTTCCCCAATAGCCAATTCACAGGCACCGTAAGTTTGATCCCTTTGTCAAAAGAGCCTTCACCGAAGTCTTCCGAAGAAACATCCGTCAACGTGAAGAAGCCGCCAACACGCCAGCCATTTGCAAATTCACGCTCAAGCGTAACCGTCGCGCCATAGTCGCCCGCCAGATAACGCCCGACGTCCAACTGGCCTAGGTAGCCGTTGTTGAATTCATAATAAGCCGAAGCATGTCCCGTCGCGACATCATAATCCTGAAAGCCCAGAATATCGTCAAAATCGCGCTGCTGGACATAGTTGGCCTCAACCCCTAAAGCCAGTCGGCTTGTCGACGGTTTCCACAAAACCTCGGTCGACACCCCGCCAAATATCCGCTCCAAATAACCCGCGGTCACACGCGCGTACACATCCGGCGACAGCTTCCACTGACGGCTCCCATAAAGTTCGGGGATGAAAGTCGCACCGCCGCGTTCATAATCAAGCTGCGAGGTACGCACACGCGGCAGCGCCGACCCTGAATCCTCCAGAGCATCCTCGATATTGCCGGTGAGGCGGTGGCGGATTGTGCCCGCAACCTTCCACCCCGGTGCTGGCTCATAAGAGGCCGATAACGACAGGCCGGCATCCACGCGGATAGGTTCGTTCGGATCAAAGAACCTGCGCGCCAGATAAGGCCCGATAGACCAGTTGAACTTGTTATAGGTGGCCTCGTTGTGGCCCCCCCCCGCAAGCGTCGGCGTTGCGTCGCTAAAGCCGGTCACAGCCAGCAACGCATCGGGCCCCGCAGGAGAGACTTCCAATGCTTCCAGATCAGAGCGACGGAAAACCACAGCCGATTGCGCCAAACCGTTTTTGACCGGTACAATGCGGAATGTTTCGACCGAGTCCGGCAACAAGCGTGCCATGACGCGCGCAACCCGACCCACGGCGATCGACGTCGCCAGATACCGCTCATTGCTAAAACGGACCTCGGTTTCAGAGGCGGTCGTATGTGTTTCGATCAGGGTCAGCCCCTCAGCCTCAAGCAACGGCACAAGCGCGTCGCGTACCTGAACGCTTGCCTCGGCCTCCGATGCTGCCCACTCGGTCGAATAAGCCTCGGGATCCGCACTGCGGCTGGGGCGGATAAAATAGGGACGTGGTGCTGGAATACGCAAAGGCGAAACCGGCCGCTTCGGATTGAGCTGGATCTGTAGGTTTACCCCCAATTCGGACCCATACAGATAATACCCACCAAGCCGGACACTGTCGGAAATCTGGTATTCAGCCCCGAAGTTAAAGCGCGACTCCCGGTCGAACACTCCGCTGCTGGTTTCAAGCGTATAGGCATCAGAGCTATATTCGACCTTGAGGCCGAATTTATCATTCACATTCCACTCAACACCGGCAAAAGGTGCCGCTTCCCCACGGAACCACTGGCTTGTCGAAAGCTCCCCGCCGGTATCGCCCGGGTCAAATGAGGCTGTTCTGGCACCGAAAGGCGATCCAATGCTGCCCGAACTGCCTAGACGCCCCCAGCCCAAGCCGGCAGTCGCCTTGATCCGGCCCGGAATGCGACCGCCCTCGAATGTCTTTGTTGCTGCGATAAACTCGCCCGAGAAAATGCCGGTACCCGCAATATCCTGCAGACCAACGGTCACTGCCGGCAGATACAGGCTTTCTTTGTTTACCAAAAACCGCACATCGAAACTGCGGTCGCGGAAGGTGCTGAACCCCGCCAAATTCAGATCTTCAAGCGCCGAATAACGGAAACTGGCCTGAATGCGCGGAGTCGCCTGAAACGTCAGCGTCGTGCGGGTAATACCGCCAAAGTATGACACACCCACAGCAACCTGCCCGTCAGGCAAAGCCTCGGCTGAGGGCAAATCAATCAGACCGGGCACACCGTAAAAGTTAAGCGTCGGGCGATCGGGTCGTTCAAAAATGCCATCAGCACTCTGGGCCGTAACAGCATGAGGAACCACTACGACGGCCCCTGAAAGGGCTGCGTATTTTGCTTTTCTCGCGATAGATCGGATCATCAAATGCTCTCTGCTCGACGCTATTTTGCAATACTAATGCATGCCACTACATGATGACACAACGAAAGCCACAGCCGCCGCGCCAGATTGGCAGGTAGCGTGACAATTCTGCGCCCTTGATCAGGACGCATCAGCCTTATCTATGCAGGTCTGATATCCCTCAACCCAGCGCCGCACAACGTCACGGGCCATTCCTTCATCGCTTGCCACAAATGCTTCGCGCAGCCCGCGCAACGCCGAGGCAATCTCGATCTGCGACAGCCCTTCTTCCTGCGCCATAAACACCTTGGGGTTGCGTGTGCCAATCAGGTCATTCGACAAAGTCAGCTCTTCGGACATTTTCTCCCCAGGGCGCAGGCCCGTGATCTGGATTTCAATGTCGCCGTCAGGGTTGCTTTCATCCCGAACGGTATAACCAGCGCTTTCGATCACTTGACGCGCCAGTGAAAAGATCGGGACCGGCTGCCCCATATCCAGAACGAAAACCTCTCCGCCTCGACTGATGGCATTGGCCTGCAACACCAGCTGCACCGCTTCTTGCACGGTCATAAAATACCGTTCGACGCCTTTGTCCGTGACTGTCAAAGGGCCGCCACGGCGCAGCTGTTCCTGAAACAGCGGCACGACCGAACCCGACGACCCCAGAACATTGCCAAAGCGCACCATGGAGAAAACCGTACCGCCCGGACGTTTGGCAAGATCCTGCACCACAAGTTCAGCCAGCCGTTTTGAAGCCCCCATCACATTGGTAGGTCGCACGGCCTTATCTGACGAAATCAGCATGAACCGCTCCACACCGGCTTTGGCCGCCTGCATGGCGAGCGTCTGCGTACCAAAGACATTGTTGACCAACCCTGTCAGCGGATTGGCCTCCACAATCGGCACATGCTTGTAAGCAGCCGCATGCAAGACAATCTGAACACCGTGATCCACCAACAGCTTGCGAACCTGACGGGCATCCGTAATCGACCCCAGAACCGGCACCAGCTCGATTTTCAGCTGCTCCTGTTCGATCGTCTGGCGCAACTCCATGTCGATGTTATACAGACCCAGCTCGCTCAACTCGAACAGGATCAACTTGGCCGGACGGCACTCGATCACCTGACGGCACAGCTCGGACCCGATAGAGCCTCCCGCGCCGGAAATCAGAACTGTCTTACCCTCGTAACAGGCACTCGCCTTGCCCAACGGCCGCGCGACCTCATCGCGGCCCAAAAAGCTGCGAGCGTTAACCGGTGTCAGCTTATCCAGCAGTGCATCCTTGCCGATCAGTTGCGCAAATGACGGTAGGGTCTGGACCTCAAGCCCCATCTTCTGAAGCTTGCGCCCGATCTGTATCTGTTTGGGGCGGCTCAATGATGGCACCGCCAGCAACACACGATCAATCTTCATTGTCGCAGCGACTTCGGCAATATGGATTGCCGGATAGACAGGCAGGCGCTGCACGCGCAATCCTTGCAAGCCCTTGTTGTCGTCAACAAATGCAACCGCCTCAATCGCCTCATGGCCCCGCAGTGCAGACACCAGCTGCGACCCCGTCGCGCCTGCGCCATAAATCAATACACGGGTCCGGTCGCTTCCTCGGCGGTATACTGCCAATACAACCTGCAAAAGCACTGCACGCGCCGCTACAGCACCGCAAAAGAAAATCGCGCCGAACACCATGTGCAAACCCAAGGGCAGGCCCAATCCGGCAATGTCGGAAAAAACAATCGAAGCGATTGTAAGCAAGATCGCATGCACAGCAGTCAGACCAATGGACCCGCCGTCATAGCCACTTACCTGAATGTGATCGATGCCGAACCAGATCGAGATACCCACAGCCAAAAGCAGGATGTACGGCAGCAATAGCATGTAACTACTGATATTTTCCCACAGGCCACCGGGTAGGTCCAACGCCGAAAACGCCAGCAGAAGGGCTGCCAGAACGATAACCCCATCCAACAACAGCATGATTGCGCGCTTGCTCGATTTAGAAAGCGATTTGATCCAGCTCAGCATTATCTGATCCATTTTACATTTTGCATCGGGTTTTCGGCATAGAAAACCGCCTGCCTGAATCCGGCCCAAAGGCTCTATAGAATAGTAACATAAAGCACTCTAACGAGAATTCATACATTAGATGACTTTATCCGAAAAGCTCTGGCCAGACGGCGTTATCGGCGGAATAGATTGCCGATCGTTTGAAACACCAGATCAAAATCATAACAGGTTGATTGATTGCGCTGATAGATCAAGTCCAGTCTGGCTTTACGCGGCACGCAAATCCGGCAATAAACATCATCGGTTTGCTCTGCAGTTTTACAGCGGCGCAGCAACCTGTCCTCATGTTTATGAAAACGGATTGTCGCCAACCCCGTCACCCCGGGACGGGATTTGAGGACCTCGTCATAGATGTGCGGGAACCGTTCGACATATTCGCGCAAGGGCGGTCGCGGCCCGACAAATGACAGGTCCCCCTTCAGGATATTCCAAAGCTGGGGAAACTCATCAAGCCGCTTGGACCGCAATCTGGCTCCCACAGGTGTCACCCGCGATGCCTTATGCGCACCTGAAACACCCTGATCCTGATCCACAACCGTCATTGTGCGGAATTTGATCAGGCCAAAAGGCTCATCCGGGGTCTTCATCCGCTCTGCAACATAGAACAGGGGGCGCCCCTGCTTAAGCAAGATATAGATCACCAGAAACAGGATAACCGGCCCCAGAATGACAACCAGCAAACTGGCGAAAAACAAATCGAACAATCGCTTTCGCCATGTCATTACAGGCAGTCTCCTTCAGTCAATCAGAACAGTAATCCAAAGGCATGCCAGCCTGTAATCGTGCCACGTGCTTTATCTGCGCGCATAGTGTCTTTATCTTGGCCATAGCCACTGTGCAACTTTGTCACCACACGAAGGGGGCATAATCGCCGCACCATGGCGCTCAATTACACGGTACATAGCACCCAAAGATTGACCTCCCCCCCCTATGCAGTATCTTGCGTCGACAAATATCCCCTCAATTCGCTTGATCAGAGGGGTGTTCCGGCAAGGGTGAGCAGTTATTCCGATGTTCAAATTGACAAAATTCGCTGTTCTCGCTGCGCTATGTCTGGGTGTGGCTGCCTGTGCCGCGTTACCTCGCGGTGCGCCCATTCAGGCCGAAATCACGCGGGGGGCCAGCGCCCCTGACGCTGATTTTGCCGTCTATACGGTCTCCAAAGCACTACTGCCCAGCATTGCCGAATGGCCCACCGCCGGTGAGCGCCAATATGACTGGCTACCCCATAGCCACGGATCAAACGCGCAAATCATCCAGCCAGGCGATACCCTCAACATCACGATCTGGGACAGTGCCGAAAACTCTTTGCTGCTCACCCCCGGCCAACGCAGCACCGATCTTTCGGGCATTCGTGTATCCGAAGCCGGATCCATCTTTGTACCTTACGTCGGCAAAGTACGCGTCGCCGAACGAACGCCAGACAACGCGCGTCTAACCCTTCAGCGCCAGCTCGAAGCCATTGCGCCCGGCGCGCAGGTCCAATTGTCTATGGCCGAAGGTCGCGAAAATTCCGTTGATATTATCGGTGGCGTCAGCAGCCCCGGCAACGTGAAGCTACCGGATCAGAATTTTTCCGTTCTGGCGGCGATTTCTGCCTCAGGCGGCGTCCCTGATAGCGTGAACAACCCCCAAGTAAAACTTGTACGCGGTCACAAGACCTACAAGCAGTCACTGGCGCGGCTTTTCGAGGACTCAAACCTGAATACGCGGCTGCGCGGTGGAGACCAGATTATTGTCGAGGCAGACAAGCGTTACTTCCTGACACTCGGCTCCGCCGGATCAGAAAGCCAGTTCGACTTTAACCGCGACAAACTTTCGGCGCTTGATGCACTTTCGATTATGGGAGGTGTGAATGAATCCCGCGCCAACCCGAAAGGGGTATTGATCCTACGCGAATACCCCGCCTCTGCATTGAACGCAGGCACACGCGGCCCACGCCAGCAGCGTGTCGTGTTTACAATCGATCTGACCACTTCCGATGGCCTATTTTCAGCACGCAACTTCTTTATCAACTCGGGTGATCTGGTGCTTGCTACCGAAAGCCCCCTGTCAGGCGTGAATGCCGTTGTAGGCCTCATCGGTTCAACCTTCGCGTTGGTAAACCTCGCCACCAACTAATCCACCGGCCCGTCCAAACCCCTAGGCGGGCATAGGGATCTGTTTGTCCGCAGGCAGCAATGCATTCATCTCGGCAATATGCTCAGGCAGGCATTTCGTGAGAAAGTCATACTCTTTGATGACATGCTGACGCGCCGCGGGGCCCAGATGGGCAAAATCCTCAGGCTTTTCCAGCACCTTGATGACCTGACGCGCCAAAGCCTGTGGATCATGGAAATCAACCAATAGACCCGTTTCACCATGCGTCATAGCCTCGCGCACAGGGGCCACATCAGCCGCAACAATTGTGGCCTCCATCGACATCGTTTCAAGCAACGACCACGACAGGACAAACGGCATCGTCAGATAGATATGGCAACGGCTGATCTGAATGATCTTCTGATAATCGGCATAGGGCACCTGCCCCAAGAAATGCACACGGCTCCAATCCACACGGTCGCCGACCTCTGCCTCCATTTCCCCGCGCAAGCCGCCGGGCTGTTTGCTTTTCGCGCCATAAGAGGTCTCGTTGCCACCAATGATCAAGACCCGCGCATCCGGCCGTGCATCCAAGATATCTGGCAGCGCGCGCATGAATTTATGAAAGCCGCGCATCCGCTCCAGATTGCGCGCCATATACGTGACGATCTCGTCACCGCATCTGATTGGTGTATCAATCCGCCCCAGTTTAAGCGTCGCCTTGGGGTCTGATCCAAGCTGATCCGTTCGTATCCCGTCATGACACACGTAAATCTTGTCATGCATCTGCGACGGGAAGCAGTCGCGCTGCCATTTTGTGGGGCTTAACCCCCGATCCACAGTGGTAATATTGAGGCTCGGGATGACATTGCGGGCCTGCAACAGAAACGGCGTATGCGCATTCACCGGCTCTTCGGGGTCAAAGTTCACCGGTCCACCGAACAGACGGTAATAATACTCGAAAAAGCCGATAATCGGCACATCCGCCCAAAGCTGTTTGAAAAACGTAAGCTCGCCCCAACCCACATGCCCGATGATGAGATCCGGTTTAAACCCCTCATCCTTTTCGATCTGCTTGGCCGCCGCAGCCGCGCCAAAGCCCGCACCGCTGGCTTCTTCCCACACCCTGCTAAGCCCGTAAGCCCCCTGTTTGGGGACATGATGCGGCGCATAGACCCGTTCTTTGACACCCTCGATCTTTGGTGGATTTTTGCGCTGCGTCAGAAAGTAGATCTCATGCCCGCCCTGCGCGGCAAGCCACTGAACCAGCTCACGATACTGACCGGGCATGTTTTGGTGCACAAACAATAAATTCATCGGCCGCGCGCGTCCTTCAATCTGCTTTAAAATAATATGATGCAGTTAAACGCGCGCGCTGCCCTTTGGCAAATGGACTATTTGCCCTTCCACACAGGATCTCGTTTTTCCGCAAACGCACGTGCACCTTCCATTTGGTCCTCGGATGCATAAAGCTTGTCCACGCTTTCCAACTGTCGCCCGGTGATCCGGTTCATTGCATCCTGAAATTTGGAGTCTTCCGCGTCGCGCACGACTTCCTTGATCGCCGCATAGACCAGCGGCGGACCAGAGGCGAGCAGACGTGCCAATTCCCATGCACGGTCCATCAACTGGTCGCCGGCAATGATCTCGTTGATCAAGCCCCAGCCCTTGCCTTCTGCGGCGTCAAACCAACGTCCCGTCAGCAAAAGCTCCATTGCGATATGATAAGGAATACGCTTGGGCAGTTTGATACTGGCCGCATCCGCCACCGTGCCGGAGCGGATTTCGGGCAACGCAAATGTCGCATGGTCGGCCGCCAAAATCATATCTGCACTCAGCGCCAGCTCGAGCCCACCACCGCAGCAAATACCGTTCACCGCAGCGATCACCGGCTTATTCAATCCACGCAGTTCTTGCAGCCCACCAAAGCCACCAACCCCATAATTGCCATCCACGGCATCACCGCCCGCCGCCGCTTTCAAATCCCAACCGGGGCAAAAGAACTTCTCACCACCGCCAGTGATAATCGCCACACGCAGCTCGGGATCATCGCGAAACCCTGCAAATACCTCGCCCATCTGCACCGAAGTAGCCAGATCAATGGCGTTGGCCTTGGGGCGGTCCAATGTCACTTCAAGGATCGCGCCCTCGCGACGGGTTTTAATCGGGTCCATATTCTCTCTCCTTAAGCTTGACGCAGCAATGCGTCCGCGGCGATGGCCGCATCCGCGGTACACATCAACGGGTTAATCTCTACCTCACTGATACTGTCGGCATTGGCAATGACGTAGTCCTGTAACGCCATAACAGCATCAATAATCGCGGCCAGCTTCGCTCCCGGCTTACCGCGATACCCTTCGATTAATGGCCAAATGCGCAAGGACCGCAACGCGGCCTCAATCGTCTGTGCCCGCGCAGGCACCAGAACTGTCGCCGTATCCTGCCAAAGCTCGGTCAGCACACCACCCGCACCCAACGTCAGGACAAATCCATGCGCCGGATCACGCACCACTCCTAGCAAAAGCTCAACCACAGTTCCCTGCACCATCTGCTCCAGCAGATAGCTTCCCTCCGGCATTGCCTCAGCCATGCGGACAACCTCATTTGCCGCAAGACCAACCTTTACACCGCCCGCCTCGGACTTATGAGCCAGCCCCGAGACCTTCAAAACCAAAGGTCCCTCAAGGCTGTCCGCCGCCGCACCCAGGCCACCACGGTCCTCTACAAACCGCCCCTCCGGCACCGGAATCCCATGGGAAGCCAGCGCCGCTTTGGCCTCTACCTCCCCCATCAATTCCGCCTCCCGGTCCGGGCCAGGTGCCAGAACAGATACCTCTTCAGGCGCCGCCAATCTGGCAGCCACATCCGTCGCTGTAATGGCCTCCCGCAGACCGTTCATCGGCACCACGCCGCCCGCTATCAGGGTCGCAGCCACGTCTGCAGGCATCAACTCCGGCAAAGTCGCCACCACAGCCACCGGACGCCCGCTGCGCGCGCGCACCGCCAATGCAGCCTCCGTCGCACAAATCCAGTCGCCGGCATCTGTATGGGGGTAGTCAACAATCATCAGCGTCAACCCGATATGCTCTGCCGCCATCGGAACCCAGGCATCCGCCATCCGCTCCGTATCGCGCCAGATATAGGTGTGGTAATCCAACGGATTTCCCAGCGCGACCATCGGACCCAATGCCGATTTCAGCGCGACGCTTTGATGCTCGGTCAACGCCGGAAACGTCAGGCATGTGCCCACAGCCGTATCTGCCGCCAAACTCGCCTCCCCACCCGAGCAACTGATCGACGACAAAGTCGGATGCTCCAGCGGCCCCACCATATGCAAAAGCTTCAATGTCTCCAAAAAGCTTGGCAGGTCATAAACACGACCAATGCCCAACCGCCCAAGCAACGCCGCGGCCCCCGCATCACTGCCCGCAAGCGAAGCAGTATGCGACACCGCCGCCTGCTGTGCCTGATCCGACAGACCGACCTTCAGCGCAATTAGCGGCACGCCCTGCGCATGGGCCCGCTGCGCCAGCTTGTGCCAAGCGGCCAGATCGCCAAAGCCTTCAATATGCAACCCAATCGCAGTCACGCGCGGATCATCCAACAGATCATATGCGACCTGCGCCTGCGAGGTCTGCGCCATGTTCCCGCAAGCCACCACATAGGCAAGCGGCAATCCACGTCTCTGCAACGACAGATTGACCGCGATATTGGAAGACTGCGTAAGGATCGCGACACCGCTCTCTACGGCCACACACCCGTGCTGATCCGGCCATAACAACGCACCGTCCAGCGCATTGATAAACCCGTAACAATTCGGCCCGAGAATCGGCATGTCACCCGCCGCCGCAACCAACTGCACCTGCAGATCGGCCCCGGTATCATCTTCCGCCACCGCCTCTGAAAAGCCGGAGGCAAAACAAACTGCCCCCCCCGCGCCCATCGACGCAAGAGCCCCCACAACCTCAATCGTAGCGCTCCTGTTCACCCCGACAAAAACAGCGTCTGGCGGCATCTCAAGTTGTTCCAGCGAAGTCACCGCCTGAATGCCCTCAATTATCTCGCCACGCGGATGCACTACCTGAATGTCGCCCCCGAAATCCATTCCTCGTGACTGACGAATGATCTGCGCACACCACGCACCACCACCGATGACGGCAATCGACCTGGGTCGCAGCAATCGCGATAGATCAGACTTCATAGGCGGCTATCCTCCAAAAGAAATTTTCGCCTTCGGCGAGAGTATTTTTGGCTAGAGAAAATAACCAATCATTAACCACGACCCGCCTAAACTGCACAAGCGGTACAGGCCGGAGGGCCGATGGCCGTGCTAGGGGAAATAGCTTCGCTTTTTCTCGAAGAGGAGCTCCAAAGCGGGCTCCCCTATTTGTCCTAGCCATAAGTACTCCGGGGGAATCGGCGCAAAGCGGCGATGGGGGCTGGCCCCCTGCTGCGTCGGCGTGCCTGCACGACGAAACCGCTCTCACGCTCCCAACGCCCGCAGCAACTCGCGGCTGATGATATGTCGCTGGATCTCGCTTGTCCCATCCCAGATCCGCTCAACTCTTGCGTCGCGCCAGAACCGCTCGAGCGGGTAGTCGTCCATCAACCCCATACCCCCATGAACCTGTATCGCCGCATCCGTTACCCGCGCCAACATCTCGCTGGCATATAGTTTGGCGCTCGCGATTTCACGGTTCGCAGGGATGCCCTTATCAAGCCTGTCCGCAGCTGCCAGCGTCAGCAGATCCGCCGCGTCGATCTCGGTGATCATATCAGCCAGCTGGAAAGAGATGCCCTGAAACTTGCCGATCTTCTGGCCAAACTGCTCCCGCTCGGCGGCATAGTTCAGCGCATAGTCAAACACGCGGCGCGCGCGGCCAACGCTCATCGTGGCGACAGTGATCCGCGTCGCATAAAGCCATGTGTTCATCACTTCGAACCCGCCATCGACTTCACCCAAAACCTGCGCGTCAGGCAGGCGGCAATCGTCAAATTCGAGAATCATGTTCTTGTAGCCCCGGTGGCTTACCGACTTATAACCATCCCGGATCGTGAACCCCTTGGTACCGCGATCAACCAGAAAGGCAGTGATCCGCTTTTTGGGGCCTTTGGGGGTCTGGTCCTCTCCCGTCGCAATGAAGACAATGATAAAATCAGCGTGGTCCGCGCCGGAGATAAAATGCTTAGTGCCATTAACGACCCAGTCGCCGCCATCCCGCACGGCGCTGCATTTCATCCCCCGCACGTCTGATCCGGCCCCCGGCTCTGTCATGGCCAGCGCATCCATCCGCTCCCCGCGTATAGCAGGCATCAGATAGCGTTCGACCTGCTCGCCCTCGCAGGCCATCAGAATATTCTGCGGGCGCCCAAAGAAGTGGTTCAGCGCCATTGATCCGCGCCCCAGCTCGCGTTCGACCAGTGCGAATTCCACGTGGTTCAGCCCCGCACATCCGACGCTTTCAGGAAAGTTGCAGGCGTAGAACCCCAGATCGATCGTCTTTTGCTTGATCTCCTGTGCGATTTCGTCGGGTACCTCGCCGGTACGCTCTACCAGTTCTTCATGCGGATAGATCTCTTTCTCCACAAAACTCCGCACCGTGTCGGCGATCATGGTGTGTTCTTCGCTTAGCCCGTAAATCATTCTCTAATCCTGCTTGTTAGTCTCTTGTCAGTCCGTGTTGATTCAGCCGCCACCGGTTACGTGCTAACTGGCGTAGTTCGATCCTTCATCATCAAGAATCGCCTTGAGCTCGGCGAGATGGCGAATGTCCTGCTCGGGGTATTGCTCCAACTCGCTTGCCGTTTTTTCTGCAATGTCTTCGGGGATGACACGCAGCGGCAGGCCAGTTTGCAGAGCAAGGATATAGTTGCGCGCGGCGCGTTCAAAATAATACATGCGGTTGAATGCTTCGGCTACGGTATCCCCAATTATCAGCAGCCCGTGATTGCCCATCACCATGACCTTTTTCTTGGGGTCCTGCATCAATGTCGCACAGCGTGCGCCCTCATCCTCGAAGGCCAATCCGCCATAGCCTTCGTCAATCACGACACGGTTGAAAAACGTACAGGCATTTTGATCAATCGGCGGCAGGCGACTATCGGCAAGCGAGGCGAGGACCGTCGCATAGGTCGAATGCACATGCATCACGCAGCGTGCGTGCGGGCAGGCCTTGTGCATACCGCCATGCAACCCCCACGCCGTCGGGTCCGGTGCATTCGGTCCTTCCAGAGTAGCAGCATCCTGCGCGTCAATGAGCAACATGTCAGAGGCTTTGACACGGCTGAAGTGTGCCTGATTAGGGTTCATCAGAAACTGCGTGCCACTGTCATTGACCGCTAGTGAGAAATGGTTCGCAACCGCCTCATGCATGTCCAGCCGCGCCGCCCAACGAAATGCGGCGGCCAGATCCACCCGCTCCTGCCAGAAATCCATATTCGGTTTCGTATGAGAATGGTCCATTCTGCGCGCTCCTGTGGTTTGCCCCATCAACAGCACCCCAAAAGCGTCACGTCCATCCCGAATGCGACAGATGCCAAAGAATTACGCAATCGCCGTACTTGGCACCCAAGCATATCCGTTTCCGCACAAAATATATGCCTCGCGCAGGCCGTGCGGCTTATCAGCGGGCGCCTGCAGGATCGTCCCACCCGCCGCTTGCGCCCGAAGGCAAGCATCGTCGGGATCGGTATCATACAGCCGGATCTCAACCCCGCCTCCACGCGGCGGGGATTCCGGTATAAGGCCAAGCAATGGATTGGAGTGATACGTACCGTCACTGTGCAGCTGAAACAGCTGATCACCATATCGCATAATCGCAAAATCAGCCGTCGGTTGATGCGCTTTCATGCCAAAAACAGTCTCTAAAAAGGCGACTTGTGCCACAACATCCCGCACGAGCAAGTTCAAACCGATACCACGCAGGCTGGCTCCAAAGGATTCCGCCCCGACCGTGTCATAATCCATTGCACCGCTCCCGCTTGAACACCGCTCTACCCTGTGGAATGTTGAGCCATGACACAAGCAACATTCCCCGCCTGGCCCGATGTGGCCGCCGATCTTGTCAACGTCGCTGCTGGCCGCCAACCCGCCGATATGATCATCACGGGAGGCATTTGGGTCAACGTCCATACCCGCGAAGCCCTGCCCGATCATGACATCGCCATTGCACAGGGTCGCATCGCTTTTGTTGGACCCTCTGCAGACCACTGCAAAGGCCCCGACACGCAGATCATTGCCGCGAATGGCCGTTATATGATCCCCGGCCTATGCGACGGCCACATGCACATCGAGAGCGGCATGCTCACCCCTGCCGAATTCGCCCGCGCTGTCATCCCCCATGGCACCACCTCCATGTTCACCGATCCCCATGAGATCGCCAATGTGCTGGGCCTTGAGGGCGTGCGCATGATGCACGACGAAGCGCTGATGCAGCCCGTCAACATCTTCACCCAAATGCCCTCCTGCGCGCCCAGCGCACCGGGGATGGAGACGACAGGCTTCGAGATCACCGCCGAAGACGTGGCCAAAGCAATGGATTGGCCCGGGATCATCGGCCTAGGCGAAATGATGAACTTCCCGGGCGTCAGCAACGCCGATCCACAAATGCTGGCCGAGATCGCCGCGACCCAGCGTGCCGGCAAAACTGTAGGGGGGCATTATGCCTCCCCTGATCTTGGGCCTGCGTTTGCCGCTTATGTGGCCGGAGGTCCCGCTGATGACCACGAAGGCACCTGCGAAGAAGACGCCGTGACGCGCATGCGCCAAGGGATGCGATCCATGATCCGCCTCGGCTCTGCGTGGTACGATGTAGAAAGCCAGATCACCGCGATCACCGAGCGTGGCCTTGATCCGCGCAACATGATCTTATGCACCGATGATTGCCACTCGGGCACGCTGGTTAATGATGGCCACATGAACCGCGTCGTGCGCCATGCGATTGACTGCGGCTGTGACCCGCTGATTGCCTTGCAAATGGCCACGATCAACACCGCCACCCACTTTGGGCTAGAGCGCGACATCGGCTCTCTCACCCCCGGTCGTCGTGCGGATGTGATCCTAAGCTCAGACCTCAAAACCCTCCCGATAGAGACTGTTATCGCCCGCGGTCAGGTTGTGGCACAGGATGGTACATGCCTTGTCGATTGCCCCCATTACAGCTGGCCAAAACACGCGCGCCAAACGGTCAACATGGCCCGCGATCTGGGCGCGGATGATTTCACCATTTCCGCCCCCGCCGGGGCCAATGCCGTCACTGCCAATGTCATCGGCGTGGTCGAAAACCAAGCCCCGACAAAGGCGCTCCAATTCGAGCTGCCCGTGACCGAAGGCCGTGTCACCGCCCATGGCGATGTCTGTCAAATCGCGCTGGTAGAGCGCCACCGTGCCACAGGCGGCGTGGTCAATGCGCTGGTCTCCGGCTTTGGCTATACCGGCAATATGGCCATGGCCTCGACTGTGGCGCATGACAGCCACCATATGATCGTGGTGGGCACTGACACCGAACAGATGGCGCTGGCCGCCAATCACCTGCGCGCGTTGGGCGGCGGCATTACCATCTTCAGAGATAGCGCGCCACTTGCCACCATCGACCTGCCCATCGCGGGCCTGATGTCCGACAGCCCTGCCGCCGATGTCGCCGCTAAAACCGATGCGATGATGCAGGCCATGCGCGACTGCGGCTGTACGCTCAATAACGCCTATATGCAGCATTCACTGCTGGCCCTCGTCGTGATCCCCGAACTGCGGATATCCGACCTTGGCCTTGTCGATGTGCGCAGCTTTGAATTCATGGATGTCATTGTCTCGTGAAGGTCTTTGCCCAAAACCTTGCCAAGCTTATGCCAGCCGGTATCACCCTACCGCCTGAACTGATCCAGACATTCGACTGGATGGAGGATCAAGGCTGGCTGCATATCCGTGAGGGTGCCGCGCCTGAGGATCACTGGCTGGCCTTTTATCCCGCCGATTACATCGGCCACCCTATGGCAAGCCACGTTACTTTTGGCGGCACGGCGCTGCCCTTCACCGATCACTGGTCCACGCCTGATCCTACCATCGACGCCAGCATCGCCGAGATTGGCGAGACATCAGGCGATGGCGGCCGCGTTGCGATCTGGCTGGATGATGCGGGCAAGCAGCAATTTGTGCACATCGGCCACGACACGCTGGGCATTATCACGGATGATCCGCTTGTCCTGCTGCAATTTCTTGCCATGGGCTATCCCGAACCCGGCGCGCTGGAGGATACAACCCTCACCCCACTCCAAGCCACGCTAGAGTTCCACGGCGCAAGCAGCAGTGCCGAACTTGCCGAGGATGAGCAGCCCGTCGCGCCCAGCGCACTTCAGGCCTTCCTTAAATCACGCTTTGCCCTCGACATGCCCGCCACCGCGCATGATCTGGGCATCCGAAACTTCCCCGAATATCACTCAGACACCACAGACCCGTTCGCCCTGTGGATCGCCGCCACCACACCCGAACCAACCGAGGCCGAGCTGGCCTACGAATTAGAGTTGATGCGCACGGTGGAATCCCTCAACCTCGATGACGCCGACAGCTCGGATGTTATCATGGAAAAAATCGGCAGCCTGTTTTCAAACAAAGGTACAGATCAATGAAGCAATACCAGATGCTCACACCCGATGCGCCCCAGCCCGAAACATTTACGGACGCGACCGCCGCCGTAGACCGCCTGACCGAGCTTTATGCCCAAGCGGTCGATTTTCTGCGCGCACATTTCGAAGAAGCCATGGCCGACGCGCCCCCCGACACCCGTATCCGCGCGTTTTATCCCGAGGTCCGCTTTACCACCTCATCCTACGCGCAGGTGGACACACGGCTCAGCTTTGGCCATGTCTCGGGGCCAGGGACCTATGCGGCGACAATCACGCGGCCTGATCTGTTCCGTCCCTACCTGATCCAGCAAATCGGCCTGCTGCTCAAAAACCACGGCCACCCCGTCACAATCGGCCCCTCCGAAACGCCTATCCCCATCCATTTCGCCATGACCTCCGAGACAGGCGTAGCCGTGCCTCAAGAAGGCGCTGCCGATTTCACACTGCGCGATGTGTTCGATGTGCCTGACCTCAGCACCACCAACGATGATATCGTCAACGGCACATATGCGCCTGCGGATGGTGTTGGCGCATTGGCCCCCTTTACGGCACAGCGCGTCGACTACTCATTGGCGCGCCTCGCGCATTACACGGCCACCGATCCGCATCATTTCCAATGCCACGTGCTGTTCACCAACTACCAGTTCTACGTGACCGAGTTCGAAGACTACGCCCGCGCCCAACTGCGCGACCCCGACAGCGGCTATACCGCCTTTGTCTCTACCGGGAACCAAGTCATCACAGACGGTGACGCGCCGCTGGAAACGCCCGCCAAACTGCCACAGATGCCGACCTACCATCTCAAACGTGCCGATGGGTCGGGCATCACGCTGGTCAACATCGGCGTCGGCCCTTCCAACGCCAAAACAGCCACCGATCACATCGCCGTTCTGCGCCCTCATGCGTGGCTCATGGTGGGTCACTGCGCAGGACTGCGTAACACACAAGCCTTGGGTGACTTTGTCCTCGCCCACGCCTATCTGCGCGAAGACCACGTGCTGGACGATGACCTGCCCGTTTGGGTCCCCATTCCCGCGCTGGCCGAAATCCAGATCGCTTTGGAAAATGCCGTGGCCCAAGTCACCCAATTGGAAGGCTACGAGCTCAAGCGCATCATGCGCACCGGCACCGTGGCCACCATCGACAACCGCAACTGGGAACTGCGCGACCAATCCGGCCCTGTGCAACGCCTTAGCCAATCGCGCGCCGTGGCCCTTGATATGGAAAGTGCGACCATCGCCGCCAATGGCTACCGCTTCCGCGTGCCTTACGGCACATTGCTGTGTGTCAGTGACAAACCCCTGCACGGCGAGCTAAAGCTGCCCGGCATGGCGTCAGACTTCTATAAAACCCAAGTTTCAAGGCATTTGATGATCGGAATTCGCGCGATGGAGCAGCTGCGCGGCATGCCGTTGGAGCGGATTCACAGCAGAAAACTGCGTTCTTTTGATGAAACCGCTTTCCTTTAGGCCCCAAACTCAAAAAAAAGACACGTATTTCGCGCATTTCAAGGAAAATTACGCGGTAATGCGTTGTGCTTAATATCCACTTACCATTACATTCTGCCAATGAGGCCCATTTTATAGGGCGATCGAGGAGATAATTAATGACCACGAAACCAATGACAAAGACCCAGCTCGTCGCAGCACTCGCCGAAGAAATGGGCACCGATAAAAAAGCTGCAAGCGGCGCATTGGACGCAGTTTGCGCGCTGATCACAAAAGAAGTTGCAGGCGGTGGCGCTGTCACTCTGCCCGGCGTTGGCAAAATCTATTGCCGCGAACGCCCCGAGCGCATGGTTCGCAACCCTGCCACAGGCGAGCAATTCAAAAAAGAAGCCGATAAGGTTGTCAAAATGACAATCGCAAAAGCGCTGAAAGACAGCGTTAACGGCTAAGGCCCACGTGGCTGAAACAGAATTCGAAAAGGCCGGTGCTCGCATCGGCCTTTTTCATTTGTACCCATACATTTTTCCGGACCAATCCCCGTTGCAACCGCCATTGATCTCCTAAAAGGTCAGGCAAACACAACGAGAGGATGATCATGGATCTGCGCGCAGTTTTGATGGGGCTTACTTTTACGCTCATCTGGTCATCGGCCTTCACCTCCGCACGCATTATCGTGGCCGATGCCACGCCCCTGTTTGCCCTCTCTATGCGCTATCTTGTGTCGGGCATCATCGGCATCAGCATCGCAGCCGCTTTAGGCCAGAGCTTCCGGCTCAGCCGTTCTCAATGGCGCGCCACCATCATCTTTGGCTTTTTACAGAACGCTGTTTATCTCGGGCTTTTCTTTGTCGCCATGCAAACGATCGAAGCCTCCCTCGCCGCGATCATCGCCTCCACCATGCCTTTGATGGTCGCGCTTGCTGCATGGGCCTTTATGGGCGACAAGCTCAGCCCTTTGGGCATCTTGGGGCTGATCACCGGCTTTGCCGGCGTGATCTTTATCATGGCCGCGCATCTGTCCGGCGGGATTGACCTCATTGGCGTTGGGATTTGCTTTATCGGGGTGCTTGCGCTCACCATTGCCACCCTCACCGTGCGCGGTGCCTCGGCGGGCGGGAACCTGTTGATGGTGGTCGGTTTGCAAATGCTGGTGGGGTTTGTCGCATTGGCCCTCGCAACGCTCTTGTTTGAAACGCCCCAAGTCACGATGAGCTGGCCCTTGATCGCCGCCTTTACCTACACCTGCCTTGTACCCGGATTGCTGGCCACATGGATTTGGTTCCTGCTGGTGGGCCGCATCGGTGCCACCCGCGCCGCCACCTTCCACTTTCTCAATCCCTTCTTTGGCGTGGCCATCGCCGCCCTGCTGCTGGGCGAGAAATTGGGGCTGCGCGATGTCATCGGCGTTGCCGTTATCGCCGCAGGCATCCTCGCCGTGCAAATCTCGCGCCAGCGCAGCACCTGACCGCTGATTTCCCCTCTCGATGCCTGGTCACGTCTATATGACCACAGGCACCGTCCCTTTGATTTATTGTGCAAAAGCACCATCTAATGGAACAAGCCAAGCGCAAGGAGAGCCCTATGCCCGAGTACACCAAAAACCCCGATGTCATCGCGACCCTGTCACCCGAAGAATTCCACGTCACCCAACAAAGCGGCACAGAGCGCCCCGGCACCGGCAAGCTGCTTGGGAACAAAGAACCGGGTATCTACGTCGATATTGTCTCGGGAGAGCCGCTGTTCGCCTCCGGTGACAAATACGAGAGCGGCTGCGGCTGGCCCAGCTTCACCAAACCGATCGAGCCTGCCCATGTGCAAGAAATCAGCGACCGCTCCCTTGGCATGGTCCGCACCGAAGTGCGCAGCACCCATGGCGACAGCCACCTTGGCCATGTCTTCAACGATGGCCCGCGCGATCGGGGTGGCCTGCGCTATTGCATTAACTCGGCCTCTCTGCGCTTTATCCACCGCGACGACATGGAGGGCGAAGGATACGCCCAGTATTTACCCCAAGTGGAGGACATAACATGAGCAATCAGCGCGCAGTTCTGGCAGGCGGATGTTTCTGGGGCATGCAGGATCTGATCCGCAAACGCACAGGCGTGGTCAGCACCCGCGTCGGATATTCCGGCGGCGATGTTCCCAACGCCACCTACCGCAACCACGGCACCCACGCCGAAGCGATTGAGGTCATCTTTGACCCCAACCAACTCAGCTACCGCGACCTGCTTGAACTGTTCTTCCAAATCCACGACCCCACAACGCCCAACCGCCAAGGCAACGACCGCGGCATGAGCTACCGCTCGGCTATCTACTTTGTGGACGAGGACCAAAAGACCACCGCCCTCGACACCATCGCGGATATCGAAGCCTCTGGCATCTGGCCCGGCAAAGTGGTCACCGAGATTGAGCCCGTGGGCGATTTCTGGGAAGCCGAGCCCGAGCATCAGGATTACCTTGAGCGTTTGCCAAACGGCTACACCTGCCACTTCCCGCGCCCCGATTGGGTTCTGCCCAAACGCGCCGCAGCGGAATAAAAATAGGGCGGTCCGATTCGTTGGGCCGCCCACACAGCTTTCATATCACGGCAGTGCCAAATATCTGTGCCCAAAGGCCGACACTGCCCCTGTCCAAGCGCACGACAATTAAACACACCCCCATTTGACATGCGCAAAGCTGACCCTAGGTTAAATTTCAAGTTTTGAAATATATGGGTGATCCGTCGAATGTCTCATAGAATGCTGTATAGCACCGCCGCGGCCTCGGTCCTTATGGCCACTGGCGCGCTGATCTATTCCCCCATTTCCGCTCAGGATACCTCGACTGACACAGCCGAGGCCATCGAATCTGCACCGTGGCACGACAATGTTGAAATCACGATGCAGCCCGAGACAAACAGCTTTAACTACAAGTCCAACGGTATCCCAAGCCATGGCTTTGCAGAGCAATATCTGATCCCCTCCGACCCGTCGAACCAGCCGTTCAAGGACAAGCCGGCCGAATTCTTTGTTGTGGCCAATTCCGCTGATGATTTCATCGAATCCGAACTTGAGACCACAATCACAACGCGGCCCGTATATACAGACACCACCACCGACACGTCGCTTGGCCTGATTGGCGTTGCAATCAACGGGGCACGTATCTTCAACGACTACGAAGACTTTGAGCGCGCCCTCACCGCGCAAGATGATCAGGTTGTTCATGACCATGTGGCATTTCTGGACAATTGCAACGGGCATACATTGGCCAACGGCAAAGACTACCATTACCACGGCATCCCTGTCTGCATCGCCGAAGCAATCGCGCAGCCTGGCAAACATTCGTCAATGATTGGCGTGCTGGCTGACGGCTTTCCCGTCTATGCCAATAATGATGTGGGCGGAATTGTAGTCACGAATGATGATCTGGATGAATGCAGCGGCCATTTCGGCACCACTCCTGAATTCCCCGATGGCATCTATCACTACCACCTGACCGCAGATGAAGCGCCCTATATGATTGATTGCTACCATGGCGAAGTTGAAGAGACCCGGGCGGAGGGCCCGAACGGCCAAGGCCCCGATTTCGCCGCCGCAGCGGATGAGCTGGGCGTCACAGAGGCCGCGCTGAGGGAGGCGCTTGGCACGTCTATGCCACCCGATTTCGGGGCCGCAGCGCAAGCTTTGGGCGTTTCCGAGGATGCCTTGACCACAGCGCTTCCTGCGCCGCCGGGCCGTTGAGCAACGCGCCGTTGGAAAAACTCGCCTATATCATCATCGGGGTGTCCATGGGCATTGTCGCTATGATACTGCTGCCGATGGCCCACACCGGCACGCAGACGCCTGCAACCATGGATCACAGTGCCATGGCCATGGGTACAGCGGACAACCCTGCTATGGACGCACAAGCGATGTCAGCGATGCACCAACACCCCCCACGCTCCGTGCGCGAAGGTCTCCCCGTCCCTACCGTGAACCACCTGATGTTTCCCGACATCATGGGCGGCTATAACGTGCAGATCATGACACAGAATTTCACCTTCACACCTGCCGCGATTAACCGCACACCGAAGGACAACGAAGGCCATGCGCATATCTATGTGAATGATACAAAGATCGCGCGGATTTACGGTAATTGGTATCACTTGCCCGCAGAAATGCTGGCTTCTGGTGACAACAAAGTCCGCGTAACATTAAACGCCAATGACCACAGCGAATGGGCGGTGGACGGCGTGCCTATTTCTTCCACGGTTAACATACAGGTGCCTGCCCCATCGCAATAGCCGCCGCGTCGGTTCAGACCCCCACGCGCGGTCTGCCCGAGGCTTCGACAGTGATCTCAGCCTCGACAAAAACCTCGCGCCCCTCAACTCCTGCGGTGCGCACATCGCGCGTCACGTCGATTTTAATATCTGCGGCTCCGGCGTCCTGCGCAGCCCCCACAGCCGCAGCGCGCAGCACTTCTTCCAACCGTGCCAATGCAGCAGTTTCGTCTCTGAAATCCTCTGGCCCCGCGCTTAGATGCACGCGGAACCTCCCCTCACTGGGCGACGTCACGGTTCCAGCCTCGCGCATGGTCACGCGGCCAACCACAGCACCAATCGCATTGGCCACGCCTGCGTGCTCTGGCAGGATCATCTCACAGCCCAACCTTGTGCCCACCGCCGGATAATACGTCCGCGCCGAGGCACCCAGCCCGATCACCGGCACCCCTAATCCCGTATCAAGCCGCACCAATCCCGCGTGCCCGCCCAGCCCGCGTTGCATCAAAACATGCCGTGCAAGCACAGCAGGATCTTCCCCAAATCCGTCCTCTTCTTCGGCAAAAGCAGCCTCTAATAAGGCCAAAGCGGTTTGATGCTGCAATTGATCCACAATCATCCGCGCCAGCACATCCGCCTGCGCCGCCAGCCGTTCCCCAGCGCCCGTGCGCCTGCGCCCGAACAACGCCAGCGCCTTTTCTGCGGCCTGTCTGTCCCACGCATCCGCAAGCCCCAGCACGTGGCAAGCATCGGATGGCGTCACGGCCGAAACCTGCACCAGCCCCCGATCAACCAACCGCTTGAGCGCGCCTGTCTCGATCCGCGCGCGCAAGATATCGCCCAACGGGTGCACACCGCTCCCGATCCGCTCCAACAAAGCGGTTTCACGGGGGCCGATCCCTTCCATGCTCTGCCCCGCTACGGCGCGCAGGAACCTGCCGTCATGCTCACCGGGCAGCGTACTGCGCAACTGCGCGTCCAGCGCATCATGCACCACCTCAGGCGCATCCACCGCCAGCAAAGACACCGGCAGCACGCGGCGCGGGCCAAGCGTCACACCGCCGACCAGCCCTTCGGTGACAAAATGCACCTCGCTGTCACCGCCCAGACCCGTCGTGCGCATGGCCACCGCCTCGACCATAGTGCGGTACGGCCCCACTTGCGCACCCGCCGGATCAATCGCCGGACGCCCGCCTTTGAGCAACGCCACATCCGTCGTTGTTCCGCCAATGTCACTGACCAAAGCGTGATCCGCCCCCGTCATCCAGCGCGCGCCCACGATAGAGGCGGCAGGCCCGCTCAGGATCGTCTCAATCGGCCGCTCACGCGCCTGCGCAGATGAAATCAGCGCCCCATCCCCGCGCACCACCATCAACGGTGCCTGCACGCCAATCTCACGCAGAATATCTTCGGCCCGCCCGATCAGCCGGTCAATCATCCCGATCAGCCGCGCATTCAGCACCGCCGTCATCGCCCGCTTCGGCCCGTTCAGCTTGGCTGACAGTTGATGCGATGCCGATACGGGCCGCCCCGTCAGCTCTGCCACCAGTGCCATCGCACGCAGCTCATGGGCGGGGTTGCGCGTGGCAAACTGCGCCGCCACAGCAAAGCCCCCCACGCTGTCGCCATGCTCTGCCACAAACGCGCGCAGCGCCGCCTCGTCCAGCGGCACGGCCTCGCCACCTGCGTGGTTATGCCCCCCCGCCAACACAATCGCCGGATCACCGTTGAGCGCATCAAGCAGGCCATGTGTCTCTAAATCACGCTCTTTGAACCCGATATAGATCAGCGCCACGCGCCCGCCCTGCCCCTCAACCAACGCATTGGTCGCAAGCGTCGTCGATAAAGACGCCAGAGCAATGTCATCAACCGCCACACCGGATTGCGCCAATACCGCCCGCACAGCACCGCCAACGCCAATCGCCAAATCAGCCCGAGTGGTCAGCGCCTTCGCACTTGCGACTACTTCTACCTCATCACGGATGATCACCGCATCCGTATAGGTCCCGCCTGTGTCCACACCCAAAAGCAACGCCATCAGCTATCTCCTAACAACCGCGCCACGGCCCAACGGGCCGCATCTGCAACGGCGGCATCCGCATCCTCACATAATCCCTGCGCCAAACCGCACAGCGCCCCATCGCCCGAATTGCCAATCGCATAGAGCACATTGCGCACAAACCGGTCCCGCCCGATCCGCTTGATCGGAGAGCCGGAAAACCGCGCGCGGAAGGCAGTATCATCCAAGACCACCAGCTCGGCCAAGCTCCCCCCCGCGGTGCCGTGATAGCGCATGTCACTGGCGGCGACGGCAAACTTGTTCCACGGGCAGGCCGCCAGACAATCATCGCAGCCGTAAATCCGGTTGCCCAAGGCACTGCGCAACTCCTCATCCACCGGCCCGCGATGCTCAATTGTCAGATAGGAAATACAGCGCCGCCCATCCAGCTTGTAAGGTTCGGGGAATGCCTTGGTCGGGCAAATCTCCTGACAGGCAGTACAACTGCCGCAACGGTCCACTTCACGCGCATCGGGTTCCAGCTCAAGTGTCGTGAAAACAGACCCTAAAAAGGCCCAATTGCCCCAATCACGGCTGACAACATTGGTGTGTTTTCCCTGCCACCCCAGCCCCGCGGCCTGCGCCAATGCCTTCTCCGGCACGGGGGCAGTGTCGACAAAAACCTTCACCTCGCAGGGCTCCTGCGCGATCAGCCAACGCGCAATCCGCTTGAGCCGCTTTTTCACCACATCATGATAATCGCGCCCCTTGGCATAAACCGATACCGCAGCCTGATCAGGATGCTGCAATATCTCCAAGGGATCATGCTCGGGCGCATAGCTTTCGGCCAGCATGATAACCGACCGCGCCTGCGGCCACAGCACAGACGGATCACCGCGCCAATTGCTGCGCGCCTCCATCCACTCCATCTGCCCGTGATATCCGGCCTCCAAAAAGGCACCAAGGCGCGCGGGTACTTCGGGCACGGCATCCGGCCTGCAAATCCGGCAGGCCACAAACCCTGCCTCTAATGCCTCGGCCACCAATCGCTGTTTAAGGTCCATAGGTCGCTCCGCCCTTAAACTGACTGCCTTGCCATAAGTGCCCTAGAAATCGAGATCATTATAATGCTTGGGCGGCGTGAACCCCGGCACCTGATCCGCCAAAATGGACCGGAACGCAGGCCGCGACTTGATCTTCACGTACCAGTCCTTCACCTCAGGACAGCTGTTCCAATCCACATCCGAGATATAATCAAGCGAGGACAAATGCGCCGCAGCGGCAAAATCGGCCAATGTCATCGCATCCCCCGCCAACCACCTGCGTTGATCCAACAACCACGTCATATAACCCAGATGAAACTTAATCGCCCGCGCGCCCGCTTTGACGTTCTTGCTATCGGGATAGCCCGATTTCATCATCTTTTTATTGACCCGCTCATACAGCAGCTTCGAGGTCACCTCATGATGGAACTTATCATCAAACCACGACACCAAACGCCGCACCTCAAGCCGCTGCTCAGGGTCGCTGGGCAACAGTGACGGCTCGGGGCGGGTTTCTTCGATATATTCGCAAATCGCCGCGCTTTCGGACATCATGATCCCGTCAAGCCGCAGCACAGGCACTTTGCCCGCCGGATTGCGGCGCATGAAATCGGGATCCTGCTCCCAATAACGTTCTTCGACCAGATCAACCTCGATCTTTTTCTCTGCAAGACTAAGCCGGATTTTCCGACAGAAAGGAGAGAGGGGGACGTGAAACAGACGTGCCATGATTTATCCGGTATATTGCGCGTTTAATCTAAATGCCTTGTGGCGACCAATTTATCAACTCTGGAAACAATTTGCCCGACCGTCAGCCAGAATCGTCGCCGCACCCGAGCGGATTTGCGCCGCCCGTTTTCCTAAAAATGCCGTGGGTCGTGACGCGCTGCGCGTTTTGGGTGATGGCAAAACCGCCGCCAATTGCGATGCCTGCCGCGCACTTAATGCCCCCGCACTGACGCCAAAATAATGGCGCGCTGCGGCTTCGACCCCGAATACGCCTTCATCAAATTCGGCCACATTGAGGTAGACCTCCAATATCCGCCGCTTATCCCAAATAATTTCGACAATCGGGGTTATGCCCGCCTCGAATGCTTTTCGGATATACGTGCGACCATGCCACAAAAACACATTCTTTACCGTTTGCTGATCAATGGTCGACGCCCCACGGTTAGAGCCCTGCGCGATCGCCAAACGGATCGCAGCCACGTCAAATCCCCAATGCATGCAAAAATTCGCATCCTCGGCGGCCACCGCGGCCCGCGCCATAACCGGCGCGATATCCTCAAGCCGCACCCATTCCTGATCGACCCCACCCAAACGCCGGGATTCGGACCACATGTAATAGGTCGTCGGCGGATTGATCACACGGAACAACAAAACAACGGCAACCATAAAAACAGCCACAGCCAGCACACTGCGCCAAAATATACGCCGCACACGTCTGCCAAAGGGCATTCGTTCAACCGCCTTGCCGGCAGCTTTCTTTGTTCGGGGTGATTTTGTCGATTTCGCTGCGCGCTTTGCCATAACCCTTGCTATAGCGGCCACAGAGCATTTTGTGAACGCTGAGCGACACTTGCACCGCTTTCTCCCGATGCCGTGCCCTCAAGGGCACTGTCCGAACAGGACAGGGATGTGCCAGCGTAACGTGTTTTCACGCCCGCTGGCACAGTGTTCTTGATCACTCGGCCGGAACAGCCTGTGCTTCATTTCCCAAAGGCGCGGCAATCCGGCTCAGCATTTCTTTGGGGCAAACCTGCACGAAATTCGCAAGCTCAAGATCCCAGTGCTGCAAGATATCGGCGGCCTTGCGGCTGCCTGTCTCTTTGAGGTGCTTCTCGATCAAGGTTTTCAGCTCATGCTCCCAATGATCGGTGGTGACGGGGCAATGTACCAGTGTTTCATGGTTCATACGCTCTTCCGCGATCCCGTCAGGATCATACAGATACGCCATACCGCCAGTCATACCCGCGCCAAAGTTGGCACCGATTTCACCCAGGATCACAGCAACACCACCGGTCATATACTCACAACCATTGCTGCCACAGCCCTCAATCACGACCTTCGCACCCGAATTCCGCACAGCAAACCGCTCACCCGCGCGACCGGCGGCGAACAGGTAGCCATCCGTCGCACCATACAGAACCGTGTTCCCGATGATGGTGTTCTCGGCCGCCACAATCGTCGACTTCATCTGTGGCCGCACAACGATGATACCGCCCGACAGGCCCTTACCAACATAGTCATTGGCATCCCCTGCCACCACCAGCTTCAGACCCGGCGCAGCAAAGGCACCCAAGGATTGCCCCGCAGAACCACTCAGGTTCACCGTCAGGTGATCCGCCTGCAGGTCATTTCGCATCCCGAAACGCTTCACGATATGGCTTGAGGTCCGTGTGCCTACGGTCCGGTGCGTGTTCTGCACCGCATAGCTTAGCTGCATCTTCTCACCATCCTCAAGGAACGGCACAGCATCCTTAACGATCTGGGCATCCAGCGTGTCCAACACAGCATTACGCGGCTTGGAGCGGTCATAGACCGTGTCCATCTGCGCATCAACACAGATCAACAGCGGGTTGAGGTCCAGATCATCCAGATGCGCCGAACCACGCGAAACCTGCGTCAGCAGATCGGCACGGCCAATCACATCATCAAGGCTGCGCGCCCCGATGCTGGCAAGGATTTCGCGTACTTCTGTGGCGTAGAAGGTGATCAGGTTTACAACCTTATCCGCACTGCCGGTGAACTTGTCGCGCAGCGCTTCATCCTGTGTACACACGCCCACGGGGCAGGTGTTGCTCTGGCACTGACGCACCATGATACAGCCCATCGCGATCAGCGCAGCCGTACCGATACCGTATTCCTCGGCACCCAGCATCGCCGCCATGACAATGTCACGGCCCGTGCGCAAACCACCGTCGGTCCGCAATGTCACACGGTCGCGCAGGTTGTTCATCGACAAAACCTGATGCGCCTCGGTGAGGCCCATCTCCCACGGCAGACCCGCATATTTGATCGAGGTCGCAGGCGATGCGCCTGTGCCGCCATTGTGACCCGAAATCAGGATAATATCCGCTTTCGCTTTGGCCACCCCCGCAGCAATCGTGCCAACACCGCTGGACGCCACCAACTTTACCGTCACCTTACAACGCGGATTGATCTGCTTGAGATCGTAAATCAACTGCGCAAGGTCTTCGATCGAGTAGATATCGTGGTGCGGCGGAGGCGAGATCAGCGTCACACCCGGCGTCGAATGACGCAGGCGCGCAATCAGGTCGGTCACTTTCATGCCCGGCAACTGCCCACCTTCACCAGGCTTGGCACCTTGGGCCACCTTGATTTCCAGCTCTTCACACTGGTTGAGGTATTCCGCCGTCACACCAAAGCGACCCGATGCCACCTGCTTGATCTTCGCAGAGGGATTGTCGCCATTGGCCTCCGGCAGGAAGTGCGCTGGATCTTCGCCGCCCTCGCCACTGTCGGATTTTGCACCAATCCGGTTCATCGCCACGTTCAGCGCTTTATGCGCCTCAGGGCTTAGCGCGCCCAGCGACATACCCGGCGTGACAAACCGCTTGCGGATCGCGGTGATGCTTTCCACCTCTTCGATGGGCACGGCCTCGCCCAATGGCTTGAGCGCCAGCAGATCGCGCAAATGGATCGGCGGGTTGCTCTGCATCTTGGCGCTATACTGCTTCCACATCTCATAGGAGGCGCGGTTACATGCCGCTTGCAACATATGCATCGAGGTCGCTTCCCACGCGTGGGTCTCACCCGATTTGCGGGATTTGTAGAAACCACCAATCGGCATCACGGTGTCATTACCAGCCCAGCCCTTGGCATGGACTTCTTCCGCTTTGCGCTGGATGCCGTGGATACCGATACCGCTGATGCGGCTGGTCATGCCGGGGAAATACTCCGCACACATCGCGCGGCTCAGGCCCACAGCCTCGAAATTCAGACCACCGCGATAAGACGACAGAACCGAGATCCCCATCTTCGCCATGATCTTGAGCAGACCCTGATCAATCGCATCACGGTAGCGCGCCACAGCAGTGGTCAGATCCGCATCCAACAACCCGCGACCGATCCGGTCGGCCAGCGAATCCTCTGCCAGATAAGCGTTCACCACCGTCGCACCGCAACCGATCAGCACGGCAAAGTAATGCGGATCCACACATTCCGCCGCCCGCACCGTGATGGAGCAGAAGGTCCGCAAACCCTTGCGTGTCAGATGGCTGTGCACCGAAGAGGTCGCCAGAATCATCGGCATTGCCACACGGCCCTCGCCGCTCATCTGATCCGTCAGCACAAGGTGCCCCGCACCCGAACGCACCGCATCCTCGGCTTCTGCACGGATCGCCTGAAGCGCATCGTTCAGGCTTGCCCCCTCGGCAAAGCTACAATCAAGCGTCACCAGATCGGCGTTGAAATGGCTGGCCATCTCGTCAAACTGCGCGTTGCCCACAAACGGGCTGTCCAGTACCAGAATCTCGGTCTGGCTGCTGTCTTCGTCCAGCACGTTCTTGAGGTTTCCGAACCGCGTCTTGAGGCTCATCACGCGGAATTCACGCAAGCTGTCGATCGGCGGGTTGGTCACCTGAGAAAAGTTCTGGCGGAAGAAGTGGCTCAGCGGGCGGTATTTGTTCGACAATACAGCCGAAGGCGTATCGTCACCCATCGAGGCCAGCGTTTCTTTACCGTCTTCAGCCATCGGAGCCAGAATCTGTTCCAGCTCCTCGATGGTGTAGCCCGCCGCGATCTGACGGCGGCGCAGCTCGTTGCCTTCAAACAACGGCTTCTCGGTCACTTTCGCCAGCTCATCGTCCAGCTCGTTGATCTTGCCAACCCAATCACCAAAGGGACGCGCCGCCGACAGCTTGTCCTTGATCTCGGTATCGCCAAACAACTTGCCCTCTGTCATGTCCACAGCCAGCAATTGCCCCGGCCCCAACGCGCCTTTATGCACAACGCGCGCCTCATCCAGCGGCACCATGCCCGCCTCGGAACCGGCAATAAGCATACCATCGGATGTCACAACATAGCGCATCGGTCGCAGACCATTACGGTCAAGACCGGCACAGACCCAGCGGCCATCGGTCATCGCCAATGCGGCCGGACCATCCCAAGGCTCCATCACAGAGTTGCAGTAGGAATACATATCGCGCCACGCCTGTGGCAGCTCGATCGCCTGCTTGGACCACGACTCGGGCACCAGCATGGTTTTCGCCATAGGCGCAGAACGCCCTGCACGCACCAACACCTCGAACACGGAATCCAACGCCGCACTGTCGGACGATCCCGCCGCGACAATCGGTTTAATATCCTCGGCCATTTCCCCGAACGTCGATGACGCCATGCGGATTTCGTGGCTCTTCATCCAGTTCATGTTGCCCTTAAGCGTGTTGATTTCACCGTTATGAGCCAACATGCGGAACGGCTGTGCCAGCCACCACTGCGGGAATGTGTTGGTGGAATAACGCTGGTGATAGATCGCAAACGCCGACTCGAACCGTTCGTCCATCAGGTCGGGATAGAACTCCGCAACCTGCTCGGCCAACATCATGCCCTTGTAAATAATCGACCGGCACGACAGCGACGCGATATAAAGCGATGGCACCTGCGCGGCAATCGCGGCCTTTTCGATCCGGCGGCGGATCACATAAAGCTCACGCTCGAATGTTTCCTCATCCACACCCTTCGCGTTCGAAATCAGGATTTGCTCGATCTCGGGGCGGGTTGCATTGGCCTTTTCGCCCAGACACTCCACCTTTACCGGCACATGGCGCCAGCCATAGATGTAATACCCCATGCGCAGTACTTCGGTCTCGACGATGGTACGGCAGGTTTCTTGTGCGCCAAAGTTCGTGCGCGGCAAAAACACCTGACCGACGGCGATCATCTCGTCCTTGCGTGGCTTGTGGCCTGTCCGCTCGATCTGGTCATAGAAAAACGGCACCGGAATTTGCACATGGATGCCCGCGCCATCGCCGGTCTTGCCATCCGCATCAACCGCACCACGGTGCCAGATCGCTTTGAGCGCCTTGATCCCGTTCTCAACAACTTCGCGCGACCGCGAACCATCAATGTTGACCACAAGGCCCACACCACAGGACGAGTGCTCCTCCTCGGGAGAGTACAACCCCTTCTCAGCCATAAACGCACGCTTGGCTTCTTCACGGGCTACCCATGCGTCATCATATTTGGTCATTGGTCGTCTCCTGTCGATGGCGCACAAAGCGCAAAGATTGGTCTCTTGTCAGCCCGCGGTGCGCTTTTCATCAGCAGGCACCTTTCAGACTTTGTTCATTTTTCCGGCAAGACAGGGCAGCTTCCCTGACCCTTTAACCGGACATTAATACTCAATCGTATGCCACATCGGTGCACAGGCTGTGCACACTGTGTGACATCACTCTGCGGCGACAGCGGATGCGCCGTTGAATTGATCCAGAATAGCCTCGGCACAGTCGCGCCCGTCCTTGATTGCCCAAACAACCAATGACGCGCCGCGCACAATATCACCCACGGCATAGACGCCCTCGGCTGCTGTACGGCCAGTGATATAGTCGGCCTTCACGGTACCCCAGCGGTTCACCGGCAGATCAGGGCACTCCCAAAGCGTCGGCAGATCCTCAGCCTCAAAACCCAAGGCCATGATCACCAGATCAGCCTCTTCCACATAATCAGCACCCTCGATCACCTCGGGGGCCTGACGACCAGTGGCGTCAGGTTGGCCCAGACGCATTTTCTGGACCATGACGCCTGTTATCGGATCACCTGTAAAGCCCTTTGGCGCGCTCAACCATTCAAATACCACGCCTTCTTCCTCGGCGTTTTGCACCTCGCGTTGCGAGCCGGGCATGTTGGCGCGGTCACGGCGGTACAGGCATTTCACGCTTGTCGCACCCTGCCGGATCGAGGTCCGCACACAGTCCATCGCCGTGTCGCCCCCACCGATCACAACCACGCGCTTGCCGTTGGCATTCAGGCTGCCATCGTTGAATTCCGGCACATCATCGCCAAAGCTTTTCTTGTTGCTGACGGTCAGGAAATCCAACGCGGGAACCAGACCCTGCACGCCCACACCAGGGGCCTGCAAATCGCGGCTCTTGTAAACACCCGTGGCAATAATCACTGCGTCATGGGCCTTGCGAATATCTTCAAAACTGATGTCGCGACCTACTTCGCAGTTGAGCTTGAACGTCACGCCGCCCTGCTCCAATTGCTCATTCCGGCGCATAACCACATCTTTTTCCAGCTTGAAACCGGGGATGCCGTAGGTCAGCAAACCGCCCGCACGATCATAACGGTCATAGACAGTGACCTGCACGCCTGAGCGGCGCAGGAAATCCGCCGCGGCCAGCCCGCCGGGGCCAGCGCCAATAATGCCAACGCTCTCGGTCCGCTCGGCGGCGGGGGTGATGGGTTTCACCCAGCCCTGCTCCCATGCGGTGTCTGTCACGTATTTCTCGACCGAGCCGATCGTGACCGTGCCATGGCCGGACTGTTCAATCACGCAATTGCCTTCACACAGACGGTCCTGCGGGCAAATCCGGCCACAAATCTCTGGGAATGTATTGGTCGCTTGGGACACCTCATAGGCCTCCTGCAACCGCCCCTCGGCAGTCAGGCGCAGCCAGTCAGGGATATTATTGTGCAGCGGGCAATGGGTCTGGCAATAAGGCACGCCACATTGGCTGCAACGGCTTGATTGCTCTTTCGCCTTGGCATCAGCGTACTCTGCATAAATCTCGTTGAAGTCTTCTTTGCGCAGATTGGGCGGACGCTTCTCCGGCATATCCCGCTCAATGTTTATAAACTTCAACATAGGTTGCTTTGCCATGATACCGCGATCCTTCATTCCCTTGGACCCTCCGCATAAACGAAGGTCCATCAGAATAAAAGGCAGCAATGCTGACCTATATGTTGTTTTTCTCTCTCTGCACCGCAGCAAGAGAGGTCTCAATCCGGAATTTTAAATCCGGATCGGACCTATATGATCAGAAGTCCATAATAAGAAACAACAATGCCAATGACCCAACAATGATCCGCCACCAGCCGAACAAAGCGTAACCATGACGGCTCACGTAGCCCAACACCCACTTCACCACGACAACTGCCGAAATGAACGCCATGGCAAAGCCGACGCCAATCTCGCCCAGCGCTGACATGTCCAGCACATCGCGATTCTTGTAGAGGTCATAGGCAAAGGCCCCAGCCATCGTCGGCATCGACAAAAAGAAGGAAAACTCCGCCGCCGCGCGCTTGCTCGCGCCCAGCATCAGCGCACCAACAATTGTCGCCCCCGAACGCGACACGCCAGGCACCATGGCCAAACATTGAATGAACCCGATCTTTATCGCCATCCCGATGGGCAATTTCATCGCATCATCATGCACAGGTTCGGGCGCGAAACGATCCACGAACACCAACACAATCCCACCAAGAATCAGCATGATCGCGATCAGCTTTGGCGTCTCGAACAGCACTGTCTTGATAAAATCATGCGCCAGCACGCCGATGAACACAGCAGGCAAAAACGCCAATAAAACCGACCAGATAAACCGCCGCGCCTGCGGATCATTTGGGGCTGCGGCAAACACCGAAATCAGCCGCGCGGAATACAGCGTCAAAATCGCCAAAACCGCACCCAACTGAATCACGACTTCAAATGTCTTGCCCGCCGACTCAAAGCCAAGGAAATGCCCCGCCAGCAACAGATGGCCCGTAGACGAAACCGGAATGAATTCTGTCAGCCCTTCGAGCAACCCCAGAAATGCGGCGATGATCGTTGAGCTTTCCATCAGTTAGAACGCAGGTTTTTCGCTGATTCCTTGATCTCGCTATATTGCCCTGCAGGCCGGAAACGCCACAGATACTCTGGCAACACAGATGCCATCGCCGTGGGCGCAATACCCAGCGCATCAAGCCCCTGCGCATCCTCTGAAACAACATTATCATTGCGCAGATTCTTAAGCTGGTCGCGGGTGACGGTCGGGTTCTTGACCAATCCCAGCGTCGCCGCCTCAAGCACATCAAAGGAAAACGCCATGATTTTAGCGGCAAAGAAAGGGATGTTCAAAACCAACCGACGGCGACGGATCACCTCCAGCATCAGGCCCATCAACTCGCGGAAACTCATCGTGACAGGGCCACCCAATTCAAACACACCCTGAGCCTCGCCCAGCACACCCTGCACCGCAGCCTCGGCTACGTCATCTACATAGACCGGCTGGAACTTGGTATTTGCGCCAACCACCGGCAAAACCGGCGACATGCCCGCCATACCGGCGAAACGGTTGAAGAATTCATCCTCCGGCCCGAACACAATAGACGGGCGCAGGATCATCGCATTCGGCTGATACTTGAGCACCGCCGCCTCGCCCTCACCCTTGGTACGTGCATAATCGCTTTCGCTTTGGGTATCGGCCCCGATGGCCGAAACATGCACCATACGGTCAATCCCGCGCTCTTGCGCGATGCGCGCAATCCGTTCGGCACCTTCGGACTGTACCGCGTCAAATGTATTCTTGCCATTCTCGGCCAACACGCCCACGCAGTTCACGACCGCATCCGCACCCTGCATCACCGAAGCAACCGACGCATCATCACGGATATTGCACAGCACAGGCTCGACCTGACCGACAACACCATACGTCTTTACAAAAATCGCTTCATTGGGGCGACGCACCGCGACCCGCACCCGCCAGCCTTCCTTAGCCATGCGGCGCGCAATATACCGACCGACAAAACCAGATCCGCCATAGATCGTTACCAGCTTAGACATGATGCATACCCTCAACGATTGTCGGTTTACGGTGTACCCCCGCACCGCGCGTCAAACAAGCCGGAATTGCCACCGCCGCACGACGGGGTAAAAGAAGTTTCAAACAAAGCATGAAATCACATTGACACCCATCGCATCGCACCTTAGATGCACCTCTCACAAGATGTGCCCAGGTGGCGGAATGGTAGACGCGCTAGCTTCAGGTGCTAGTACTGGCAACGGTGTGGAGGTTCGAGTCCTCTTCTGGGCACCAATTTTTCCGTAAAATTTTTACAGCAGCAAAGACTTACAGTCAGAGCCGCTCTTGTGGTCCAGCTTCCAGAGCCCTTTATGGTCTCTCTCGAATACTTCAAATTCTTATCTTTTAACCGCACATGCCCCAAAGCCCCCCCTAAATTAGCGTTGGGCTAGGCCGCTCGTCTTTAGGCGGACCACGGATGATCTCAGTCAATCCTTACCCAGTGATCTATACATTCGTCACATTGTTACAGATACTCATTGAATAATATTCAGGGAGTTATGCGATGACGCTCGAAATCTTTGATCTGACTGGAAAAACTGCACTCATTACCGGCTCCAGCCAAGGGATCGGCTTCGCGCTTGCGCGTGGCTTGGCCGGTGCGGGCGCGGAAATTGTGCTCAACGGGCGTGACCCAGGCAAACTTGCTGCCGCGGCTGATACACTTACCCAAGAGGGTGCAACGGTGCATCAGCTCGCCTTTGACGCAACTGATCACGCTGGCGTCCGAAAGGCGGTTGATGATTTCGAGGCGACCACCGGCCCAATCGACATCCTGATCAACAACGCGGGTATGCAGCACCGGACCCCACTGGAGGACTTTCCGGCAGAGGCGTTCGAGAAGCTTTTGCAGACCAATGTCGCGTCGGTGTTCCACGTGGGTCAGGCCGTCGCACGACATATGATCGCGCGCAAAAGCGGCAAAATCATCAATATCGCCTCTGCTCAAACACAGCTCGCCCGTCCGGGCATCGCGCCCTATACCGCGACCAAAGGCGCTGTCGGGAACCTCACGAAAGGTATGGCGACCGATTGGGCGCAGCACGGACTTAACTGCAACGCCATCGCACCGGGGTATTTTGACACGCCGCTCAATGCCGCTCTGGTCAACGACCCCGAGTTCAGCGGATGGCTGGCCAAGCGCACCCCCGCATGCCGATGGGGTAATGTGGAAGAGCTGGTCGGTGCCGCCGTGTTCCTATCCTCTGCCGCGTCCAGCTTTGTAAACGGGCACACGCTATACGTGGACGGCGGGATTACTGCATCACTCTGACGCTACCAATATTAGAGCCTACGCTGTTGATTAGATATAAAGGGCGATGACGCGCTCGAACATGCGTCATCGCCTTTGGCTTTTACAAATGCGCGCACTCGGGGACAGCACTGATCACCGTACCATCCTTGAGATGCTGCAAAAGATTATCCACGGTCAAAGCTCCCATAGCTGCCCGCGTCTCGACGGTGGCGCTCCCGACGTGCGGCAACAGGACCGTATTGGGCAAAGCGCACAGCGCCTCGGGGATATGCGGCTCTGCTTCGAACACATCAAGACCGGCCCAGCCGAGCCTACCACTGCTCAGGGCATCAATCATCGCGGCTTCATCCACGACCGATCCACGCGCCACATTGATCAGCGTCCCCGTCGAGCCCAATGCCTCCATCACCTCGGCATTGACGATCTTGTTCGTCGACGCGCCGCCCGGTGTGATGCAGATCAGCACATCACAGTCGTGGGCCATCGCCACCAGATTATCATAATAGGTATAGGGCACGTCCTTTTCAGAGCGTGTATGATAGACAATCGTCGGGCTCCACGGGGCCAGCTTATCCGCAATCGCCTGCCCGATCCGCCCAAGCCCCAGAATACCGATGGTCTGGTTTTCGGGTGACCGCGTCAGTGGCGCGCCTCCCTTCGCTTCCCATGCGCCTGTGCGCGCATAGGCATCATCGCGCAGCGCCTCGCGGTAGCACATGAGCATCAAAAGCACCGCAGTTGTAGCCACCTCTTCGTTCAGGACATTGGGCGTATGCGTCACGATGATCCCACGCCGCGCCGCTTCATCCGCGTCGATGGCATCATATCCGACACCATAGCCGCTGATCATTTTGAGGTTAGGCAGGGACGCCATCAAATCCGGCTTTACCCCATCGTGACCATTGGTCACGATATGGGTGATCTCATCCGCATTATAGCGGTTGGTTTGGTGAATGGTGAAAGCCGCCTCCAGACGCTCTTTCATCGTGTCGGTAATGCCACCGATTTGCAAAAGATCAGGCATCTTGCCCCACTTTCTGACGTTGCTGGCCCAGACCTTCGATGGTCAGCTCCATCACATCACCTTCTTTCAGATACACAGGCTCGGGCTTCATCCCCATCCCCACCCCCGGAGGCGTGCCGGTCGTGATCACATCACCGGGGTGCAGCGTGAAAAGACCACTCAGATGTTCGATAATCTCGGCCACGGTAAAGATCATGGTCGAGGTATTGCCGGTCTGCATCCGCTTGCCGTTCACGTCCAACGACATGGCAAGGTTCTGCGGATCACCGACCTCATCGCGGGTCACCAACCACGGACCTGTCGGGCCGAAGGTGTCACAGGATTTTCCCTTGGTCCATTGACCAGTCAACTGTGTCTGAAAATGCCGCTCGGACACGTCATTGACCACACAATACCCCGCAACATAGTCTAAAGCCTCTGCTTTAGAGATATATTTTGCAGTCTTACCGATTACCACACCCAGCTCGACCTCCCAATCCGTCGCCATCGATCCGCGCGGCATCATCACGTCGTCATTCGGGCCTACAACGGCAGAGTTTGCCTTGAAAAACAGGATCGGATGCTCAGGAATATCCGCGCCTGTTTCCGCGGCATGGTCCGAATAGTTCAACCCGATGCACAGGAATTTGCCGATGTCGCCGACACAGGCACCGATGCGCGGATTACCTTCAACCAGCGGCAGCGCGCTTGGGTCAAGCGCGCGCAGCTTGGCCAGTGTTGCATCATCCAGCGTGCCGCCTGTGATGTCACCGATATGGGCAGATAGATCGCGCATCTGGCCTGCTTCGTCGATCATTGCGGGTTTCTCAGCGCCAACAGCACCGTAACGTAGAAGCTTCATCTCTTCGTCCTCTTAATGATTGTCACGCGGCATGTATTTGCGCGCGATGTCTTGATATTTATCGGCCCCCTTAAGGGTCATGCCGTGGTCCAACCGGCCCACTTTCTCACGGAAAAACTCCTGCCACGGCGATTGGCTCACTAGGGCGTCATACCCGCCGTTGGCTGCCAAATTACGCGCCCGCTCGGCCAGCTCATCAAGCGGCACCAGCATGTTGACGGTCCCTTTGCCCAAATCAATGCGCACCGTGTCGCCGGTTTGCAGCAAGGCCAGCCCGCCGCCATCCGCAGCCTCAGGGGAAGCATTCAGGATCGAGGGGCTGCCAGATGTGCCGGACTGCCGCCCGTCCCCGATACACGGCAACGCCTCCACGCCCTGTTTGATTAAGTAAGAAGGCGGCCGCATATTCACCACCTCCGCCGCACCGGGATAGCCCTTTGGCCCCGCGCCCCGCATGAACAACACGGATTTCTCGGTGATGTTCTCAGAGGGGTCATCAATCCGGTGGTGGAAGTCCTCCGGCCCGTCAAAGACAACCGCGCTGCCCTCAAACGCCTCCGGATCATCAGGGTTGGACAGGTAGCTCTTGCGGAACGCGGGCGAGATCACCGAAGTTTTCATAATCGCGCTTTCGAACAGATTGCCCGACAGGTTCAGGAACCCCGCCTGTTCCTTCATTGGATCGCTGGTGGGCTTAATGACATCTGAGTTTTTGGATCGTTTACCCCCACAGTTATCGCCCATGCTGCGCCCGTTCACAGTCATCGCCCCCTCATGGGGGAGCAAACCACCTGCGATCAACTCTCCCACTACCGCAGGCACCCCGCCCGCGTGTTGGTAGTCTTCGCCCAGATATTTACCGGCTGGCTGCATGTTCACCAACAAGGGCACATCATGCCCGTGTTTTTGCCAATCATCATTATCCAGCGGCACGCCAAGGTGGCGGGCAATGGCATTGAGGTGAATGGGCGCGTTGGTTGACCCGCCAATGGCGGAGTTGATCACAATGGCATTCTCAAATGCCTCACGGGTCATAATATCTGTGGGGCGCATGTCCTCCCACACCATCTCAACGATCCGCTTACCAGTCTCATAACTGATCTGCCCCCGCTCACGGTAAGGCGCAGGGATCGCCGCCGACCCGGGCAATTGCATGCCCAGCGCCTCAGCAAGGCTGTTCATTGTCGTCGCCGTGCCCATCGTGTTGCAATAGCCCACCGATGGCGCAGAGGCCGCCGCGATCTCCATGAACTCATCCGTGTCAATATCGCCTGCGGCCAGCTGCTCGCGTGCTTTCCAGATCACGGTGCCAGAGCCCGCACGTTCCCCTTTCCACCAGCCATTGAGCATCGGACCAACAGACAGCGCGATGGCCGGAATATTCACGGTTGCAGCAGCCATCAACAGCGCTGGCGTGGTTTTGTCACAGCCAATATTGAGAACGACACCATCCAATGGATAGCCAAAAAGCGTCTCTACTAAAGACAAATAGGCCAGATTCCGGTCCAATGAGGCCGTCGGCCGCTTGCCGGTTTCCTGAATGGGATGCACAGGAATTTCAATGCATGTCCCCCCCGCCGCAATGATCCCGTCGCGCACGCGCTTGGTCAATTCGATGTGGTGGCGGTTGCACGGGCTCAGGTCGCTGCCTGTCTGCGCGATCCCGATGATCGGCTTGCCCGATTGCAGCTCTTCGCGCGTCAGCCCGTAGTTCAGGTACCGCTCCATATAGAGCGCCGTCATCTCAAGGTTATCTGGGTTCATGAACCACTTACGCGAGCGCAGATCCCCGATTGTAATTTTCTTAGTCATTGGCCCGACCAGCCTCCATCAATGATATGTGGGTGTCCCGTGGTAAAACCACTCTCGTCACTGGCCAGATACACCACCAGCTTCGCGATCTCTTCTGCTGTGGCCACGCGCCCCATGGGTTGGCGTGACACGAATTGTTCCATGGCTTTGTCATAGCTGCCCAGCTGTTTGCCCAACTCGGTCACGCGGTCATGCCAACTGGGGCTTTCTACCGTGCCCGGGCAGATGCAGTTACAGCGGATGCCTTGTTTCACAAAATCCACCGCAATGGATTTCGTCATGCCGACCACTGCCGCTTTGGTTGTGCCATAGATGAACCGGTTCGGCGCGCCGATCACAGAAGAGCAGGCCGAGGACATATTGATGATTGAGCCGCCGCCGCGTTCAATCATGCCCGGCAAAGCGGCCTGCACAGTGCGGATCATCGAACGGATATTCAGGTCCACTGCAAAGTCGAATTCATCCTCTGTGGCGTCCAGAATCGTGCCCCCCTGCACAACACCTGCACAGTTGAACAAGACGTCAGGATTGGCCCGTGCAACCCCTTCGGAAATGCTCTTTTTATCAAGAACATTTATTTCGAAAATTTCTACATTTTCGAGATTCAGCTCCCGAATCGTGGACATAATTTCCATATTTACGTCCGTGGCGAACACCTGCGCGCCCTCGTTGGCCATCGCAATGGCGCTGGCGCGACCGATCCCCTGACCAGCAGCAGTCACCAACACACGCTTACCTTTAAGCCTTTGACCTATCATAGAAATATCTCCTCCCTAGACACATCCAACACTTGCTTTTCTGCGCAAATTTCCATGCCAAATTACAAAATAAACGATATTTTTAGGGCCCTCCCACTGGCCCTTTCAATCTATCTGGTTAGCGTATGTCAGAGTTTTACGTTTGACCATAACCCCGCTGACAGCCGCCCATGCAAAGGACCCCACCAATGAGCACAAACCCCAAGATTACCCTGATTGGAACGGGGCTGATGGGCGCGCCCATGTCACGCAATCTGATGAAGGCAGGGCATGACCTGACCGTGTGGAACCGCAACGCCGCCCGTGCGGCGCCTTTGGTCGATGGGGGCGCCAAAACCGCCGCCACCTCAGGCGAGGCCATCGCCGGTGCGCAGATCATTATCACCATGCTGAGCGATGGCTACGCCACCGAAGCGCTTTTGGCAGACCCGCAGTTTCGCAGCAATCTGGCCGAGGGCATGATCTGGATCGACATGTCCAGCGCACGCCCCGAACACGCGCGCGCCCAATCCAAACAGCTTGCCGAGCTGGGCGTCGCCCATCTGGATGCGCCAGTGTCTGGCGGCACCAAAGGCGCCGAAGAGGCCAGCCTTGCCATCATGGCTGGCGGCGACACACAGGTCTTCAACAGCGTAGCACCCATCCTCAAGGCGATGGGCCGCCCTGTGCATGTCGGCCCCTCCGGCGCGGGGCAGCTGTGCAAACTGGCCAATCAAACCATCGTCGCCGTGACCATCGCCGCGGTGGCAGAAGCGACATTGCTGGCAGAGAAAGGCGGGGCCGACCCCGCCGCCCTGCGGGCCGCCCTCAAAGGTGGGTTTGCCGATAGCGTCATTCTTCAACAGCACGGCGCACGGATGTCAGAGGGCAATTTCATACCCGGTGGCCCGTCGAAATTCCAACTCAAAGACCTCAACAACACTTTAGAGGAAGCAGACAGCCACGGTCTCACCCTCCCCTCGGCACTTGCTGTGCGTGACCGCTATGCGCATTTCGTGAATGAAATGGAGGGGGCCGACCTTGATCATGCGGGTCTGTATCTGGAGCTCAAAAAGCAGAATGGACTGACATGACCAAAATGCTCATCCTCGGGGGCGGCGGCATGGTCGGTCAAAAACTGGCCCAGCGCATCGCCGCAGATGCCCCCTTTGCTGACCCGCAGATCACGCTGTTTGATCGCGCCTTCCCACCCCAAAGTGCTGCGGGCAAGCAGATCACCGGCGATGTTTCTGATCCTGCTATGGCTGCGACCCTCGCGGCCGCGCGGCCCGATGTGATCTTTCACCTCGCGGCCATCGTCTCTGGCCAAGCCGAAGCTGAATTCGCGCTGGGCTGGGATGTGAATATGATGGCCATGTGGCACCTGTTGAACGCGTTGAAGGCCGAACATGACGCCTCAGGCGGCAGTTACCGGCCCCGCCTTGTGTTCACCTCGTCGATCGCCGTCTTCGGCGGCCCTTTTCCCGATCAAATCGGGGATGAGTTTCTATCCGCCCCCCTGACCAGCTATGGCGCGCAAAAAGCCGCATGTGAGCTGATGCTGAGCGACTTTAGCCGCAAAGGGTTTGTTGATGGGCTATCTTTGCGCCTGCCCACGGTCTGCGTGCGGCCGGGCAAGGCGAATGCAGCGGCCTCTTCGTTCTTTTCGGGCATCATCCGTGAGCCGCTGAACGGGATTGAGGCGATCCTGCCTGTGGCCGATACCGTGCGACATTGGCACGTCAGCCCCCGTGCCGCGACCAAGTTCCTGACCCAAGCAGCGTTGCTGGATACCGACCAGCTAGAGGGACGCCGCGCGCTCAACCTACCCGGGATCAGCTGCACCGTCGAAGAACAGATCGGAGCGCTGCGCCGTGCCGCCGGGCAAAAAGCGGTCGACCTGATCAAACACATCCCCGACGAAACAATCATGCGCATGGTTGCCGGATGGCCGCGCGATTTTGCCCCCGAACGCGCGATTGCATTGGGCTTCCAAGCCGAGAGCCGCTTTGACGAGATCATCGCCGTCTACATGGAAGAAGAGCTGGGCGGCGCTTAAACGCCCAGCGTCTCTCCGGTCAGATGGCGCGCCAGATGATCATGGATTTTCTTACGTGTTAGGCTCTCATTTCCTGATAGCGCCGCCTCAAGGATCTGGGCGTGGTGCTCGATATTTGTTGAGATGAAATCAAAGTCACGGTCTGCCAGCATCAATTGCTGGCGGAACTGCGCATAGATCTGCCCGTGCATCTGTTTAAGCGTCTTGGACCCACAGGCAGAGATCAGCGTTTCATGGAATTCTTTTTCGGCCCCCGCCCAAATGGCAACCAAGTCATCCGAGGCAGCCGCCTCATGAATGCGCGTCTCAATATGGCTAAGTTGGTGATGCGCCGCTGTCAGCCGCGCCTCCCATGCAACGCCACCCGCGCGGATCGACATCACCGTCCCTTCGCCCTCTAACAGCACCCGCATATGGGTCAGCTCAATGAGCTTTTCAGGGGAACGTTCTGGCACGCGAAAGCCGCGCTGTTCCTGGAACGACACCAACCCAACCGTTGAGAGGCGGAATAAAACCTCGCGGATCGTGCTGGCAGAACAGTCGAATTCCTTGCGCAGCACTTCTGCACGCAGTTTTGCACCATGTTCAAACCCGTTAGAGACAAGCTTGCGTTTCAGCGTTTGATAAATGTCGACTTCTTGCACCACAGACTCTTTTTCGCTTAGACAATCGCAGGTCACATAGCACCATTAATTTTGATAATATATCAAAATCTCGAAATTTTATATAATTTCACTTTATTCTTGTTGTACGAGATTCCTCCCCTTAACGTTAAAGCAGCGTAAAATACGCGGAGGCAAAAGATCTCCGGAATCCAACGCTCAACGTCTGGGAGGACAACATGAAACAACTAACAAACACGTTCGTTGCTGCCATCGCTGCAACAATGGTTGCCGGAACGGCCATGGCCGAAGACGCGCCAATCACGAAACTCCGCATCCAAACACACCACGCGCCCGAAACAACTGCGGGCAAACTCTACAGCAGCATGTTCGACAGCATCGAAGCCCTGTCCAACGGGGAAATCGACATTGAACCGTTCTTTTCATCCTCTGTTGTGAAGTCGGTTGAAACCTTTGACGCCGCTGCAACGGGCATTCTGGATTGCGACGCCACGGGCGGCGCATATCAGACCGGCAAAAACCCCGCCTTCCAGTTTGTGGGTGACATCATGGGGGGCTATGCCACTCCGACACAGCAACTGTCATGGCTCTATTACGGCGGCGGCCTCGAAGCGGCGCAGAATCTCTACAACCAATACGACATGCAGCTGGTCGGCTGGATGGTTTATGGTCAGGAAAGCTTTGCCTCGACAAAACCGATCCGGAGCGTCGAAGACCTCAAGGATTGGAAATTCCGCTCCCCTCCGGGCATGGAGACCAAAATCTTTGAAAAGCTGGGCGCAAAGCCGGTTGTGATGGATTTCACCGAAATCTTCACCGCGCTTGAGACCGGCATCATTGACGGCGCAGACGCCTCAAACATCGCGACAAACAAAGGTCTTGGCCTTTATGACATCGCAAAATTCGCCAACTATCCGGGCTTCCACTCGATGCCATCTGACCACCTTGCGTGCAACAAGGCCGTCTGGGACGCCATGCCAGAGCACCACCGCACCATCATGGAAGGCGCAATGGCTGATGCCGCGCTCAAGGCGGTTCTCTTTGTTGAAAAGCAAAACACCGAGGCGCTTGCCGCCTTGAAGGCCGAGGGCGTCGAGATTGCCGCATGGAGCGATGAAGACCTGCAAGAGTTCCGCAATGTGGCCCAAGCAACATGGCCCGAGTTTGCAACCACACCAGAAGCAAAGGCACTGGTGGAGAGCCATCTGGCCTACCTTAATGAGCTGGGTCTCGTTCAGGAATAAACCCTAGAGGAGAGCGCGGCGCTTGCTTGGCTGGCCCCGCGCTCTTTTTTGTCTCAAGCGGCTTTTCAAAGGCCTCTTGAGACAGAAAAGACAACGCATTTCAGGAATACCCGCACAGCGGTCACAGCGCAAAGGAGGGGGCATGAACAATAAACTATCAGGAAGGCCCGTTGAGTGGCTGGTCCCCTTGGCCTTCATATTTTGCGCAGGCTGGATCATCTGGCACATGCCTGCTTTCATCTTGGATTGGGGTCAGGATGGGGAGCAGCTCGCCGCGCAGTTTGCCCGTATCAACATCACGCCCAATGCGCCCATCGTTATCGGCAAATACATTGATATCTATAATCTGCTTGCGTTCATCGCCTTGCCAGCCTTGTTAATTGTTGGTGTTCTTACCGTGCGCCGCGCCCCGATGGAGTTTGAAAACTGGCGCGCGCTGGACAGGCTGTCGGTGTTTATCGGGCGTGTGACCATGATGTTGATCGTCTTGTTAACACTTGTGATGCTCTATGAGGTTGTGCTGCGATATGTATTCGAACAACCCACCCTTTGGGCCAGTGAGCTGTCGCTTTGGCTGGCGGGTTTTGTATTTCTGACCGCAGGCCTTTATGCGATGCAGCAACGCTCGCATATCCGGATTTTTCTGCTTTATGACGTATCGCCCCGCTGGGTACAGCGGGTGTTTGACATCATCTCGACGTCCCTGATCATTCTCTTTGCAGCCGCGCTGTTCTATGGCGGTTACGGCGAAGCCTTTGCCAAATTCAGCCGTTGGGAAACCTTTGGCACAGCCTTTGATCCGCCGATCCCTGCAACGCTGAAAATGGCTGTGCTGATTGTGGTGCCTATGGTGGCCCTTCAAGCGGTGATTAACCTGATCTCGGACTGGAACGCAGTGCCCGTCATCCATACCGCGGCGGACGATATCGATCAGGACGAACTTGATCGCCTGCGTGCCGCTGTCGGTGCCGATACAGACATGCAACCAAAGGCGGGCATCTAATGGACATTGGCACAATTTCACTGGTCCTGATGCTGGGCCTTTTGGTCCTGCTTGCCATTGGTATGCCGCTTGGCATGGCCTCGGCCGTTCTGGCGGTTCTCGTGCTGGTGATGAAATTCGAACCTGCCCTGCTTACCGCGCCTTGGACCTTTGGCGATGGCATCCTGACGGGGAGGCCGGGGAGCGGGCCCCTCAATATCCTGGCGCAAAAGATATACGGGCTTTTAACCGATTACGTCCTTATATCCATTCCGCTGTTTATCTTTATGGCCTCCCTGCTGGAACGTTCGGGCATCGCAAAGGACATGTATTCCTCGCTGAACGTCTGGCTGAACCGGACACGCGGCGGCATCGCGATTGTGACCTCCATCATGGCGGTGATCATGGCGGCCATGTCCGGTATCATCGGTGGCGAAGTCGTCCTGCTGGGCCTGATCGCCCTGCCCCAGATGTTGCGGCTGGGCTATAACCAGAACCTTGCCATCGGGACCATTTGCGCCTCGGGCTCCCTAGGAACCATGATCCCGCCCTCTATTGTCCTCATCATCTATGGTCTGATCACCGAAACCTCGATCAAGGCGCTGTTCACTGCGTCTTTCCTTCCGGGCTTTATGCTTGCGTCGTTTTTCATCATCTACATCATCGTGCGCACAAAACTGCGCCCCCAGGATGCCCCTTTGCCTGACCCCCAACCGGGTGAGCCGGTAGGCGCTCAGAAGCTTGTCCTGTTTCTGGCCTTCCTCTCTGTGCTTACGGCTGGCATCTGTACTGTGCTGTTTTTGCGCGCGCTGTTTTTTACCATCACCGGACAAAATGCCGATCTGGGCGTCGGAGTTGACCCCATCTTTTGGGGCACGCCTGATTACGTGTTGTGGTTCGGCGGCATCGTCGCGGCCTGCCTTGGCCTGATCTATTTCGTCTTCGGGATCGAACGCACAACACGCGGCTGGCTGCTGGGCAAAGGTCTGGTCGCACCTATTGTTGTGATCGGTGTGGTCATGGGGTCGATCTATGGCGGCATCACCGGCATTACCGAAGCCGCCGGCATGGGCGCGCTGGCGGTCTACCTGCTGATGACGATCTACCAAAAGGACTTTAACGCATGGATGGCTTTGCTGTCCGCAAATGCAAAATGGATCGCCCTTTACGTCGTTGTGGTTCTGATCGCGCCACAATTCTTTATCAACAGCCCAACCCTTGGCATTTCGCAAACCATGATCACCCTATTTGTGCTACTTCTGCTCACCCTGCGCCTGCCTGCGGTGCTGGAGGGGCTTTGGGACAGCCTGATGCGGACGCTGAAATCCACCGGCACAATCATCTGGGTCACTGTCGGCGCAGCAGCGCTTGCGGGTGCCTACACAATTGCAGGCGGCCCGACCTATGTGGCCGACTTTATCGTGGGCAGCGACCTTCCAACGATGGGCATTATCCTGTCCATGATGGTGATCTTGCTGTTTATGGGCGCGTTCATGGATTGGGTCGGCATCGTGCTTCTGATCATCCCCGTTTTCCTGCCCATCGTTCAACGCCTGCCCATCGAGGAAATCGGCTTTGTCGGGCAGCTTGAGCCACGCCATGTGGGCATCTGGTTCGGTGTGGTGTTCTGTATGAATATGCAGGTGAGCTTTCTATCGCCGCCTTTTGGCCCCGCCGCCTTTTACCTTAAATCCGTGGCCCCGCCCCACATCAGCCTGACCGATATTTTCAAAGGCTTCCTACCTTTCATCGGGATCCAGTTGATCGCCCTATCGGTGCTGCTGATCTGGCCCAACATTATCACAATCCTTCTTTGACGCAGACGCCTGCACAGCCATCCGAAAGTAACCGACCATGGATATTCTACGCTCCGTCCGCGCTGACACTGCGGTCCGCACCACTTATGGAGCGGTCACGTGAAACGTATTCTGGTGGTTGGTGGCGGCTTGATTGGTATCCGCCATGTGCAAACGGTGCAGGAGCATCCCAACTGTGAACTGGTGGGGCTTGCCGATCCTGATATGTCCATTGCGCCTGACCTGCCCCGTTTTGCCGCGATGGAAGATGTCGATGTCCCCGTTGATGGTGTGATCATTGCCACCCCTACCCATTTGCACGCGGTCCATGGCCAACTGGCCGCTGACCGTGGTTGGCACATGCTTCTCGAAAAACCTGTGGCCGATACGCTGGAACATGCGCAAGCACTGCAATGCAGCCTGCGGCGGACAAATGTCCGTTCGCTCGTCGGTCATCATCGCCGCTACCATGCCTCGGTTCAGCAGCTTAAGGAGTTGATTGCCGATGGAGCCATCGGCGATGTTGTCACCGCCTCGCTGCTATGGGCCATGCGCAAACCTGATGCCTATTTCGAAGGGAACTGGCGCACCGCAGGCGGAAGCCCCGTTTTGATCAACCTCGTACATGACATTGACCTGCTGCGGTTTTGTCTGGGCGAGATCACCCAGACAATCGCCCTTTCCGGCCTGCCCTTGCGCGATGCAGGACGGATCGAAAGCGGGGCCATTGCCATGCGCTTCGCCAGTGGCGCAACCGGCACGATCAGCTTTGCCGACACGGCACCTTCCCCTTGGGGGTTCGAGGCCGGCACAGGCGAGAACCCCAATATCGGGACCACCGGCGAGGATATGATGTGGATCACCGGTACCAAAGGGGCGGTCAGCTTCCCATCGTTGAACCTTTGGTCCGGCCTAGACTGGAGCGTCCCGCCCCTGCGCGTTCCACAGACGATCTCGCTCAACACCGCGTCGCCGCTCGACGCACAGCTATCGCATTTCGTCGATGTCATGGACGGGGCACCGCCGCTCATCGACGTGGCCGATGCCACGCGCACGCTCGCCGTCGCGCTGGATATCGAAGCACAACTCACCCATACCGACACAATCCAATGCAGGTCCGCATGACGCGGCCTCAGACCTCCCTCGAAAGGAAATAAAATGACCAAACCAACAATCGGATTCATCGGCCTCGGCCTGATGGGCGGCGCCATGGTCGGACGCCTACAGGACCAAGGGTATAGCCTCACCGTTCTTGGGAACCGTGACCGCACCTACCTTGACGCTGCGATCGCACGCGGCGCCACCGAGGCGAAAACCGCCAAAGAAGTGGCCGAAGCCAGCGATATCGTCATGCTGTGCATGGGCACCTCGGATCACGTCGAAGGCCGTATGCGCGGAGATGACGGCGTAATCGCAGGCCTGCGCAAAGGCGCAACAGTTGTTGATTTCGGCACCTCCCTGCCCGGCAGCAGCCGCAGCCTTGCCGAAGAAGTCGCAGCCGCCGGTGGCAACTTCCTTGATGCGCCTTTGGGCCGCACGCCACAGCACGCAGTTGACGGCCTGCTCAACATCATGGCCTCAGGCGATAAAGCAGCCTTTGACGCGGTCGAACCCGTGCTCAAAGATCTGGGCGAAAACGTCTTTCACCTCGGCAAAGTAGGCTCGGGCCACACGATCAAGCTAATCAACAACTTCTTTGGCATGACTGTCGCCAACGCCATGGCCGAAGCCTTTGCTATGGCGGATGTTGCAGGCGTGGACCGCGAACAGCTTTATGACGTGATGGCGGCAGGTCCGTTGCATTGCGGCATGATGGATTTCGTCAAGGCCTACGGCGTGAACAAAGACGCCTCGATGCTGGCCTTTGCCGTGAAAAACGCTGCCAAGGATGTCGGCTATTACGCCAAAATGGCCGAGGACGCCGGTGTTGAATCCGTCATGTCCAAAGGCACGTTGAGTGCGCTGAGCGATGCGCGCGACAGCGGCCAAGGGGATGATATGGTCAGCCAGATGGTCGACTATTACGTGGCCAAGTTCAAAGGCTAACCCATGGTCGTCGCCGCCCAATCCAACGCGGATCTGCCGCGCCTCGGCATCATGTTGATGCTGGGCGCGTGGCTGTTCTTTTCCGTGGTGGATACGGGCGCAAAATGGCTGGCGGTTGCGGGTATTCCGGCGTTCCAACTCGCCTTTATGCGCTATGCCAGCCATTTCGCCATCTCTATCGCGGTCATCGCCAAAGGTGGCATGACCACAGACCGGTTTCGTACCAATCACCTGTGGCAGCTTGTGACCCGCTCGCTTTTGCTGGTCTCTGCCACGCTATCGAATTTCTATGCCCTACAGTTTTTGCCACTCACCGTCGTCTCTGCGATCATGTTCTCAAGCCCCGTCATCGTCTGTTTTCTGTCGGTCACGGTCCTGCGCGAACAGGTCGGCCCTTGGCGCTGGGCAGCAATTATTCTGGGCTTCATCGGGGTGCTGATCGTGGTACAGCCCTTTGGCACCGTGTTTCACCCCGCCATGCTGATGATCCTCTATAACGCGACCGCCTTGGCGCTTTATGCCCTCATGACACGCAAGCTGTCCGGCATTGTCGCAGTGGACACGATGCAATTCTATATGGGGCTGGTGGGCACGCTGGTGCTATTGCCCTTTGCTTTGGCCGTCTGGACCCCGCCCGAGACCACATGGGGCGTGATTGTCCTGTTCGGTCTTGGCGTGATGGGCTGGGCCGGCCATCAACTGCTCACCACCGCACACCGTTTTGGCACAGCCAACCAGCTGATGCCTTTCACCTATACGTTCCTGATCTATGTCGCCGTTTGGGGGTATCTGCTGTTTGGCACGATCCCTGACGCGAAGACGATCATGGGCGCTATTGTTATCATGGGCGCAGGCCTGATTATCTGGAAGAGAGAACAAAAATGACCCGAATTGCCTGTATTGGCGAAGCCATGATCGAACTGTCTATGGCAGGCGATGATGCACAACTTGGCGTGGCGGGCGATACGCTCAACACTGCCATCTATCTACACCGCTCGGCCCCCGAAGTGACTGTCGATTACATTACCTGTCTGGGCGATGATCCTTTCTCGCACCGGATCAATGATTTCATCGCAGCCCAAGGCATCGGCACCTCCGCGATCCGGCAGATACCTGGCACTTCGCCCGGCCTCTACGCCATCACCACCACCCCCGAAGGCGAGCGTAGCTTTACCTACTGGCGTAGCGCCGCCGCCGCGCGGCAGCTTTTTGCAGATGGCGACTTCTCCATACTAGAGAACTACGACGCGCTGTATCTATCAGGTATCTCGCTTGGGATTCTGCCCCATCACGTGCGCCTCTCTCTGCTGGCCTATCTTGAGAAAAGCCCCGTCAAAGTCATCTACGACAGCAACTACCGCCCCCGCCTGTGGGAAACGGTTGAGCAAGCCCGCGAGGTGACAACCGCATTTTGGAACCGTGCCGATATTGCCCTGCCCTCTATCGACGACGAAATGATGCTCTATGACGAAACCGAAGCCCAAGTCGCTGCCCGCTTCACCACCCGCGGCGGTCACGGCGCGCTAAAGCGTGGTCCCGAAGGGCCGCTCTCGCTTGGGTCCATCGTCGCCCAAAACTATCCGCCCGCCCAGAATGTCATCGACACCACCGCCGCAGGAGACAGCTTTAACGGCGGTTATCTGGCGGCAATCCTGACAGGAAAGGCGCAGGCACAGGCCCTGATGGCAGCGCATCAGCTGGCCTCGGATGTGGTACAGCATCGCGGCGCGATTATGCCTGCATAGGCGATAAAGCGAGCGGCAGGCAGAATATTCTGCGCTGCCGCTCTGCCCAAAGGCACGCCGCCACTGAAATAAGCCCATTGCGACACGATCCTGCCGAGCCTCACAGCCCGCCTTCCCCCTCACCGCGTCACGGCGTATGAAGGGGGTATGAAAAACAGAGTATACCAAAACGACCTTCCCGATACCCTCGACCTTGGGCCGGTTGTGGCCATTGATTGCGAAACCATGGGGCTGCATCCGAAACGGGACCGCCTGTGCCTTGTGCAGCTCTCGGGCGGGGACGGAAACGCGCATCTGGTCCAGATCGCCAAAGGCCAGACACAGGCCCCGAACCTGTGCCGCCTACTGGAAGATCCTGATGTGCTAAAGCTGTTCCACTATGGCCGCTTCGACATTGCTGCCATGCTCAACGCCTTTGGCGCTGTCACGGCACCGGTCTATTGCACCAAAATCGCCAGCCGCCTTGTGCGCACCTATACCGACCGTCACGGGCTGGCCAAACTCACGCAGGAATTGCTGAGCGTGGACATATCGAAACAGCAACAATCCAGCGATTGGGGCGCGGCCAAACTGACAAAGGCACAGATCGACTATGCCGCCTCGGACGTCTTGCACCTGCATCGCCTGCGCGAAGTGCTTGATGATATGCTTGCACGGGAGGACCGGACCGAAATGGCACAGGCCTGTTTTGATTTCCTGCCCATGCGCGCCCGGCTTGATCTGGCGGGTTGGCCCGATACGGACATTTTTGCCCACGCATGAGCACACGAGACCGACACACGCGCATCATTGCGTTTCTAAAAGTCGTCTTGCCGCTCGCGGCGCTCGCATTGCTGTGCACCTTGTTCCTGCTGTCCCGCGCGATACGAACCCATACAACAATCCCATTTGCAGAAACCGAAATTCAGGAACGCCTGCGCGATCAGCAAATCACAGGGCCGTTCTTTTCCGGCACCACGACCAATGGCGACCAAATGTCGTTCTCGGCGAAAAAGCTGGTAACAGTCCTTGGCCGCATCGGGGCCAACCGCGCCGAAGATGTAAAGGTCGAAATCAAAACCAACAGCGGCAGCACCTACCAGATGCAGGCCCAACTGGCCGAACTGGACATCTCTGATAGCGTGGCCACATTGTCCGGCGATGTCAGCATCAACAGCTCGACCGGCTATAACATCAGCACCGACAACCTGACTGTGACCATATCAGACACCGAACTGGCAAGCACCGAACCGATCAAGGCAACCGGCCCCGTCGGCAGCCTCACTGCAGGAAGTTTCAGGATTTTCACACCAAAGTCATCAGATTCGGCGCAAATGCTTTTCAGTGGCCGCGTGATGCTGGTATACACACCCAACCGAACAAGAAAGTAGCTGAGCTTATGGGCCTTCGATTGTTGCTAATTGCGCTGTTTAGCGCGCTGATCTCTACCCAAGTCATGGCGCAAGGTGCCAGCGTTGCCTTTGGCACAATTTCCCAAGACACCAGCCTCCCGGTCGAGGTGACCTCGGACGAGCTGTCGGTGGATCAGGATACAGGCACGGCGATCTTTACCGGCAATGTGGTAATCGGTCAGGGCGAAATGCGTCTGTCTGCGCCCCGCGTGCTGGTCGTCTATCGCGCCGAAATCGAAGGAATTGCAAAGCTCGAAGCAACGGGTGGCGTGACAATTGTCTCTGGTGACGACGCTGCCGAAGCGGACCGCGCAAATTATAGCATTGATGCAGGCACCATCGTAATGAACGGCAATGTCCTGCTCTCTCAGGGAACCAGTGCGGTCAGCGCCGATACAATGACCATCCGGTTAGAGGATGGCACCGCGCGCATGTCCGGCAATGTGCGCACCCGTCTCCAAGGTGGTGGCAACAACTGATGGCCAAGCCCAAGCTCACCGTGTCAGAGGGTAGCGCAGGCCTGCGCATTACCCATCTGCGTAAATCATACCGCAAGAAAACCGTAATCCGCGATTTCTCGATGGAATTGATGCGCGGCGAAGTTGTGGCGCTTTTGGGCCCCAACGGCTCGGGCAAGACAACAACCTTCTATTCGATTGCAGGCCTTGTGACCCCGGAAAGCGGCACAGTCACCATTGATGGCAAGGACGTCACCGCCCTGCCCATGTACCGCCGCGCACAATTGGGAATCGGGTACCTCCCGCAAGAGATGAGCATTTTCCGCGGCCTATCGGTGCAGGACAACATCCTCGCCGTGCTCGACATCGTCGAAAAAGACCGCCGCACGAAACTGATGCGCCTTGATCAGCTTTTGGGTGAATTTTCCATTGAACATCTGCGCCGTGCGCCTGCGATGGCGCTGTCAGGGGGCGAACGCCGCCGCGTCGAAATCGCCCGCTGCCTTGCAGCCAATCCCAAATACCTCCTTCTGGACGAACCTTTTGCCGGCGTCGACCCGATCTCGGTCGGGGATATCCGCCATTTGGTCGCGGACCTGCGCAAACGTGGCATCGGCGTGCTTATTACGGACCATAACGTCCGGGAAACGCTCGAAATTGTGGATCGTGCCTATATCCTGCACGAAGGCCGGGTGCTGATGTCAGGCACCCCCGAGGAAGTTGTGCAAGATGGCGATGTCCGCCGCGTGTACCTTGGGGATGATTTTAAGATATCTTGAGCGACTTACAGCTCGGATAACTGCAATCTTACGCCAAAAAGATTGACTCTGATCAGCCTGTCACCATCTAATAAGGTATGGCGAAACTGCTATGCACTTCTTTCAAGACACTGCCGCCCATGGGCGTGACGGCGTCTTTAGACCTGCACTTTTTCACCATTTCCCGCACCTGAACCTGATGACAACACCCCATTGCGGGCGATGCATTGAGGCGACGGTTTAATAATGAAGGAGATACTATGCGGTACCAAATCAGCGGAAAACAGATCGACATTGGCGACGCCTTGCAAACTCATGTGAAAACAGAGCTGGCCGAAGTTGTGCAAAAGTACGCCGAACGACCGACTGATGCGCAGATTGTTTTCTCCAAATCAGGGAGCGAATTTGTCTGCGAAAGCACTGTTCACCTGTCTACCGGCCTGACCGCGTCGGCAAAGGCCCACGCCCATGAAATTTACGCCGCTTTTGACAGCTGCGCACAGAAAATGGAAAAGCAACTACGCCGCTACAAGCGCAGATTGAAGGACCACCACCGCGAGCGGGCAGAACCGGTTGATTTTCTGGGCGCGTCATCGTACATTCTAGCTGCAGAAACAGATGCACAAGAGGCAGAGCCGGACACGCTCCAACCCATCATCATCGCTGAAATGCAGACAAAAATCGCGACCTTATCCGTCGGTGAAGCAGTGATGCAAATGGAGCTTTCCGGCGCACCAGCGCTTGTGTTCAAAAAAGACGGCGACGCCGGGATCAATGTGGTGTATCGCCGCGAAGACGGTAATATCGGCTGGATTGACCCAGCTTAGAGACTGAGCTATTGCGCGCCCTGAGCGGTGCGCTCACGGGAAAGCAGGCATATGAACTTTGCAAATCTTCTGACGCCAGAGGCAGTCAAGGTGTTGTCCTCGACCACCAGCAAAAAGCGGCTCCTTACGGAGCTCGCCGAGCTGGCTGAGACAACATACGGCATGAATGCCCCTGACGTTGTCGACGCATTGCTTGCCCGCGAAGCGCTGGGGCCCACAGGTGTGGGCCACGGCGTGGCCTTGCCGCATGCGCGTATGGATGGAATCGACAAAGTCGTCGGTCTGTTCGTGCTGCTGGAAAAGCCGGTTGATTTCGGCTCGGTCGATCACCAACCGGTCGATATCGCATTCGCGCTTTTCGCCCCCGAGAACGCAGGCGTCGAACACCTCAAGGCGCTCGCGCTTGTGTCGCGCACCCTGCGGGACGGCAGCATTTGCAACAAATTGCGCGCCAACCGGTCGGCAGATACGCTTTATACTATCCTGACAGAAGCCGAAGGCGTGAAAGCCGCCTGATCGGGCCTAACGCCAGCGACCAAATCCGAACATCATATAGTCGCGCTGATACACCTCAGCGCCCAACGCCTCGATTTCGTCGTCATAGACGTCTTCAAGTAGATGCATGCCATGGAACGACGATGGCTCAACCCGCGGCGCAGAATCATAGCCGACATCAGCAGCTAGTTCATTCAGCGCCCCCGCCATCGTTTCCTCCCGCAGGATCATGTCGGGCAAGGTGAATTCACCGAATCCTCGCACAATTTCGCTTTGCGAAGCCCACTCAGGATCAATTCGGATCGAGGTCTGGCCAGCCAGATTGCCCTTTAGAAAAACCAAAAACGCCTTGAATGCTGCACGGTGCGTGGCCAGATCAACGCCGCCCTCTTGCCCCTCTTCGGGCAGCGGCAGTTTATAGCGGCGCATCAACGTGCGGCGTAGCTGTAAATAACTGCCTTTGTCACTGTTCATTATCCGGTGGCAAAATACGTTATGTGCCCGCAGAATCGGATGGCGCAGCACGGTAAAGCTGCGATGCCCGGGCTTGCTCCGCTTCCATTGCCGCAGCTCTTTCTGGCTCATCTTCTTGCCCAGCGCATTTTGCTTTTCGCCATCAAGAGCCGCCAACCAGCGGTTCACCTCTTGTTGTGGTCCACCGGCCATTGGCATGAACAAAAGCGGCGCAGAAATCCCCGCCACATAGCCCGGCACATTCGGCCCACGCCGTGGCTCGAAATTGGGCGTTCGGGTCAAATCAAACCGGTCGATCCGCCCCAACGCAAGTTCCATCTGCGCGTAATTTTTGACCTTCTCGGACAGCGGGCTGGGGTTTTGTTTTTTGAGGCTCTTGTCCAGCTCTTCCAACATCTCCGGCACCCCCAGAAACGCCGCGATTCCGTTCATTACATCAACGCTTTGCAGGTCTTCATACGCCACATAAAATGCAGTCTGCCCGCTGGTCTGGAGCCGGTTGAGCAGTTTGATCTGAAACGATTGCAATGCCTCCAGATGGGCCTCGAACTCGGCCGGATCGAACACCGCCTGCGCAGCCTTGCGCGCCTTTATATCCGTCAGCTTCCACTGCCCTGTGGCCTGAGCAATCTTCCAGCTGATATAGCTTTCTACCGGATTGCGCGTCAGCACAATCTTGGCGCAGGCGGGATCGTCCAGAACCATATCCAACACCCGTGGATCATGGTCATGGAAATAGCGAAAGCCCCCCATCACGGAAGGATCGTGCCGGATCGCCCTAAGCAACGCACCGGGCTCCGCATCCCGCGTTGCCTGATCCACCCCCAGAATATGGGTGCTGTTCGGATAACCGATAAAATGCGGATTAAACGCCTCACCGTGGCAGGTGATACCAGCAAACGCATTCAGATTCGCCTCAAGAAAATTCGAACCGGTGCGCATTTCGGCAAACACCACAAAGCTGCTAAAGCGCTCTTTCATTTACTTCACCAAATAAGGTTTGCGAGGGACATTACTGCTTGCGTTCGGGCCACGCTCAACAGGGAAATCACCCATCAAGTAAGGGTGCATCCCCTGGTTTTTAAGGTTTTGCAGGAACTGACCGAAGCCGTGCAAATCAACCATCTTGGGCGCTTCTGACAAACGCCGGATGCGCGCCTTGCCGATCTCGTCCAGAATACCCTGCAACGGCTCCATCGGTGCCTCGATAAACTCGGCCATGCTCCAGATCCGCACCCGCGCCTTGGTGTAGGGAGATCGCAACACATCCATATGCTCGCTCTCGATCTTTTGCAGCGTGGCAGCGATGCGCCGGATATCCGCAAAATCCATGTTGGACCGGAATAACGGCACCGCCCATGCCCCTGTGATTACCGAAATCTGGGCATTTGGGTCTTTTGCCACTCGCCAGCAGATATCCTGATTGTCCAGCGGACCGAATTGAAAACACTGCCGTTCGCCGCGTGTGTTCCAGATCAGATTGGTCAAAAACGCCTTTGCATTATAATCCCGATGCAAGGGATTATCACTCAGCGCGCCATTCAACGTCGTCTGGCCCTCGGCAAATTCGACACGGGACGTCGCAAACAGATGCCCGTGCACCCGCGCGCCCGTCGCATTATGCAGCCATGGCTCGAAATTCTCGAATAGCTCGGAAAATCCCTGAAACATCGAATATTCCGCCGCCGTCACACCATTTTCCCAATCCTCATTGGGGAAACGGCTTTGCATATACAGGCCAGAGCGCCCGCGTGTCCGACGCTCAACCGCCTTGGCGAAAATACGGTCGATTTTTCCGGGGTTCGGTTCGGTCTTTTTCATCGCCCCCGCGGCGTCGGTCAGAAACGCCTCGTAAAGGCGGTCAGCATACGGCCAGATTTTACGCGCGACAAAACAATCCGAGCGGCGCAACAGCTGCAAATGGTCATCGTAGAAAATATGCGGCTTACCCTGAAAGTCGAACTTGCTCAGCGTGAGCGAGCGGCTCTCGACTTTGGTAGAATAAAGCCGCGATAACGTTTGAAAGTAGCTTTCATCCGGAATCCAGACATGGCTGAAGTAACGGTCATATTTCGGCCGCTCAGGGTCTTGCAGGATCGCGGACAAAGTTTGCCGTGTCAGGCACCACCACTGCGACCCCATATGCGGCACAACCCCCTTGGGCATCCGCCGCTTCAGGCCCAGCTTTCGCTGGATGCTTACCGCCTTGTCGAACAGGTAGCGGTGCTGCTTCCATGAAAAAGGAAACCGCATGGTAAAGCGTTCTTCGTCAAGCCCACCGACCGTCCACGGCACGTCCGCCGTTGTCGCGCTTTCGATGAAATCCGTGCGCGGTCTGTCGGCCAGATAGTCGATCAGCTCATGCACAGGGCGCAGCGGCAGGCACGACCCCGAGGCCAGATAAATGTGCCGCACATCCGGAAAACTCGCCAACATCAGCTCGGACGCCGCCTGCGAGGCTGCCACAATTCCCCATGTGCCCCATTCACAACGAAACCGCTTGCTGAATAATACGTTTGGCACATCGGCCATCGCCGCGGTAAAGGCCTCATATGTCTTGGCAGACACGTTGCGATCCACATGGATCACCACAGGCACATCCGCCGCGGCCCAATGGCGCGCGACCTGCTCGGCCCGCCCAAGTGCCGTATGCACCAACATCACAACACCCATTGACGCGGTCATGCCCAGTTCCCCTTGGACATCAGACCCAGAATCTCCAACTGCCGCCAATTGATGTATTTCTCGCTCCACTTGCACCACAATTGCGGGTTTCCTTTGACCCGCTCTGCATAGGCTTTGTACTCGACCGATCCCGCATAATGCTGCCCGCGCTCCAACTCCTCTGCGGCCTTGGCCCCAAAGGTGTCGATGAATTTCGCATGCAGCAACACGCCGCTGGCCTTTTCGCCGCCCCACTCGTCATAGACTTGATTCAAGCCGCGCGGCAGCAACATATGGGTTGAACTGACATAGACATATTTGCGGTCCCATTTGACCAATGGCACCTTGTTGAGCGCAGGTGCCTTTGCCGGTTCATCCGCGAAGAACACCCGTGAACGCGGGCCGCCCTGTATCCACAGGTTCGCAAAGGCATAATTGCGCGACATCGTATAATTGCCACTGTCAAACCAGGATGCGGTCTCGATCGGGTTCTCGCCCGAATGATATGGCCGCTCATCAAGCCGCCCCTTGGGGTACATATCAAGCAGCATCGCCGAGAAGGATTTGATCGACGACGCATCCAGCCAATCCGTCAGCGCCCGCAATGGGCGCGTATCGCAGAACGGATAGACCAGAAATTCATCCGGATCGATGGTCAACGCCCAATGGCCATGGGCATATTTGCGCTGCAGCCAGTTCAGCCAATCCACCCCGAACCGCGACCGCCGATAGCTGGCGCGCGTATGCCACAACGAGACATCAGGCTGGTTGCGCAGATAATCCAGCGCACCATCGTCGCTGTCATTGTCCACGAAAAAGAAATGATTAACGCCCTGCTTACGGTAGTAATCAAGGAAATAGGCAAGGCGGATTTTCTCGTTTCGCTGGGTGCAGAACAATAAAATATCGTCGGGCCGAATTTGATCGGTCCGGTCGACGACGCATTTCAGCTCCCGCCGTTTTCTAAATGCCCTAAGACGCCAACGTTTCCGCTGTAGCCTCAGGCGATATGATTGGATCGCACCCAAACATTGCCCCTTACTTTCGGTCCGTCAGCCTTCCTGCACGCCTATCAGGTAAAACTTAAAACGGTCTTGAAATGCTCCACCCACTCCGGCGCATCAAAACCCTCTACCCGCAACATGTTTCGAGACTGTTTAGACCAACCCACCACAGTGGCTTCCCACATTTCCCTATCAGAATCATCTAGGTAAACGGCATAATTTGCAAGGATTTCACGAAATGTCGCTATATTGCTGCACAATACAGGTGTCCCAAGCAGCAAAGCTTCAACCGCAGGTAACCCAAAGCCCTCCGCATGACTGGGAAACAGCAACCCCTGCGCCCCCTGAACCAATGCAGCCAAAGCACCATCGCTCAGGCCCGGAACCTCTTTAACCCGCGCATCATCACCCAGCGCATCAAGCCGCGTAAACACCGCTTCATTGTTCCAGCCACGTCCGCCACAAATAAAAAGCTCGGGCGCATCCGGTCCCATCCGGTCCCAGACATCAAGCAACAGCGCGTGGTTTTTGCGCGGCTCAATCGTGCCCACGGTGACAAAATATGGCTCCTTGGGGCGCAGATTTTCGGGAATGTCCTGCGGTGCAGGAGCGGGCGAAACTGTTCCCAAATGCGCAACAACACCCTGCGGCACGCTCCCCCACTCAGCCATAGCGCGCTCGGTCCGTGTTCGGGTATCGGCAGAATTATAGATCAAAAGATCGGCAAACTCGCGCACCCGCTGCATCTTTTGGGCAAACACCTCGACTGTGCCTGCACGCTGGAAATGCGGATATTCCAAAGGAATGACATCATGCACCAGCACGGCAATCCGCGCATCCGGCAGCCTGCGTACCGCACGCAACACGCGTGCTGACAGATTGCTGTGCCCCGTGTTCAGATAAGCCGTACCTGCGGGCAATTGCTTTGCCAGCATCGCCGGCAGTCCGTGTGGCAGACACCGCGCAACGGATAGCTTGCGCAGGTCAGTCAACGCCCGACGCGCACTATCACGCATCCCGCGCTGCAAGCGCGACAAAAGATCGGGCGCGGACGGGGGCAGTGTGCCATCCAATCGCGCCCGAAACCCGACAAGCCCGCCACGGTCCAACAGAACATAGCCCAAAGGCGTCCGCGCCAAACCAAAGACCGGCACATCCTCGGCCACCAAGGCATCAAGATAGGCGAGCTCGACACGGTCTACGCCCGTCCAAACCCGCCCCGCACGCCGCAAAAGACGTGTCACATCCAACAGCCGCGCAGGCGGAGAAGGCTTATGCGCTAAATCATCCAGTTGAGGGTCATCTCCGCGCATCAGGACCAAAGACAGGCAATGCCTTAAAGAGTTGGGGCAATACTCTTGATGTATTCTGACAGATCACCCTGCAGCTCGGGGCGCGCCAGACCAAAGGCAACTGTCGCCTGCAAGAAACCCGACTTCGAGCCACAGTCGAACCGCTGCCCTTCGAACCGGTAGCCGAATACTTTGCGACCCTTCTCCAGATCCGCAGCAATCGCATCAGTCAACTGAATCTCGCCGCCGGCACCTTTACCCATCGAAGACAGGTTCTTCAAAACGGAAGGAGCCAGAATATACCGCCCGATCACCGCAAGGTTCGATGGTGCTTCACCTGCCGCAGGCTTTTCAACCATATTTTTCACATTCAGCAGGTTCCCCTCTTCGGAGGAGATATCCAGAACCCCGTAAGAAGAGGTCTTCTCCGGTGGAACTTCCATCGCGGCAACCATGTTGCCACCGCATTCCTCATAGGCTTCGACCATCTGCTGCAAACAGGGTTTATCAGCAGCAATCACGTCATCCGGCAGGATTACCGCAAACGGCTGATCTCCGATCAAACGGCGCGCGCACCAGACCGCATGCCCAAGGCCCAGCGCCTTGTGCTGGCGAATATAGGCAAGCGCCCCGCTATCCATGTTGGTTTGCTTGAGAACCTCCAACATGTCTGTCTTGCCCTTCATGCGCAGCTCTTCTTCGAGGTTAGGCGCAAGATCGAAATAATCCTCCAACGCCCCCTTACCGCGTGAGGTCACAAAAATGAACTCGGTGATACCTGCCGCCCGCGCCTCGTCGATCGCGTATTGGATCAACGGACGGTCAACCAGCGTCATAATCTCTTTCGGGACAGATTTGGTCGCTGGCAAAAAACGGGTTCCCAAACCTGCGACGGGGAAAATGGCTGTTGTAACTTTGTTACTCATAGCTCTGTGAAACCTTTATATCTTGCGTTGTTTTCAAATAAATCCCGTACTAGCAGGCAAAATACCAACCAGCCCCGGAAAAGCTTTCATCTATACTGTTGTACTATGCCCGACATTCAAGGCGCTAGTGTTACAATTGGCTGTAAATTCACCCAACACGCAAACAATCGCCTAACGGGCTTGCAACGTCAACGCGCGCACGCCTGCCACACGGCCGAACTCACGCGCGGCCCGTTTCTTGAACGTAGTGAGCCGAAACAGGGGGTCATTGCGGTCTGAACGGCCGAAAATGCCGCCCCGCTGAAGCCAAACCCCCTCTGCTGTGAACGCCACCTGATGGAACAACCCTGTCGGGGACAACACCACAAGTGTCTCTAAACCACCCTCGGCGACCCTTTTCGCAGCGGCCTCCAACGCGCGCCGCCCCCGCACACCCCGCACAGCATGAAATGCCGCCTTGCGTGGCGTGAATGGCACGGGCCGGAACGGCAGCACGGGATGGCGCGGCAGGCTCCCGCCTCCAAACCTGCGCGTTTGGCCTTCGGCATATCCTGCAGCCAGCCCTTTCATTAAACGCCGCACATCGCGCGGCTCAAGACGACCGGCTACTATATGGATCAACAACCGCTGACGCTCTTGGGTCCATTGCGCCTGCCAATGGGCTGCGCGGTCCTCTTTCGGAATGTGTTTGCGTTGAAACACACCCCAGCTGGCTCCGATCTCATAAAGATCGCTGGGCACGCGGTCCGTCCGGCGCCGCGCACTTGCAGCAAATCCATGATGCACCTGAGCCAAAGGCACCAACGCCGTGGCATGCCCCGCCCGCGCCAGCCGCATATTCACATCGGTTTCATCCAGATAGAAACGATAGGCAGGATCAAACCCGCCGATCTCGACCAATATATCGCGCCGGAACGCCATATTAGTGCCTTCCGTCTTAATCGCACGCCCCTCGGGCGGCACTAAAACAGTCGCTTGTACGGGATCAATCTCAACCGGATGCGCCGCACCCTGTGCGTCCAGCGTGCGCGCCTTGTATTGAAAACTGATCCCGTTGCGCCCACGCACATAGCCGCCCATCGCAGCTACGTCAGCGCGCGCCGCCGGAGCCACCAGATGGCGCAGCCATTGCGGCTCGGGCACAGCGTCGTCGTCAATAAAAGCGACAATCTCGCCCGCCGCGTGGGCCAGCCCCAGATTTCGCGCCGCCGAAATATTTGCCTCATCAAAGGCAATGCATTTGATCTGGGGCAAGACCTCGATCTGTTCGGTCACTGCGATTCCCATCGGGCAGGCCACAACCACAACCTCAAACCCAGAGTATTGCAGTTGTGACACACCCAAAAGGCAGCGCCGCAGCGCATCAGGGCGCCCCCTACTCACGATTATCACACTGACAGTAGGATCACTTATCACGCGCGGCGCCCCCTGAACCGTTTCAGGCGTCCTTCAGCTCGACACCGGGGGCGTAGGCGATAAAGAACGGGTTGGCATAATCGGCCTTGCCATAGGTCAGCACGCTGTGATCGTCGAAACGCACAACCTGACCGCCTGCGCCCTTAAGCACCGCATGACCCGCCGCTGTATCCCACTCCATCGTGCGACCCACGCGCGGGTAGATATCCGCCTCACCTGTCGCCACCAGACAGAACTTGAGCGAACTGCCCGCGCTTTTCATATCCTTGACGCCGTATTTGCCGATGTAATCATCCGTTGCCTGATCGCGGTGTGACTTGCTTGCCACCACCATCAGCGCGGAATTATCCGGTTTAGAGACTGATATCTCGGTCAAAGAACCGACAGTTTCCTTGTCAAACGTACCGGTTTCCTCAACCGATTGCCCCGTCGAAGTGGTAAAGAACATGCGGTTTTTGGCAGGCGCATAAACCACGCCGCGTGTCGGATGCCCGCCTTCGACCAAGGCAATATTGACCGTGAAGTCGCCACGGCGATGGATGAACTCCTTGGTGCCGTCCAGCGGATCAACGATCAAAAATGTATCACCCGTTGCACTATGTGTGTCCGCTTGCTCTTCGGTGATCAACAACACATCGGGAAACGCCGCGCGCAACCCGTCCGAGATGATCTTATCCGCCGCTTCATCGGCCGCAGTCACAGGGCTGTCATCGGATTTTGATTTGACGTTGAAATCATCCTGACCGTAAATTTCCATAATCTTATCGCCCGCTTCCAACGCGAGCTTGCGCATCACGCGCGTCAATTTATCGTAGTCCATGCCCAACTGTTGCCATCCTTTATTGAAATACACTTTATGTACCTTATGATGGTCTTGTAACGGATCGGCAAGAATTCCGTGCAATCGTGGTCCTAACCGCAAGGCAGTAAACAGATGTTCCAACCCATTCGCACGCGCCGGTCTACGCTGCAGGTCGCGCTGACCATACTCGAACTGATCTACCACTCCATCGTCCGGTCGGTTCGCAAATCCCACAATAACGCGTTTATGGCCATTGCGACCAACCTCTTGCAGGCGGTCATATTTGTCGCGGCTTTTTATGTGATGTTTTCCATTCTCGGCTTGCGCGGCTCTGCCCTGCGTGGCGATTTCTTGCTGTACATCATGTCGGGCATTTTCCTTTACATGACCCACTCCAAGGCGCTCGGCGCGGTTGTCGGCTCCGAAGGACCGGCCAGCCCGATGATGCAGCACGCCCCGATGAACACGATCATCGCGATCTGCTCGGCTGCGTTGGGTGCGCTGTATATTCAGGTACTATCCCTTGGCGCGATCCTGTTCGTTTATCACGTGGCTTTTGTCCCGATTCATATTGAGCAGCCTATGGCGGCTTTTGGCATGCTGCTTTTGGCATGGTTCACCGGTGCAGCACTTGGCCTTGTCCTGCTTGCGATCAAACCGTGGTTCCCCACAGCCGTCGGCGTCTTTTCCACGATCTATCAACGCGCCAATATGATTGCCTCGGGCAAGATGTTTGTCGCCAATACCCTGCCCGGTTTCATGCTTGCCATGTTTGATTGGAACCCGCTGTTCCACACCATTGATCAGGCGCGCGGCTTTGCTTTTATCAACTACAACCCGCGCTATAGCGATCCGATGTATGCGTTTTGGGTTGGGCTTGTTCTGGTGATGATCGGCCTGATGGGCGAATTCTACACGCGCAAACACGCCTCCCTCAGCTGGAGCGCGCGACGCTAGCTATCCTCATCCGCAAACTGTCCCGCCTTGTGAGCGGCAGCCATTTCGGCCCCGCTCACAATACCGTCGGCATTGGTATCAACCAGATCGAAAAACTCCCGTAAACCTATCTGACGATACAACCGGGCCGAGGCAAATACCTCGACCTCTTCACGCGTCAATACACCATCACCGTTCAGATCACTCGGCCCGAATGAATAGGGCGGCGGGATGCGGTCCATTTCCTTGGGTGACAATGTACTGTCAAAGTCGGTGTCATATTGATCAAAATAATCCACCATGCCAACGCTACGTTCCGGCCGCTCAGCGACAAAACCCTCTATCTCTGCCCGTGTCACTGCTCCGTCGTGGTTGGCATCAGGCGCATCCAAAGCGCCAAGCGGCCCCGCGCCCTTGCTCAACGTGCTATCGCTTGCACCTGATGTCAGCATCCAGAAGGCTCCCAAAAGCACAACAGCAATCACCGCGCCTGCTCCGATACCCTTTTTCATGCTCTATCCTTTGCCACTGGCCCGCCCGCTACACGCGTAGCATTCAGACCTAAACGCACGAGCCGTTCTTTTCCGTCGGCATTTGACAAATAAATTTCTAAAAACTACGGGCGCGCTGGCGCAAAAATCCGCCAGCCACTTGATAAACAACGATATTATGGCATATCCAAGCGGATGCCCTGCATTGCCCCATCAGTAGGCCGATACAGAAACCGCGCAAGCCCGACCGGATCGGCATCATCTTCAGACCAATAGACCGTCGCCTTATGGCTGCGAACTTCATGCATCACCGCATCATAGAATAACGTCAGTGGAAAAATCTCTTGTTTCGGATCGGACAGCACCGCGGTGAAATCCAGAACCAACAGGTCATAGCTGCCCACATCATGGTGCTGCACGCTTCTCAACGATGCCCGCTCAAGCGACAAGGGCAACGGCCCCTCACCCCGTTCAAGCGCAAGATGATCCCGAAAATACGTGGCAAGCAAATCCCGTTGATCCTCGGACACGCCCTGATCACGTGGCACATCCTCCAGAACGCGCAACGCCGGCCCTGCGATAACAAGCTCCTCCAGCGGAATTTGCACCTCAAGGTCAAGCATGCCTTCCGTCTGCGACAGGGTTAGAACGCTCCCCGGCAGGCCATGGGTAAAAGCGGCACCAACGGCACTGACCCACATAAAACAGGCAAGAATAGCCCCCCGCCCTTTGCCACCGAATGCCTCAAACATCACTCAGTATTTCCACCATAATCATCGTCGATATCACGCCAGACCGAATGCGGGTGATTTCCGGCTTCGCCTGTGGATTTGTTTGATTGCACCGAAAACTCCAACCACAGCGACGGGCCATGAATACGCACGTAATCATCTTCGTCCTTCACCTCGGTCGTGCCCGAAAACCCCAGCACGGTATCGGGCAATTCCTCAGTGTATTTTGCCATATATGCTGCGGCGTCCGCATCACTGATATCGCCCACATAGGTCGCGATTGCCGCCAACAGCAACGCCTGCTGCGCCTCACTCAGCTCTGAAACAAGCAACCCTTCCTGAGTGTCGGGGATCGCATCATCGGCTTGCGGGCCTGCAATGATATCGCGGTAAACCCCCTCCAATGTGGCGCTTTCCTTTTGCGCATCGGTCAATGACCGCAACACATTCGCAAAGGCTGCGCGTTCTTGCATCAAGGGCATGTTTTCACGCCCGTTCATATCGAACCGTGGAAACGGCTCTATGCCGCGAAATGATGGCGTGGCACCGGCAAGCACCCCATCAGTGTAGGTATGGGTCAACGCAAGGTGGTGGCCCCCATAATACAGCTGCCACGTACCCGTCTTGGACGGCGTGCCCAAAAAGGCGAATTTAGTGTTATATGAGGCATAGCCGACCCCATAATCCGTACTGACAGACCCGATATAATCATCTGCATTCAGCGTTTGCTCCAGCTCGTCATAGCCCTCATTGTCGGTCAGGCTGGTGGCTTCCATCATGATCGCTTTGACATAGCCGCGCTGCTCGACACTGAGCTCTCCCAGAAAAACACCGGGCCGCGCAGGAAAGGCCCCTGCGGGCAGGTTGCTCCAGTTCTTTGCCTCGGCAACTGAATACTCCAGTTGCAGGTTCTCCATCACCTCATCCGACACGTCCGCTTTCAACAGGTCGATCAGGCACAGCAACCGCGCATGCCCCGGATCGGTGCCGCAATCACTGGCTGCTGCGGGTATCTGGACCGACCCCATCAGAATGCTGGTATCGCCCAGCCTTTCATTCGTGTTGTTCAAATCCTCTCCCGGAGGGGGCGGACCTTTTCCATCGGCAGGTTGCGCCGATACTGGCAAGGCCATGCCAATGACCCATGCGGCAGCCCCGGCAAGAGCCCAAGCTGTGGTTGATTTCGCATATCCCATCGCATTTCTCCAATACTGGCCATTTCTCAAATCACTATTGGCACGCCTCCTGCAGAGCGAGGCATATGTTGCGCGCCATCGTGAGAGCCTCTGGTATATTCAACATAACCCAAGGTAAGCCTCCGACCACCTTTGCCCACAAATTCTATGATGCCTGCCCTCTGTCACCGCGCCTAAACCACGACCCGCAGCGTCAGGTTCAGCCGCCCGCCTTTGGGTAGCAACGTGCTGGATCCGCTTCTGATCCGGTCCACCCCGTGATAGGCCAATCGCGCCTCGCCGCCCATCACCACCACATCGCCCGAACCCAGCCAGAGGCTTTCGGTTTTGCCGCCGCGCGTCACATTACCCATCCGGAACAGCCCCTCATCTCCCAATGAGATCGACACAACAGGCCACGCCATATCCGCCTCACTGCGATCCTGATGCAGGCCCATTCTGGCCTCCGCGTCGTAATAGTTGATCAAACAACATTCCGGCTGTCGTTGGGTCAGCCCCGTCACCTGCGCCCACAGCTCCAATATCTGTTCGGGGATTTCAGGCCATGGCGTGCCCTTCGGATGGGTCTGTGCATAGCGGTAGCCATCCTTGTCAGACAGCCAACCGAACTTGCCCGCCGCCGTCATGCGGACAGACATCTTTTTACCGTTGGGCATCTGCGGCCGGAAAAATGGCGCCTGCGCCACCACCCCGCGCACGGCCGCCAACATGGCCCGCTGCGCCGCGATATCCAGAAACCCTTTGTGGATCTCAAACCCTTTGACTGTCAATTTCACCGCAGTTGTTCTCTTTTTAGCCAAATTTTCGGGATTTGCCCCTGAATCATCACATCTATGTCAGCGCACCTGTTGCAGCACCCGCACCCCCTCCCTATATACCCTCCGAACTGTTGGAGACGACCCGTTTCCAGCATCAACCAGATCGGAGCATAGGTGCCGTAACGGGCTTGTGCTTCGTGACATCGCCTTGACCTAAATGAGGGATCGAAAATATGGCCAAAGTAATTGGTATTGACCTTGGAACAACCAACTCCTGTATCGCAATCATGGACGGCAGCCAGCCACGCGTGATTGAAAACGCCGAAGGCGCGCGCACAACGCCCTCCATCGTCGCGTTTACAGATGACGAGCGCCTTGTAGGCCAGCCGGCAAAACGCCAGGCCGTCACAAACCCTGACAACACCGTCTTTGGTGTAAAACGTCTGATCGGCCGTCGCAACGACGACCCGGATCTGGCCAAAGACAAAAAGAACCTGCCCTTCAACGTGATTGATGGCGGCAATGGCGACGCATGGGTCGAAGCCAAAGGTGAGAAATACTCCCCTTCGCAAATCTCTGCGTTCATCTTGGGTAAAATGAAAGAAACCGCCGAATCCTACCTCGGCGAAGAAGTATCCCAAGCGGTTATCACCGTGCCTGCATACTTCAACGACGCCCAGCGTCAGGCCACAAAAGACGCCGGCAAAATCGCTGGCCTCGAAGTGCTGCGCATCATCAACGAGCCAACAGCAGCCGCGCTGGCGTATGGCCTCGATAAAGAAAACACACAAACCATCGCGGTTTATGACCTTGGCGGCGGTACATTCGACGTAACCATCCTCGAAATCGACGATGGCCTGTTCGAAGTGAAATCCACCAACGGTGACACGTTCCTCGGCGGTGAAGACTTTGACATGCGCATCGTCAACTACCTCGCGGATGAGTTCAAAAAAGAACACTCTGTCGACCTGACCCAAGACAAGATGGCCCTTCAGCGTCTGAAAGAAGCCGCCGAAAAAGCCAAGATCGAGCTGTCCTCCGCAACACAGACCGAGATCAACCAGCCCTTTATCTCCATGGGCTCCACCGGCCAGCCGCTGCACATGGTTATGAAACTGACCCGCGCCAAGCTGGAATCCCTTGTGGGTGACCTGATCAAAGCCTCCATGAAACCATGTCAGGCCGCTTTGAAAGATGCGGGCCTGTCCGCGTCCGACATCGACGAAGTCGTTCTGGTTGGTGGTATGACCCGCATGCCACGCGTCATCGAAGAAGTGACCAAATTCTTCGGCAAAGAGCCGCACAAAGGTGTGAACCCTGACGAAGTTGTTGCTCTTGGTGCCGCGATCCAAGCGGGCGTTCTGCAAGGCGACGTAAAAGACGTTGTTCTGCTCGACGTGACACCGCTCTCACTGGGCATTGAGACTCTGGGCGGCGTTTTCACGCGCCTGATCGACCGCAACACAACCATTCCAACCAAGAAAAGCCAGATCTTCTCGACCGCGGAAGACAACCAGAACGCAGTGACCATCCGCTGCTTCCAAGGTGAGCGTGAGATGGCTGCGGACAACAAAATCCTCGGTGCCTTCAACCTCGAATCGATCCCGCCTGCCCCACGCGGCATGCCACAGATCGAAGTGACCTTCGACATTGACGCAAACGGTATCGTATCCGTTGGCGCGATGGACAAAGGCACTGGTAAAGAACAGAAAATCACCATCCAAGCTTCCGGTGGTCTGTCCGATGCCGATATCGAGAAAATGGTTCAGGACGCAGCAGACAACGCCGACGCGGATAAAGAGCGTCGCGCGCTGATCGAAGCGAAAAACCAAGCGGAAAGCCTGATCCACTCGACCGAAAAGTCGATGGAAGAGCATTCCGACAAGGTCGATCCGACCACCATCGAAGCGATCGAGCTGGCCATCGCCGCGCTCAAGGACGAGCTGGAAACAGAAGACGCCGAGAAAATCAAATCCGGCATCCAGAACGTGACCGAAGCTGCGATGAAACTGGGTGAAGCGATCTACAAAAACGCTCAGGAAGCCGGCGAAGACGACATGGCCGCAGCAGCGGATGAGGCCCCCAATGCAGGCGCGGATGACGACATCGTTGACGCCGAATTTGAAGACCTCGATGGCGACAAACGCTCGTAAATCCGCTTAGTGGAACCAATGACAGGGCCGGTCCGATCAGACGGGCCGGCCCTTCACGTTCCTGAAAAGGACTGTATCTATGGCAAAACGTGATTATTACGAGATCCTCGGAGTCGCCAAAGGCGCGTCCGCCGATGAGATCAAAAAAGGCTATCGCACCAAAGCGAAAGAGCTGCACCCGGACCGCAACAAAGACCGCCCCGAAGCCGAAGGCCTCTTCAAAGAGGCGAATGAAGCTTACGAGGTCCTCAAGGATGCTGACAAAAAAGCAGCCTATGACCGCTATGGTCATGCTGCCTTTGAAGGCGGCATGGGCGGCGGTCGTCCCGGTGGCGGCTTTGGCGGCGGCGGTCAGGGCGATTTCTCGTCCGCCTTCTCGGACGTGTTCGACGATCTGTTCGGTGATTTCATGGGCGGTCGTGGCGGCCAACAGGGCGGCGGCGGGCGACGTGCCGCACGCGGTTCCGACCTGCGCTATAACCTCGGCATCACCCTTGAAGAAGCCTTTGCCGGGATGCAGAAATCCATCAACATTCCCACCTCTGTCTCCTGTGGCGCATGTAGCGGCTCGGGCGCGGAAGGCGGTGCCGAACCAACAACCTGCCCCACCTGCTCGGGCATGGGCAAGGTCCGCGCACAGCAAGGTTTCTTTACCGTTGAACGTGGCTGCCCGACCTGTAATGGCCTCGGCCAGATCATCAAGAACCCCTGCAAAACCTGCCGTGGCGCGGGTCGCGTAGAAAAAGACCGCGCACTCTCCGTCAACATCCCAGCAGGGGTCGAGACAGGCACACGCATCCGCCTTGCAGGCGAAGGCGAAGCCGGTATGCGCGGCGGTCCGGCCGGTGATCTCTACATCTTCATGGAAGTAAAAGAACACGAGCTGTTTGAACGCGACGGCCCGAACCTGTTCTGCCGCGTTCCCGTGACGATGGGCAAGGCCGCCTTGGGTGGCAGCATCGAAGTTCCCACCATCGACGGGGGCCGTGGCCGCGTACAAGTCCCCGCAGGCAGCCAATCAGGCCGCCAGATGCGCCTGCGCGGCAAGGGGATGCCCCATGTCCGTGGCAATGCCACCGGCGACATGATCATCGAACTGGCTGTTGAGACGCCCGTGAACCTCACCTCACGGCAAAAAGAATTGCTGCGCGAATTCGAAGACCTCTCGGAAGAGAACAACCCCGAAAGCAGCAGCTTCTTTTCTTCGGTCAAATCCTTCTGGGATTCGATGAAAGGGTAACGCCCCTTCCAAACCCACCAACTCAGAAAGGGCGCGCCGCATCACACGGCGCGCCCTTTTTTGTGCGCGCTCGGGTATGCACGTGCTGTGTACGTCCGGTGCACATTGTGTGACTCCTAACATCTCCTTAAATTTGCGCCGAATTAACTCTTCGCTAACGATGCCGCGCCATGCTCTGACCATGAGCAACCTGCGCGAACAACCCCTTCCCTTTCTCATGGATGAAGCCCCCGCCGCCGCGCCCGTCGGCGGCAAACAGCCCTCATATATCGCCGACCACCGCGCACGCCTGCGGGCCCGTTTCATGGCTGGTGGCGCGGATGCCATGCCAGAATACGAACTGCTGGAACTGGTCCTTTTCCGCGCCATCCCCCGCCGCGACGTAAAGCCATTGGCCCGCGCCCTGATGGACCGTTTCGGCGATTTCAACCGCGTACTCACCGCGTCCGAACCCCGCCTGCGCGACATATCCGGCGTCGGCGATGCCGTCATAACCGAACTCAAAATCGTCGAAGCCGCAGCCCACCGCATGGCCCGATCGCGTGTGATGCAGACACAAGTTTTATCCAGTTGGGATGCTTTGTTAGACTACTGCCACACCACCATGGCCCACCGCGAAACCGAACAGTTCCGCGTGCTCTACCTAGATCGGAAAAATATCCTGATCGGGGATGAGGAACAGGCGAAAGGCACGGTGGACCATGTGCCGGTCTACCCTCGCGAGGTCGCAAAAAGAGCGTTGGAATTCAATGCATCAGCGCTCATTCTAGTGCATAATCATCCCTCGGGTGACCCCACTCCGTCGCAATCGGATATCGACATGACACGCCGTGTGAACGCGGCATGTGAGGCCCTCGATATCACCCTCCATGACCACCTGATTATCGGCAAATCGCGTGAGTTAAGCTTTCGTGCCGAAGGCTATCTTTAGCGGACCCAGACCTCTACACGGCGGTTTGCGCTGCGGCCCCATGCGCTTTCGTCGCAAGCCATCGGCATGGCCTCGCCAAAGGCATCCACCCCCAGCTCGACGCGCTCCAGATTGGCCGCCACAGCCGCTTCGCTCACTGCGCGGCGCACGGCATCTGCACGGCGCAACGCAATGTCCCGATTGGCCTCGGCCGGCCCTTCGCCGTCACTGAAGCCCACAAACAAAAGCTGCCGCGCATCATAGCTGCCCACCTCTAGCGCACGCGCCAACTGCTGCACATTCGACCGCGACTGCGCATCCAACCGGACCGAACCCGCCTCAAACCGGAATGACGTACTAAGCCGCGCCATCGGCGTGAGCGTCGACGTCATCCGCTGCAATTCCCCCAGCGAAATCTCAACGCCTGCATTGCCAATCGCATTGGCAAATCGGTTCCCCTGCTCCTCCACAGCAATCTCTTCTGGCGTCTGGTCCACAAACCCCGAACGCCGGATCACAATCTGCGCCGCCGAGCCACGGGTAAAGGCCAGAAACTCCCGCGCCAAACGTGGCAAACGGCGGGCAGGAAAATACAAAAACATCGGTGCTGTAAGGGGATAGTCTTCGGTCTTGATTGTGCGCCGCGAAGCTTGCATGGAAAAACCGCAACTTCCCGTCAACATCAAAGCCTGCGTATTCCGGCGCTCCGCATAGCTGGTTACACCCAATGCAAACGTATCTGCCGCCACTGCCTGTGCCAAGGCGACAGGCGTGGGATGGCGGATCGCCCCCTCTACCAGCTTGGCCTCGCTGTCAGGCAGCAAAAGCTGGTCCATGATCGCTTGAGACAGGCCCGATGTATCGTTCGGCAGGTGCACATCAATCGGCACATCAGGCCCGCCCAGAGCCTCCCAATTGGTGATTTCACCCGCCAGGACCTGAGCCAGATCAGAGGGCGAAATGCCTTGCACCGGATTGCTGGGGGCCACCACCGGCACAATCGCATCAAGCGCCAGCACACGGCTGCGGTTTACGCCCGTCATGTCACCCAGCCCGACTTCGCGCGCGCGGGCACGCTCGTCAGGGCGGATCTCACGCAGGGCCATGACGATATCGGCCTCATCCGCCAAAAGATCGGCAAACCCCTCGTCCGTGTTCGTAACCCGGAAATAAAACCGCGCTGCCAGCTTCCCGTCTTCGCCGCGGCGGATCAGATAGGTGAACATCGTCTGGTCTTCATCGGCGACGCGCTCGACCTCATAGCCGTTCTTTTGCGCAAAGGCTTCGATCAAGGCGGGCATCACGACGGCACCCAAAGTCGGGGCACCCGATATCTGAAGTTCGGCGACGAAATCCTGTAGGTTCGGGCAAGCAGGACCCGAGCACAGCACACCAGAGCCATCCAGCGTCAGCTCACCATATTCTGTTTGAACCCGGTAGAACTCTCCATCAAAGCCAAGCAGCGTGCCGCTAAGCTCAACCTTGCTATCGCGCGAAGTGAGCGTGATGTCCTGTGCCAATACGGACAGGGTCGTTCCAAAAAGGAAAAGTGCGGCGAAGACCGCCGCACATATCACTTTGATCATGTGACCTCGAAATTGCGTTATCTAGACGCAACTTTCAGGTCTTCGAAGAGATTATTCAACACAAGAAAGTTGCCGCTCGCGTCACAATCAGGAACAGACAGCGTCAAATCTTTGGTTGTGATATCGTTACCACTATTCATCTGAAGCGTTTGCGCCTCGATCTCCAACGAGCAGTTATTTTCAGCAACTTCGGCTTCAACGCTCAGCTGAATGCGTCCGGCGCTTCGGTTGACGCCAGCAGGGAACGTATAAACCTCGGCCATCAGCGCATCGGGGACAGACGTGTCACCCAAGACCGAGATAAACCCGCCTTCACCGGTGACGGCAGCAGAGATTTCACCGGGCGCGCCAGCCCAGACATGACCTTCGCTGTCATATCCAGCACCGAATTCCAGCGCGTGAAGTTGAAATCCCGTGTCGCCTTTCCACTGCAATGCCACACGATCGAAATCGGCCAGCTCTTCAACGGGTGTCTGGGCCACGGCTCCTTCGCCATCGCTGAATGCAACAATGAACACAGCTTCCTGTGTCAGGGCAGGAAGTGTGATATCCAAATTCCCCTGAGCATCAGTCACCTGACCAAACAAAAGCCCCGCATGGTGCACTGTGACCCGTTCGTTCGGCAGGCAAGAAGCAGACACGGTCAAATTGACCATCGCCGCTGCAATAGGGCGCGCATCTGCACTGACTTCGCAGCTATCTGCCAGAAGCGTATCATCGTCTACGGCAGTATCAGACAAGACATTATCGCTCACATCCAAGGAAGCAGTCTGAACCGGCGCGACCTCTGGAGGCAGAGAAGGAAGTGTTTGCTCTTGCGGGGTGCCGATTTCCTGTGCGGTGGGTTGCGCAACCTCCTGCTCCGCTACGGGGGCCGCGACCTCCTGATCAAAGCTGGCCGAGGTCAGCACGACATCTTCCACATTCAGAACCGATGCATCGGCGTTTGTCAGGGCCACCCCTTCATAACCGGCTTTCGGCGCTTCCCCCGAGGATTGCATGAAAAACCCGATCCCGAGGGCGCAGGTCAACGTGCCTGCGGCTGTCATGATTTCCTTGCGATAACGCATGTTATCCACCTCATACTATAAAATAGCTCAGTTAAGAGATGGCGCGGAAACGGGGCCGGAATTGGGCGGCCCCGTGCTTAGATTATGACATTTAACGCATATTTAATTTTTAGAGGCGGCCATGGCAGTGTTTGAACTTCTCACCTGAGCCACAGGGGCACAGCTCGTTCCGGCCGGGATTACCCCAGGTTGATTGATCCGTTTCATCAAATCCGTTCTCAGGATTTGTGGCCCGAGGGCCGCCGGCTTTTTCAACCGCGGTGTTGGCAATCGCAGCCTCCGCCGCCTGTTGCTGTGCCTGCATTGCTTGGATCATGCGCTGCTGCTCTTCCTCGCTGGGCGGCTGGACGCGTGACAGTTTCTGCGTGACGTCAGCCCGCAGACTATCGAGCATCCCCTCGAACAACTGGAAGGATTCATTTTTATATTCATTCAGCGGATCGCGCTGTGCATAGCCCCGGAACCCGACAACAGATCGCAAATGCTCAAGCGTGAGCAGATGCTCGCGCCATTTGGCGTCGATTGTTTGCAGCAGAAAATGCTTTTCGATGTTGCGCATATTCTCTTCGCCAAAAAGCTTGGTCTTTTCAGCCATCAACGCATCTGTCGCTTCGATCAGGCGTTCGCGCACGACCTCGTCATCCACACCGTCTTCTTCGCACCACGCCATTATAGGCACATCAACGCCAAGCTGTTCGATGGCAGCAGCATAGAACCCTTCGCTATCCCATTGATCAGCATAGGTATTGGGCGGCATGTATTGATCAATCAAATCGTCGATCATCTGATGGCGCATGTCTTCGGTAATTTCGTGTAAATCCTGACTTTCCATGATGTCACGGCGCTGGCCAAAGATGACCTTGCGTTGTTCGTTCATCACGTCATCGAACTTTAGCAGCTGCTTGCGCATGTCAAAGTTGCGGCCCTCGACCTTGGCCTGCGCACGCTCGAGCGACTTGTTGACCCAAGGGTGAATAATCGCTTCACCTTCTTTCAGCCCCAACGAAGTCAGCACTTTTTCCAACCGTTCCGAGCCAAAGATCCGCATCAGATCATCTTCGAGCGACAGGAAGAAAGACGAGCGGCCCGGATCACCCTGACGGCCAGAGCGACCGCGCAGCTGGTTATCAATGCGGCGGCTTTCATGACGCTCGGACGCGAGCACATACAGACCGCCCGCTTCGAGCACCTTCTTTTTCTCGTCGGCAGTCTCGGCTTCAATCCGTGTACGCAACGCGACGGGATCAGCTTCGGGATCGGCCGTCAACGCCTCGAGCACTTTCAGTTCGACGTTACCGCCCAGCTGAATGTCGGTGCCGCGCCCCGCCATGTTGGTGGCGATCGTCACCGCGCCAAGTTTGCCAGCATCGCCGACAATCTGCGCTTCCTGCTCGTGCTGGCGCGCGTTCAGAACCTTGTGTTTGATCCCTTCGGCATCCAGCATTTTGCTGAGCATTTCCGATTTCTCGATAGAGGTCGTGCCGATCAGACAGGGCTGACCTTTGGCGTGGGCCTCTTTCGCCTTTTCGATCATCGCCGCGTATTTTTCAGCAACGGTACGGTAAACGGCGTCATCCTCATCCACCCGCGACACTGGCAGGTTTGTGGGAACCTCAACCACACCAAGGCCGTAAATCTCCATGAATTCGTCCGCTTCGGTCAGGGCAGTCCCCGTCATACCGGCAAGCTTGTCATACAGGCGGAAATAGTTCTGGAAGGTCACCGAAGCCAAGGTAATGTTCTCTGGCTTGATCTCGACACCCTCTTTGGCCTCGATCGCCTGGTGCAGGCCATCCCCAAGACGGCGACCCGACATCATCCGGCCCGTGAATTCGTCAATCAAGACAACTTCGCCATCGCGCACGATATAGTCTTTATCTTTCTCGAACAGCGTCCGCGCACGCAGGCCTTGGTTAACGTGGTGCACAAGCGACGTGCTTTCGGGATCATACAGGGTCATGCCCTCTTCGAGCAGCCCGCGAACGCGCAACTGGCCTTCGAGGAACTCGGTACCCTCGTCGGTAAAGGTCACATTGCGGGTTTTTTCGTCCAGCTCATAATGTTCGGGCGTGAGCAACGGAATGATGCCATCAATGGTGACATACATATCAGAGCGGTCGTCGGAGGGCCCGGAGATGATCAGCGGTGTACGTGCCTCGTCGATCAGGATGCTGTCGACCTCATCCACAATGGCAAAGTTATGCTGTTTCTGGAAAATCTGGCTGATCTCGGACTTCATGTTGTCGCGCAAGTAATCAAAGCCAAGTTCGTTATTCGTCGCGTAGGTAATATCGCAGTTATATGCGTCACGCTTTTCGTCGTCGGTCATGTTGGGATAGATGAAACCGGTCGTCAGGCCCAATGAACCGAAAACCTTACCCATCCATTCGGCGTCACGTTTTACGAGATATTCGTTCACCGTAACGACGTGCACACCCTTATGCGTCAACGCATTCAGATAGGCGGCAAAGGTGGCGGTGAGGGTTTTACCTTCCCCTGTCTTTTGCTCGGCTACATTGCCCTGATGCAAAAAGATCGCGCCCAGCAATTGTGTATCAAAGGCCCGCAAGCCCAACGTGCGACGCGCACCTTCGCGGCAGTTGGCAAAAGCTTCGGGCAGCAGGTCATCCAGGCTTTCGCCCTTTAGAGCACGCTCAGAAAGCTCATGGGTTTTGCTTATAACCTCTTCGTCGCTGAGTTTGGAAAACTCAGGCTCAAGCGCGTTGACCTTGTCAACAAGCGAGCGAGCGGCCTTGATCTTGCGATCATTGGGTGAGCCAAAAACCTTTTTTGCGATTTTTCCGAGTCCCAGCATGCGATCTCCAGCCGATGTTAAAAACAATCGCGCGATCTGCTTGCCCCGCAAACACCCAGTCCATAAATAGATGGGGAGAATGGTGGCAGCATGCCGCGCCCATCAGCGATGTAAGGGCCACCATGTAGCGTGTCAATGTAACCGGCCCTTTCGCGTCGGAATGATAGGACGAACAATGCAAAAACCCCTCACTTTTCTTGGTGCCGCCGCAATTGCAGCCGCGCTTGCCCTGCCTGTAACGGCTCAGGAGACCGCGACAGCCGATCCATCCACCGTTGTGGCCACGGTTGGTGACACAGAAATCACACTGGGTAACATGATCGTGGCATGGGCCAGCCTACCAGAACAATATCAGGGGTTGCCCGATGATGTGTTGTTTCAAGGTATCCTTGATCAGCTGGTTCAGCAGACCGCTCTTGCACAACAATACTCCGGCGATCTGCCTGCGCGCATTGAATTGCAGCTCGAAAACGAACGCCGTTCACTAGTTGCCGGCGAAGCGATTGAAGGCATCATGGAAGACCCGCTGGACGAGGCCGACGTACAAGCCGCCTACGAAGCCGACTACGGCGGAGCCGAACAGGCACCGGAATATAACGCCTCGCATATTTTGGTGGAAACCGAAGAGGCCGCACAGGCCGTGATCGAAGAATTGAACGACGGTGCCGATTTTGCTGCGGTGGCCCGCGACAAATCCACCGGCCCCTCAGGCCCCAATGGCGGTCAGCTTGGCTGGTTTGGCCCGGGTGCCATGGTACCCGAGTTCGAAGAAGCGGTTGTTGCAATGGAACCGGGAAAGGTTTCCGAGCCGGTGAAAACCCAATTCGGCTGGCATGTCATCAAGCTCAACGAAACACGTGTGCCCGAAGCCCCCGCGCTTGAGGAAGTACGTGAGCAGATCGAGCTTCAGATCCGCCAGATTCGCGCTCAGGAGAAAATCGAGGAAGTGACCGCAGCCGCCAAGGTTGATCGCAGCGCCTCCGAAGGTATTGATCCCTCTGTAATCAAACAAATCTCAGCGCTGGAGTAACCCTGAATTATGGCAAATATCACAGCCGTTTCGCCGCTGGCCCCCGCCAGTTTTCCGGCCCTGCCGGCAATTGAAGGCGTCCGCTTTGCAACCGCTGCTGCGGGAGTGAAATATCAGGGGCGAACGGATGTGATGCTGGCCACGCTATCACCGGGTAGCGTCGTGGCAGGAGCATTCACACGCTCTGCCACGCGGTCTGCTCCGGTACTGGATTGTCAGGCCAAGATCACACAGCACAGCGATGCACCTGCGGCTATTCTGGTGAACTCGGGCAATTCCAACGCCTTTACCGGCAAGGGCGGTACAGCCTCGGTCGAGGCGATCACATCTGCGGTCGCGCAAACCTGCGACGTCCCGCAAAGCCGTGTCTTTACATCCTCGACCGGCGTCATCGGTGAGCCGTTGCCCCATGACCGGATCATTTCGGTTCTGGACAGTCTCGCAGCCGATCTCCAACTAGATGGCATCGCCGCAGCGGCCGATGCCATCATGACAACAGATACGTTCCCCAAAGGGGCCGGTACAACCGTGCAGGTCGATGGTAAAACTGTCTCGATTGCAGGGATTGCCAAAGGGTCCGGCATGATCGCCCCCGATATGGCGACGATGCTGGTCTATATCTTTACCGATGCGCAAATCAGCCACGGTGCACTGCAGACATTGGTATCCCGCCTGAATGATAAGACCTTTAACGCCATTACCGTAGATAGCGACACCTCAACGTCGGACAGTTTGATTGTCGCAGCCACAGGTGCCAGCGGCGTCGATGTCAGCGCCGATGAGGGCTTTGCCACCGCGCTGCATGAAGTCATGCAGGATCTCGCCCATCAGGTTGTCCGAGATGGGGAAGGTGCGACCAAATTTGTCGAAGTTACCGTCACAGGGGCTGCGACAGATAGCGACGCGAAATGCCACGCCATGGCGATTGCGAACTCTCCACTGGTCAAAACGGCCATCGCTGGCGAAGATCCGAACTGGGGTCGTGTGGTCATGGCTGTCGGGAAATCTGGCGCCGCTGCTGACCGTGATCGGTTGAGCATTCGCTTTGGCGATGTTGAAGTCGCCAAAGATGGCTGGCGAAGCGTACACTACTCTGAAGAGGACGCCGCAGCCCACATGAAGGGCGAGAACATCCTCATTTCTGTCGATATCGGAATTGGCGAGGGCCAATCTACGGTTTGGACTTGCGACCTGACCCACGGCTATATCAGCATCAATGCAGACTACCGCTCATGAAGATCGTTCTTGTTTCGGCAGTTGCGCTGATTGATGTGGACGGGCGCGTTTTACTCGCACAGCGGCCTGAAGGGAAATCAATGGCCGGCCTATGGGAATTTCCCGGCGGTAAAGTCGAACCGGACGAGACCCCCGAAGCCGCGCTCATCCGTGAGCTGGAGGAGGAGTTGGGGATCAACACATGGGCTTCCTGCCTGGCACCGCTGACCTTTGCCAGCCATTCCTATGAGAACTTCCATTTGATGATGCCGCTTTTCGCCTGTCGGAAATGGGAGGGGACACCCCAAGCTCGTGAAGGACAAACCCTCAAGTGGGTAAAGCCCTTGGAGATGGGAGCCTATCCCATGCCTGCCGCTGATATACCGCTGGTTGCGGTACTGCGCGATTGGCTGTGAAAACCTTCGAAAGATTGTTTCTCAAACTCGCATAAAAACACAATTAAACACCAAGATAGTTCTGGATAATTGTCCAATTACAGGTATTCTGAATTCAGCAGAACTCTGGGGAGGATTGTTATGCTACGTACGATTACGCTTGGAACTTGTGTTTCTGTTCAAGGAACATTTGTACGGGCAATGCCAGATGGAAAGATCGCCGTTCAGGTCGACAATACCATCTTTTCCGGCGTGCCGATCACCAAGAAATAGAAAGCGCATATCAAAGACGGAAAAAGGGGACGGTGTTTGCGCACCGTCCCCTTTTTTATATTGTTTTCCGCCTGCCTTATGACAGCGTGCGTTCGACTTCTTCGCGGGTGAAGATTTCGATCACGTCGTTTGGACGGATGTCTTCGTAGTTCTCGAAGGCCATACCACATTCCTGACCGGACTGGACCTCGGGCACTTCGTCCTTGAAGCGCTTGAGGGTTTTGAGCGTGCCTTCGTGGATAACCACGTTGTCGCGCAGCAGACGCACACCGGCAGAGCGGCGTGCCACCCCTTCGGTAACCAGACAGCCAGCAACTTTGCCAACACCGGTAACCTTGAAGACTTCTTTGATGCTTGCGTAGCCAATGAAGTTTTCTTTGATCTCGTTGCTGAGCAGGCCAGATGCGGCTGCTTTCACATCGTCCACCAGATCGTAGATGACCGAGTAGTAACGAATCTCGACACCTTTCTGGTTGGCAGTGTTACGGGCAGAGGCATTTGCACGGACGTTAAAGCCCATGATCGGCGCACCGGATGCTTCGGCCAAACCAACGTCGGTTTCAGTGATCGCACCAACGCCAGAGTGTAGAACCCGAACGCGGACTTCTTCGTTGCCGATTTTCTCCATCGCCTGAACAATCGCTTCGGCAGAACCCTGCACGTCCGCTTTGACCAGAATAGGCAGTTCGGACACGTCTTCATCGGCTTTGGCATTCGCCATCAGCTGTTCCAACGTGGTCGCAGCACCAGCAGCAGCGCGTTTGTCTTTGGCTGCCTGGGCACGGTATTCAGCGATTTCGCGCGCCTGTGCTTCGGTGTCGGTCACGTTCAACACGTCACCCGCTTCGGGTGTGCCGTTCAGACCCAGAACCTCAACCGGAACAGATGGACCGGCTTCTTTGACGCGGTTGCCCTGATCGTCGATCAGCGCACGAACCTTACCGTACTGCTCACCCACAACAAAGATATCGCCCTGACGCAGTGTACCGTTCTGAACCAGAACAGTCGCAACAGGACCGCGGCCCACGTCCAGCTGTGCCTCGATCACGGCACCAATAGCGGCACGGTTCGGATTTGCTTTCAGTTCAAGGATCTCGGACTGGAGCGCGATCGCTTCGAGCAATTCGTCCAGGCCTTGACCGGTGATGGCCGAAACTTCGACGTCCTGCACATCACCCGACATTTTTTCGACGATGACTTCGTGCTGCAACAAAGCTGCACGCACGCGGTCAGGATCGGCCGAGGGCTTATCGATTTTGTTGATCGCAACAATCATCGGCACTTGCGCCGCTTTCGCGTGGGCAATCGCTTCGATCGTTTGGGGCATTACAGCGTCATCCGCCGCAACAACCAGAACAACGATATCCGTCACCTGTGCACCGCGTGAGCGCATGGAGGTAAAGGCGGCGTGGCCCGGTGTATCAAGGAAGGACAGCACAGCGCCGTTATCGGTTGTCACCTGATAGGCACCGATGTGCTGTGTGATGCCGCCTGCCTCACCTGCCACAACTTTTGCGTTGCGGATCGCATCCAACAGGGATGTTTTACCGTGGTCAACGTGGCCCATAATCGTGATGACAGGAGGACGACCAACCAGATCGGCCTCATCATCTTCTTCGACCTTGATCACGTCTTCAACGTCGGCGTCCGATACACGAACAACCTTGTGGCCAAACTCTTCGATGATCAGCTCGGCTGTGTCTGCATCAATCGTTTCGTTTTGCGTAACCATGAGACCCGACTGCATCAGGGCCTTTACAACAGCACCTGTCTTTTCAGCCATACGTGCGGCCAGTTCGGACACAACAATCGCCGGAGGCAGCTGCACGTCGCGAATGATCTTTTCGCGCTCGACATTGCCGCCCATCGCCTTTTGACGCGCACGGTCTTGTTTACGCTTCATCTGCGCCATAGAGCGCTGACGGCCGCCTTCGCCACCGCGCAACGCTTGGTTCACGGTCAGCTTACCAGAGCGACGATCGTCGGCCTGACGGTTTTTCTTGTTGGTTTCCTCGCGGTCACGCTCGGTCTTGCGTGGGGTCGCGGCAGGAAGTGCCTTGTTCGGTGCAGCGCGCGGTGCTGCAGGCTCCGCGGCGGGAGCTGCGGCGGCCTGAGCGGCAGCAACGGCTTCACGCTTGGCGCGCTCTTCCTCTTCGGCTTTCGCCTTGAGGCTTTCTTCGCGGGCTTTGTCTTCGGCCTCTTTGGCCTCGATTTCAGCGCGGCGGCGCTCACGGTCTGCGGCGCGGGCCTTTTCTTCGGCTTCGCGTGCAGCTGCCTCTTCGGCTTCGCGGGCTTTGGCGGCCTGAACCGCCTTCAAACGGCGTTCCATTTCGGAATCCGTGATACCTGCCGGGCGTCGCGATGGATCGCCTACAGGACCAGCGCCGGGGCCAGTTGGTTTTTGTCCGCCGGGTTTGGGGACCACAACGCGCTTGCGCTTAGTCTCGACCACAACGTTTTTCGTACGCCCATGGCTAAAGCTTTGCTTTACGTTGCTGGGACGTGAGCCACCAAGGCCCAATGTTTTTCTGCCGTCACTATCGCTCATCTAGCTCGTCTATCCTTTCGGCTGGTCGATACCAGCCTCGTTTTTGCGCACGCCGTTCAACCGGTGAGCTTCCTCTACAACACGTAGAGTGAGTCCACCAGAGGCGAGCGCCCCATGTATCACAGTTTGGCGTCCGAATGCCAAACCCAATTCATCTGCCGTCAGACAGCCAATATAGTGGCCGTAATGCGGCGTACTCAGTTTCGATTTGCCGCGCCCCGAACCGTCAACGGCCTGGATCAACACCAAAGCCTCTTCGGTTTGCAGCCAGGTTTTAACTTTTTCGTATCCCGCCACGGCTTTACCCGCCTTGCGCTGCATCGAAATAAGCTCAACCGTACGTCGCGCCAACTGCGCCTCTACCTGTTCAACCAGATCTTCGGGCACTTTTACGGGCTGTTTGGCACTGCGTGCAAACAAACCTTTTTTCGCAGCAGTCTCAAGCGCGGCGCGATTTGCTGTTACCCATATACCACGTGCGGGCAGTTTACCCAAGATGTCAGGCACAACTTGTCCGTCAGGCCCGACAACAAAACGTACCATTCGGTACTTAGGTTGTACTTCGCCTGTGGCAATGCACTTGCGTTCCGCGCCGCTTTCGCGGTCTTTAGATGCGCCACCGCGTCCCATACAGTTCCCCGCGACCTGCGATCAGGCCTCGGCCTCCTCATCTGCGTCAGCGTCGTCTGCTTCCGCTTCAAGTTCTGCAGGATCAACCCAGCCCAGAAGGACACGCGCCGTCATAATCATCGCTTGGGCATCTTCCAATGTCATGCCGAAGGATTCCAGCACACCATCGTCTTTGATCCGTTCGCCGTTTTCGGTGGTCCAGCCACCGGCCAGTTCCCAATCCGCGCAGGTTGCGAAATCTTCGAGAGTTTTCACATCGTCCTTGGCCAATGCTTCGATCATTGGCGGGGTCAGCCCCTCGAATTCGATCAGGCTATCCTCTGCGCCTAGCGCGCGCGCAGCATCAAGTGCGGCTTTGTTCTGGGCTTCGAGAACGTCACGTGCACGGGCCTGAAGCTCACCGGCGGTGCCTTCATCCACACCATCAATGACCAACAGCTCGTCAACTTCGACATAGGCAACTTCTTCGAGGTTCGTGAAACCCTCTGCGACCAGAAGCTGGGCAAAGAATTCATCGAGATCGAGGTTGTCCATGAACAGTTTGGTACGCAATTCGAACTCGGCCTGACGGCGTTCGCTCTCTTGCTCTTCTGTCATGATGTCGATGTCCAGACCAGTCAGCTGGCTTGCCAGACGGACGTTCTGACCGCGACGGCCAATGGCCAGCGACAGCTGCTCTTCGGGCACGACAACTTCGATTTTGCCGGCTTCTTCATCCAGAACAACCTTGGACACCTCTGCCGGTTGCAGCGCGTTCACAAGGAAGGTCGGCATATCTTCATTCCATGGAATGATGTCGATCTTTTCGCCCTGAAGCTCGTTCACGACGGCCTGAACACGGCTACCGCGCATACCAACGCAGGCACCCACAGGATCAATAGAGCCGTCATAAGAGATCACAGCAATCTTTGCGCGCGAACCGGGGTCACGGGCCACGGCTTTGATTTCAATGATGCCATCATAGATTTCTGGCACTTCCATCTTGAACAGCTCGGCCATGAATTCGGGCGCTGTACGGGAAAGGAAAATCTGCGGGCCGCGCTGTTCGCGGCGCACGTCCTTGATGTAGACGCGGATACGGTCGTTCGGGCGATATGATTCGCGGCCGATTTTCTCGTTGCGGCGCAGGATCGCTTCGCCCGCACCCACATCAACGATGACGTTGCCATATTCTTCACGCTTGACCAGACCGTTCACAATTGTACCGGCGCGGTCTTTGAATTCTTCGTACTGACGATCACGCTCGGCTTCGCGTACCTTTTGCAAGATCACCTGCTTGGCCGATTGCGCCGCGATGCGGCCCATCTCTACCGGCGGGACTTCTTCGATGAATTCCTGACCGATTTCAGGGTTGGCCATATATTGCTTGGCCTGCTCAACCGTGAATTCCGCCTGATAGTTCTCAAGCTCGTCCTCGGCGACAACTGTGCGCACGCGGGTAAAGGTCGCGCGACCAGTTTTGCGGTCAATGGACACGCGGATATCCATTTCCGCGCCGTAACGCGATTTGGCCGCCCGAGCGAGCGATTCTTCCATTGCTTCGATCACCAGCGCGGGATCAATCATCTTCTCACGAGCAACGGCTTCAGCGGTTTGCAAAAGCTCAAGCTGGTTTGCGGATGTAATAGCCATTAGTCTTCTCCCTCGTCAGACAGATGCGTCTGCACTTCGTCAAATTGGGTTTCGTCGATTGCACCTGTCGCTTTGCGCTGGCGCAGCATTTCCTTGATCAGCTCGTCCGTCAGGACCAGCTTGGCATCGGTCAGCCATTCGAATTGCAGGCCAACGGTGCCTTCTTCGATGTTGATCAGAACCTCGTTCCCCTCAACGCCGGCCAATTCACCTTTAAAACGGCGACGGCCATCAATCAGGTCGTCGGTTTCAAGCTTGGCTTCATAGCCTTCGAAGTTAGCAAAATCCTTGAGGCGTGTCAGCGGGCGGTCAATACCGGGGCTGGACACTTCAAGCGCGTATTCGTCGACGATCGGGTCTTCGACGTCCAGCACCGCACCGATCGCGGTGCTGATCTTGGCGCAGTCATCTACTTCGATGCCGCCGTTAGGCTTGTCGGCCATCACCTGTAGGGTGGCGTTCTTGCCGGTCATCAGACGCACACGGACCAGCTCATACCCCATGTCTTCGATGACAGGGGTGATGATCTCCGCCAAACGGCGATCCATGGCTGCTTTTGCAATCAGATCATTGTTCATTTCGGTTGCCTTTGGGCACAAAAAAACGGGCGCGCGGCCCGTACATCAGGTTCGTTGGACGCTTGGTTTGGACCCAAGCGCGCCGCTGTTGATGTCCATATACGCGTAGTGTGTGAGAACATCAAGCCCCCCACCATCGCTGGGGTGCGCGCAGGTCGTCCAACACGCCCCGCCCCAACGTCATGGGCATAGCGATACTGCGCGAAACCGCCTGTCCGTCAAAGACGGCAATATCGTCAAAACCGCTCAGGATTGCTTCATCCGCAATATCGGCACCGTCCACCAGATACTCTGCCACGGCCTGTGCCCGCACCTTTGCACAGGGGATCGAGACAAGCTCGACCGTGTCGAACCACCCTGCCTCACCGTCTTTCCAATGCGAAGCCTGGCGACGGGTCAAAAGTTGTTGGCCGGCGGCAAAATGCTGTACTGCATAAAGCCCTGTGCCAATACCCGCCTGCGGCGCGTGGGCCGGACGAATAACATGCGCCTGCTGCGCAAGGGTAAAGGGCAGCGCGGCATCAGGTGCCTCTAGCCTAATCTGCACAGTCGTCGCGCCCAGCGCCTGAACATCGCCCAAGGCGGCAAGGCTATGCACGACATCGCGGGCACCGAATGGTGCCGCATCATGGAATGCAATCCCCTCCCGCAGCTGGAAGGTCCAGACCTGCGCATCTTCGCTGCGGCCCCATGACGTCGCAAGCGCACCGCGCAAGGTGCCGTCAGCGGCGACCTCGGTAAGGGTTTCAAACACCAACCCAACGCGCGCGATCTGCATAAACAGCCCCTCGCCCGTCATCCAGTCGTCACTCCGGGTTGCGCCAGACAACGCCAGACGCAGCTTCCCCCCGCGCCGCGGCAATGGTCCCGCGCTGACGCCCGTTGCAGCCAGCAAGGCAGCGGCGGCACCGCTGGCAAACAGCGCACGGCGATCAAGGGGTTTGCGGCTCATGTGGCGGCGATCCTGTCCATGGCGCGCACCAACTCGGCGCTGATCCCCGGCTCGGACAGGGCGTGGCCTGCGTTGCGGACCATTTTCAGCACACCTTTTGGCCATGCCTTAGCGATGGCATAGGCCGATGTCGGCGGACAGATCATGTCATACCGCCCCTGCACAATCACACCGGGGATATGCGCAATGCGGTCCATCTGTGCCAGAATTTGACCGTCATACTCGAGAAATCCGTTATTGATGAAATAATGGTTCTCCAACCGAGCAAAAGCACGCGCATATTCACCCGGCCCTTCAATCATCTGACCCGTAGACGAAATCGACGCCAGCGCGTTTTCCCAACCGGACCATGCCCGAGCATAGCGTGTTTGTAGTGACAAATCGTCCGAGAAAAGCCGACTGTGATAGGCTTTGATAAAATCGTCGCGTTCATCCTGTGGGACAATCGAAATGAAATTGTCCCAGACTTCAGGCCAGAACTTGCCCGCGCCGCCGCCATAAAACCAATCCAGCTCCGCTTGGGTCATCAGGAAGACACCGCGCAAGACGATATTACGCACGGCCTCGGGGTGGGTTTGCGCATAAATCAGCGACAGGGTCGCACCCCAGCTGCCGCCAAAGACGACCCACTGGCCAATACCAAGCGTTTCGCGAATCAGCTCGATGTCGGCGACCAAATGCCATGTGGTATTGTCAGACACGCTGGCGTGCGGGGTTGAGCGCCCGCAACCGCGCTGATCGAACAGGATGATCCGGTATTTTTCAGGATTGAAGTAACGGCGCATAGACGGGCTGCACCCACCGCCCGGACCACCGTGCAACACAACAACAGGGATGCCATCAGGGTTTCCGCATTGCTCGACATAGACATCGTGACCCTGCCCAACTGACAGCATTCGCCGGTCAAACGGGTCAAGGGGCGGGTACAGATACTGCACTGCGCGCTTTTGATCAGGGGTCTTATCCATTACCAGCCTATATAGTACGAGGGCACATTGAATACGAGGAGCACAGAAATGCAAGCGCATCAAAGCACTGTGGACGATCAGGAAGTCGCAAAATTCGAAGCGATGGCTGCCGAATGGTGGGATACAGAGGGTAAGTTCAAGCCCCTGCACATGCTCAACCCTTGTCGGTTGGACTATATCACCACGCAAATCGCTGGCGAATTTGACCGCGATCTCACGGCGACTGCGCCGTTTGAGGGCTTGCGAATCCTCGATATCGGCTGTGGCGGCGGGTTGTTGTCAGAACCGATGGCACGACTGGGCGCGACGGTTGTAGGTGCGGATGCCGCCGCAGGTAACATTCCCGTGGCACAAATCCACGCCGAGCAATCCGGCCTCACGATTGATTACCGCCACACCACCGCCGAAGCCTTGGCCGAAGCGGGAGAGCAGTTCGATGTGGTCCTGAATATGGAAGTGGTCGAACATGTCGCTTCCCCCATCAGCTATCTGACAGCCTGCCAACAATTGCTGCGCCCCGGCGGGTTGCATGTTTGCTCCACGCTCAACCGCAATCCAAAATCCTATTTTGTCGCGATCATCGGGGCCGAACATGTGATGCGCTGGCTGCCCAAGGGCACGCATGAGTGGTCCAAATTCATCACCCCCGACGAGCTGTATACGCTGCTAGAGGAATCGGGGCTCACGCCTGTGGACCGCAAAGGGTTTGTGTTTAACCCCCTGCTCTGGAGCTGGAGCCTGTCGGCAAAAGACCTTAGCGTGAATTACGTCACAGCAAGCGTAAAGCCTAAAGCCTAAAGCCTAAAGCTGTTTGCGCAGCTCACGAAGGATGGGCAAAGCCGCTCTGGCTTTGTCCTCCCCCAAATCTTCAACCACTTTGGTAATCATCGGAGCAATCGCATTAAGCGCCGTCTCGCGGGCCAGTTTGCCTGCGGGGCTGATGTTGACGATCTTGCGCCGCGCATCATCCCAATCGGGCCGGATGTGGATATATCCTGCCCACTCCAATTTTGTCAGTGTGTTGGTCATCGCACCGCGCGTCACGTGAAACGTCTCGGCAAGCTGTGCGGGGGTCCGCTCCATATCGCGCCATGCGAGATGATTGAGCACAGAGAAATGTGAAATCTCCATACCTTTAGGCAATACCTTGCTCAGGCGGTTGCGCAGGATCTGGTCGGTGCCCAGAATTTCACTGAACAGCATTATGGCAAGAGTGTTGGAGTCATCGCTCATGTGGTTCGTTAAAGGCGCGCCTGTGGCTCATGCTTGGAACTTTGGCGCGCGCTGATCCTGTTTGTGTCATATCTAGATCAAACAGGTATATCCCCGCCTGCGTGCCTGCGTCCACCATCACCTCGCCCCAAGGCGAGATAACAAGCGAATGACCATACGTCTGTCGGGTTTTATGTTTGGCGCTTGCATGGATGCCCGTCTGCGCGGCTGCGATAACAAAGCAACCCGTTTCGATCGCACGCGCACGCAGCAAGCTGTGCCAATGTGCTGCTCCGGTCACGGGTGAAAACGCCGCAGGCACGGTCAGGATATCTGCCCCCGCCTCGGCCAGCGATTGATACAGCGCCGGAAAGCGAACATCATAACAGATGGTCATGCCGATATTGCCGAACGGCGTACGGACCATCACGGCATCATTACCCGGGCGGTAGCCTGCGGATTCTCTCCACGTTTCTGTGGCTGTCACCTGCACATCGAACATATGGATTTTATCATAGCGTGCGACAATCTCGCCCTGAGGATCAATCAGGAACGACCGATTGGCGAAACGGCCATCTGCGTCCTCGGTCTTAAGCGCGAGCGACCCAATCGAAAGCCAAATGCCCAGCGTCGCCGCATCCTCACCCAGCGCAGCAAGCGTCGGGTCGTTCGCCTCAAGGTGCAAAACCGCGCGCTGGTGATCACGATTCACCGAGACACAGTTCGTAACTTCAGGGGTCAGCACAAATTGCGCCCCTTGCCCCGCCGCCTGCGCGAGCATACCCCGTGTAATCGCCAGATTGGCCAACGGGTCATCGCTCACGTTCAGTTGCAGCAGGGCGGACTTCATTTCGACAGCAAAGCGTCTAGACGGCCTGCTTTTTCCAGCGCGTATAGGTCATCACAACCACCCACATGGGTATCACCGATGAAAATTTGCGGGACAGTACGGCCCCCATTTGCGCGTTTGATCATCTCGGCCTTACGGCCAGGTTGGGCCAATACGTTCACTTCGGAAAACTTCACGCCTTTTTGCTTCAGAAGGCGTTTGGCAGAATGGCAAAAGCCACACAGGGGCGAGGTATAGAGTTCGACGGGTTTCATGGTTATGTCCTTTTCAACACGGGCTGAGAACCGAATTAAGCCTCTTTGCCTGCTCTGGCTAGGGTCAGAACGCGGACAGGTCCCGATCCGGCCAACTTACAAGCCTGCGTGCAGGCCATTAAGGTGGCCCCGGACGTCATAACATCATCAATCAACAGCACCGGTCGCCCATGCAACAAAGCCCCGCGTTTGGCATGTGGGACAATAGCGTTTTCTAGGGTTTTAACCCTTTCACGTATGCTCAGACCACCCAACGGTGCCGTGCGCCGGATGCGATGCAGCGCATCGGGGCACCACGCCAGATCAAGTTGTCGTGATACTGCCCGCGCAAGCAATGCAGATTGGTTGTACCGGCGCTTGAGAAGGCGCGACCAATGCAGAGGGACCGGCACGACAACCGTATCGCGTGGCAGACGTCCGCGGACCGTGTTTGCCATCCAAAGCCCTGCCGGCTGTGCCATTTCCTGACGATCGCCGTGCTTTAACGCAAGCACCAGTTTGCGACCTGTACCTTTATATAGAAGGGCAGCGCGCCCCTGTGCCCATGGCTTGGGGATTTGCATACACTCATCGCAATGATGTTCATCCCCGTCTCCCCCCGGAGTCAGCGGGATGCCGCAGCCGTCACAAATGACACCGCCCAAAAAGATGGTATCGCGCCAACATGCGCCGCACAGACCGAAATCGCTTTCAACCATATCTCCACAGGTGATGCAGCGCGGCGGATAAATCAGCGACACCGCTGTTTGAAGTTGTGCCAGCACCAGCCTATGTACCCCCTATGACAATGCCAATGACCGACACCAAATCCCTGCACCTGCGCCGTGCCCGTACCACCGCTGATGGCATGTTCCTGCACGCCGCCGCCGCGGAGGAGCTTCAGGATCGTCTGGGCATGGTTAATAAGTTGTTTACAGCTCCGGCTGTAGTTACGGGTTTCCGTGATTTTTGGGCTGCGCAATTCCCCGATGCCTTAACTGTTTCCGATGTGGAAACACTACCACTGCAAACCGCGTCCCACGATCTGGTTATGCATACCATGAGCCTGCATTGGGCGAATGACCCCGTGGGGCAACTGATCCAATGCCGTCGCGCTTTGAAGCCCGACGGATTGTTCATCGCCATCAGCTTTGGCGGTGACACGTTACAAGAACTGCGTCGCGCGCTGGGTGAGGCCGAGATTGCTGTGACCGGCGGCCTGTCCCCCCGAATAGCGCCCCTGCCAGAGCTGCGTGATCTGGGCGGGCTACTACAGCGGGCAAGCTTTGCCCTTCCGGTTGCTGATACTGCGACACTTTCGGTCGAATACCGCGACATCTGGCATTTGATGCACGACCTGCGCGCCATGGGTGAAACCAACGCCCTAAACAACCGCCTACGCAAGCCAACCCGCCGCGCGGTGTTTGAGCAGGCGCAAAAACTCTATGCGCAGCACTTTGCCACATCCAAGGGCAAACTAAGGGCGAGTTTCGAGCTGCAAGTGCTTACAGGCTGGGCGCCGGACGCATCCCAACCGCAACCGCTGCGCCCGGGGTCTGCCCAAGCACGGCTTGCAGACGCACTTGGCGCTGCAGAAAAACCGCTCCGCGATTGACCCCGAGGCATACACGCTTATTTGGTGGGGCAACTAAAGCAGGATACCGCAATGATAGATACAGCCACCGCCAATCGCCCCGCACATTCGTCTCCGGATCACCCTGCCGTACCACGCCCGAAAATTGGCGTGCTGCTGGCAAATCTGGGAACACCGGACAACTATGATTATTGGTCTATGCGCCGGTATCTAAGCGAGTTTTTGTCGGACCGCCGTGTGATCGACTATTCGCCTTGGCTTTGGCAGCCCCTTTTGCAACTTGTTATTCTGACCAAACGACCCTTTGCATCGGGTGCCGCGTATAAATCCATCTGGAACGAGGCCGAGAACGAAAGCCCCTTGATGACGATCACAAAGGCGCAAACCGCCAAGATCGCCATTGAGATGGAAAAAACATATGGCAGCGATGTCATGGTTGAATTCTGCATGCGCTACGGCAACCCTTCGACCAAAAGCAAGGTCGAGAAACTGGTGCAAGCAGGTTGCCAGAAAATCCTGTTCTTCCCGCTTTATCCGCAATACGCGGGTGCGACATCGGCCACGGCCTGTGACAGCTTCTTTGAAGCTTTGAGCGTGGAAAAATGGCAACCGGCAAGCCGTACCGTGCAGCCGTATTTTGATCGTCCCGATTATATCGACGCGCTCGCCAAATCGATCGAAGCCAAATACGCCGAGCTTGAAACCCGTCCTGACATTCTGGTGTGTTCCTACCACGGCGTGCCGAAACGGTATCTGATGGAGGGCGACCCCTATCATTGCCAGTGCCAGAAAACCACGCGCCTGCTCAAAGAGCGGCTGGGTTGGGCGGACACAGAGATCACGACAACCTTCCAGTCCAAATTCGGACCCGAAGAATGGCTTCAGCCTTACACGGTCGAAGAAGTGGCCCGCCTGGCTGAACAGGGTAAAAAGAACATCGCGATTTGCGCGCCTGCCTTCTCTGCCGATTGCATCGAAACACTCGAAGAGATCAACGAAGAGATTTTTGAGAGCTTCGAAGAGGCTGGCGGCGAAACCTTCACCTACATCCCATGTCTGAACGACGATGAGGCGCATATTGCTACGCTGTCGAATGTGATTCGCGAAAATCTTGCTGGCTGGACCTGACTTGGGTCCATGCCTTGACGGTCTGGATCGTGCTACACAATTCAGACCTTAAAACACAAAAAAGGAGGCACTTTGAAAGTGCCGCCTTTTCTTTTCAGTCGTGAGACCGAAATTTAGTCGATCGCAACAGCTGCTGCCACAACTGCGATCAGCAGCAGTGGGATCAGGATGCCCGCGGAAGAGCTGTTTGCTTCTTCTACGATGACCGGTGCTTCAATGATCGGATCTGCCAGCGAGCCAGCGGATGCGGAAGAAGCGGCAGCTGTCAGAGCAGCGGCGAGAACGAGTTTTTTCATAGTATTACCTCCAGAAGATGGCGTGTCATGTTTCTCAGCATTCCACGCCTTACACTTACCTCGTGATGTTTTCTAAACATCATTCCGTAACATAATGGAATGAACTTTCTCGCAATAGCAAGGACAAGAAGCCCGAAATCGTCAAATTAGCAACACCTGAGTGCCCACATTCGCCAATTCATACAGCTCTTCGATGTGCTCGTTATACAAACCGATACAACCGTTGGATGACTTGCGCCCGATCTTGCGCGTATCGTGGGTTCCGTGGATGCGGTAATACTGCCAGCTGAGGTGCAAGGAACGCGTGCCCAATGGGTTATCGGGGCCGGGGCCGATGAACGGAGGCCACTCCGGGTTACGCTCGATCATATTGGGTGTCGGGCGCCAGCTTGGGCTTGGATCCTTGAGCGTGACACGTGTGCGACCGCGGCGCGTCAAATCCTGCGTCAAAGGTACGCTGGAAGGGTACAGTTTATAAACAGACTGGTCTTCGGACCAGTAATGCACCGCGCGGCTGTCGATATCGACAAGGATCGCACCGTTCTTGGTGTTGTCAAAATAAGGCTCCCAGCTCAACGTTCGGAAACTGGAAATGTTGCGCTTTACGCTTTCGGTCACATCCCGCTCGACGACAGTCGTCGCCGCGCTGTTGACGTCTAGCCCTGTCGTTTGCGCCAAAGCGGGTGTTGCAAGCATTGCCGCGCTTCCAGCAAGAAAGCCGCGGCGGCTATTCAATTTAAATCTGTCGTTCGACATCTTATGCCTCCGGGTGGGTGGAAAATTCTATTTCTATTATATGGCTCTAAAGACACGTTTTCAAATCAAAGCCCTGTGACAAAGGCAGTTCACGTCGAAGTGCATTTGATCTGTTGCACTACAGCATGTATGGCGAAAACACACATTGTTGCTTGGAGTAGCGTAATGACACGTCTTTTCATTGTTTTGTTTATAGCAATCATGGGCTTAGCTGCATGCCAGCCCTCTGGACCGACGATTGGCGCTGACGGCAAGGCCGTTCCACGTGCATATAAAATCAACGGACGCGAAGCAGATCAAATACCTTTCCGGATGCTCGATTCGGTAAATGCGCTGCGCAGCGCATCTTCTGTAGGGCCTTTGGAGCTGGATGCGCAACTCACCGCCGCTGCGGCGACTCACTCCCGTGATATGCAGGTCCAGAACCGCCCGTGGCACTTTGGCTCTGACGGTTCCTCCCCGGTTGACCGTATTCGTCGGGTCGGATTTGCAGGAACGCTGGTCGGGGAAGTAATTTCGGAAACCTACGAGACCGAACTTGAAACGCTGGGCGCATGGATGGAGCAACCCGACACACGCCGCATCATCCTGTCCCCAGATGCGCGTCGCATGGGTATTTCGTGGTTCCAGGAAAGCAACGGCAAAATCTGGTGGACCATGGTACTGGGTAACTAAGACCCCCAAGGGCCAGCGCACCCACCGATATTTATACAAAAAGGGCCTGACGCGGATATCACCGCTCAGGCCCTTTTTATTACGTTCCGATATCCAGCTAAACCGGAGACTTCACATGCCTTGGCGATCCCTCAAGGATTGATCGCAATCGGCGTTCCAGTCTCAACCATTGCGTAAATATGTTCCATCTCTTCGTTCGAGACCGAGATACAACCCCAAGTCCAATCATCCGTATCGCGCCGCAAAAAGTGACGTTGCCCGTGAATGAAAATATCACCGCCGGGGGATTTACCCAATGATCGTGCGTGGGCGATATCTTCGGCATTGGGATATGAAATACCAAGCGACAGATGGAACCGGCTGTTCGGGTTGCGGCGGTCGATTCGGTAAACCCCTTCAGGCGTTTTACCGTCACCTTCGACCTCTTTATGACCGCTGGGCGCGAAACCAAGGCGGATATCGTAATCCTTCAGAACACGCCCCTCACCAAGGAGATACATCTTCCGCTCGCCCTTGTTCACGACGATGCCCGTGACCGGCGGCCCATTGTAGCGTTTGAATTTAGTGTCGGGCGAACACGCCCCGAGAGTCGCAATTGATGCGCCACCCAAAATGAGATGTCTGCGTTTCATGATTACCTGCCATCTTATCCGTTGTCGGACTATTATTGACTACACGTATAGCAACGAATCTTCGGATCACAAAGACGTCAAATCTCCATAAAGCGCACGTTTTTGTGTTTTCAAACCCTAGGGGCGGCTTAGCTGTGCCGCCAATTCAATGTGCGAAGACCAGCGGAACTGATCAACCGGCTGCACCCAATCCAAGGTAAAGCCCTCTGCAATCATTTGTGCCGCATCCCGGGCAAACGTCACCGGGTTACACGAAACATAAGCGACCCGTTTGATATCCGACCGAATTAGCTCTGCTGTTTGCGCCTGCGCGCCAGCACGCGGCGGGTCCATCACCACAGCGTCATATTTGTAGAACTCGTCCGGCAACAACGGTCTGCGAAACAGATCCCGCGCGGTATGCTGCACCGTCTTGAGCCCCTGCGCCATGCGCCAGCCTTTATCGAGCGCCGCCATCATGGCGGCATCGCCCTCGACCGCCCAAACTTCGGCATTTTTGGCCAATGGAAGGCTGAATGTCCCGCAGCCAGCAAACAAATCCACAACCCGCTTGGCCCCCTGCACTACCTCTTGCACCGCGGCAAGCAGATGTGCCTCCCCGTGGGCCGTCGCCTGCATAAAGGCACCCGGTGGCGGGCATACATCCGCAGCGCCGAACCGTTGCACGGGTGGTGCCCTCTGGGCGATGACTTCATCCTCCCACGTCAGACGCGCAAGACCGCGGGTATCACAAACCGCTGCAAGGGTAATCCGCAACTGCCCGTCGATGGGTTTTCCCCCGCTCACCTGAACATCAAGCCCGACCTGAGATGTCGTTACGGTCACAGCCAATGTTGCCTTACGGCTTCCCCCCAGCTCGGCGAGTTCTTCGGCGATGCTGCGTGCGGCCAGAAGCTCGGGCAGGATCAGCGTGCAACCGGGGATTTCAACCACTGTTCCCGACGCGCGCCCGTGAAAACCGGACATGGTTCCCTTTTTCGTGCGCCGCGCCGCAAAGGTCGCACGGCGGCGTGACCCGGCAGGAGAGGTCACAATAGGCCGGATCGTTGTGCGAATACCTTGTGCGGCCAGCGCCTGTTCGACCACCTCGGTTTTCCATGTCGCCACTAAAGGGTCTGCTGCATGTTGCAGCTGGCATCCGCCACAAGATTTGAAATGCTTGCAGGAGGGGGCCACGCGATCATCCGAAGGCGTGACGATTTTGATATCCCGCAGGGTCGATCCGTCCAGCGTGCCGGTCACGACCTCGCCAGGCAACGTCATAGGTGCAAAAACGGGACCTTCGGCAATGCCGTCGCCGTGCATGCCCAAACGTGTGATGTTATATTCTGTCATAGCCCTGCCATAGCGCCGCAACAGGCCCTACGCCAACCCCTATTCGGCGGCGCGTACATCCAGAAACCCGCCCGATTGACGTTTCCAATACCCTGCATAAAGCCCGTCCTGCGCCAAAAGAGCGTCATGCGTGCCCTCTTCGGCAATGCGCCCTTTGTCTAGAACCACAATACGGTCCATATCCCGCAAAGTGGAAAGCCGGTGCGCAATAGCCAAGACGGTTTTACCTTCCATGACATGATCAAGCGAGATCTGGATCGCCGCCTCGACCTCACTATCAAGGGCGCTTGTCGCCTCGTCCAACACCAAAATCGGTGCATCCTTGATAATTGCACGGGCCAGCGCAATCCGCTGCCGCTGGCCACCGGAAAGCTTTACACCACGCTCGCCAAGGTGCGCATCATAGCCTTTGCGCCCCTTGTTATCTTCCAGCTGTTGAATGAATTCATGCGCTTCGGCCTGACGGGCAGCAGCGATCAGTTCGGCTTCGGTCGCATCTGGTTTCCCATACATGATGTTGTCACGGGCCGACCGGTTGAACATCGCTGTCTCTTGCGTGACCATCGCAATGGCCCGCCGCAAGCTTTGCTGGGTCACCATACTAATGTCTTGTCCGTCGATCTTGATCAGACCCTGATCCGGCTCGTACATCCGCAGCAATAGCGAGACGAGCGTTGATTTACCAGCGCCCGATGCACCAACCACACCCAGTTTTTCACCGGCACCAATAGTCAGATCAACAGGACCGATGCCGCCTGTCTCGCGTCCGTAGCCAAAGCTTAGGTTTTCGATCTGCACCTCACCATGTTCTGCAATCAATGGCTGTGCATCTGCGGCGTCTTCCAGACGCGTGCGCGGGGTCAGCGTGCGCATGCCATCCTCAATCTCACCGATGCTGGAATAGATCGACATCAACGTGAAACTGACCCAGCCGGTCATTTGCGCGATCCGTATGGAAATTGCCCCTGCCGCCGCAATATCGCCCGCCGTCGCCATTCCCTTTTGCCACAGCAACACGGTCGCGCCGATCAACAACACCGGCAAAATGCCTGCAAGGCTCATCAACGCGAAACGGAAACCGGCAGAAAGATAACCGAACGCCAGTGCGCGATTGCGAAAACCTTCCATCGCGCCCAAGGCCGCGCGGTCTTCGTGGTCGTCATGGGCAAACAGTTTCACTGTTTTGATATTAGTGATCGTATCCACCACCTGCCCCGATACCATCGCGCGCGCGTTAGCCCGCGCTGCAGCGCGGGTGCGGATACGAGGCAAGAACCAATTGATCAGCGCAAAATAAAGAGCCAACCAAACCGTCAGCCCCACAGCAACCCAGCCATTAATCGCCGTGAGCAACAACACAGACCCCACAAGAGACGCCAAAGCAAATGCCACGACATTGATTGTCTCGGAGGCAACATCCGTAACCGCGCGTGCCGCTTGCATTTGCTTTTGTGCAATGCGGCCCGCAAAATCGTCATCAAAGAAGGTAATATTTTGGCCTAGTGACCATCGGTGCAACCGCGACAACACCAAAGGATTCACATTCGGCTGCACGATAATCGCGTTTGATGCCGCCGACAGGCCAAAGAACAACGGCCGCGCGATCAGAAAGAACCCCACAGCAGTAATCAGCAACAGCGTATTGCGCCCGTCGAAAAATGTCTCGGGGCTGCTGGCGGCAGTAGCATCAATCACCCAACCAAGGATCAGGGCTGTGCCCGCCTCAAGCGCACCGGCAATCGCCGATAAGGCCGCTGCCAACCACAGCGCGGGCCACGCACCCGACAAACACCAGCGCATAAACGCGCCAAGCTTTTGCGGCGGAGGTCCGCCCGCAGGACGAAATGGGTTGATCCAGTTACCAATATTCACGCGTCTTCATCTTCCGTCTTAAGGAACCCGCCGGATTGGCGTGCCCACAACTCGGAATATAGTCCTCCTTGAGCCAAAAGCCCGTCATGGGTGCCATCTTCGACGATCCGACCCTCATCAAGAACCAGAATGCGGTCCATATGAGCAATCGTGGATAGACGGTGTGCAATAGCGATAACGGTTTTACCTTCCATCATGCCATATAGGGTCTTCTGGATCGCGGCCTCTACCTCGCTATCCAGCGCGCTTGTCGCTTCGTCCAGCAACAGAATGGGCGCGTCTTTAAGGATCACCCGCGCAAGGGTAATCCGCTGGCGCTGCCCACCAGACAGTTTGACGCCCCGTTCGCCCACGCGGCTGGCGTAACCCTCATTGCCCTCGGGGTCTTTCAGACCACAAATAAATTCATGCGCCTCTGCCTGCTTTGCCGCGGCGATCACCTCCTCCTCGGAGGCATCGGGCCTGCCATAGCGGATATTCTCAAGCACCGACCGATGCAGCAATGCGCTGTCTTGTTGCACCATACCGATTTGCCGGCGCAGACTATCTTGGGTAACTTCGGTGATATCCTGTCCATCAATGGCAATTACCCCGGAATCCGCATCATAAAACCGCAAAAGAAGCTTAAGTAGGGTCGATTTTCCAGCACCTGAACGCCCGACCAAGCCGGTCTTTTGACCCGGTTCGATGACCAGATCGATACAATCCACCCCACCGGACGAACGACCATAGTGATGTGCCAATGCCCGCAGCTCGATCCGCCCATCCGTGATCTGCAAAGGAGCAGCGTCCGGCGCATCCACCAATGTGATCGGCTGGGCAATCGTCTCCATTCCCTCTGCCACCACGCCAAGCTCGCGGAAGAAAGCGGACAACGCCCACATGATCCACGCCGTCATAGAGTTCAGCCGAAGCGTAAGCGTCGCGGCCGCCGCAACCGTGCCAACGCTGGCCTCCCCTTGCAACCAAAGCGCAAGCGCCCAGCCAACAACCCCGACAATCAGCAGCCCGTTGAGGGCCACAAGAGAGAAATCCATCGTCGTATAGATCCGCTGTTCGATCTGGAATGTACGACGCGCTTCTTCGATTGCCTCTTTGGCATATTGTTCTTCACGGTCGTGATGGGCGAACATCTTGACCGAATGGATGTTGGTATAGGCATCGACCACCCGCCCCGTCACAGCCGAACGGGCGTCCGACGCCGCCTTGGAGGCCGGTCCGATACGATGCAACGCCCAGCGTGACAAAACGGCATAGACCCCGAACCAGATGATCAGCGGCACAAGCAGGCGGGAATCCGAAGTCATGAGCAAAATCCCGGCACCGACCAGATAGGCCAATGCAAATGAAATCGCGTCAAAAGCCTGAAAGACGACCTCTCCCGCAGCGGGTGGCGTCTGCATGATCCTGTTGGCGATACGTCCCGCGAAATCATTCTCGAACCACCCGACCGATTGCCGCAATACCTGCCGGTGCGCACGCCACCGGATCAGCGTACCAAAATTGGGCAAGATCGCATTGCTGACCAACGCCACATCAATCGCCTGAAAAATCGGACGTATAAAAATGATGCCCAGCGCCACAAGAACCAGTTCGGTGCCATGATCCGCCCACATGTCTTGCGGCCCTTCCTCAAGGACATCGACGACACGTCCCATATAATAAATCAGCCCCACCTCAATCGCAGCGACAAGGATCGACATGAACGCTGTTAGCGCAAAGACCTTTTTGAACGGCTTGCTGTACCCCATGAAAAATGGCCACAATTCCTGCGGTGGGCTGTCGTCATTGGGATATTCAACGTAGGGGTCCACAAGTTTTTCAAAAAATCGAAACACGGAATTCCCCTTTAGGTTGATCGCGACACATATAGGCCGCTGCCCCAGCAAAACACCATCACTCGGGCAAGGCGATCAGCTGTTCTTTGTTCAATTCAAAATCAGACTCTAACCAAGCTTTTTTCAACTTTTTCAAGCGATGACCCAAAGCTGGTCCAGTGAATTCAGGCATCAGATCGACGGCCTTAACCGGAAAAACCTGCGCTGCTGCATCTGACAACTTGGCAACCATATCAGATGACGGCAGCGTTTCGGACAAGGCACAGCGGATTAGATAAGCCTGAACCGCGCAGGGCTGGCCGTGATCATACGCAATTTCTAACAGGTTTTTTCCCTCATATGCTGCACCATAGATGACATCATAATCGCGCTGCTCTGCACGGCTAAGCCGCAGGCGGTCGGACACATCCAGCCCGCCCAGCGCCACAAGACGCCCCAGCCAATCCGGCGCAATACCCAAATACTGCGCGCCGTGGATCATATGCTGGACAAACCGTATATCGGCACCTGGAAGAAGAACCCTCAAAACCCCTGTTTGCACCATCGCAGCCAAGGCTGTTGCAGGGTCTTGGGCGCTCAGCAGTTTACGGATTTCGGTGCCAACCCGTTCCGCTGATAGTGTCTCTAACCCATCGAGATTGACACTGATTGCCGCAAGAGCTTCGGGGTCCATCCCCTCTTCGGTCCTGCCGTACCACGCATGAAACCGGAAATAACGCAGCGTTCGCAAGTAATCTTCGCGGATACGCTGTGCCGCATCCTCGATAAATCGCACACGGCCAGCAATGAGATCGGGTAACCCTCCCAACGGATCAAGCACAATGCCATCCGCATCCGCATAGAGCGCATTCATCGTGAAATCACGGCGGCGGGCATCCTCGGTAATGTCGTTAGAAAACGCGACCACGGCGTGACGACCATCAGTCTGCACATCACGCCGAAATGTGGTAACTTCATACCCCACGCCACCAGAGACTACGGTGATTGTTCCATGATCGGCACCGGTGGGAACCGGTTTTAGCCCTGCAGATTTTGCCAATGCGATCACTTGGTCAGGCAGGGCGCTTGTCGCCATGTCCACATCGGAGACCGGCGCATCGATCAGCGCATTACGCACACACCCTCCGACATAGAATATGTCATGCCCTCCTGCCGCAAAGGCATCACAGACCGCGCGGGCCGAGGGCTCCTTGATCCAAGGGGCATTTCGAGGGGTCAGGGTTGAATAATCTGGGTCCATGACCGCAACATACGCGCAGTTGCGCCCCAGATGTAATAGGGTCCGAATGGTACAACAAAATAGTGGCGGATCTGCCCACGCCAGCGCCGCGATTGTACCAGATAATTGTCCGGATCAAGAACATGATCCAACGGCACCGCGAACACTTCATCCACCTCGCCCGGCTCTGGCACAATCTCGAACGGCTCTGCAACAAAGCCTACCACGGGGGTCACATGAAAACTGGTCACTGTCTCATGCGGCGGGAGCGTTCCCAGAACCTCGACCTTATCCGGCGACAGCCCGATTTCTTCATGCGCCTCGCGCAGTGCGGCGGCAATGACATCTGCGTCGCCGTCATCCTGTTTTCCACCCGGAAAAGCAATCTGGCCGGGATGGTGCTTTAACGCCGCAGCGCGTTTGGTCAGCAGCAGGCTCAGCCCCCGTTCCCCTTCAATGATCGGGGCCAGCACTCCTGCTGGCCTCAAAACACGGCCCTCGGGCAACACTGTTTCGGGGTTGAGATCGAAATCCGAGGACCCCTTACCGGTTTCTGTCAGCGCCTCGCGAAAATGATCCAGCCGGTCACGCATCCTTTGTCGCGTCAAACCCCACTGTTGCGGGATCGATATCGTAATGCGCACCGCAGAACTGGCAATCAGCGGTGACGCGCCCCTCATCCGTTGTCATTGTCTCGATATCTTTTGCCGAATAAATCGAAAGGCTTTGACGCACGCGATCTTCGGAACAGGTGCAGCCGAAATGCACGCGTTGCTTATCAAACACGCGCGGCTTTTCCTCATGGAACAGTCGCAGCAAAACCGCCGAGGGCTCAAGCGTGGGGCCGATGAGTTCCAGATCATCTACCGTATCAAGCAAGACATTCACGCGGTGCCAGTTTTCCTTTTCATCATCCTCAAGCAGGTCAACCGGCTGCAAAACTTCGCCCGTGCCTTCGGCCTGCGCAACAAATGGCGAGGCTTTTGGCATGTGTTGAAGCATCACCCCACCTGCGCGCCAATGCTCTGCCGCATCAGCCGTGGTCGATTTGCCAAAGCTCAGCTCGAAGCGTGTCGGGAGCTGTTCGGATTGCGCAAAATACCCTTCGGCGGCCTTGGACAGGCTTTCGCCAGACAAAGGTGCGATGCCTTGATATGGCGTGGTGCCTTTGCCCTGATCAATCATGACGGCAAAGTAACCATCCCCGATCTGGTCAATCGGCGCCCCGTCGGTGAGCCGCTCTGCGTCATAGCTGGCATAGGCGCGAATGCGGGCAGGTGCGCCTTCCTTCTCGGGGCCGTAATAGTCCGTTGCGATCATACGCACCGGGCCTTTGGACTGTACCTGAAGCTGTAGTTTCCACCGCAATTTCATGGTTTGGCCAATCAGCGCAGTAAGCAAAGCCATCTCGGCGACCAAGGCCTCTACCACTGGGGGATAGTTGTGCTGTTCAAGAATACCGGCCAATGCCGTATCCAACCGTGCAATCCGCCCGCGGATGTCGGAATTATCAAGCTGGAAAGGCAAGACTGTATCATCCCACCCGCTGCTGTTGCCATTTGTCATTTTACTCTATCCTGTCCGCCAAGCGTTTGTCATACCGCGCCTATGTAGGGTGAACAAGCGGTCGGCAAAAGGGGCCAGTGATGATCAGACGAGTCGGAGAACCGCCAAAGCCCGGTCAGATTTACAAAATACGCCCGGGTGCCTATGCCATTTTGCCCATTGGCCGGCGTTTTTTGATCACGGCACAAACATCGGGCGAGATTGATTTGCAGTTACCTGGTGGCGGAATCGACCCCGGCGAAAGCCCGCTTCAGGCGCTTTACCGCGAAGTGCGCGAAGAAATCGGCTGGTCTATTGCTGCACCGCGCCGGTTGGGGGCGTTTCGACGGTTCGTCTTTATGCCCGAATATAACATCTGGGCCGAAAAAATCTGCCATATCTATGCGGCACGTCCAGTACGGCAATTACACGCACCAACGGAACCGCACCACGAAACAATGATTATTGACGCGGATGATGCCATTGCGGCCCTTGGCAATGACGGTGACCGAATGTTCCTAGAATCCTATGTCGCGGCCAGACCCTGATATTCAAACAGAATAGCCGAAACATCGTCGGGGAAATCGGCGGAGCCATTAAACTCGATCAAACGACGGATCATTGCATCAAGAAATGCGGGGCCACGCACGTTGCCCAATTCCTGCATCAACGCAGCCAGCCCTTCTTCACCCAGCATATCACCCTCTGGCCTTGGGCATTCGGTAACGCCGTCCGACAGGATGAGGATACGGTCACCCGGATCAAGGCAAAGCTCGAAACGATCGAACTGGATGCCCGACAACAAGCCCACCGGAAAACCACCAGTGCCGATTTGCTCAATTGTGCCGTCGGCGCGTTGAATAGCAGGATGCGGGTGGCCGGCTTGGGACAGGACCATATTGCCTGTTTTGAGCTCGACATAGGCCAGAAGAAGGGTAAAATAATGCTCTGTCTCCATCTCATCGAGGACAAGGTCGTTCAGATCGGCGACCACTTCCTCTGGCGAGCGTGGAACAAATAACCCGTTTGACGCCTTGCGTAGGGCCACATTCTGGTCCGGAGCGGCACTGGACAAATAACCAGCCAACCGCGCCGTCATTAACGCAGAACTGATCCCGTGCCCCGACACATCCAGCGCATAAAGCCCGATATGGTCTGCCCCTGCCTCAAAGAACCCGACCAGATCACCCCCGACATGCCCTGATGAACGCAGCATGAGCGACAAGTCCCCAACCGATAGCGCGCGGAATCTTTCTCTAACAAGGGATTGTTGGAGTTTTTTCGCTTCTTTGAGGTCGCTGTCTATATTGTCATAAAGCTGTTGCAGCTCGCCCAAAGTCTCACTCAGCACACGGTTTGATTCCGCCATCGAGCGCTGCATTTCAATCAATCGGCCCCCCGCAGTGATGCGCGCGCGCAATTCGTTGTTATCCACCGGTTTGATCAGAAAATCATCCGCACCAGTATCAAGGCCCAGCGCGACCTCTTCCTTCTCGCTTTTTGAGGTGAGCAGAATGAAATAGGTATAATCATCCCCGTCATTCTTGCGGAAATGGCGGCACAGATCCAAACCTGACATGCCGGGCATCATCCAATCGCTTAGCACCAGATCAGGGCGCTGCACGGCCGCTTTTTCCAACGCTTCCTCACCGCTTGCCGCTTCGGCCACGTCGAATCCCCAATGCTTTAGCGCCAGCGTCAGTAGCTTGCGCTGCAACCTGCTGTCGTCGACGACCAAAACATGACGGATCACCCCAGCCTTCGGCGCAAGGTTGTCCGTCGATTTATCTGACAAAATAATGGGCATAAGGCTTTCATAATAAATACGATGCCTTCTTGTAGCTCGGGCGACTTAACAGGGGGTGAAGTCCAGTTCAGGCCAATCATTACCTGCCTTTAACCTTCCTGCCGTATACCAAGGGGAGCAAAAGGAGGTCGCCATGATTAACTGGAAAATGGTGTGGCAACTGCGTGAGGACGTCGGCAAGGATGATTTTTCCGAAGTCGTCGAAATTTTTATCGAAGAGGTTTCCGCAACTATCCACCGATTGCGACACACGCCTGATATTAAAACCCTTGGTGCCGACCTTCATGCCCTGAAGGGCAGTGCATTAAATTTGGGTTTTACCGAATTTTCAGATCTGTGCCAGGCCGGCGAAACACTAGCGGCTCAGGGCAAAGCCGACCAGATCGTGTTGCTGCCGATCCTTGACTCCTATGATGTCAGCAAAGACGCCTTGATCGCCGGCCTTAAGCAGCGTGCCTAGATGATATATTGAGCCAATGTTTCGTCATTGGTGATATCAGTAAAGGTAAATCCGGCATCATCCAACGCCCCGAACAGCGTATCGAAATTGCGCGGTTCATCGGTCTCGATTCCGATCAGGACCGATCCAAAGTTACGGGCTGATTTTTTCATGTATTCGAACCGCGTGATGTTGTCCTGCGAGCCCAGCAAGCCCAAAAAGTCTTTCAATGCGCCGGGGCGCTGTGGAAGGCGCAGGATGAAATACTTCATCAGGCCCGCAAAACGCTGTGCGCGTTCTTTCACTTCAGGCAACCGTTCGAAATCAAAATTCCCGCCGGACGCAACGCACACCACAGTTTTACCCGCAATCTGGTCCTTGATATCGGCAAGGACTTCGATGCTCATGGCACCTGCTGGCTCAAGCACGATGCCCTCGACGTTCAGCATTTCAATGATGCTCATGCAAATCCGGTCTTCGGGAAGGTGGATCACCTCTGACCGCTTGGCATCCTTCAGTCTTTCAAATGTCCGCTGGCCGATCTTCGCGACCGCCGCACCATCCACAAAACTGTCGATCGGCGAGACATCAATGGGCGCGCCTTCTTCTAACGCCCGACCAAGGCTCGGCGCGCCAATAGGCTCTACGTAGGTATAAGTGCAACGATCACCAAAGAAGGCGCGCGTGCCTGCAGACAAACCACCACCGCCTACGGGCAGGACGATCCAATCCGGTGCCCGACCTAATTGATCCTCGATCTCGACCGCGACAGATGCCTGCCCTTCGATCACATCATCATCATCGAATGGCGACAGAAAATACGCCCCCTCTTGGGTGCAGAACGCCTGCGCAGAGGCCAACGTCTGGTCGAAGTAATCCCCAACCAGACGCACTTCGATATTCTCACCGCCAAATTTTTTGGTTTTCTGGATTTTCTGCTGGGGCGTTGTCACGGGCATAAAGATCACGCCGCGGACGCCGAAATGGCTGCACATAAATGCCACCCCCTGCGCATGATTGCCCGCGGAAGCGCAAACAAACAGATCATGTTCAGGGATCAGCTTGCGCATCGCGTTGAATGCGCCGCGCAGCTTATAGGACCGCACCGGCGAAAGGTCTTCGCGCTTTAGGTAGATTTCGGCGCCAAATTTCTCGGACAAATGTTCGTTCTTGAGCAGCGGCGTGGCGGGAAACACGCTTCGCATTGCACGGGTGGCCGCGATTGCGCCCATTTGGAAGTCTTCGTTCATCTTATGCCGCCCTTTTACTGCTCTTATTCCAGATAGGACCGCAGCGCAGCAGCGTCAATGAAGCCACCACCTTGCCGTGCGCCTTAAAAACCGCTACGCCACCGATGATATTCGACAAAGGAAAAGACATGTCTGCGCCCAAGAAAGTTGTGCTCGCCTATTCCGGTGGCCTCGATACCTCGATCATCCTGAAATGGCTGCAAACCGAATATGGTTGTGAGGTCGTGACCTTTACCGCCGATCTGGGTCAGGGCGAAGAACTGGAACCGGCACGCGCCAAGGCCGAAATGATGGGCGCTTCTGAAATTTATATCGAAGATGTCCGCGAAGAGTTCGTGCGCGATTTCGTCTTCCCCATGTTCCGCGCCAACGCGGTCTATGAAGGGCTGTATCTGCTGGGTACCTCCATCGCACGGCCCCTGATCTCCAAACGCCTTGTTGAGATCGCGCATGAGACCGGCGCCGATGCCGTGGCCCACGGCGCCACCGGCAAGGGCAACGATCAGGTTCGGTTTGAGCTGGCCGCCTATGCGTTGGACCCCGACATCAAGGTAATCGCACCTTGGCGTGAGTGGGATTTGTCCAGCCGCACCAAGCTGCTGGAATTCGCTGAAAAGAACCAAATCCCCGTTGCCAAGGATAAACGCGGCGAAGCGCCGTTCTCGGTTGATGCGAACCTGTTGCACACGTCCTCTGAGGGCAAGGTCCTTGAAGACCCTGCAATTGACGCGCCCGAATATGTGTACCAGCGTACCGTTTCCCCCGAAGACGCACCAAACGAGCCCGAGTATATCGAAGTCGGGTTCGAGCGTGGCGATGCGGTATCCATCAATGGTGAGGCGCTCTCCCCTGCCGAATTGCTGACCAAACTCAACGAACTGGGCGGCAAGCACGGCTGTGGCCGTCTGGATCTGGTGGAAGGCCGTTTTGTCGGCATGAAATCACGCGGTATCTATGAAACGCCCGGCGGCACGCTGCTTCTCGAAGCGCACCGCGCCATCGAGTCGATCACATTGGACCGCGGCGCGATGCACCTAAAAGACCAGCTGATGCCACAATACGCCGAGCTGATTTACAACGGCTTCTGGTTCTCGCCGGAGCGGACCATGCTGCAAGCAGCCATCGACGCAAGCCAGACACATGTGACAGGTACTGTTCGCCTGAAACTGTACAAAGGCCATGTGCGCACTGTTGGCCGCTGGTCGGATTACAGCCTGTATTCCGAGGCACATGTGACGTTTGAAGACGATGCAGGCGCTTACGACCAAAAAGACGCTGCCGGCTTTATCCAGCTTAACGCACTGCGGCTGAAACTGCTGGCGGCGCGGGACAAGCGGACCAAAGGGTAAATACAAAAATGGCCCGGATCATTGCTTGTCCGGGCCGATACTCGTTACCGAACCGGAAAACCGGCTTACTCTTCTAAGATAACCAGATACCATTTAAGAAACCTGAAGATACACGTTCAAGGAATGATTAATCACGGGGAAAGCTTCGATGAAGTTAACCCCGCGTCAGTCCTTTTCCATGATCACCAAACTGGTTTTTGGATACAGGGTCCCGCTACAACAAAACCGGCGGTAACCACAAATCACCACACTGTGAGTTTGTATAACAACCGTTGCCAATATGCGTATGCCGCGTCAGCCTGTCCTGAAAGAAGGAGAGCATCATGCCCATGTTGAGCAATCTAAAGACCATCGTCCTTGCCGGTTCGATCGGTGTCGGCTTCCTCGTTCAGGCCTCCCCCTCCTATGCTGCAGAACTTGAGACACTAACCGTCGCAGGTGGTTGTTTCTGGTGCGTAGAAGCCGACTTTGAGAAAGTTGAAGGGGTCACAGAAGCCGTATCGGGTTACGCTGGCGGAACTGCGGCCAATCCAACCTACAAGCAAGTTACCTCGGGCGGCAGCGGCCATTATGAAGCTGTTCAGATCACTTTTGACCCTGATCTGGTCAGTGAAGCTAAGCTTTTGGATATCTTCTTTCGTTCTATTGATCCAACAGATGCCGGCGGGCAATTCTGTGATCGTGGACCTAGTTACCGAACTGCGATCTTTGCAACCGACAGCCAGAAAGACGTAGCCGAGCAGTCCAAAGCAAAAGCGCAAGCCGAGCTGGGGCAACAAATCGTAACGCCGATTCTGGGTGAGGCCGACTTTTATCCTGCCGAGGCCTATCATCAGGATTACGCAAAAGGGACCAAGATCATACTGACCCGCTATGGCCCCAAAAGTCAGGCAAAAGCCTATAAGGCCTACCGCGAGGCCTGTGGCCGCGACAAGCGCGTCAAAGAGCTTTGGGGATCAGCAGCACCCTTTGCAGGCTAAGTACGGAAATGGTCCTGGATTTCTTTGAGATCCGGGATCACATCCGCAGTACCGCGCCGCATCACCATCAGTGCACCTGCCCTGAGTGCGAGATCAATCGCCCCTTCCATCGACATACCGCGATCCAGCCCCGCAATCAGAAAGCCCGTGAAGGTATCGCCAGCGCCAGTGGTATCAATCGCATCTGCCGCATAGGCATCAAACTGTCTATCACCCTTGTTAGAGACCCATCTGCAGCCCTTTTCACCCAAGGTAATCACCACATCCGGTAGGCCCAGCGCCTGAGGTGTTTTGCCGGTGGCTTGCTCAAGCTGTGCCGCTTCAACCTCGTTCAAAACAAGCAGATCAATCCGCCCCAACAAGCGGGCTATTGCATCTGCCTCAAATGGGGCCGCAGCATATACCACCCGCAAGCCAAGCGATTGAGCCGTTTGCGCAGCATATTCCTGCCCGTTTGTTTCATTCTGCATCAGCAGATAATCGCCCGGTGATGCTTCGGTAAGCGCCTGACCAATAATGGCCTCGGTCAGCTCCATGTTTGCGCCTTGAAACAGGACGATGTTATTTTCGCCCTGATCATCCACGACAATATTCGCATGGCCCGTGGGTATTTGCACTTCGGCGATATGCGGGATGTCGACGCCGTATTCCATCAACCGTTCGCGGGTCCAACGGCCTTCAGGTCCTATCGCCCCGATATGCGACACATGCGCGGCCCCTCGCGCTGCAGCAACAGACATATTCGCCCCCTTGCCGCCTAATCCGAAACCGAAACTGCGTGCCGCCAAGGTTTCCCCCTTCGCGGGCAGATGCGGAACTTCGTAAAAATTATCAATATTGATTGAGCCGAGGTTCCAGATCATCCGCCCACCTTACATGCAGCAAGGATTGCCATATTCAGGATGTCATTGGCCGTCGATGTAGATGAAGCAATCTGGATTGATTGATCCAACCCTGTGAGGATCGGGCCAATCACTGTGGCGCCGGCCATCTCTTGCATCAATTTGACCGAAATGCTGGCCGAGTGGCGTGCAGGCACAACAAGAACATTCGCTGGTCCGGTCAGGCGTGAAAACGGATAATTTTTCTGAACCTCCGCGTTCATCGCCACGTCCACGGTCATCTCACCTTCATATTCGAAATCCACCCCGCGCTGGTCGAGTACTTTGGGCGCAAGGTGCATCTTTTCCGCCCGCTCGGAAACAGGATAGCCAAAGGTCGAAAAGCTCAGGAATGCGACCCGCGGTTCCAGGCCAAGATGCCGCGCAACGCGGGCGCCGCTTTCTGCGATATTGGCAAGATCGTTATCGTCGGGCCATTCATGGACCAAAGTATCACCGATCAGCACGATGCGCCCTTTGTGCAGCAACGCCGTTATGCCCACCGCACCGCCCTGCGCCGTGGCATCGAAAACATGGTTAATCTGATCCAGCACATGCGCCGATTTGCGCGTAGCCCCCGTCACCAACCCGTCACCATGCCCATGCGCCAACATAAGCGCCGCAAAAACGTGACGGTCTCGTGCGGCAAGGCGATGAATATCCTTGGCATCGAACCCGCGCCGCTGGAGGCGCCGATACAGGTAGGATTTATACATGTCCAAATGCTGGGTCTTGGCCGCGTTCACCACTTCCAACTCGCGGATCGCATCCTCTAACCCGGCGGCAATCAGTTTGGCTTTGACGTCCTCGGTTCGTCCGACGACCAATGCCTTACCCAACCCTTGTCGTTGGTACATCACCGCTGCACGTAGAACTTTCGGGTCATCCCCTTCGGCAAAGATCATCCGCGCCTGATTGGCCCGCGCACGCGCGTTGATGCCGCGCATGATGTTTGCTGTCGGGTCAAGCCGCGATCTCAGACCCGCCTCATAGGCATCCATATCAATGATCGGCCGCCGCGCGACGCCCGTTTCCATACCCGCCTTTGCAACCGCAGGCGGGACCCTATGGATCAGCCGCGGGTCAAATGGCGTTGGAATAATATAATCCCGACCAAAACTAAGGTTTTTACCATAGGCCAATGCGACCTCGTCAGGCACATCTTCGCGTGCAAGATTGGCCAGCGCGTGGGCACAGGCGATCTTCATCTCGTCGTTGATCGCCCGCGCATTAATATCAAGCGCACCGCGAAACAGATAGGGAAAGCCCAACACGTTGTTCACCTGATTGGGGTAATCACTCCGCCCCGTGGCAACGATGGCATCCGCACGGATGGCGTGCGCCTCTTCGGGGGTTATTTCGGGGTCAGGGTTCGCCATGGCAAAAATAACAGGATCATCTGCCATGCTCGCAACCATCTCGGATGTGACGGCCCCTTTGACCGACACCCCGAGAAAGACATCCGCCCCCTTCATCGCATCGGCAAGGCTACGTGCGTCAGTATTGGCAGCATGGCCGGACTTCCATTGGTTCATGCCCTCGGTGCGACCCTGATAAATCACGCCCTTGGTATCGCACATGATGCAATTATCATGCCGTGCGCCCATCGCCTTGAGCAGCTCCAGACAGGCAATGCCCGCCGCACCGGCTCCATTCAGCACGATGCGCACATCCTCAATTTTTTTGCCCGAAATTCTGAGCGCATTTAGCAATCCGGCCGCACAGATTACTGCTGTGCCGTGCTGATCATCATGGAAGACAGGGATGTCCATTTCTTCCTTGAGGCGCTGCTCAATGATAAAACACTCAGGCGCTTTGATATCCTCAAGGTTGATGCCACCAAACGTCGGTCCCATCAATTTAACAGCGTTGATAAAGGCTTCAGTATCTTCTGTGTCCAGCTCGATATCTATCGAATTCACGTCCGCGAACCGTTTGAACAGAACCGCCTTGCCTTCCATCACCGGTTTGGACGCTAACGCCCCAAGGTTACCCAACCCCAGAACCGCCGTACCGTTGGAGATAACAGCAACAAGATTGCCCTTGTTTGTATAATCATAAGCCAGCTGCGGATTAGACGCGATTTCTTCACAGGGAACGGCAACGCCCGGTGAATAGGCCAACGACAGATCGCGCTGCGTGGTCATCGGGACGGTAGCGGTGATTTCAAACTTGCCCGGTGTTGGTTCAAGGTGAAAGGCAAGCGCCTCCTCAGAGGTTACTTTATTTTTGGTCATCGGTGATCGCCCGTTGTGATGTTTCCATCAGCATAACGGGCGACTGGGTGCCGCACAATCACGCGACGAAGCGGATCCAGTCATGGTTTGCGACAAATGCTTTATGCCGATCAGGAAAATCACGCTCTAATGTCGATAGGGCCCAGCGAACCACCTGTGGACGCTCGCAGTTGCTTGCACACCAGAAAATGCGGATCAAAGTCTGCCAGCGCTGCGGATCCGCAGCATAGGCAGCATTCAGCGCTACAAGCTCTGATTTCGTCTCTCCGAGTTCCTTGTGACAATCAGCAAGCAACAGACATAAGGGAACGTCACCTTTCACCATGTCCTGATGCGCCTGCAACAGCGCAATCGCATTCTCGGCCTTACCCGCGCGCAAAACACGTCTGGCCAATTGGGACAAAAACTTTGAATTCGGCATCAGGGGGGTCTCCCCCAGAATGGTCACGATGAACGATACCACCTGCGCAATCGCCTTCTCAGAAAGCCGCACCGGCAAAATTCCGTGCTCTTCGAACTTAGGCTCTATAAAGGGGTCATCATCGTTGTAATCCGCGAAAAAAGTTAAATAGTTGCACTGCGCAGCATGGGCTAGCGGCCAAAATTCTTTCCAGCGGTAGCGCGCGGTTTGTACGGTTCCCAGCTCGATCACAAAGGCGTCGGGATTGGCGAACAACATATTTGTAAAGCCTGCCCCATGAACCGATACCATCACTTCGGCTTGGGCCATAATCGCAATCTGCTCGAGCGGCGAGAGTTTCTCGAAATCCACATGAGCGAAACCGAACCGCGTCAAATGATCCAAAAGCCCCTCTTCTCCGTCCATCGGACGGCGACGGCTAGACTGATTATCACGACCAACAAAAAACCGTTTGGGCAGATAGCTGAAGTCCTGACTCTCGATCGCTTTGAGCGCGCGGCGCCGCAATGCCAAAAGCCCCGAACTCACCGAGTTCATCTCGAATATCTGCTGATCTTCCATTCCGCTCAGATCAAGACCGCTTTCGCGCGCCTGCGGTGTGAGGCTTTCGAACAGCTGAGCGTCACCATCAGGGGCCTGCCCGAGGGCAATGTTGAAATCAAACGCGGTCATGACCAGATCATAAGCCTTGGGCGCACGTTGAAAGAACACCCGTCCCGCATATTCAGGAAACAGCGCAGCAACAAAACTTTCGGCGAAGGGGCGGCGCTTTTCCTCGCTGTTGGGATAGTGGAACATGATGTTCCCCTGAAACCCTACGTCATCCAGTATTGTCAGCTGTGACAGCGACTCGACGATGAAGTGGAAAAAGTTGAACGTGTTCCGGCATGCAATGCCAAGGTCCAGGTCATTCTCCAGAAACACCTCTTCGACAGGCAGCTTTCGACCGCTGTTGTCCTTCTGACATTTCTCGAAATAACTGTGCAGTTTTTCCTCGGGATCAAAATCTGCGTCCTCATTCTCCCAGCGGTAGGCATTCAAAAGCCGTGTGCCCGACGCGCCGGATAAAATCATCTTGCCTCTCGCAAGCACCGTTGATTTGCGGAATTCGGCCTTGTCGACAACCGCGGGCAACAAATTCACTTCAACCGCTTTGCTAAAACTACGATGCCGCATTGTCTTTGACACAAAACTGCGGATTCGCTTGTTGATCTCGTCATGGTCGCTGACGGCGAAACCTTCGATTTTGGCAGAGGGAATTTCACGCCAGATGAACTCTGGCTTGCGCAGCAGTTTTAGACCCTCATCCCGCCAAGGATTGAAGAACATCTCTTCGGGGTCAAATGACAGTTCAATCTTGTTGCGCAATTGCTCGGTATGTCTCTTGGAGGACGGGTTGATGGATATTAACACGGCAACCGGAACTGTGTACAGGGCCCGCACCCTTCCCTCCCCGCGCCTTGTTTTGTAAGCAGTGCCAACACCAAGGGGGATAAAGATGAGCACAGGCACTGTCACACCGATGATGGCCCAGTATCTGGAGATCAAATCGGGCTATCCCGACGCCCTGTTGTTCTACCGGATGGGCGATTTCTACGAGCTGTTTTTTGATGACGCGGTTGCAGCGGCCGAGGCATTGGACATTGCGCTGACCAAACGCGGCAAACACGACGGAGCCGACATCCCCATGTGCGGTGTCCCCGTGCATGCCGCCGAAGGCTATCTGCTGACCCTGATACGAAAGGGATTTCGCGTCGCGGTCGGGGAGCAATTGGAATCCCCTGCCGAAGCCAAGAAGCGTGGCAGTAAATCAGTCGTCAACCGCGATGTTGTCCGTCTTGTCACTCCCGGGACCTTGACCGAGGAATCCCTGCTTGAGGCACGGCGCCATAACTATCTTGCCGCATTCTCCGAGGTGCGCGACGAGCACGCGCTGGCGTGGGTCGATATTTCAACAGGCGCGTTTCATGTCATGAGCCTGCCTATCGTCCGCTTGGGCCCCGAACTGGCCCGCCTTGCACCATCCGAGCTGTTGGTGGTTGAAGGAAAAGAGACTGAACAGAGAGAATTAGAGACTGAATTCAATCTATCTTTAACCCCCCTAGCCCGTGCCAGTTTTGACAGTACCGGTGCCGAAGCACGCATTTGTGCGCTTTTCTCGGTATCCTCTCTGGACGCCTTTGGAAGCTTCACACGGGCCGAAGTGTCCGCCATGGGTGCGCTCATTGAATATCTTGATATGACGCAAAAGGGTAACCTGCCCCTTCTCCGTAAACCGATCAAAGAAACCGAAGCGCGCACCGTACAGATAGACGCTTCCACCCGCCGTAATCTGGAGCTAACCCATGCATTGAGTGGTGGGCGGTCAGGTTCATTGCTGTCCGTCATGGACCGTACGGTAACTGCCAGTGGTGCGCGTTTGTTAGAACGGCGGATTTCTAGCCCATCCAGGGTATTAGAGACCGTTAATTCGCGTTTGGACGCTGTTGATTATGCCATGGCAAATACCCGCACCACACAGGATATTCGTGATCGGCTGCGCCGTGTGCCGGATCTTGAGCGGGCATTGTCACGGCTATCGCTCGATCGCGGGGGACCGCGTGATTTGGCCGCAATCCGCAACGGCCTGTCCGAAGCCACATTTTTGAATGAAACGTTGGCATCCCTCGACCTACCCGAACTGATGCAATCCGCTGTGTCGAACCTTGCTGGTCATCACGAATTGGTCGACCTGCTGGACAATGCATTAATAGCCGAGCCACCGTTATTGATCCGCGATGGAGGGTTTATCGCTGATGGCTATCACGCGGCGCTGGATGAAGTTCGTGTACTACGCGATGAAGGGCGAAGTGTTGTCGCTGCGATGCAAACACAATTCGTCTCTGATACTGGGATTTCCGCTCTTAAAATCAAACACAACAACGTCCTCGGCTACTTCATCGAAGTGACTGCTACGCATGCCGACAAGATGCTGTCTCCGCCGATGTCGGATACATTTATCCATCGCCAGACCACTGCCAATCAGGTGCGTTTCACAACGGTCGAGCTATCAGAACTCGAAACCAAAATCCTCAATGCGGGAAATCACGTGGTCGAGCTGGAAAAGCAACTCTATTCCTCTCTTAGAAATGCGATCTTGGAAAAGGCGGGTGAGATTGGCGCTACATCTGCAGCATTGGCAGAGCTTGATCTTACCTGCGCATTGGCCGAGCTCGCACAGGCGGAAAATTGGGTCAAACCCACAGTCGACAATTCCCGCGCCTTTAACATCCAGGGCGGCCGGCATCCCGTGGTCGAGCGGGCCTTGTCCCAGCAATCGGGTACGCCCTTTGTCGCCAATGACTGCGATCTAAGTGCGGACAGCAGTGCTGCCATCTGGCTGTTAACAGGCCCTAACATGGCAGGTAAATCGACCTATCTACGCCAGAACGCATTGATCGCACTTATCGCCCAGATGGGCAGTTATGTGCCCGCAAGTTCCGCGCATATTGGATTGGTGAGCCAGCTATTCAGCCGCGTCGGTGCATCTGATGATCTCGCGCGAGGGCGTTCGACGTTTATGGTCGAGATGGTAGAAACCGCCGCGATCCTCAACCAAGCTGACGACCGTGCGCTTGTCATCCTCGACGAGATCGGACGTGGCACCGCCACTTATGACGGCCTGTCCATTGCATGGGCCACGTTGGAACATTTGCACGATGTGAACCGCGCACGAGCGCTTTTTGCCACCCATTATCACGAGATGACCGCACTGGCTGGGAAGTTGGACGGCGTGGACAACGCCACAGTGACCGTCAAAGAATGGGAAGGTGAAGTCATATTCCTGCATGAGGTTAAGAAAGGCGCAGCCGATCGTTCATACGGGGTTCAGGTGGCCCAACTTGCCGGGTTGCCCCCTGCGGTGATTTCACGTGCACGGGTTGTCCTTGAAGCTTTGGAAAAGGGTGAACGCGAAGGCGGTGCTACGCAAAAAACGCTGATCGACGATCTACCGCTATTTGCGATGACACCAACACCCCCACCGGCTCCACAGAAATCATCACCTTTGGATGATTTGATGGCTGCTATTCTTCCCGATGAGCTTACACCACGTGAAGCTTTGGACCTGATCTATAAACTAAAAGAGGCGGCCAAAGAATGACCGCCTCTTTCTAAGAACTTTCAGCCTAAGTTACGCAGGTGTCGAGGACACACCGACCTGCGCGGGGCGCAGTAAACGATCGTGCAACATGAAACCTTCCGCTGCGACCTGAATGATATCGCCCGCTTTTGTTCCGGGCACTGGTGCCTCAAACATTGCTTGATGGATTTTCGGATCAAACTTGTCACCGACTTCTGGTGTGATCGACACGATTCCATGTTTTTTGAAAACCGAAATCAGCTCGCGCATGGTCAGCTCAATGCCTTCGAGCAGCGGGCCCGAAACGGTGCGTTGCTCTTCAGTGGCCGCATCCAGCGCGCGTTTCATGTTGTCATGTACCGACAGCATGTCACGGGCCAGTTTTGAGCCACCATAGTTCTCTGCCTCACGGCGGTCTTTCTCAGAGCGTTTGCGCGCATTCTCAGCATCGGCAAGCGCGCGGGTAAAGCGGTCTTTATACTGATCGCGCTCGGCGATTACTTCTTCGAGCGCGAGTTCGCTCTCATCAATTTCTTCCATCTCATCAGCATAGGCTTCTGCTTCTGCCGCTTCTGGGTCATCTAAAAAATCGTTCGGGTCTGCCATTTTCCACCTCTAACTCCGATCGGAAACCAGCTTCCCGACCAGTTGCGCCGTGTAGTTCACAATCGGCACGATACGTCCATAGTTCAGACGCGTCGGGCCAATAACACCCACAGCGCCAATAATCTTACGATCAGAGTTCATATATGGGGAAACTACCAAAGAGGAACCCGAAAGTGAGAAAAGTTTGTTCTCGGAACCAATAAAAATGCGCACACCGTCTCCATCTTCGGCCAATTCGAGGAAATCTGCGATGTCTCGTTTACGCTCGAGGTCGTCGAACAGGCTGCGTACTTTTTCCAAATCCTGTGCTTCGCCGCTTTCGACCAGCAAATTTGACCGTCCACGTACGATAAGCCGCTCTGGTTGTCCCTCACCGGTTTCCCAAATGACCAGACCGCTTTCCACCAGTTCGGCAGCGAGTGTATCTATTTCTTGGCGGCGGCGGTTCATTTCGGATTTGATTGTGCGCTGAAGCTCGGTCAGGGTTTTACCCTCAACCAGAGAATTCAGAAAATTCGCCGCTTCGCGCATTGAGCTGGGAGTCTGGCCCGCAGGTGGCTTAAAAAGTCGGTTCTCCACATGACCGTTAGAAAAGACCAGCACAGCCAGAGCACTATCATGCGAAAGAGAGACGAATTCGATATGCTTTATCGGTGCTTCCTGTTTCGGGGCCAGCACCAGTGAAGCACCATGCGTCACACCAGAAAGTGCTGTACCCAACCGATCCAGGATACCGCCAACGTCATCGGCGTTGCGCCCCATTGTTGCATCAATCTGTGCACGGTCGCCGTCATCGGGATTACCGACTTCCAATAAACCGTCCACAAACATTCTCAAGCCCAACTGAGTAGGAATGCGTCCCGCACTCACATGTGGACTATCGAGAAGACCGAGATATTCGAGATCCTGCATCACATTGCGGATCGTGGCCGCACTGACCTGCTCGGAAAAATCACGGGTCAATGTGCGCGATCCGACAGGATCACCATTCGCCAGATAGCCTTCAACCACGCGGCGGAACACCTCACGTGAGCGTTCGTTCATTTCTTGTAAAAGGTCAGAGGTGTTTGTCATGCCATACATTAAGGGCGCGGGGGTTGCATCTGCAAGGGATCGAGCGGTATCGGTTGGGTAAATTACACAAGAGGAATATCCCATGCGTCCATCCGGCCGGAAACTTGACGAAATGCGCCCTGTATCGGTTGAGGTTGGCTTCACCAAACACGCCGAAGGCTCTGCCCTGATCAAAATGGGCGACACACATGTTTTGTGCACAGCTTCGATTGAGCCGCGCGTACCTTCGTTTATCAAGGGCTCTGGTCTGGGCTGGGTCACAGCGGAATACGGCATGTTGCCCCGCGCGACCAACACCCGCATGCGCCGCGAAGCCGCGTCAGGCAAACAGGGCGGGCGCACCGTTGAAATCCAACGCCTGATTGGCCGTTCCTTACGCGCTGGTGTTGACCGCGTGGCATTGGGCGAACGACAGATCACCATCGACTGTGACGTATTACAAGCGGACGGTGGCACACGCTGTGCTTCGATTACCGGTGGTTGGATTGCCCTCCGCTTGGCTGTGAACAAATTAATGAAAGCCGGCGATGTGATCTCGGATCCGATGGTTGACCCTGTTGCGGCCATTAGTTGCGGTATCTACGCGGGTCAACCGGTGCTTGATCTGGATTATCCAGAAGATTCCGAGGCCGGTGTCGATGGCAATTTTATCATGACCGAAAGCGGCCAGATGATCGAAACGCAGATGAGCGCCGAGGGAGCGACCTATAGCCGTGCCCAGATGAACGAATTGCTTGATCTGGCCGAGAAAGGTATCGCGGAGCTGACCGCGATCCAGAAAGCTGCTTGCGCATGAGCAGAAAATTCCAAGGGGACCGCATTCTGATCGCGACCCATAACGCCGGCAAGCTTGAGGAAATGACAGAGCTCTTTGCTCCCCTCGGGGTCAGTGTTGTCGGTGCGGCCGAGATGAAATTGGACGAGCCGGAAGAGACCGAAAACACCTTTGTCGGCAATGCGAGGATCAAAGCACATGCAGCAGTAAGGGCCACCGGTTTACCGGCCCTTGCGGATGACAGCGGTATTCAGGTGGCCGCGCTGGATAACGCGCCGGGCGTTTATACTGCAGATTGGGCTGAAACGCCGAACGGTCGCGACTTCATCATGGCCATGCGCAAAACACACGATCTTCTTGAACAAGCCAACGCGCCCCACCCTCGCGCCGCACGGTTCTGTACAACGCTCGTACTTGCATGGCCCGATGGCCACGATGAGGTTGTCGAAGGTTTTGTTGACGGGACATTTGTCTGGCCGATGCGTGGCGAAGCGGGCCATGGGTATGATCCGATTTTCCAACCGAACGGCCACACGCGGACCTTTGCTGAGATGTCCCATGACGAAAAGAACAGCATGAGCCATCGCGCTGATGCGTTCAAAAAGCTGTTGGCGCGTTGCTTTGACTGAAGACTGGCAGCAGGGCGGCTTTGCGATTTACATCCACTGGCCGTTCTGCGAGGCCAAATGCCCCTATTGCGATTTCAACAGCCATGTTTCGCGCAACATTGATCAATCCGCATGGAAAGCCGCCTATCTTTCCGAACTTGACCGCTATGCCATCGAGACGCCAAACCGCACAGTGACATCCGTTTTTTTTGGTGGCGGCACGCCTAGCCTGATGGACCCTGATACGGTTGCCGAAGTCATCGCCAAGATAAGGACTCTGTGGCCCGTTGCAAATGATCTAGAAATCACACTGGAAGCTAACCCCGGATCAGTCGAAGCATCGCGGTTCAAGGCCTATCGGGACGGTGGGGTGTCGCGGGTATCTATGGGCATTCAGGCCTTGAACGATACAGACCTACGGCACCTTGGGCGTATTCACACTGTCTCTGAAGCGCTTGCTGCTTTTGATACTGCGCGAAATACTTTTGAACGGGTTAGTTTTGATTTGATGTATGCCCGTCAAAATCAAACCCTAGATCAGTGGGAAGCAGAGCTAAAGCAGGCTCTATCCCTTAGCATAGACCATCTTTCCCTATACCAGTTGACCATCGAGGAAGGCACCGCCTTTGGTGATCGCTATGCAGTTGGGAAGCTGCGCGGACTTCCCGATGAAAACCTCGGTGCCGATATGTTTGATTTGACACAGGATATTTGTGCCGCTGCGGGAATGCCTGCTTATGAGGTATCAAATCACGCTAGCGATAGCGCGCAATCGCGACATAATCTGATTTATTGGCGCTATGGGGATTATTTAGGGATCGGCCCGGGTGCCCATGGACGGCTGACCAAAGACGGGCAACGCCATGCAACCGTTTGCTATAGCAATCCGAAACGCTGGTTAGACGCCGTTGATGCGAAAAATCCTGAGCAAAGCCGGGATTTATTGACCCGTGAAGACGAAGCTACTGAGTTTCTCCTCATGGGTTTGCGGTTGAGGGAAGGTATCGACCTTGACCGCTATGCAATGCTTGCACAACAGCCGCTTGATCCTGGGGCTGTTGTGCATCTATCAGAGCTCGGGATGGTGCGAACCCAAGATCGTCGTTTAATTGTTACAGATCAAGGGTTTAAGGTCCTAAACTCTGTAATCGGAGAGCTTTTGAACGCCTAAATGTTGCTCAACAAACGGCAAAGTTCATCTAGCTGGTCTAGGGATGTGTATTTGATCGACATCTGCCCTGTTTCCTGACCGGGTTTATGAGAAAGCTGTACCCGCATCCCAAGGTTAGCCGAAAGATCACCTTCCAACGCTATCGTATCAGCGTCCTTTTCCTCACTCCCTGTGTCCCGCTTAGCTTTTGGCGCAGCATCTCCAGATAGCTGCCGCTTTACCAAAGCTTCTGTAGCACGAACTGAAAGCCCGCCCTTAATAACCTGCTGTGCCAATTTCAGCGGATCTTGAGCTGGTACAAGTGCGCGTGCGTGTCCCGCACTCAATTGGCCATCTCTCAACAGTTCTTGAACAGGTGCTGGCAAATTCAACAAACGCAAAAGGTTGGCGATATGGCTGCGGCTTTTACCAAGAGCCTCTGCCATCTTTTCCTGAGTATGACCGAAACGATCCATCAGCTGGCGGTAACCGGCAGCTTCCTCTGCCGCGTTAAGGTCGGCGCGTTGAATATTTTCAATGATCGCAACTTCTAGAACTTCGATATCAGTAAAGTCTCGTACAATTACTGGAAGTTCATGCAATTTTGCCGCCTGGGCGGCACGCCAACGGCGCTCCCCTGCAACAATCTCATACTCTCCATTTTCGCGTGCGCGTACGATAAGGGGCTGTAGCACCCCTTTTTCCTTGATAGATGCAGTTAAATCATCCAAGTCGCTTTGCACAAATTGCTTACGTGGCTGATCGGGATTTGGAGATATCCTTTCGATCGGCACAAATTGATCTGCAGCTGCCGGACCTTTCGCGGCAACTGTTTCTGTTTCATTTACATCTGCCATCAACGCTGACAATCCACGACCAAGACCCCTTTTTCGTTCATTTTTGTTAGACATGCTGCACCTCTTTTATTGCGGGCTGGTTGTTAAGGATTATCTCATCTGCCAAATCCCGATACGCCTGAGCACCCTTAGATAGAGTATCATATGCAAGCACAGGCATCGCAAAACTAGGTGCCTCGCTTACTCGGACGTTGCGAGGGATCATCGTTTTAAAAACAAGATCGCCCAGGTTATCTCGCGCATCCTGTTCGACCTGCTGAGACAGGTTGTTCCGACGATCATACATCGTCAAAAGAACTCCTTCGATCCGCAGATCCTTGTTTCCAGTTTGCCGGACTTCTCGAATAGTTAGCATCAATTGCGATAACCCTTCCAGCGCGAAAAATTCGCTTTGAAGTGGTACCAGAACAGAATGTGCGCCGATCATCGCATTGACCGTCAACAGATTGAGCGACGGCGGGCAATCAATAAGAATATAGGTAAATCCAAACACATCCATCTGCGTCTGGCGCAGAGCATCGTGCAAAAGAAAACTACGTTTTTCGTTTGTGAGAAGCTCAAGATCAGCTGAACTAAGATCCACCGTTGCAGGTACGATAAATAGATTTTCAGTGCTGGTTTTTAGTATCACATCTTCCAGATCAACATCTTCAAGCAAAAGCTCATAGGTCGTAAACTCGCGTTCGTCCAAAGCGATCCCAAGCCCTGTTGATGCGTTCCCTTGGGGGTCAAGATCGATAACCAGTACCCGCTCTCCCTTTTCGGCAAGCGCAGCGGCAAGGTTGATTGTGGTGGTCGTCTTTCCAACACCCCCCTTTTGGTTTGCAACTGCAATGATTTTAGGACCGCTTGGCCGAGAAAGATCAGACACGTGATATCTCCGTAATCTTAAGAATAGTTGCCTCGGGATTGGTTTCGCTTGCGATCACGTCAAGCTGATATGTCCAGTTTCTTTGCGCCGCTTCATGTTCTTTCTGCCATGTTGCACCCTTCGGGAAAAGTGCGATTCCTCCGGGTTTCAGGTGTCGTTCAGCATGATGTAAAAGGCCATCGAGGTCATCCAATGCACGCGCAGATAGCACCGAAGCACCAGCCGGATTCAATAGCTCAACCCTTTCAGAGAAAACATCAACGTTTAACTCGAGCTCTCGCGAAGCTGTTCTAAGGAAAGCACATTTACGTTGGTCGCTGTCTACAAGGGAAAAATTTCGCTCTGATTGACATGATTTAGCCATAATTGCAGCGACAATGCCCGGAAATCCACCGCCACTACCTATATCCATCCATGCCCCTTCCGCTGGGGCAAGACTATAGATTTTCAATGAATCAAGAATATGACGTTCCCAGACTTGATCAATATCTCCCCGAGACACCAGATTTATCTTCTTCGTCCATTTTTGTACTAATGCTTCAAATTGGCGAAGTCGTTCAATTGTTTCACGTGAAACATTTTCTAGAACACTATCGACCATTATGCAGACTTCTTTGGATGGCCGCGGCGTATCAATGCCAACAATAATGTAAGCGCTGCTGGAGTCATACCATCAATCCGCGAAGCTTGGGCAAGATTTTCCGGTCTTGCAGATTCCAATTTGGACTTCAGTTCATTTGAAAGCCCATCAACTGCCGAATAATCAAAAGATTTCGGGATAACCTCACCCTCGTCCTTTTTCAATAACGCCACATCAGCCGCTTGGCGTGCGATATAGTTTGCATATAAAGCATCTTTAGATATCTGATCAGAAATATCGGACTCGACTGCCGCCAGTTCGGGCTTCAATGACTTCAAACTATCAAAATTGACATTTTGAAACGACAATAATTGAAAACCGGACCGCCGTTGACCATCTTGGCTAACGGAAATGCCCGCTTCGTTTGCCTCCTTGGGCGTATACGTGTCTGCTTCAAGCATTTTTCGACACTGATCCAGCTTCTCCATCTTCTCAATGAAAAGCTTCTTTCTTTGATCCGATACACAACCAAGCGCAATACCCTGCCCTGTCAACCGCTGATCGGCATTATCTGCTCGTAACGACAACCGGAATTCTGCTCGTGAAGTGAACATCCGATAAGGTTCAGTTACTCCTCGCGTCGTCAGGTCATCAATCATAACGCCGATATAGCTATTTGTGCGGCTAAAGACGGCTGGATCCTTATCAAAGACAGACAGCGCGGCATTCAAACCGGCGACAAGCCCTTGCGCCGCGGCTTCTTCGTAGCCCGTTGTACCGTTGATTTGACCCGCCAGATATAGACCTGAAACGGCCTTAAGCTCCAATGTCTGTTTCAGCGCGCGCGGATCAATGTAATCATATTCAATCGCATAACCGGGTTGAAGTATTTGAACATTCTCTAATCCCACAATCGAACGCACATAGTCTTCTTGTACAGAAACTGGCAATGAGGTCGAAATACCGTTCGGATAGACTGTAGGATCATCAAGGCCTTCTGGTTCAAGAAAGACTTGATGCGAGGTCTTATCAGCAAAGCGGACAATCTTATCTTCGATCGAAGGGCAATAGCGTGGGCCGACACCGTCAATGTGCCCGCCATACATCGCCGAATGTTCCAAGTTATTTCGAATGATGTCGTGTGTTTTTTCATTAGTGTGCGTGATACCGCAGGAGATCTGATCAGCAGGAGCGCTTTTTGACATAAATGAAAACAGCGCTGGATCATCGTCTCCAGCTTGCATTTCCAGATCGTCCCAACGAATTGTCCGACCATCTAAACGCGGAGGAGTACCTGTCTTCAATCGACCGAGTTTTAATCCAAAGCCATCAATTCGTTCAGCAAGAAGACGGGACGGATTATCCCCCATCCGTCCGCCAGGCTTCTGCTCATTACCAATATGGATAACGCCGCGCAAAAACGTACCCGTAGTCAGAACAATAGCCCCAGACGATAGAATAGTTTCATCAGCCAGCTTCACCCCAGTGACTCGGTCACCATCCATGATAAAATCAATCGCTTCCCCTTCGACAATTTCAATCATCGGGTGAGCTTCGATTTCCGCCAGCATTCTGGTGCGGTAGATCTTTCTATCAGCCTGTGCTCTCGGCCCCTGTACTGCTGGGCCCTTCCGCCGATTTAGGAGGCGGAATTGAATACCGGCAGCATCTGCCACGCGGCCCATCACGCCATCCAACGCGTCAATTTCCCGTACTAGATGACCTTTCCCCAGCCCACCGATTGCAGGGTTGCACGACATCACACCAATTGTCGCCTTGGACATGGTTAAAAGCGCGGTCTGTGCACCCATACGAGCGGCAGCATGAGCAGCATCAGCCCCAGCATGTCCACCTCCGATCACAATGACATCAAAATGTTTCACGTGAAACAATCCTCACTTTCCAAGACAGAAGCTTGCGAATATCTCATCTAGCAGATTTTCTGCATCAATGCGACCTACCAATACCTCAAACGCGTGCACTGCCATGCGTAATTCCGCCGATACCAGGTCATAACAGTCAGGTCCGGCAACGAGTAGATTCAGAGCTTCAACGATACCTTCTCGTGCACGCGTCATGGCTACTGCATGGCGCGCATGTGTGGCCAGCCCAGCACCTGCAGCACGGAGAGATAATTCGCTTTCCAACCTCTCGAGGAGTTTTTCTACTCCCTCACCGGTAAAACCGGAAATCCCACCGGCAGTATTATCTTTTAGATCAGCCTTAGCCAACAATACCACATCAGAAGCCGAAGGCTCCATCGGAGGTTCATCCCCTTCTTCAAGCAGGAAGATGCACATATCGGCATCCGCTGCTCTACGCACAGCGAGTTCAATCCCCAAAGTTTCAATCTCATCCGTGCTCTCGCGAATACCAGCTGTGTCGAGCAATGTCACCGGCAGCCCACCCAGATCCATGCGAACTTCGATTACATCACGTGTCGTCCCAGCGATATTTGATGTAATCGCGGCCTCGCGACCTGCAAGACGATTCAGGAGCGTGGATTTTCCAACATTCGGGGCACCGACAATCGCGACTTCAAATCCTGTGCGTATGCGTTCGGCGACCTGGGTGCCTGAAATTTCGATATCAAGGGTCGAGACCACCGCATTCAACAAATCGCGTACTTCGTCTGTTACATCGACGGGAACATCTTCATCTGCAAAGTCGATTGTGGCTTCAAGGAGCGCCGCCGCACGGATCAATGCCTTGCGCCAATCTTCGACCTTCTGCCCTAGATTACCTGACAGGACACGCAATGCTTGCTTACGCTGCGCTTCTGTTTCAGCCTCAATAAGATCAGCAAGACCTTCTACTTGGACCAAATCCAGTTGGCCGTTTTCCAAGGCGCGGCGCGTAAATTCTCCCGGATGAGCGAGGCGCACACCATCGAATTCACCCAACTCAGTCAATACCCGCTTGGTGATCGCGATACTGCCATGCAGATGAAACTCTACAACATCTTCACCTGTAAAGCTTTGTGGAGCTGTAAAGCTCAAAACAAGCGACTGATCAATAAAGCTCCCGTCACGGCCTTTGATCATCCGCAACGCCGATGCGCGCGGATCCGGTAATGGGCCAGCCATCAAGGTGCCGATAGAGTGCGCCTGTGGCCCAGAAATCCGGATAACACAGACCCCTGCCCGACCCACTGCAGTTGCTTGGGCAAAAATGGTATCCATAGACCTAAGCCTTTGAATTTGTGTATATTTCTAGGTATTCATCGAGTCGAAGAAGTCAGAATTCGTCTTGGTCTGCTTCAATTTGGAAATCAGGAACTCAATCGCATCTGTTGTCCCCATCGGGTTCAGGATACGGCGCAGAACAAAGGTTTTCTGAAGATCGACTTTATCAACCAACAGATCCTCCTTACGCGTTCCGGACTTGAGAATATCAATCGCAGGGAAGACACGTTTATCCGCAATCTTGCGGTCCAGTACGATCTCGGAGTTGCCTGTGCCTTTAAATTCTTCAAAGATCACTTCGTCCATCCGGCTACCTGTATCAATCAGCGCCGTCGCGATAATCGTGAGCGATCCACCCTCTTCAATGTTCCGCGCCGCACCAAAGAAACGCTTGGGACGTTGCAACGCATTCGCATCAACACCGCCTGTCAAAACCTTACCCGATGACGGCACAACCGTGTTGAACGCACGGCCCAGACGCGTCACGGAATCGAGCAGGATGACGACATCCCGCTTATGTTCGACCAGACGCTTGGCCTTTTCGATTACCATCTCTGACACCGCAACGTGCCGCGTAGCCGGCTCATCAAAGGTCGAGGAAACAACCTCCCCTTTGACCGAACGCTGCATGTCGGTGACCTCTTCAGGCCGCTCATCAATGAGCAAGACTATCAGATAGCATTCCGGGTGGTTTTTCTCGATCGAATTGGCAATATTTTGCAAAAGCACGGTTTTACCCGTCCGCGGAGGTGCCACGATCAATGATCGTTGTCCTTTCCCGATAGGCGCAACCAGATCAATAATCCGCGCAGAGCGGTCTTTGACCGTTGGATCGTCTACCTCCATATTCAGGCGTTCATCCGGATAAAGCGGCGTTAGGTTCTCGAATGCTACCTTGTGGCGCGCTTTTTCAGGTTCTTCAAAATTGATTTGCGTCACTTGCGTAAGGGCAAAATAGCGCTCGGTATCGTCCGGTGCCTTGATGACGCCTTCAATGGTATCACCAGTCCGCAAAGAATGCTGGCGGATCATATCGGGCGAAACATAAATATCGTCAGGACCAGGCAGATAGTTCGCTTCAGGCGAACGCAAGAAGCCAAAGCCGTCCTGCAATACCTCAAGCACGCCGTCACCCGAGATTTCCCAACCCTCATCTGCACGTTCGCGCAGAATCTGGAACATCATCTCACCCTTGCGCATCGTCGAGGCGTTTTCGATCTCCAGCTCTTCGGCCATGGCCAATAGGCTTTTGGGAGATTTCGCCTTGAGATCGGCTAGGTTAAGTGTTTCGAGAGTCATGCAAATATCCTTGAGCCTGCGCATCAGGCACAAGCAGATCGTTCAGAAAATATATCGGGTTACGCAATCCCCGGACGGGGTGCTTAGAATGCTTTACGGCACGCCACCCATTCTGTCAATCTTGGGCGCCTTCAGAACTTAACCGTTACCGAGAAAACTATAAGGATCATCAGCAATGTCGGCGCCTCGTTCATGAGGCGGTACTGCTTTCCTGTTACCGTGTTTTCACCGCGTTGAAAGCCTTTCATGCGGCGCATAAGCCAAACGTGGAACGCTGTCATGGCCAACACGCCTGCCATCTTTGTCCAAGGCCAGATATCGCCCCAGTACACAATGCCAGGCGTTGCTACGAGCAAAATACCAAATACCCATGTCGCCATCATCGCAGGGCTCATGATCACTTTGGCCAGCTTGAATTCCATCATTGCAAATAAATCATGGGTTTCACCAGACAGGCCGACACGCTCGGTATGGTGAACCATCAAGCGGGGCAGATAGAACAACGCAGCCATCCAAGAAATCACTGACATGATATGGAGGCCTTTGATCCAAGGATAGGCCAAACTCAGGATATCGCTCATTGTGTTTCCTTCAGTGCTGGCCTTCTCTTTATAATAATAAAGATAGAAAGAAAGATTGTTGATTTAAGTAGGTAGGCCAAAATCTGTGGATAAAATAGTTACCCCCAGATGAATGTCCGACGACCGACCCTTTGGCACTGGCTGTTGATAACATTTGAATTATAGATATTTTCACATTTAAACAAATACTTATGTTACAGATGATCTTGGACGCATGTGGAAAAACCATCGTATATCTTTGAATGGTAAGAAGTTATCAAACGGTTAAATTATCCTTTCCCACGGTGGGTGAATAACATGTTAACTGGGCGAGATAGGTCGCTTATCCCCCTCTTGAACCCGAGCCGTGAATTGTCGACAAGTTCTCACTATTCCTATGCATGAGTTATCCACATGACTGTCCCCATCATACTTGCCTCTGGTTCCGCGATCCGACACCAAATGCTGCGCAATGCGGTCGTTGAACATACTGTTCAGGTCGCCCGAGTAGACGAGGAGATGATCAAACAAGCTCTTGTTGCTGAGGGTGCCCCACCCCGTGACATTGCCGATGCCCTTGCAGAAATGAAAGCGGCAAAAATCAGCGAAAAGAACATGGGTGCTTTGGTGATTGGTTGTGATCAGGTTCTTGAACACGCAGGGACCCTTCTCAGCAAACCGTCATGCCCCGATACTGCCTTTGAGCAGCTCACCAACCTAAGAGGGGACCGGCACACCCTTTTGTCCGCCGCAGTCCTGTATGAGGATGGCAAACCTGTTTGGCGCCATGTGGGGCAGGTTCGTTTACGGATGCGTGACGTGAGCGACGCGTATCTCCGCGACTATATTGAACGTAATTGGGACAGCATCCAACACGCCGTTGGCGGCTATAAACTTGAAGAAGAAGGCGTGCGCCTGTTCTCGCGCATCGACGGAGATTACTTTAACGTGCTCGGCATGCCTTTACTGGAAATTCTCAACTACCTAACCCTGCGTGGAGATATCGCCCAATGACCGACCTTCCCCGTATTCCTTTGGCCGGTGTGATCGGCTCGCCCATCGCGCATTCCAAATCGCCACAAATTCACCGCCATTGGCTTAAAACATATGGCATTGCAGGTCATTACATCCCCATGGATGTACATCCCGATGACCTTGAAACCGTGTTGCGGACGTTGCCCAAGGCGGGGTTTGTCGGGGTGAATGTCACATTGCCGCATAAGGAAAAAGTGCTCGAAATCGCCGATCTGGTGACTGATCGTGCGACGTTGATCGGTGCGGCCAATACGTTGATTTTCCGTAAGGATGGAAAAATTCATGCGGATAATACAGATGGGTACGGATTCATTGAAAACCTCAAGGCAGGCGCACCCCATTGGGATCCCCGCGCTGGCGCGGCTGCGGTTCTGGGTGCCGGTGGCTCAGCGCGTGCAGTTATTTCGTCATTGATTGATGCAGGAGTGCCTGAAATCAGGCTCTCCAACCGTACTCGTATCCGGGCGGATCAACTTCGGGACGAATTTGGCAACCGGATACGTGTTTATGACTGGGTACAGGCCGGCAACATGCTGGATGATGCTGCACTTGTTGTGAACACAACATCGCTGGGAATGATGGGCAAGAAGGAGCTTCGCGTCCCGCTGGACGGCTTGCGTGCCCCTACGGTGGTGACTGATTTGGTCTATGCGCCACTCAAGACCAATCTTCTGGCCACAGCAGAGCAATACGGCTGCACAATAGTGGATGGTCTGGGGATGCTCTTGCATCAGGCTGTTCCGGGGTTTGAGCGCTGGTTCGGACAGCGACCCGATGTGGACCGCGCGACGCGCGCTGCGGCTTTGCGCTGATGTTTCTGCTGGGGCTGACCGGCTCGATCGGGATGGGTAAGTCTACAACGGCAAAGATGTTCGCCGCGCATGGCTGTGCCATCTGGGACGCGGATGCTGCCGTGCACCGTCTCTACAGCGTTGGTGGAGCCGCGGTTGAACTTATTTCACACCTGTTTCCGCAGGCGGTCAGCAACGGCGCCATTTCCCGTAGTGCTTTGAAAAATATCATCACGGCGGATGCCGGTGCGCTTGAACAGATTGAAGCCATCGTACATCCGTTGGTGGCCAAGGACCGCGCTGACTTTCTTGCCCGGTCGGATGCCGACATTGTTGTGCTCGATATCCCGTTGTTGTTCGAGACAGGTGCCAACACGGAAATGGACGCGACCGCTTGTGTGCTGACCGATGATGCGACCCAAGAGGCCCGTGTGATGGCGCGTGGCAGCATGACGCGGGATCAATTCCTCGGGATCAAAGCTAAACAGATGCCTGCTGCGGAAAAATGCGCCCGTGCCACTTATGTGATCGGTACAGATACCCTTGAACAGGCGGCGGCACAGGTGCAAAACATCGTCGAAACCATTCGGAGCCAGCCAGATGCGTGAAATCGTTCTAGACACTGAAACCACCGGTTTTGACCCGCAATCAGGCGACCGGATTGTGGAAATCGGCGCCGTAGAGCTGATCGGTCACATGGCCACAGGCAAGACGTTTCACGAATATATCAATCCCGAACGCAGCATGCCTGACGAGGCGTTTCAGGTGCACGGATTGGGAGATGATTTCCTGCGTGACAAACCTAAGTTTGCTGCTGTTGGACAGGCGTTTCTTGATTTTGTCGGTGACAGTAAAATGATCATCCACAACGCCGCCTTTGATATGAAATTCCTGAACTTCGAGCTGGGCAAGATGGGATTGCGGACGCTCCCGTGGGAGCAGGCCTTGGACACCCTTGCCATCGCACGCAAAAAATTCCCGGGCTCGCCGTCATCGCTGGATGCGCTGTGCCGACGGTTTGGTATCGATAACACATCGCGCACGCTGCACGGCGCGTTGTTGGATAGTGAAATTCTGGCCGAAGTCTATCTGGAGCTGATTGGCGGCAAGCAGCCCGATTTCGGTCTGTCCAATCAGCCGACACCAAAACAAGGCGAGACACAGACAGAATGGACGCCGCGCCCACGTCCGGTGCCCCTGCCATCACGGCTCACCGAAAAAGAAAGCGCCGCCCACGCTGAATTCGTCAGCAAGTTGGGCGGCGATGCACTGTGGCTAAAATCCTAAGCGCTTAGGCAGTGCCAGCAGGCGCTTGGGCTTGACGGCGTGCGATCTCGTTGCGGTACAGCGACACGAAATCAATATTCTCGAGGTTGAGCGGCGGGAAGCCACCATCGCGCGTTACATCGCTAACGATACGGCGCAGGAACGGAAAGATCATGCGCGGGCATTCGATCAACAAGAACGGGTGCAGCTGATCTTCTGGGACTTCTTGAACGTCGAAGATGCCGACATAATCAATCTCGAGCGCGAAAAGTGTTGCATCGCTTTCTTTTGCTTTTGAGGTGACGTTCAGCTTGATGGATGCTTCGTACTGGTTTTCTACCGTGCGCTTTTTGGCGTCGAGGTTTACTTGAACCTGTACATCGGGCTGCACGTCGCTTGGTGCGCCTTTTTGTGCCATGATGTTTTCAAATGACATGTCACGAATAAATTGGCCCAGAACGCGCAGTTGCGGCGCTTTTGGTTGTGGTGCTTCGTCTTCGGCCATGATCGGCTCTCCTCTTGGAGGTTGGAATTTGATTTTGCACGCTTAACAGGTCGCGACAAAGCGCTCAATCGCTTAGTGCTTGGTCCAGCCCGAGGTGCCTTTCGGGGCGTCGTCATCTGGTAATTCCACGAACTCGCCGTCGATAATATCGCCTTGGGTTGGTCCCGCAGCCGGGCCAGAGGGGCGGCCGTGGCTTTGGCTGCCGAAACTTTGCACATTCACGCGCGCCTGAATGGCGTTGAATACAATCTTTCGAAACGCAGGGACCAGCAGCGCAAAACCAAGTGTGTCCGTGAAAAAGCCCGGCGTCAGAAGCAGCGCACCTGAAAACAGGATCATCGCGCCATTCACCAAAGGTTCGGTCGGATCGGAAAGCTGGCCAAAGGATTGTTGCAGTTGACCCAATGCAAGGCGCCCCTGACTACGCACCAGATAGGTGCCCGCAATGGCGGTGCCGATGACAATCAGCAATGTCGGACCAAGGCCCAAAAGACCCCCAACTTTGATAAACAACGCGATCTCGATCACCGGAACGATGATGAATGCGATTAAAAGCCACATGTATTGCTTCCTTTCTTGCAGGGGCTACAGTGGACTTGAGCCCCTTTCGCACTTACATAAGGTGCTCAGACGATTGTTTCCACGCCTAGTCCTCAAGAGGTACTTATGAATTCGCCGCTTATTCAGCTTTTGGTGCTTGCTGCCATCGCTATTTTTCTCATCCTGCGGCTTAAGAATGTGCTTGGGACGCGAGAAGGTTTTGAAAAACCGCCGCTACCCGTGCAGCCCCAGAAAACTAGCGGCCCTGCCTTTGAGGTCATTGAAGGCGGTCCTGATCTGGATATCACCGATCACTTTCCCGAAGGGTCGGCCCAAGCAACTGCTTTGGCTGAGATGAAACGCATCGAGCCTTCATTTAATGTCACTGATTTTCTGGCCGGCGCTCGGAGCGCTTATGAAATGGTCGTGATGGGATATGAGCAAGGCGAACTGGACAACGTGCAGGGTTTTCTTTCAGAAGAAATCTATGAAAGCTTTGTGGATGGAATTGCCGCACGTGAAGATCAGGGTCTAACCATCGACGCAGAGTTTATTGGTGTGCGTGAGATGTCTCTTGAAAATGTGACGCTTGATCCCGCTACAAAAGAGGCTGAATTGACCCTCAGGTTCGTGGCTGAATTGACACAGGCAGTGCGCAACAAAGACGGCGAGATCATTGAAGGCAGCGTCACAGACGCTAAAAAGCAGAAAGATACGTGGGTATTTGCCCGCGTCATGGGCTCGGATGATCCGAATTGGTTCTTGGTTTCTACAGACGGGTAGCATGCGCATTTCGCGCCAGTGCCATTGTGACGGCCTCGCTTTTGGCGGGGCCTTTGGCGTCTGAGGTGAAATATGACATCCTGTCTTTTGATCAGCTTGATGGCTGGGCAGAAGATGACCACGCTGCGGCGTTCAGCACTTTTCTGAACACCTGCAAGGATATGAAGGGCACGGATTGGAAAGCCATTTGTTCCTACGCGCAATCCGGCCCTGACCCGCGCGAGTTTTTCGAGCTGCTGTTCCGCCCTGTTTTGATGGACGATGGGCAAGACCCGTTGTTCACCGGCTACTTCGAACCCGAGCTTGAAGGCTCGCTCACACGGTCAGGCCGCTATCGCTACCCCGTCTATAAAATGCCACCCGAAGCGAGCGTAAACCGCCCTTGGCTCACCCGTCGTGAGATCCTCGAAGGTGGGGTGATGGACGGGCGTGATTTGGTTATCGCCTACGTCGATGATCCTGTTGAGCTTTTCTTTTTGCAGATACAGGGTTCCGGCCGGATCAAGCTTCCCAACGGTACAGCTCTGCGGGTGGGCTATCGCGGGTCGAACGGGCACAACTATCGCTCTATCGGGCAAGAGCTTGTGCGGCGGGGCGTTTACGATCCGCATCAGGTCAGCGCAGAAGTCATCAAAAACTGGGTAAGGCGAAATCCCGTCGAAGGCGAGAACCTGCTGTATCACAATCCGTCCTATGTGTTTTTTCGTGAAGTGAGCAAAGTACCAGCTGACAAAGGGCCGCTGGGTGCCATGAACCGCTCGATCACGGCTATGCGGACTGTCGCTGTTGATCCGTCGTTTGTGCGGCTCGGTTCGCCTGTCTGGATTGAAAAAGACGGCGAAACTCCTTTGCGCCGCCTGATGGTTGCCCAAGACACCGGTTCTGCCATCAAAGGTGCGCAGCGCGCGGATGTTTTCTTTGGCACAGGGGATGCGGCAGGCCGGGAGGCTGGCACATTGCGCGATCCGGGTCGCTTGTTGGTTTTGATGCCGATACAGCGGGCTTATGCTCTGCTTCCTGAAAGTGCGATATGAAACGGCGGGGGCTGTCAGCCGAGGACCGCGCCTTGTGGGACCTTGTCCGCGCCAAGACCGAGCCGATAAAGCGCAGTAATCTTGAGGCCCGTCAGTTTGATCCTGATACTGAATTGCCAGCCCCTTCTCATGCACCAGCGCCATCCAGTCTGCGCAAGACCCGTTCGCTGATCCTTGGCAAACCTGTCGGGAAATCTGCCCCGGCTGCACATAATCTGGCCCCGGCCATTCATGATCAGATCCGGCAGGCCCCTGTGCAAATGGATGCAAAATCTTTCGGTAAGCTCAAACGTGGCAAGCTGCGTCCAGAGGGCAAGATTGACTTACATGGCATGACACTGGACCGTGCCCACCCTGCCCTTACAGGGTTTGTGATGAACGCTCATGCGCAGGGTAAGCGTCTTATCCTTGTGGTCACTGGCAAAGGTAAACAGCGCGACGAAGGTGGCCCGATCCCTGTACGGCACGGTGTGCTGCGCCATCAGGTGCCGCAATGGCTGGCAATGCAGCCGATGAAATCCGTGGTATTACAGGTGGCTCAGGCCCATATCAGCCATGGCGGTGGCGGCGCCTATTACGTCTATCTACGTCGCCACAGGTAGGTCGCGTTGATAGCGCCAGATTCCGAGGCCAGCCATTGCAGCACCGATGAAGTAGAACAACGATAGCGGGATCATCTGGTCAGGGAAATCAATACCCGCGTCAATGAGAACACCGGTGATCCCCGGCCCGATGGCAGAGCCGAACACCATCAGCGCTGCCGCAGCCGCTTTGATCGCACCAAGGTTGCGCGTGCCATAGAAGACTGACCAGAAGGCCGACGTGGCTGTTCCCTGCATCCCCTGCCCGATCCCGAAAATAGACAACCCGACACCAGCCATGAAAATCGTATCCGCCGAGGCGATCACGATGAAAGAAAGGCCAAATGGGATCATTTGAAAAGGCACGACCCATTTCACGCCAAATCGGTCGATGGCCCAGCCTGTGATAAATGTCGCAGCGATGCTTGCCACTGTATATGCGGGCATGAGTGCGACATATGAAACCAGGCTCCATCCTTTTACCTCGGTCAGGTGCACCTGTTGAAAGAACAACGCCGTGCCCCATGCAGCTGGGCCGATGACAATCGGGATGAGAATATAGAATAACGGATGGCACAGCATCTCCCCACGGGTCCAGTGGCGCCCACCCATGCCAAAGCTTTGGGTCGTTTGGGACATGGATTGCGGTGTGCGCTCCTGTTTAAGCAAGACCTGCATAAGCGGGATCAATAACACGATACAAACCGCGGCCACGATCCATAGGTGGCGCCAATTCATGGTCACCAGCAGTGCCACAAACACCACCGGTAAAATCGCCTGTCCCACTGCGAACCCCATCGACGAGAGCGATAGCGCACGTCCCCGTGTGGCAACAAACCAGCGCGACATTGCGACCGCTCCCAGCTGGGACAGCATCCCCTGCCCCATCAGGCGCAGCGCATAGATCACAAAGATCAGCAAAAAGCCGTTGGGTACCACAGCCATCCCCAGACAAGCCACTGCAAGCAGCACCATCACCCCAAGCGACAAATGCCGCACACGGTACCGGTCCGTCAGGACCCCAGCCCAGATCATCGTGATCGCGGATAAGGTCGTGCCAACCGTATATATCCCGCCCCATTGCCCATCGCTCAGGTCAAAGGCGCCCTTAATTTCACCCGCAAACAGCGAGATGAAATAGGTCTGCCCGAAGGACGAGGTAAACGTGAGTAAGAAACCCGCCAGCAGGAACAAACGGTTATTGATAAGAAAGCGGATATAGCCCATGCGCCTAGATTGCTGACGCATGGGGGAATGAAAAGAGGTTAAAGCACGTAGCGGCTTAGATCGGTGGATTTTACAAGCTCGCCAAGGTTGGTGTCGACAAAGGCAGCATCGACCACGATCTGCTCACCGCTCCGGTCAGGCGCGGTAAAGCTCAGTTCTTCGAACACCCGTTCCATCACTGTATACAGCCTGCGCGCACCAATGTTTTCCACCGATTGGTTCACATCCGCCGCGATTTTGGCCAAGGCTGCGATGCCTTCGGGGGTAAAGGATACTTCGACCTGTTCGGTGCCCATCAGCGCGGTATATTGCAGCGTCAGTGCATTGTCTGTCTCTGTCAGGATGCGGACAAAATCCGCCTCGGTCAGCGCACGCAGTTCGACACGGATCGGCAGACGGCCCTGAAGTTCAGGCAGCAAATCCGATGGTTTGGCGATGTGAAAGGCGCCGGAAGCGATAAACAGGATGTGGTCGGTTTTCACCGGCCCGTGTTTGGTGCTTACTGTGGTCCCTTCGATCAGCGGCAGCAGATCACGCTGCACGCCTTCGCGGCTTACGTCACCGCCGCGCGCATCCGAGCGGGCACAGACCTTGTCGATCTCATCAAGGAAGACGATGCCGTTCTGCTCGACGGCCTCGATCGCGTTACGGTTGACGGTTTCATCATCCAGTAGTTTGTCGGCCTCTTCACTGATCAAAACTTCATAGCTGTCCGCCACGCTAAGCCGTTTCTTGGTGGTGCGCCCACCCATGGCTTTGCCAAACAGATCGCCGATGTTCATCATACCGGCACCCGCACCGGGCTGGCCGGGGATCTCCATCGTGGAGAAAGGATTAGAGGTATCGGCGACTTCAAGCTCGATCATTGTGTCGTCAAGCTGCCCGTCATGCAGTTTTTTGCGGAACATGTCGCGGGTGCCGGACCGAGCATCGGGGCCTGCAATCGCGTCAATCACACGCTCTTCCGCCGCTTTTTGGGCATTGGCTTTGACATCCTCACGCATGTGTTCGCGTGTCATGGCGATCGAAGCATCCAGTAGGTCACGCACGATCTGCTCTACGTCGCGCCCGACATACCCGACTTCGGTGAATTTGGTGGCTTCGACCTTAAGGAAAGGCGCGCGCGCCAATTTGGCCAACCGGCGGGAGATTTCGGTTTTACCAACGCCTGTGGGGCCAATCATCAGGATGTTCTTGGGGTACACCTCTGCGCGGATGTCATCGGGCAGATTGCGACAGCGCCAGCGGTTGCGCAGGGCCACAGCAACGGCGCGTTTGGCATCACCTTGGCCAATGATAAAACGGTCCAGTTCCGAGACGATTTCGCGGGGGGTCAGATCAGTCATTGTTTGATTTTCTCCACGGTCAGGTTGCCGTTGGTATAAACACAGATGTCAGAGGCGATTTTCATCGCATCACGCGCTACGGCTTCAGCGTCACGGTTGCTGTCGATCAGCCCGCGCGCAGCAGCAAGGGCAAAGTTACCGCCCGATCCGATAGCTGCGATGTTATGTTCAGGTTCTAGCACGTCACCGGCACCGGTGATGATCAGCAATTCTGTCCCATCGCTGACGATGAGCATCGCCTCGAGTTTCTGTAGGTATTTGTCCGTGCGCCAATCCTTTGCCAACTCGACGCTGGCGCGTTGCAATTGACCGGGTGTCGCCTCTAGCTTGGCCTCCAACCGCTCCAGCAGGGTGAACGCATCAGCGGTCGAACCGGCAAAGCCCACGACCACATCATGCCCGCCCGGTTTCAGGCGACGGACCTTGCGCGCAGTGCCTTTGATCACGGTCTGGCCAAGGCTGACTTGCCCGTCCCCCGCAATTACCACTTCGCCATCTTTTTTCACGCCGATGATCGTTGTACCGTGCCAGCCGGGGAATTCTTGGTTTGCCATAAAGCCTCCATAGTTGAGACCTATATGAAAACCCTGCGAAGGTTTCGCAAGGCCATAGCCCGAAAGGATACGCATTGCCTGAGATAAAGCGCCTGAAATCAGAAGCATCGCAACTTTTTCAGATACTCGGGTCACAGGCGGGTTTGACGGTAGATGGCTATATTTGCGGTGCCGACTGGATTAAAGACGACCGTAACAGGCTGCATATCGTGCAACGCCACGACAGTGCTGCTGGGGAATCTGTGGTGTTGAAATATGCGCAACGCCCGCAAGATAATGAAGGGTTCGGGCGAATTCTGGACGCGCATCAGGCCGCCTTTCACGCATTGCGTGGATCACACGGGAACACCGTCCCCGAAATCCTAGCAAGCGATCGCAGGGCGCAAGCCTACCTAATGCGGCATATCGCGGGCGAAACATTCCTCGATCTGTGCCGTGCACAAACAGACCACAGCGTGTTGTTGCGCAAGGCGGGATCTTGGGTGGCGGGGTTTCATGGCGGAACTTTCAGGCAAAAACGCGCCTTTAAACCGCGGTTTATGGTGGGTCATATGCGTAAACTTGCCGATCAAATGCGGCGCGGTGAGCGGCGCATCAGCGGGCAGGCAGCGTTCATCACCTATGCGGATAGGATCGGTGACTACGCGGGTGCTGCGGACGGCTATCTGGGGACCATTGCCGCGAAACACGGTGATTTGAACGCGCATAACATCATGATTTCCAAAGACACGACTGCGGCGCTGGATTTTCTGGGGGCAGATGATGCGCCCGTTGCCTATGATATCGCGCGCTTTTTACAAAGCTATACACAGATGGTCGGAGACCTTGATGACATCCCGAGGGGCTCGGCTGTGCCACAAAAGGCATGGGATGCGTTTTTTGACGGGTATGACCTGATCGATCGCAGTGATCCAACCGTTGTGTTTCTAAGCAAGGTACAGGTTTTGACTGACTGGAACAGAATGCGGGATAAATCGTCCCTGAGCAGCATTATGCGGTTGGAACGGGTCAAAAAAATAGCGCGCCGGGCTTTTGCCTGACGCGCTATTCCAAATCGAAATTCGGTAATTTTTAGATGGATTCTTCGATCCAGCTTTGCAGCGCTGCCTTTGGGCGTGCGCCGGCCATGTTGGACACGACCTCACCATTTTTGAAAATGAACAGCGCTGGGATACCGCGAACGCCCATCTGTGCAGGTGAGTTCGGGTTGTCGTCAACGTTCACTTTGACGATTTTCACTTTGCCTTCCATCTCGGCGGACAGCTCTTCGAGGGCTGGGCCGATCTGTTTGCAAGGGCCACACCATTCGGCCCAGAAATCAACCACAACGGGGATGTCTGAATTTTTAACTTCTGCGTCAAAAGTGGAATCGGAAACGGAAACGGTGGCCATAAAGCTCTCCATGGGTTTTGGTTACTCAGTAACTAAGAAGGCATGTGCTCTGCGTCAAGGTAACCCGTGCGATGCAAAGCGGCTGTGACAATATCGTGAGGCAGATGCATAAGTCTGCGGGATTGCGTCCAGAGTATAGCGGTTTTGACCGTTCTATCCGGATAAATTGCATGCAACGCGTGTGAATATGCGCCCATCTGCCGCAACAACCCTTCGGGGCAGGCCGCCGCATCATCGGGAACGGTGCGGTTGGTTTTAAAATCCACGGCTAGTACTTCGTCGTCGGTGACAATGAGCCGGTCAATCACACCATACAGGCGCCGGCTGCCCAGATCCGCGGTTACAGCGACCTCGGCAAGCGCATCGGAGGCAAAGATACCGCTCAGCTCTGGCGTGTCGATGACGCGGCAGGCTTCTTCCATTGCCATATCTGCAAGGGTTACATCGGCGTTCTGCAACAATAATTCGGCAGCGGTCGCGCGGTCGTCAGGGCCAAGTGCAGCCAGATGTTCAAGCAAACTGTGCACCAGCGTACCATAGGATTTTGCGGTCTCCTCATCCATGCCTGCCTCGCCGGGCAACGCTTTTGCACCTTCCATATCCGATGGCGTAATCACATCAGGCCGCAGGCGCGGGGCAGGGGCAGGCGTTGTGAACATAGGGTCAAGTGCAGGTGTGACCTTTGTCTCCTTGGAAAGTTCGACAATTGGCAAATCGTTCCAACCTGCCTCTTCATGGCGCAGGCTTTGAATGTCGCCTTCAGTCACCGGAACCGCGTTGAGATGTGTAAGGGCTTGTTCGGTCATCTGATACCAGCTGTCGCCCTTGCTGGGCATGGCTCCTGCGGCGGCCACGATCAGCCATTTTTCCGCGCGGGTCATCGCAACATAGAGCAGGCGCAAGCCTTCTTCGGTTTGCAGTTCTTTAAGGGTGTCGATCTCAGTTTGAATGCCAGCAGTCATATCTGAGGCATTTGGTTTCCAGATTGGGGTGCCATCCAGAGAGATAATTTCGTCGTTTATCTTTACGTCCTTGCGGCCAGTATCAGGCAGAATGACAATCGGTGCCTCCAACCCTTTGGCACCATGCACCGTCATCACGCGGATTTGGTCCGAGGCGCTGTCGATCTGGCGTTTAATTTCCAGATCATCGGCCTGCATCCATTCCAGAAACCCTGTGAGGCTTGGCACTTCGGTCCGTTCATAGGCCAGCGCCTGACCCAACAGCGCGTCAATGCCATCCTCTGCCTCGGTCCCCATGCGTGCCAATAACTTGCGACGCCCGTCATGGCGCGTGAGGATGCGTTCGATTAGGTCGTAAGGGCGTTCAAAATCTACCTGTCCGCGTAGGTCCTGCAAGATGGCCAGTGTTTCAGGGTATTTTTCCTGCTGGTTACGAAGATATTGCCACAGGTCCTGTTTTAAGGGGCGGTAATGGGCCAGCGTGAATAATGCCTGCTCGTCCCAGCCAAACAGAGGAGAACGCAGCGCAGTCGCCAGCGATAGCGCATCATCGGGGGTATCCAGAAAAGACAACAGCGCACCGATATCCCGCACCGCTAGCTCGGCCCCGACCTTAAGCCGGTCGGCACCCGCAATGGGCAGATCAGCAGCTTTGCATGCGCGGATAATTTCGGAAAACAGGCCGGTCTTGCGCCCCCGAACAAGGATCAGGAAATCACCCGCTGTGATGCGGCGACGGATCATTTGCCGGTCAGGGCCTTCATCAGGGATGTAGTGGTCCCCCTCCACCAGATATTTGATCTGGGCGGCAATTTGATCGGCAAGAATGACAGTGTGGTGTTGTTCGCTTTTGCGGTCGATTGGATCCGTCCAATCGGGTGTTTCCTTGTCGGGCTTTGTTTCTTCGATCACTGGCCACAGGTCGACCCGACCGGGCAGCGCATCCTTGAATGCGAGATGGGTCATTGCCTCGCCCATGCGCGGATCAGGCTGGGTGTTGAACGTCTGATCCACAGTGCGCAGGATCGCCGGAGAGGAGCGGAAGGAATAATCAAGGCTCTGGTTCTGGAACCCCAGCTTTGCGGCTTCAAGACTTTGCTGAAATGCTGCGCGCTTGAGGTCGAATTCGCGGGGGTCCGCACCCTGAAACGAATAGATAGATTGCTTTTTGTCACCCACGACAAACAGCGTGCGCTCGGTCTGGTTTTCGCGCGCACCTTCGCCTGAGGCGAATTCATCCGCCAGCTTTTCAATGACATCCCATTGGCGCGGTGAGGTATCTTGCGCCTCATCCACCAGAATATGGTCGATGCCGCCATCAATCCGGTAAAGCACCCATGCTGCCACGTTCTTATCATTCAGCAGCGCCCGTGCGCGTAGGATCAGATCGTCAAAATCCAGCCAGCCGCGGCGTTGTTTTTCGGCCTCATAATGCTTGATAAAGGCCGTGGCAAAGCGGTGTAGCGCACCGGTTCGCGCCACATTGCGTGCCCGCATGTGCAGGTCGTGCGCTTCCATGACGCGCTGGGCAAGGTCCTCCAACGGGGTGAGGAGCGGCCCAAGATCCGCGGCTGCATCTTTGGTCGCAAGGTTCTTGCGCATCTCCATCTTTTGAGTGAGCAGCGCGGTCTTGAGCTGGTCCATATCAGTGAGGGAGGGCTGTTCGAAATTGATGCTGCGCAGGCTGTCAGCCATACGCGTCATGGTCACGCTCTTTTGAGCGGCAAGCACATCAATCGCTTTTGGCATCCAGCGCGCAACTGCCTCATCCATGACTTCGCGGGGCAGGGCATGCAGGTCAAAACCTTGCGGCAGATCAAACAGCGTATTTGTGTCGTCTGGCAAGTCGACAAAAAGCTCCCGCTTGCCTGTGATCGCTTGGGTCAGTTTTGAGAAATTCTCACCTGTGTAATTCGCGGCAAGATCGGTGACTAAATGGGCTTCTTCGCCTTCCGCCATCCGGTCAAGAATATCAGCACGCAACAGCTCGGCTGCGCGGTCTTCGATTTCTTTGAACTGTGGGCTGACACCCGCTTCGAGCGGAAAGCGCCGTAATAGAGACGCACAGAACGAGTGGATCGTCTGGATTTTCAAACCACCCGGTGTCTCGATCGCTTGGGCGAACAGGGTGCGCGCATCGCGCAGCTTTTGCGGCTCGATTTCTCTGAGAACACCTAGATCGCGCAGCGCCGCACGCAGGCCGTCGTCTTCCATCATCGCCCATTCGCCCAGGCGTTTGAACAATCGGTTCTGCATCTCGGATGCGGCGGCCTTGGTGTAGGTCAGACACAAAATATGCTCGGGTTTTACTTCATCCAACAACAGCCGCGCCACGCGATCGGTGAGCACGCGGGTCTTGCCCGACCCCGCATTCGCGCTGAGCCACGTGGACATATCGGGCCGCGCGGCCGTGATCTGCGCAAAGGTTGCATCGTTCCATTCGGGAAGGCGGTTCATATCACATCCTCTGACTGCGCAGGGTCTGATCCATCCCATTCGCCGTAGCGTGCAAGGTGGTCATAATTTCCAGCGAAATCGTCCCGCTCCATCATGCGGCGAGCCGTAAATCCTTGGTTAGGGTCTAAATAGGCCTTTATGAGCGTCCGCAGGCTTTCTAAGATTTCTGCAGGAGGCTCTTCTTGCAAAGGGGCCTCAACCTCGACCGGCGGATTGCCCAAACCGATGAAAACGGCCTTTGAAACAGGCGCTATGCCCACGTTTTTGAACGCACCTTCCTCCACCATCGCGGCTTCGATCAGCAGTTGTTTGTCGAAATGTGCCTGTTGTTTTTCGGTGGGTGGCTTGCCAGTCTTGTAGTCGTAAATCTGGATGTCCCCGTTTTCAGACCGGTCAATGCGGTCCGCGACGCCCTTGAGCGTGAAGCCAAGGTCGGCGAGCTCCAGCTTGCCCTGTGCGTCTTTTTCGAAGGCAATAGGGCGTGCGTGGCGCAAGCGTTCTTGCTCTGCCGTGATGAACCAATCTGCCACCCGCGCAAGTTTAGCCAGCCAGATCGTGCGGGCAGCGGGCCATGGCACTAGATCAGTCAGGATTTGTTCGGAAATGGTCAAAAGCTGATCTTTGGTCAGTAAATCAGGGTCTAACAGGGCTGATTTTACAAATGCTTCCATGACGCTGTGGGTAACAGTGCCACGCAAGGGCGCATCGGGCGATTGCACAAGAGGGTTCAAAGGACGCAATCGCAGGCAATATTGCGCGTAGATGGCATAGGGGTCGCGGATCAGTGTTTTGATCTTTGTCACTGACAGGCTGCGGGGGCGAGCCGCCAAAGGTGGTCGCGGAGAGGGGCGCGGCGCAGGGGCAACACGTGTGACGGTTTCTGCAGCGCGGGCCTGATCCAGCCAATAGTCGCCGCGCGCGATCATCGCCTTCCATGCGCGGGCACCGCCCTGATTTGGCAAACCACCCATCAGATTGCCCAACCGGTTCACCCAGCGCGATGGCACTGTCTCGGCATCCTCTGAACGGATCGCGCGGGTAATCCAGACTTCGCGGGCGCATACTGCTTGTTGGTAGTCATGGGCCGATAGCCCCACGCGCCGCTCAGGCAGCAACAGGCCGGCTGCATTACGCATTTTGCGGTTCAACCACGGATCAGGCGGCGGTGCTTCGGGCCATGTGCCGTCATTCAATCCACCAAGGATCACCAGATCGGCACCCTGCACGCGGGCCTCCAAGGTGCCCCAGATCATAATGTCGGGATGCGGGGCATCGCGGTCGCGCACTTCGCCAGCAGAAAGCAATGCGCCCACAAGATCGCTGTAATCGCGGGCTGTCAGGCTTGTGCCATATTCGGCCTCGGCAGAGAGCTCTTGCATAACACGCAGGGCTTCTTTGCCTGCTTTTTGCCGCCATAGCTCATGCGCTTGGTTGCCTGTGGGGCCTGCCGCAATCCGGTTTGCCAGCATGAGATGCCGTTCTACCCAGTGGCTCAGCGGTTGGGTGCTGTTGTCTTGCAAGCCCATCGTGGCGTCAGCGACCCAAGCGGCCCATTCTTCCATCTCCGGATTGTCGCGCACTGCCTTTTGGCACATGGATACAAAAGGATCTGGCTCAGGGTAGGGCAGACCTTTGTCACGGATCGCCAATTCGCAGCGTTGGGTGTGCAATTGATGTAAATTGCGATCTTCGGCGCTATGGGTGAGCGGATGCTTGAGCAGCGTCAGCAGGGCTTCGGCATCCAGCTTTTTCGTCATTAAACCGGCCACGTGTCGCAAAAACCGACCCGGAGGCGATAGGTGCAAGGGCGTGCCAGCGCTGTCGTCTGGCAGGATACCCCACCGGCTAAGCGCGGCAGTCACTCTCCGGCCAAGCATCCGGTCGGGGGTAATTAACGCGGCGGTTTGCCCGTCTTGGGCCGCACGGCGCAGGCGCAAAGCAATGGCAAGCGCCTCTGCGCGGGGTGTTTCTGCCAAGAGTAGGGTGATGTCTTTGGTCGCGGATTCCAGATCGTTAAGCTGCGGCCCCTCGATCCGCCAAGCATCCGTCACGGGAGCAGGTCGCAAAGATAAGGAGATCAGCTTGTTCCGCATCGGAGCAGGAGCCGCGCAGTCATGCCATTCTTTCACGGCATTTGGGCTGCTCTCTAATCCGTTCATTAGACTATAAAAGCGGTACTGTGGATGGTCCTCGGAAATCATCGGATCATCCAGGGCTGCCCAGACATTGGATGGCAGATCAAAGTCGAACCCCGGCAAGATCAACGCACCTTGTGGCAGCCGCGCTACAGCTTGCATAAGCGCCATCGTGGTCCCGCGGGAGCCGGTTGATCCAGCAATGATCACCGGATTTTGCGGTGGTTGCTCTGCCCAAAGAGCGGCCATGGCCTGAACCCGCGCGCGTTGCCGCGCCGCGTTATCCGGCGCGGATTCTGTGAGGCTAAGATAGTTTTGCACAATGCCAAGGAAGGTCTTTGCCCGTTCCCAATGGCCCGATTGATCGGTCACATCCAGATCCGCAATCCGGTCGGGGGAGACACCTTCACCCTGCATTTCATCAATCAAAGCGGCAAGGCTATCGGCCAGATCATAAAGCGACGAACGCGATGCCAATTCCGGTGATTGCTGCAACAAGGCCGAGATGAGGCCGATCAGCTCTAGCCGCCGGCGAAGGGCAGGGGCACCTTGCGGCAGAATGATGCCGGGGGCCAATGTTTCCAAATCTGTAAGGAGCCGGATGCGCGGCAGTAAAACCGCTGGACCGTCCTCAAAGATACGGCGCAGGCGGCGGGCCATGCGGCGCGTGTTGACCAGCAAATCAACGCGGGCCAATGCTTCGGGCGGCTGGCCCTGCATCCTGTGCAGTAACCCATCCACCAAAGCCTGAGGAAAGTCGATACCGGGAGCGAGCCCAAAGACGCGGGGGGATGTAGAAGGCTCAAACATCTGAGGCAATCAGCTTTTCGGCGGTGAGAACGCCACCGGGATGCCCTACGTCACACCATTGGCCGGGATAAGAGATACCAAAGAGCCGCTTTGCCTCCAACATCTTGTCCCAGACCAGATTGAGAGAGAAGGACTGTTCAGAGATGTTGGCCAAAAGGTCGGTCTTGATGATTTGCACCCCGCCATAGACCAAACCAGCACCACGGCTTAGGCATCCTTTGGCATCGGGGGTGAAATCGCCAAGACCTTGATGTTCTAATGCGTGCTGTGGCGGAACGCCCATCAACAGCGCATCCATATGATCAGGCTGCCAAGCCTCAAGCAAAAGCTGCAAGGGGTTGGGGCCATGCCAGATAGCATCTGTGTTCATCGTAATAACAGGGCCGGTGCCAAGAAGCGGGAGGGCGTTGCGCAAACCGCCGCCTGTTTCAAGGATGTCAGGAAGCTCGACGATTGTGCGCACACCCTGCGGTGCCAGATGCGCCTGCAACATCTCGGCGCGGTAATGCAGGTTCGCGGCGATCACAGGCGGGGCTATCCCTTGGGCAAGCGCCAGCGTGTGGTCGATAAGCGGGCGTCCTGCGATCTCGACCAGCGGCTTTGGGCGGTTAGCTGTGAGGTGCTTCATGCGCGTGCCGAAGCCCGCAGAGAACATTAAAACAGGCAGGCTCATGCGGCGCACTTGGATTTGAGGGTCGCCAAGGCATCTGGCGTGGGTGGGGGCAGGGTGGCGCGGATATGTGGTGCAATCGGAGCCAATGCAGGATGAGCCAGATTGCGCTCTACGAACTCCCACACACGGGGGATCAGGTCGACATATCGCGGCTTGCCCGCCACGATGCATAGCCGCGCAAAGGCACCGACAATCCGCAGATTACGCTGCACACCAAAGACGGCATAGGCCGCGCGGAAGGCTTGGCCGTCCTGCGGGTTTTGGGCCAGATAGCGATCAATCATCGCGGTTTCGATTGCAGGGGGCACATCGCGCCGCGCATCTTGCAGGATCGAGACAAGATCATAGGCCGCATGGCCCTGCATGGCGTCCTGAAAGTCCAACAGGCCAACGCGGGCAGGGCCGTCACGTTCCGGCAGCCAAAGCAGGTTTTCGGCGTGGTAATCACGTTGGATCAAGACCTGTGGCGCGGTTTCCAAGGGGGCGAGCAAATCCGCCATGAGTTTTTCGAACTGTTCTTGCTCTGGCGTATTTTGCGCGCCTGTCAGACCAAAAAGATACCACTCATAGGCGCGGGCGGCAAAAGAGGTCATGGTCGCGGTGTCATAGGCGGCAAGTGGTGGCAAAGGGGCCGCGTGCAATACGCTCAACACATCGACAGAGGCAGCGTACAAAGGTTCTTCCAGCGCGGGATCACGGGCGATTACCTGTTTGAAAAGATCATCGCCCAAATCCTCGGTCAGCAAAAAACCGTTGGCGACATCACGGTGTAGGATCGCTGGGGCGCTCAGGCCGATCCCGCGCAGATGTTCAGCGATTGCGATGAAGGGGCGGACGTCTTCGCCCTTCTCTGCTGGTGCATCCATCAGGATGAGTGTGCTGTTGTCAGGTTTGCTCAACCGTTCGTAGCGGCGATTGGATGCATCACCGGCGATGGTCACCCGTGTGGCATCGCCCCAACCGGTAGTGTTGAGAAAATCGGTCAAAAGTGTCGCGCGGTCAGTCATAGGGTCCAATCCGTAAGTCGTGTGGTCCAGCGGGGATCGGACCATTGAGCTGTGAGCAGTCGGTGATCGTCTTCATCGGTGGCGCAAAGGGTGATGTCCAGCGCATTGGCAGGACGTAGGCTGGCCAACCGGTCAGGCCATTCGATCAGGCAAATTGCATTGGTTAGGGCATCGATTAGGCCCAGCTCTTCTATCTCGGAAGGGCCGGTGAGCCGGTAAAGATCGGCATGCCAAATCTCGGTCCCGTCTGCAGCATCATAGGTCTGCACAAGAGTAAACGTTGGTGAGGGCACGTCTTCGGGCTGGGCAAGCAAGGACTGGATGAGCGCGCGGGCGAAATGGGTCTTCCCTGCGCCAACATCTCCGGTCAGCAAAATAGTATCGCCAGCATGTAGTTGCACGCCCAAGCGTTGTGCCAAGGCTGCGGTATCTTCCGCAGATGTAAGGGGGACAGTCAGGTTCATTTCGCCAAACTACCCGCCCAGCGGGCAGCATGAAAGAGCTGTTACTCGCTGTTTTTCTTTAGAAGGGGTTCTTTTTGTCGTAGGGAGGCGGATTGCTGTGAAAACCGGATCACTGTCGCGCCGGATGCAATGGGGACGATCTTGCACTGCATTGGCACCTGTCCTTTGATGCAGACGGGCATGGACCACATTTCACGGTCCGCCAATGACATGACGGCATCATGTATTTCCTGCCAAAGCGGGTTCGGCTCGGATTGTTCTTTCCATAGCTGGATCGCGTCATGGATGGTGACGTCCGCAAAACTGGTGCCGGTCTGGAACTTCCACATGACGTCGTAAGCCTTGTTCGAAAACGTCAGAAGGCCGCTTTGCGAGAACACGGCAAGCGCATCTTCGAATGTATCCACAAGGTTTTGGCCAAGCTCCAGTTCGGCACGCAAGTTTCGCGCCAGCGATATCTCGGCGCTGATGTCTTCGAACAAAAAGGCAATCGCCCCATCGGGGTGGGGGCGGCCCTTTACGTTGTAGGTTTGGCCGGATTCTAGCGTCCAGGTTTCCTCGAAGCGGCCGTTCTCGGCTTCGTCAATCAAATCGACCATACGCTGGCGCCATGTTTTATAATTTTTGGGCTCTGGCATACGGCGGTTTTCGCGCATGGCATCAAAAAATGAATCGATCGTGGGGCGTGGGCTGAGGAAGGAAACAGTTAGGCCGGTAAGATCGGTGAGCGCCGGGTTGAAAAGTACCAGTTGTCTTTTGCGGTTGAAAACCGCCAGACCAACGGAAAGATGGGCGAATGTCTTGGCCAGAGTTTGGACAAAATCGCGCTGGGCTTCCTCAGCGCGGATCAGAGGATCAATTGAGGTTGCTGAATATAAAACGCCGTCTGAAAGTGGCGTGCGGCATATTTCAAACCATTCGTTCTGTTGGGAAACTGAACATTCAAATTGTGCCCGAAGCGTTGTTTTTGACGGGCTCATGTTTTGAAGGTCGAATATCCCTGCATGGGCATCACACCCTGCACGGACGCTTCTCAATGCCATGTTGGTGTAGCTTTCGTTTTGCCAGACAATATTACCGTGATGATTAGTCTTCCAGGCAGGATAGGGTAGATTATCGCTGACTTGCTGTATGGTGGTTAGCTCTTCGATGGCTGGGGAATCCTTAAGCATGTCTTCCTCGCCAAAAAAGCTGAGGGTTGCCCCGTCGGGAAGCCACGAGATCAATATGGTTTGATGCGTGTTCTGGTTGCTTGTGATCTCTTGATTCTGTGAAATGTTGTCAGGTGGTCGGTCTGGAAAATCCGGATATTCAGGCGAAAGAATGTCGTGTAGATCAAGCCAGTTGTGTGCTCCGATTGCGATTGGAAAGCGATCCTGTGCGGATGCTGAAGCATAGTCCAATATGTTGTTTTTAAAAACGATAATCGGATTATCTGGTGCGGCGACGGAAGGTTCAGGTTTTGCCGGCCAAAGGGCCCAGCACACACTAAGTAAAACCGTGAGGAGAACCACAATTATGATTATACTCAGTTCAGCCAAATAAACGTTCCTTCAGTCAAATAATTGTGAAGAGTTTGGATGGTTTATCATTAACAAACAGTTAAGTCCGTGTCTCCTTACACTTCGGCAAAGCGGCTATTCTGACCTGTAGGCAATGCGTTATCGCCTTCTCGCGCATCAATTTTGCGCCGAGGCCAACGCACTTCGACTATGGCACCGATTTCACCGTTTCCCGAAGCCGGTTCATCCGTCCCATTGGCAAAGCGAAGACGTGCGCCGGATCTTTCAAGCAGCGTTTTTGCGATGAACAGGCCCAAACCCATCCCTTCATATTCCGGCAATGACCTGCTTGGCTTCGGGCTGCGTTTGTTTCCCATAAACGGGTCGCCAAGGCGGCCGATCAGGTGTGTGGGGAAACCCGGTCCGTCATCAATAATGCGTAGGCTGACAAATTTCTCGGTCCAGCTGGCTTCGACCCAAACGGTGGTTGTGGCAAAGTCTACGGCGTTCTGGATCAGGTTGCGCAAGCCGTGGATGATTTCTGGCATGCGCAGGATGGAAGGTTGGGCGGTTGCGTCATTTTTATCGTGGACCAGATTGATCAATACGGTTTTCCCACGGTCTGTATGTGGCTCTGCAGCAAGCTCAATAACTGTAATCAAAGGGGCCTGACGCATGTGAAGGTCGTCTTTCCCCGCGCGCCCCATATCTCGAAGGATGTCGCGGCATCTATCGGTTTGCTCGGCAATCAGTTCGGCATCTTCGCGTAGGTCGGGGTGGCCTTTCAGCTCGTTCACCAGCTCGGTACTGGTTAGTTTTATGGTGGCAAGTGGTGTTCCCAATTCATGGGCCGCAGCGGCAACCACACCGCCAAGATCGGTCAGCTTTTGCTCACGGGCCAGTGCCATATGCGTGGCCGACAGGGCGTCTGCCATCAGGTGGATTTCGGATGTGACCCTGCGCGAGTAGACCGATGTGAAGGTTACTGCGATCACAAGAGCGACCCATTGGCCAAAAATAAACAGTTCCGGTATCTTGAGCTCTTCCCCCTGAGAGGTGAGCAAAGGAACGTAGAAAAACGCAAGACTGGTCATGATGGCAATCGCCAATGCACATAACGCCACCGTTGATCGGTAACTGAGCGCGGAGGCAGAGGTTGTCACAGGCCCCAGCAGCAGTAAGGTAAACGGATTGTTCAGCCCACCTGTAAGCGACAGTAGGAAGCCAAGCTGCAAAAGATCAAATACGACCATCGACAAGTTTTGTCGTTCCGTCAAAAGCTTGTTTTCTGGAAAAACAAAATGCGCCACTAGATTGCCGATGATTGAAACGCCTATGGCAAAAAAGGACCAGCCCAGTTCAAGCTGGATACCAAAGACAAAAGGTGTGAGGGTCACAGCGACCAGCTGACCGGCGATGGCGACCCAGCGCAGAAAGATCATCGTGCGCAGGCGAACCCAGTTGGCCCGCTTGCGTTCGCCCATGGGCCGAATTGTTGACTGCGTCATCTGCGCGCTCCATCGAAAATGTGACTTGCATTGCCTCTTGCGTAGCGTAGGTCTGTCGAAAATTAAGCACAATGGCGCGCAATGACGCTGCCCGTATGGAGAAAAAGATTATGGTTAGAATAGCTGCAATTGTTGCCGTGGTTGTTGCGGGTGCGGGAATATTGGCGATGGTGTTTTTCTCGGGAGGAAAGGAAAGCGCGTTGGCCTCTTGCGACAGCGCAACGATCGCGGGGGATCTGGGCGGACCATTCACTTTGGTCAATGGCGATGGTGAGACCGTGACAGAAAAGCAGGTCATCACAGAACCGACGCTGATCTACTTCGGCTATACCTATTGCCCTGACGTGTGCCCGCTGGACGTGGACCGCAATGCGCGTGCTGTCGAAATCCTTGAAGAACAAGGAAAGTTGGTGACACCTGTCTTTATCACCATTGATCCGGCCCGTGACACGACAGAGGTTGTGCGCGATTATGCCGAAGCCATGCATCCCCGCATGATTGGCCTGACAGGCAGTGACGAACAAGTGGCCCAAGCCAGCAAAGCATACCGTACTTATTACAAAGCGCATCCGCCTGTGGATGGTGAGTACCTCGTAGATCACTCTACGTTTAGCTATCTTGTGGATCCTGATCAGGGATTTTTGACCTTTTTCCGCCGTGAACTGACGCCCGAGCAATTGGCCGATAAAATTGGTTGCTTTGTTGACCATATTTGACGGCCTGCTTTGGCGCACCATATTGCGTTGAAACCTGTAAAACCTTTGGAAAAGGCTGCTTGAGATGCGCGAACAAACTCTGCCTGATCTTGGCGCTGACAAAACCCTGTTGTTGCTAGACGATGACGAACCGTTTTTGCGCCGCTTGGCCAAGGCGATGGAAAAGCGTGGATTTGAGGTTGAAACAGCGGATTCCGTAGCGGCAGGCAGTGCCATCGCCACAGTACGCCCACCCGCTTATGCGGTGTGCGACTTGCGGCTCGAAGATGGCAACGGGTTGGATGTTGTCGAGATTTTGCGCGAAAAACGTCCCGATGTCCGTGTGGTTGTCCTGACCGGTTATGGTGCGATTGCCACTGCTGTTGCCGCAGTGAAAATCGGAGCGACAGATTATTTGTCGAAACCTGCCGATGCCACGGACATCACCAATGCGCTATTGGCCAAGGGTGACGATCTGCCGCCGCCGCCCGAAAACCCGATGAGCGCGGACCGTGTGCGTTGGGAGCATATCCAGCGGGTGTATGAGCTTTGTGATCGGAACGTGTCTGAAACCGCGCGGCGTTTGAACATGCACCGCCGCACCTTGCAGCGTATTCTGGCCAAGCGTAGCCCGCGGTAATCAGATGTCGTAACGCTTTAGGCGTTTGTCCACTTTGGTGCCATCAGCCAGCGTATATCCCTCGATCAGATCATAGTCGCGAAAACCGCGGCTTTGATAATAGGTAAGCCCGCCTTCGTTGTCTGCGCGTATGTTGGCACGTATCCAGATATATCCCAATTCCTCTGCGGCCTTGGCTGTGGCGGAAAAAAGCGCCGAACCGATGCCGAGGCCGGTTTGCCCTACCTGCACAAAGGTCGCGATTTCGGCGGCATGAGGCGGTAGTTCTTGGCTGCTGGTAATCCACTGAAACCCGACGACCTGTTCGTCGTCATCCAATGCGACGTGCCATGCAGAACGCTCTGGCGCATAGGCCATCCGCTCTATCAGATCGGCCCCTGTGACAGGGCGGACCAATGCTGTGGTGCCGCCGATCCTGATGATTTCGTTCAGCAGGCGCGCCATAGAACCGGCATCCAATGGGATGGCAGGGCGGACATTGATCATGGCATTTGTCCCAATAGATCGGCATGGCGGGATGTGAATTCGGCGCGCACTTCAAGCGGCGGCCTGAGTGTGATGCAAAGCCCCTCGTGTAGCGCAGGATCGGGCTTGCCGAAAAACCGGTTCGCTTCGTCAACAGAAAAGCCGGCAATCTGTGTGGCCTCCATCCATGCGCTGACATGATCGGCTTTCTTGATCTGCCGTTTGACCGAGGCAGGCACTTTGGCGGGCAGGCCAAAGCGGATATGCACAGCCGCCTCCAACCGTTCATCAAGCGCGCTATAGCTGGGGCCTACCGCCGCTTTTACGGGGGAGATCATATCCCCGATCACGTATTCCGGTGCGTCATGCAGCAAAGCGGCAAGCCGCCATTTTGGCGGTGCCTTCGGGGCGATACGACCAAATATCGTTTCGACCAACAACGAATGCTCCGCGACGGAATAGGCAAAATCACCTTTGGTCTGACCGTTCCACCGCGCGACAAAAGCAAGGCCATGGGCGATGTCTTCGATCTCGATATCCACGGGGGTGGGGTCCAGCAGATCGAGCCTACGACCGGATAGCATGCGCTGCCATGCGCGGGGTTGTTGAGCCATTCCGCTCTCCTCATGTCACAACTAGGCGTTTGGTTCCAAAATATATTCTGGAACGGCTGGCGCGCCATCGGGTTTATCCTGCAACAAGGAGATCGAGATGAAAACCGCAATGACTGCTCTTGCTGCTGTTGTCGCATTCAGCACAGCCGCTACCGCACAACAAGCCTGCATGAGCCACACCGAGATGCAATCGTCGCTTATCGACTGGTATGGCGAAGAACCCGTATCCGGCCCGATGGAAGATAATTTGCGCCTGTGGGTTTCGGATCAGACAGGTACATGGACGTTGGTCCGTTCCATGGCTGATGGAAATGCCTGTGTTGAGGCGCAGGGCCGAAACTGGTCTGCTGGCATGGACACCCAAGATGTTATGGCCGCAATTGATGCACGCACAAAGAGTTGAGGTCATCCGACACAACCTGTGGCGTTGGCGTCAATTGCACTGAAACCGCTGCGATGGTAAGTGCTCTTCAAAGACATATGAAGGAGCGCCCGACGTGGCCAATGACTATATCGTAAAAGACATCGAGCTTGCCGGTTATGGCCGCAAGGAGCTGGATATTGCCGAGACTGAAATGCCGGGCCTGATGGCGCTGCGCACCGAATATGGTGATGCACAGCCACTCAAGGGCGCGCGCATCGTAGGGTCGCTGCATATGACGATCCAAACGGCGGTTTTGATTGAAACGCTCGTCGCGCTTGGCGCTGACGTGCGCTGGGCATCGTGCAACATTTTCTCGACTCAAGACCACGCAGCCGCAGCCATCGCCGCTGGCGGTACGCCCGTTTTTGCGATCAAAGGTCAAAGCCTTGAGGAGCATTGGGATTACCTCGATAAATCCTTCATGTTCCCCGAAGGTCCAAACCTGATCCTCGACGATGGTGGTGATGCGACCCTCTATATCCTGTTGGGCGCGCGCGCTGAGGCGGGCGAGGAAATCATTCCCGTACCTGCATCCGAAGAAGAAGTCGCAATCAAAGCGCAGATCAAAAAGCGCCTCGAAGCCTCCCCTGGCTGGTTCACCAAAATGCGCGATCAGATCGTTGGCGTTTCCGAAGAGACAACAACCGGTGTTCATCGCCTGTATGAGCTGTTCAAAAACAACCAGCTTCCCTTCCCTGCGATCAATGTGAACGACTCGGTCACAAAATCGAAGTTCGACAATAAATACGGCTGCAAGGAATCGCTGGTCGATGGTATCCGCCGCGCGACAGATACAATGATGGCCGGTAAGGTTGCTGTTGTTCTGGGTTACGGCGATGTCGGCAAAGGCTGTGCCGCGTCCCTTCAGGGTGCTGGCGCACGCGTCAAAGTCACCGAAGTTGACCCGATCTGCGCGCTTCAGGCGGCGATGGACGGCTTTGAGGTTGTGCTGATCGAAGACGTCGTGGATTCGGCGGATATCTTTATCACCACCACCGGCAACAAAGACGTTATCCGCATCGAGCATATGCGCGAGATGAAAGACATGGCGATCGTTGGCAACATCGGCCACTTCGACAATGAAATTCAGGTTGCCGCCCTCAAGAACCACAAATGGACCAACATCAAAGAACAAGTGGACATGATCGAGATGCCGTCGGGCAGCCGTTTGATCCTGCTCTCCGAAGGCCGCTTGCTGAACCTTGGCAACGCCACTGGCCACCCAAGCTTTGTGATGTCTGCGTCCTTCACCAATCAGGTTCTGGCCCAGATTGAGCTGTGGACTCGTGGCGATCAGTACAAAAACGAAGTGTATATCCTGCCTAAACATCTGGATGAAAAGGTCGCACGTCTGCACCTTGACCGTATCGGTGTGAAACTCTCCACACTCGCCCCCGAGCAGGCAGCCTATATCGGCGTGTCGCCCGAGGGTCCGTTCAAGCCCGAGCACTATCGTTACTAAGACAGATGCGTGATCCGCATCCCTACAAGCGTCGCCCGGTTTTCCACTGGGCGGCGCTTTTGTGTTTTATCAGCGGAGGTATCGCACTGGGCGGGTGGCAGTTGCTTGTCCATCCCGACACGCCTGTACCGCCGGAATGGAACCCGCAGGTGCCGCTGCGGGTGAATGACCCGCTAACGGCCCTGACGCAATGGAAGCTGGCCCGCGCGCTGGAGGATGATGACGCCTGCCTTGCGGCGCTTGATACGGGTGCGCAGGCTGTGCGTCAGCCTGATCTGGAGGATGGGCCACAATGCGGCATCGATCCGCAGGTCACGCTTCGCGCGGCTGGGGGTGCCACGCTTGCTCCGATCAACACGCGCTGCCAGACCGCGCTGCGGGTGGCGATGTGGTCGCGCCATGCCCTGCAACCCGCCGCCGAAGAGATATTTGGCCAACCACTTGGGCAGATTTCACATTTCTCAAGTTACTCTTGCCGACGGATACGTACGACGGATGGCGGATCCACGCGGATGAGTACCCATGCTACAGCGGACGCCATCGACATCAGCGGCTTTGTGTTGGCAGACGGGACGACCGTGGACCTGTTGCGGGACTGGGAAGGGGAGGGCGCCAAGGCCGATTTTCTGCGTCGTTCGAATGCATCTGCCTGCGACTGGTTCCGCGTGACACTTGGACCGCAGTATAACGCATTGCATGCAGATCATTTTCACCTTCAACACAGCGGCTGGGGTTTGTGTAGATAAAATTAATTAAAAACAACGTGATGTGGATGTCTCCTGAATTCCTTTGGAACAATTACCGCTTATCTTTCATTGAGTTGGTGAGAAGCGAGTAACCTTTAAGAGGAGTACACCATGACCAACGCAACACTCAAAGCCACCGTAGCCGCATTCGCCCTGACCGCAGGTTCAGCCTTTGCCGCAGGGGACGTGAAATCTAACTCAGCTGATGCAAATCCGCCCGCAGCAGCGGCTGGTTCGGTGACGACAAACCGGGATACTGCGCCAGAAATTGACAGCGAAATCACAAGTAACGGTGCCGTTCAGGCAGACGGCTCTGCCGCGACATCGACGACAGGCATCACTGACACTGGCGAGACGGGTGCACCACTCCCGGATTCTTTCGCTGGGATGACCGTGGGTGAGGTCGTCGGTCTGGGCGTAGAATCCGAAGCCGGTGATGATCTGGGCGAGATTGATTATATTGTCGAGCAGAACGGCGATCAGGTCGCTATCGTCGGCGTAGGTGGTTTTCTGGGTCTGGGCGAGCATGACGTCGCCGTTCCCTTGTCTGACATGACGTTCACGGCCGAGGATCAAGTGACGCTCGCCAATTGGACAGAAGAGCAGTTGGAAGCACAGCCGGATGTGGACGAAGCCAACATCAACGCACTGGATGATGACGTGATGATTGAACGCGATTTATAACAGACTACTACAAATTGCATGCGGGGCACTTTTTAGTGCCCCGCTTTTTCGTTTTTGAGGAGGGGGAAAAGAGATTAAGAAAATCCTTTTTAGAATTGGTTTTTCATTCTAGCATGATTTTCACTGGTCAATGGGGCCGATGAATTTAAAGGTGGAAGTGAAAGATGGGCAAGCGCGACGAATGGATTGCGAAATACGCAGAAGATCTGAAAAACAAATGTAGCATCGAGCCAGACATGGATCTGCTTACAAAGGTTACCATCGGTTGCGGTCCATCCATTTACAATGCGGATGCTTCCACCGTTGCCGGCAGTCAGCCAGCCGAGCTTGAAACCGTTAAAAAGAACTTCCTGATGAAAAAGCTGGGCCTGCCCGATGGTCCAAACCTGATGGAAGCTATCAACTCGGTCATCGAAGTTTATGGCAAATCCGAGCGCAACAAGTACCGCGCGGTTATCTATTACATGCTGACAAAGCACTTCGGCAAAGAAGCCGTTTACAAGTAAGACCCCCATCCTCGGTTGGATGAGAGAAGCGCCTGCTTGGTTAAGTGGGCGTTTCTTTTTTGTGTAGAGTTTAAGATATTGATTTGTTGAAAAAATCAAAGCCCTGATGTAATGCTTTGTCATCGGCCAGAAAGGCTAGAACATATTTCGAATACGTGTGTGGGTTTATGGGAGCACACGGGGTGAGAAGGGGTTCTAGCGGGGTGCTGGAACCCCTTTTGCATTCACGGGTCGGTATTCCCCATCTTGCAAATGATCTGCCACTCTTTTTTCGTGACAGGCTGGACCGACAGACGAGAAAAGCGGACCAATGACATATCGGCAAGCGCCTCTTCCTCTTTGATCATGTCCAATGTGACCGGCGTTTGAAACGGGCGTAGGGCTTTGATGTCGACGCATTCCCAACGTGGATCATCTGTAGAGCTGTCGGGATGGGCCGCCGCGCAGATCTCGACGATGCCCACCACCGATTTTTCGGTTTGAGAGTGATAGAAAAAGGCAAGATCGCCCACTGCCATTTCGCGCATAAAGTTACGCGCTTGATAGTTTCGGACGTCGTCCCATTCCTCACCTGCGTCGCCTTTGGCGACTTGGTCGTCCCAACTCCATGCGGAAGGCTCGGATTTGAACAACCAATAGGCCATCAGCCGATCACCTTTTTCCATTCGTCCAATGTGACGCTTTCGAACAGGTCCGCTTTGGCATAGGGGTCATTTTCGGCCCAGTCTTCGGCTGCAGCCATATCTGCCACATCCAGCACAATCATCGAGCCACGCATGTTGCCTTCGGCATCGAGCAATGGACCAGCCAGCTGTACGCAGCCTGTACTTTTGAGGTATTCCACATGGGCAGGCCGGTTTTCGGCACGCACACCTACCGCACTCGCCTTGTCACGAGCCATCAAACAAACAAGCATCTTATTCCTCCTTCAAGGGTCGGGCCAGCAAGCCTTGCACAGCCATTTTTACATCTAATGTTTTATCAAGCAGCCCGACAACCGCCAGTGTGATGGGCATATCAATATTCGCCAGCTTGGCCACTTGGGCCATGGCACGGGCGGTCGCAGTACCCTCAACCGTTGTCGAGTTGTCGAATTCCGCCCCCTGTCCAAGGCTTAATCCAAGGCGGTAGTTGCGCGAGGTTTCGGAGGTGCAGGTCAACGTGAGATCGCCAAAGCCCGACAATCCGGCCAACGTGTCAGGGTCAGCCCCGCGATGAGCAGCTATCCGTTTCATTTCTGCATAGCCGCGGGTCATCAGCGCTGCGCGGGCGCTTTCGCCCATGCCCGCACCCATCGCGGTGCCGCATGCAATTGCCACAACATTTTTCAGCGCACCGCCTAATTCGGCCCCGATCGTATCTGTTGTTCTGTACAATCTGAGTGTGGCAGTGGTCAGCGCCTTCTGAAGCCGTAGGGCGATGTCTTCATCTGCCGCGGCCAAGGTCAGCGCGGTGGGCAGCCCCCGTGCGATATCCACAGCAAAGCTTGGCCCTGTCAGGATTGCGGCGCGGGCTTGCGGGACTTCGGCTGCGATGATCTGAACCGGACCCATCCCAGTTTCGAGGTCGATACCCTTGCAGCAGGCAACAAGGTCTTTCCCGGCTAGTGCTGTAGCATGCAGCGCCAGAAAGCTGCGTAGCTGCTGCATGGGGACTGCAAGCAAAACAGTATCAGCCTGCAGTGCATTATTGATGTCCTGCGTGACGGTAAGCGCCGCTGGAAACGGGAAATCCGGCAGGCGTTTGGTGTTTTCGCGGCGTTGCTGCATATCGGTTGCGTCGCGGGCCCAAAGGGTCACCGGCCCCTGCGCGGCGAGTGTAATGGCAAGCGCGGTCCCGAAAGCACCGGCACCCAAGACGCAAATTGTCATGCTTTGGCTCCCTTTTTCCCGCTGCCCAGCATTGCGGGCGCGGTCTGATCCAGCGGCCAACGCGGGCGGGCGGATAATGTCATCCCTTCGGGCGGGCGGCTACCCATCTGTTCTAGCGCGGCATAGGCAATCATTGCTGCGTTATCCGTACATAAGGTCAGTGGGGGCGCAATGAAGGTGGCGTCAAATTCTTGTGATACGGTCTCTAGCGCGGCGCGGATTGCCATATTGGCCGCGACACCGCCTGCGACGCAGATGCTGCGCACATCGGTCATAGGCGCGTAAATCGACAGCGCGCGCCGCGTCTTTTCGGCCAGCACGTCAACAACGGCGGTCTGAAAGCCTGCGGCAAGGTCGGCTTGATCCGCCGCGCTGAGCGCGCCGTCGACCATAATGGTATCGCGTTGGCGCAGTACAGCGGTCTTGAGGCCGGAAAAGGACATATCACATCCCTCCCGATCAAGCAGAGGGCGGGGCAGCTTGAAGCGGCGGGGGTCTCCGTCTTTGGCGCGGGTTTCAATCGCGGGACCGCCGGGTTGAGGCAAGGCAATCAGGCGGGCGATTTTGTCAAAGGCTTCGCCCGGGGCATCGTCAATCGTGCCGCCGAGGCGGCGAAAATCATTTGGGCCTGACACGATCAGAAACTGGCAATGGCCACCTGATACAAGCAGCATGAGGTAGGGGTAGGGAACGCTGTCTGTCAGACGCGGCGTAAGCGCGTGACCTGCCAGATGGTTGATGCCGTATAAGGGCAGGTCGCGTGCAAGAGCGATCCCCTTCGCGCACATCACACCAGAAACAACGCCACCGATCAGACCGGGTCCGGCTGTCACCGCGATGGCGTCGATATCGTCCAGCGTGACGTTTGCACTATCAAGTGCCTGACCCACACAATCGTCCAGTTTTTCTGCATGGGCGCGGGCGGCGATTTCAGGCACAACCCCGCCAAAATCGGCATGTAACGCGGTCTGTCCGATGACAACAGATGACAGGATGTCAGCGCTGCCTGCTGCACCGCGCAGGACTGCTGCCGCAGTATCATCACAGCTGCTTTCGATGCCAAGAAGGGTAAGGGAGGTCATGGTATTTGGCGTTTCCGTTGCGCAAGGAATAAAGGGGAGGTAACACTCTGTCGTCCGGCAAACAATCCTGAGAGCGCAGCATAGATGACTACACCAACCCTGCTGTTGACCCGCCCAAGGCCTAGCGCACAGGCGTTTCTGGCTCGGTTGCAGGTAAACGCCCTTGCTCGGGTTCGTGTGGTGGTGTCGCCGCTGATGAAAATAGCAGCCACAGATGGCGTCGCGTGCGTAGACCCAGAGAGCAGCGTTATTTTCACCTCCGCCAATGGTGTGCAGCACGCGCCCATGGGGGAAGGGCGAAAAGCCTTTTGTGTGGGTGAGAATACTTCAGCTCAAGCCCGCGCGCGCGGGTGGGATGCTCAATTTGCAGGCGAAAACGCGAAAGAACTGATTGCCACACTCACGGCCAACCCGCCCAAGGCGGGGTTGCTGCATCTGGCAGGCGTACATACCCGTGGCGAAATCGCTGAAACGCTTAGCGCGGCGGGTATCGAGACAACATATCAAGCGCTTTATGATCAAATACTTACGCCCCTTATACCGGCAGCGTATTCGGCGTTAAAAGGGCCGTGTATTGTGCCGGTTTTCTCTGCCCGTAGCGCTGCGCAGCTGGTCGATCAGGCTGCGGGGCAGCTTGGGCTTGCACGGCTGATAGCGCTCAGCGATGCTGTCGCTAGCCCGCTTCGAGGGGAAAGGGTCGCAAATTTGACCGTGTTACCTGCGCCAAGGATGCAGTACATGTGCAAAGAGGTGGAAAAACTGTGCTTGGCGTGTAGCTTACCTTGAGAGGCTTGACGATGCCGGATAAGGTCAAAAAGCTGAGCCGCCCCAAGCGAAAGAATCGAAAAGGTATCCGTTGTGGCAACATCCAAGAAATCAAGCCCTTTAAAGCGCAAACCAGCGAGAGGCAAGGCTGCGGCAGCAAACGCGCCCGACACGGTGGTTGCGGATGAGGCAGTAGACAAGGCCGACACTGTTGCTGCGCAAACCGATGATACTGTAACAGCATCACCGTCCGAAAAATCACCCGTTGCTGATGTGAGCAAAGATGACACGGTTGCGGCCTTGGGCGACGACACAATTGTGGCTCAAGAAGCTGAAAAACCTGATGCGCGTGCTGATGAAGACACCGTGAAGCCGGCAGATGACAGCATTGCCGCAGTTACGCCCGAGGTCGATCCGGCATCAGGAGCCGAGAAGGTATCGCCATCCTCTGGACCGGTCCATGCAAAATCAGAACCTAACTTTGCCGCGGTGCCGGCGATGGTTCCTGTTGAGGCGCCAGAACAACGCAGTGTTTTCTTTCCGATGTTGTTGGGCGGTGTCGCTGCGGCCGCGCTGGGCTATTTTGCGGCTCAATACGGGCTGATAAATGATCCTACGGCTGCCCTGCGCAGTGATCTGAACGCTGAAAAAGTTCGCATCACCGCATTGGAAAAAGCTGAGGCACCAGTTGCTGACTTGTCGCCGCTAGAGGCACAGCTTGCAGATTTGGATGTACGTTTGAAACTGCTTGAGGACCGTCCTGTGACGGTTACCGCTGACGGGATTGATGTGGACGAGATCGCAGCCGCGGCAACGGCGGCCTACGCACGAGAACTCGAAGGTCTGCGGGAGTCGGTGGAAACCCAGCGCAGCGAAATCCAAAGCCTGTTGAACAATGCAAAGACTGTGGAACAAGCCACCGCCGATGCGGCGAGACAGGCTCGTGCACAGACCGCTTTGGCCAAAATTGTCTCGGCTTTGGACGCGGGGCAGCCCTTTACTCAGCCCTTGGCGGATCTTAAGGCGCTTGATCTGGGAGGCATTGATCCTGCACTGGATGAGATTGCCGCTGATGGTGCCGCGACGTTGAATATGTTGCAAAGCGAATTTGCCGCACAGGCCCGTACGGCGCTGGCGGTTGCGCGGACCAGCGGTGAGGACGGGGAGCAGCAAAACCTTGGCAGTTTCCTCAAACGCTCGCTGGGTGCGCGCTCAGTGACGCCACGTGAAGGCAATGATCCTGATGCGATCCTGTCGCGGGCGGAAGCTGCGCTTAACTCCGGTGATCTACAAAACGCTTTGACTGAACTTGATACCCTGCCCGAAGACGCGCAGGCTGCTATTGCAGATTGGCGTGCGGCGGCTGACGCACACATGAACGTACGCATGGCAACCGATGCTTTGGCACAACGCCTGACGGCAGACTAAGGAATATAAAATGCTCTGGTCCTTGATCAAAATTACCCTTTTTGTTGGCATTGTCGGTTTTCTGGCATGGGGTGCGGGTTATCTATTGGAAGTTGATGGCGGCATGACCATCCGCGGCTTTGGATATGAAGTCAGCCCGGGCCCGTTAGAAACTGTTTTGCTTTTGATTTTGTTGGTCGCATTGGTCTGGGTCTTGATCAAAGTGCTGTCTTTGGCGGTGGCGTTGCTCAAGTTCATCAACGGTGATGAAACCGCGCTATCGCGGTATTTTGACCGCAACCGTGAACGCAAGGGGTTTGATGCGTTGTCCGAAGGGCTGATGGCCTTGGCCAGTGGCGAAGGTAAGGTTGCGATGAGCAAAGCGGCCAAAGCTGATAAATACCTCAAGAAGCCTGCACTGACCAATTTGCTGATCGCTCAGGCGGCCGAGATGGCAGGGGATACGCGCAAAGCGGAAGAAACCTACCGCAAACTGGCCGAGAACGAACAGACCCGTTTTGTGGGTGTGCGCGGAATTATGAACCAGAAACTTGCAGGCGGTGATAAAGAGACTGCGCTGCAATTGGCTGAAAAAGCTTTTGCCTTGAAGCCTAAGCATGAAGAGACGGGCGATGTTCTGTTGCGCTTGCAAGCAGAGAAAAGCGATTGGACCGGTGCGCGCAAAACGCTGAACGCAAAGCTGCGCAATGGGCAATTGCCACGCGACGTTCACAAGCGGCGCGATGCTGTGCTTGCCTTGTCAGAGGCTGCGGATGTCATTGATGAAAACAGCTCGATCGAGCAGCGCGAAAGCGCCATTGAGGCAAACCGTTTGTCGCCGGATTTGATTCCTGCGGCTGTGATGGCGGCGCAAGGCTATATCGAACAGGGCAAGCCACGTTATGCCACACGGGTTTTGAAAAAAGCATGGGATGCGTCACCACATCCCGACCTTGCGGCTGCATTTGCTGCGATTGCACCTGATGAAACACCGGTGGCGCGGATCAAACGCTTTGCTGCGCTGACGCGTATCAATCCCGACCACCCTGAGACAAAGATGCTCCTTGCCGAGCTGCATATCGCCAATGAGGATTTCCCTGCAGCACGCCGTGCGCTGGGCGATTTGGTCGAGACAGATCCCGATGCGCGTTCGGTCACTTTGATGGCTGCCATTGAACGTGGAGAAGGTGCAAGCGATACGGTTGTCAAAGGTTGGCTGGCCCGCGCGATTGCTGTGCCACGTGGCCCGCAGTGGATTTGTGACAACTGTCAGCACATTCACAGCGAATGGGCACCGATCTGTGAAAACTGTTCAAGCTTCGATACGCTGGAATGGAAGCGTCCCCCGCTGTCCGAGGTCGCGATGCCTGCAGGTGTTCAGATGTTGCCGCTTATTGTTGGTGCACTTGAAGAAAAGCCGGCAGAGCCGGTTGCACAAGTCGATGACAGTGCCGATATCGAGGATATAGAGATCATCGAAAGCGATATCACGCCGGAAGCGGACAGTGATAAGGACGCAAAATAGGCATCAAAAACCTGTCATGCGTTCCGGAATAGAGGTGCGCTATGTCTGAAGTATTTTCCATCCGGGTGCAGAACCTTTCCTGCGGGAGCTGTGCCGCACGCGCGCAAAAAGTGTTGAATGAGGTTGATGGTGTCGAAGATGCCGCCGTCAACCTCGCCGATGAAAGCGCGCGCTTTTCTGTGGCCTCGGCCAAGGCGCTGAAATCTGCATTCGCCGCCTTGGAAAAGGCCGGATACCCTGGCGCGCTCAAGGAAGATGAAGACGCTGCCACCCGCCGTGAGGAAAAGGAACATGATGTCGTGTCACTGCGGCGCGCGACCTTGTTTGCTGCGGTGCTTGCCGTGCCTGTTTTCGTTCTGGAAATGGGCAGCCATCTGTTTCCTGCGGTCCATCATGCCATCCACAACAGCATCGGGATGGAAACCTCTTGGCAGTTGCAATCGGTGCTGACGGCAATTTTGCTGCTGGGGCCAGGTGCGCGGTTTTTCCGACGCGGTGTTCCGGCGTTGCTGCGGGGGGCTCCTGATATGAACAGCCTTGTGGCGCTGGGCACCGGTGCTGCTTTTGCATATTCGGCGCTGGTGCTTGCTGCACCTGAAGTACTGCCCGAACAATCACGCGCGGTTTACTTTGAATCTGCTTGTGTGATCGTGGTCCTCATCCTTTTGGGGCGCTGGCTAGAGGCGCGTGCAAAGACGCGGACAGGGGCTGCAATTGAGCGGCTGATCGGTCTGCGCCCTGATATGGTTCGTGTCGAAGTTGACGGTGACTGGACTGAAATGCCGTTGGAAAGCTTGAAGGTTGGTCAATCCTTCATGGTCCGCGCTGGCGAGCGCGTCGCCGCAGACGGTGAGGTTATCAAAGGGCACAGCGACGTTGATCAAAGTATGCTCACCGGAGAGCCGATGCCGGTGTCCAAGACCGTAGGCGACAATGTGACGGGCGGCACGATGAATACCGGTGGCACATTGATTTGTCGTGCTATCGCAACAGGTGGCGACAGCAAGCTCGCCAAGATCATCGAAATGGTGGAAACCGCACAGGGTGCGCGCCTGCCCATTCAGGGATTGGTGGACCGGATCACCCTATGGTTCGTGCCTGCGGTGCTTGCCGTGGCTTTGATCACAGTCGTAGTCTGGGGCGTTGTTGGCCCCGAACCTAGGCTGCCGTTTATGTTGGTCGCCGGTGTGTCGGTGCTGATCATTGCATGTCCATGCGCCATGGGATTGGCAACTCCGACATCGATCATGATCGGCACGGGCCGCGCTGCCGAGCTTGGCGTGTTGTTTCGCACTGGCGGGGCGTTGCAGCATTTGCAAAATGCCACCGTTGTAGCCTTTGACAAGACCGGCACACTTACATCCGGGCATCCGGCATTGATTGACGTCACGCCGGTTGCGGGTGGCAATCGCGATACGGCGCTTGCGGTCATTGCGGCGGTAGAGATGTCCTCTCAGCATCCGGCGGCTCGTGCAATTGTCGCTGGCGCAGAAGGGCTTGTTGTTCCAAAGGCTGATAGCTCTGAAGCCCACGCAGGTCGCGGCGTGAGCGGGGTTGTCGACGGCGCTACCATCCATGTGGGTAAGCACTCATGGATCAGCGGCATCGGCGTGAATTTAGAGATGTTTGAAGATGCCCGCGCGGCGGCAGAAACCTTGGGGCAAACCGTTTTTTTCGCAGCTAAAGACAAAGCCGCATTTGCGATGCTGACCATCGCGGATCAGGTCAAGCCAAGCGCGAAACCAGCGATCGAGGCGCTAAAGGCACGTGGCATCCGCGTGGCGTTGATCAGCGGGGATAGCAATGCAGCGGTGAGCCACCTTGCCGATGAGTTGGGTATAGATGAGGTTGTCGCAGATGTTCTGCCCGAAGGCAAAATCGCAGCCCTTGATAGTCTACGCAAAGAAGGTGATGTGATCGCCTTTGTCGGGGACGGGATCAATGATGCGCCGGCTTTGGCGCATGTTGATGTTGGGGTTGCTGTGGGGACGGGCACAGATGTGGCGATGGATGCTGCAGATGTTGTGCTTATGGCGGGGGAGCCTATGGGCGTCACGGTCGCTCTAGAAGCCTCTCGGCAAACGATGGCGAATATCCGGCAAAACCTGACCTGGGCCTTTGGCTATAACGTGGCGCTGATTCCGATTGCTGCGGGCGTACTGTATCCACTGTTTGGGGTCTTGCTTTCGCCTGGCCTCGCGGCTGGGGCTATGGGGCTGTCGTCGCTGTTTGTGCTCGCCAATGCGTTCCGGCTCCGCAAGATGTCGATATAGGGCGGCTCTGGGGCTGTGATGCGATGTAAGGCGGTCTGACGCTGAATTTTAGACAAAACTCTGTGGAAACTCGCCTGTTAGGTGTGTCTTGCAACAACTGAACCCTTCACAAATTGCTCCAAGGTTGCTATCCGACGGTCTGAAGCAGATTATTGCAGCATCAAACAAGAAAGTTAGTGAAAGCCACATGCAGGTTAGTGTTCGCGACAACAACGTCGATCAGGCCCTCCGGGTACTTAAGAAAAAGCTCCAGAAGGAAGGCGTCTTCCGTGAGATGAAGCTTAAGCAGCATTTCGAAAAACCTTCCGAGAAAAACGCCCGCCAGAAAGCCGAGGCTATTCGCCGTGCCCGCAAACTGGCGCGTAAAAAGCTGGAACGCGAAGCGTAATCTAGACCAGCTTTTGGTATTTCCAATACGGAACCCCCGTTGGCCGGATGGCCGCGGGGGTTTTTGTTTTGTAAGGGGCTTTGAGGCGGAATAGCGACCGGTTGAAATCCGGAGGGTGCTTGCAGGTGTCTTAGATGGCTCGATACAAGTATTTGAAATTTATCCCTAAAAATCACTAAAGGCGCTTCGGAATGTTGGCACAACGGATCAGAACGTATCTTTGCCATGCGGCGGGTGCTGGCGAACCAATCACCTATCAGGCACTCGCTTCGGCGTTAGAACTTGTGCCGCCAAACACTATTCACCAGCTCACAGTCGCCCTAGAAGAGCTTATCAAAGAAGATGCCGCAGCAGGTCAGCCTCTGATCGCCGCCATGGTCATCAGCAAAGCCCGAGGAGGGCTTCCGGCGGTTGGGTTTTTCGACTGCGCCAAGCGCGTGGGCCGGTTTGATGGTGACCCGTTGGGCGCTCAGGCAGCTGTCTTCTTCAAGGCCGAATTTGCCAGCGCTGTATCATTCTGGCGGGTGGAATCATCTAGCTGACCTGTTCGAATCAGGTGCCTGATCCTGCTCCCGCCCCATGGTCAAAGTGAGGCTGGTAGAATTTATGCGGTCTTTTGACCTAATCACCGAAATAAAAAACCGGTGGTTTAATATTCCAAGTCATGGCGCAAAACTCTCTCCGCGCCATGCAATTTTATCCGCTTCCCTACAGGGCTTTAAAAGTCGAGGTTTTCGACGTTGAGCGCGTTTTGCTGAATGAACTCACGACGTGGCTCGACCACATCGCCCATCAATTTGGTAAACAGATCGTCGGCCTCGGCCATGTCTTCGACCTTCACCTGCAACAATGTGCGCGCATCTGGATCCAGTGTGGTTTCCCACAACTGATCGGGGTTCATTTCGCCCAAGCCTTTGTAGCGCTGCAGCGACAGACCTTTTTCGCCCTCGGTCAGCACGGCATTCAACAGGTCCATAGGGCCGTGAATGACCTGTGTGCGGTCCTTGCGAACCAACGTAGCGGGCAGGTTATAGACGTCTTGCAAATGCTCGGTATAGGTGCCCGACTTGCGGGCTTCACCGCCGCGCAGGACTTTGCCGTCCAGCGTGCGGACTTCCTCAACCCCGCGCAGGATACGCGCAAGGCGGATGCCGTGATCTTGGGTGATGCGCCCCTGCCAGCCCTGTTCGTACTCCAGTGCGATAAGGTTCAAACGGGTTGCGACCTTATCAGCGATCCCTTGCAGATCTTTATCTACAGCACCGGGCACAAAGGCACCGGCGATGGCGGCTTGCTCCAGAATATGGCGGGGGTAGTGGGTCGGGAAGGCCTCAAGCACGCGGCGCATTTGACGCGCAAGCTCGACTACACGGGCGAGGTCCTGACCGCTGATCTCTTCCCCGTTCCCTTGGCGCAGCATGGCACCATCAATGCCTTGCTGGATCAGATATTCTTCCATCGCGGCCTGATCCTTGAGGTAAACCTCGGATTTGCCACGCGACACTTTATAAAGCGGTGGCTGCGCAATGTAGAGGTGCCCGTTTTCAATCAGCTCAGGCATCTGGCGATAGAAGAACGTGAGCAAAAGCGTCCGGATGTGCGCGCCGTCGACGTCAGCATCGGTCATGATGACGATCTTATGGTAGCGCAGCTTGTCGATGTTGAACTCATCCCGTCCGATACCGGTGCCAAGCGCCATCACAAGGTTGCCGATTTCCTGAGAGCCGAGCATACGATCAAAACGCGCGCGCTCAACGTTCAGGATCTTACCTTTGAGGGGGAGGATGGCTTGGGTCTGACGGTCACGACCTGTCTGAGCAGACCCCCCAGCAGAGTCACCCTCCACAAGGAAGACTTCGGTTTTGGATGGGTCTTTTTCAGAGCAATCCTTGAGCTTACCGGCGAGGAAGTTCACATCCATCGCCGTCTTGCGCCGCGTCAGATCGCGGGCCTTGCGGGCCGCTTCCCGGGCATGGGCCGCTTCGATGATTTTCCCGACGACGATCTTTGCGATCTGGGGGTTTTCTTCGAACCATTCGGCCAGTTTTTCGTTCATCAGACCCTCAACCGCGGGGCGTACTTCTGATGAGACCAGCTTGTCTTTGGTTTGTGAGCTGAATTTAGGGTCGGGTACTTTGACCGATAGCACGCAGGTCAGACCCTCACGGGCGTCATCACCGGTAAAGGTGACCTTTTCCTTTTTCGCGATGCCGCTGGTTTGGGCATAGCTGTTGATCGTCCGCGTTAACGCGCCGCGAAAGCCCGCCATATGCGTGCCGCCATCGCGCTGGGGGATGTTGTTGGTAAAGGGCAGGACGTTCTCGTGATAGCTGTCGTTCCACCACATGGCGACTTCAACGCCGATGTCATCCTTTTCGCCGGTGATGAAAATCGGCTCTGGCAGGATCGAGGATTTGTTCCGATCGAGGAATTTGACAAACTCCTTCACGCCACCTTCATAAAACAGGATGGTCTCAAGCGGTTCGGTCGGGCGTTCGTCGCGCAGGATGATCTTGACGCCCGAGTTCAGGAAGGCCAGCTCGCGCAGGCGTTTTTCCAGCGTCTCAAAGGAATAATCAAGGTTCGAGAATGTCTCGGTCGAGGCGAGGAAGCGGACTTCGGTGCCTTTGCGCTCTGTCGCGCCCAAGGTCTCGAGGTGTTTGGTGGTATAGCCACCCTCAAAGCGGGCAATATGCTCAAACCCGTCGCGCCAGACGCGCAGTTCCAACCAGTCACTCAGCGCATTCACAACCGATACGCCTACGCCGTGCAAACCGCCCGAAACTTTGTAGGAGTTGCTGTCGAATTTACCGCCGGCGTGCAGCTGGGTCATGATGACCTCGGCGGCAGAAACGCCTTCGCCGTCGTGCATGCCAACCGGAATACCGCGCCCGTTATCAGAGACAGAAACCGAGTTGTCATCGTGAATGGTCACGGCAACATGGTCCGCATGACCGGCCAGTGCTTCGTCGATGCCGTTGTCGACAACCTCATACACCATATGGTGCAGGCCCGAGCCGTCATCGGTATCCCCGATATACATACCGGGACGCTTGCGCACAGCTTCCAAGCCCTTGAGAACTTTGATGGAATTCGCGCCGTATTCTTCTGGTTGCTGCTCTGTCTCGGACATAGTTTGGATCCTGTTATCGGGTCCGCAAAATATACCGTTTTCGTGACAGATTGTCACGCTTAACACACAATATTTTGTGGCTCGGCCTAGGTGACTCTAGAGGGTGGCTGAGACCGCGGATATGCCGCCATCCTCGGTGACCTGAAGGCTCTGTGCACGGGCACCCATGGCCTCGAATAACCCGTCTTCGGTGCCTGTCATCCACGCTTGCGCACCGAGGCCGACGATCTCGTCATAAAGGGCCGCGCGGCGGCCTGCATCAAGATGTGCAGCGACCTCATCAAGCAACAAAAGGGGCGGCGCGCCAAAATCTGCGGCCAGCGCACGGGCATTGGCGAGGATCAGCGAGACGAGCAGCGCCTTTTGCTCTCCGGTAGAGCAATCGCGCGCGGGCACACCCTTTGCGGCATAGACGCCAAACAGATCGGCACGGTGTGGCCCGATGAGCGTGCGACCAGCAGCGAGGTCGCGCATGCGGTTGTCGGCCAAGGCAGCGCGCATGGCCTCCACATCATCCGGCATGTCACACTCCAGCGTGAGCGTTGCGGTGGGAAAGGCGGTTTCGGCGGCGTCTTGGGCTTTTGTAAGTGCAGCAAGCGCATGGAGGCGGTTGTGATGGATCGCCACGCCTGTCTCGGCCAGTCGGTTCTCAAGGGCGGTGTACCATGACGGCTCGCGGACCATGTCCTTGAGCAGGCGATTGCGTTCGCGCATGGCTTTTTCATAGGCCAGCGAAATTTCAGCATGATCGGGTAAAAAGCTGAGGGTCATCCGGTCTAAAAAACGGCGGCGGCCCTCTGCGCCTTCGATCCACAACCGGTCCATAGATGGGATAAGCCAAAGCACGCGGGCAATCCTGCCAAGGGCGGTTTGTGCTGCGGGCTTCCCGTCGATGCGGACCTGCCGTGCGGCCCCTTTTTCCGAGATGATGTCGATTTCGCTGATACCCAAAGGACCATGCAAAAGCGCGCTGATTTTCCAGCCCAAGGCTTCGGGCCTGCGTGCCATGTCCTGCGCGCTTGCGCGCCGTAGCCCGCGACCGGGGGATAGCAGAGACACCGCCTCGAGGATATTGGTTTTTCCGGCACCGTTGTTGCCATGAATGGCGACAGGGCGTGCATCCGTTTCGATCACCGCGCGTTTATGGCTGCGGAAATGCGAGAGCGTAAGGTTTGAAAGAAAAAGGCCAGCCATTTATATTAGTCCGAATTTTCCGAGAAATCCGGACCGGAAATTTTCAAATTCCCAGTGGTCGTCACACACGCATGGGCATGACGACATAAACAGCAGAGGTATCATTCCCCTCACGCATCAATGTCGGGTCACCCGAGGAGTTGAACATGAAAACAGCGTTCTCGCGGTCAACTTGTGAGGCGATTTCCAGCAGGTATTTCGCGTTAAAGCCGATCTCCAGACGCTCGTCAGAATAGGCCACGGCCAGTTCTTCTTCGGCGGCACCGCTGTCGGGCGCATTAACCGAGAGGACCAGACGGTCTTCATCAAGTTGCAGCTTTACCGCGCGGGATCGTTCCGAGCTTACGGTTGCCACGCGGTCAACGGCGCGGGCAAAATCGGCCGCGTCAACTTCGAGCTTGCGTGTGTTTCCTTGGGGAATGACGCGTGTGTAGTCGGGGAAAGTGCCGTCGATTACTTTGGACGTCAGTGTGATCTGTGGTGTGGCAAAGCGGACTTTTGTCTCTGACACAGAGACGGCGATTTGTACTTCGTCATCATCAAGCAGTTTGCGCAGCTCGCCAACAGTTTTGCGCGGCACAATCACGCCGGGCATTTCGACTGCCCCTTCGGGCATATCGGCGTCAATGCGGGCAAGGCGATGACCGTCTGTCGCAACGCAGCGCAGCATTTTGCCGTCTTCGGCGTCCGCGATGTGCATATACACACCGTTAAGGTAATAACGCGTTTCTTCAGTCGAGATGGCAAATTTGGACTTATCAAACAGGCGGCGCAGGACCGCGCTGCCGGCCGTGAAATTGGATGCGTATTCCGAAGAGGCCATTACCGGAAAATCTTCTTTCGGCAGGGTCGCAAGGGAAAAGTTCGACCGCCCGGCCTCAACTGTCAGGCGCCCTGCGGCGGTGTCAGCCGTAAGCGAAACAAGTGCCCCATCAGGCAGTTTGCGCACAATCTCGTGCAGGGTGGTGGCGGCGACCGTCGTAGCACCGGCACGCTCTACCTGAGCGGGGGCTTTGTCGACGACTTCGATATCCAGGTCGGTGGCGCGGAATGATACATCGCTGCCTTCGGCTTCAATCAGCACGTTGGCAAGGATCGGGATCGTGTTGCGCCGTTCAACAACCGATTGTGCCTGGCTGACGGCCTTGAGCAATGCGGCGCGTTCAATGCTGAATTTCATGTACCTATCTCCACTGCACAAGGGTCCGAGTGAGCAAATTACCCGCTTTGCCCTCAATCACAAGGCATAACCAACCTGAAACGTAAAAGGCAGCCCCTTCAAGGGCTGCCCTGTGGCACCGTTGCATCTTTGACGCTTATGCTTCGAGTGCGCGACGCAACAGTTCGAGGTCTTCGGCGATCTGACCGTCAGAAATTTTAAGCTCTTCAATACGTTTGACGCCGTGCATGACCGTGGTGTGATCCCGCCCGCCAAAGCGACGGCCGATTTCGGGAAGCGAGCGGCTGGTCATCTGTTTGCACAGATACATGGCCACCTGACGGGGGCGGGCATAGCTGCGCAAGCGTTTGGGGCCAATCATGTCGGACAGGCGGATGTTATAGTGATCCGAAACCTTGCGCTGGATTTCCTCTACCGTGACTTTGCGCTCGGAGGCACGTAGCACATCGGCCAGGCAATCCTGCGTCAACTCCAGATCAATGGGACGTCCAACAAGCGAGGCAAATGCAAACAGTCGGGTCAAAGCGCCTTCAAGCACGCGCACGTTGGTCGAAATACGGTGCGCAAGGAATTCGAGAATACCGTCTTCCATTTGCAGCTCGGGATAGGAGGCACGATGCACGTCAACTTTGGTTTGCAAAATCCCGAGGCGCAATTCGTAGTCGGTCGGGTGCAGATCAACCACCAGACCGCATTGAAGGCGTGATTTTACGCGGTCTTCAAGGTCTTTGATGTCTGCCGGTGCACGGTCGGCGGAGATGATGATTTGTTTATTCTGGTCAACCAGCGCGTTGAATGTGTGAAAGAACTCTTCTTGTGTGCTGTCCTTGCCGGCGATGAATTGCACGTCGTCCACCATCAGCACATCAACAGTGCGGAAGATTTCTTTGAAATCCATCATCTTGCGGTCGCGTAGCGCCTGAACGAAACGGTACATGAACTGTTCCGCTGACAGATAGAGCACATTCAGTTCTGGTTTGCGGGCCGACAGCTCTTGGGCGATTGCGTGCATCAGGTGGGTTTTACCCAAGCCAACGCCACCGTACAAAAACAGCGGGTTGAACGTTACGGGCCCACCTTCCGCGACACGGCGCGCTGCGGCATGGGCCAATTCGTTCGGTTTGCCGACGACAAAAGTATCAAACGAGAAACGCTTTTCCAGCGGGGCGGTATAGACGCCTGAAGACGCCGCAGGTTTGCTGACGGGGCGTGCCGCTGTGATGGCGTCTGTTTTCTCTGTTACAGGTTTGGCCGTTTTCTGGGCCACCTCAAAGTTCAGACGGCTCAAGGACGCGTCAAAGCTTTTCATCTCATGCAGGATAAGATCGGCAAAGTTCTGGCTGACATAATTCCCGAAAAATGAGGTGGGAACATATACTGTCGAAATGTTGTTTTCGGCGGGGCCCAAAACAAGCGGATCAATCCAGGTTGTATAGTTGTTCTGCCCAACTGTTTTAAGAAGTCGCTGCTTAACGCTGCCCCATTCGTCACTTGTCATTGCCCACCTACCGTCATCAATCAGCATCCGTCTGTTTCTATCCAAAAGACAATACGACTGGTCCGGTCCCAACCTGAAACCAGCCATGCCCCTTGGACACTTATTTTCCCGCGTCGGAAGGTGCATAAAAATTGCTACCTCGCGCAGAGTATTTTTTAGAATGTGACAGGTAGATGTGCTGGCAGCAGCATCTACAATTCCTTCCGGCCGTAATGGATACGGCTAAAAGGGATCCTTCATATCAACGCGCTACCTCTAGCAAAGTAGTGCAAATACTCGGGTCTGTCCCCCCACGATGTGAATCGCTCATACTGTCTAGCAACGTGAAAGGGAGCGGTTCAACTGATCTTATTTGTTGACTCGGACTTTTGGAAAAAGAATCTCACACCGCTGTGAAAGGGGGCCTGAAAACAACACAGGCGCCACCAAAGGTGACGCCTGCATAAAAATCGTTTTGCCTTAGAATCAGGCGATTGCTTTGACGCGTGCTGCCAAACGGGAGATTTTGCGCGATGCAGTGTTCTTGTGGTAGACGCCTTTTGTGACGCCGCGCATCAGCTCTGGCTGTGCCGCTTTGAGAGCTGCGACGGCATCTTCTTTAACGCCGGATTCGATTGCTTCTTCGACCTTGCGGATGAATGTGCGGATGCGTGAACGGCGTGCTTTGTTGATCGCAAAACGCTTTTCGTTCTGACGTGCGCGTTTCTTTGCCTGTGGTGTATTTGCCATGAGGATCGTCCTATCTGTGTCTGTTGTGTCAATGCGTACAATCGCTCCCGCATGGGAGGGCACCGATAGGTGATTCTAGCCTGAGCGGGCTGCACGCGCATGTATGAGGCGTCCTATAGCGGGGTTTATGTGCGTTTGTAAAGACGGCCCCGACGCCGTGCCGGCATATAAGGTGGGATGGACTATCGTTTCGATTGGCGCCAGCACTACACTTATCGAATTCCTATGGAGAAATGTAGCCATGCAGCCCAGCCAGATGCACCAACCACCCGCAAACAGATGGGCGGCCTTTGCGGTATTGCTAACGGCAAGTTTCATGAACGTGATGGACGTCACGATTGTTAATGTGGCTATGCCGACGCTCAAGACAGACTTTGACGCCTCCCCGAACAAGATAGAATGGGTGGTCGCGGTCTATGTCTTTGTTTTTGCGTTGCTGCTTTTGCCGTGTGGGCGGTTGGGCGATATTCTGGGGCGGCGCAAGATGTTCGTCTGGGGTGTGGCGCTGTTCACGCTCGCGTCCGGTTTATGCGGTGTAGCGTGGTCAGTTGACTCGCTGATTGGCGCGCGGGTGCTTCAGGGTGTTGGCGCTGCGATGATGTCTCCGCAGGCGATGGCGCTTATTCCCGCTCTTTTCGCGCCAAATGAGCGCGGCAGTGCATTCAGCTTTTTTGCGCTTGCGGCGGGGCTGGCTTCGGTTTCAGGGCCGATTATTGGTGGGCTTTTGATCGGGGGGAACCTGTTCGGGCTCGATTGGCGGCCGATCTTTCTGGTCAATGTGCCTGTGGGGCTCATCACGATCATGCTCGCCATCCGCTTGGTGCCGGATGTCGCGGGGGACAGGAAAATCGGTATTGATGGCGTTGGGATTCTGCTGGCGGGTTTTGCGCTGTTCAGCGCATTGGTGCCCTTGGTCGAAGCGCCGGGGATCGGTTGGCAAACATGGATGTGGTTCTTTGTAATCGCTTCGCCGATTTCGGCAGTCAGTTTTGCAAAATGGGAACACAGGCAGGCATCTTTGGGACGGCCACAGTTAATCCCTGTGACATTGATGAAAAAGAAATCATTCATATCGGGCGGGATTTTGGTCGGGTTGCTGTTTTCAGGGGTGCCGGGGTTCTTTTTGGTGATGGCGCTTTACCTGCAAGAAGGCTTTGGGCTGTCGCCGCTTTGGTCTGGCCTGACGGTCACACCGTTTTCCGTAGGGATTTTGCTGACTTCGCCTGTCTCTAAACGGCTGGGCAACCGATATCTGCGGGAGCGGGTCGTGGCCGGTTCCTTAACGCTTGCCGCAGCCCATGTGGCGCTGCATTTCGTGGTTTTGGCAGAACAGGGAACCTATAGCTGGATCGGGTTTGCGCCCATCCTATTTTGCGCGGGCTTCGGTCTGGGGTCGACAACGGGTCCGTTGTTCCAGATTGCCTTGTCAGGTGCCAGCGGCACAGATACGGGATCTGCTTCGGGGGCGTCACGCGCGATCCAGCAGGTGGGATCGGCATTTGGCATCGCGATTTTGGGCGGAATTTTCTTTGGCACATTGGGCAATACGCCAGACGCGGGGATGAGTGCCTATACCGCTGCGATGATCGCGTCATTGTACTATACGATCAGCGTATTCCTGATCCTGGCGGCCTCGGCGTTCTTTTTACGTATCAAGGCAGACCCTTACAGCGAAGATGCAGCGCATGCGCCTGTGACCGAATAGGTCACAGGAAGCTGTGCAAAAGCGCGGTTAACGGTCGCGGAACTGGGCTTCGCGTTTTTCAAGGAAGGCACTCATACCTTCTTTTTGGTCTTCAGTCGCGAACAGCGAATGGAACATCCGGCGCTCAAACAACAGGCCTTCGCGCAGCGGTACTTCATAGGCGCGGTTCACGGCCTCTTTTACCACCATCACTGACATGGATGACTTTTCGGCGATTTTCTGGGCGGCTGCCAATGCCTCGTCCATCAGCTTTTTCACCGGCACCACACGAGAGACAAGCCCGGAACGCTCGGCTTCTTCTGCGTCCATAAAGCGGCCCGTCAGGTTCATATCCATCGCTTTGGATTTGCCGACAAGCCGGGTCAGACGCTGTGTGCCGCCGATGCCCGCCACAACGCCAAGGTTGATTTCGGGCTGACCAAATTTTGCAGTCTCGGAACAGATGATGAAATCACACATCATCGCCAATTCGCATCCGCCGCCCAAGGCATAGCCGGATACGGCCGCGATGATCGGCTTGCGCACGCGCATGATCTGGTCGGTTTCTTCTGTGAATAAATCACCGCTAAAGACATCGACGAAAGATTGGTCTTTCATCATCGCAATATCGGCACCGGCGGCAAACGCTTTGTCCGAACCGGTTAGGATGATGCAACGCACCTTCTCGTTGTTTTGACATCCCTTAAGGCAATCCGCCAATTCGCGCATCAACTGGTCGTTGAGCGCATTGAGCGCATCAGGCCGGTTCAGCGTGATCGTCGCCACATGGCTATCAACGTCGAGAATGATGGTTTCATAAGCCATATAAGCGGCCCTTTGTTGTTGCACAGACGTAAGTGCATATCACGGGCGCATAAGCGATCAAGTTATCTTTGACATACCGGACAATAGAAAGATGACCGTCCCGATTGTACCACACGGGCAATTGACGCTACGCAACCTTGGGTTTTGCATGGGGCACCTTCACGACCATAAACATCAAAGGAATGTTGAAAATACCCAAGTTCTCCATCGGCTTGGCGGAAATCGCGCAAGGACGAACCACCCGCCTCGATTGCTTCGCCCAGCACGTCGCGAATGATGGGAACCAGCCCTGCAACCTTTGCTGCGGCAATCCGTCCCGCCTTGCGCTTTGGGTTTATACCTGCGCGAAAAAGCGTCTCACAGACGTAGATATTGCCCAATCCAGCAACAATCCGTTGGTCCAGCAGGGCTGATTTCACCGGTGTGTTTCGTCCTTTGAAGGCTTCAACCAGAATCGAGTCGTGAAAATCGTTGCTCAAAGGTTCTGGTCCCAGAACGGCCAGCAGTTTGTGGTCGTCCTGCTTTGCGGTCTCGATTAAATCCATCGCCCCAAATCTGCGGGGGTCATTAAATGTAATGCGTGCGCCGTTATCCATGTAAAAAACCACATGATCGTGTTTTTGCGCGGCTGGATGCTCATGCACAAATGCGCCCAGCGGATCGCCGGAAATCAGCATCCGCCCCGACATTCCCAGATGCACCAAAAGCGTTTCGCCGGATGACAAATCGGCCAACACGTATTTCGACCGTCTGCGCAACCGCTCCACCCGCTGACCTGTCAGGCGCTCTGCCATCCGTGCAGGAAAGGGCCATCGTAAGTCGGGCCGGTTCACATCGGCACGTGTAATCACCGCACCCTCCATCACTGGCGCAAGGCCACGGCGGACGGTTTCGACTTCGGGCAGCTCTGGCATAAAGGCTCCTGCGGCAAATGGCGGTTTGCACCTGCCTATCTGAGGCTATATCCCATGTGCAACAGATCAGGACACAGCCCATGAGCGACAAAACAACCCATTTCGGTGCACAAACAATCCCCGAGAACGAAAAGGCGGGCAAGGTCCGCAATTTGTTCACGGATGTGGCCAATAAATACGATGTGATGAACGATGTGATGAGCATGGGCATCCACCGCATCTGGAAAGAGGCGATGATGGACTGGCTTGCACCGCGTCCGGGGCAAAAGCTGCTCGATGTTGCGGGCGGTACGGGCGATGTGTCGTTTAAGTTTCTCAAGCGGGCAGGGTCCGGCCATTCTACGGTTTGCGATCTCACCGAAGGCATGTTGATCGAAGGCCGCAAGCGCGCCGAAGCTGAAGCCATGCAAGACAGCCTTGATTGGGTGGTGGGCGATGCGATGGACCTGCCGTTCGAGGATAACACCTTTGACGTCTATACAATCTCTTTCGGTATCCGGAACGTGACCCGCCCGCAGGTCGCGCTGAACGAAGCTTACCGCGTGCTCAAACCCGGTGGCCGCCTGATGGTGCTGGAGTTTTCGCAATTGCCAAACCCCGCCATGCAAAAGGCCTATGATCTCTACAGTTTTAATGTGATCCCGCGCATGGGCCAACTGATCGCCAACGACCGCGATAGCTATCAATACCTTGTCGAATCGATCCGCAATTTCCCCGATCAAGAGACATTCCTTGGCATGGTGCGTACCGCTGGGTTCAGTCAGGCAAAATACCGCAACCTCACCATGGGGATTGCGGCGCTACACTCGGGCTGGAAGATCTAGCATGCGCGGGATTCACAATATCTGGCGATTGATCCGTACCGGTGCCACGCTTGAGCGGACAGGTGCGATGAACTTTGTGCTGGATGCTTTCGAGGCACCCAAGGCGGTGCGCTTTGTCGCGCGCACCTTGGCGATCCCGTTCAAGCCGCTGGGCTACAAGGGCGACCCTGCGTTGCAACCTGCCACCCGTGCTCTGACGGCCCTTGGCCCCGCCTATATCAAATTCGGCCAAATCCTCAGCACCCGTCCCGATGTTGTGGGCGAGGAGATGGCACAACAGCTGCGCGTCCTTCAGGACCAGTTGCCCGCCTTTCCTGTTGAGGTCGCCAAGGCCGAGGTCGAAAAAGAGCTGGGACAGCCGATTGACGCGATCTTCTCCGAATTCAGCGAACCTGTGGCAGCGGCCTCCATTGCTCAAGTACACAAGGCACGCCTGAACAGCACAGGCGAAGAGGTCGCGGTTAAGGTTCTGCGGCCGGGCATTGAAAAAGCCTTTCAAAAAGACGTCGATGCCTTCTATCTAGCGGCAAGAATGGTCGAGCTGTTCTCACCAGGATCGCGCCGCTTGCGCCCGATGGACGTGATTGAGCATTTCGATGGCGTCGTGCGCGGCGAACTGGACCTACGCCTCGAATCCTCCGCAGCCTCTGAATATGCCGCCAATACGAAAGATGACGCAGGCTTTGAGCTGCCGGATATCAAATGGGACTATTCTGCGCGCCGTGTGATGACCCTCGGCTGGGCCGAAGGTGTGGCCATGGGCGATAATGCCGCCATTGACGCCGCAGGTCATGACCGCGTCGAACTGAGCGAACGCATTCTCGCGCTCTTCCTGCAGCATGCTCTTCGAGACGGCTATTTCCATGGGGACATGCATCAGGGGAATCTCAAAGTCGCAGCTAATGGCAACATCATCGCGCTCGACTTTGGCATCATGGGCCACATCGATGAATACACCCGACGCGTCTATGCTGAAATTCTCTACGGGTTCATTCGCAAAGACTACAAACGCGTGGCAGAGGTCCACTTTGAGGCTGGCTATGTCCCGGCTCACAAGGATGTGGACGAATTTGCCCGTGCCCTGCGCGCCGTAGGGGAGCCCATCTTCGGAATGGATGCCGACCGCATTTCTATGGCCCGCTTGCTTGCTTATCTGTTCGAAGTAACCGAACGGTTTGGCATGGAAACACGAACCGAGCTTATCTTGCTCCAACGCACAATGGTTGTCGTTGAAGGCGTTGCCCGCTCTTTGAACCCCCATATGAATATCTGGGAGGTCGCAGCGCCGATTGTCACTGACTACATCACCAAATCGATCGGGCCAAAGGCCGTGATTTCGGATTTGACCAAAACCGCGCGCGTATTGTCACGCTTTGGCCCGCGCCTGCCCGCCTTGGTCGAAGCCGCGCTGATCCGGCAGGCGCATCCATTGCCGCCTGCGCATAAGCCGTTCAAACGCTATATCGCTTTGGCCGCCATCCTTGGGGCTGTCGGTGCGACAGGTGTGATGGCCGTGGTACAGGCGCTGAGCTGATCCCTATTTTCTCTAGCTAGAAATACTCAAACACAGGGCAGGGGCTTAATGCCCCTGTCTTGTGTTCAAATCAAACCCGCTCGATGCCCAGTGCGATCCCCTGACCGCCGCCAATGCACATCGTGATCAACGCCCGCTTACCGCCGGTGCGCTGCAGTTCATATAGCGCCTTTGTGGTAATAATCGCACCGGTTGCGCCGACTGGATGCCCCAAGGCAATGGCACCGCCGTTGGGGTTCACGCGCGCGGGATCAAACCCCAATGCCTTGCTCACGGCCAAAGCCTGTGATGCGAAGGCTTCGTTGCTTTCGATGATGTCAAAATCATCCGGGCCCAATCCTGTCTTTTCAAACAGTTTGGTTACCGCCGGAATAGGACCAATCCCCATGACTTCCGGCCGGACGCCAGCGTGGGCATATCCGATAATCCGGGCAAGTGGCTTTAACCCTGCTGCTTGGGCACTGCTGGCGCGGCCAAGAACCAGTGCAGCGGCTCCGTCATTGATGCCCGAAGCATTGCCCGCAGTGACAGATCCGTCCTTCTGGAACACTGGTCGCAGTCCGGCGAGTTTGTCCAATGTGGTGGCTTTGGGGTGTTCATCAACCTCGAATACCACTGTCTCCCGCCCGCGGCGCACCTCAACCGGCACGATTTGCTCTGCGAAATGGCCTGCCTTGATTGCGGCCGCAGCACGTTCTTGGGATTGCATGGCAAAGGCATCCTGTTCAGTGCGGCCTATCTCATGCTCCTTGGCGACATTCTCGGCGGTGACGCCCATATGACCCGTGCCAAATGGGCAATTCAAAGCACCCAACATCATATCCATTGAGGCAACATCGCCCATTTTTTGGCCCCAGCGTGCAGCGGGCAGAATGTAGGGCGCGCGGCTCATGTTTTCGGCACCACCGGCCAGTGCAAACTCCGCATCGCCCAGCATCAGGGATTGCACCGCAGACACGATCGCTTGCACGCCGGAGCCGCAAAGACGGTTCACATTCATGGCAGGCACTGCCTCTGGCACACCGGCCTCTATGGCGGCAACGCGGCTCAAATACATGTCGCGTGGCTCGGTGTTGATGACGTGCCCAAAGACGACATGGTTGATCTGGGCCGGGTCAACACCGGCACGGGCTATAGCTTCACGTGAAACAACGGCTCCCAGCGATGTGGGTGGCGTTCCGGCCAACGCACCGCCGAAGGTGCCGATGGCGGTGCGCGCAGCACTCAGAATAACAATATCCTCTGTCATGGTCTCTCTCCCTACTGGTTATGCAAACCGTAGGGAGCCGTAGGCTGTTTGTCAGTTGAAACCTTCCGTCACAACGCAGCTATGGTTTCGGCAAAAGTGGCACGCGGCCTTCATCTTCCAAAGTCCAGCATGTGCGCCCCTCAAAGACGACAGCGCAGAGCGGCTTGCCATAGCCGGCACCGACGTCAATGTTGACCCGATTACCATAATGCGTGGCCCGTTCCACCGGCGTGTGGCCATGCACAACCAGCTTGCCATGGTCGCGCTGATCAATGTGGAACTCTTTGCGAATCCACAGCAGATCTTCTTCGTCTTGTTGGCCCAAGGGAACACCGGGCCGGATGCCTGCATGGGCAAAGAAAAGATCAGGCGTTTCAAACGACAACGCCAATCCGTTCAGAAATTCGACATGTGACTGCGGCACGGCATTTCTAGCACGTGCATGAACGTTCAACGCGCGGTCTGTTTCCGTAAATGCAATATCATAGGAGGCCAGCGTTTTGTCGCCGCCCAACCGTTCGTGCAACCAGTAAAGGTACACCGGAAGATAGGCGTCATGTCGTGGGTATTCTTGCAGGAACCAGCTGAACATGCGGTCGTGATTGCCTTTGAGGCAATGCCATGGCTTGCCTTGGGCGACGCCATCAATCAGCACATCCAATACCTGCGCCGAGGCGGGGCCGCGGTCGGTATAGTCGCCCATAAAGACGATCTCTGCGTTCTCGCCACCGTCTGCTTCGATCAGGGCTAATACGCGGGTGAGCTCGTTTAGTTGGCCGTGAATATCGCCGATGGCATAAATGGGTCTGGTCATGCTCTCTCCAATAAAAAAGGCGCGGCCCCGAGGGAGCCGCGCCTTTGGTTGTCTCATTGATAGGCTTAGGAGATGTCGAATTCCAGTGGTTTGACCTGCGTGAACAAACCGGTGTCACGCAGCTTGGCTACGACCTCGGCTGGTGCTGGTGCGTCTATTTCCAAAAGGCCAATCGCTTCGCCCTTCACATCGGCACGGCCGAGGGTGAAGTTCGCGATGTTGACGTCATGGGCGCCCATGGTTTGCCCCAATGTACCGATGATGCCCGGCACGTCAGTGTTGGTGGTATAGACCATGTGACGACCGACTTCGGCGTCGATATTGATGCCTTTGATCTGGATAAAGCGTGGCTTGCCATCCGAGAACACGGTGCCCGCGATGGAGCGTTCGCGTTTGTCTGTGACAACCGTGACTTTGATATAGCCGTCGAATGTGCCGGATTTGTCCTGATTGGTCGTGGAAATCTTGATGCCTTTTTCTTTGGCAACCACTGGGGCAGAAACCATGTTCACGTCCGGATTGGCACGCTTCATGATGCCCGCGACTACACCACAGTTCAGCGCATCGAGGTTCATTTCCGAAACAACACCGTCATAGAGGATGTTGATTGCTTTGATTGGCTCATCTGTCATCTGACCGGTGAAGGCACCAAGATGGCCTGAAAGCTTCAGCCAAGGACCCATGACCTGCGCTTCCTCGGCGGTGACGGACGGCATGTTGAGCGCGTTGGTCACAGCACCTGTCAGCAGGTAGTCGGACATTTGCTCGGCCACTTGCAAGGCGACGTTTTCCTGTGCTTCGGTTGTCGCGGCACCAAGGTGAGGCGTGCAAACAACGTTTGGCAGGTTGAACAGCGGGTTCTCGGTCGCTGGCTCTTGGGCGAAAACGTCAAAGGCAGCGCCGGCGACGTGGCCGGATTTCAACAACTCGGCCAGCGCTTCTTCGTCAACCAGACCGCCACGGGCACAGTTGATGATCCGCACGCCCTTTTTGGTTTTGGCGAGGTTTTCGCGGCTCAGGATATTGGCCGTTTGCTCTGTGAAAGGTACGTGCAGCGTGATGAAATCGGCGCGGGCCAGCATTTCGTCCAACTCAACCTTTTCAACGCCCATCTTTGCGGCTTTTTCTTCGCCCAAGAAGGGGTCATAGGCCACAACTTTCATTTTCAGACCGCGCGCACGGTCGCAGACGATCCCGCCGATGTTGCCCGCGCCAATAACGCCCAGCGTTTTGCCGGTCAGCTCAACGCCCATGAATTTGGACTTTTCCCATTTGCCCGCATGGGTCGAGGCCGAAGCTTCGGGGATTTGGCGTGCCACGGCGAACATCATCGCAATGGCGTGCTCGGCTGTGGTGATCATGTTGCCAAAAGGCGTGTTCATGACAATCACGCCTTTCTTGGAGGCGGCGTCTTTGTCGATGTTATCAGTGCCGATACCGGCACGGCCGATGACTTTGAGGTTGGTTGCCGCTGCAATGATCTTTTCGGTTGCTTTGGTGGCAGAGCGGATGGCGAGGCCATCATAATTGCCGATGATTTCGGCCAGCTTGTCTTTGTCCTTGCCCAATGTAGGCTGGAAATCCACGTCAATGCCGCGGTCTTTGAAAATTTGAACAGCTGCTTCGCTGAGGCTGTCGGAGATGAGTACTTTAGGCGCCATGAGTGCGGTCCTTTGAATTTTTGATAACGGAGGCTCGTCTCTTCCTTCGGGCGATCCTTGCGCGGATCGGCCCGAAGGGACGGAGGAGCGTTACTGTGCGTCGAGCTCGGCGTTGAACGCGTAGTCGAGCCAAGGCAGCATTGCTTCGATGTCGGATTTCTCAACCGTAGCGCCGCACCAGATGCGAAGGCCCGCAGGGGCATCGCGGTAAGCACCAATGTCGAGCGCGACATCTTCATCGCCCAGACGTTTTGCAACGGCTTTGGCAAAGGCCGCACCGTCTTTGATGCGGTCATCCGTGAACTTGAGGCATACGGATGTGTTGGAACGCGTCGCAGGGTCCACGGCAAGGAAATCAATCCAGTCGTGGGTTTCAACAAAGGCGGTGATCGCTGCGGTGTTCGCATCCGCACGGCCGATCATGCCTTTCAGGCTGCCCACAGATTTTGCCCATTCAAGGGCGAACAGGTAATCTTCAACGCATAGCATTGAGGGGGTGTTGATTGTGGCACCCGTGAAAATTCCGTCAATCAGCTTGCCCCCTTTGGTCAGGCGGAAGATTTTCGGCAGGGGCCACGCAGGGGTATAGCTTTCCAGACGTGCAACCGCGCGAGGGCTGAGAATGATCACGCCGTGGGCTGCTTCGCCACCCAGCGCTTTTTGCCAGCTGAATGTGGTGACGTCCAAACGGTCCCAAGGCAAATCCATCGCAAAAGCGGCAGAGGTTGCATCGCACAGGGTCAAACCGGCGCGGTCGGCAGGGATGTCAAAGCTTGCGGGAACCCGAACACCCGAAGTGGTGCCGTTGTAGGTAAAGCAAACATCATTGTCGAAGTTCACGCCGTCCAGATCAACAATCTCGCCGTAGGGGGCTGTTTTCTCTGTGGCATCAATTTTCAATTGCTTGAGCGCGTCTGTAACCCAGCCCGCGCCAAAGCTTTCCCATGCGAGCATTTCAACGTGACGCTCGCCGAGCAGGTTCCACATGGCCATTTCATATGCGCCGGTGTCAGACGCAGGCACGATGCCGATTTTATAATCAGCAGGTACGCCAAGGACTTCACGAGTTGTCTCGATTGCTTCCAGCAGCTTTGCTTTGCCAGGAGCCGCACGGTGGCTGCGGCCAAGGGGCGCGCCAGACAGCTTTGCGAGATCAAATGTAGGGGGTTTGGCGCAGGGGCCAGATGAAAAACGCGGATTGGTCGGCCGCGTGGCCGGTGGTGTAATAGCCATTATGCTATCCTCTCAGATAATCGCCCTTCGTTGGGGAAGGGTGTCCCGCCGCAAGACATAGGGCGGGTTGGGCTCTGGTACAAGCTGCAATTCGGGGCTAAACCGCCGCATGAGAAACTATTTGCGACACACCTGACGCTGATCGGAAACCAAAAGATGTATACTGTTGTTCTACTGACTGCCCCTGCTGGCCCCGCACTTGATCCTTCTTTGGTCGAGTCGCTTCGCAATGCTTGGGGAGGTGGGGATGCGGTTTGGTTGTGTCCCGATGTGGCCGCAGAGTTTGCTTTGGCGCAGATGCCGGATAATCTGTGGGATGTTTGGGATAGCTGCCAATCCATGCAGGTTGATCTGGTGATTGTCCCGACCGAGGGGCGTCGCAAAAAGATGCTATTGGCGGATATGGACAGCACCATGATCCAGCAGGAATGCATCGACGAGCTGGCCGATGAGGCTGGTGTTGGTGAGCGCGTCAAAGACATCACTGCCCGCGCCATGAACGGTGAGTTGGATTTTGAGGCCGCCCTGCGCGAGCGTGTTGGGCTTTTGAAAGGTTTGCCGGAAGCGGTGATTGACAAAGTGCTGGCTGAGCGGATCACGTTAATGCCCGGCGGTTCTGTTTTGCTGGCCACGATGAAAGCGAATGGCGCCTACGCCGCTCTGGTCTCTGGGGGGTTCACGGCATTCACGGCGCAAGTGGCGGGCATGTTGGGTTTTGATGAAAACAAGGCCAACACATTACTACACTCGGATGGTGTGCTCACAGGGGAGGTGGGTATGCCAATTCTTGGCAAGCAGGCTAAGGTCGATGCGCTGGAAGAGATCACGGCCAAGCTTGGGATTGCAGAGGTTGACGTGATCGCCGTTGGCGATGGTGCAAATGATTTGGGAATGTTGACGCGCGCAGGTTTGGGCGTTGCACTACACGCCAAGCCTAGCGTCGCCGCGCAATGCAACGTGCGGATTAACTTTGGTGATCTTACGGCACTTCTATATGTGCAGGGATATGCGCAGACGGATTTTGTTACTTAGGTAGGAAGATGGGGGCCAGCCCCCACCGGCCTGAAGGCCGGCTCCCCCGGAGTATTTTTAGCTAGAAGAAATGATCTGTTGCCGGGATCAGAGAAGGTTTTGGGCTGGTTTTAGCATGCCGGTGACGAGACCGTCCCAGTTTTTGATTGGCGTATTTATACGTTTAAGCGTTGCTGGGTGGTTCGCGTCCAATACACCGAGGCGGACAAGAAGAGCGGCGATTGCGGCTTCGGCTGCGCGGGTGGTGCCGCAGGCGGCTTTGAGCGCGATGCCCATTTTTAGTTCGGGCAGGATCGCGATGAAGAAACCTTCGGCACCGGTTTTGAGGGCGGCTTTGCCATTGCAGGCTTGCATCAATTCCGTACAGGCGCGGCCTTCGCCGGCGACCAGTTCGGGGTGCAGGCGCATGGCCTGGTGCAAGCGCGCTTCGGCGCTGCCATCGGGGGCAGCGGCGAAATGGGCCATGGCGCGCGCGACGCCGTGCAGGCTGGCGGCATAGTTCGGGGCAGAGCAGCCGTCGACGCCGTAGCCCGGGCTTGTTTCGCCTGTGACTTCCTCGAAGGCTTCAAGGCAGGCGCGCTGTACCGGATGGTCGGGCTGAACGTAATCAGGCCCTGCTTTTAGGTGTTGTGTGAGTGTCAGAAAGCCTGCGTGTTTGCCCGAGCAGTTGTTGTGCACGCGGCAAGGGCTTTGATGTGCGCGGATTTGCGCCTCCCTCACATTGCGGTCACGCGATTCCTGAGGGCCGCAGCGGAAGGCTTCGTCATCCAGACCCAGTTCGTTGATCCATGTATTTACGCCGTCCACGTGAATGGTCGCCCCCTCATGTGAGGCGCAGGCCAACGCCAATTGCCGTGTGCCCAGCCCGAAGGCATCGGCCGCGCCGGAGCGCACCAGAGGCAATGCTTGTAGCATTTTTGACGAGCTGCGCGGCAATACCACCAGATCGGGATCGCCCCAGGCGTCCACGATCTGGCCGCTTGCGTCGCAGATGACGGCATGGCCGCTGTGCACGCTTTCGAGGAACGGACCGCGCCAGATTTCGGCGAAGGGAGCGGGTTGTGTCATGGTCACGTCCTTTTGTGGCTTGCTATGCGCGAAAACCTGCCAATGCGGGGTTTTAGTACAGCCGTATTTCGCGTTATGGTGTTTGGTGTTGAGAATAGGACGGATCATCGCATCAAATTGGCCCACACGAAAGAGGTCGCTGCATGGTTTTGTCGATACGTTGAGGCAACAAGACGGCTGGAGAGTTGGACAGATGGCATTTTTGAAGACTGGTGTGACTGCTGCACTATTTGCGGGGTTGATTGCGGGCAGTGCGTTTGCACAAAGCCAAAGCAGCAACCGTGTTGCGGCACAGACCGATTGGAGCGTGTTTGTAGAGGACAACCCGACCGAGTGTTGGGGGGTCTCCACGCCGAAAGAGACCGTAAACTCACGCAATGGGAATGTGGTTGCGGTGAACCGTGGGCAGACGCTTTTGATGGTGTTCTACCGTCCTAGCGCAGGTGCCAATGGTCAGGTTGCCTTTACCGGTGGGTATCCCTTTGCGAGTGGGTCTTCTGTGACGCTTAATATCGGGGGCACGACGTTTGATTTGTTTACCGAGGGAGAATGGGCATGGCCTGCGACCACCGCGGATGATGCAAAGATTATCGCAGCCATGAAACGTGGCGCTGAAGCAAAGCTAACGGGCCGCTCTGGTCGCGGGACGCAGACAGACGATACGTTCTCTTTGTTGGGGTTCACGGCAGCTGTGGATGATGCGGCCAAGCGCTGCGGCGGCTAAACCGGACTTTATAATTCTACGCAGCTCTGTCCGGTCAGGATGGGGCTGTTTTCATTTCTGGCCCCAGGCCACTATATAATGCGCACACCTTTACAGGAATCGCTCTTATGTCCGCTCCGATTACTCAAGACGTCCACACTATCCCGCGCAAATTGCCTGATGGGCCGATGAACCTTGTGGGGTTGACCCGTGAGGCGATGCGCGATGCGTTGATCGCCATTGGTACGCCTGAAAAGCAGGCCAAAATGCGCGTGGGGCAAATCTGGCAGTGGATTTATAATTGGGGCGTGCGCGATTTTGATGCGATGACGAACCTGAGCAAATCCTTCCGTGCTGATCTTGCTGCGCATTTCGTGGTAGAAGTGCCCGAAGTTGTAACCAAACAGGTCAGCGAAGACGGCACGCGCAAATATCTGGTACGCATTGCGGGCGGGCACGAGGTCGAGGTGGTCTATATTCCCGAAGCTGATCGCGGCACGCTTTGCGTCAGCTCTCAGGTCGGGTGCACGCTGACCTGTTCGTTTTGCCATACAGGCACGCAAAAGCTGGTGCGCAACCTGACCGCTGGTGAAATCATCGGGCAGGTCATGGTTGCCCGTGATGATCTGGATGAATGGCCGAAAAGCGGTACGCGCACCTATGAGGCGCGGCTGCTGAGTAATATCGTGCTGATGGGGATGGGCGAGCCGCTTTATAATTTTGAAAACGTACGCGACGCGATGAAGATCGCGATGGACCCTGAGGGTATCCAGCTGAGCCGTCGCCGCATCACGTTGAGTACCTCTGGCGTTGTGCCGGAGATTGCCCGCACCGCTGCTGAGATCGGCTGTCAGCTGGCCGTTTCCTTCCACGCCACAACGGATGAGGTGCGCGATAAGCTGGTGCCGATTAACAAGCGTTGGAACATCGAGGCATTGCTGGATGCGCTGCGTGAATATCCGAAAGTGTCCAATTCCGAACGGATCACGTTCGAGTATGTCATGCTGCACGGCATCAACGACAGCGACGAAGACGCCCACCGTCTGATGAAATTGATCGAAGGTATTCCGGCCAAGATCAATCTGATCCCGTTTAATGAATGGCCAGGGGCACCCTATAAGCGTTCAAGCAATAACCGTATTCGAGCGTTTTCGGACATTGTCCACAAGGCCGGCTATGCTTCGCCGGTGCGCAAACCGCGTGGTGAGGATATCATGGCAGCATGCGGGCAGCTTAAATCCGAGACCGAGCGCGCGCGGAAATCCCGCCGCGAGATTGAAGCGGAAGCCGGCACTGCCCGCCGTTAGGTTATGATTCTTAAAAGACATGAATAAGGGCGCTTCGTGAGTAACGTAGCGCCCTTATTGTTTCCACTTTGGCCTGTTTAAAAACCTATATTCTGCCGTATTCTTATCCGAATTTCGCCATGGCGTGCAGTGAGATTGTTTCCATTGAGGAATTAATCAGGAGTGGAAACAATGTCAGTTGTCATTAAGCAAAGCGGCCCTGTCGCCGAAGAAGTCATTCAGTTGGTCACGCGCGAACGCGTATCTGCGCTTTCGGCGCGCGAATGGAAGCACCGCCTTGCTGGCTATGGTTATTCCATCCGCGACACGCATGACGGCAAACATGTGCTTGAAACACTGCCGCACCACGTTGCGCTGTGCGAATTGCCGTCAGAGTTGTTTCACTAAAATCGCGGTGATCTAGCGACCCGGAACGCTGCTTCGGGCCGATGCGTCGCCCCAGTTTTCGATCAGGTCCATGGCTTCGGCGGCTGTTTCGACGAAACGGAACAGGTCCAGATCATCTGCTGAAATCGTACCGGCATCGGCAAGCGCATCCCAGTTTATGATGCTTTCCCAGAATTCCCGGCCGAACAGCAAGAAAGGCACACGCTGCATTCGACCTGTTTGGATCAGGGTCAATGCCTCGAACAGCTCATCCATGGTCCCGAACCCGCCGGGGAACACGCAGATCGCTTTTGCACGCATCAGGAAATGCATTTTCCGGATTGCGAAATAGTGAAAGTTGAAACACAGATCCGGCGTCACAAATTCATTGGGGGCCTGCTCGAAGGGCAGCACAATGTTCAGGCCGATGGATACGCCACCTGCATCAACCGCGCCGCGATTCCCGGCCTCCATCACGCCGGGGCCGCCACCGGTCACGATCACATCCTCTTTCCCGCCGCTTTCGTTTGACTTGAGCGTCATCAGCCGCGCGAATTCACGTGTCTCGTCGTAAAATCGCGACAGGTCAGCCAGTGTTTTTGTACGCGCGGTGTCTTTTTTCGCGGGCTCCGGGATGCGTGCGCCGCCAAAGAGAACGATTGTCGATTGCACGCCGTATTCATCCAGCATCATTTGCGGCTTGAGTAGTTCAAGCTGCAGGCGCACGGGGCGCAGTTCATCCCGGCACAGGAAATCATTGTCGTTAAAGGCTAAACGATAAGCAGGTGCTTGTGTTTGTGGGGTGACGGGGACGCCATCCGCTGCAGCGCGGTCTGTTCCTGCATCGCGCAGTGGGTGTTTGTTCTTGTTGCTCATAAATACCTCGGACTTTTCTCTTGGTTACAGCATGCACGGGATCGTGGGCGATGACTATGACATTATAGTTTGCAACATCACAACACGCGGACGCGATGTGATGTTGCAGAAGCGGTGGTGAGCATTGCGCGGGCCCGCCCGTAAGCGTATAGCGCCACCTAACAGATTTTCTTGAAACGGAGTTCCGACATGTCCAATGCACAGCTTGAAACAGCCATCGAGGCCGCGTGGGAAAACCGCGACGCAATCACTTCGGCTACCACCGGCGAGACACGCGATGCGATCGAATCCACGCTTGCCGCACTTGATTCAGGCAACTTGCGCGTTGCCGAAAAGCTGGACAGCGGTGATTGGCATGTAAACCAATGGGCCAAAAAGGCCGTGCTGTTGGGCTTTCGCATCAAAGACATGGAACATCAGGAAGGCGGCCCGCAAGGCGCTGGCTGGTGGGACAAGGTTGATAGCAAATTCAAAGGCTGGGGTGATGCACAGTGGAAAGAGGCAGGCTTTCGCGCTGTGCCGAACTGCGTTGTACGCAAATCTGCCTATATCGCGCCCGGCGTGGTGCTGATGCCGTCGTTTGTGAACATTGGTGCTTATGTCGATTCAGGCACAATGGTGGATACATGGGCCACGGTGGGTTCTTGCGCGCAGATCGGCAAAAACGTGCACCTGTCCGGCGGCGTTGGCATTGGTGGCGTTCTTGAGCCGATGCAGGCGGGTCCGACAATCATCGAAGACAACTGCTTTATCGGGGCGCGCTCAGAAGTTGTTGAAGGCTGCATCGTGCGCGAAGGTTCGGTTTTGGGCATGGGCGTATTTATCGGCCAGTCCACGAAAATCCTCGACCGCGAAACCGGTGAAGTCATGTACGGCGAAGTGCCTGCCGGTTCGGTTGTTGTGGCTGGCTCCATGCCGTCCAAGAATGGCGTGAACCTGTATTGCGCCGTGATCGTAAAGCGCGTCGATGAAAAGACACGCTCCAAAACTTCGATCAACGAATTGCTACGCGACTGATGCGGTTCGCCCTGTCCCTTGTATTGCTTGCGGTTTCGGCTGTGGCGGTTGGGGCAGGGCCCTATGACGGGCGCTACCGGCCGGATCATTCCAGCGGTGACAGTTGGGATTGCAAATCTATCGGTCAGGATCAGGGCGCGGTTCTGTTGACCAGCAACATTTTCTTTGCGCTGGGCACCCGATGTACACTGCGGGATCCGGTCGCGGTTACGGGTATGGATGGCACGTTGTATAATGCGATTTGCCGTGCGGACGGAGAACCGTGGCATCGCCGAATTCTGATTATGAACAGGGAAAACGGCATCGCCGTGATCCAGAAAGGCGGGCATATCAATTTGCTGCGCCGTTGCGAATGAGGGTGTTATGACTGACGAGAAAAGGCCAAAGAAACCCTCCCGCCAGCAGGTTTATACCTTGTTGGTCGAGATCGGCCGCAAAGAAGGGGACGGTTTGCCTGACAAGGCAACGGGTGCGGCGCTTATGTGCTTTGCCTCCGGTATTGATGAAGCCGAGGCCGTACGTGAAACGGTTGCGATCCTGAAACAGGCTGACACTGCACCGCTGGATGTCACAGGCTACGGCACATTGGCCGAACGCGAGGCCGAGGGCCACGAGATTGACGCCGAGGAACGCGAGCTGATGCAGCGCGCTCTGGATGAGAATTCAGTTATCGTAGCCCAGATGACGCCTTTTTTTGACTAAGCTCGGGCGGCGTCAGGCTGCTCGGCGTTTGGCCAGATGAATGGCTTCATACCACTTTAGAACCTTATGCGATGGTGCGCGGTGTTCGGGCAGGTCCTGACGATCGACACCAAACAGCACGCTTGAAGACAGCTGATGGCTGTCGCGGCGAATACGTCCGATGTACATGCTCTCCAGCGGCGCGCCGCTGGCAAGGACCGTTTCATGGTTGGGTAGGATCAGCTGCGTGTAGGAGGTGAGAGGGCCGCAAGGCTCTGTCCGCGCGGCAAAGCCGTTGACCAGATGGCGCGCTGGCGTCAGCACTTTTTCGCAGGAAAACAGATATTCGACCTCTGGCCCGTCGATAACTACATGCTGCTCGGGGGCGATGATGATGTCGTCCTGAAGTCCGAAATAGGGGGCGCGCATCCTGATCGGAGCAAAGCTGCCGCGTGCAGGTACCGTCCGGCTGACCGTTTGCAGCACCGGCACCACCTCTCCTTCGGCGGTATAGACCGTGTCGCCGCGTTTGAGCGTGCCCGCATTGCGGTAGCCCCAAGGTGTCGCAATAGGTGTGTTGGGCGATAGGGTCGGGCTCACGCCAATCGGCTCGATCTCGTTCGACAAAGCGGCATAGACCATTTCGGGAGCATAATCATGGGAGCTGCGCCCCAGCATCAGGTCGCGCAGATCATCCAGCGTGAGCGGCAGCGGGTTTTCAACCGCGACAGAGGTGACCGCGTTTTCACCCACCAGTTCCAGTGTCAGGCGGCCCCAGTTGTATTTGGTGTCCCACGCATAACTTAGCCGCAGGATTTCGGCGCGTCCGGCGTTTTTATGGGCAATGGCGGCATGCGAAATCATATCGCCCTGCACATGTACCATAGCGACACCGCCGCCCGGAATGGCCTGAAATATCAGGCTGCGATGACGTGGGTGTGTGGTGGTATATCCAAACAGGACCTGAGGTTTGGTGTCCTCGGTCATTTGGGTTTCAAATGTGATCGTCCCGCGGGTCAGCTCCTGTTGGGGGTGATCGGCAATCACGGGGGCGGCGTGTTTTTCAGTACCAAGGCCACGAAGCGAGAGGCGGCGGTCGGTGTGGTCGGTCAGCGCAAGCCAGGTCATTTAAGCCACCTTTGCGGCGCGCAAAAGCTCCGCCTCATATCGTTTCAGGGTACGGCGCGCCGCAATGGGATAGCCTACACCGGTTTCAGGGTCTAATTCAGGGAAAATACTGTAAATCTCTTCGACCATATCCGCTTCAAAGCTGCTGGCGGTTTGCGGTCCGGGTAGAAAGCTCTCTGTCTCTAACCCTTCTGAAAACACCACTTGATGGCGGTCAAACAGCAGGTGGACATATGTGATACGGCCGCCCTCACGGCGGGTGATCGAGCGGTCATTGACTAGATCACGGGCCGTCACAAGCACTTCGGCTTCGCCAAAAAGGAGCTCGGCAAGGTTGTCGCGGATCAGCACGCGGTGCAGCGGTGACACAAGCAAATCACGGTGTTGGCCAAGCGTGTTGGCGCGGATGTGGATGGGCGCAAAGGCACCCGTCGCAGCGACCTGCCGTGCCCCGATCCAGCGCAACGGTTGTGCGCCTTCGTCCTTGGTCATCACCAGATCACCGGGTTGCAGGGTTTCCGCGCGGCGGTCGCCATCGGGCGTCGCAATGAGCGTTCCGGCTACAAAACATGGTACCGAAGTCGCGTTTACAAAACCCACATCCGTATCGACGCCATTGTCGACCGTGTAGGTAAAGTTGAAGTTTTCTTCGTCGCCATCACCAACAACAGTGATTGTGCCATCTGCGTTAAGCGTGACCGCCTGACCTGTGGGCAGTATGATTTCTGTCCCTACGTTGACGGGTTGGCCGTTAATATGCGTGATGGTTAGGGTCGAACCGGCAGTATTGTTCAAATCGTTGGCGAGTACGTCGAATGTTTTGGTCCCGTCCGGAAAGACCTCTACATTATCCGACAGGGCAACCAGATTGGTCTGAACAGAATCTCCTGCAATCAGAACGTTCGAGTCGAAATTGCTATCGCCTACATCAGCCAGCGCGATCCGGATCGAGTTTGTTTCGTTCGGGATGACGTCAATCGTCAGCGTCAGTGTGATGGTGAAACCGTCCATCTCGGTGTTGAAGTCGTCTGTGGTGTTGTCGACATACAGGTTGATGTTGTTCGTGGTCGAGATGTTGAAAGGGTCGGTATCCCCGTCGCCTACATCGTGCTCAACAAGTTGGCCATTGACCCAGACGCCAAAGAAATCCTGATAGATCGAATTGGCAAATTCCGGATATTCCTCTGACGCAAAGACAAATTGCATCGTCAGCGTGTCATTTTCGGGGATGAAATCGACATCCAGCGTCGCGGCGTCAAAGGTCGTTCCGCCTGCGGCGTTATTGTATTGGCTGAAATTATTGGTGCCAGAGGTGTTGGTACTGGTGTTTGTGCGTTGGTTTGCCTGTCCGTTGGAGTTTGTGAAGTCTTGGGCATTGCCGGTAGATAGAATCACACCGGTATCGCCGGGAACAACGCCGAGCGATGTTGAATCGCCACCCGTATAAATCCCGGCACTGTCGATATCACCAAAGAACGTGGCGTCGGTCACTGTGACGCCATTGCCGAAAATTTCCTCGGCCAATGCCCGCGCATTGGTGCCTTCGCGCACAGTTGTAATGTCGAGTTCGGATGCGTCTACCATGTCACTGCCTCAAACCTTTTGAGAGACAACACACAGTTGCAGATGGACCAAGGGCGTGCCCTTTTTCCAATCATGTCCGTTTTTCCGGACGTATCCACCCCTGTTTTCAGGTGATGAATCTGCTCATGCCCTGCCTCGGGTCATTATCATTCGATTACGTTATCACAATTTTGACATAAATGAAGTGTGATTTCAGGGTGGCCTGTGGGGCTGGCACTTTTGCGCCACAAGGGGGATAAGATGGCAAAAGCCGCAAGGAGCCCTGTATCATGTCCCTGAAATCAAATGTTGATCCGGTTGAATTGACCGCCGCCTTGGTCCGCTGCCCCTCTGTGACGCCTGCGGATGCCGGAGCGTTGGACATTCTGCATGAATTGCTGAGCGATGCGGGCTTTGCCTGCGCATGGGCTGACCGTGGCGGTATCCGTAATCTGTTTGCGCGCTGGGGCAGTCAAGGCAACACACGCAGTTTTGGCTTTAACGGGCATACTGATGTGGTGCCCATCGGGGATGAGGCAGCATGGACCATGCCGCCTTTCAGAGCCGAGATCAAAGACGGCATCATGTATGGCCGTGGCACGACTGATATGAAATCAGGTGTCGCTGCCTTTGCGGCGGCGGCGATTGATTATGTGCAAAACACGCCGCCCGACGGTTCGGTGGTGATCACGATCACCGGCGATGAGGAAGGCGAGTCGATTGATGGCACCCTCGCCTTGTTGGAATATATGGAGCAAAATAACGAGCGGATGGATGTCTGTTTGGTCGGAGAGCCGACCTGCCCCAATACCATGGGGGAGATGATCAAGATCGGGCGGCGCGGCTCGATGACGGTCAAATTTCGCGTGATCGGTAAACAGGGGCACTCGGCCTATCCGCACCGCGCGAATAATCCGCTGCCGGCGATGATGCGCCTGATGGACCGGTTGGCCAGCCGTGAACTTGATGCTGGTACGAAACATTTTGATCCCTCGACCCTTGCCGTTGTAACCGTGGATACCGGCAACCCTGCGACCAATGTGATCCCCGCCGAATGCTCGGCTGCTGTGAATATCCGTTTCAACGACGAACACTCGGGTGCCAGCCTAAGCGCGTGGATCAAAGAAGAGGTCGAAGCCATTCGCACGGGCTTTGGCGTGCAGGTAGAGACACATGTGAAGATATCCGGCGAAAGCTTTATCACTCCACCCGGTGACCTTTCGGCGATGGTATCGAGGGCGGTTCAAGAGGTGACAGGTGTGACGCCTGAGCTGTCCACAACGGGAGGCACGTCGGATGCCCGTTTTATGAAATCCCATTGCCCCGTGGTCGAATTCGGCCTTGTGGGGCAATCCATGCACCAAGTTGATGAACACGTAAGTGTCGAGCATATCGTGCAGCTCAAAGAGGTCTACACGCGCATTCTTCAGGATTACTTCGCGTGATAGGCATAGCACCGACAACAGATCTCGAGAGTTGCTACGCTCTTCGCCGCAAGGTGTTTGTGGACGAGCAAGGATATTCAGCCGAAGGAGAGGTTGATGCCCTTGATCCACTTAGCCATCACTTATTGGCGCATGAGGACGGCCTGCCTGTGGCAACTGCTCGGGTGTATCTTGAGGATGGCACAGCCAAGATTGGCCGCGTGTGCGTTTTGAATACGTTTCGAGGCACAGGTCTAGGGGCAGGGCTGATTTTGGCTGCCGTAGCGCTTGCGCGTGACCATGGTGCAAAGCGCGCTGTGTTGGGCGCGCAAATCCATGCCGTGGGGTTCTACGAAAAGCTTGGATTTAGCCCCTATGGTGATGTCTATGCTGACGAAGGGGAACCGCATCAGATGATGGAACTTAGCCTGTGAAGCGAACACTTGTTATTATGCTAAAGGAACCCCGTGCAGGGCGTGTAAAGACGCGGTTGGGGCGCGACATCGGCATGACCGCCGCCGCGTGGTGGTTCCGTCACCAGACGCGGCGTCTGCTGCGCCGTGTGAGTGATCCGCGTTGGACGGTTGTGCTGGCGGTTGCGCCGCATGATCGGGTTAAATCCTCGCGGGCGTGGCCTGCGCATTTCCAGCGTATCCCCCAAGGCAGTGGCAATTTGGGCGACCGGATGGCCCGCGCGCTGCGGCATGCTCCTGCGGGGCCTGTTTGTGTTATCGGTGGGGATATTCCGGGCATCACTGCGCCGCGCATCGCTGAGGCGTTCAAAGCCCTAGGTAGCAATGATGCGGTGTTTGGCCCGGCGCCTGACGGAGGGTATTGGCTTATCGGGTTGCGCCGGTCACGGGCTGTTCCGCCACGTCTTTTCAACGGTGTGCGCTGGTCAACCGAGCATGCATTGGCTGATACAATGGCCACTTTACCGGATCACCGCATCGCCCATGTGGCCACGTTGCAGGATGTGGATACGGTGGAAGATTTAAAATAATGTGACGTGGGCCCATGCGCATGCTACCTGCAGTCATATGAATAATATCCCTACCAAGAAAGAGATCCTTGAATGGATCGAACAAAACCCCACCCTGACCGCCAAGCGCGACATCGCCAAGGCCTTCGGGATCAAAGGGGCTGCCCGTATTGACCTTAAGCGCCTGCTCAAAGAGCTGGAGGCCGAAGGCCATCTGGAGAAGCGCAAAAAATCCTATGCCGATCCCGAGCGTTTGCCGCCTGTCAGCGTTTTGCTGGTGACGGGTGCGGGCCGCGATGGCGACCTATATGCCAAGCCGATGGAATGGGGCGGCGAAGGTGTTGAGCCCATTGTGCTGATGATCCCGCGTGCGGCCGATCCCGCGCTTGGCGAGGGGGACCGCATTCTTGCGCGCCTGACATTGGTGAAGGGCGAAGACCACCATTACGAAGGTAGGCTGATCCGTCGCATCGGCTCTAACCCGAAGAAAATCGTGGGGATTTTTCGAAAGCAGGCCGAAGGTGGCCGGATCAAACCCATCGACAAGGGCGCGGATAAGGAATGGATCGTCTCGGCGGATGCCACTGGCGGTGCCAAAGAGGGCGAACTGGTCGAGGCCGAGCTTGCCGGACCCAAGGGGCGGATGGGCCTACCCCGCGCGCGTATTGTCGAGCGTTTGGGGGATCCCTCCGCTCCCAAAGCTGTCTCGCTTATCGCGATACATGAACACAGTATTCCCGACGATTTCCCCGATGACGTAATCGCCCAAGCAGATGCCGCAGAGCCGATGGGCCTCAAGGGGCGCGAAGATCTGCGGACATTGCCATTGGTCACGATCGATCCGTCTGATGCCCGTGATCACGATGACGCCTGTTTTGCCGAGGCGGATACCGATCCTGCCAATGAGGGTGGTCATATCCTGTGGGTCGCGATTGCCGATGTGGCGGCATATGTCACGCCCGGTTCTGCGCTGGATCGCGAAGCACGCAAGCGCGGTAATTCGACTTATTTCCCTGACCGTGTTGTGCCGATGCTGCCGGATGTATTGTCCGGTGATCTATGCTCCCTTCATGAAGGGGTCGAGCGGGCCTGTATCGCGGTGCGGATGGTATTGGATAAGGATGGCAACAAACTGCGCCATGATTTCCACCGCGGATTGATGAAATCGCCCGCCAGCTTGCATTACGAAGAGGTGCAAGAGGCGATGGATGGTGCGTCGAATGCACGCACCGAACCTATGTTAGAGACTGTTATCAAGCCGCTTTATGCTGCCTATGATGCATTGGTTGCGGCAAGGGAACGACGTCAGCCGCTTGAGCTGAACCTGCCGGAACGGCGGATCGAATTAGATGACAATGGCACTGTCCGGTCGGTCAATTTCCGGATGCGGCTTGATGCGCACCGGTTGATTGAAGAATTTATGGTGCTGGCCAATGTCGCCGCCGCCGAGACATTGATCGCCAAGAAAACCCCGTTGTTGTTCCGCACTCATGAGGAACCCACACCGCAAAAACTGGATGCGCTGCGCGAAACCGCAGCGGCTGCGGGGTATACGCTGGCCAAAGGGCAGGTGTTGCAAACCGCACATCTTAACCGCTTGCTGGATCAGGCAGCGGGTACAGATGACGCAGAGCTGATCAATATCTCTACTCTGCGTTCGATGACCCAAGCATATTACGGGCCGGATCATATTGGTCACTTTGGCCTCGCCCTTCGGTCTTATGCCCATTTCACCTCGCCGATCCGCCGCTATGCAGACCTTATCGTGCACCGCGCGCTGATTACGGCGCATGGTTGGGGCAAGGATGGGCTGTCGCCTCATGACATCGAGGATATGGAGGCCACCGGCGCGCATATCTCTGACACTGAACGCCGCTCGATGATTGCTGAACGTGACACGACTGACCGCTACCTTGCGGCCTTCCTCTCAGAGCGTGTGGGGAACGAAATGACAGGCCGTGTCAGCGGTGTTGCCCGCTTTGGTGCCTTTGTAAAACTGGATGAGACAGGCGCGGATGGCCTGATCCCTATGCGCAATCTCGGGCGGGAATATTTCCACCATGATGCTGATTCCAGCACGCTGATGGGCTCGGATACCGGCATGATGATCGGGTTGGGCCAGCGGGTGACGGTGCGCCTGTCCGAAGTCACACCAATCACCGGCGGTATCGCGCTTGAACTGTTAGAGATCGAGGATCAGAAAATTCCGCAGGGTCGCAAAAGCCCGGCAGGCAAAAGTCCGCGACGTAAGGGTGCCCGCGCGAAAGGCAAGAAAGCTGCTACCAAGCGTAAGGTTACCCGCAGCCGCCGCTGAGCGATGCATTGCGCGGTACTTTTCCTGGATCGTGATTGTCGATAGGTTGAAAACAATTGACCTATGATAAGGGTGCATCATGCGTGGGATATCACTTGCTGTTTTCATGTTGTCGGCTTTGCCATTGGGTGCACAGACGGCCGCGCTGAGTGATGCGGGACTGAAGGAATGGATTTCAGCGTTTAAGCCCAAAGCGGTTGCCGCAGGGATAGAGCCTGTTTTTTATGATAGTGCGATGGATGGCGTCCGTTTTGCGCCCAAAGTGGTAGAGCGGGATCGTAACCAGTCCGAGTTTACCAAAACCATTTGGGATTATCTGGCGACTGCTGTTTCCGATCAACGAGTGAGCAATGGAAAAGCTGCGCTAAAGCGGGAAGAAAAGGCGCTGAAGGCGATTGAGACGCGCTACGGTGTGCCTGCAGAGGTTGTCACGGCGATCTGGGGACTGGAAAGCGCCTATGGCACCTTCCGTGGCAGCGACCCCATTCTGAATTCCATGGCGACCCTTGCCTATGACGCACGGCGCGCTGCGTTCTTTGAAGAGCAGGTGATCGCCGCGCTGATGATCTTGCAGGATGGCGATACCTCGGCGGCAGCATTGCGCGGCAGTTGGGCAGGGGCGATGGGCCATACGCAGTTTATGCCCAGTTCATTTATTGACCACGCTGTTGATTGGACAGGGGACGGAATGCGGGACATTTGGGGGGACGATCCCCGCGATGCGCTGGCGTCTACGGCTTCTTATCTCAAGGAAAATGGTTGGATAAGTGGTCAGCCGTGGGGTGTTGAGGTCCACGTGCCGGACGGGTTCGATTACAGGCTGGCCAGCCGTGATAGTCTCAAATCACCGGCCGATTGGGCGGCTCTTGGCGTGCTGTCTGTGGATGGTACCGCTGTGCCAGATCACGGCCCTGCTGCGATCTTACTGCCCGCAGGAGCGCAGGGCGCTGCCTTTATGATATTCGAAAATTTCAGGGTGCTGGAAACTTATAACACGGCTGATGCCTATGTGGTTGCTGTGGGGCATCTGGCGGACCGGATTGGCGGGGCTGGCCCGCTCAAAGGGGACTGGCCGCGCGGTGATCGCGCATTGACCTATGACGAGCGGATCGAGCTTCAAAAGCTGTTGACCGCGCAGGGCTTTGATACGCAAAAGATCGACGCCAAAATTGGCCCGCTTACTATCAATGCCCTGCGCAATTGGCAGGTGTCGCAGGGGCATGTCCCGGATGGCTATGCCTCACTGCGCATGTTGGAGCTGATACGCTCAGCTGGGTGACATTCCGCGCAGGCGCTCTGAGCGGCGGCGCAGCAGTTCTACCACCGTCAGCAAGCAGATCGAGATGCCGACAAGGATCGTAGCAACGGCCAGAATGGTGGGGCTGATCTGCTCGCGCAGGCCGGTGAACATCTGCCATGGCAGGGTTTTCTGACCAGCAGAGCCGACAAACAGCACAACAACCACCTCATCAAAGGAAGTGATAAAGGCGAACAAACCGCCCGAGATCACACCAGGCAGGATCAGCGGCATCTGCACGCGGAAGAAGGTTGTCACGGGGTTTGCCCCCATATTCGCCGCAGCACGGGTAAGCGAGCGGTCAAAGCCGACCAATGTTGCCGTTACAGTAATGATCACGAAGGGGATGCCAAGCGCCGCGTGGGCCAGAACGACCCCGAGATAGGTACCTTGCAGGCCGATGCGGCTGTAGAAAAAGTACATGCCCGCAGCCGAAATGATCAGTGGTACGATCATCGGTGAAATCAGGATCGCCATAATTGCGCGGCGGAATGGCACATGTGGTTGGCTCAGGCCGATCGCGGCCAGCGTACCAAAGCTTACCGAGAGGATTGTCGCGACGGGGGCGATTTTCAATGAGTTCTTCATCGCATTCTGCCAATCGGCATTGTTAAAGAAATCCTGATAATGCTTTAGCGAGTAGCCAGCGGGATCAAAGCGCAACATTTCCGGAGTAAAGGTAAAGAAGTCCTGCGCGTTAAAGCTGAGCGGCATTACTACCAGAATGGGTGTGACCAGGAAAACAAAGATCGACCCACAGATGGTGCGGAAAGCGAAATGCCAAAGCACCTGACCTGAGGTGAGGTAAGGGGGGAGTTTGGCGCGGTACCGGCCTTCGTACACCCAAAAGATCAAAAACCCGAAGAACCATCCGAAGAAGGCTCCGATCAGTACACCGGGGATCCCGGCAAGAGCTAGACCGCCAAGGGCCATCAGTACGGTGAGCCCCCAGCGCGACGCGCGTTCGTTTTTGACTATGGTGGTAAGTAGGAAGGCAAGCGCGCCCATTAGAATGGCTCCGCCAAGGACGCCAATGATCATGCTTCCCTGACCAGTGCCGATGAATATGCCAAAGAACGCACCAAAGGCGGCGACGACGGGGACGTAGAACGCAGGTTCGGTGCGCGAGATGGGGGTGAGTGCTACCATGGTTTCGCTCCTTAACCGAGTTTCACGTTATCAATGCCGACAATCTTGTCGTATGCGTAATAGAGCAACAAAACTGCTGCCAACAGGATCGCACCAAGCGCAGCACCAAGGCCCCAGTTGAGCGAGCTACTGATGTGATAGGCGATCCGGTTCGAAATGAATGTACCTGACGTACCACCGACGATTTCAGGCGTGATGTAGTAACCGATAGCAAGAATGAACACGAGGATACTGCCCGCACCGATCCCCGGAATGGATTGCGGGAAGTAGACGCGCCAGAAGGCTGTCCAATTCGTTGCGCCAAGGCTTTTGGCGGCGCGCAGATATGACGGTTGGATCGTTTGCATAACGGAATACAGCGGCAGGATCATGAAGGGCAGCAAGATGTGCGTCATGGCGATGATCGTGCCGGTTTGGTTGTTGATCAGGGCAAGCCGGTCATCGGTTCCCACAAGGCCCAGCCAGACAAGCGTGTCGTTAATGACACCTTGTTGTTGTAACATAACCTTCCAGGCTGATGTGCGGACCAACAGGGATGTCCAGAAGGGCAGCAGTACGAGGATCAGCAGCAGGTTTGCCTGACGTGTTGGCAGGTTGGCAAGAATCCACGCCACAGGATAACCAAGCAGGATGCATGACAGGGTAATTGTCACAGACATCACCATCGTGCGCCAGAACAGGATGCCATAGATGCGTTGGCTTTCAGGGCGCAGTTCGGCTCCATCAACTGATTTCTGCATATCGACGGCGTTCAGAAAATACCCTTCGGTGTATTTAGGGCTGTAGAGCTTGATCGTCTGCCAAACGTCCAGCGCATGCCAGTCGTCGTCAATATCTTCGAATGCTTGTGAGAAGTTTACGGTCTCAAAGCCGGTCGCAGCGGTCTGGGCTGCGGCCAGTTGCTCTTTTGCAGGGCCATCATAGGCTGCAAGCCCGTTCTGACCTGCCAGATCGTCATACAAAGAGGAGTATACAATTGCCCAAGGGTCTTCTTTATAAAGATTGTCCTCGTCTACATTCTGGATGAAATCAGCAAAACGGGTGTAGGCAACGGCCGTGGCAGGGAGAGCGTCGTCGATCCCGTCGCGCAGCTCAAAAGCGGGCTGGCGGCCATCGTCTGCGGACCAGTCCTGCATCTGGGCAAGCCAATCCTCGCTTGCCATAAAGCTTAGCCAGTTTTCGCTATCCTTCCAAAACCCGTCGAGGTCCTCAAATTGATCCTGATAGACTTCGCCCATGTCCTCAACGCGGCGCCCGGACTTGCGAAACAGGGAGGATACGCCGGTTAGTTCATAGTTGAGGCGCGAACCCAGGCGTGTGTGAAGCTTTGCCTCTTTGGCAAAGAACATATCGTCATAAAGCGCTGCAAAAACGGTCTCATCGGGGATCGAGTCGCCATGTTCGTCCCAATCAGCCAGCATGGATGTGGTCTGGGGAAGCGTGTCGGCGACGATCTCGTTCTCGACGGAACGGAACAGCATATCGGCAATAGGGGCGATAAACGTGACCAAAACAAAAATTAGCAGAGGTGCAATCAGGGCCAGTGCCCGCATTTTTTGCATCCGCAAAGCGCGATTAAGCGATTTCTTGAGCGGGGTGCCATCCGCGGCAATCATCGGGCCGGTATGTGCGGCGTCAGCGATACGCGCCTGCGCGGCAGAGGAGGAGGCAGTCTGGGCTGTTGGTGCGTCGCTCATGGGGTTCCCATCGTCTTGGTCGGATTAGGTAAAGGGAGTGATAAAAGGTGCGGAGAGGGCCACAACGGGCCCTCCCCTCAAGCTGCTAACAGCTTATTGTACCAACCACGCCTGGAATTTGGCGTCGATGTCGTCACGGTAGTCGGCCCAGAACTCGTAGTTATACAGGAACGTGTTCTTTGCGTTTGCCGGATCGGTTGGCATGTGTGGTGCCATTTCGATGCCCAGCTCTGCGTGCTTGCCAACCAGTGGTGCGGAGGATTTGCGTGCAGGACCGTAAGAGATGTATTTGGCCTGATCGGCCAGGCGCTGCGTGTCTGTCGCGAACATGATGTAGTCAAGCGCACGCGCTTCACGCTCAGGGGACAGACCGGTTGGGATGATCCAGCCGTCAAGGTCGAACACCTGTGCATCCCACAGCATCGCAACAGGCTGATCCTGCTCTTCGATCAAGCTGAACAGACGGCCGTTGTAGGTCGAGCCCATGATGACTTCGCCATCGGCGAGCAGCTGTGGAGTGTCGGCACCAGCGGACCACCAAACAACGTCGTCCTTGATTGTTGCCAGTTTGTCGAGCGCTTGCTGCTGACCTTCGTCGGTCTCAAGCACGTCGTATACGTCGTCTTTTGCGACGCCGTCACACAGCAGAGCCCATTCCATGTTGTTGATCGGGCGCTTTTCCAGCGAACGCTTGCCGGGGTATGTTTCGGTATCGAACAGCGCGCAGATTTCTGTCGGCGCAGTGTCGCCAACCAGATCGGTGCGGTAGCCAACAGTGGTGGAATATACGATTTGCGGGATGAAGCAGTCGCCAACCAGCAGGTCGCCGAAGTCTTCGGAAGCTTTGGAGCCATCATCGCCATCGGCCAGCTGCGTGTCAGGGTCGATTTCCAGCGCCAGACCTTCGTCGCACAGACGCAGGGCGTCAGCAGCAACAACGTCAACAACATCCCATGTCACGTTGCCCGCTTCGTTCATCGCGCGCAGCTTTGACACGGCTTCTGCAGAGGATTCGTCGTTGATGATTTTTACGCCGGTCTTTTCGGAGTAAGGGGTGTGGTAGGCGTTTTGCTGTGATGAGGAGTACGCGCCGCCCCAAGAAACGATGGTCATTTCTTCAGCGTTTGCAGCACCGGCTGCAACCGTAAGGGCGGTGGTCGCCAAAAGTGTCTTTGTGAGGTTCATTGTTATCTCCCAGTTTTATCCCGTTTGGGTAGTCCAAGGCAGCAACAACGGGTTTAGTTGCTACCTCTTATTCATCATGCGGCACATGTGCCGCATGATATGACACGCGCATGTCGCTTTAGGCGTCCAGTGCGCGGCAATCTTCGGGCAACCAGCCGATTTCAATCTGGCTGCCGGGGGTCAGGCGTACCTGATCAGGGGCGTTACGGGTTTTCACAACAAAGTCGTCGCGCCCGGCCACACGCAAGCGCGTGCGGAAAATGTCACCCATGTAAATGAATTCCAGCACTTCGGCTTTGAGGGTAAAGGCACCCTCTTGCATCCGCGATTTGTCGAATTCGACACGTTCAGGGCGGATCGAAACGCGTGTACGATCCCCTGCGGCGGTTACATTCACAGGCTTGGCCTGAATGATTTCACCACTATCCAGCTGAACAGTGGCGACATCGCCTTTGATTTCTTTGACCACGCCTTCAAGGGTGTTATTTTCACCAATGAACTGAGCGACAAAGCTGTTTTCCGGTTCTTCATACAGCGTGTCTGGCGGTGCCAGCTGTTGAATGCGGCCATCGTCAAACACGGCAACGCGGTCAGACATGGTAAGTGCTTCGGTCTGGTCGTGGGTTACATAAACCACGGTAATGCCCAGATCATGAGCCAGTCGGGTGATTTCAAACTGCAATGTCTCACGCAGCTGTTTGTCCAGCGCGCCAAGCGGTTCGTCCATCAAAACCAGCTCGGGTTCGAATACCAATGCACGGGCAAGGGCGATCCGCTGCTGCTGGCCACCCGAAAGCTGCGCAGGGCGACGGCCTGCGAAATCTTGCATCTGGACCATGCCAAGCGCGCGCATGATCTTTTCCTCGCGCAGGGATTTGCCCATCTTGCGGACTTCCAGCGGGAAGGAGAGGTTTTCCGCAACCGTCATGTGCGGGAACAGGGCGTAGTTCTGGAACACCATGCCAATGCCGCGTTTATGCGGTGGGATGTTGTTGATCGACACACCATCAAGGCGGATATCACCATGAGTTGCGGTCTCGAAACCGGCAAGCATCATCAGGCAGGTGGTTTTGCCAGAGCCCGAGGGCCCGAGCATGGTCAGAAACTCGCCCTTTGGCATGCTGAGGTTAAGATCTTTCACAACGAGGTTTTCCCCGTCATAGCTTTTTTGCACGCGTTCGAATTCGACGAATGCATCGCTGCTTTTTATATCGGCCAAACTTGTGGCTCCCCGTGGTCGCTATTTTTTATTTAGACAGAGTAAACGCAGGGGGATAATAGTTTGCAACTGAATAACGCTATTTTTTTGATCACATGTCGGATTCAAGGAAGTTTACCTGAATTTTGCTGAGAAAAAGGTAAATTAACTGCTCTAAAAATGATCAAACCGGATGCGCACCGGTGGCCCGACGGGGGACGAGATGCCTGTTAAAGCATCCCGTTGTCCTTAAGTTGCTTGTAGGTTTCGTCTAACGCAAGCGTGGCGCGGGTGTGGAAAATGTCGATTTCCTCAGGCGTGATTACCAAGGGCGGAGAAATGATCATCCGGTCGCCGACATGGCGCATCACGAGGTTATTGGCAAAGCACCGTTCGCGGCACATGAAGCCGGCCGTACCCTCGTCCATCGCAAATTTTGCGCGTTTGTCCTTGTCAGGTGACAGGGGCAGGGAGGCCATCATTCCAGCGACATTCATACCGCCGACAAGCGGATGTTCAGCCAGTTTCTCTAGCGCAGACCGCAGCGCGGGGGCGGCCACGTTGTTCACGTGATCCATCACGTTTTCGTCTTGCAGCAGCCGCAGGTTTTCCAATGCAACAGCGGCGCAAACCGGATGGCCAGAATAGGTATAGCCGTGGTTGAATTCAACCGCGTTGATGACTTCGGCGATCTCGTCACACACGATTGATCCGCCGATCGGCACATAGCCAGAGCTGAGGCCCTTGGCGATGGTCATGATGTGTGGCTTGATCCCCATTGTGGTGGAGCCAAACCAGTTGCCGGTGCGGCCAAAGCCGCAGATGACCTCATCCGCGATGATCAGCACGTTATGCGCTTCGCAAATGCGCTGAATTTCGGGCCAGTAAGTGCTGGGCGGGATGATCACGCCACCTGCGCCCTGCACGGGCTCGGCGATGAAGGCTGCGACGTTTTCGGCACCAAGCTCGTTGATCTTGGTCTCAAGCTCTTTGGCGCGCATCAGGCCGAATTCTTCGGGGGACATATCGCCGCCTTCGGCCCACCAATCGGGCTGCCCGATGTGATGGATGCCCGGAATAGGCATGCCGCCTTGCGCGTGCATATAGGACATGCCGCCCATGCTGCCCGAGCCCATGGACGATCCGTGATAGCCGTTCTTGCGGCTGATAATATGTGATTTTTCGGGATGACCCTTTTCGGCCCAATAGGTGCGGACCATACGCAGGTTGGTGTCATTTGCTTCTGACCCTGATCCCGCAAAAAAGACGTGGTTCAATCCTTCGGGTGCCAGTTTGGCGATCTCGGCAGCCAGCGCGATGGCGGGGGTATGAGTCGTGTTGAAGAAGGTGTTGTAATAGGGAAGTTCGGCCATCTGGCGCGTCGCCGCTTGAACCAGCTCATCGCGGCCGTAACCCATGTTCACGCACCACAGACCCGCCATGGCATCCAGAATCTCGTTTCCTTCGCTATCGCGCAAGAAAACGCCTTTGCCGCTGGTGATGACACGCGCGCCTTTTGCCGCCAATTCGTCATTCGTGGTGAACGGGTGCATATGGTGTGCCGCGTCGAGCGCTTGCAGTTCGGCGGTGGGCAAATGATTGGATACAGATGTCATGAAATGGGCCCCTATCAGGCTGGAAAATCGTTTCGCCCAAAATATGATCAAATTATGCCAAGGTCAATCATTCAGTATCTAAATAGCGGTTGAAAGGTTCTTGATTTGCGCGTTTTGAGGCCAGAGCAGGCGGGGCCGGATGAAATCCCTTGGCAAAGCGAATAAAATTTGATCACATATTTCCAATGTCGGGGCGCACCCGATTTCAACTGTGGGAGTTACCTGATGATGAGAACATTCTTGAGCGGTACAGCAGCGGCAGCGCTGATGGCCAGCACGGCGATGGCCGAAGAGGTCCGTGTATACAACTGGTCCGATTACATCGACGAAGACCTTCTGGCAAAGTTCGAAGAAGAAACCGGCATTGATCTTATTTATGACGTGTTCGACAGCAACGAAGTGCTGGAGACAAAGATGTTGGCGGGGGGCTCGGGCTATGATGTGGTGGTGCCATCGGGCACATTCCTGCAACGCCAGATCATCGCAGGCGCGTTCCAGAAACTGGATATGTCCAAGCTGCCCAACATTGAGAATATGTGGGATGTCGTGTCCAGCCGGACCGAACAGTATGACCCTGAAAACGCCTACTCAATCAATTACATGTGGGGGACCACAGGTATTGGCACAAATGTTGGCAAAGTGCAGGAAGTCCTTGGCGAAGACGCGCCTATCGACTCGCTCGAACTGGTGCTGAACCCTGACAACATGTCCAAGCTGGCCGATTGCGGTGTCTACTTCCTTGATGCTCCGGCCGAAATGATCCCCATGGCGCTGAACTATATCGGTGAAGATCCCGATAGCCATGATCCCGAAGTGATCGCAAAGGCCGAAGAAGTCCTGCTGAAAATCCGTCCCTATATCCAGAAATTCAACAGCTCGGAATACATCAACGCGCTGGCGAACGGTGATATCTGTGTGGCTGTCGGTTGGTCCGGTGACATCCTGCAAGCGCGCGATCGTGCCGCTGAAGCGGAGAACGGAGTAGAGGTTGCCTATCACGCGGCCAAAGAGGGCGCGCAGATGTGGTTTGACCAGATGGCAATCCCTGTAGATGCGCCAAACCCTGATGCTGCTCACAAGTTCCTGAACTTTATCATGGACGCGGAAAACATGGCCGCGGCGTCGAACTATGTCTATTACGCCAACGGCAACGAGGCCTCGCAAGAGTTCCTGATCGAAGACGTGAGCGGCGATCCGGCGATCTACCCTGATGCCGCGACGTTGGAAAACCTTTTCACCACCACGCCTTACCCGCCAAAGGTACAGCGTGTTGTAACCCGCAGCTGGACCAAGATTAAATCAGGCACCTGAAAAATCGGGGTGGTGCAGCCATGCGCCACCCCACGCCACATGGCATCTTTAAGGAATACATGAGTTGAGTACATCCGTTTTCGCCCCTTGGGATGACCCGAACGAAAAGCCGCTAATTCGTTTTAAAAACGTAACCAAACGGTTCGGTACTTTCGTTGCGATAGACAACCTGACCCAGGACATCTACGCCAAAGAATTCTTTGCCCTGCTCGGCCCGTCCGGTTGTGGTAAGACGACAATGATGCGGATGCTTGCCGGGTTTGAGACAGTCACCGAGGGCAGCATCGAACTGGCTGGGCAAGATATTGCAAATGTGCCGCCTAACCAGCGCGCAGTGAACATGATGTTCCAGTCCTACGCGTTGTTTCCGCATCTGAGTGTGTATGAAAACATCGCCTTTGGTCTGCGCCGTGACAAGCTGGATAAGGGAACGATTGATACGCGCGTGGCGGACATGCTCAAACTCACCCGCCTCGAGAAATTCGCCCGCCGCAAACCACACCAGATATCAGGTGGGCAGCGCCAACGCGTGGCACTTGCCCGCTCGCTGGCCAAGGCACCCAAGCTATTGCTGCTGGATGAGCCGCTGGGCGCGCTGGATAAAAAGCTGCGGCAGGATACCCAGTTCGAATTGATGGATATTCAAGAATCCACCGGCACAACTTTTGTCATCGTCACCCACGATCAGGAAGAGGCAATGACCGTTGCCTCCCGCGTGGCTGTGATGGATGAGGGCCGGATCATTCAGGTCGCCACACCGGGCGGTATTTATGAAGCGCCCAACAGTGTCTATGTTGCGGATTTTATCGGGGATGTGAATATCCTGACGGGCACGGCCAAGCCCGCAGGCAAGGATATGTATTTTGTCGATTGGGGTGCAAATCAGGCCCCGATCCTTGCGGTATCCGAGCGCCCGTTCAGCGATGGGCAGGAATGCCACCTTGCCATCCGTCCAGAGAAAATAAGCATTACCAAAGAAAAGCCGGAAGAGGCGGAAAACGCTGTGCAAGGCAAGGTGTTGGATATTGCCTACCTTGGTAATCTGAGCACCTATCACGTTGAACTTCCGGGCGGACAAATCATCAAGGCACAAACGGCCAACACGCGCCGCCTGTCGCGCCGCGGCATTACGTGGGAAGATTCTGTTTGGATTCGTTGGAACGCCACAGCTGGCGTGTTGCTGGATCAATGATGCGCCGCTTTGCCCTGATTGCAGTTCCTTATGCATGGCTGCTGGCTTTGTTTCTGATCCCGTTCCTGATCGTGTTCAAGATATCGCTGTCGGACATTGCATTGGCGATCCCACCCTATACGCCGACGATCAAAGACGGCTTTGGGGCGCTGATTGACGGACTGGACTTTGAAAACTTTGCTTTCCTGGCCTCTGATGCTCTTTATTACAAAGCCTACCTGAGCAGTCTCAAGATCGCGGTTATCTCAACCGTGCTGACGTTGCTGGTGGGCTATCCGATGGCCTATGGTATGGCCCGTGCGCCGCAAGAATGGCGCGCGACCTTGATGATGCTTGTGATCTTGCCTTTTTGGACCTCATTCTTGATCCGTGTCTATGCGTGGATGGGAATCCTCAGCAACGAAGGGCTGCTGAACCAATTGCTTCTTGGTATGGGGGTGATTTCCGAGCCTCTGACGATCCTCAACACGAACATCGCCGTCTACATTGGCATCGTTTACACATACCTGCCGTTCATGATCCTGCCCATTTACGCCGCGCTCGAGCGGATGGACGATAGCCTGATCGAGGCCGCCGAAGACCTTGGTTGTTCGCGGCTTTCGGCCTTTTGGCTGGTCACGGTGCCTTTGTCGAAAAACGGGATCATCGCGGGGTGTTTTTTGGTATTTATCCCCGCGTTGGGCGAGTTCGTGATCCCCTCGTTGCTTGGCGGGTCCGGCACGCTGATGATCGGTAAAGTCTTGTTCGAAGAGTTCTTTAACAATCGTGATTGGCCAGTGGCGAGCGCGGTCGCCGTGGTGTTGCTGCTGATCCTGATTGTTCCAATTGTCCTGTTCCAACGTAACCAACAAAAACAGGCGGAGTTGGAGTTATGAGGCGGCTTAGTCCTTTCAATGTAACGGCCCTGACACTCGGGTTTGCGTTTCTCTATTTGCCGATGGTTCTGCTGGTGATCTACAGCTTTAACGAAAGCAAACTGGTGACTGTTTGGGCCGGATTCTCGACCAAGTGGTATGGAGAGTTGCTGCGCGACGAAGCGTTTTTGAGCGCGGCTTGGGTGACCATAAAGGTCGCAGTGATGTCGTCGACGCTTGCCACAATACTAGGTACGATGGCGGCTTATGTGTTGGTCAATTCGGGGCGGTTTTTGGGCCGTACGCTGTTTTCCGGCATGATCTATGCGCCACTTGTGATGCCCGAAGTGATCACCGGTCTGTCCTTGTTGTTGCTTTTTATCGGCATCGGGTTGGATCGCGGTGTCCTGACGATTGTTTTGGCCCATACGACGTTTTCGATGTGCTACGTCTCGGTTGTTGTGTCTTCGCGTTTGACCAGCTTTGACCGTTCGCTTGAAGAGGCCGCACTTGATCTGGGGTGCACCCGTTTTGATGCTTTCCGGTTGGTGACACTGCCGATTATCGCCCCTGCGGTGATCTCGGGATGGCTGTTGGCATTTACGCTTAGCCTTGATGATCTGGTGATCGCGTCATTCGTATCGGGCCCGTCCTCGACCACCCTGCCGATCAAAATCTGGAGCGCCGTACGCCTTGGTGTCTCTCCCGAGATTAATGCGCTGTCGACGATGATGATCGGGATTGTCACTGTCGGGGTGATTACGGCCTCGCTCGTCTCGAAACGGGGTGCGGTGCGTGCACAAAAGGATGCGCAAACGGCCGAACGTAGCGCGTGAGCCGCATTTTTGACGCCTACGCCTATGGCAACGGCCCACGTCGTGGTTGCTGGTGGGATACCACATGCGTGTTGCCGCGTCCTACGCCGGTTTCTCAAAGTGGACACACAGACGTAGCTATCATTGGCGGCGGGTTTACCGGTGTCTCAGCTGCGCTTCACCTCGCGCGGGCGGGTGTGGGCGTAAAGGTGCTGGAGGCAGAGCATATCGGCTGGGGTGCGTCAGGGCGCAATGGCGGGTTTTGCTGTCTCGGCGGCGGGATGGATGAGGATGCCTCGCTTGACAAACGATACGGAAAGAGCGGCCGCATCGCCTTTCGACGTACCGAACGTGCGGCGATCGAATTGGCCGAGCAGCTTATCACAGATTACGATATAGACGTGGACCGCCATTCGCGGGGCGAGACATCGCTGGCCCACCGCGCAAAAGATATGGATGCGCTGCGCAAGACGGCTGAAAACGTCGCGGAAAATTACGGCGTGGGTCATAGCCTGCACAGCCAGATCGAATTGAAAGCGCTGGGCATGGCGGGGCCTTTTCATGGCGGGCTGACGATTGATGCAGGCTTCGGCCTTAACCCTCGCAAATATATCGCAGGCCTTGCTGCTGCTGCGCAAAATGCGGGCGCGCTGATACATGAGAAAAGCGCGGTGACGCGGTTGAACCCAGATGGTCAAGGCTGGCAACTGGAAGTCAATGGTCACACTATACGTACGGACCACGTCATTCTTGCCACCAATGGTTATTCTGCCGAAGATTTACCGCCATGGCTGGCAGGGCGGTACTTGCCAAGTCAATCCAATGTGATTGTCACACGCCCTTTGACACAAGAGGAGCTTGTCGCCGCGGGATGGTCTACGGATCAGATGGCTTATGATACGCGCAACCTGTTGCATTATTTTCGTCTGATGCCGGACCGGCGGTTTTTGTTCGGGATGCGGGGCGGTGTGCTGACGGGGCCGGCAGCCGAAGCGCGCGCCACGCGTAAAATACGTGCAGCATTCGAAGGGATGTTTCCTGCTTGGCGGCATGTTGAGGCTCAACATGGCTGGTCCGGCATGGTTTGTCTGGCCCGTGATCTGATGCCATTCGCGGGACTGGTCCCGGATCATTCCGGCCTATGGGCCAGCCTGTGCTATCACGGCAACGGTGTCGCCATGGGCAGCTATTGCGGCGCGCTACTGGCCGAATTGATTCAGGGGAAAACACCGTCGATGCCCTATCCCGATGCGCTCAAAGGACCGTTGCGGCGATTTGAACTGGGCCGCTGGCGCAGGGCAATTATGCCCTTTGCCTATGCGGGCCTTATGATAGCGGATCTCTAAACAGGTTCGCGCAAAGCGGTGATCGCGGCGGCCGATACTTCGGATCCGCCAGCAAAGGTGACCCGAGCCTCACCGCTCACCGTACTGACCTCCACGATTGGTGCATAGGCTTCGGCCAACGAGCTGGGGAGTTCGGTTCCACCAGCGCCAAGCGCTTCGGTTTCAAACCGGTAAGAGCCTGCCGGCAGTACTGTACCACTCGATGTCACACCGGCCCATTGTACAGGCTCGGATGAAACTGGCATAGCAAGGCGGTCAACCTCGGCCCCTGAAGAGTTGTAAACGACAAGGGTCATTTCCTGTGCGCCAATCGGAGGATCGGGGTAGATTGTGACGGGATCGGTATTGAACGGGACGGCGGCCGTTGTGCGCCCTTCCATCCCGATCCATCCGGCCATTTGCCCCATCGAGCTGCTGCTCAATTGTCCCGCAAGCGCGGTCAGCAAATCGTTGGAAAGGACCTGCTGCTCTACCATCGAGAATTGGGCAAGCTGGGCGGCATAATCTGAACTGTTGAGCGGCTCTAACGGGTCCTGATATTCGGCTTGTGTGGTCAACATTTTGATAAATGTCTCAAAGTCGGACGATAAAACGGCATCAGCCTGCGCAGAGGTAGCGGCCGTGCTGGCGATGGTTGCACTGGAACCGGAAGAGGTGACTGTGGGGGAAATCATAAAAGCTCCTTACAGGCGAATGTCGACGCCGGTGGTTGTGGTGTTTAGGGGTGAGAGGGATTCGGGTGTTGTTTGTGCGCTGGCAGGATCACCCGACGAGCCATTCGCGCGGGCCTCGGCTCCGCTTCCTTGCGGGCCTGCATCATCTGGTGGGCTTTGATCGCTGGCGTCACTGCCTTGCCCAAAAGCAAAAGTGATTTGCTCATAACCCATGGATCGGAAGGATTGGCCAAGCTGGTCAATATGGCGGCGCATCAGATCAAGTGTTTCGGGGCGCTCGGCAAGGATATTGACGGTGATTGCACCGTCATCTTTTGAGATAGACATGCGCACGCGCCCCAGCTCCTCGGGAGACAAAGCGATCTCAACGGGGCGTTGGGCAGCGTGAGGCATCGCCTCGGCTATTTGCCGGGCGACTTGGGGTGCTAAATCCGCGCGCAATGGTTGGAGCTGCCCGACCTGCTGGGTCTGGGGTTTGGCAGCCTCCCAATTCATTAGATCGGCTGCTTCGGACGGGGCCAGCAGGGAAATGCTTTGTTCGGTTCTGGCTTGCTGCTCGATAGATTGGCCCGTTGGTGCACTGGTGATGGCCGCCGGCTGGGATAGCGTGGGCAGCGGCGTTATGGATTGTGGTGAGGGGGCTGCATTGGCTGTTGAAGGGGCTAATGTCTTGGTTTCGGCTTTGGGCGCGTCCATGGGTTTTTGAGTGGCTGTGGTTTGCGGCTTGGTCGTTTGTTGCACAGGCTGAGAAACTACAATTCCGGTTTGAATTGGGGCGGCTGTGGAAGGAGCGGGTACGCTTTGCGTGGAAGCGGTCGTGGGTGCTGTTTGCTTGGGCAGTTCCGCGCGTGCTGCGATCGGTTGTTCGCTTGATGGATCGGTTTGCCCTTTGACTTGCGGCTCTGTTGCAATCAGCGGGCGCAAGGGCCGCGCGTTGTCTGGCGTCGGTATAGTGGTGGTAGCATTGATTGGTTTGTCACGTTGTAGCGGGGCTGGCGTTGCGTTGTCGCGTAGTAGCGGGGCAGGTGTTGGGTTGTGGGGCGTGGCTGAACCGCCTGCATTGGTCAGCAATGTTAATCCGGCCGGCTGGCGGGTGGTTGTCTGCTGGGTTGGGGTGGCTGAACCATCTGCATTGGCCGTAAATGTTAAACCGGTCGGCTGGCGGGCAGGGGTCTGCTGATTTGGTGTGGCGATGGTGTTCTGTGTCGGAGAATCAACCTTTGCGATTTGGGGCTTCTCTACTGCCTCCGTTGGCGCTTTCGGCAGCAAGGATGAAGTATCTTTCTGGGAAAGCTTGTCAGCCTGAATAACGGGTTGCTGCGCGGCGGTATCCGCGAGGGGCGCCTTGGTTGGATTGGGGTCCGCTGGCAATTCGGGCTGGAAGCTTTGGCCTTTTGCGGGTGCCATTACGGTAGCTGTTTTCAGAGGTTCAACGCTTTCTGATGCCGCGATGATTGGTTTATCCGGCGCATTTTGCCGAGCAGGGATTTCCTTGTCATGGAAGGTCGCGTTATTCTTAGTTATCTCTTCGCCGAAATTACGCGGCGGCAGATGTGTTTCAGGCTGCGTGGTGTTCGCTGTTTTAAGAAACTCTGGCTGCGCCTGTTCCGTGAACGGCATGACACTGCGTGCTGGCGGATTGCCTTCCGAATGCGCGATCGGAGCGGTTGCTGCAAGAACATGAGGCTGGTCCGCTGTTTTTCTGACAGGCAGTGTCCAGTCGCGTTCTTCGGTATATGATTTCGCCGCTTGAGGGGCTTCTACAGGTTTCATTTTTACCTGTTGCGGCGCGGGGGACACTTTGCCCTCTGCCAGCGCGGCGGGTTGTTGTCTGGGCAGGCCATGCAAACGCTCGGATAGGGTTTGTGGGGGAGGTGAGGAAGGTTCGCTGGATTCTACCTGCTGTGGTTCACCAACCTTCCCGGGGCGTGGCGCGGTTTTGGCAATAGGCTCCGGTTCCGTACTCACGGTTGATAAGGGGGCACTTTTAACATCGGCCTCGATTGCCGGGCGTTCGGTGGATTCGGGTTCCGCTGCATCAGCTGGCGGTGGTGCTTGATCGGTAGATTCCTGAACTGGCTCGGATGCATCCGGTATAGCGGTAAAGGCCGCGGCAAAGTCACCTTGTTCGGGGTGGATTGCTTTCACCGGTAGTGCAGTGTCTGCCGTGGCAGACGTCAGAATGGCGGCAAGGCCTGTATCTGAAGTGGGGAAATTCATAGCGGCACCTTTCGGGATTCTACCTCGATCTGGCACAACTATCGGCGTTCTTCGTTACTGGTTGTTTACTGGTCTGCGTTCATGTTCAGGAAAATCCACCTAATTTGAGGAGTATTTCCAATGAACTCGATTCCCCCACCCGCTGTCGCCGCTGTGGTACCAGCAGCCCCGCGTGACCGTGCCTTGATGGAGGCGGCGCAAAACCTTGAAGCTGCATTTTTGTCTGAAATGCTGCAATCCGCCGGGCTGGGTAAAACCAGCGAGAGTTTCGGTGGCGGTGCGGGGGAGGAACAGTTTGGTTCATTTTTGGTGAGTGAGCAGGCCAAACACATTGTTAAAGGCGGTGGCATCGGGCTGGCGCAATCTCTTTATGAAGCTTTGAAGGAACAAGCACATGACACCTAATCAAAACGATTTTTCCGATCTGGATACCTTGCTGGAGCAAGAGCGGAGTTGCCTGCTGGATGGGGATCTTGAAACTTTGGGGGGATTGCTGCCCGCAAAAGAAGAGCTGGTGGAAAAGCTCTTGCAAGACAACCGGTTGAGTCGCAGCATGCTTGCTCCGCTCGAGGGAAAATTACAGCGCAATCAGTTGCTGTTGGACGGCGCGTTAGACGGAATCAAAGCGGTGTCGGCACGGCTTGCGGCGTTAAAACAAGTGCGCACGGCGTTAGATACTTATGACGCGCAAGGGCGTAAAAAGAGTGTTCTCACATCAACCGTTTCCCAAATGGAAAAGCGTGCGTAAGGCCCTACTGGTCCCCGCAGGGAAGATGCGGGGACCAGTTTATTCAAATGCGCGAAATACGGTTTTTCGCGATTAAGAATTTGGAAAGCTCACCGCGGTCATGGTGCAGATGCATCCAATGATTGGGTGGCACAGATCTCCGGCGGAGACATCTGTTCAGGTCAGAATGGCATTCCTGTTCACGCTTATGTGGACTTCCACCGGCGTAAAGCGCCGACAAAAAAGGATTATGCTTCAATGTCGAGCATTAACACAAACAATGGCGCAATGGTTGCGCTGCAAACCCTCAAATCCATCAACAGCAACCTGACAGATACGCAAAACGCTATCTCGACCGGTAAAGACGTTGCCACAGCCAAAGATAACGCTTCGGTCTGGGCAATTTCCAAAGTGATGGAATCCGATGTGTCCGGTCTTGATGCTGTGTCTGACAGCCTTGCAACCGGTCAATCCGCTATTGCGGTTGCAAGTGCGGGTGCTGAACTGGTTGTTGAAACCCTCAAAGAAATGTCGGCACTGGCAGTTTCTGCACAGTCTGAAGGAGCGAACTTCACTCAGATTGGCGCGGAAATGACTGCCAAAAAAGCTCAGTTGGATTCGGTGATTGCAGGGTCTCAGTTCAACGGTGTGAATCTGCTGAACGCCGATACGGACGGTCTTGGGTCCACTGGTCTTGATGTTGTCGGTTCCATCAACCGGGTTGGTGCCGGTGCTGCAACGGCAACAACAATCACGGTTAATACCGCTGATCTGGAAACAAGCATCACCAATGGTACACTGACCGCTATTACGGACACAGCCACAGCGGCGACAGCGTACGACGACTTGGAAACGATGCTGACCGCTGCGATCACCGGTGCCGCTGACTTGGGTACTTCGGCCAAACGTCTGGATGACCAGTCTAACTTTGTCTCCAAACTTTCCGACGCATTGACATCCGGTATCGGCGCACTTGTCGATACTGACATGGAAGAAGCATCGGCCAAGTTGCAGGCTTTGCAGACGCAGCAACAGTTGGGTGTTCAGGCTCTGTCGATTGCCAACCAGGCCCCTCAGACGATCCTGTCTCTCTTCCGTTAAGGCGGAGGATCGTAAAACTGCCAGAGGCGCGTTTTCGCGCGCCTCTGGCTTCACAAACAATGAGTAGGGACAAAACGTGAATAGTCGACAACTTGCCCGTCAGGGATATGCGCCAACAACTGCGCCACTAAAATCAGAGCGACAGGTTGAATATGATGTTATAGGACGCATTACCTCGCGCATGACCACGGCTATCCGGTCCAGAGATTTCAATAAGCTTATCCATGCTTTGCATGAAAACCGAACCCTTTGGCGCAAATTGGCGATGGATGTGGCGCATCCTGATAATTTGCTGCCCGATGAATTGCGCGCGCGGCTCATATATCTGGCCGAATTTACAGAGCATCATACCCGCAAAGCGATCCGTCGAGAGGCTTCGGCCACGCCGCTTGTCGAGGTGAACACCGCTATTATGCGCGGCTTGAAATAGATTGGAAACCAATATGAGCGGTCTTGTCCTGAAACTTGGTCCAAAAGAGCGGGTATTGATAAACGGTGCCGTTATCGAAAACGGAGATCGCCGCAGCCGACTGGCGATAATGACCCCGGACGCAAAAATTTTGCGGTTACGCGACGCGATCCATCCTGAGGATGCGAACACGCCAGTGCGCCGTGTATTGTTTGCCGTGCAACTTGTGTTGTCAGGCGACAAGGATAGCGATAGTTCGCATATGCCCTTGTTACGGCAAGTGGAAGAGTTGAGTCAGGTATTTACCGACCCTGATAGCCGGGTCATTCTGGCTGACGCCACCAAAGCCCTGGTCGAAGAACAGCATTACCGGACATTGAAATCATTGCGGGCCTTGCTCCCGCGGGAGGAGCGGCTGATGGCCGTTCGGCCGAGCTGATGTTCCAGCCAGTTATTCCAATAAGCGGTCTTGCCGGCTGGCGGTTTTTGCAATCCACCTACGACAGCCAGATGGAGACGTTCAAGCAGAGCATAGAGCTGCAACGTGACACCGATTACTTTCGTGAGAATATCGGAAATGTCCAAACAGCGGAAGAACTGGTCGCGGATCGGCGGTTATTGACCGTTACACTGGGCGCATTTGGTTTGCAGGACGATATCGATAGCAAGTATTTCATCCGCAAGATGCTTGAAGAGGGCGTTGAAAGCGATGATGCGCTTGCAAACCGGTTCACTGATACCCGTTATCGGGAGATGTCGCAGGCCTTTGGCTTTGGCCCTGGTGAGTTTCTGAAGGTTGGGGAGCCTGTGTTTGCCGAGGCGATTATTGAGCGTTTTGAGGTTATGGAGTTCGAGGTTGCCGCAGGCGATCAGGATGAATCCATGCGCTACGCACTTTACGCCGAGCGGGAGCTGCCTTTGCTGGCGGGAGAGGATATGTCCAACGATGCCAAGTGGTACTCGATTATGGGGGACGCTCCCTTGCAGGAGTTGTTTCAAACAGCGTTCAACCTGCCAAGCTCTTTTGCCCAGATCGATCTCGAACAACAACTGGGTGTCCTGAAATCCCGCGCGCAAAAGGAATTTGGCTCTGACGATGTGAGTGTTTTCACAGACCCTGCGGTTCTGGAGGACCTGGTCACAAAATACATTGTGCGCGACCAGATTTCTGACTTCAACAATAGCTATTCATCCAATGCAATCGCTTTGACGTTGCTGTCTGGTGGATAGACGCCTTTCTCTATGAGAGCCCGACACCGGCACGCCGCAGCAGCAATTCCAGCTGGCTAAAGCTCCGCGTTGGATCACTTGCCTCTGACTTTGCCAGAAAGGCTTCGATTTCCGGGTAGAGTTGGATGGCTTTGTCGACTTCGGCATCGCTTCCATGTGTGTACAGGCCGGCACGGATCATCATCGCATTTGCGTCATACAGGCCCAGCATTTTGCGTGTTTGGGCAAGCAGGGCATTTTCTTTGTCGTTTGCTGCTGCTGGTAGACTGCGTGAGACAGAGCGCAGCACATCTATCGCAGGAAAACGTCCACGTTCGGCGATGGCGCGATCCAGTACGATATGCCCGTCAAGAACACCACGCAGGATATCAGCGATAGGTTCATCCATATCAGATCCGGCGACGAGCACGCTGAGCAAGGCGGTGATGTCACCTTGGCTGCCGCTACCGGGGCCAGCGCGCTCACACAGCGACATGATCATATGCGTTGTAGAGGGCGGATAGCCGCGCAATACGGGGGCTTCACCCGCGGCGACGGCCACCTCTCGATGTGCTTCGGCAAAGCGGGTGATCGAATCAGCAAGGAAGAGGACAGAATGCCCTTGGTCGCGGAAATGCTCGGCCACGGCCATTGCTGTCCAAGCGCATCGGCGGCGCATCAGTGGGGATTGATCCGATGTGGCCGCAACGACGACGGAACGGCTTAGCCCTTCCTCCCCTAAGACCTGTTCTACAAAATGGCGCAGCTCGCGGCCCCGCTCGCCGATCATTGCAATGACCACGACATCTGCGCTCATATGGCGGGCAAATTGCCCTAAAAGACTGGATTTCCCGACACCGGAGCCGGCAAAAAGACCCATCCGTTGACCTTTGACCAGTGGCAACATGGTGTTTGTGACGGCTAATCCGGTGCTGAGTCGCGGACCAAAAGCGCGCCTTTCAGCGGCGTTGGGTGGTGGGCACAGCAAGCGGCGGGCATATTGTCCACGTAGCAAGGGCTGGCCGTCCAGAGGCATCCCGAGAGGGTCAATGATACGGCCTAGCCATGTGTCGGCAGGCGCAACAACCGCCGGAGACATCAGGGTAACGGCATCATGTAAACTCACCCCTTCGGCAGGCCCTTCAGGCAGCATTACAAGGCGATCACCGATGATTTGCACCACCTCGCCGGACAAGGGTGCGCCGCGTTTGCGATAAACTTTAAGCCCGTCTCCGATCGAGGCATCGCGTGTAAGGCCGCTGATGTGCAACGCTGCACCATCGGCCTGCACCACGCGCCCCACTGGGCGCACAGAGCGTTGATCGGCGATATGGGCCGTGAGCCCGTCGATAAGGGATGCATTGGTCATGATGTTCCTTTGGCTGCTGCTCACTGTTTCTAAAGGAATCACCCTTAAGCCTTCATTGAGATCGTAGCAGGGAGAATCCCGATGTTCGAAAACCTAACTATATTCAAAACGGCCTCTGCCATGGCGGGCCACGCCGCGCAAAGTCAGGCGTTGATATCCCAGAACGTGGCAAATGCTGACACGCCTGGATTTGTGGGCAAGCAATTGCCGCCCTTTGCGGAGCTGTATACGCCGCAGGACTCAACCGGTTCGCAACGTGCAACACGGGCGGGACATTTGCATGGCTCTACCGACGCTCAGCAGATGGCATCGGTTGATATGCGCGTCGCAGACAATCCCAATGATAATTCAATTTCGCTGGAGACCGAGCTGCTCAAGGCGGCAGACGCCAAGAGCCAGCATGACCGTGCACTCGCCATTTATAAATCGGCGATGGATGTTCTCCGCACGGCTGGAAGTACCAGATAGGAGGTTATGTAATGAGTGATTTTTCATCCGCCCGTTCAGTTTCCGCTAGCGGCATGCAGGCCCAAGCACAAAGATTGCGGCATCTCTCCGAGAATATATCAAACGCGGATACGCCCGGTTACCGCCGCAAGCTGGTCTCGTTCGAGACGACGCTCGGGCAGGGCGACCGCATATCCGCCGTTGAAGTGAGCCGGGTTCATCTGGATCAGAGTGAACTGAAGCGCATTTATGATCCGTCTAGTCCGCTTGCGGATGAAACGGGAGAGTTTTCAGGCTCTAACGTTAACCTTTTGATCGAATTGGCAGACGCCCGTGAGGCGCAGCGCAGTTATGAGGCGAACCTCAAGATGTTTGATCAAGCCCGTAAAATGTCCACCAGCCTGATGCAACTATTACAACGCTAAAGCGTCAGAAGGCGATCCACTTAACTAAGGAGTTCCAGAATGGAAATGAAATCACTATCCGCGATCCAGAATTATACCTCGGCAAAGCCGGCCACAACGCCGGCCGATGGGGAAGGGGGTGCCGGTGCCGCCTTGAAAGGGATGGTTGGTGACTTTGCTGCGACGCTGGCAAAATCCGAACAGGTTGCCCAATCCACCATGATGGGGAATGCTGATCCGCATGCGTTGGTGCAGGCACTGGCACAGACAGAGCTCGCCGTGGAAACGGCAGTGAATGTGCGTAACAAAGTCGTTGAAGCCTATCAGGAAATTCTGCGGATGCCCGTCTGATGATGGACGAAACGGTGTTCTTTGACACCATGCGGCAGGGGCTTTGGGTGGCGTTCATTATCTCGATCCCCATCCTTGTTGCTGCTCTTGTTACGGGCGTGTCGATTGGTCTGGTTCAGGCGCTTACATCGGTTCAGGAAATGACCCTGACCTTTGTACCAAAGCTGGCCGCGATCGCCGTCGTGTTCTGGATGTCGATGCACTTCATGACCCATACATTAGTTGCCTTTTTTCACGATCGAATAATCCCGCTCATCATTGGAGGATAAGCATGGAAAGTACCGGTTATATCACCTTGAGCCGCCAATCAGGTCTGCAGCGCGAAATGCAAGTTGTCGCCAATAACATCGCTAACGCCAGCACGACCGGCTTTCGCGCGGAGGGCGTGATTTTTTCGGAATACGTCAAGGGAATGGACAAAGGGCCATCATTGTCGATGGGGCAGGGTAACATCGCCAAGACCTCGTTTGAGCAGGGCGCATTGACCCAGACAAACGGGACCTTTGATTTTGCCATTGAGGGGGACGGCTATTTTGTTGTGCAGACCCCTTTGGGTGACCGTTTGACACGGGCCGGTGCGTTTTCACCGGATGCAGAGGGGCAGCTTGTTACGCCTGATGGTTTTCCCGTTCTTGATGCGGGGCGCGCACCGCTATTCGTGCCCGCGGGTGCAGGTACGCTATCGGTTTCCTCTGATGGCACCCTGAGTATGGATGGCGCACCCTTGGGGCAGATTGCAGTTGTGCGGCCGCTGGAGCCTTTGAACATGGTGCGTGAGGACGGTGTGATGTTTCGCGCCGATGAGGGGGACGAACCCACCGAGCAAGCCCGCGTTTTGCAGGGCTTTGTAGAAAGCTCCAACGTCAACCCGCTGCTGGAGCTGAGCCGCATGATCGAAGTGCAGCGCGCCTATGAGATGGGCCAGAGCTTTTTGAAAACCGAAGATGAGCGCGTTCGCGCTGCGGTCAAAACCCTGACTGAAACCCAATAAAGGAGAGAGCCCATGCGTGCCCTCAAGATTGCCGCCACCGGAATGAGCGCCCAACAGATGCGGGTCGAGACGATTTCCAATAACCTCGCGAACATGAGCACCACAGGCTATAACGCCCGTCGTGCCGAGTTTGCAGATTTGCATTACCAACAGGTCGCGCGCGCAGGTTCGGTCAATGCATCCGATGGCACGGTGTTGCCGACGGGTGTTCAGCTGGGTCTTGGGGTGCGGCCGGCCGCGGTGAGCTTGCATTTGCAGCAAGGGTCACTTTCTGCGACGCAGGGGGATTTGGATGTCGCGATCGAGGGGCTTGGATATCTCGAAGTGACGTTACCTAGTGGGCAGACGGCCTATACTCGCGATGGCGGGCTTAAACGTACCGGTGAGGGTCTGATCGTCACGTCCGAGGGCTTCCCTGTCGGCCCTGAAATTACCATTCCTGACGACGCCCGGAGCATTTCGATCAATGCGGATGGCGAGGTCTATGCCTATTTTGACGACGCGCCGGCGGGACAGCTTTTGGGGCAATTCACCCTCACAGGGTTTGCCAACTCCAAAGGCTTGGAAGCGATTGGCAGTAACATGTTTCTCGAGACCGAGGCCTCCGGCCCTGCGCTTCCATCCACGCCCGGAGAAGACGGGCTAGGCACCCTGCGTCAGGGATATCTTGAGGATAGTTCGGTTGACGCAGTACGCGAGATTACCGAGCTGATTGAAGCACAGCGTGGCTATGAAATGAACGCAAAAGTCATCTCTGCGGTTGATCAGATGATGAGCGCTACGACGCAGGTGCGCTAATGAAAGTTCTTGGACTGATCTCTGGCGTTGCCCTGGCATTTCCGGCTTTGGCCGAAACAGTTGTACCATCACGCACAATCCGCCCCTACCATATCATCACTGAAATGGACGTGACATTTGCTGCGGGGGATCTGGCAAGCGGCTTTGCGCGTTTGTCAGATGTGATTGGGCAAGAGGCGCGCGTCGCTCTTTATGCGGGCCGCCCGATATTGGTTGGCGATATTGGTCCGCCCGCAATCATCAACAGAAACCAGATTGTCGCGCTGCGTTATAATGCCAATGGCATCAGCATCGCGACCGAAGGGCGTGCGTTGGAACGGGGGGCCATTGGTGACCGTATTCGCGTGATGAACCTCGGCTCACGCGCGACGTTGTTCGGCAAAATTCTGGAAGACGGCACTATTCGAGTAAGGAACTGATACCATGCATATAACTCTCAAACTGTGCTGTCTGGCCTTTGTCGGCCTGGCAATGGGCTGCGCGCGTGTCGACCACATCGGCAAACCACCCAGTTTTACACCTCCGGAGGAAACCCCCGAGATTCAGGCCATGGTTGCCCCGGATTTCCCGGTTCAGGTCCTTCCGCAGCGCGCGGCAGATGCTGCATCTCTTTGGTCGCCATCGCGTATATCACTCCTTGGGGACCGCCGCGCCGTGGTGCGGGGTGATATCCTGACCGTTGTGATTGAGATCGACGAGAGTGCCGAGATATCAAATTCATCAGACAGGAGCCGGTCAGGATCGGAAAACCTCAGCGTGCCGAGTTTAATCGGCTTGCCGCAGCGACTGGACGAAAAGTTGCCCGAGGGTGCCACATCTGACGACCTTGTTTCGATTACATCCGGCAGCAGCTCGTCCGGCGATGGATCGGTGAGCCGCAATGAAAAGCTGGAGCTACGGATCGCGGCGACAGTTGTTGATGTTCTTCCGAACGGGGTTTTGTCGATTTCAGGTAGTCAAGAATTGCGCGTCAACTTTGAGCTTCGTGAGCTTCTGGTCAGTGGTTTTGTCCGTCCTGAAGATGTCTCGCGCCAGAATGAGATTACCTATGACAAGATAGCATCCGCCCGTGTTTCCTATGGCGGCCGGGGTCAAATCAGTGACGTCCAACAACCGCGCGTCGGTCAGCAGGTCCTTGACGCTGTATTGCCCTTCTAAACAGGAGCTATTTTATGAAAAAACTTCTTCCGCTTATTTTGCTTTTTATTGGCGCAGGTGCAGGTGTGGGGGCGGGCATTTTTCTACGCCCGGACCCGCCGCCTGAGGTTGCGGAAGCCGATGCTGATGGCGAAGGCTCCGAAGAAGGAGAGGAGCACGCAGATGAGGACGGGCATGAGGAGGATGAGCATGCCGCCGACGAGGACGGCGAAGGCGATGGAGAAGCGCCGACCACTGCTTTTGCCAAGATGAGCAACCAGTTCGTGATCCCTATCGTGGCCAAGGAAAAAGTCGCAGCATTAGTGGTGATGTCCTTGAGCCTTGAGGTGGCTGCGGGTGAAGAGGACGACATATACCTGCGCGAGCCCAAGCTACGTGACAGCTTTTTGCAGGTACTATTTGATCATGCGAATATGGGCGGTTTCAACGGTAATTTCACCGATGCCAAAGTACTGGGCCGTCTGCGCAGTGCGCTTGTTGAGGTCGCTCAGAGGGATGTGGGCAAAAAGATTCTCAAAGACGTTTTGATTATCGAAATCGCGCGGCAAGACTATTAGCGTCTCGCATTATTTCAAAATAGCATTGAGGATATGGCGCGGTCTAGCTGAGACTGCGCCGTTTTTTGTGCATCTTGTTTGCGAACTTCCGCGTGTAACTCTTGTGTGGCCAGGACTTTACCATAGGCTTGTTTAACTTGGGTGATATGGCGCTCTTTTATGGCAAGTACTTGTGCCAGTTGCATATTCAGTTCCCGCTTGTTTCGCCCTACCCAAGCTTGCCAGACAACGTCGGCACCAATCGCTTTGTGTGATGCATCTGTATTGTTTCTGCTATCGGCCAGATGTGTGTCGAGTTTTGCCAATGATGCACGCAAGGCGTTTTCTTGCATGATGAGCCGGCCAAAGCTTTCTTGTTGCTGGCGATACTTCATATCGACCAGCTGTTGCATCATCGCGAGATCGGATTGGATGCTCATACGCGGCCTTTGGCGCGGCGACGCATGTCTTCGGCAAAACGGATAGCGGCAGCAACAGGCGCGTAATCCTCCTGTCTGATCTGTTCTCCGATTTCGACCGCAGCATGCAAAGCGCGCGCGGTAGGCGGATCGGAGTGGATCGGCACGCCCGCCTCGGCCCCGAGCTGGCGGATGGTTGCGGCGATTTCATCGACACCTTTGGCCACGCATACCGGCGCTTCACCAGGGAGGCGGCTCCATTTCAAAGCAACGGCATAATGCGTCGGGTTTACGATGATGACGTCAGCCTGTGGGACATCTTTCATCATCTGGCTTTGCGAAGCGGCCATCGCACGTTGACGACGCTCCTGTTTGAGATGGGGATCCCCTTCGCTTGCCTTGTTCTCATCGGTGATTTCCTTGCGGGACATGCGGTTTTTGCGCATGTGGGACGCGTGTTGCCACAGGGCATCAACAGCACCAATCAGGCCAGACACGACAACGACCACGCTTAGAAACCCAATGCAAACTTTGGCCAGCAGCGCGATTGCAGTTTGTGGGTCGGTCTGTAGCACGCCGATCATATCGGGCAGCCATGCGCGAATGAAAAGCGCGAGGCAGGCGGAAAAGATTAGTAGTTTCACGAAACTTTTCAGAAACTCGAAAATCCCGTCTCGGCCAAACTTGTTCTTGGCGTTCGAGATGATCGAGATGCGGTTTAACTTTGGCTCTAGTTTACTGGGGGCAAAGACCCATGCCTGCTGCGCGAAGAGTGCAAGGATCACACCGATCGCTGGCAAGGCGAATATGGGCGCCAATGCCCAGCTGATCGATTTCATCAAACCGGCAGTTGGCACCGATGCGTTCCCGCCAAAAAACACCTCCGTCAACTTGTCTGCCTGATCAATCAGCACCATCATGGTCGATCCGAACTGTTTGAGGGTGCCAGCCCCTAAACCGAGCAGCGCGATCAATAGGCCAAGATAGGCACAAGAGGTCAGCAAGTCGGTGGATTTGGGGACATCCCCTTTGCGACGCGCTTCAAGTAGTTTTTGCGGGGTGGCGTCGAAGGTCTTGTCTGCTTCGTCGTCATCACCGCTCATGGAACAGGCTCCAACGGATTTGAGATGAAGCCATTGAAAGCCTCCAGCCACGTGATCAGCAGCAATGGAGAGGCCAGGCAGAGTAGCAACAGCCCGCCGGCCGTGATCACCGGTGCACCGACAAAGGCGACCATGAGCTGGGGCATTGCTTTGTTAATGACGCCAAGGGCGACGTTATAAAGTACCGATAAAATCACAAACGGTGCAGCAAGCGTGAAAGCCAGTGAAAAGGCACGGCGAATCTGGTCAACACCCCAGCCAGACACGTCGATGCCATCAGGCAGGCGACCCATGGGAAGCATCTGATAGGAAAGGATCAACATTTCCGCCACTTTGACATGCAGCCCCGTCATCACGGCTAGGGCGAGCGCACCCATGACAAGGATATGCCCCATCGCGGGCACCGGTTCGGCGACCGCACCACCAAGGATTTGCGCAAGCGAAGTGGATTGGGCCGCGATTGAGCCTGCGGTTTGCAGAGCCAGAATGAACAGACGAATACCGATGCCAAGCAATAGGCCTGCGGCGATTTCGGTGAGGGAAAACCATATAACATTTCCGAATTGCATAGGCAGAACCGGTGCCGGGATCGCCGGTGCGACAATCATGGTAAAGGCAAAAGCAATCCCGAGCTTCACCCGTGCAGGTACTGATTGCTCACCAAAGGCAGGCAAAAGGCTCACCAATGCGCTGACCCTCAAAAAGACAGAAAAACCATGCCATAGCATCGCATCAGTCAGATGCATCAGCGTTGCCAGATCGTCGATCATGCGGGGATAACGCCGACAAGAGAAGGCCGCGCATCCAGCCCGATTTCCTCGAACGACAACACGGGCGCGCTAATCCCTCTGGTCCGTATGACTGTATGTAGAAACCTGCGCCGACGGGTGTTGGTCACCAGTGCGGGATGGATTCCGTTCTGGTTTGCATCATGCAGTTTTTCGGAAACACCGTCGGCAAGTTTGTTGAACAAGTCGGGCGGCAGTGCGATATCAAGGCCGCGATCCGCGTCGATTTGATAAGTGTTAAACGTGTCCTCCCACTCAGGTGCGAGCTGTACCAGAGGCAGCGTGCCATCGTCGCGGCGGATCTCTGCGACGAGCTGGAAGCCGAGGCGCTGGCGCACCAATTCGCAAATGGCTTCGGGTTGCGCATTCTGGCCTCGCGCTTCGGCGACGGCTTCAAGGATCAGGGGGAGGTTACGGATGGATACCTGCTCCGCCACAAGCAGGCGCAGCACGGCATGAAGGACATCAATCGGAACCTTGTCTGGAATCAGCTCATCGAGCAGTTTTCGGTTCGCCGCAGCGCGGCTAGGAGAGGAGATATTGACCATCTCGTCAAGCAGACGCCGCAGGGCTTTCAACGTGAGCAAACGCGGGAAGTTGCGTTTGATGACCTCCAGCAAATGGGTGGCAAGCACCTCGGTCGGGGTAACCATAGTGATACCGGTAAGGGCTGCTTCTTCTTGGTCGGTGGTGTTAATCCAACGGGCGGGTGCACCGTAAACAGGCTCTACCGTGTCTGTTCCGGGCGGCAAAGTGGATAAATCTTCAGGGGCGAGGGCAAGCATTTGATGGGGGTGAATAATCGCGCGGGCCTGCTCCACCCCCTGAATCCGTAACAGATAGGTGCTGGATGGAAGGGAGGGGTTATCGGTTAAACGGATTTCAGGCAGGATAATCCCGAAGACCGATGCGACATGGGTGCGCATGTTCACAATGCGCGCATCCAGACCAGTGCCGGAATCAAGTACCATGCTCACCAGATCGGCGGCAAATTCAACATGGATGTCATCAAGCTCAAGCACGTCACCCATGGGTTTGTCGCGGGGCAGAGGTTCGGGCTCTTCTGCTGTTGTCTCAACAGGGGAAAGCTTGGCCTTTTGGAACATATGGTAGGATACGTATCCAAGGCTAGCAGAGCCAAATATAAAGGGCAAAAACGGCATCCCCGGAACCAGGGCAAACAGGGCCATCAAGACAGCCACCGTGGCCAGGGCCGCGGGATGTTTGCTTAGCTGCGCGAATACAGCCAGATCGGTTGTGCCCTGTGCGCCACCACGCGCCAACAAAAGTGCCGAGGCGATTGAAATGATCACAGCCGGAATTTGAGAAACCAGCCCGTCGCCGACTGTCAGGATCGCATAGGTTTCAAATGCGGACCCGATGGGCATCCCGTGGATTAGGGTTCCCATCACCAATCCTGCCACAAGGTTTAGCAGCGTGATCAGTAAGCCAGCGATTGCATCCCCTTTTACAAATTTTGAGGCACCATCGAGAGACCCGAAAAAAGTGGTCTCCTGCTGTTCGCGTGCACGTCGTTCTTTTGCCTCTTCATGGCTGATGGCACCGGCGGACATATCGGCGTCGATGGCCATTTGTTTGCCGGGCATTCCATCAAGGGCAAAGCGGGCGCCGACTTCAGCCATCCGGGTAGCGCCCTTGTTAATAACCATAAAGTTCACGATGAGCAGAACCAGGAACACGACGAGACCCAGAAAAACAGAACCACCCATGACAAACTGGGCGAACCCTTGAATGACGTCTCCGGCGGCGTCGGTACCGGTGTGCCCTTGACCAATGATGAGTTTGGTCGAAGACACATTAAGTGACAGGCGCAACATCAAAGAGGCGAGTAGGATCGTCGGGAAGGCGGAGAAATCCAGAGGGCGTTCAATGAAAAGCGTGACCGTGAACATTAAAATGGCCAAAGCAAAGGATGCTGCAAGCCCTGCATCAAGAACCCATGACGGCATCGGCAAAATCATCATCACAATGATCGCCATTAAGGCAACGGCGAGAAGCACTGTAGGCTGGTAAAGCGCGCGGATAGAAAAATTCATGAAACGTGACGCTTCAGGCAATGCTTAAGGAGCAGGCAGGCTTCAATTTTTTCTGTAAGGTTCTTTGAACGCACCAATTCGCTGCATCTTCTCATAGGTATTCTGCCCTTTGTTGCACCGCGTTCTGCGGGTCAGGGCCAGATTAGATGAGGGGGGTTTATTTTCTGTAACCAAGCCAGAAACAACTTTATGATTCCGGGGTCATTTGGACGGTTGGGTCGTTCAATAACTGCTCAAGTGTCGTACGTGCTGCCGCACTTTCCTCTAATGCGCGATCGGCGCGGCCGAGCGGGCCGACCAACGGATCATTGTCGGGTTGAGGCGGTTGTGCCATCACCGCAACGGGACCAAATTCAGGGGTATCAGGGGGGGTTAGGTCCCGCCAATCATCAGACAGCCAAGCGGCTTGCAAGGCTTGATCCGTCGCATTGTTTTCGATCAAAATTTCATAGGCTTCACGATAATCTCCAACCATTTCTTTCGCCTGGGCCAACAATAGAGGTACCCTCGGGTCCTCTATTCCGATCAAAGCAGCCTGCGCTTGAAACGGTTGCTGAAGCTGTATCGCAGCGCGTGCAGCAAGCAATTGGCGTTCGGCCGTGCGCGGTCTGTCAGGTATACTCGCAATCATGCTCTGGACTTGTGCACCAAACCCTAGATCCATTAGCCTAGCGGCCAGCATCAGCTTTGTTTTGTTTGGTAGATCCGCCAAAGTAGCATCGGTCTGGGCAAAGATGTGCTCAAGGAAGTTAAGGTCATTTGCTTTGGTGCTCAGTTGATTGAGCACAGTGTTGCGCAAATCTTTATTGGCCTGCGGTGACAAAGATGGCTCTAATGCGGCCAATGCTTTGAAAGCCTCGTCAAAATGTTGAGACTGGCTAAGGGCAATGATCTGGGTGCGCCTGAGCTTGTTCCCCATTTCTGTGCCGCGCAACTCTTGCGCATAGGCCTCAACCAGCGTTGCCATTTCATACGGCAAGGGCTCATCTTTTGCGAGCTTGCTTTTGACCAACTCGACCAAGGCCTCCGGTGATTGTTCGGTATTCGTCTCTATCACTTCTTCTAGAAGGCGGGATGCGGATTCCCCAGCATCCATTGCGATTTCTGCCTGCGCCATGATCGCTTCTGGTGTGGGTGGCTCAGGAATACGTTCGACACTACGCATGGCGCTGGCGGCTGCATCGGCATCACCGTAAGTAAGCAGCTTGGCACTGAGCGCAGGTGCAACAATCTGACGTAAGTGTTTTGGCAGATTGTTCACAGCACGCAGGGCCGCGTCTGTGTCAATCAGGGTTCCGGTGGGGATGTCTTGCAGGCTTAGCGTTGCCCAAAGCGCTACATCAGAATCGCAGTCCGTATAAGGGGCAAGGGGATTGAAACTTGGTGCTTTGCCATATTCTAGAATGTGCCCGACGGTGAGGAGCTCTGGATGAGCAGAGGCCACTTCTGGATCAAGCTGTAGAGAACTGAGCGCTTCGGCACCAAAACCGAAATAGAGATAGAGTTTCGCCAAATCCTCTGCCGCTCCCGAGTTTAGGTGATCCCTCGAATCCATCAAGGCATCCCGTTTCGGGCCCAATTGTGCGGAAAAGCTTTGGTCATCTCCCCAGTCCTCGAGGGCTAGAAAACCGTCGGCTGGACAGGAGACCCCGCGAGCGGTGATCTCTCCTACTGAATCTCCGAAACGGATTGGCAAATCCATGCTGCTGGTGATGCGCATGTTCAATGAGGGCGATTTGATCGCTTCGGGGAGTTCGCGTGGCTCCAGTGTGTTACGACGGGTATTGTTTTCTTGTGAGACTGGCGAAACTTCGGGTACCTGCATGCTGCTTTCAAGCAATCCCGAACTTGCAGCTGTTGCGACTCTTTCGGTTAAGTCTTCGCGGACTTGATTCAGGATGGCTGTTCTGTCTGAAGGCGTGTCTTCTCTATCTGAATTTACATTGGTTCTTTCCGTGGAAGGGCTTTCCACAAGGTCAATGAAGGGTGAGGTTCGGCCGATCCAAGGTAAAGAACTCTCGGTGCGAAAGGTTTTTTTGGCTGTAGTTCTGTCCGGGGGCGCAGGCGTACCCGTGCCCTCGGCAATTACTTGGCCGGCCAAAGGTGTGCCGCGTTCTGCAATGTCGATCACGAGCAATCCACTATTGCGAAAAGCGGCGGCATCACAGTCGCAGGCAATCTGCAATTTTAATACGCCGCCATCACCTGCAACAGTTGCAATGCGAGATTGGGAAATCCGACTAAATACACTGGACGTGTCAAAGCCTTCAGAAGCCTGAGGTAGTATTATGCGGATCTCGCGCTCTGTTCGTTCTGCACGCCAATTCTGACCGGTTTCCAATGGCATGGTCAGACGCGTGAATCTGGGGTGGTCCCCGGACCGAACTGGAACTTGTTGCGCTTGTGCACCCCCTGAAATGAGGGCGAAAAGCACTGCGGCAGAGTAGAAATACTTCATGCGGCGTTCTGTTTGAGCGCCTTGAGCGCTTCTTCCAGGTCGCCATAGCTTGGCCGACAATGTGAGGGTGTGTTCTGGCGGCCGACCTCAATACAAATATTGGTGGCATGATTGTGGAGGTTGGCGACCAGTACTTCGCGAATAAGCAGGTAGAAATTCGCTTCATCCTTGATGACTTCGCCAACTTTGGCCGCAAACGGGCCAACAAATCCATAGGCAAGGAAGACACCTAGAAAGGTACCTACGAGGGCACCGCCGATCAACTTCCCCAAAACTTCTGGTGGCTGGTCGATGGAGGCCATCGTCTTGATCACGCCCAACACCGCAGCGACGATTCCCAAAGCGGGTAGACCGTCGGCGATGACCTGAAGCGCATGGCTGGAATGCAATGCATGCTCGCGGTTGGCATCCATACGTTTGTCTAGAATTTCCTCGACCTGATGAGGATCGTCATAGTTCATGGAAGCAGAGCGCATAGTATCGCAAATCAATGCAATTGCTTCCTTGTCTTTGAGAATGCGAGGATATCTGCTGAAGATATCGGAATCTTCAGGTGCTTCGATATGCTCCTCGACCGCGACAGGGTTTTGGCGTGCGAGGCGGATCAACTCAAACAGCAAACATAATAGATCCTGATAGTCGGAGTGCTTCCATTTTGGTCCTTTAAAAACCTTACCGACATCCTGAAGGGTGTGTTTGACCGAAGGTCCGTCATTGGCAATAAAGAACGCACCCAATGCAGCCCCGCAAATCATCATCATTTCAAATGGCAGTGCCTTGATGATAATTCCGAATTTGCCGCCGGCCAAAAAATAGCCACCAAAAACCATGACGAGGATCGTAATAATACCGAGTAAGCCGAACATGTAAGTCCCCAATTAGCTGTGAGTCTCAGTGTCGCAGGAGATGGTTAAAGAAGCCTCATCATGAGTTATGTTTTCGGGACATTAGCATTGCGGCCCGCAAGAATAACGCTGATGGAATAAGCAGCCTCGGGTGACAGCCCTGCCATGACGTTCGCAGCCGCATCAGGTCGCATTCGACCTAGGAAACCTGCAGCAAAGGCAGGTTCCATTTGCTCGAACAAAGCCGCGGCGTCTTTTGGTTTCATGCTTTCATAGACGGTAGTGAGGCGCAGGATGTCTTTCTCAGAGGCTTGGTCTGCCAAAGATAGAGTTTCCCGCAACGCGCGCTCGGTTTCTGCAAGGGATGCCATGCGCTTCTCGATCTCTTCGTCCGCGACAGACAAGGCACGCATGCGCATTTCAAGCTTTTTTTCCCGTTTCGCAACCTGAGCTTCCCGTTCTGTCAAAGCAGTGATGAGGCCGGATATTTCTCCTCGATCAATCGGCGTATTGGAATCGGGTGCTTGAAGAACTGGATCTACAGCGAGTTGGGAATCACTCTTTGTGAGAGTGCCGCTTTCGACGTTGCCCGTCGGTGCGGGTTCTGTCGGCAGTTGCCCGCTCTGGGCCAGTGCTGCACTGGTGCTCATAGCCAAACGGATAGTGGCAGAGCCAAGAAGCAGCCCTGCGATAACAAGAATTGATCCGTGACCTGTTGGTGCGACGATTTTTTTTATCCAAGCGAATTTCATGCCGTTTCTCCTGCATTAGCTGGTTGAACGCGCCGCGCAAACATGGGCGCTGTTGGTTTGGCAGGCGTCTGTACACTGGGTGGTGCCGGAGCTGGAGGCGGGGGTGCCGCAGAGGCAGCAGTTTCCGGCGCTTCCGGGATGTCGTGCAATGACGCCATCTGAAGCTCTAGCCGGCGCGACATATCTTCCGCGCGTTTAGTCAAATTCGTCAAAGTTTCGGCCGATGCTGATGCTGTTTGTTGCGCAGCCGCTAGCGTGCGGTTCAGGTCATCCACTTGGGCAGAGAGAACTGCCACTGCTCCACCAACGCCTTTTTCAAGATCGTTGAACCTGTTCAGCCGCCGACCAAGGACAAAGCAATAGACTCCTGCGCCAATCGCGCCTGCAGCCAAAAATATATCTGCGATAAATTCCATCACATACTCCTTTAAGTCAGTACAAATTCCATGATGAGAAGGTCGTTAACGAGGTCCTGACCCGTGACGACCTTCACCCGGCGCAACATCTGGGCCCTCAGGCGGGTGAGGGCGGCCTGATCCTCCAGATCGGCCACTTCCAGAGCGCGCAGATAGCTGTTGAGAACGTCAACGACCCTGGGCAGGACAAGGGTTACGTCAGCCTCGTAGCTTTTTGGCACCTCAAGCTGAGCGCGAAAGCGCAGCAGCCGTGATTCTGGCACGGCATCGATCGAGATCACCATGGGCTCAACTGCCACAAAGGCGATATCGCCGAATGGATCCTTGACCTCCTCTTTTTGGATTTCGGCTTTTTCTTTGTCTCCACTGCCGAGAATCATCCCCGACCATGTGGCATAAAAGCCGCCGCCGCCGCCTGCCAAAGCAAGTACTAAGCCAAGGATCAAAGGCATCTTTGACTTTTTGGGCGGGTCTTCTTCCTGCGTGGTTTCTTCTGTCGCCATGATGTGTCCGTCCTTTGTTCTGCTATCTGGTATAGACGCGATTGCACTAACGGGTTGTTAAGCCCAATCGGTCATTTCTGTTTAGGAAGCCGGGCAGAACGTCCGGCGCGACGGAGGCGATTGTGCAGCAGTATCTGAATGTCTGGATGAAGCTTGGGCTCAAGCGGCAACTCATTGTAATCGCGGCAACTGGCGCGATGTTTTTTGCGATACTGGCAATGGCCCGTATGACAACTGCGCCCAGTATGACGCTGCTATATGCCGGTCTGGAGAGCAGCGCGGCGGGGGATGTGGTCCGCTCGCTTGAGCAGCGTGGTGTCGCCTTTGATGTGCGCGGAGGGTCGATTTTTGTTGATAGCAAAGAGCGTGACCAACTTCGTTTGACCTTGGCCAGCGAGGGGCTGCCAGCGAATGGTAACCGAGGCTACGAGCTTCTTGACCAGCTGACAGGATTCGGCACGACCAGCCAGATGTTCGACGCAGCTTACTGGCGCGCCAAAGAAGGAGAGCTGGCTCGAACAATCGTCGCGAATCCCGCGATTGCGCTGGCCCGTGTTCACATCGCGAGTACAGGATCGAATCCGTTCCAGCGTGGCGTGACCCCAAAAGCCTCTGTGTCGCTTACGCCCAATGGGGGCGGGATTTCTCCTGCGCAGGCAAAAGCAGTGCGGTACCTTGTGGCCTCGGCTGTTGCAGGCCTCGCTCCGGAAGATGTTGCGGTCATAGATGCAAATGGATCGCTTATCGGTGCGACCGAAGAAACGGCACCAACTGTTGGTGGTGACGATAAGGCCAAAGTACTGCGCGATAGGGTCCAGCGACTGCTTGAAGCACGGGTGGGATTCGGGAATGCAGTGGTAGAGGTGAGCGTGGATACCGTGACCGAAAGGGAACAAATCCGCGAGCGGAGCTTTGACCCCGATGGCCGTGTGGCCATCAGCAGCGACACAGAAGAGCGCACCAATACAGCCAAGGGGACGGGTGGAGGCGACGTCACGGTTGCCAGCAATTTGCCGGACCAGGATGGCGCGGGCGGAGGCGATTCGTCCTCTTCTCAAAACAGCGAAACCCGTGAGCGGGTCAATTACGAAGTTTCCGAGACAGAAAGGGAGATCATCCGCGCGCCCGGTGCGATCAAGCGGCTTTCGGTTGCCGTGTTGGTGAATGAAACAACCGAAGTCAACGATGCCGGAGAGACCATTTCGCAGGCTCGCGATCCTCTTGAGATGGAGGCACTGCGCGAACTGGTGTCTTCTGCCGTTGGCTTTGACGAAGATCGTGGCGATATCATCACGATCAAATCAATGGCGTTGCAAAGCGTGGCACCCTCGGGGACCATCGCGAACGGGTCTTTGATGGACCAGTTTGACGTCGATTTTTTGTCAGCAATCCAGATGCTTGTCCTCGCTGTTGTGACCTTGGTCCTTGGGCTGTTTGTGATTCGCCCCGTCCTGACCCGACAGATCCCGGCAGAGGTTCCTGCACTTGATGCACCTTCACCTGCACCCGGTGCCCCCGCGGCTCTCTCGGGTGAAGTGACGCAGCAGGACGGTACCACATTGCCTGCGTTGATGGATGCCGAAGATATGGGCACCAATGGCGCGCGTGATGTCCTGCCTGCGACAGATGAAGCGTCAGCACTCTCCGCTGATCCGGTTGACCGTTTGCGTAACATGATCGGTGAACGTCAGGAGGAGACTGTGGAAATTTTGCGAGGCTGGCTTGAGGACAAAGAGGAAAAAGTATGACCTCAATTTCCCACCGATACGCAGATTTCAGTCTCTATGATCCCGAAGGCCCACCAGCCGAGCCTGTATCACGTGAACGGGCAGAGGATCAAAAATTGCGGGCCTTTGAGGAGGGCTATCAGGCGGGCTGGACGGATGCTGAAACAAATTTTGCTTCCGAGAACAGGAATATCGGGGAGGAGATGCTGCACTCCCTGCGGGATTTATCTTTTACCTATCAAGAGGCTCTATCGCGTCTCAATCGCGGGCTAAAGCCGATGTTCAATCACTTGATGGATACGCTTCTTCCCCAGACAGCAAGCGCGGCATTGCGGGCGCATGTGATCGAGCAACTCGTTGAACTTGCCGCTACCCAGACCAGCGCCGAGATCACGCTGCGGGTGTCCGAAGCCAGTTTGCCTATGTTCGAAGATCTCCTCGAAGGGGTTGAGCTTAAGCTGCCCGTGGTGCTGACCGGCGACACAAGCCTTACGGCCAATCAGCTTTTTATATCGCTCGAAACAGTCGAGCGGGAGGTGAACCTTGATGCGGTTTGCCAAGAGATAAAGACCGCGATGGCAGCATTTAATTTCCATAACCAAACGGAGCGCCCAGATGCCTGATCAAACGACTCTCGCCAAAGATACGTCTAACCCTTTCACTTCGGTTCCGATCGAAGTCACCGTTTGCGTTGGCAAAGCACGTCCTTTGGTGCGTGATCTGGTGATGTTGGGCGAGAATGCCGTTCTTACCCTCGATCGCCGTGTCGATGACCCTGTTGAGCTCTACGTTGGGGATAGGCTTATTGCGCGCGGTATGCTGGAGGAGGCCGAAGAGGATAACTCGGGCCAGCTTTTGGTGCGGCTTACCGAGGTCGTTGATATGCAGCAGGGGATCTGATGCAGCGGCTGTACTGGATCGGTTTTTGGGTCTTTGCCCTGTGGTTTTGGCCTCAAGGGGCGATGGCGCAGGATGTCACAGTCTCGTTAGGTGATGACGGCTCGATTTCTGCCCGCACAATTCAGCTTTTTGCGGTGGTCACTGTGTTGAGCCTGGCCCCCGGCCTTGCCATTATGGTGACCTGTTTTCCGTTCCTCGTTACGGTCCTGTCGATCCTTCGGCAGGCGATCGGGTTGCAGCAATCACCGCCAAGTATGCTCATCGTCAGCCTTGCACTTTTCCTCACCTATTTCATCATGGAGCCGGTTTTTACGGCGGCGTGGACCAATGGGATTGGCCCGCTCACCCGTGAGGAAATAGACATAGAACAGGCCTTTTCCCTCACATTAGAGCCGTTCCGCGGATTTATGGCGGGGCGTCTGGACCCGCAAACATTTTTCGCCCTCGCAGAGCTACGGCCCGATACAATCACTGCTGCACCGACGGCTGACGCGCCACTATCGGTGTTGGTTCCAAGCTTTATGCTGTCCGAGATTTCCCGCGCGTTTCAGATCGGCTTTCTGGTCTATCTGCCCTTTTTGATTATTGATCTGGTTGTCGCGGCCATTCTCATGTCGATGGGGATGATGATGGTGCCACCTGCAGTTGTCTCTATGCCATTCAAACTGGCCTTTTTTGTCGTGGCCGACGGTTGGTCTTTGATCGCGGGTAGTTTGGTGCGCAGCTACTTTTAACGAAATATATCTCTAACAAGAGATTAATGCGCTCTATTAAGTTGGGGCGCATTAATCCTTTTCGCCGTTTCATTCGCTATGACTGTTCTGGATGTCAGGGGTGGCAGCGGGAACGGGATCGGGAATATGGACGGCAAATTCAGACAATTTATTCATGTGCACACAGGTGGATTCGGTGCAGGCCTTCGCTTTTCCTCCCGCTTTGTGGATGTGTTGGTGGCACCTTTCATACTCGAGCTGGCGGTGTTCTACGCCTACCTTGCCGCACGGGTGGTCACGCTGTTTATGCCACTTGCCTTGGAGCTCGTTGGACGTAAGGCCGCTCCCCAATTAGCAAGCTTAGCCCGGATGGATGGGCAAACCCCGTTTCAGGCCGCAGCCGCACGGATCAATTTGGGCTATCTTATGATCTGCGGTGGGGGCGGGGTTGTCTTATTGGCATTGGCTCCGTTCGCGAACATTGTTTTCAACGGTCTTGATCCGGCATTTAACGATATTCTGTTGTGGTTGGTCATTGGCCAATCGGCTCCGGTATTGTTCGGAGCAACAGGTCTTCTGATGCATGCGGTTGACAGAGCCGCTTTTTACGATGTGCTGCAGGGCATGACAGCACTTTTATTTGTCGGGTCCATTGTCTGGTTGGATGTGAACAAGGGAGGCCAAGTGGCGCAAACATTTGCGGCGGCCCAATTAACCCAGGCCGCGCTGTGTGCGTTGTTGTTGACCCAATGTGGTGTCTGGCCAGGGCTGACAGCCTTGTTCAAAAAGCAGATTAAGCTCTTTTAAACGTTAAGGGTTAGCGCACAACGAATTCGGCATGAAGTGCGCCGGCGGCTTTGATACTTTTCAGGATGTCGATCATATCACGGGGGGAAACGCCCAGCGCATTAAGTCCGGCAATAAGCTCTGACAAAGATGCACCTGCGGGAATTTCTGCAAGGCCAATACCTGGCTCTTCTTCAACGGCCGCGCGGGTGCGAGGTACAACAACTGTCTGGCCCTCGGCAAAAGGATTTGGCTGTATGACAAGTGGCTCTTCCTGAATTCGTAGGGTCAAATTACCTTGACTGACCGCAACGCGAGAGATGCGCACATCTTCACCCATCACAATGGTGCCAGAGCGTTGATCGACCACTACCCGGGCTTTGCGTTCGGGTTCAACTTCGATGTTTTCAATTCGGCCAAGTGCATGCGCGACTGATTGCATACGCGTGGCATCAATATCCAAAACGACCGTCCCACTGTCCAGCATTAGGGCAACGCCACGGCCAAAGTCGCGATTGATTGCCTGCTCGATCCGACCTGCGGTTGTGAAATCGGCTTCCCGTAGTGCAAGGCGGAGATCTGAAAGAGAGCTAAGTTGAAATTCGATTTCGCGTTCTATTCGCGCACCAGAGGGGATGGTGCCGGAGGTAGGAACCCCTTGGGTCACTTGTGCCCCATCCCCTTCGGCAGTTGCTCCACCAGCGATAATTGTGCCTTGGGCGACCGCATAAATCTCGCCGTCGGCGGCGTTCAGCGGGGTCATGATCAATGTGCCGCCTAAAAGGCTACTCGCGTCTCCGATTGCAGATACTGTGACGTCAATCTGTCCGCCTGCTCGCGCGAAGGGCGGTAACGTGGCAGTAACCAAAACCGCCGCCACGTTTTTCGGTCGAAATTGCTCGCCTGTGACGTTGACCCCCAAACGCTCGAGAATATTGGTCATGATGTCTTCGGTGAAAGGTGCGTTGCGCAACCCGTCACCGGAACCATCAAGGCCAACGACAAGCCCGTAACCAACCAGATCGTTTCCACGAACCCCGTCAAAATCGACAAGATCCTTGATCCGGACAGGGGTTGCCTGAGCTGGCGCGGCCAAAGCTGAAATGAGAGCCAAACAAAGGCAAAGATGCGCAAGGAGTCTCACAGGTAGTTCACCAGCGAGAGTTGCGACATGCGAGATGTAATGGCGTAAAGGCTTTCCAATTGAAATTGCACTTGCTCCAATTCTGTGGCGGATTGATATGTGTCTACCGAGAGTAAATTATTACGAGCGATCTCAAGGGCTGTTCGTTCGGCACCATTTCGAACCGATAGTGTTTCGATCCTCGCTTGGGCCGAACCGACGGTGGCCTGAAGATCAACAATCGCTCCAGAAGTACTCACAACATTGGTAGTAACACGGTCCAGAAGTTCATCTTGTTGGGGGGCTGTCAGGCCAAGGGCCGGGTCGTCGGCCAATGCGGCGAGAGCAAGATCTCGTAGCGTGTCTCTAAAGGCAGGGTCATCGCCGCGCAATGGTAGCTCAATATTTTCCGTCTCTGAGAGCGGCATCGGGGCCAAGGCTGTATCCGACCCGAGATAACCTGTAGTGCCAAAGCCCGCCGGATCATCAAACCATGCTTGGGCTGCATTGATCATGTCATCAACGCTTCCCGCACCGGCCATCACAGTGCTGAGGTCGGAAAGGATGCTTTGCGCTGATGCGAGGGGGGCGGTATCAGTCGCCATACCGGAGAAAAGACTACGACCGCCCAAGCTTGTATTCAGAGCGCCGATAACGCTCTCCAAGGTGTTATGTGCTTCGGATACCGTGGAGGCCGTCCCCAGTGAGCTTGTGCTGCTGTTCAACATTGTATCACGAAAATTCGTACTGAGTTCGTTGATATAGCTGAGCGTATTTTGCATCCCTTCGGCAAATTGCCCGGTCTCGCGTGTGGCCTGGTCATACCCGTCAAGTTTGGTCAAGCTTCGTTCAAGATCGCTGGTGTAGCTTGCATTTTTCCCAACGACCTCGCGCATGTTTGCCGTCTGGCCGGTAGAAAGCTCAAGCGTAAGTCGCTCAATATCCTGTTTGATGGTTGCATTGCGGGATTGCATTGCGAATGAACGCGACAAATCTCCAAGAGAATTATAATTCATTTCTACAACCTCGTCAGTGTATCTAGCATTTCTTCAGCCGCCTGAATGACCCGCGCATTGGCCGCGTAGGCCTGTTCAAGAATGAGCAGGTTTTGCAACTCTTGGTCCGTGTCTACGCCGTCAGAGAGTTGAAGCTGTGTCAGCTCGTTAAGGCGGGCAGCCGCAAAGGAAAGGTTCTGCTCGTTGGTGCTGCGGGTCGCAGCGATGCTGCCATTAAAGGCACCCATCAGGTCAGCCATCGAACCTTGGTTAGAGCCTAGCGAACTCGAGCTGGGCACACGTGCACTTTCAAGCGCACCAAGCATGTCGCCCAATAGGGTTCCATCACCGGACGGACCGGATGTCACAGCCCCAACGCCGTCTCGTAGACGCCAGACTTCGCCGCCGGCATCAGGGTCCACTGCTGTATTTAACGTCAGCCGCCTACTCAGGCCGACTTCGTCGGTGGGATCGAATGCGGCACCCGCATCTGTGAATAGGCCCGCATCACCAGTCGCACGGGTCGCATCAATGGACGGATCTTCAAAGCGTTCAACCAGATCGCGGGCGATGGTATCAAGCTGGCTCTGTGCTTCGACGCCATAAGTATCACGCACGGCAAAATGGGCTTCAAGGCTCCCGCCGCCCAGCGCGCTGGTGCGGAGTTCTTGCCCGTTCAGTGTTAATCCGGAGAGCGTGCCAGCATCGAGCGTTTGGAACTCTGTTACTATGTTCTGACGTTCAAACCCGATGGTCACAGCCGTGTCATCAAGCAGAATAGCGCCGCCTTCAGAGTATATTGTGATAGCACCATTGTCGCGTGCTAACACGTTGATGGGAACAATCGCTCCAATGGTATCAAGCACAACCTGCCTTTGATCCAGTAAAGCAGGGCTGCTTCTGTTGGTTGCTGTCGCAGATGCGATTTGCTCATTGAGGTCTTCAATCTGCTGCAATGCTGTGTTGAGTGTGGACACGTCGTCAGCGATGCTTGCATCGGCGTCCGTACGCAGATCCTGAATCTCGCGGGCAGCCGAATTTAGTCCCTCAACCAGTCGGTTCGCGTCACTCACTGCAATGCTCAACCGTTCTGTTGCGTCGGGTCTGCTCGCGGCGCTAATCAGGCTTTGTTCAAAAGCTGCCAGGCGTCCGCCGATACTATCCTCATCCCCCGCAATTCCGATGGCATCTTCAATTTTTGTGAAGAAATCGACGACCGTTTGACTGTTTTGTTGGGCAGAGTCTGCGGCACGCCGGTCGGCGACGACCCCTTCGTTCATATGGCGGGTAATGCCGTTCACCTGCACGCCGCCTGTCGCGCCATAGCTTAACGAAGACAGGCTGATTTCCCGCCGCCCGTAAGATGGTGTCAGGGCGTTGGAGATGTTGTTCGACACAAGCTCTGATCCGAGTGCTGTTGCGCGCAGCCCCGATATTGCTGCGCTCATGGCTCCGGTGATCGACATGGTGTTCCCCTTCGGTCAATGCGGAAGGCGCACCGCTGCGCCTTCCGGTTTCAATGGATCAACGTTTGATGTTTGTCGTTTCCTGCAACATTTCGTCGACGGTCTGGATGACTTTGGCGTTTGACGAATAGGCGCGCTGGGTTTGGATCATCGAGGTCAGCTCGTTGGCAACATCGGTGGTCGATTCTTCGCGGGCATAGGAGACGATATCACCTGTCGGCCCGTCACCGGCATCCCACAAAAAGAACGATCCGCTATCAACAGAGGGCTGGAAGGTTTGGGAATCCAGTGACACCATACCATTCGGATTGGGCAGTACGACCAGTGGCACCTGATAGATCGTACGCGTTACGCCAGTATCGAATGTTGCGTGGACAAGGCCGTTGCCGTCCACATCAACGCTGGTCATATTGCCAACCGAAAAACCGTCTTTGGTAATGGAAACGGGCGCAAAGGTATCGGCCAGCTGGGTCATTGCATCACTTTGACCCACGACGCCAATCTGGATTTCCAGAGGTCCGCCAGCAACATTGACGATAAGGTCACCGGTTGTCGCATCGTATGCCCCACCTGAAACTGTGGTGACACTGGCCAATGTGCCTCCGGACGTCCGGTCGTCCGCAAAGGTTAGCACGTACTCACCAATAGTCACAGAAGGGTCGATTGAATCGGTGATGGTCATCGTCCATTCATTCGACGCCGGATCACCGGCATTAGGAATAGTTGGTGTGAAACTGATCCCGATGCTTTCGGAAATGCCCAGATTGTCAAAATACTCTACTGAAAGTTCTTGAACCTCACCCGAAGCGCCCTCCACGGTGCCGGTTGCAGGTAGGTTTACGCCCAGCGTGACCCGCGTTGTCGGTTCACCAGTGAGCTGGTTCACGTTGATCTGGATCGGCTCAAGTTCGGTGGACATATCGCGGGAATTGCTCGGGATGCTGCCGTCAGGGTTTGCAGGCCAGCCTAACAATACAATGCCGGTCGAGGTTGTCAGATAACCGTCTTCATTTGTGTTAAACGACCCTGTGGATGTCAGCAGCATTTGCGGATCGCCGTTGGCAGTGGCGAGATCCGTCAGCTTTGCAACAGGCAGGAAACCGTTACCGCGCACGGCAAGGTCGGTCGAATTAGATGAGCTGGCCAGCGATCCGGCCAAGTTGATATCACGCTCTGTCGAGGCGCGAACCCCACCCGCAGTGTAGTTTTCACCATTGCCCGAAATAACGACCGATTCAAAATCGGTCTGAACCCTTTTGTACCCGTAGGTTGAAGAGTTTGCGATGTTGTCCGAGATGCTTGCCAGTTTAGTAGCATTGGCCTGAAGCCCTGCCACACCTGCGTTCAAGGAAGATGAGATTGTCATTAGACACGCCTTTCTGCTCTGCCGTTTCCTGATCGTACCCAAGGCATAGCGCGGAACGATTTAATGCCGGACTAACAGATAAAATGCGTCCTATTTCTCGCTCTCTATGAAATCTCTCTCAACAGTACGATTTCGAGTCGGTCATTGCGCAAGGCCATCGGGTCTTTCACAACCAGCTCGCGATCGGCATGACCTGTCACGCGCTGGATCCTCTCGGGCTTGATTCCCTGACCTTCCATCAACAGGCGCATTTGTGTTGCGCGGCGTTGCGACAGGTCCCAAACGGAATTCTCACGGATCACCAGCGGTTGCGCGCGCACATGCGCCCCAATGGCGACCTCGTTCGTGACCGTCTTGCTGATCTGTGAGATTAACACCGCAATGTCCTGCAACAGCGGGGCAGGGGTGCTGCTGTTGCCGATAAAAATTTGCTCATCCTCGCGGGAGTAAACCTCGATCACGAGCCCCTCATCGGTAATCCGTGTGTTAATATGTTCGAGCAAGTTTTCCATCACATCGGATTCGCCGCCGTGCCCTTGCAACTCAGCATTAAGGCTTTCGAATAGGGCATCTTGCGTGGCTCGTTCTTCTGCGGAAGGATCGTCGCCCGATTGGCCGCTCGCCTTATCTTCGGCAGCGGGGCGGTCAGCAGATGCACCGGTGCCGTCCTGCGGCATGGTCATCTCGGAAAAGATACTGTCGCCGGAAAGTGACCCGTTACCGCCACCCGAAACGCGTACAATCGGAATAGTCGGCGAGAAATAATCCGCCAGCCCTTTTCGTTGTTGTTCAGTTGTCGCGTTCAGCAGCCACATCAACATAAAAAAGGCCATCATCGCAGTCACGAAATCCGCATATGCGACTTTCCAGGCACCGCCATGGTGACCGCCGCCTGCGACGACCTTTTTACGTTTAATGATGACTGGCGCGCCGTTTGATTGCGCACTCATATTCACCACCTCAATTTCACCCGACATCAGCAATAGCGTGAAAGCCGTTATGAAATTATGAATGGTTCCTTTGATGGTTAGCGGCAGGTAAAATCAGAACAGCTTGCACGTGAACGCAGCGTGTTACCACTTGCGCCGCTTTGCCAAGGCGATCTGCTTTTGTCGCTCGCGAAAGCGGTTCTTGTCGTCTTCTGTCGTCTCGTCCACGCAGTGATGGCAGCTGACTCCGGCTTCATAGCCTTCACGTTCTTTATCGACGGGCAGAATCGGACGGCGGCACCCGTGACAAAGTAAATGTGGCCCGGGCTTGAGGCCGTGCTCAACGCTCACCCGGTTGTCGAACACAAAGCATGATCCGTTCCACGTGCTTTGCGCGGCGGGCACGTCTTCGAGGTATTTCAAAATCCCACCCTTAAGGTGATAGACGTCTTCGACGCCCTGTCCCAACAGGTAATTGGTCGATTTTTCGCAACGGATGCCGCCGGTGCAAAACATGGCGATTTTCTTGTTGTGAAAGCGGTGCTTGTTCGCTTCCCACCACGCGGGAAACTCGCCAAAGCTGGCGGTTTGGGGGTCAATCGCCCCCTCGAAGGTGCCTATCGCAACCTCGTAATCATTACGCGTGTCGATCACGGCGACATCGTCGCGTGCAATCAGTTCGTTCCATTCCTGCGCCGCTACGTAATGACCGGTGCCGGCCATCGGATCCACATCCGGTTGCCCCATGGTCACGATTTCACGTTTGAGCTTTACCTTCATCCGGCCGAATGGGGGCGTGTCACTGTGTGAAATTTTATGCTCGAGATCCGCACAGCCGGGCAGGGCGCGCAGATGCGACAGCACGGCATCCACTGCCGCTTGCGATGGTCCCGAAATGGTCCCGTTCACCCCTTCACGCGCCAATAGGAGCGTGCCGGTGATCGACTGCGCAAGGCACAGCTCCAGCAAGGCTGGCTTGAGCGCTTCAGGATTGTCGAAGCGTGCGAAGTGGTACAGGGCGGCGATGGTATACATGGGTAGCCAAATAGGCCCGCAAGGGGCTGTTGCGCAAGCCCCGCGTGGGTTAAAATGAGGTCGAACAGGTTTTTCCAATGAATGAGGCCCGCCATGCATGCGCTTTTGGTGATCGACGTACAGAATGATTTTTGCGATGGCGGTGCGCTCGCCGTGCCCGAAGGCAGCAGTATCGTCGCGGGGATCAACGCTATTATGGGGCAGTTTGATGCTGTTATACTGACACAGGACTGGCATCCGGCAGGCCATTCCTCCTTTGCGTCCAGTCACGCGGGTAAATCCCCGTTCGATGTGACCGACATGCCTTATGGCTCACAGGTGCTTTGGCCCGATCACTGCGTCATCGGCACGGACGGGGCCGCGCTTCACCCGCTGCTAGAAAGCGATCGCGCCGATATGATTATCCGCAAAGGGTTCAACCCTGCGATCGACAGCTATTCTGCTTTCTTCGAGAACGACCATAAAACGCCTACAGGGCTGGAAGGGTATTTGCGGACCCGTGGCATCTCCGACCTGACGGTTGTGGGTCTCGCACTGGATTTTTGTGTGAACTACTCTGCCGTGGATGCGGCGCGTCTGGGGTTCAAAGTATCGGTCAAGACCGACCTGTGCCGTTCGATCAACCTTAATGGATCACTGGCCCAAGCGCACAGCGAAATGAGCAGTGCTGGCGTCACTTTGGACTAACGGCTTGCCCCCTTGCGCCGCATAGGCCACAAAACATTGGCCTAACGGAGCTTGCATCATGGTCGATATCGCCACCCGCGTCTGGAACCACAAATGGAAGATCGACCCCATCGTGCGGTCGCTCATTGATACGGATTTCTACAAGCTGTTGATGTGTCAAAGCATCTTTCACAACAAACCGGACACGCAGGTCACATTCAGCCTGATCAACCGCTCCAAGGACGTGCCACTGGCCAAGCTTATCGATGAAGGTGAGCTGCGCGAGCAACTGGATCACATTCGCACCCTCAGCCTCAGCCGCGGCGAAAGCACATGGCTGCGCGGCAATACATTCTACGGCAAGCGCCAGATGTTCCGCTCTGACTTTATGGAGTGGTTCGAGAACCTGCGCCTGCCCCCTTATCACCTCGAGCGTAAGGGCGATCAATACGAGCTGACGTTCGAGGGCAAATGGCACGAGGTTATGCTGTGGGAAATTCCCGCCCTTGCAGTGCTGATGGAGCTGCGCAGCCGCAGCGTGCTCGACAAAATGGAGAAGTTCGAGCTGCAAGTGCTCTATGCCCGTGCGATGACCCGTGTATGGGAAAAAGTCAAAGCGCTGCGCGATATACCGGACCTGTCGATCGCCGATTTCGGCACCCGCCGCCGCCATAGCTTTTTGTGGCAGGATTGGTGTGTGCAAGCCATGAACGAAGGGCTGGGGGCAAAATTCACCGGTACTTCCAATTGTAAGATCGCCATGAAGCGGGAACTGGAAGCAATCGGCACCAATGCCCACGAGCTGCCCATGGTCTATGCCGCGTTGGCCAAGACGGATGAAGAGCTTTTTCAAGCGCCCTACAGCGTGCTGGAGGATTGGCACGCCGAGCATGAGGGCAATCTGCGCATCATTCTGCCCGATACCTACGGCTCTCAAGGGTTTCTGGACAATGCGCCCGACTGGCTTGCCGGTTGGACGGGCATCCGCATCGACAGCGGTGATCCGGCCACCGCAGCGCAACAGGCAATTGACTGGTGGAAGGCGCGCGGCGAAGATCCTCGTAAAAAGCGCCTGATCTTTAGCGATGGCCTCGACGTGGCAAAAATTCAGGAACTGCATGCCCAGTTCGCTGGCAAAACGGCAATCTCATTTGGTTGGGGTACGCTGTTGACTAATGATTTCCGCGAGCTGGTCCCCGAGGATGCGCTGGCCCCCTTCAGCCTTGTTTGCAAAGCGGTCAGCGCGAATGGTAACCCAACTGTCAAACTGTCGGACAATCCCAACAAGGCGATGGGCCCCACAGACGAGATCGAGCGCTACAAGCGGGTCTTCGGTGTGGGTGAACAGACGGTACAGGACGTTATTGTGTGACGGCTAGCCCGCGTTGCTCCGCTTGCGGGTGAGGATATTGGCACGGACAAAGGCCGCGATGAAAATTGCTGTGAGGATCAGAATGATCGTAGGGGCCGGCGCGCTGTCGATGTAGAAGCTCGCATAAACGCCCAGCACACCCGCGAACATTGTCACGGCAACGGCAATGGGAAGCATCCGCTTGAATTGCTGCGTTGCCAGAAACGCAATCGCCCCCGGCGCAATCAATAGTCCGATAGACAAAATGATCCCCACGGCGGATAGGGTCGCCACAATCGTGAGCGAGATCATCGCCAGTAGGCCGTAATGCAGCCAACCCACGCGCAACCCTACTGCCTGCGCCTGCACAGGGTCAAAAGCGTGCAGCATCAGGTCGCGCTGTTTGGCAATCAGAATGATACTTACGAAAAGCGTAACCAGCCCCGCAGTCCAAAGATCGGCCTGCCCGACGCCCAACATGTTCCCGAACAGGATGTGGTCCAAATGCACTGCGGTCGAGACTTTAGTGTACATAACGATCCCGAAACCGAACATGCCGGAAAAGACGATGCCCATAACGGTATCCTGCTTTACCCGGCTGTTATCAGATAAAAACCCGGTCATGAGCGCACAGAACATGCCGGCACAAAATGCGCCGATTATCAACGGAATGCCAAAGATATAGGCACCCACCACGCCGGGCAGTACCGCATGGCTGATAGCATCACCCATCAACGACCACCCTTTGAGCACCATATAACATGACAGTAGGCTGGTCGGTACAGCGATCATCATCATGATGAAAAAGGCATTCTGCATGAATGGGAACTGAAACGGCTGGAGTAAGGTCTCGATCATGGCAGCAAGGCCTCACGTGCTTTGCGCCTTGCGGTCAGATACCCGTGCTTGGGGGCAAAAACAAAAGCCACAAGGAAGATAAGTGTCTGAAGGCTCACGATGATGCCACCGGTCGCACCGTCCAGAAAAAAGCTCAGATAAGCCCCGACAAAGGATGTGAGCGCACCGATGGACACACTCATCACCAATAACCGCGGAAAGCGGTCGGTGATTAGATAGGCTGTAGCGCCGGGTGTCACGACCATGGCAATCACCAAAAACGCCCCGACTGTCTGTAGCGCCGCCACGCAAGAGGCCGACAGCAACATGAAAAATATCACCTTCAACAATTCGGGTTTCAACCCGATGGATCGCGCGTGGCTTTCGTCAAAGAACGTCACCATCAGATCTTTCCACTTGGCCAGCAAAATCGCCAGCGTGACAAAGCCGATGATCGCCAGCTGCAGCGTGTCCGAGGGCGTGATGGCAAGGATATTCCCCATCGTGATCGTCTGGACACTGACCGATGTCGGGGACAGCGACACCATGAACAGACCCAGCCCGAAGAACGAGGTGAAAATCAGCCCGATGATTGTGTCTTCCTTCAGCCCTGACCGCTGGTTGAGAAACAACATCGCCCCTGCAGCAAGCCCGCCTGCGACAAAGGCACCCAAAGCAAACGGCAGCCCCAGCATATAGGCTCCGGCGACGCCGGGCACGATCGAGTGGCTCAGCGCGTCACCAATCAGCGACCAGCCTTTCAGCATCAGATAGGCGGACAAAAAGGCACAGACCCCGCCAACCAGCGCGCTCACCCACATCGCGTTAAACATATACCCGTAAGAAAACGGCAGCAGCAGAGTTTCCATCACGAAATCTCTTCCTTTTTGGCCGCGGCTTTGGTGGTCTCGTCGGCGTAGACAACAAAGGGCCGCTCGTCGTCGGTAATCACGCGTACCGAACGGGCATCATCATCGTCATGCAGGTCAGAGCCGCTAAGGACAAAGTGGCGCAGCACACCACCAAAGGCGATTTCGAGATTGTCGTGGGTAAATGTCTCTTCGGTGGTGCCATAGGCCAGTACGGTTTCTTTTACCAAGACCGTGCGGTCACAAAACTCGGGAACAGAGCCTAGGTTGTGGGTTGAAACCAGCATCACCCGCCCCTCATCGCGCATCTCGCGTAGGAGCGCGATGATCTGGTCTTCGGTCTGGACATCCACGCCGGTGAACGGCTCGTCGAGCAGGATCACCTGCCCCTCCTGAGCAAGCGCACGTGCGAGAAACACCCGCTTGCGCTGCCCGCCCGACAGCTCGCCAATCTGGCGGTGCCGGAAATCGGACATATTCACCCGCGCCAAAGCATCCGCGACCGCCGCATGATCAGCCGCTTTGGGGTGACGGAAGAACCCCATATGGCCGTAACGGCCCATCATCACAACGTCTTCGACCAATACCGGAAAGGACCAATCAACCTCTTCGGACTGCGGGACATAGGCAACGATATTGCGCTTTAGCGCCTCTTTGACGGGCATCCCGAGCACGGAAATCTCACCCTTTGCCGCAGGCACAAAACCCATAATTGCCTTGAATAGGGTCGATTTACCCGCGCCATTCACACCGACCAAAGCGGTAATCGTACCGGCAGGGATCTCGAACGAGGCATCTCGCAATGCGGTATGCCCGTTTCGGTAGGTGACAGTCACATCATGCGCGCGGATGCCTTCACTCATTGGGTGAGACCCTCAACGATGGTTTCCGATGTTACCCGCAGTAGGTCCAGATAGGTCGGCACCGGCCCGTCCGCTTGTGTGATGCTGTCCACATACAATACGCCGCCATAATGGGCGCCGGTCTCCCGCGCGACCTGTTGGGCGGGAGACTGCGAGACAGTGGATTCGCAAAACACTGCTGGGATTTTCTCACTGCGGACCGTGTCGATCACCTTGCGCACTTGCTGGGGCGTTCCCTGCTGGTCGGCGTTGATCGGCCACAGATACAGTTCTTTCATACCGAAATCGCGGATCAGATAGCTGAATGCGCCTTCGCAGGTCGCAAGCCACCGCTGATCTTCGGGCAAGGCGCGCACGGCGTCACGCAATGGTGCAATTGCCGCTGTAATCTCGGCCTTGTACCGCTCGGCATTGGCGGCATAGACCTCGGCGTTGTCGGGGTCGTGCTCTGCAAATGCGTCGCGGATATTATCCACGTAAACCAGCGCATTATCCAACCCCATCCATGCGTGGGGGTTCGGCTTGCCGTCATATTCGCCCTCGGTAATGCTCATCGGTTCAATCCCGTCCGTGAGCGTAGCCGCAGGCACATCGCGCAGGTTCGACAGGAATTGCTCGAACCAAAGCTCAAGGTTCAGGCCGTTCCATAATATCAGATCTGCGTCCTGCGCGCGGATGATATCGCGCGGGGTCGGCGCGTAACCGTGGATCTCGGCCCCGGGCTTGGTGATGCTTTCCACATCTGCCGCGTCACCCGCCACATTGCGCGCCATGTCGGCAATAACGGTGAAGGTCGTGACCGCCTTGAATTTCTCATCTGCAAAGGCAGCACTGCCCACGGTTGTGACAAGGGCTGTAATGGCGAGGGTTTTCAAGGATTTGACAAACATCGGCACGGTGTTCTCCTATAAATTCTGTACTTAAATGCTTATGAGAACCATTCACAACTGTAAATAAGAATGATAACGATTCTCAAAGATAGTAAGTTGATGCGAATATAGGGCGCGAATAATGAGCAGCGAGACCGACAAGACCGAAAAAATGACCGCGGCGCTGCGCAAGGCGGGGATTCGCGTCACCCGCCAACGAATTGCATTGCTGGGCGTGCTTGCCGATGCAGATGACCATCCCGACGCGGTCGAGCTGCACGAGCGCGCGAAACTGGTCGAGCCTTCGGTCTCTTTGGCCACAGTATACCGCACCCTGTCTGTGCTTGAAGAAGGTGGCGTGGTGCACCGCCATGCCTTTGAGGGCGGCGGCGCGCGGTTTGAGACAACCCAGGAAGACCACCATGATCACATTCTGGACGTAGACACCGGAGAGGTGATCGAATTCCAATCCGACAAGATCGAGCAGCTTCAGGATGAAATTGCCCGCGCGCTGGGCTATGATGTCGTGCATCATAAGCTTGAACTTTATTGCCGGAAAATTCCTAAGCCCGATTAATGCCCAAGGGCGCATCGGGCCGCAGAAAGGCACGAGTTGTCTTCATTGCACTATGAAGTGTCGGGAATGGTCCGGTTGTCGGAAGGGATCGGCCCAAAGCGTCTTTTCCTTGTGATTTGTCTTGCGCCGCTTGGGGGAATCCGCATAACTGACCGTGCTTGGTGTCCTTTTGGGGACCGAAAAAGGGAATTCAGTAGGGTTAAATCTGATCTGAAGCCGCCCCCGCGACTGTAAGCGGTGAGCCTTTGTCCACACGCCACTTGCCCCCAAAAGGGCTGGGAAGGCAGGCAAAGGCCACGACCCGCGAGCCAGGAGACCTGCCGGGCGAAGTGGAATCAACATGTCGTCGGGTGTGACGACGAGGAGAAGAATGATGAAGACCGAAGTTAAAGCTGTAGCTGCCAGCCGTACTGCAACGATGCCTGCGCTTTTTGCGCTGGTGCTTGGCGTTGCCATGATCACCATGACCGGCCATTTGCAGGCCAACACGTTGCACGACGCTGCCCACGACATGCGTCACGCGACCGGCTTTCCCTGCCACTAAGCCATGCTTTCTAAATTGTTGACCAGCGCGTTGTTCGCTGGTGCTGCTGCAGGTCTGATTGCCGGCCTGCTGCAGCTTTTGTTTGTTCAGCCTGTATTGCTTCACGCCGAGCTTTACGAGGGCGGGGACCTTGTGCACTTTGGCGCGGCGGCTGTTAGCGCCCACCCCGATCTGCCGGGGTTTGATCCTGTGCGTGACCTGCTGAGCGTTGTCTTCACCATGCTAACCTACACCGGCTATGCCATGATGCTGGTGGCCCTGATGCTGCTCGCCGAAGAGCGGGGGGCAGACGTCAACGCCCGCACCGGGATCATCTGGGGTGTCGCAGGCTTTGTCTCTGCGCATTTTGCACCCGGTTTCACGCTGGCCCCCGAAGTGCCAGGCGTTGCGGCGGCGGACGTAGGTGCGCGCCAGATCTGGTGGTTCGCGACCGTCATATCCGCAGGGATTGCCATGTGGTTGCTGGCCTTCGGGCGCAATTGGATGATGTGGGGTATTTCCATCATTCTGCTGGCCGCACCGCATGTGATCGGCGCCCCTGAGCCGGACGTGCTGGTCGGTCCGGTCCCGCCAGAAATCGCCGCACTCTTTGCTGCGCGTGCTCTTGGTGTTGGTCTGGCTGCTTGGGTTTTGTTGGGATGTGCATCTGCCTACTTCCTCGACAAGGAACAGCGGCGCGCGGATTAGGAGAAATAAGATGCGAACACTTGTCCTTTTCCTAATCGGGTTAACCTTCGGCGGCGCAGGCGGTTTCGTCTACGCCGCCGCGAATGGCATCACGCTGGACGGTCACGATCACGCCAGCCACGGTGCGGTGGATCACGCGGCAATGGGGCATGGCGGCGGCGATCATGCGGCCATGCATGACACGCCACTGGACGTCGCCGCCGCAGATGCGCCAACGCTCGAGATTGCGGTGACCAAAGACCCGATGTCAGGCTATAATCTACACGTCATGCCGACCAATTTTACCTTTGCCCCTCAAGAGGCCAGCAAGGGCCATATTGACGGCGAAGGTCATGCCCATGTTTATGCAAACGGGGTCAAGCTCGGGCGGCTCTACGGGGCATGGATGCACCTTGATCAACTGCCTAAGGGCGCGGTAGAAATCTCTGTCACGCTCAACAGCAATGATCACCGCCCCCTCGCGGTGAACGGTCAGCCGATTTCAGCGAAACAAACGATCACCGTCGATTAACCCCAAGCATTGGAGCGATACGATGAGTACTATTCTTTACGTCTGCACCACCTGCAAATCGGGCGAAGCACATGAAGACGACAGCCAGCGCCCCGGCGCGCGGCTGCACCGTGCATTAGAAACAACAGGTGCCCCTGACGGCGTGCAGATTGTCGGCGTCGAATGCCTGTCTGCCTGTAAAACCGGCGCTGCTGTTGCCCTGTCCGAACCGGGGAAATGGACCTATGTCTACGGCCATATGACCGAAGAAGACGCGCCAGAGATCCTCGCCGGTGCCGCAGCTTACGCCGCCACAGACGACGGCCTTGTTCCATGGCGCGAACGCCCTGTTATCTTCCGCAAGCAATCCGTTGCGCGGATTCCCGCATTTACCCTTCCACTGGAGGCTGCCGAATGAGCGACCTGTCAAAAATCCCCGTCACCGTCATCACCGGCTTTCTCGGTGCCGGTAAAACCACATTGATCCGCCACCTGATGCAGAACGCTGGCGGTCGCCGCCTTGCGGTTCTCGTCAATGAATTCGGCACAGTTGGCGTGGACGGCGATATCCTGCGCTCCTGCGCGATCCCTGATTGCCCCGCCGAGAATATCGTCGAGCTGGCCAATGGTTGCATCTGCTGCACCGTGGCCGATGACTTTATCCCGACCATCGAGGCGCTGATGGCGCTGCCCGAGCGTCCCGACCACATCCTGATCGAGACCTCCGGCCTTGCCCTGCCGAAACCTCTGCTCAAAGCTTTCGACTGGCCCGCGATCCGCTCTAAAATCACCGTTGATGGGGTGATCGCCCTTGCCGATGCCGAAGCGGTTGCCGCAGGTAGATTTGCCTCGGATGTGCATGCCGTGGACGAACAACGCCGCGCCGATGACAGCCTTGATCACGACACACCGCTTGCCGAAGTGTTCGAGGACCAGATCAGCTGCGCCGACATTATCCTGATGTCCAAGGCCGATCTTGCAGGCCCCGAAGGTCTCGCCAAAGCCCGCGCAGTGATCGAAGCGGAAAGCCCTCGCAAAATCCCGATCCTCGAGATGGCCGAAGGCGTGATTGACGCAAATGTGGTGCTGGGTCTTGATGCAAAAGCCGAAGACGACCTTGCCGCGCGCCCTTCGCATCATGACGGCCACCATGATCACGAACATGACGACTTTGAGACAATCGTTGTCCCCATGCCCGAAATCGACGACGCCGCAACACTGGTCGCTGCCATCGAAAAGCTGGCGACCGAGCAGCATATTCTGCGTGTCAAAGGCTATGTCGCCGTGCAAGGCAAACCCATGCGCCTGTTGGTCCAAGCCGTTGGCGCGCGTGTGCGTCACCAATTCGACCGCCCTTGGGGGGGCGAGCCGCGCAATGGCGCGCTGGTGGTGATCGCCGAGCATGACCACGTAGACCCCGCCGCCATCCACGCGGTTCTGGGCGCATAAACCCATGCATGTCGTCTTCCGCGAAAGCCACGGGCTTGAGGATACCGAGACCCCCTATGATCCCGGGCAAACGCCTGCCGATCTGGTGGTGCTCTCGTTCTCCGACAGTGACCTTGGCGCTTTCGCGGCAGGCTGGCACCGCGCAGATGGCGGCCTGCCGACGCTGCGCCTGTGCAACCTCACGGCGCTGCGCCATCCGGCTTCGGTCGACAACTATGTAGAACAGACCCTAACAGGGGTAAAAGGCATCCTGATCCGGCTTATCGGGGGTGAAAACTACTGGCCCTATGGCATCATGCAGGTACAGGATTTCGCCCGCCGCGAAGGCATCGCATTGGCCGTGCTGCCTGCGGATGGCCGCGAAGATCCGGCGCTTGACGCCCACTCAACCCTCCCCACATCGACCCTGCGCCGCCTGCAACATCTGTGTGATGCAGGCGGTGCCGTTGCCGCCCAAGCGGCCTTGGCACAGCTTGCTCTCGCCGCAGGTCTTTACGCAGGGCCGGTGTTGGGCGCAAAATCAGTCCCAGATTGCGGGTTTTACGACCCTGACAAAGGGGTTTTGCCCTTCATTGATACCGCAGGCGATACGATCGCCGTGACCTTCTATCGCAGCTACCTCACCGCTGCCGATACCGCGCCCATAGATGCGCTGATCCGCAACCTGCGCGACCGTGGGCATAACGCCATTGGCCTTTTTGCCCCTTCTCTCAAATCACCAATCGCGCGCGATTTCCTGCCCTCGGCGCTGGCGCAGCTCGCGCCAAAGGCCATTATGAACGCGACCGCTTTTTCAGGTCGTGGCACCGATGGCACCTCTCCGCTGGACGGTGCGGGGTGCCCTGTGTTTCAGGTCGCCCTATCAACCGCCCGCAAGAAAGAATGGGCAGAATCCGAGCGTGGCCTGTCGCCTGCGGATCTTGCCATGCATGTTGTCTTGCCCGAAGTCGACGGGCGCCTCTTTGCCGGTGTGATCAGCTTCAAAGCGCCCGAGAAAAAAGACCCTGATCTGCAATATTCCCGCTTTTCCCACCGCGCACATGCGGACCGGATCGAGGCGGTGGTAAACCGGATTGAAGGTTGGCTGCGGTTGGCAAAAACAGAGCCTAACAAGCGCAAACTGGCGCTTGTTCTTTCTACCTACCCCGGACGCGACGACCAGATCGCCCATGCCGTGGGCCTTGATGCGCTGGCCAGCGCCGAGGATATGTTGCTGACACTGGCGCATAACGACTATGCGGTCACGCCTACGATCGGCTTTGGCAAAACTCTGACGCGCAACCACATCGCTTGGCCCCTTGAAGCCTATGCTGCCGCGTTAGAGGCTATTCCCAAGGCGCTGCGCCGCGATCTAGAGACTGCATGGGGCGGGCCGCAGGATGATCCATTGTTCAAAGATGGCGCATTTCATTTCCCCGCGCAGGTCTGCGGCAATGCGCTTGTGGCGCTCCAGCCGGAACGCGGCGCTATTGCCGCCCGCGATACTGATTATCACGATCTGGCCCGCGTCCCGCGCCACTCCTATGTGGCGTTCTATTTGTGGCTGCGCGCACAGGGGCATCACGCGCTGGTTCACATCGGTGCCCATGGCACGCTGGAATGGCTGCCGGGCAAGGCAGTGGCGCTTTCCGAAGATTGCTGGCCCGAAGTCCTCACCGGCGATCTGCCCGTGATCTACCCCTTCATCGTCAATGATCCGGGAGAGGCGGCCCAAGCCAAACGCCGCATTGGCGCTGTGACCCTCGGCCACATCCCCCCTCCGATGAAAGACAGCGAAACGCCTGATGCCCTGTTGCGATTGGAGCGTCTGCTGGATGAATATTCCACTGCGGACGGGCTTGATCCTGCGCGCCGTGACCGCCTTGTCAGCACGATCCGCGAAGAGGCACAGGCCGCAGGCGTTGAACAGGACCTTGGGCTAAACGCAGACTCCTGCGAGGCCGAAGCAATCACCCGCATCGACGCTTTTGTCTGTGACATTAAAGAAAGCCAATACGGTGATGGGCTGCACGTCTTTGGCGGCGCTGAGGGCGAAAATGACGGGTTGCTTACCGCGCTCGCTGGTCGCCGCGTGTCGTCTGGCCCGTCTGGCTCCCCCTACCGTGGGCGATCTGATGTGCTGCCAACGGGGCGCAACCTTTATTCCGTTGATCCGCGCGCGGTGCCGTCCCGTGCGGCCTATGCGCAGGGCGTCAAACTTGCCGAAGAACTGCTGCGGCGTCACCTGCAGGACAATGGCGATTGGCCCAAAGGGCTGGTGGTCGATCTTTGGGGCTCGGCGACCATGCGCACAGCAGGGGAAGAGGTGGCCATGGCCATGCACCTTGCTGGCCTCGCGCCCAAATGGGATGACGGATCAGAGCGGGTGTCGGGCTTTGAGATCCTGCCGCTGACCCTGTTGGACCGCCCGCGCATTGACGTGACGCTGCGCATTTCGGGGCTCTTCCGCGATATCTTTCCGGGTTTGGCGGGCCTGTTCGAAGCAGGCACTTCCGCATTGTCCGAACGCGAAGAGGCGGAGGACATGAATCCCTATAAACAGAAAACCTCTCGCGTATATGGCCCTAAACCGGGGCTTTACGGCATGAATATGGAAGCGGCCCTTCAAGATTACTCTCCCGAAGGGCGCTCTGCCGCGGGGGAGGCATGGCTGAAAGGGTCCGAATGGGCGCTGGATGCCAAAGGCGATGCGCAGGCTGACCGGGCCGGGCTTGAGGCGCGCCTGCTCGCGGCGGACGGCTTTGCCCATGTTCAGGATTTGACCGAAACGGATGTGCTGCTCTCATCGGATTACGCCAGCCATGAAGGCGGGTTCGCTGCCGCCATGGCGCATCTCGGCGCGCCAGAGCCTGCGCTCTATCATGTGGACAGCACCCGCATAGGCGCGCCGCGCTCCCGCACCATGCCCGAAGAAATCGCCCGAGTGGTGCGCGCCCGCGCGGCCAATCCCGATTGGGCCAATGGTATGATGCGCCACGGCTTTCGCGGCGGTGCGGAAATCGCAGCCACGCTGGACAATCTTGCCGCCTTTGCGCATCTAACGCATAACGTACCCGCGCATCTGTTTGATCTGTACTTTGACGCAACGCTGGGCCGTGACGATCTGGTCGCCTTTCTGGAGGCTGAAAACCCGCAAGCGTTGGCAGAAATGCGCAACCGGTTTGCCGCGCTACGCGATGCAGGGCTGTGGGTCACGCGCCGCAACTCAATCACTGCCGCCATGGAGGCCGTAGAATGACCGCCACACATAAAGTCAAAGGCTGGTGCCCCGGTGCGCTGCGTCCGATGATGTCGGGTGATGGTCTGGTGGTGCGCGTGCGCCCCTTTGGCGGTCGCCTGCGGCGGGCACAAGCGGACGGGATTGCCTCACTTGCAGCAGCCCATGGTAATGGCCTGCTCGATCTATCCAGCCGCGGCAACATCCAGATCAGAGGTGTGCGCGAAGACAGCCACGCACCGCTTATCGAAGGGCTGACGGCCATGGGCCTGATTGACCCCACGCCCGAAATTGAAAGCCGCCGCAATATCCTTGTGACCCCCTTTTGGCGCCCCGGTGAAGACGCCGAAGTCTTGTCTGCGCTCCTGACCGAGCAGCTTGCCTTGGCAAATGCCCCCGATCTGCCGGGGAAATTCGGTTTCGCCATCGACACAGGCGCCGAGCCTGTCCTGCAAAACGCCTCTGCGGATATCCGGTTTGAACGGGATGCAGGCGGCGGGTTGATGTTGGTGGCTGACGGTATGGCCCAAGGCAGGCCGGTCACCGTGGATACAGCGATCGAGGCTGCTCTTTCGCTGGCGCATTGGTTTATAGAAAACGCAGGCGGTGCCACCCGCATGAAACAGGTGATTGCCGATGGCCGCATTCCCGATGGTGCGTTCATCCCGCGGCAGGCAGGCCGTGCCACGCCAAAGCCCGGCTATACACCCCATGGCGCGCTTGTTGGTCTTGCCTTTGGCAAGATGCAGGTCGAAACACTCTCGACGCTCGCCAAACACGGTGGGCTGCGTCTGACGCCTTGGCGTCTGGTACTGGTCGAAAGCGCGCGACAGCTTCCCGATGTCGCAGGCGTGATAACAGACCCTAATAATCCGTTTTTGCGGATAACAGCCTGCACAGGTGCCCCGCGCTGTTCCCAAGGTCTTGGTGACACGCACAAACTTGCGCAACACCTTGCTCCGCATCTTGGAGACCATAAGACGCTGCATATCTCGGGCTGCTCCAAGGGATGCGCGCACCCGCGCCCTGCACCATTGACCATAACCGCACAAACAGACGGCTTTGCCCTTATTAGAGACGGAAAAGCATCTGACCCACCACAGCATAACGGTTTGTCCGCCGATGCATTGAAAGACCATTTGTAACATGCCCCATAGCTATATCACCGACGGTGCCGAGATTTACCGCCAGTCCTTTGCCACCATCCGTGCCGAGGCCGCACTGGACCGCTTCACCCCCGAAGAAGAGATCGTCGCCGTGCGTATGATCCATGCTGCCGGTATGGTCGGGCTCGAAGAATTCATTCACTTCTCGCCCGACATGGCAATCGCTGCGCGTGCCGCCCTCGAAGATGGTGCGCCAATCCTCTGCGACGCTTATATGGTCAGCGAAGGCGTCACCCGCAAACGTCTGCCGCGTGAGAACGAAGTCCTCTGCACCCTGCGGGACGAACGCGTGCCAGACATGGCAAAAGAGATGGGCAACACCCGCTCTGCCGCCGCGCTTGAGCTTTGGCGTCCCCACCTTGAAGGGGCCTTGGTCGCCATCGGCAACGCGCCCACGGCCCTGTTCCATCTCCTCAACATGCTCGAAGATCCAAACTGCCCGCGTCCTGCCGCCATCATCGGCTGCCCTGTCGGCTTTATCGGCGCGGCCGAGAGCAAAGACGCGCTGATGGCTGCCCCACCTGTCCCGTCGATGATCGTCAAAGGACGGCTTGGCGGCTCTGCCATGACGGTGGCCGCGATCAACGCGCTTGCCAGCAGGGTGGAGTAGAACATGGGAAAAGTCATTTGCGCGGGCCTCGGCCCCGGTGATCCAGAACTGATGAGCGTGAAATCCGACCGTGCCATTCGCGGCGCACGCCATGTGGCCTATTTTCGTAAAAAAGGCCGTGCCGGTCAGGCCCGTACCATCGTCAACGGCATGCTGCGCGACGATGTGATCGAATATCCGATGGAATACCCTGTCACGACCGAGCTGCATTTCGGTTCGGAGGGCTACAAGCAGCTGATGGTCGCATTCTACGCCGAATGGGCCGATAAGCTCGAGGCACTCTCTAAGGAGCACGAGGTTGTTGTGCTCTGTGAGGGAGACCCGTTTTTCTACGGCTCCTTTATGCATCTGCACACCCGCCTTCAGGGCCGCGCCGAGGTCGAGGTGCTGCCCGCAATCCCCGGCATGGTCGGCTGTTGGAACAGTCTCGATATGCCGTTCACATGGGGCGATGATGTCCTTAGCGTGCTGATGGCGACCCTGCCTGACGAAGACCTGATCGCCCATATGCAGCGCGCCGATGCGCTGGTGATCATGAAAACAGGGCGCAACATGCCACGTGTTAGAGCCGCATTAAAGGCCACAGGGCGGCTTGATGATGCGTGGCTGGTGGAAAAAGGCACAATGCCCCAAGAACGGATCGCCAAACTGTCCGATGTTGCAGATGACGACTGCCCTTATTTCGCAATCGTACTGGTGCACGGCCACGGCCGCCGCCCCGAGGCAGACGAGGCATGAGCGGCTGGGTCTCGATCGTAGGGCTTGGTCCGGGGCGCGAAACACTGGTGACACCAGAAGTGCGCGAGGTGATTGACCAAGCCACCGATATCATCGGCTATATCCCCTACGTCAAACGCATCGCCCCGCGTGAGGGGCTGACCCTGCACGCCACCGATAATCGCGTCGAGATGGACCGCGCCACCCATGCGCTGAGCATCGCACAGCAAGGTGCGCGCGTGGTTGTTGTCTCCTCCGGTGATCCAGGGGTGTTCGCGATGGCGTCAGCCGTATTCGAAGCGCTCGAGGCACAGCCGCAGTTTGCAGATGTGCCGATCACTGTTCATCCCGGTATTACTGCAATGCTGGCCGCTGCCGCTGCTGCCGGCGCGCCATTGGGCCATGACTTTTGCACGATCAATCTCAGCGACAACCTCAAACCGTGGGAAATGATCGCGCATCGTTTGCGCATGGCGTCCCGCGCCGATTTTGCGATGGCCTTCTATAATCCCCGCTCCAAATCGCGCCCCCATCAGTTCGGCCAAGCATTAGAGATTTTGCGCGAAGAATGCGGGCAGGACCGGTTGATCACATTCGCGCGCAACGTCAGCCACGCGGATCAGACCCTGAATACCGTCACGCTGGGTGAGGCGACCGAGGAAATGGCAGATATGCGTACTGTTGTGCTGGTCGGCAATTCTGCCACGCGCTGCGTCGGCCCCTATGTTTACACACCGCGCTCGGCGTCATGACGCAGCCAATGCAAAACAGTCTCTATATCGGACGCTTTGACGGTATTGGGACGATGCGGGCGGTCGATCATGATGACCGGCAGGCCCAAATCGCGCGCGGCAGTAATTTTGGCCGCAGCCCCACTGCCACCGGCATTTTTGGCAACAAGATATTCAATGCCATGCGTAAGCATCAGCGCCTTGTCAGCGACCACATCAAAAGGCCCGCGTGCGACGATCACGCTGTGATTGGGCAAAGGAATGGGCGCTGTGGGATGGTCCACCAAGCGCAGCACATAGTGGTGCTGCGGCTGCGCGGCGAATTGATCGATATGCATCCGGCCAATAGCCAGAAAAACGCGTGCGGGCGTATCGGGAAGTGCAGCACAAACACTAGCGATATCGGGAACCGAACGCCAATCATCGCCATGTTGCAGCGCCCAAGCAGGGCGTTCCAATCTCATCAAGGGCAGTGTACGCGCGGTGCACGCTTGGTGCACATTGTGTGCCATCGTATTTGCAAAGGGATGCGTGGCGTCGACCACATGGCTGATCCCCTCCGCCACGAGGTATTCCATCAGCCCCGCCACTCCGCCAAAACCGCCCACACGCACCGGCACCGGTTGCGCCACAGGCGCATTGGTCCGGCCTGCATAGGAAAAAACAGTCTCTATTCCGGCGGTATGCAGGGCTTGGGCCAATTGGCTTGCCTCAGTCGTACCGCCCAAAAGAAGGACGCGCATGATGGGTGATCCTTGGCTCAGTATTATCGGTGTAAATGAGGATAGCGCGGAGGGCCTCCCCCCCGCAAGCCGCGCGGCCATTGACGCCGCAGACATCGTCTTTGGCGGCCCCCGCCACCTCGCATTGGCAGGGGTTGGTGATAAGGGGCAGGCGTGGCCGGTACCGTTTTCTACAGCCCCCGTTTTGGCCTGCCGCGGGCAGCGGGTTGCCGTGCTCGCCTCGGGTGATCCGTTCTGGCATGGTGCGGGAGGGAGCCTTGTGCGCGATTTGGAGCGTGGGGAATGGCGCGCTTATCCGGCCCCTTCGACATTTACACTTGCTGCTGCTGCACTTGGCTGGCGAATGGAAGAGATCACTTGCCATGGCTTGCATGCGGCACCTTTGGCGCGTCTGCGTGGCGTGTTGTCGCCCTATGGCCGGATGATATGCTTGATGCGGGATGGCGATGCTCCAGCCGAGCTGGCAGCGTGGCTATGCAGTATGAATGCGGGTGCTGCTGTGCTGAGCGTGATGGAGCGGCTGGGCGGTCCCCATGAACGCATCCGCGACACGAGTGCCGAAGGTTTTGACCTTACCGATATTACCGCCCCCGTCGCCGTTGCGGTGCAGTTGCCAGCAGGGGTTGGCCTGCCGCGCGCGTCCGGCTTGCCCGATGACAATTTTGCGCATGACGGCCAGGTTACCAAACGTCCCATCCGCGCAGTTACGCTCAGCGCGCTTGCCCCGCGTCCGGGTGCGTTGTTGTGGGATATCGGTGCCGGATCAGGCTCTATTTCAGTGGAATGGTGCCTCGCAGGCGGGCGGGCAATCGCATTTGAAAAACACGCCAGCAGGGTTGCCAACATTACCCGCAACATCGAGGATTTCGGCCTGTCACATCTGATGCAGGTGTTAGAAGGCAATAGCGCGGATCACCTCGAGAAGCAGCCCTCACCGGATGCGGTATTTATTGGCGGCGGGGCGAATAGTGCCTTGTTAGAGAAACTTTATGCCCTCCTGCCACCGAAAACACGGCTTGTTGTGAACGGTGTGACCCTTGAGACCGAAGCGCTGTTGCTGCAGGCCCATTCCGACAAAGGGGGAAGCCTGATGCGGTTTGAGGTGTCCGAGGCAAAGCCGCTGGGCCCGATGCGTGGCTGGACGCCTGCGCGACCCATTGTGCAGTGGAGTGTCGAGTTATGAGAATTGTCGGCATCGGGTTTCGCGGCGGCGCGGCCATGTCATCGCTTCAGGATGCGCTGACACGCGCATTGGAAGCATCGGGCGAGGCAACCTTTGATGCCATCGTAACTGAAAGCGCAAAGTCCCGCGCGCCGGTGTTTCGTGAATTGGCGCAGGTATTGTCTGTGCCGGGCCTTGGTGTGCGGACCGAGGACATGGCCGGGATGATAACGCCAACGCAATCGCAACGCATACTGGACCGTTTCGGTACAGGGAGCCTGTGCGAGGCCGCAGCATTAGCGGCGGCAGGCCCCGAGGCTGTACTGATCGTGGCGCGGGTGGTATCGGGCGATGGAATGGCGACGGCGGCAGTGGCCGATGTGCAAAGGGAAAAAGCGTGACAGTACATTTCATAGGGGCAGGGCCGGGTGCGGCAGATTTGATAACACTGCGAGGCCGCGACCTGATCGCGGCCTGTCCTGTGTGTTTATATGCGGGGTCTTTGGTGCCTGAAGGTATCTTGGAGCATTGTCCCGAGGGCGCGCATATCGTGAACACTGCCCGCTTGTCGTTGGACGAGATCATGGATGAAATCTCTGCCGCTCATGCAAAAGGCCTTGATGTTGCACGCATCCATTCCGGTGACCTGTCGATCTGGTCGGCCATGGGCGAACAGCTGCGCCGCCTTCGCGGCCTTGGCATCCCGTATGACGTCACCCCTGGTGTGCCCAGCTTTGCTGCTGCCGCTGCTGCCTTATCCGCAGAGCTGACACTGCCTGGCGTGGTGCAATCGGTGGTCCTGACCCGTACATCTGGCCGTGCCACAGCGATGCCCGAGGGCGAGGCGCTGGCCAATTTCGCAGCAACCGGTGCCACGTTGGCGATACATTTGTCAGTGCATGTGCTGGAGCGTGTGGTTGAGGAGCTGACACCCCATTATGGGCCCGACTGCCCCGTGGCCGTTGTATGGCGGGCCAGCTGGCCGGATGAACGCGTTGTCCGCGCCACGTTGTCGACCTTGCAAACCGCAGTGGGCGAAGAGATGGCGCGCACGGCGTTGATCCTTGTTGGCCATGCGATCGGCGCAGAGGAGTTTGGCGAAAGCAGGCTCTATGCAGGCGATTATGACCGCCGGTTCCGCCCCGTAGGAACCGAGCCACGCTTTCCCGAGGGCCAAGAATGATACCGCCCGGCCTTATGATTTCCGCACCGGCCTCCGGGACAGGCAAGACGACCCTCATGTTAGGGTTGCTCGCTGCGTTCCGCGCACAGGGCGTGGCGGTGCAGCCGTTCAAAAGCGGACCTGACTATATTGATCCTGCCTTTCATTCGGCGGCATCGGGGCGTGCGTCGTTTAACATCGACAGCTGGTCAATGGAGACCGCCCGCATCGAAGGGTTGGTCAGCAACGCACAAGGCGCGGACCTGATCCTTGCGGAAGGGTCTATGGGGTTGTTTGACGGCGTGGCGATTCAGGGCGCGTCCGGTAATGGGGCCAGTGCGGATATCGCAGCGCAAATGGGTTGGCCTGTGGTGTTGGTGCTGGATGTGTCGGGGGCCGCGCAATCGGTCGCGGCCACGGCGCTGGGGTTCAAGATGATGCGCCCCGATGTGACATTAGCGGGGGTTGTGCTGAACCGTGTGGCCTCGCCGCGCCACGAGGCTTTGGTGCGGGTTGGCATGGAACAGGCTGGCATCGCCGTGCTGGGTGTCTTGCCACGCCGCAAAGAAGTCACCCTGCCTGAGCGGCATCTGGGGCTGGTGCAGGCGGGCGAACAAGAAAACCTTGCCGAAGTTCTTGAAGATGCAGGAGCGTTTGTCACTGAGCACGTCGATCTGGACGCCCTGCGCGCCGCGGCCACAGGCAGGCAACAGGCGATAACGGCGCCGGCCAAGATCACACCACCGGGACAGCGGATCGCTTTGGCGCAGGATAATGCGTTTGCCTTTGTTTACCCGCATCTGTTGGCAGGGTGGCGTGCAGCAGGGGCCGAGGTGCTCCCGTTCTCGCCGCTGCGCGATGAAGCACCTGACGATAGCGCTGATATCTGTTGGCTGCCGGGGGGCTACCCTGAGCTACATGCAGGCACACTTGCGGCTGCGGAGATTTTTCGCAACGGTTTGCGAGCCTTTGCCGAAACCCGTGCAGTGCATGGGGAGTGTGGAGGCTATATGGCGCTGGGCGCGGGCTTGGTCGACAAGGAGGGCGTACGGCACCAGATGGCCGGATTGCTGGGTCTCGAGACATCATTTGCCAAGCGCAAATTCCACCTTGGCTATCGGCGCGCGACATTAGAGGCCGCGATTCCGGGGGCCGGTATTGGCGCACAATTGCGCGGGCATGAGTTCCACTATGCCACGATCCTTGAAGAGCCCGATCAACGCTTGGCACGGATCACCGACAGCAATAATCTGGTGGTGTCGGAAACCGGCACCTACCGGCGCTATGATGGCGGCGGGCAGGTGTCGGGCACGTTCTTCCATTTGATTGCCGAGGGAACATGAGCGGTTTTGTATCTTTTGTCTCATCCGGTCCGGGCGATCCCGAGCTGTTGACCGTCAGGGCCGTGAAGCGGTTGGAGCAGGCCGATGTGGTCTTGTTCGATGATCTGTCATCCGGCCCGATCCTAAGCCACGCGCGGGCTGATGCGGACCTGATCGGGGTGGGGAAGCGAGCGGGCCGCCCTTCGCCCAAGCAAGACCATGTGAGCCGTGTTCTGGTGGATTACGCGCAGGCAGGGTTGAAAGTCGTGCGGTTGAAATCCGGCGATAGCGGCATGTTCGGCCGGCTAGAAGAAGAGATCACAGCCCTGCGCGCTGCGGGGCTCGAATTTGAAATCATCCCGGGGGTAACCAGTGCGTCGGCAGCTGCTGCCACAGCGGGGATCCCTTTGACACGGCGTCTGACGGCGCGGCGTGTGCAGTTTATTACAGGCGCGGATGTGACGGGTGATTTGCCACCGGATGTGAATATGGCGGCCCTTGCCGATCCGTTGGCCACAACAGTTGTCTACATGGGCAAACGCACCTTCGCAGGGCTCGCCGCACGGTTGATTGAGCATGGGCTGCCTGCGGATACGCCCGCGCTGCTGGCCGAAGCGGTATCCACACCGGACGAACGGATCGAGCGGTATACGATCGCGACCCTTGCGGCGCATCTTCAGCAGGTCACAACCACCACGCCCGCGTTGATCTTTTACGGTCCATTGGCCGAGCTTGAGACGTGATAATGTACGTCTGCACCACCTGCACAGAGCGCAGCACCGTGTTTCTGGATGCGGCGCGCAAGGCCTTGCCTGATCTGTCGGTCCAACCGGTCGCCTGCATGTCGGGCTGCGCGCGCGCGCAAACCGTAGCGTTCAGAGCAAGCGGCAAGACGGCCTATCTGTTCGGGGACATTACAGAGGCTGATTTTGCCCTGTTAGAGACATTTTCACACCTATACGCAGCTTCGGATGATGGCACATTTGACGATGCGCGCGTGCTGGGCGATTTGCGACACAAGGCCATCGCGCGGATACCGGCATGAGCATTCAATTGACCTTGATCGGGATAGGTACCGGCAACCCTGAACATCTGACGCTCCAAGCCATTCGCAAGATGAATGAGCAGGATTTGATCATGGTTCCACGCAAGGGGGCCGGAAAGGACGATCTGGCCGACCTGCGCCGCGAGATTTGCGCCGAGGTGGTGACCAATGCGCAGACCCGTATCGTCGAATTTGACCTGCCTGTTCGCGACCCGAAAATCCAAGACTACCGCCAGCGTGTAGACGATTGGCACGATGCTATCGCGGCGGTCTGGCGTGATACGATTGCGGCCTGCCCGAATGCCACGCGCGTGGCTCTGCTGGTCTGGGGCGATCCGTCGCTGTATGACAGCACCCTGCGCATTGCAGCGCGGCTAAGCCCTGCGCCGCAGGTGACAGTGATCCCCGGCATCACGTCCTTACAGGCACTAACAGCGGCCCATGCGACTGTCCTCAATGAGATTGGCGCACCGTTTATTGTGACCACGGGCCGCCGTTTACGAGACGAGGGCTGGCCCGTGGGTGTGGATACGGTTGCTGTCATGCTGGATGCGGGTAGCGCGTTCGAGGCGATTGATCCCGCAGGTCTGCACATCTGGTGGGGGGCTTATGTCGGAATGAAAGAGCAAATCATCATCGAAGGCCCCCTAGCCGAGGTCGCAGGGCAGATTACCGAAACCCGTGCGCGCGCGCGTGCCGATCATGGCTGGATCATGGATATCTATTTGTTGCGCAAAGCCTGACGCTCAATCCGGATCAACCTTACCGCGCATCGCTTTTACCTCGCCGCGCACTTTCTTGGCCTTCAGCCGCCGTTTTTTCGAGCCTAACGTGGGTCGTGTCGCGATACGGCGTTTGGGCGGGGTCAATGCCTGCTGGATCAGTTCCTTGAGCCGCTCACGGATCAATTCGCGATTGCGGGCCTGGCTGCGTGTCTCGTCACATTGCAAGACCAAAGCGCCTTCATTCGTCCAACGGCGACCGGCCAACCGTCTGAGGCGGTTCTTGACCGGCAGAGGCAAGGATGGGGAGCTGGCGGCCTCGAACCGCAGCTCAACCGCTGAAGAGACCTTGTTCACGTTTTGCCCGCCAGGGCCCGAGGCGCGCATGAAGCTTTCCGTGAGCTCCCAATCCTGCAAGATGATCGTGTCGGTGATATATAACATGGGGCAAAGCATAGCGCGCGGCGCGTGAAGGTGAAGGGGCGTTATGCGGTAGCAGTGAGTGCGAAAAGGGCCGCCCCATAACAGAGCGGCCCAATCGAATTGTATAGGAGGCGGGATCGGTTAGACCGAGGCCCACATCGGATTTCAGTAAACCAGGGGCTGCCCTAGCAAACGACCTCCAATGCTGTTCCGACACCTCTCTCCAGCACATTTCTTGACACTAGATCACCTCCTTTACATTTGTTGAACTCACCTTGAGCGTCGCATAGCAATGCGAAATCTCAAAGCAAATTCTCAAAATAAATCGGGCCTATCTCCAAGTGCTGTCTGTTTAAGCAGGCCGCAACCGTGTCGTGATCAGGCGGAAAGGAAACAATGCGATCAAAGCAAGCGATAGTTTCACACCCCAATCCGCAACCGCCAGCGACACCCAAAGCGGGGCCACGGGACCAAGGCCAAGCAAAGGCACTGCTTCGGAGGCCCATGATACATCAGTGGAAGGGTGGACAAACGAAAGCGCGCTGGCAAATGCGATGCTGAAGAAAAGGATCGTATCCACCGAGCTGCCTACAAGGGTCGAGACCAGCGGTGCTTTCCACCAGCGGCCATCTTTGAGGGCGGCAAAGATGCTCACATCCAAAAGCTGTGCCACCAGAAAACCGGTGCCCGAGGCAATGGCGACGCGGACGGATACCAGCGGGCCGTATTCGCCCATGATTTGCGTGCCGATCAGTGAGCAGATAATGCCGACAACAAACCCGATCAGCACCACACGGCGTGCAGCAGCAGCACCATAAAAGCGGTTCATCAGGTCGGTGACCAGAAAGGCGAATGGATAGGTGAACGCCCCCCATGTCAGCCAATCTCCGTGCAGGAATTGTACAAGAATATTCGAGGCCACAACGATGGCGGCCATGGCAAGGATGCCTGGTAGGTGGATGCGTGTCATAATCAAAAACCGTTTTTAGCAAGGGTGCGGCGACTTGGCCTGCGGGAATCGCAGACGGATGCTGCTTTAGGTTGCTTTGTTGCGCAGCGCAACCTTATTCCAAGACAAGGTAGTCGACGATCTGTGTGCTTTGGATCGGTAAAAAATTGTCGTCCGAGATCATCGTGATATGCATTTGGCCCTTCGGATCATCCCACGCAGTGATCCCTTCGAGATTGTCATAACGGGCCGGAATCGTATTGAGCAGAGTATATTCCCGCGATGCGTCACCGTCGAAAACAAACAACCGCACACGAGAGCGAAAGCCCAATGGGGTGACCGTACGCTCCAGAAGCCACAACCGCCCGCTGGAATCGAAATCGGCACCTACAGGCAGGAATGGCCCGCGTTGGGGAATGTGCGCGCTGACGTGCCATTGACCATCTTTATAAGCATACAAAGGGAATGGCGCCCCATCAGGTGGCGCGGTTTCGGGCAGGGTGAACAAGGTTCCGTCGGCACTGATGGCCAAGGCTTCAAGACCGCCATTGTTGTTCATGGTTTTCCGAAAGGGCAGTTTGATCAATGCCGAGGTACGGCCGGTCTCGGGGTCGGTGTCCATGATCCGGTGCCGGTGCTCGAACGAGACATGCACACGTCCTGTGTCCTGAATCGCAAGCCCTTCGGAATCCACAGCCAGCTTTTTTAGCGGGCCGCCCTTCGCATCTGAAATCCGGACAGAGTGATCAATGGTCACGCTGCTGAGGCGGCCCTGATCGCGGGTCAGGGTCGCCTGAACAAGTTGCCCCCGATCGCTGAGTGCTGTCATTTTTGTGCCGGATGCGGTGATCTCGATCCCTGACCAGCCACCGAACCAAGGGGCATCAACCTCCCACCGCAGCGCCCCGTTTGCCTTCAACGAAGGCTCTGCCCATGCGCTACCGCACAGGCAGATTACAACAAAGGCGATCCGTATCACTTTGAATCAAGGACAGGTTTGCATTGTGCAGGAAGATCGGCAAGGACCAGTTCACGGCGCGCAGGGCGCGGGGTGGCTGGTTTTGCAGGCTTCGGTGCGGCCTTTGGCGGGTTCAGGATATTTGCCTGCCATTGACGCGCATCAGCGCAGCCGTCACCGGCGGGCGGTGGGGCCTGATTGCGGCAACCCGCAGCGCCTTTGGGGCAAGCCAGCCGCACATGGAAATGATAGTGATGCCCCCACCACGGCCGGATTTTGTTCAGGTAGCTACGATCGCCTTTTTCATCAGCACACATCTGGACCTTTGCCCCGGGGAAAACGAAAATACGTTCAACACGTGGGTCTTTGGCAGCGGCTTTGATGATTTCGTGATGTGAACGTGTCCATGCGTCGTTGACATAGGCCCCGCCAGAGCGACGCGTCGAGATAGACGAGATATTTTCACGCTGTTTGCGGCTTAGGTTCAGCGATGTGGGTGGCAGCATCCAGATATCGGCATCGAGGCCGATCTGGTGGCTGCGGTGACCCGTGAGCATCGGGCCGCCGCGCGGCTGGCTCATGTCACCGATATACAGGCCGTTCCACCCGGGTTGACGGGCGGCAAACTGGCTTAGCTTGGTGACCATATCAATTAATTCGGGGTGGCCCCAGTTGCGGTTGCGCGACAGACGCATCGCTTGCCATGTGGGGCCGGTTTCGGGCAATTGCTCTGCTCCGGCGATACAGCCTTTTGCATAGCTGCCAAAGGCCGCCGGACGCTGGGCAGAGGCGGTGGATTTCGTGCCAAACAGCTTTTTCGCCTGCACATTGGCCAGCGGGCCTGCCAGCTCGCCAATGGTGGGCAATTCGGGTTGTTTTTCCTTTGCGCCGCTGATGTCCCGTGCGCCGCCACAGCTGGCAACCAGAATGCCCAATGCGGCGATGGTAAGTAGCTTTTTCGCCTTCATGATTTGAAATCCCCTCGTGGTTTCACCCAGAGTAGCAGAATTAATCCAATAATAAATAGCGCAACAACGGGGCTGACCCCTAATCGCTGGCTTCCTGTGATCTGGCTGGCCAGAGCAATGAGCGCAGGCGCAAGGAACGAGGTCGCCTTGCCGGAGAGAGCATATAGGCCAAAGGCTTCGGTCATGCGGTCGGGGTTGGCTTGTCTTGTCATCATGTTGCGCGAAGATGCCTGCAATGCGCCGCCTGCAGCGCCGATCACCGCGCCAGCGATGAAAAAGGTCACATTGGGCATGTTAGAGCCATCTTTGATCGGGATGAACAGAACGGACCCAGGCGTGATCGTGATGATCAGTAGAGATACGAAAGTCAGCGCGAGAACGCAAAACACTATGACAGGCAAGGGGCCGAGCCTGCGGTCTACACGTCCTGATATCCACGAAAATGCGGCGCCTGTAATAATGGCAACGATGCCGAAAATGCCCACTTGGGTCACCGTCCAGCCCAACACGCCTGCCGCGTAGATGCCGCCAAATGTATACAGGCCGTTGAGCGCATCGCGGTAAAACATCGAAGAGCCGAGATAGGCCAAAAGCGATGGGTGCGATGGCAGCCTGCGCAGCGTTTGGAGCAGAGCGGAGAGGCTGTCTTTGATGACAAGTGGCGGTGCGCCCGTGATTGCAGTGTCGCGGGTGAATGCGAAGAACGGGATCATAAAGACGGCAAACCAGATTGCGGTCAGGGGCCCTACGATCCGCGTGTCCGCTTTGGTTGAATGATCCAGCCCCAATAGCGGTTTGAGACCGGCCAATGTGGTGCCATTTGCAGTCGCCTGAAACAGCAATAACATGATCACCAACGCCACCAACCCGCCGACATAACCGAACGCCCAACCGGATCCGGATATGCGCCCTAACTCATCGGGGTCTTCATGAAGGTCAGGCAGGTAGGAGTTGGTGAAGATCGTTGCAAACTCCATTCCGATCAGGCCGATGCCAAAGAACATAAGCGTCCACAGCGCCGAAAAGCTATCGGGGGCTGTCCACCAAAGCGCAGCCGACCCAACAAAATACATCGCCGAGAATAACCATATCCAAGGCAGCTTGCGGCCTGAATTATCGGCGATTGCCCCTAACAAGGGAGCTAGAAATGCGATCATTATGCCGGTCACGGCAAGGCCCCAGCCCCACGTCGATTGGGCCTGCGCACGCGCTGCCCCTTCGGTCAAGCCGTCGGCCATCAGATTGCTGGCCAGAGTGTTGGTGAAATAAGGACCAAATATAAAAGTCAAAAGCAGGGTGTTGTAGGGTTGGCTGGCCCAGTCAAAGAAATACCACCCCCAGATACGCTTGCGCTGAGAAATTGTGACCATTTAACCCGTCCCCCGTTTGATCCGACATAGAGCAGGCCGGAACGTCCCATGCAAGAACAGGATCAGTCTTGCATCGGGGGCCAGGGGCGCGCGGCATCGGCACTGGTCCATTGGTTGATCCATTCGGGCATCGGTGGAGAGGCTAAATCGGCTTGCCCCATTGCGGCCAAAACGCGCGAGGGTGCCACGATCCCGTTCTTATCGGTCACGGCGGCGCGCAGTAAAACATGGCTTGCGCATTCGCCATCCTTTTTCCACATGGATTGTTCGAGATAGATGAATTTGTCATCCCAGCATACAGTGCGGTTGCGCATCTCGAACCGCTGCATAACGCGGATGCGGCGGCGAAACCGTGTGTGAGTGCCAGCCATTGTCATGGCCCACCCTTCGCCGCGCAGCACCGAAACCAGCCCTGCACGTACGGCCATTGCGCTGCGGCCAAGGTCATACAGCGTCAGCGCGCGCCCGTTATTGAGCTCAAGAAAGATATCCAGATCATGAGGCCAGCAGATGTGATGGCTCACATGGGTTTGGGTCAGCTCGGTAAACCGGGGTTGGCGGCTGGCCAGAAAGACATCTTTGAACAAGCGGACAAATGGGAACATATCAGCACTCCTTTCCTCGCACTCATGATGTAAAGGTAATCTACGTCAAGCACGAACCTAGGGGCACCCTTGTCCTTTCTGTCTTGCGCGATTAACTGCTATGCAGCCCCGTTGAAAAAGGACCGACTGCCGTGACATCTTTGTTTATGATCCTGATGCTTTTGCTGAATATCTTGTGGTTCTTTATCATCGCACATGTGGTGATGTCGTGGTTGATCAATTTTCAGGTTCTCAACACCCGCCAGCCGCTGGTCGCGCAGGTCTGGTACGGTATCAACCGTCTGCTAGAGCCGATCTACGGCCCTATCCGCCGTGTGCTGCCCAATATGGGCGGTCTTGATCTGGCCCCTCTTGTGGTGTTGATCGGTGTGGCGATGGCGCGGATCATTCTGACCAATAACGCGGCGCTGTTTTACTAACGGCAACGTGGCCGAAAACGCCACCTATTTGCGACCGCGCGCTCTTGCCCCTCATGGTGCGATATGTGAGTCTGGCCAAGCTGCTTTTCTCATATCAGGTGCTCTATGATGTCCGGCGCTGCTCCGCTGTTGAAAGATGTATTCGGCTTTGACGGTTTCCGCCCCGGTCAGGAAGAGATCGTCGAGGCAGTGACCGCCGGTGAGAACGTGCTGGCCATTATGCCGACTGGCGGCGGTAAATCCCTTTGTTTCCAATTGCCTGCTATGATGCGCCAAGGGGTCACAGTTGTGATTTCGCCGCTGATTGCCCTGATGCGCGATCAGGTCCGCGCCCTGCAAGAGGCGGGCGTGGGGGCCGGTGCGCTGACCTCTGGCAATACGCCCGAGGAAACTGACGCCGTTTGGGAGGGGCTTGAGGCGGGTACGCTCAAGTTGTTGTATATGGCGCCGGAACGCTTGGCGGCGGGTTCGGTCATGGGGATGCTCAAACGCGTGGGCGTCACGATGATCGCGGTGGATGAGGCGCACTGTGTGAGCCAATGGGGCCATGATTTCCGCCCCGATTATTTGCGCATCGGAGAGCTTAAGCGCGCGCTGGGTGTGCCACTGGCCGCCTTTACCGCCACAGCAGATGCCGAAACGCAGGCCGAGATTGTTCAAAAGCTGTTTGATGGCACGCCGCCTACTGCCTTTTTGCGCGGGTTTGACCGTCCGAACATCCACTTGATGTTTGCGGCCAAAAATTCGCCGCGCAACCAGATCCTGAACTTTGCTGCCGCACGGCGTGGGCAGTCGGGCATTGTTTATTGCGGTACACGGGCCAAAACCGAAGGCATCGCGCGGGCGCTGAACGAGGCGGGGCAGACCGCCATCCATTACCACGGCGGCATGGAAGCCGAAGATCGCCGCATTGCCGAACGGCGCTTTCAACAAGAAGACGGGCTGATCGTTGCTGCAACCGTGGCCTTTGGCATGGGGATCGACAAGCCGGATATCCGCTGGGTGGCCCATGCTGACCTGCCCAAAAGCATTGAGAGCTATTATCAGGAAATTGGCCGCGCGGGTCGTGACGGCGCTCCGGCCGAGACATTGACCCTTTTTGGTCCCGAAGATATCCGCCTGCGCCGCACCCAAATTGACGAGGGCATGGCCCCGCCGGAGCGGCGCAGTGCAGACCACGCGCGGCTGAACGCGCTGCTGGGGCTGGCTGAGGCGCTGGAATGCCGCCGCAAGACGCTGCTTGGCTATTTTGACGAAAGCGAGGTCACCTGCGGGCGTTGTGATCTATGTGATAACCCTGTTGAGACCTTCGATGGCACCACTGCTGTGCGCAAGGCGCTATCGGCCATGCTGCGCACCGAAGAATGGTTCGGCGCAGGACATCTGATTGATATTCTGCTGGGCAATGAAACCGATAAGGTCAAGCAACGCGGGCACCAGTCGTTGCCGACCTATGGTGTGGGTACAGAATACTCCAAACCCGAATGGCAGGCGATCTTTCGGCAGATGATGGGGCGTGATCTGGTGCGGCCGGATCCGACGCGTCACGGCGCATTGCGGATGACCGATGCGGCTTTGCCTATTTTGCGCGATGAGGCGAAAATCACCCTGCGCCGCGACAGCATCAAGGCGGCAGGCAGCGGTACACGCCGCCCCGCAGTCAAAGCGATGGTTTCTGACGAAGACGCGCCGTTGTTGAGCGCGCTCAAGGCAAAGCGGCGCGGGCTGGCCGAAGCGGCCAAAGTTCCTGCCTATATCATCTTTACCGATCGCACCTTGATTGAGATGGCCGAAACCCGCCCTGCAAACCTGGACCAGATGGCAGGGATCAGCGGCATTGGTGCGAAAAAACTCGACAGTTACGGTGCTGCATTTCTCGAGGTGATCAACGGCGAAGCTGAACTGATGCACCCGCAACGGCGCAAGCTGGCGGGGCGCGACGCGGGTAGCATTTATGACCAACTCCTCGAGGCGCAAGCCGAATTGTCGCGCGGGGCGCTGGGCACGGATAAGCCGCTGAGCTGTTCTGCTTCGCTGTTGGCCAAAGTGGCGCAGATGCGAAATGCGGATGCAGGCGGGATCGAGCGGCTTTTGGGAGAACGGCGCGCCGAGCGGTTCGGTGCTGCGTTTTTGAATGTTTTGCGAACGGCTGAATAATACCTGTTGCCAGCGGTCTCTTTCGATTTAGATAGGATCAAAAGACCACAGTATAGACAGTTTAGACGGAGGCACGACGTGCTCATTTTGGTATCGCCAGCAAAGAACGTGAATGAAACAAGAGCGGCTGGCCATGCCACAACAGCGCCCCGTTTTGTAGATGAAGCCCAGCAGATCGTGACAGTCGCACGCGATTGGTCGCAAGACCAGATCAGCGATATCATGAAAGTTTCAGCAAATATTGCCAAACTGAATGTCGAGCGGTTTGCACATTGGACGCCCGAAGGCGACTGTGCGGCGGCGCTTTTGTTTGATGGCGATGTGTACCGCGAGCTTGATTATGGCACGCTTGATGAAGCGGGCAAAAGCGCGGGATCGCAACGGTTGCGGATTTTGTCGGGGCTTTATGGATTGTTGCGGCCAACGGATGCTGTGCGCGCATACCGTATGGAAATGGGTCGCAAAATTCCGGGGCATGAGGCCGGAACACTGTATAAATTCTGGGGCACTAAAATCGCCAAGGCGATCGCCAGTGACGCATCTGAGATAGACACTGATATCGTGCTGAACCTTGCTTCGGTCGAATATAGCAAAGCCGTTGATCAGGCTGCTTTGGGCGGGCTTCAGTTCATCAGCCCGCGTTTTGAGGAAGAAAAGGAAGGTAAGCGCCGGGTGATCGGCACGGCGGCCAAACGCGCGCGGGGGGCAATGGCCCGTTGGGTGCTGGAAAGCGGGGCCACCACCCGCAAGCAGATCGAAGATTTCGACACAGGCGGTTATGCCTATGACCCTGAAGCTTCTGATGCGGCAAATCCGGTGTTTGTGCGCACACAGGTGATGGCGCCGGCGCGCAAACCGGCCGCCTGACCTGTTCGGGTTTTATCTCAGAGCATCGCATGGAGGGTGTTGCGCGGCAAAGCCGATCCCGTCTGGTCAGTCTTGATCATAAAAGGGTCCGGTCCGAGCGATAGCCGATCTTTACCTCAGTGTGATCGCCTGAAAACCGCAGGGGGTGTTTGCATATCGTCCTCGCTTTCCCTGATAGGCATGGTGCCTTTGGGTTGGGCAAGCAAAACATGTTCTTCGATTGCGGCGCGGCGTAGCGGTTTTGTGAGGTAGTGGTCCAAGCCTGCCTTAAGGATCGATTTATCATCATCGGGTAACGCATGTGCCGTCATGGCGACGATTGGCACATGCCTGCCTGTATGTGCTTCGATCTTGCGGATTTCTTGTGTGGCTTGCTTGCCATCCATACGTGGCATCGAAATATCCATAAGCACCAGATCAGGCACAAAGCTTTGGTAAAGCGCGACGGCTTCTTCGCCGTTGCCTGCGAACTTCAAATCAATATTGAGCGATTTCAACATTTTGCTGAGCACCAGTTGGTTCGTCCGGTTATCTTCTGCTGCAAGGACCCGCATCTGGCGCGCCTGTGCTGCGTTCTGACCGAGAAGGTTTGCCTGTACCGCAGTCGATGGCTCAACAGGTGATTTTTCGGTAGTTAAAGCGGCGATGCGGCCCAGTTCGGTGAAAAGAGCACGACGAGAGAACGGGCGCTGTTGCATGCCCGCAAATTTTTCCGAGAGGGGGGACTGTTTTACCTCCGCCAAATTCGAGCTTAGCAATAGAACGGGGATATCCATGCCCCGTGCATCCAGTGTCGCAAGTAGTTTGATAGCATCCAGTTTGGGGAGGTTATGATCGGTTATGATCATATCAATACTGTCATCGAGGTGATCCAATGCTTCCTGGCTGCTGGATGCGCCGATGGTTTGTAGTCTGAGCTGGGCAAGCTGCCCTTCCAGTATCTCGCGGTTGGCTTGCATGTGATCTATGACCATCACTCGGCGAATGCGTGCGGCTAGTGAAGGATAGGTCATATCAATCGGGCCATTGGCAGCCATCTCGACGCGGAAGCCAAAGCACGATCCGACCCCTTCTTCGGACGTCACCCAAACGTCGCCGCCCATCAGGTTAACCAGCCGTTTGGTGATCGACAAACCAAGGCCGGTGCCATCAAACTGGCGGTTGCGCTCGTTCTCGACCTGATTGAATTCCCCGAAGATATGCGCGGTCATATCGGATGGGATGCCGATTCCAGTGTCCTCGACCGCGACGTGTACTGCCACGGTGCCTGTGCTGGCATCTGCTACACCGGTAACGCGGACTTTGACATGCCCTTCGGTGGTGAACTTGATCGCGTTGCCGATAAGGTTGGTGAGCACTTGGCGGATGCGCCCGGCATCACCCATCAGGTCGGTCGGCAAGAACAAGTCGTAGTCGAGCACCAGTTCAAGGCATTTGTCACGGGCCATGGGCTGCAACAGCATGATGACTTCATGACACGCCCGCTCTAGGTCAAAGGGGGTGTTATTCAGTTCAAGACGGTCTGCCTCGATTTTGGAGTAGTCCAGAACGTCGTTGATGATAACCAACAAGGCTTCGCCAGAGTTCTTGATGGTTTGCACGAACAATCGCTGTTCTTCGTCGAGAACGGTATCATCAAGCAATTCTGCCATGCCCACGACGCCGTTCATTGGCGTACGAATTTCATGACTCATATTCGCAAGGAAGGCTGATTTGGCGCGGTTGGCCGCTTCGGCCTCTTCGCGCGCGGCGTTCAGCTCCCGCTCATAAACCACCGTAGCGGTGATATCGAGACCAAGAGACACAACATCGCCTGTTGGTCCGCGTTGATCAATCATCTTGATATAGCTGCCATTCCAAAGCTGGATCACGACAGGTTCGGGATGGCGGGATTGGAACCGTGAAAGCATGTGCTGTCGCCACAAGGTCGGTTCAACCCCGCCCAGATCCACGATGCCTTCGTCGGTCAGCGCTTGCAGGATCGTGACGTAATTCACACCAGGTTCCATGATCTCTAACCCGTCAAAAACCGATAGATACGACTGGTTGGCCATGATCAGGTGGTTGTCACCGTCGAAAAAGGCAAAGCCGTCTTTGATGGTTTCAATTGAATGCCACAGCCGCCGCTCAACCACAGCAATTTTTTCATGCGCTGCGTGTAGGTCGGATTTTACTTTGCGGTTTTCTGCCCCCATGCTTTCAACCAGCGCACGGGTATCGACAATTTCATCACTTAACTGCCGCGCATGGCGGCCCAGCTTGCGATTGGCCGCAAATAGTTCGGCTTTTTTAAGCTCCAACATCCGTTCAGCCGCCAAACGGCCGCGCCGTTCTTCGGTGAGTTTTTGTTGTAAGCTCATGCAGGCCTCTAATATCGCGATCCGTGAAGCATCATTTGCGCCAAAGAGAGTAAATATGCGCTTAAAGACTGCCTGTCGTAGCGAATTAACCGCAAAGCCTATTCCTAAATTTCGGGCATTTTTCTATGGTTTTATCAGAGAGTTGCGAGAGCCTTACAAAGCTGGTCCAAAAATATGGCATTGGGGCAGCTCAGTCGTGGAGCAATACGCGGAATAAAGCGGTCAGATTGTGTCAGCGGCGGCCTTCGCGCAACCATGCTGCCGTGATGAAAAACGCGCTCAGCAAGAGGACAAGCCAGCCTGGCAAAATCGCGGTTTGGCGCACATCGCGGGTTTCATAGGCGTCGCGCGGGGTGAGACCGATCCAGCCGCGGCCAGCTGCGGGGCGTCCAATGCGCACATCGCGGATACGAGGCAGGCCGTCTTCCAGCCGGTTCACCCCACCGCGCAGGGCCGTCACCGCAGGCTCTAACACGGATGCATCGGCAATCGTCTCGACAAATTCGCGTGGGGCAGCAGGGCCAAGACCGATAACCGTGACCTGATCGCCATTCTCAAGCCGGTACAGCCCGATTTCAGGTCCCGTAAAGAGCGTATCGAACCGGCCGGGTGCGGAAGGGCTTAGGGGGAGCTCCGTCACTGTGCCATCTGGGCCGGTTATGATCAGCGGAGGCACTTCGCCGGCCAGCGTGCGCCGCTCGATCCTCATGTTCTGGCCCTCGGCGGTGGCGGTCAGCGCCTCTTCTTCCAGCTCCGGTTCGCCCATCATCCAATGGGCCAGACGGCGCAACAGCTCTAGCTGGGGACCACCGCCCTCATAGCCGCGGCTCCACAACCACGCCTGATCAGAGGCTAGCAAGGCCACGCGCCCCTCTTCCACGCGATCCAGAATCAACAGCGGACGGTCATCCACACCGGTCATGACCATATCACCCGAGGTTTGCGCGACATCAATTTGGCGCAACCAGCGGCCCCATTCGCCATTTTGCGGTAGGCCGGTGGTCACCGGATGGCGACTTCCAAGATCAGAGACAACGGGCGCATAAGGCTCTTCAATGACCCGCGCAGTGGGAGTCGCGGGTAAAACCGCACCAAGCGGGGTGCGGAACAGGCTGTCTGCGCTGGCAAAATCCGGACCGGCAGACACCAGAACGGCACCACCGCTGCGGACATAATTGGCGATATTTTCAAGATAGAGAGAAGGCAGAATGCCGCGCCGTTTATAGCGGTCAAAGATGATCAGATCAAAATCGTCGATCTTTTCCATGAATAGTTCACGGGTAGGAAAGGCGATCAAGGACAGCTCGGACACGGGCACACCATCTTGTTTTTCCGGTGGGCGCAGAATGGTGAAATGGACCAGATCAACGGAACTGTCGGATTTGAGAAGATTACGCCATGTGCGCCCACCGGCATGGGGTTCACCGCTGACCAGTAACACGCGCAGCCGGTCGCGTACTCCGTTCATCTGGATGACTGCGGCGTTGTTCCGGTCAGTGAGTTCTCCTTCGGCCTCGGGCACCGCAAAACGGATCACATTGCGCCCACCCGTAGGCAAGGTGATGGGCAGCTCAAGGTCTTGGCCAATTGGCACGGTAAAGCGCTGAGGCTCATTGCCGCCGATCGAGATATCAAGGTCGGCGAATTCTTCGGCCTGCGGCGCGGCGCCCAGATCATCGACCCGTAGGGTCAGCACAACAGGTTCCCCGATGATCGCAAAAGCAGGCGCGCCCACCACGCTCAGCCGTCGGTCCCAATCGGTTTGCTCGCCGCTTAGCACGACGTGGAAAGGTGCGGGCAGGTCCACGGGCAGATTGGCGTCATGCACGCGGCCGTCGGTCAGAGCAATAATGCCTGCAACGCGGGCCCGCGGTTCCTCTGCCAAGGCGTCTGAGAGGGCTGACATCAACTCGGTGCCCGCGTCGCCCTGGCCGTCGGCGACAGTGATGCGGCGTACTTCGGTGTTGGGGCGCGCCGCGATATTGGCGGCCAATGTGTCTGCGGCGTCAGTGGTTTTTGTTTCGCGTGTGCCAAGGCGCTGGCTGGCGCTTTGGTCTTCTAGCAGGACCACAATATCGCTAAGGGGCGCGCGGTCTTCTTGCTGGAATGAGGGGCCTGCAAGAGCGGCAAGCACGATCAGCCCTGCCAGCCCGCGCAAGGGCCAGCCGCGCAGCCCACGTATGAGGGCCAGCAGGATGCCAAGCACGGCGATAACAGCGACCATGACCAGCAAAGGCCAGGGTACAAGCGGGTCAAATACAATGCTTGAGGTCATTGGCCCAACCGATCCAACAGAGCAGGCACATGCACCTGATCCGATTTATAATTGCCAGTCAGTACATGCATGACCAGATTGACGCCAAAGCGGTAAGCGATTTCGCGCTGTTGTTCACCGCTAAACCCACGCCCTACCGGTAGCAATGGCGCGCCGTTTTGGGTCACGGCCCATGCCGCCGCCCAGTCATTGCCGCCGATCAAAACAGGTGTGACGCCGTCATTCAGGTTACGAAACGGGATACCCTCGACCTGTTCGGCATTGGGGTCTGCTGCTTCGACCCAGATGTCGCGGCTGTTGTAGCGCCCCGGGAAATCCTGAAGCAGATAGAAGGTGCGCGTAACGACATGGTCAGATGGAAGCGGCTCTAACGCGGGGATATCCAGCGGGGCCGCCAGCTCTTGTAGCTTGCGACCATTGGGGCTGGAGGCGCCAAAGCTTGCGGTGTCTGAATCGCGTGTATCAAATACGATCATCCCACCCGAGCGCAGATAGGTGTTGAGTTTTGCATAAGCCTCGGCCGAGGGGGTCGGCTGGCGCGGTGTGACGGGCCAGTAAAGGATCGGGAAAAAGGCCAGCTCATCCGTTTCGAGATTGACGCTCATGGGGGTCGAGGGCTCGACCGAGGTGCGGAAGAACAGGGTATCACTCAGCCCGACCAGACCGGCGAGGGCAATCTCGTCCACCTCTGTATCGCCGGTGATGACATGCGCCAAGGCAAGCTCGGAAGCGGCGGCGAGGGCGAATTCATCTGTCGCGGTCTGCGCGTCAGCGGCCGGGGCCACCAACACCAGCAGTGCCCCCAAAAGGGCAGCGGTTGTTGCATTGTTGCGGCCAAGCAACCGGCCCGACAGCGCAAGCGAGGCGACAACATCCGCCAGCAACAACAAAATCGACAGACTCAGCAACCAGCCGGCAACGGGTTGCTCCGGCGCGACGGAAAGTCCGCGCACGGGAACATCGGCTGGCCATGTGGCAGGCGTAAGTGTGGCGTCGGTGGTCAACACATTGCGGGCCAAGGCGCGGTCCCCCGATGTGTAAAGACCGGGCGGCAATGCGGGCCCTGTCGCTTCGGTAACAAGTACGGGCCCATCTACGCCCGGCAGGGTGCCCGCATCCGATAAGGCCCCGAAGCCGTCCAATACCCGCTGCGGGGTCCATGTGGTGCCTTCTAAAGCTTCGGTTGTTGCGCTGGCCGCAGAGGAGGACACAGCCAACCGTTCGAGCATTTCAACAAACAGACCCGAAAGCGGGAGGGTAGACCATTCCGCTGTTGCTGTGACGTGGAACAAGACGATTTGCCCCTGTCCTACTTTCTTGCGTGTCACCAGCGGCGTGCCATCGCTGAGCGAGGCGATGACGCGTTCGGCTAATGTAGGGTCGGGCTGTGCCATGACTTGCGCACTTACCGTGACGTCGGGTGGGATGTTGAGGCCAAAGAAGGGGGAGCCGTTCGAGAAAGCGGACAACGCTTTCGGTTCACCCCAGCTCATCGCGCCGCCCACGGTGCGGCCACCGGCGCGCAGGCGCACAGGCATCAGCGGATCTTCGTCTATGCGCGAGATGTCCGAAGCGGCAATGCGTGGTCCGGCAAAACGCACCAGCAGACCGCCGTTTTCGATCCATTCGGTTAGGGGCGCGGCCTCGGCTTCGGTCAATGTGGCCACATCGGCCAGCACAATGACATCAGGATTGGCAGGGAGGACATCATTCAGAGCGCCATCAATCAGGTCCGCCGTGGGCGCGAGGGCTTGTTCGATGTAATGGAGCGGCGACAGCAGTTCGAGCCCTTCGCGGTTCTCGCGGGCTGAAATCAGCGCCACCTCGCGCCGCCGTAACCCATCATCACTTAGCGTGGTTGCACCGGCCGACCGCTGACCTGCGATGTCAAAGCGTGTGATACGGGCGCGTAATTCGGCAGGCAGCACAAGCGCTGTCTCGACCTCGGTCGCGCCGGCCTCGAATGTAGCAGTGGCAGATGCCAGAATGCGGCCATTGCCGGCAGGGTCGCGCCCTTGCGCTTGCACGACAACCTCGCGGGCGGCACCGGGAAGGGCGCGCCGAATGCGCAATTGCACAGCGCCGTCTTCGTAGGTTGCAGGGAGGATCGCCAGAACATTCGCGGCGGTTTGATAGACCTCGACCGTGCCGCGTGTTTGCAGAACGTCTAAAAGATCATCGCGCCCTTCATAGTCAAGGCTATCGCTGAACCAGAGGGTGTCAAAGTCGTCTAGACCGGCAAGCGCTTGTTCGGTTTGCTCCAGCATGGCGGGGTCGGGCTGCCATGGCGCGGGTGCTAACCCTGCCAAGCGGCTGCGCCAGACATCTGCGGATTGGAACACGGGAGGCTCGGGCTGCGTGAGGGACATAAAGCCAACAGTGCGGCCAAGGCGGCTGGCGCGGGTCAGCTGCGCCTCGATCGCTTCTTGTTGCTGGGGCCAGCGGGTGGCACCGGCCCATGAGCCGTCTAGCACAAACAGCAGCGGCCCGTTGCCGTCTGCCTGCTCGGCCTCGGGATTGAGCACGGGACCGGCAAGGCCGATAATGATTGCCGCAACCGCCAGCATACGCAGCAAAAGCAACCACCACGGGGTGCGATCCGATACGCTTTCAGCGTCTTTGAGACCCAACAGCAAGGCCACACCGGGAAAACGCCGTTTGATCGGGGCGGGTGGCACAGCGCGGAGCAGCAGCCACAGGATCGGCAATGCAGCGAGTGCCAGCAAAAGCCACGGCGTGGTAAATCCGATGCCACCCAATACTGTCATGCTGCGACCGCCTTTGCATCCAATGCCGCGTAGAGCCACAAAAGCCCCGCCTGCGCTGATTTGTCCGTGTGATGCACGCCGTATTGCCAGCCGGTCAGGGCGCAAAGCGACTGCAGCTCATCCTTACGCTCGGCCAGTCGCGCCAGATAGCGGTCGCGCAGGTCGTTGGCCTTGAGAGTCTCATGGCTGAGCGTGCCGCCCATGCTTTGAAATATCGTGCGACCGGAGAAGGGAAATGCTTCCTCGGAAGGATCAAGCACATGGCACAGCACACCGCGCACACCGCGATCGGCGGCTTTTGTCAGCGCTGTGCGCACGCCGTCAATGTCGCCCATGAAATCCGAGATGAACACAGCGCGGGCATGGGGGATCATGGCGCGGTGTTCGGGCGGGGCATAATCAGCCTCATCGTCTTGGCAAAAAAGTTCGGCCAGCGACAGGATCTGGGCACGCCCTGCGCGCGGGGGCAAGGAGGTGCCGGTCAGGCCCACGCGTTCCCCTCCGCGATTGAGCAAGACAGCCAAGGCCAGCGCAAGAATACGGGCGCGGTCAATCTTTTGTGGTAAGGCATCCGAAGAGGCAAAGCGCATCGACGCCCCCTGATCGAGCCAAAGCATCACCGATTGCGCAATCTGCCATTCGCGCTCTCGCACAAATTCGGTGTCACCCATGGCAGAGCGCCGGTGGTCCACAGCGCGGCGGCTGTCGCCGATCTGTGCGGGGCGGTATTGCCAGAAATCATCCCCAGACCCTGCACGCCGCCGACCATGCGCGCCCAATAGGACGGCACCGGCCAGATGCTCTGCCCGTGCAAGCAGCGCGGGGAAGGCGGCGGCCTCTTGCTCGGCGCTTGTGCGCAGGGTGTGGGGTGTGTTCACGCGACGGCGGCCTTAGGCGTGGCCAAAGAAGCGGCGGTTTCGCTGATCAGGTCGGACAGGCTATCGCCCCGCGCGCGCGCCGCAAAATTGAGCGCCATGCGGTGGATGAGCACGGGATGGGCCATGTCGATCACATCCTCTGCGGATGGGGCCAGCCGCCCTTGCAACAAGGCGCGGGCGCGCACGGCCAGCATCAAAGCTTGGGCTGCGCGGGGACCGGGGCCCCATGCCACGGTCTCTTTTACACGGGCGCTTGCGTCGGCTTCGTCGGGGCGGAAGGCGCGGACCAGATCAAGGATCATCTCGACGACACTGTCGCCCACGGGCATCCGGCGCAGCAGGCGCTGGGCCTCAAGCAGCTCACCGGCGGTGAAGACGGCAATCGAATCCGCTTCGGCCTCGCCTGTGGTGGCGATCAGGATATCGCGTTCGGTTGCGCGGTCAGGATAGCCGATGTCGATCTGCACCAGAAAACGGTCAAGCTGCGCTTCGGGCAGCGGATAGGTGCCTTCCTGCTCGATCGGGTTTTGCGTGGCCAGCACGTGGAACGGGGTACCAAGGCTGCGGTTTTCGCCTGCAACGGCCACGGATTTTTCCTGCATCGCCTGCAATAGCGCGGATTGGGTGCGCGGAGAGGCGCGGTTGATCTCATCCGCCATCAAAAGCTGGCAAAAAATTGGACCCTCAATGAAACGAAAGCTGCGCGTGCCTTTCGCGTCGGTCTCAAGCACTTCGGAACCAAGGATATCCGCAGGCATCAGGTCAGGTGTGAATTGCACACGTTTGCCGTCCATGCCCATCACGGTGCTTAGGGTTTCGACCAGGCGGGTTTTGCCCAAACCGGGCAGACCAACCAGCAAACCGTGGCCACCAGACAGCAGCGCCGTCAGGGTCAGTTCGACCACACGGTCCTGACCAATAAACCGCGCGTTGATGGATTTGCGCGCCTCACCCAGCTTTTCGCCAAGGGCTTCAATCTGTTCGACCAGGTTTTCGCTGGTCTGTATCTCAGCTTGGGTCATGAATTCTCCGCTGTGCAGGTTATATCGCTATGATGTAAGTGTATCTTGATTAGAGGAAATGGCAAAAGCAATGAACGGACAAAAAACTGTGACACCGTCGGCGAGTAGCCTTGCCGAGTCTATAAAAGCGACAAAAACACGCGGATTGCCGCCGGTCGAGAAATGGAATCCGCCGTTTTGTGGTGATATCGACATGGAAATCCGCCGTGATGGTACGTGGTTTTATGAGGGAACCCCCATTGGACGGCCGGGATTGGTCAAGCTTTTTGCTTCGATTCTGATCCGTGAGGAGGGTAGTTATTTTCTGGTCACGCCGGTAGAAAAGGTCGGTATCCGCGTCGAGGATGCCCCTTTTGTGGCTGTGGATTTCGCGGTTTCAGGTGATGGCGACGCGCAGTGTCTGACGTTTGCCACAAACCTTGATGACACCACAGTGGTCGGGCCGGATATACCGCTGCGTTTTGTGCGCGATGAGGTAACCGGAGAGCCATCGCCCTATGTGCGCGTGCGCCGTAATCTGGAAGCGTTGATCGACCGCAAAAGTTTTTACCGGCTTGTTGATCTGGGTGTGCACCATGAGGGGTGGTTTGGTGTCTGGTCCGGTGGCGCATTCTTTGGAATCATACCGTCAAAGGATTTGCCACCCGAGGATGACCAATGAAAATTGCCGCAAATCTGAGCCATCTTTGGCCCGAACTGCCTTACCTTGATCGCTTTGATGCGGCGTCAAAGGCGGGTTTTGCAGGTGTAGAAGTTCTGTTTCCCTATGAGGTTCCAGCAAAAGAGACCCAGCGCGCGTTGTTACGTGGCGGGTTGGAAATGGTGCTGATCAATGCGCCGCCGCCGAATTACACGGGCGGGACCCGTGGTTTTGCTGCTGCGGCGGGGGATGAGGCGCGGTTTGCCCATGATATGCGCCGCGCGGGCCGCTATGCGCAGGCTTTGCGTGTACCAATGATCCACGTCATGTCAGGTGATGCGCAGGGGGAGATGGCAAAGGCCACGATGATCGCGAACCTCAAGGCGGCATCAAAGGCGGCCCATGAGGGGTTAACCCTGACGCTTGAACCGCTCTGCTCTGAGGTGCAGCCCCAGTATTTCCTGAATGATTATGCTTTGGCCGCCGAGATCATTGCGGAAGTGAATGCGCCCAATGTGAAGCTGCAATTTGATAGCTTCCATGCGCAGATGATCCATGGGGACGCGGTGGCCGTCTTCACAAAATACCGCGATATTATCGCCCATGTGCAAATCGGTGACACACCCGGGCGTGGTGCGCCGGGCAGTGGTACTGTCGATTTTGCCGCCCTATTCGCAACCATCCGCGAGAGTAGTTATACGGGTTGGATCAGCGCGGAATACACCCCCGGTCCCTCCACTGAAGACACGTTGGGGTGGATGAAGCAGGTCTAGGTTCCGAAGATGACCGGCGGATCGCCGGCTTTCCATTGGGGGTATTTATGCATCGCCTGCGCAAAGGCGGCTGCGTTCAGAAAACTATCCAGCCAGCGATGGAGGTCGGGCCAAGGCTGCGCATCGAACCACGGCTTGTCGATAAAGGCGAACTGCCGCACGAACGGCGCGATCGCGAAATCCGCCAACGTGGCGTGGTCAAATATCCACGGACCAAGGATTGCATCCAGATCACTGAGAAACGCGCAGGCCTCGGCGCGGTGGGCGGCGGGGTCTTCATCCGGATAGCGGGTTGTGTATTTGGTCCGGTCGAGCGCGTGTTTGAACGGCCCGTCACAGCGCGCAATCCAATCGTGGCCTTGCGCGGGCATGTCCAGCCAACCCAGTGGGTCATTCTGCGCCAAGGCCCAGTGCATAATGTCCAGACTTTCATCAATGACACCGCCTGAATGTACAAGGCAGGGCACGGTGCCAGAGGGCGATACCTCAAGAAAGGCGGCTGGCTTGTCGCGCAAGACAACCTCGCGCAACTCGACGGGGCAGGCTGCTGCTTTTAGGGCAAGGCGTGCCCGCATGGCGTAAGGGCAGCGGCGAAAGGAATAGAGGACCGGCAGCACTGCGATTAATGCGCTTCAGCCCAATTCGCCCCTGTGCCTGCATCCACGCTCAGCTTTACGTCCAGCTTCACGACCGGATCAGAGGCATTCTCCATCACATCACGCGCGGCAGCAATCAGGGCGTCCTCCGAGCCTTTTTCAACCTCGAACAGCAATTCATCATGGACCTGCAACAACATCTTTGCAGGTAAATCCACAATGGCATCTGGCATGCGGATCATAGCGCGGCGGATCACATCGGCGGCGGTGCCTTGGATCGGTGCGTTGATCGCAGCGCGCGCGGCAAACCCTGCACGCGGCCCTTTGGAGGCAATCTCGGGCGTGTGGATTTTACGGCCAAACAGCGTCTGTACAAAGCCGTGTTCTTTGGCAAAGGCCTTGGTGTCATCCATATAGGTGCGGATACCGGGGAAGCGTTCAAAGTAACGGTCGATGAAACCCTGCGCCTCTGCACGCGGAATGCGCAGGTTGCGCGCAAGGCCAAAGCCCGAAATGCCGTAAATCACGCCAAAGTTGATCGCTTTAGCCTGTCGGCGGATGTCTGGTGTCATCTCTTCCATCGGCACGTTGAACATTTCCGAAGCGGTCATTGCGTGAATATCCAGCCCGTCTGCAAAGGCTTGCTTTAGCGCGGGGAGATCAGCGATATGGGCCAGCAGGCGCAGCTCGATCTGGGAATAGTCGAGCGCGACCAATGTCTTGCCTTCCTCGGCGACAAAAGCCTCACGGATGCGGCGGCCTTCTTCAGAGCGGATCGGGATGTTTTGCAGGTTCGGGTCCGTTGAGGACAGACGACCCGTCGAGGCACCGGTGATCGAATAGGACGTATGCACGCGGCCTGTGTCAGGGTTGATGTGGGTTTGCAGCGCATCTGTATAGGTGGATTTCAGCTTGCTCAGCTGACGCCAATCCAGCACGCGGGCAGGCATCTCATGTTCGGTTGCGAGGTCTTCGAGCACGTCAACGCCTGTGGCATAGGCACCGGTTTTACCCTTTTTGCCACCCTCAAGGCCCATCTCATCAAACAGGACCTCACCCAGCTGCTTGGGCGAGCCTACGTTGAACTTGCGGCCTGCAAGCGCATAGATTTCGTCCTCAAGCCCCGCCATTTTCTGCGAAAACGCATTGGACATGCGGCTCAGCGCGTCGCGGTCCACTTTGACGCCATGCCGCTCCATCTGCATCAGCACGGGGGCCAGCGGGCGCTCCAGCGTCTCGTAGACGCGGGTGGTTTGAGCGCGGTGCAGGGCGGGTTTGAAATGTTGCCACAGGCGCAAGGTGATGTCGGCATCCTCGGCGGCATAGGGCACGGCGTCCTCCAGCGGGACCTTGTCAAAGGTGATCGCGGATTTGCCCGTGCCCAGCAGCGGCTTGATCGGGATTGGCGTGTGGTTGAGGTACCGCTCTGACAGCGTATCCATACCGTGCCCGTGAAGCCCCGCGTTCATCGCATAGCTCATCAGCATCGTGTCATCGAAGGGTGTCACAGCGATGTTTAGCTGTGCAAAAATCTTGGCGTCATATTTCATGTTCTGCCCGATCTTCAGGATCGAGGGATCACAAAGCATCGGCGTCAACATTTCCAAGGCCTGCTCTAGCGGCATCTGCCCTTCGGCCAGATCGTCCGAGCCAAATAGATCATCGCCACGGTTGGCCTTGTGGAGCAGGGGAATATAACAGGCCTCGCCTGCCTCTACACACAGGCTGATGCCGACCAGATCGGCGATCATGTCGTTGAGGCCCGTCGTCTCTGTATCTACGGCGACATAGCCGCGCGCGTAGATTTTATCGATCCACGTTTGCAGGGCATCCGCATCGCTGACCATAGTGTAGCTGGCCTTGTCGAAGGGGACTGTTTCGACCTCGGGCATTTCCGCGCTGGGCGCAGGCTCTGGGATGGCGGGGGCTTCGACCTTGAGCGTATCGGCGATACGCTTGGTCAGGGTGCGGAACTCCATCTCGGAGAGGAACTTCAACAGCTTTTCAGGATCAGGGTCGCGGATTTCCAGATCATCAAGGGTGAAATCCAGCGGTGTCTTATCGTCAAGCAGCACCAATTTGCGTGACAGGCGGATTTGATCGGCATTGTCGATCAGCGTCTGGCGACGTTTGGGTTGTTTGATCTCCGAGGCGCGCTCAAGCAGCGTGTCCAGATCGCCATATTCGTTGATCAGCAGTGCTGCGGTCTTGATGCCGATACCGGGCGCGCCGGGGACGTTATCCACCGAATCGCCTGCCAGCGCCTGCACATCAACGACACGTTCCGGGAATACCCCGAATTTGGCATGCACGCCGTCGCGATCGATGTGGTTGTTCTTCATTGCGTCAAACATCTCGACGCCGCCGCCAACCAGCTGCATCAGATCCTTGTCAGAGCTGATGATGGTGCAGCGCCCACCGGCCTCACGCGCCTGCACGGACAATGTGGCGATGATGTCGTCGGCCTCATAGCCTTCTTTTTCCTCGCAAGCGATATTGAAGGCGTGGGTTGCTTCACGCGTCAGCGGCATTTGCGGGCGCAGGTCTTCTGGCATCGCCTCGCGGTTGGCTTTGTACTGGTCGTACATGTCATTGCGGAAGGTGTGGGAGCCTTTGTCAAAGATCACCGCGATATGGGTGACATCGCTGCCGGCGTTCCCCTCAACATAGCGTTGCAGCATGTTGCAAAAGCCCGACACGGCCCCGATGGGCAGTCCGTCAGACTTGCGCGTCAGCGGAGGCAACGCGTGATAGGCGCGAAAGATAAACGCCGATCCGTCGATCAGATGAAGGTGGTGACCTTTGCCAAATGCCATTGTGCTGCGCTCCCGCTTTTGTGGTGATGTTCTTCTTGCCACGCAGCGCGTGCTGTCGCCACCGCGTTATGGGCGCCGCGTCAGACTTTGTCTTCGAAGCCTTCGAGGATGTATTTGCAATCGCAATAACCACATTCAACCCAGCCCTTGTCGGCCGGAATTTGTAGCCAGACGCGCGGGTGGCCCAATGCACCGCCGCCGCCATCACAGGCCACACGGTTTGAGGTCACAATGCGGGTTTCTGGAGCATTCGCTGTCATGGCTGGCCCTTTGCGGAGATAAAGATAGCTTTTGCTTGTTATGACCAATGCAGCGCGGGCGGGCAAGGGGCACAACGCACCCGATTTTCCTCGAAAGCGATTCGCTGCATCTCCTTTTTGTGCCCCCAAATGCATATCCCAAATGGGGTATGCATGCCCGCATCACATGCAAAAGCACAAGATTTGTCACTTAATTTTGAATCATTAGTCAAAAATGGTTTGCGATAAAGTTTACCTAAGGGCAATTTGGGGCCGTATTGAGAGACCCTTTTTAATCGTTATCTTTAATCACCCTTCTCCTTGAACCCGTGAGGTGAAGCGTGTTGACCTCTGTGCGGTAGCCTGAGCTTTTTGGCCTGAGCAGCAATGCATCATATTTCGATGCTTGTTCCATACAAGGATGAATGCGTTTCGCTGGTCCGGCCAGCAGCCTCCGGGGCCTATTTTTGGGCTCAACATCGCCTGCATTTCCTGTCTTGCCAGAAAGTGGTTCACGTCCGGTCAAGGTGACGGTACAAAGCGGCAACGCAATTTCGTGTGCTGGAGCTTGTTACCTATGTCTTTTCCCAAACCTGTCGTTCTATGCATCCTTGACGGGTGGGGTATTGGCCAAACCGAACAAGGAAACGCGCCACTTCAGGCAAGGACACCAACGATGGACTGCCTATTGTCATCTTGCCCTGCAGCTACGCTGACGACATTTGGGCCTGATGTGGGTTTGCCCCGCGGTCAAATGGGCAATTCCGAAGTCGGGCACACCAATATCGGCGCAGGCCGGGTCGTAGCGATGGATCTGGGCCAGATTGATCTGGCGATCGAAGAGGGCAGCTTTGCCACTCATGCTCCGATGCAGGATTTTATCCAGAAATTGAAAGCGACCGGCGGCACGGCGCATTTGATGGGGCTCGTGTCACGGGGCGGGGTGCATGGGCATCTGTCCCATATGATCGCTGCGGTAAATGCTCTGGATGCCGCAGGTGTTCCGGTTGTGATCCATGCGCTTACCGACGGGCGGGACGTGGCACCGCAATCTGCATTGGCCGATCTGAAAACGCTGACGGATGCGTTGCCTGATGGAGTGAAAATCGCGACGCTGGCGGGGCGTTATTATGCGATGGACCGCGACAACCGCTGGGATCGGGTATCCCGGGCCTATGCCGCTATTGCGCAGGGTAGCGGCGCGCGCGCCGCAACCGCCGCAGCTGCCGTGGAAGCCTCATATGAGGCTGATGTTGTAGATGAATTTATCAAACCTTGTGTGATTGACGGCTATGAGGGCGCCCGAGAGGGCGATGCGATCTTCTGCCTCAATTTCCGCGCCGACCGCGCCCGCGAGATTATGGCAGCGCTCGGCGCACCTTCTTTTGACGGGTTCGACCGTGGCGAGCCGGTGAAATGGGCTGCCGTTATGGGGATGGCCGAATATTCTTCGGAGCACGCGGAATACATGACCACGATGTATCCCAAGCCCGAGATCATCAATACGCTGGGCGCTTGGGTTGCGGGCAAAGGGTTGCGTCAGTTCCGTGTGGCCGAGACTGAAAAATATCCGCATGTCACGTTTTTCCTCAATGGCGGTGCCGAGGAACCCCAACAAGGGGAAGACCGCGCCATGCCCCGTTCGCCGAATGTGGCGACCTATGATTTGCAGCCTGAAATGTCCTGTGATGCGGTGGCCGAGCAATTGGTTGGCGCAATTAAGGAACGTTATGACCTGATCGTGGTGAATTTTGCGAACCCCGACATGGTTGGCCATACTGGCGATCTGGATGCGGCGATTGTGGCATGTGAAGCCGTGGACACAGGGCTTGGCCGGGCATTGGAGGCTTTGGAAGCCGTGGGTGGCGCGATGATCGTCACGGCGGATCACGGCAATTGCGAGATGATGATTGATCCTGAAACCGGTGGGCCGCACACGGCGCACACGTTAAATCCCGTGCCTGTGTTGGTGGTCGGCGGGCCCAAAGGAGCAACCCTGCGCGACGGACGGCTGGCCGATCTTGCGCCGACGGTTCTTGCGCTTATGGGGCTTGACCAACCAGTCGAGATGACAGGCCAGAGCCTGCTTGCATGATCTGGCGTGCGCTAATTCTGGCGCTTGTTCTTGTAACGCCTGCGACAGCTCAGGGGGATGCCTCTGCGCAGGCGCGTGCAGCAATCGCAATGCTGGAAGAAGCAGCAGGCAAGCTTGACGCCGCTGACGGTGCCCGCGACAGGGTGCGCGCGCTGACCGAAACCATTCAGGCATTTGAAACCGGTCTTGCCGCAATGCGCACAGGGCTGCGTCAGGCCGCGATCCGCGAGAAACAGCTTAGCGCCCGATTGGAGGCGCGCGATGGGGAGGTCGGGCAATTACTGGCCGTTCTGCAATCCATCGGTACGGGCAACCCTACCGCATTTTTGCACCCCGATGGCCCCACAGGTACAGCGCGCGCGGGTCTGTTGTTGGCAGAATTAACACCGGCGCTAAACCAGCGCGCAGAACAATTGCGCCGCGATCTGGAAGACGTGCAAACCCTGCGGACGCTTCAAACCGACGCCGAAGCCCGCCTGCGCAGCAGCCTCACCTCGGTGCAAACAGCACGCGCCGAGCTTAACAAAGCGATCGCAGAGCGGACGCCACTGCCGCAACGGTTTACTGAAGATCCGGTATCAACCGCGATCCTGATCGCCTCCAGCGAGACTTTGGACGGGTTTGCCTCTGGCCTGTCGCAAATTGTGGGTAGTGAGAATATCAACGTAGAGACACCGGTGAGCATTGACGGGCAAATCGGAGATCTGCCGCTGCCTGTGCAAAGCCTTGTCTTGCGCGGGATGAACCAGCCCGATGCAGCGGGTGTTGTGCGTCCGGGCATCTTGCTGGCGACACGACCGCGCGCGATTGTCACGTCGCCTACAGCTGCCACAATCCGCTATCAGGGGCCATTGCTGGATTTTGGCAATGTGATGATCCTTGAGCCGCGGGCTGATACGCTTTTTGTGTTGGCCGGGCTTGAGGTTGTATACGGAGAAATCGGGCAGGTGATTGCTGCAGGAACGCCCATTGGCCTGATGGGTGGGGCGGATACTGGCGGAGAATTGTCAACAGATGGTGATAGGTCTGGCGCTGCGCGTTCGGAAACGCTCTATATAGAAGTAAGACAGGATAATGTTCCCCAGGATCCGGCATCCTGGTTCAGAACTGGCAAGGATGGATAGTAAATGAAGAAGTTTTTGATGGCCGCTGCAGGTGGCACGATTGCAGGGGTAATTGCGACAACCCAGATTGCGGCGCCTTTGCTGGCTCAGGAAGCGGCAAAGACTGAAAACGTCTATGAGCAGCTTGATCTGTTCGGCGATATTTTTGAACGTATCCGTGCGCAATATGTCGAAGAAGTCGACAGCGGCGCATTGATCGAAGCGGCGATTGACGGGATGCTGACCTCGCTTGATCCGCATTCAAGCTATTTGTCACCCAAAGACGCCGAGAAAATGCGCGAACAGACGCGCGGTGAGTTCGGCGGCCTTGGAATCGAAGTCACACAAGAAGACGGTTTCGTCAAAGTCGTATCGCCGATTGATGGCACTCCTGCGGATGAGGCGGGCATCGAGGCCGGTGACTTCATTACCCATGTGAATGGCGAAAGCCTGCTGGGGCTGGTGCTGGACGAAGCGGTCGAACTGATGCGCGGACCCGTCGGGTCCGAGATCGTTGTGACGGTTGTGCGCGAAGGTGAGCAAGAGCCGTTCGACGTCTCTATTATTCGCGACACGATTGAGTTGACTGTTGTTCGTTCGCGCACCGAAGGTGATAGCGTTGTGCTGCGTCTGAGCACGTTCAACGACCAGACCTATCCCAAAATGGCCGAGCAATTGGCCGAGAAAGTCGAAGCCGCAGGCGGGATGGAGAACATCAACGGTTTTGTCATCGACCTGCGCAACAACCCTGGCGGTTTGCTGACGCAAGCCATCAAAGTGTCTGACGCTTTCCTGAATGAGGGTGAGATTGTCAGCACCCGTGGACGTGAAGCCGCAGACGGGGATCGGTTCAATGCCACGATCGGGGATCTGGCCGAGGGCAAACCCATTGTCGTGCTGATCAATGGGGGTTCGGCCTCTGCGTCGGAAATTGTAGCAGGTGCGCTTCAGGACCACCGCCGTGCCATCGTGATCGGGACCAAAAGCTTTGGTAAAGGTTCGGTGCAGACCGTTATGCCGCTGCGAAGTGAAGGCGCGATGCGCCTGACAACTGCGCGTTACTACACGCCATCAGGTCGCTCGATCCAGTCACTTGGCGTGTCTCCTGACATCATTGTAGCACAGCCATCGCGTGTGGAAGATGCCGATGAGGAAGAAGCAGCATCCTCGCGCTTTACGCGCTCGGAGGCGGATCTGCGCGGTAGCCTTAACAATGACAGCCTCACCGAGGACGAGATCGAACAGATCATGCAAGACCGCGAAAAGGCCGAAGCCGCCGCCGAACTGCGGATCGAGGATTATCAATTGGCTTATGCTATCGACATTCTCAAAGGCCTGTCGGCGCTTGGTCCACAAGAATAAGACCGCATCAGCGGTTTGAACAAAAGGCCGCTCCTGACAAGGAGCGGCCTTTTTGCCAGAATAAACAACGGCTCCTTAACGACGCAGGTGCCGGTTAGCTTGTCTCGAGACAGTGCCGACGGAACGCGCGTTTGAGCATATCAAGTTCGGCCCGCAGCAGGTCAATCTCTACACGCATGTCATCGCCCAAAGCTTCACCAGCCATCAAGGTGATCGCGGCCAGCTTTGCATCGCTATCGCTGTCTGTAATGAGCAGGGTCTGCATCCCGTCGGATATTGCTTGGGGCGGAATGGGGATTGTGACAATGTGGCCGTTGCCATCTTCGGCTGCCGAAACCGTTACATCGGGCACTTGAGCCCCTTGGTGGGTCACATCCAGCTTGGGCAGGACGCCCTTCGCGGCTCCGGTTAGGACGCCTTCCCAGATACCTTGGCGCATTTGGGTTTTTGTCAGCACAAGATTTGTCATGGTATTCTCCGTCGCCCGCCACGCAGGCATGTTTTAGCAGGTCAGATCTGTGCGCGTGGCCTGCGCGAAAAGGTGAGATCCCGCAGAGTGACCTGATTCATTTCCGGCCCTTCAAAGATAAGGTCAATCCACGCTGCTTCGACCCGGCGTTCGTTCAGGTTGGAATAGGCCAGGTCGAATTCGACAGTTGTTTGCGCCTGTGACATATCCAGTTCGCGCACGATCTGTTCGGTATTAGGGCCATTCTTGATATTAAGGCGGGCAAAAATCTCGATGGGTTTTTCCAGCTCGACGATCACATCCATGCGGATGAGATAGGACCGTTTAAGCCCCTCGACCCCGTCTTCGGGCAGGTCGATAACCAGCGACAGAAACGAGCCGTCAAAACGGAAAACATCCATGCGCAAGCCGTAGGGCGATAGGTCTTCGGCGCGCAGGTTTCGCAGCTGCCGCAAGGTGAGTTCAGAAAAGGTGCAATCGTGAAATAGGGTGACTTCGTTCCCGACCATCGCACGGGTTTCTGCGGCGGCTACCCCCGGCGATGGCAGAGGGCCGCGCCACAGCTCGGGCCGCCATGCCCAATCGGCATTATGCGGTTTGGGGAAGCTTGTAGAACCCTCCAACGGCAGAGCAAGCCGTTCGTCCGCGATATGGATAAGCTGGTCAAGATGCGCTTTTAGCTGGCGCGCACGCAGCCGTTGACGCCGCAAGCCTGCCAAATCCGCAGCGCGGGCCATGCGCGCGATACGTGCCCATTTTGCGAGTGAGCGGCCAAAGAACGCCGCATCCATAAGGTTTCCGCCAATTTTGGCCATGTCTATTGCCTTGCTGCCCTCTGCATCATTGTCATGCACTATGGTGTCATTTTGCTGAACACACGAAATTTCAGCCACGATGCCATGCTTGGCCCCGCATGCGCAAGTATCGAGAGCTTAGCGGGCGCTGGTTTTTGTGGCGGTACGCTCAAGCATCTGGGCAAGCACACTGGCCCCTTCAGAAGACACAGCACGTTGGCCCTCCGGCCCGAATAACGCAGCTCCAATAATAAAGTTGTCAATCTTGGCAACTGCACGCCAGTGCAACGAAGACAGTTCGGGGCCGGGCGGGGTGCCGGCAGTCTTGAAAATGATGCTGTCTGATGTCTTGCGTGTGTCTTGTGGGGTGGTCACATTGGCGGCTTCAGCGATCTGGGCCGCATCGGGCAGCGGAGTGTCTTTTGCATTACGCGCAATGCTCACAGTCAGCACGCCTACCGGTGCGCCCGAGCCGCCAGTCGCAGCGCCTAATGTATCGCAGCGACCCATCAAAGCAAAGCTTTGGGTCAGGCTTTCGGGATCAATGCAATAACCGCCTGGCGGGACCAGTGCGATCTGCCCCCGCATCATTGACGCCTGCGTTAGCGGAACAGGCGGCAGCGCCGCATCCTGTGCCGGAGACAAGGCCGAGAGGAACCCACTGGAAGTTTCCAGTGGGCCGTCGCAAGCTCCGAGGAGGCTAACCAACCCTAGGGCGGTGGCCTTTTTAGAGCTCCATATAGTCATGCCGCTCTTTCTTTGCCCCAGGGTGCGTGACGCAGCCAAGGTAGGTCGGGCCGACAAGCTGCGCATATTTCCACAGCGCGCCTGAGGCATAAATATTCTCACGGGGGCCTTCCCATGCTGCCTTGCGGGCGGCCAGCTCATCGTCGGTCAGATCAACCGAGATTGAGCCGGTGATCGCATTCAGCGTGATCATATCGCCGTTTTTCAACAGGGCGATCGGGCCGCCCATTGCGGCTTCGGGCCCGACGTGGCCGACGCAGAACCCGCGTGTGGCGCCAGAGAAACGACCGTCGGTAATCAGCGCGACTTTTTTGCCCATGCCCTGACCGGACAGCGCGGCAGTGGTTGCCAGCATCTCACGCATACCGGGCCCGCCGCGTGCACCTTCGTTGCGGATGACAAAAACATCACCCTCGGAATAGGTGCGGTTCTGGACCGCTTCAAAGGCGTCTTGTTCACATTCAAATACGAGCGCGGGACCGGTAAAGACGATGTCTTCTTTGGCCATACCGGCGATCTTTACGATCGCACCCTCGGGGGCAAGGTTACCTTTTAGGCCGACAACGCCGCCTGTTGTTGAGATCGGGTTGGTCACTTCGTGGATGACTTTGCCATCTGCTTCACGCACGATTTTATCCAGCTCTTCGCCGATGGAGTTGCCGGTCGCGGTCATGCAGTCTTCGTGGATCAGACCGGCTTTGCGCAGTTCGTTCATGACAACAGGCACGCCGCCTGCCTCATAAAGATCCTTGGCCACATAGGCACCGCCTGGCTTCATGTCGACAAAGTAGGGAGTATCACGGAAGATTTCACAGACGTCTTCGAGGAAGAAATCAATGCCAGCCTCATGGGCCATTGCAGGCAGGTGCAGGCCGGCGTTGGTGGAGCCGCCTGTGCAAGCCACGATGCGTGCCGCGTTCTCGAATGCTTCACGTGTGCAGATGTCCCGCGCACGGATGTTTTTCTCGATCAGGTTCATCACGGCTGCACCGGATGCACGGGCGTATTCGTCACGGCTTTTGTATGGGGCAGGGGCGCCGGACGAGTTGGGCAGCGCAAGGCCAATGGCCTCGGATACACAAGCCATTGTGTTGGCTGTAAATTGGCCGCCGCAAGCACCCGCAGACGGGCAGGCCACCCGCTCAAGCACTTCAAGCGCAGCCTCGCTGAGAGAGCCGTTTTGCCAGTTGCCCACAGCTTCGAACATGTCTTGCACGGTCAGGTCACGGTTGGCGAATTGTGCAGGCACATCAGCGTCTTTGGGCGCTTGGCCCGGCAGGATGGAGCCGCCATACATGAACACCGAAGGCACGTTGAGGCGGATCATGGCCATCATCATGCCTGGCAGGGATTTGTCGCAACCCGCTAGGCCGACAATTGCGTCATAGCAGTGGCCGCGCATTGTGAGCTCAACCGTGTCGGCAATGGCTTCGCGGGATGCAAGCGAAGAGCGCATGCCCTCGTGGCCCATCGCGATGCCATCGGTGACGGTGATTGTCGTGAACTCACGCGGGGTGCCCTGCTGGGCGGCAACACCGACCTTAACCGATTGCGCCTGACGGTTCAGCGCGATGTTACAAGGAGCGGCCTCGTTCCAGCAGGTTGCTACGCCCACCAAAGGCTGGTGGATTTCTTCCTCGGTCATGCCCATCGCATAGTAATAGGACCGGTGCGGCGCGCGCGCGGGGCCTTCGGTTACATGGCGGCTGGGCAGTTTTGATTTGTCGAAACGTGCGTTGGTGGACATCGTGCATCTCCGTAATCTGTGCTTGCCGAACTCGATAGTGGAGCAGGCGCGTGCTGGCAAGCATTGCCGGAAATTTGGAACTGCGACATAGGGTGAAACCTGTCTTATGTTTGAGGCTTTACACGTAACAACAGATCGGTGTGTGGTCTGCAGTGGCGGATGGAATGCAAATGGGCGGATATTAATTTTCTGCCAACTTGTTCGTGATGTATTCCGGTCATGCTGCGCGTTGTAAAATTATACCCGTAGCTTTAGGTTAGGGGATCACGTTTACGCAGAAAGCCATCAATGGACCGGAGCCTCCCCGCCTTTATCTGGAAGCACTCGAAGCGGGAACAATTGGTTCTGCTTGCGGTGACCTTTCTCACGTTCCCGTTTTTGTATGTCACGCTAGAGTTGCCCAAGCGCATCATCAACGATGCGATTGGCGCAGACGCGGCCATGATCAGGACTTTTGGATTCGAGCTGTCGCAGATCCAGTTTCTGACAGCGCTTTGTGTGGCGTATCTATTGGCTGTGCTGGCGCATGGACTGCTGAAAATGCGCCTCAATACCATGAAAGGTGTTACGGCAGAGCGTTTGCTGCGCAGATTTCGCTATACGTTGATTTCGCGCATGATGCGGTTCCCAAAGCGCTACTTCCAGGAAACCTCGCAGGGGGAGCTGGTCAGCATGGTCACCTCCGAAGCCGAGCCGATGGGCGGCTTGATGGGGGATTTCGTTGCGCAGCCGGTTTTTCAGGCCGGACAGATGCTGCTGATTGTGATCTTCCTGTTCTTGCAATCGTTCTGGTTCGGGCTGGCGGGTATCGCGCTTATTCCGCTGCAGGCCTACATTATTCCGATGCTACAACGGCAGATAAACCTGCTGAACAAGGACCGGATTAAAGAGGTTCGCCAATTCTCGGCCGAGATCGGCGAGACAGCCGCGGGCATCACCGATCTGCGCACCAATGGCGGGATCCGGTTCCGTTTGGCGGCATTCACATCACGGCTGGGCCGACTGTTCGAGATTCGCTTCAAGATCTACCAAAAGAAATTCTTCATGAAGTTTCTCAATAACTTCATCACACAGCTGACGCCGTTCTTCTTTTATCTGGTGGGCGGTATTCTGGCGATCCGCGGCGATATTACAGTGGGTGCTTTGGTGGCGGCACTGGCCGCCTATAAGGATCTGAGCGCCCCGTGGCGTGAGCTGCTGACCTATTATAACCAAGTGCAGGATATGGCCTTGCGCTGGGAAGTGGTGACCGAGCGGTTCAACCCCGAGGGGGCAATGGACGAGGCGCTGCTTATTGGGGAGCCGGAAGAGGTTCCGCATCTTCGGGGCGATATCAAAATATCGAATGTTCATGTGCGCAACAAAGACGGCGGCGCGATCCTCAAGGATTTGTCGATTGATATTCCCAAAGGTTCACAAGTCGCCATCAGGACCTCCTCGGTTCCGGAGCGGCGCGCGATTGCGGAGCTTCTCACCCGTGAGATGCTGCCCGCGCGTGGGAGTGTGAGCATCGGTGAGCACAACCTTGCCACGCTGCACCAAGCGGTGATCGCCGCGCGCATCGGCTATGTTCAATCACAGCCCTATCTGTTTCAGGGCACCATCGGGGATAACCTGCTGATGTCACTGCGCACCTCGCCAAAGACGGTGTTGTGGGACCCCGAGTGCCGTGATCGGGAGGGCATCGAAGCGCGCCGGTCCGGCAATAGTCTCGATAGCATCAAGGCTGATTGGCTTGACCCTGCGCTGGCCGATCTGGGCGGTATGAAGGATGTGCGAAAGTGGTGGTTCCAACTGAGCCGCGTGCTCAACACTGATGAGGGCATCATCCGCGCCATGCTCAATTCGCGGATGGACCCGGCAACCCATGTGAAGCTGGCAAAGCGGATTGTCGCATTGCGTGGTGAGGTCGAACAAACCCTTAAGGAACGCAATCTTGAGGATGTAGTGTACCGGCTTGATCCCGATGTGTTTAACCCTGCTGTGCCTTTGGGGAGTAACCTGTTGTTCGCCTCGCCGCGCCGTGGGATCAGTCAGGCCAAGCTCGCATCCGAGAAAACCTTCCTTGCGATGATTGCAGAGGAAGGGCTGGCCGAACAGGCTATCGCCATTTCGCAAACATTGGTCGAAACACTGCACCAGACGTTCGGAATGGACGGCACCAATCACCCGCTGTTTACCGCATTGGGTATTGAAGAAAGCCTGTACGAACAGCTGGTGGAAATCGCCAGCCGCCGCCGCAGCCGGGGCGACGGCGCGTTGTCCGAAGACGAATTTTCGTTGTTGCTGACGGTTCCCTTTGCTTTCACAGCAGAGCAAATCGGACCTGCTTTTCCGGAGGCGTTCAAGGATGAAATCCTCGCGATCCGCCGCAGCCGCGGTGTGCATCTGCGGGAGCTGGCCTCCGAGATGTTCGTGCCCGTGGCCCCTGATACCTATCTTCCACGCCTGACTTTGCTGGAAAACCTTCTGTATGGCCGTATCTCAGGTGTGGCGGGCGTGAAGGCCGATCTTATTCTGGATGCGGTATTAGATGTATTGGCCAAACATGACATGCAGCGCGAGGTCGCGGCCAATGTGTTTGATGTGCGCACCGCGATTGCAGGCACGAACCTGCCGCTCGCTATTCAGGAACGCGCGGCATTCACCCGTGCCAGCATCAAGCGGCCCGATGTACTGATCTTTGATCAGGCCTTGGGGGGAAGTGATCTGGGTGCGGTACGTGAAAAGCTGCGAGAGTTGTTGCCCGAAACAACGCAGATTTTCCTTGATGACAGGTTTGATGCACCTGAAACTTATGACCAGTTCATCGAAATTAGTAACGGTCAGATTGACGGCGTCGGTGAGAGCGAGAGCCCCGAGGCTTTGGAGACATCCTCGGATGATCTGCGCCGCAAATTGTCGGTAATCCAGCATGCCGAATTATTCCGGACTGCCACGCCGAGGGCGCAGCGGCTACTGGCGTTTGCGGCCACGTGGTATAATGCACCGGCTGGTACAGTTGTCTTTAGCACAGGCCAAAAAGCGGATGCGACCTATCTATGCCTATCGGGCAAGGCTGAAATCACTGTCTCGAACAACAAGGGGGTCGAGACCCGTCTAAGCACGATTGAGCCCGGACGGGTGATTGGCGATCTGGCGGTTATCTTGAGAGAACCACGGCAATCCACACTCAGAACATTGGAGGAAACGAGGTTTCTGCGTATCGGCGCAGAGCAGTTCCGCTCTGTTATCGAAGACGATAAGACCGTGTTGTTGAGTTTGCTCAAAACAGTGGCCGAGCATCTGACCGGTGCTGCCGATGTGATCCGTGAAGCGGCGCTTGAATTGCCACAGAGTGACGAGAGCGAAATGGAATGAACCGACTATTTCCTGATTATCCGGCGCATGTTCTGCATACTGTCGTAGCTGAAAAACGCTCTGAGTGGTGGCGTACTCTTTTGGGGTGTGTGGCCATCGTTGCTGTGTATCTATTGCTGGCGCAGCTCTATCAGATGATCCTGTTCTCGGTCACCAATGGCCGTCCTGGCTTCCTTGAGCAACTCATCGAAGGATCATCGCCCTTGGCGATGCTGGTCCTGTTAGGCAGTTTCGGTCTGATCAGCGCGAGTGTCTTTATCGTTGTGCGGTTTTTTCACAAACGGGCGGCGCTGGGCGTGATCGGGCCGCTGAGCTTGGCGGTGCCGCAGTTTGTGTGGGTCGTTGCAATGCTGGCGGTGCTGGGCGTGGTTCTCTCGATCCTGCCGCCATATGGATATGATGCGCCGCTGGTGCCCAACCTCCGTGTTGGTGTGTGGTTGCTGTTGTTGCCGCTGTCGCTGGTGGCTGTTTTTGTGCAAATCAGCGCCGAAGAGATTTTATTTCGCGGGTATCTGCAGCAGCAGTTGGCGGCGCGGTTTCGCTCTCCGTTGGTGTGGATGGTGATCCCTTCTGCCCTGTTTGCACTGGGTCACTATCAACCCGGCGAGGCGGGTGAGAATGCGGTGATGATCACCGTCTGGGCCGGCGTATTTGGTCTGTTGATGGCTGATCTTACTGCGCGGTCGGGGTCACTTGGTCCTGCATTGGCTGTGCATTTCGTCAATAACGTCACTGCATTGGTGTTCACATCCTTGCCAGACAGCCTGAGTGGTTTGGCCCTGTATCATACACCCTTCGGAATGGGCGACGCCGAAATACTGCGTGCGTGGCTGCCGGTGGACTTTGCTGTGATGTTCGTTAGTTGGCTGGCTGCACGTTTGGCCTTGCGGCGCTGATTGCAATTCCCGAAACCTCCCCTTATTTGGGGGAAGATACGTAAACTAAGGCGAGGCGCGCTCATGAACTGGATCAACAACTATGTCCGACCCCGGATTAACTCGATCTTTTCGCGCCGCGAAACCCCCGAGAACCTGTGGACCAAATGTGACGAATGCGGCACCATGTTGTTCCACCGTGAGGTCAGCGACAACCTGAACGTTTGCACCAACTGCAACCACCACATGCAGATCGGCCCGCGGGACCGTTTTGCCGCGCTGTTTGACGGGGGCATCTTTAACGAAGTGAAAGTGCCCGCGCCCACAGCAGATCCGCTGCATTTCCGCGACCAAAAGAAATACCCCGACCGTCTGCGCGCTGCACAAAAGCAGACAGAAGAGGCCGAAGCCATGCTGGTCGCGAGCGGTGAGATCGGGCGCACGCCGATTGTGGCCTGTGCACAAGACTTCAGCTTTATGGCGGGCTCCATGGGGATGTACGTCGGCAATGCGATCATTGCTGCCGCCGAGGAAGCGATCAAGCTCAAGCGCCCGCTGATCCTGTTCTCTGCTGCTGGCGGCGCGCGTATGCAGGAAGGCATCTTGAGCCTGATGCAAATGCCGCGCACAACCGTTGCTGTGCAGATGCTCAAAGAGGCGAATCTGCCCTATATCGTTGTGCTGACCCACCCGACCACCGGTGGCGTAACTGCGAGCTATGCAATGTTGGGTGATGTGCATATCTCAGAGCCAAACGCATTGATCTGTTTCGCTGGTCCGCGCGTGATCGAGCAAACCATTCGTGAAAAACTGCCCGAGGGCTTTCAGCGGGCTGAATACCTGCTGGAGCACGGAATGCTGGACCGTGTAACCCCGCGCCCGCAGATGCGCGATGAGTTGATTACCATTACCCGCATGTTGTTGGGCCTGCCCCCTGCTGTGCGCGGTGATCTGCCGCCGCCTGCCGAAGCTCCGGCCGAAGTGGCTGTTGCGCCTGACGAAGCAGCGCCAGAGGCACCGGACACCAACAAGTGAGAGCCACATGAGCCAGCCGACCTCGGACATCATCCTTGACCGGATGATGGCGCTGCATCCCAAGATCATTGATCTCACATTGGATCGGATGCTTCGTTTGTTAGAGGCGCTGGGCAATCCGCAAGACAGTTTGCCGCCAGTGATTCATATCGCTGGCACCAACGGCAAAGGCTCGACCCAAGCGATGATCCGCGCGGGGTTAGAGGCCGCTGGCAAGACGGTTCATGCCTATACCTCACCACATCTGGCCCGTTTCCACGAACGTATCCGGCTCGCCGGAGAGTTGATTTCCGAAGATGCGCTGACGGCGGTGCTGGATGAATGCTACGCCGCCAATGGCGGCGAGAATATCACCTATTTCGAGATCACCACCTGCGCGGCCTTATTGGCGTTTTCCCGCAGCCCTGCGGATTATACCTTGCTTGAGGTTGGTCTGGGCGGGCGTCTGGATGCGACCAATGTTATCGCGCAGCCTGCGGCGACGGTGATCACGCCTGTCGATCTGGATCACCAGCAGTTTCTGGGCGACACTTTGGCCGAAATCGCGGGTGAGAAAGCCGGTATCATCAAACGCCGCGTGCCTTGTATCGTTGGGCCCCAGCAAGAGGCGGGGCTGGAAGTGATCGAGGCCATAGCCGCACGTAACATGGCAAAGCTGAGTGTTTACGGCCAGCATTGGCAGGTCAGCCGCGAAGCGGGGCGGCTGATCTATCAGGACGAGCAGGGATTGTTGGACCTGCCGCTACCCGCTTTGCCCGGCTTGCATCAGGTTCAAAACGCAGGCGGCGCGATTGCCACGCTACGGGCGTTGGGATTTGACGCTGCGGCCTGTGAGGGAGCGGTCACAGACGCGCAATGGCCTGCGCGGATGCAACGCCTCAAGACAGGTCCGTTGGTCGAGGCGGCAGGGCAGGCCGAGCTTTGGCTTGATGGCGGGCATAATCCTGCTGCTGGCCATGCCATTGCTGCCCTTCTGGCCGAGCTGCCAAAGGTCCCGACATATCTGGTGTGCGGAATGCTCAACACCAAGGATATCGAGGGCTATCTGCGTCCCTTGGCGTTGCATGCCACAGCGTTAAATGCGGTATCTATCCCCGGTGAGGCGGCGACCCTGCCTGCAGCAGTTACAGCAGATGCAGCTCGGAAGGTCGGTATGCAAGCCAGCGAGGCTGCAGATGTGGCAACCGCTATCGCGGATATCGTGGCGATGACCCCTCACGCGCGCATTTTGATCTGTGGCTCGTTGTATCTTGCAGGCAACATATTGCGAAGCAACGGGTAGCTCCCCCTAGATAGGGTAGTGAAATACTTGACCTAACGTAGTTCTGCAATTTAGGGCTGTATTAACAGTAGCTGCTGCAAAACATCTATAACCAATCGGATCAGGAGTAAGCATGACACAAAAAACCAAAGCGCTGCCTGATCAGGCACAGACCGGTTCAACCTCTGTCCGTCAGGTAATTGTCAGTGTTATCGCCTTGGGGATTATCGCCTTGGGCGGGTGGAGCATGTGGCGTCAAAGCGCGCCGTACCACCCCGAGATCGACCCAGAACAGGTGAGTCGCAACGCAGCGCCCGTGCTTTCACAGGCACAGGCCAGCAACTAGGGCGCTTCCTGCCCCCAATCCTCACTTTGCATTTCACGCAAACGCGATGCGGTGCGTTCGAATTCAAACGTGCCTTCACCTTCTAGATACAGCATTTCCGGCTCTGCCGCTGCAGAGCAGATCAGCCGCACGCGAGCCTCATAAAGCGCGTCAACCAGCGTCACAAAACGTTTGGCTTCGTTGAAATTGCTGCGACCCAATGCGGGAATATCATCCAGCATCAAAACCCGTACCGCATCGGCAATGGCAAGGTAGTCTGCCGCGCCAAGAGGTTGGCCGCACAGCCCGTGAAACCGCGCACGGCCCACACCGTTTCGGAACTGGTCCAACGTGACATCACGTCCTTTGACCCGCAATGTGAGCGGTCCTGTATTTCCGCCTGCCAGATCATTCCAGACGGCATCCATATGCGCGCGGCTGTCGGCATTCACAGGGGTAAAGTAAACAGGGCTCCCTGCAAGCCGATCCTGCCGGTAATCGGTAGGGCTGACCAGCTCGTGTATGACCATGCGTTCCTTGATCAGATTGATGAAGGGCACAAAAAGATCGCGGTTGAGCCCGTTTTTATACAGGTCATCCGGTATTCTGTTGGAGGTGGTGATGACGACAACGCCCGCGGCGAATAGCTGTTCAAACAGGCGGCCAACGATCATCGCATCGGTAATATCCGTGATCTGCATCTCGTCAAATGCCAAAAGCCGCACAGAGGCGGCGACATCCTTGGCCACAGGTGCGATAGCATCATCCACACCGGTTTTGCGTACCTCATGCATGGCGGCATGGATTTCCTGCATGAAAGCATGGAAATGCACACGTCGCGCCGGAATATCGCCCAGATGGCTTACGAACATATCCATCAGCATGGATTTGCCGCGCCCGACACCTCCCCAAAGGTAAAGCCCCTTTGGAGGCTCGGGCGCTTTGCGGAACAGGCCCTTTTTGACCGGCTTCATCAGGCCTTCGCGGATGCGGTCGAATTCAGAGAGGGCGGCCTCTTGCGCTGGATCGGGGCGCAACGTGCCGTTCTTGATTTGCTGGTCATAAAGGGTGCGAAAGCTGGTCATGGCATCGCTCCTAAACCTGTGGTGCGCGATTGAAAAGCGTATCTGCATTCGGGCAGGTCAGTTTGACTAGGGATCATGGCGTCAATCGTCCGCTTCGGGGGCGGGCAAAAACGCTGCGATATGGGGTAAAAGCCGGTCTGCATGGCTATAGGGGAGCCCGTGGCCCGCGTCCTCGATGACTTCATGCAGGGCATCGCGGTTCCACACGGCAAGCTGGCCCATGGCGCTGGCGGGGATGACAGCGTCTTCGGCACCCCACAAGGCGAGCAGGGGCAGCTTGTTGCGCCGCAGGGAGAGGTGCTCGCCCTCCATGGGGCGGCGCAGGATGCCCCGCAAGCTTGATAGAACGGCGGGGACAAACCCACGGTAGTCCAGTTGGGCACGTTGTCCCTCGGCGATAAGGGGTGTGGCCTGCCCCCGTGTTGTTTCGGTTTGGATCCCGCAGCGCATCTGGAAAGGGTAGGCCGCCAGCATCAGCCATGCGCCCAATAGGCCCCGATCACGGATAAACCGGACCAATGGTGTGGTCGATAGATGCATGCCCGCAGGGGCCAGCAAAACCAATCTGCGGACCCGCCCCGGATGTGCCGCGGCAAAGCCCGCCGCGATGGCAGCGCCCATAGAATAACCGATCATATGAAAGGGGGCTTCGATCTTCAGGTGCTCGAGGAGATCCTCAAGCTGATCGGTAAAAAATGCCTTTGTTTGGGCACCCTTGGGCCGGTCGGAGTAGCCGCGCCCGTAAAGGTCATAAACCAATATACGAAACCCCATACCGGCCAATCCCTTGGCTAGAGGGGCCCAGACAAAGCTTGGTGTTGTCAGCCCGTGCACACAGACGATCAGGGGGCCATCGACGGGGCCGCTTTGATGGTAGTGGGTTACGCCCTTCGGGAGTTCGGCGAATTTACCGGGGGCCGAACCGCGCCGCCCGTCACACATCACCGTCCGGTAATGTTCGCGCAAGAACGGGCCGATTGCGATGCCTGCAACCGCAATCAAAACGAGCAGCCAGATCACTTAGCGGCCTGCCACTGGGACAGGATGTAGCGGCTTGTCATCAGATCCAGATGTGCGCCACCGCCGTTTTTGCAGATTGTAATCTCATCGTCGGACTGCCGTTTGAACGCGGGTAGGTCGTAATAATCGGCGATGATATGATCACGGGAAATGGCACCGGTCTCCAATGGGGTTTTGATCTCCCCTATGTGGCCCAAGGTGGTGTCGAAACTGTCCACGAACAGGCGTGCGCGTTGAAGAGCTATGTCATCGACTTCGCGCATATCGGGGCGATAGGCTCCGATCAGGTCCAGATGGGTGCCGGGCTGAAGCCATGCGCCTTTGATGATCGGCGAGGTGCTCATCGTGGCGGTGCCGATAATATGCGCCGCACGCACAGCCTGCTCCAGATCATCGGCGATTGTGATGTGGGGCAGGCGGGCGGCAAGCGCCTCTGCACTGGTACGGGTGCGGCTCCAGACGGTAAAGCGCGCGGCAGGGAAGGCTGCGGAATAAGCGTCATGCAAGGACTGCGCCACAGTGCCCGCCCCGATCAGCAGGATGTTGGTTGCATCAGGGCGCGCAAGGCGGCGCGCCGCCAAAAGGCTATCACCTGCGGTTTTCCATTTTGTGACGAGATGGAAGTCTATGATCGCTTCCAACACGCCGTCGTCGTCGGCATAAAGGCTTACACCTCCGTTGATGTTGGGTTTGCCCTTTGCGGCATTGCCGGGAAAAACCGTCGCGGATTTTACGGCCATACCCATCCCGTCGATCCAGGCCGCGCGGCTAAGCAGGGTATCGGGGTCGCGGTAAAGAAATGTATCGCCGATTTCGGCGCGTGGCAGGCTATGGCCCGCGGCCAGTGCATCGGTCAACGCAATCCAGTCGAGAAGCTTTTCGCCCGCATCGAAAGGAATGAAAGGGATCTGGCTCATTGTGCTTGGTCCGCGGCAAGAAGTCCTTCGGAGACAAGGCGATCGGACCAACCTTGCGCACCTTCGAACAGATGAGTTTGCCAGCCGCGCGCTGCAGCGGCGGCAATATTATCGGCACGGTCGTCGGTGAAAATAAGCTCAGCACCTGACAGGCCGGTTGCCTGTTCAAGCATCTCGTAAATGCGTGCATCAGGTTTGATGACACCCATGTGTCCCGAGATGAAATCACGGTCAAATGCTTTCAGGAAAGCGTATTTTCTTGAGGCGATGACGTAGGTTTCGATCCCGAAGTTGGTAAGGGAAAACACCGGCACGCCCCGCGCCTGAAGCGCAGCCATGAGGCGGACAGAATGTTCGATCGCGGGGCTTGCCATGTCGAGCCAGCGGTCATGCCAGATGGCAAGCTCTGCCTTGAATGCAGGGTGCAAGGCAGCAGTTTCAGTCAGCACAGCAGTAAAATTCTCGCCGCTGTCCACGCGGTCGTTCATGGCGTGTAGATCAATGGCCGCAAATAGGTCGCGGCGTTTGGCCTCTCCGATTTGACTGTCAAAAAACCGCTCGGGCTGCCATTCGATCAGGACATTGCCAATGTCAAAAACCACAGCTTTGGGTGTCATGCTTTATCCTCTCAACGGGCGCGGCAATTTTGCCGGTCGGGCTGTTACAGCTTTTGCGCAGCCCTGATTTCACGCTCTAACGCCTCAAGAAAGCGGGAGCGGTCTGCTTTTGTAAAGCCTTTGCCGCCGCCTTGCCGAAAGGGGTCAGCGGCGCGTAGGTCGGTCATCAGATCGCGGGTGGCCAGAACGTTGCCGATATTGGCCTGAGTGAGCGCCTCGCCGTTGTGCTTGATCACGCGGGCGCCGGCTTCGACACATTTGGCGGCCAGCGGAATGTCACCGGTCACGACGACATCACCGCGCCCGCAGCGCTCGGCGATCCACATGTCGGCCACATCGGGGCCATCAGGCACAATGACAGTCTCTACATACGGGTTTTGCGAAGGGCGCAGACCACCGTTCGAGACCACAAACATCTTGATCTTGTGGCGCGTGGTCACCCGCTCGGCCTCTTCTTTGACCGGGCAGGCGTCCGCGTCGATGTAAAGTGCCGTCATGCGGACCACAGCGCTTCGGCGTGGAAGGTCACGTGGTCTTCCATAAAAGAGGCGATGAAGAAATAGCTGTGATCATAGCCGGGTTGCATGCGGAAGGTGCCGTTCTGCCGGCGTTTGGCCATTGCTGCGCTCAGCGCTTCGGGTTGCAGCAGCTCAAGGAACTGATCGTCAGTGCCCTGATCAATCAATACAGGCCCGTCAAAGCCCTTTTCCTGCATCAGTAAGGTCGCATCATGGGCGGTCCAATTTGCCTCATCCTCGCCCAGATAGGCAGCCATTTGTTTGCGGCCCCAATCACTGGCGGTGGGGTGCGCAATCGGCGCAAAGGCCGAGACAGAGGCAAAGCGCCCGGGCAGGGACATCGCCAGCGTCAGCGCACCATGGCCGCCCATGGAGTGGCCGGTGATTGCTTGGCGGTCCATATCCACAGGGAAGTGTTCGGTAAGCAGGGCGGGCAGTTCGTCTGCGATATAGCTCCACATTTGAAAATGGGGCTTCCATGGGTCTTGGGTTGCGTTCACATAGAAACCGGCACCTTGGCCCAGATCATAGGCTTCGTCGTTGGCGACATTTTCGCCGCGCGGTGAGGTGTCAGGATAGACCAGCGCGATGCCCTGCTCAGCGGCCCAAGCCTGTGCGCCAGCTTTGACCATCGCATTTTCATGAGTGCAGGTCAGGCCGGAAAGGAACCACAATACCGGTACAGGTCCATCTGCCGCTTCGGCAGGTAGGAACAGGGCAAAAGTCATGTCACATGCACAGGCCGCCGAGCTATGTTTGATGACATGCTGCGTACCGCCAAAGCAGGCATTGGTTGAAAGCGTTTCCATGGAGGTTCCTTATAATAGGGTCGGTTATGGCTACCGAGCGCGTGCCCGAGGGGCAAGAGGGGATGCGCCTAGGGTGCGGTCAGCCATGCGATGCATAGGCTAAGTGTTACAATGCTAAGCGCTGTAGAGACAAGGATCGCCGCCGAAGCGCGTTGCGGTGCGATGCCATAGTGTTGTGCCAGCATATAGACATTACCGGCAACGGGCAGGGCCGCGGCCGAAGTGATGACCATGGCCTGATAAGGGTCTACCTTGAACAGGATAAAACACGCAAAACCCACAAACAGGGGATGCAGCACCAGCTTGCAAAAGCTGAGCCAACCGGCGACTGATAAACGCTCGGCTGATTTCAAAGCAAGCGACGCCCCGATGGCAAACAGGGCTCCGGGTGTGGCTGCGGCACCAAGCAGGTCCAGAAATTCATTCAACGGCACGGGAATCGGGATTTTCAGACCCGACCAAAGCAACCCCAGCGTGATCGCGACGATCATCGGGTTTTTCAACAGCCCAAGACCCACGGGGCGCAATACGGCCCAGCTTAACTGTCCGTCCCGCGAGCCGGTGATCAAAATCACAATAAGCGAAGAGAAGACAATCAGATCAATCGCCAAGGCCGTCATCACAGGGCCAATCGCTTCGGCCCCCAAAAGCAGGGTCAGCATTGGCACGCCCAGAAAGCCGACATTGCCGATAACAGCGCATTGCGCCTCGATCGCGGTGATTTGCATGCTCACGCCACGCATGTAGCAAACGAGCGTGGCGAGGCCATACACAAACGCGGTGCCCCACAGGTAGGCCACAACCAGACGCGTGTTCCAGACATCAGCGAACGAGAGGTTGGCAGAAAACCGGAACAGCATAGCCGAAAGCGCAAAGTAAAAGATGAATTTTGTCAAATAGGCCGTCGCCTCGGCCGTGAAAAACCGCGTGCGACCGGCCCAGTATCCAACGGCGATAAGGGCGAAAAACGGGAGTGTCTTGAGGAAGATCGCAATCATATTAAACAGATAGCTTGGCGCAGTACCTCAAGCTAGAGTAAATTCGCTTTCATCAGCGGACCAGTTTCTATCTACCGGAGGGTGTATCCCGAATGTGAACGATATTCACTCTTGGAAGTGAACCGTTCAGTTTATATGCTGAACATTCCTCTTCAGGAGCCACCATGACCGATACTGTCGCCAAAGGACCTATTCAGCGGGGCCGCAAATACGAACAGCTGCTTGTTGGCGCGCGTGAGGTATTCATGGCAGATGGCTTTGAGGGGGCAAGCGTGGACGAAATCGCCCGCACGGCAGGCGTGTCTAAGGCCACCATGTACAAATATTTCCCCGACAAGCGGATGCTGTTTAGCGAAGTGGCCCAGAACGAATGCCAGCGACAGGCCAGTTCTGCTTTGGCGCGGATCGACCGCTCGGCCCCGCCCCGCGAAGTGTTGGGCGAAGTTGGCCGCACATTCCTGAGCTTTATCACCTCGAAATTGGGTGAGCAGATTTTTCGGATATGCGTGGCAGAGGCAGACCGGTTTCCGGATTTGGGTCGGCGGTTTTATGAAACAGGCCCCGCGGTGATGCGTGATGAAATGGTAGCCTATTTTGGAGAGGCTTGCGCGCGGGGGGAGTTGGTTGTGGGCGACTACGAGCTTGCGGCGGATCAATTCGGAGAGCTGTGCAAAGCCGATTTGTGGACACGGTTGATCTTTGGGGTGATCAAGGATGTAACAGTGCAGGACATTGATCGTGTGATTAACAGCGCGGTAGAGACATTTTTGGCGAGGTACGGAACATGAAATATACAATATTTGCAGGGCTTCTACTGGCAGGATGCAGCAACGCTCTCAGCACGACCCCAACAAGCGGCAGCAGCACAAACGCACCCGATACGTGCAACGCATCGGCGCATCAGCGTTTGATCGGTCTGGATGCGGCATCGGCGCTTGCCTTGCCAGAACCAAAGCGCCTTGCAGGCCCACATGATGTGGTAACCACAGACTTTAAACCTGCGCGCCTGAATGTAGGGCTGGATGACACGGACACGATTATTTCAGTCACCTGCGGGTAGCCGAACGCTTGGGCAGTGCTAATTTCGTGCTTAACACATGATTTTATGAGGAGGAGATGGCCCCATGTCTGATCCCGCGCCGGTTTCCACAATTGTTTTCGACGTCAACGAAACCCTGCTCGATATTACGACGCTTGAACCACTATTTGAGCGCCTGTTTGGCGATGCCGCGATGCTGCGCGCGTGGTTTGCAGAACTTGTTCTGTATTCTCAGGCGGTGACCTTGTCAGGCAAATACACCCCCTTTGGTGAGCTGGCAGGGGGTATTTTGCGCATGGTCGGAGAGAATAATTCAGTCGCGATTACGGACGCCGATATTTCAGAGCTCAAATCCTTGATTGTTTCTATGCCGGCTTATGTAGATGTGAAACCGGCGCTGGATAGGCTTCGTGCAGCGGGCTTTCAGCTGGTAACGCTGACGAACTCTGCGCCTTCTCCATCACCGACACCTCTTGAAAAGGCAGGCATAGCGGGGCTTTTCGATAGGCACTTCAGTGTTGCTGATGTTGAAAAATTCAAACCGCATCCGGACACCTATGACATGGTCGCAAAGGCGATGGGCGTGGAGCCGTCCGGGCTATGTATGGTCGCCTGTCACGTTTGGGACACCATCGGCGCGCAATCCGCGGGCTGGCAGGGGGCGCTTGTCACGCGGCCCAATAACAATGCCCTTCATGCGCCGAATGTGCCCACGCCCGATTTTATCAATAGTGATTTGGCCGCACTTGCAGGTCAGATCATCGATGCGAACACAGCAGCTGGTAAAGAGTGAGCCATTTGAGGCAAAGCGCTTTGATGTTCCCGATATCTAGGCAGTTTTACCCTTTAATGGCTTGATTTGCGCGTCATCCACCGCAAATCTGAAGATATGAGTATACCCACCTTTCCAAGTAACAGCCCGCAGGGAGGCATTCGCCCTGCTGAGCAAATAGCCTTTCACCGTACCGAGTTATCTGTGATCCTGTCGCTGTACGGGCGGATGGTCGCGGCGGGGGAATGGCGGGACTATGGCATATCATGTCTGCGCGAAGTCGCCGTTTTTTCGGTCTTTCGACGTACAGCAGAAATGCCGCTTTACCGGATTGAAAAACGGCCGAAATTGCGTAGCAAACAAGGCATGTATGCAGTTATCGGCCTGAATGGGCAGGTCCTCAAGCGGGGACATGACCTGAAATCGGTGTTGCGCGTGCTTGAGCGCAAGCTGATCCGCGCGGTGGACTAGCTTGCGCTGCAGGCTGATTATTGTGCGGTAGGCAGTCGGCGGTGTGCAGTGATTGGGCCGTCTGTTTCATCAATCCGCGCAATAGCATCTTCAATGGGTTCCAGAACACAGCCCATGGCATGCGCATTGGCGTGGATGACCGTTTCTTCGTCCCAGACAAGGGCCACGTGGCCTTTCCAGAACAGCAGGTCATTGCGCTGCGGTAGTGAACCATCAGGTAAAATTTCGCCAAGGGTGGCTTCTTGTAAGTCGCTGTCGCCGGGGCAGGGAATACCACAGGCCATGCAGGCGGCCTGAACCAGACCCGAGCAATCAATGCCCCAACGGCTGTTGCCGCCCCACAGATATGGCGTGTCGAGGTAAAGTGCCGCAACGCTTGCCGGATCGGTTTCCATGGCGTCGATCGGGGTCAGGTGCTTTTTACTGACAAAGCCATGTGTCGTGCGGATAAATCCGTCTTTTTCGTCAAGCATGGCCAATTTGCTGCCATGGCTGATGGCGCAGCGGTCAATGGATTTGAAATTGGCATTCTGGTAGCCGTGGCTTGAGGCGGCGCTGACCTTATGGGTCAGGGTTTGAGGCGCAGTCAGGGATGCGACACCAACATAGCCACAATAGCCGTCAGCGGCGGATTTAACATAGGCCCAGCCGTCTTCGCGCCACATCACGGTGACATCGGCCCCCATCAGCAATTGGCGATCGCGCGCGCCATTGGGTTTGCGCAGCAGGTTCACAACGCCCCGCCCGATTTGCGCGGCCTCATTCAGGCCGGTGCGGGTTGGGTCGGGGGTGATGCGAGGGTCGCTCATATGTCTAAAATCCTGTCGAGGGCGTGAAGCAATGCGCGTGTGCCTTGGCCCACGCCACCTTTGGCGCGTGCGGGCGCATCGCTGGGTTGCCAGCCGTATATGTCGAAGTGCGCATAGTTGCTACCCGTCACAAACCGTCGCAGGAACAGGGCCGCAGTGATGCAGCCGGCAAAGCCGCCCGCAGGCGCATTGTCCAGATCGGCAATTGCCGGCTCGATCATCGCTTCATAAGGCGTATGAAATGGCATGCGCCAGACCGGATCAGCCACTTGCGCGGCCGCAGTCTCGAGCGCGGAGACAAAGTTCTGGTCGTCGCTGAAGTAAGGGGCCAGATCAGGCCCAACCGCCACCCGCGCCGCGCCTGTCAGCGTCGCCATTGATATGATCTGATCCGGTGCTTCCTCATCGGCCAAGGCCAGCGCATCGGCCAGCACCAGACGGCCTTCAGCATCGGTATTGTTAATCTCGACCGTGAGACCCTTGCGGGAGGTCAGGATATCCTGCGGGCGAAAGGCGTTGGCCGAGACAGAGTTCTCAACCGCTGGGATTAACACGCGCAGACGTAGCTTTTGCTCTGTCGCCATGATCATATGCGCAAGGCCCAGCACCGCGGCTGCCCCGCCCATGTCTTTTTTCATCAACCCCATCGACCCACCGAGTTTGAGGTTGAGCCCGCCGGTGTCAAAGCACACGCCTTTACCAACCAGCGTGAGCGTCGGCCCTGAATCGCCCCACCGCATATCAATCAAACGTGGCGCGCGGTCCGCAGCGCGACCAACTGTGTGGATCAATGGTAGATTGGCAGCCAGTAAATCTTCGCCGGTGGTGACGTGAATGGTGGCACCGTGCCCTGTGGCCAAATCACGCGCGGCCTGTTCCAGATCGGGCGGGCCCATGTCATTGGCAGGTGTGTTGATCAGCGTACGGGTCAAGGCTTCGCCTGCAACGATTGCTTCGATTTGGGCTGCATTGACGCCCTCCGGGGCGATCAATTTTGCTTTCATCGGTTTGGCGGCTTTGTAGCGGTCAAAGCGGTATCCGCTCAACAACCAGCCTAACGCTTGCTCAGGTGCATCTTCCGCCGGCAAACCCTGCGCGATGCGGTAGGCCCCCGCAGGTAATTTCCCCGCAGCCGCGGCCAGCGCGAAACGCGTGCGGCGGCGCGTGACCTCACTGCCATAGCCAACGGCAGCGAGGGCGGGGTGTGTATCTGTGGCAGGCAAGCTTAACGTCTGGCCAATACCGCCCGTAAAATCGCAATCCCGCGCCCATGCGGCCGTGGCGGGTGGTAGTGTGTCGATCCACGCTTCGGCATCTTGTTGGGCCACAACATAAAGATCTATGGCATCGCTGCCGGGATCTGCAAAGCATAGAGACATGAGCGTAGGACCTTTCAGGCTAGTTAGGCTGCCTATCCAGACTATCCCATCCTACAGCCGCTGCAACCGTGCTCACAAACTCAGGTTTTCCATCGACCAGACCGCAGCCAACGACCGCTCACCGATGCGCAACATCCGCGACAGGGTCGCAGCAAGCGCCACATCATCCCTTATGTCGATACAATCCGTTACATCGCCTGCAGTCCGTGCCAACGTCGCCATGCCGATCTGGTCGGCAATCGCAATCAACGACCGTGCATGTTTGCGCAGTTGCATTTTGTTTTGCGCCCGCCACAGCGTGTCGCATTGCGACAAACGCACGGCGAGCTCCTCCATGGCACGGCACATCACGTTTTGCGCACCGGCATCTCCCAGCTGCGAAAACAACATATCCAGCCGCGCCTGATCCAATTGCACAGACTCGGATAAACGGATTTTAAAGATCTCACACATCACTCACCCCTTAAAAAGCCCCCACGGCTTTGGTCCTTATCCGTTACATGCGTTTTTAAATCCTTTCCCGCCAAGGGTCTTTTCTCTCGAATTAGGGGCGAATTCAGTCTATCTGGGTGCGAACATTAATACGGAGATTCCCTTCCATGAAAGAAGTAAAGCCACTTCCTAGCTATCTGGTTCAGCGTTATCATGGCTGGAAAGCGACAACGTACAAAGAAAACAGCTCGTGGTATCGCAAATTGGCGAGCGAGGGTCAGCACCCGCGGGCGATGGTGATCTCTTGCTGTGACAGCCGTGTGCATGTCACATCAATCTTCGGGGCCGATCAGGGCGAATTCTTTATTCACCGGAATATCGCGGCACTGGTGCCCGCGTTCGAGCCCGATGGCGCGCATCACGGTACATCCGCGGCTGTGGAATATGCCGTAGAGGTGTTGAAGGTCTCGCATTTGATCGTGCTTGGCCACTCCAGCTGTGGTGGGGTGTTGGGCTGTAAGGATATGTGCAGCGGCAACGCGCCCGAGCTGGACGCAAAAGACAGCTTTGTCGGGCGTTGGATGGATATCCTGCGGCCCAAATATGAACTGGTCAAAGATATTGCAGATAGTGCCGAACAAGTCCGCCAGCTTGAAAAGCTTGCTGTTGTGACATCGTTGGAGAATCTGATGACCTTCCCGTGGTTGGCCGAGAAAGTCGGCAGCGGCTCTTTGACACTGCACGGCCTATGGACGGATATCGGTGAAGGCGGTCTGGAATATTACGATCCGGCATTGACCGAATTCGCCGCTGTTTGAGGCAATCCGGAACGCTAATCTAGCAACGGGTAAGTAGTTGCCTGAATTCTTGAGCCTTGCGGGGCGCGGGTTGTGTGACGTGTTGAGGGCTGAACGCTTTTAACGCGTCATTAACCAACTCGGACGCAGGGTTCGGGTATGGATTTGGAATCAGTGACCCTTAAACTACCGCGTGACCTGTTGTCAGGTGCGCAGCGTGTTGCAACAGCGCGTGACGTGACCATCGGGCATATGGTGCGTGTCTTGCTGAAACGGGAAGTCGATCGGCAGCTGTCTGGCAAGACCCGCGATGCAGGGCCTGACGCGCGGCTTCTTGCTGCTGTGCAGGCGCTCCTCGCACGGGACTTTGCGGAGGCAAAAGACTGGGCGGATCTACAGAAGCGTCTGCGCCCGCACGGCTATGAGTTGCAGCCGGCAGGTGGCGGGGCCGTTTTGTATAAATCGAGCTGCAACACCCGCGTGTGCAAAGCATCCGAATTGGGATTTTCCTATGGCATGTTAGTTGAGCGGTTTGGCAGCCATATCCCCGGCCATCAGCCGGTGAAAAGCGCGGCCTGCATCATGCCAGCAGGGCGCATAGATCAGACCCGTAAGGCGGTTATCACCCGCCATATCGCTGCCGCCAAAAGCTGGCCTGACCTGATAAATCGCCTTGCGATTGAGGGGATGGAGCTGCGTGCATTGGGGGATGAGATCGGCATCTATGCGAGTACGACGGGCCGCCACCTGTGCAATACAGCTGATGTAGGGGCAACCTGTGGCGGGTTGACCCAGCGTTTTGGGTCTAAACTACCCGGAACCGGGGCCATTTAAGGACGCGCGCAATTGCTCAGCGTAGGATCTTGCCCTCTGGCCAGCGGATGGTTTGCTCTACTTTAATCTCCTGCGTGGCACCTGCATCCAGCGCAAGGTTCCACTGCATCAATCCGCGACGATCATCCACATTCTGTACGTCTATCGCAGGGGTGCCGCCCAGCTCGACAATCAGATCGTCTTGTTCGCTGTAGGGCACTGCATCCAGAACTTCGACATCCCACGCCTGTGCGCCCAGATTTTCAAGGGTCATAAGAACCTCCTGAACCTGCGCATTGCTGCGGCTGATAAACCCGCGATCGCCTTCGCTGAGGTCCAGAACCGAGCGGGTCAGCCGGATGTCCTCGAGCGGGCCAAAGGCTTGCACGATTGACCCTCCGGCAGGTACGGATTCAAAATGCGTCTGGCCCACCAGTGCCCCGTCCACAAAAAGTCGGGCGATAGGAGCCGCCAAAAGTGGTTCCTTGGACGAATTTGTGCCCTCGGCCATCAAAAAGGCGGTGGTGTCAGAGGCAGGCACTGCGCGGGCAAACACGCGGGCATCGAATGCCAGTGCATCCAACGGGATGCGGGCGGCCTCAGCGCTATGGGCTAATGTGACAGGCTTTGGCACGGGATAGCGCACACCGATGCCGTCGAACTGGGCTACTGGGCTCAACTCTGCCTTGAGCGCAGGGGCGGGAGCGTCAGCGGCTGCAAAATCCGCCGAGAGACTACGGCGGATGGCTTGGGCTGCTTGCTTGTCTTGAAACTGGATTCGACGGGGGTAAAGCTCGGAGGGGCGCAGCTTTCCACTGGGCGAGAGGGTCGACAGAGTCAGCTCTACAGCTTGCCAGTTCTCACCGCTGTTTTGTGATACGCGCGCCGCGCGGCGAAGGGTCAAGCCATCTGTATCACCGCGTTGCAGAAAGATATCATAGGTCGGCACCCATGAGGCCTGTACCGGATATTGGAGAGATACTTCTACCTCGCCGGCCTCTGCTACATCGACGGACAATGATAGCAGGGATTGCGCCTTTGCCGGAGGTGTCAAAGCAGTCAATGCATCCTGCGCGTCCTTCAATGCCTGAGTGAGTTCAGGACGGCCTTCCTCGACGGTGCGGGCCGCACGTTGGGCATCGATCTGCGCCTGTGTTGCGATCAAGGTCTGCGTCTGGATCATCTGGGCCAGTTCTGCCAGCGCGTCGGGCTCAGGGGGAAGTGTCCGGCTGTTTCCAAGGTCGCTGAGGAATTTTAGCCGCGCCGTGGCTGCCGTTTCGGCAAGGCTGGCATCCTGTTTTGCATCGTCCAGATCGCGTAAGGCGCGTTTGGCCTGTTCGATGCGTTCCTTGGCGGCAAGCACCTGTGCGCTGTCGGGGTCGGGCTGTGGGGGCAGCGCATCTGTCCGCAACCGTGTCGCGGTGAGCTGCGCACCACTAACCGCGACACGCAGGCTGTTTGCTTCAACCCATTTTGGTAAATCGGCCAGTATCAAGTCATGTGTGCCGCTTCCGACTTCAATGCTGACCACCCGCGACACCATAGCAAAATCGGGATAAACGGTTGCTGCGGTGGGCGCAGAGGGCAGGGTAAATGTCTCGGCCGTGACGGTGACAGGCAGGGTGGCAAGGATCAGGGCAAAGATGCGCATAGGGTGGTTCCTTTTGGTATTGCCCCGATCATGCAATGCAAAAGCCCAAAGAAAAAGGGGCACCCGAATGGGCACCCCTTTGCAGTATCGTGATGGGCGGAAATCAGCCCTTCTTGAGCACTTCGCGGCCCAGCAGTTCTGCGATTTGTACCGCGTTGAGCGCGGCACCCTTGCGCAGGTTGTCCGACACACACCACAGGTTAATGCCGTTATCAATTGTGCTGTCCTGACGGATGCGGCTGATAAAGGTTGCGTAATCGCCCACACATTCGATCGGCGTGACGTAGCCACCGGCCTCACGCTTGTCGATGACCATGATGCCGGGGGCTTCGCGCAGGATGTCGCGGGCTTCGTTTTCGTCAAGGTGGTCTTCGAATTCGATGTTGATCGATTCGGCATGGCCCACAAAGACAGGCACACGCACGCAGGTCGCGGTGACTTTGATTTTTGTGTCGACGATCTTTTTCGTCTCCACCATCATCTTCCACTCTTCTTTGGTGTCGCCGCTGTCCATGAACACGTCGATCTGCGGGATCACGTTAAACGCAATCTGCTTTTGGAACTTGTTCGGGGGCACATCTGTGACGGGGTTGTAGATGCTCTTGGTCTGATCCCAAAGCTCGTCTGCGCCTTCCTTCCCCGAGCCGGAAACCGACTGGTAGGTGCTGACGACAACGCGCTTTACCGTGGCACGATCATGCAGCGGCTTGAGCGCGACAACCATCTGCGCAGTCGAGCAGTTAGGGTTCGCAATGATGTTTTTGTTCTTATAATCGTGGATTGCCTGAGGGTTCACCTCTGGCACGATCAGCGGAATATCGGCATCATACCGGTAGAGCGACGAGTTATCGATCACCACGCAGCCCGCCTTGGCGGCGATGGGCGCGTATTTCGCGGTCGCTTCGGAACCCACAGCAAACAACGCCATGTCCCAGCCCGTGAAATCGAACGTATCGAGGTCTTTCGTCGTGAGTGTCTTATCGCCAAAGCTGACTTCCGTACCCAGCGACCGACGGCTCGCCAAGGCTACAATTTCGTCCACAGGAAACTGGCGCTCGGCCAGGATGCTCAGCATTTCGCGGCCCACATTCCCAGTGGCACCCGCGATCACAACGCGATAACCCATCTCGTTTTCTCCAATATTGATGTTTGATGGTGCGGGCCTGTTATACCGCTTTGCGCCTCAAGGGAAGGGGCAGGCGATCAGGGCCGCGTTCAGGTCTTTGTGCGCAGCAAAGTAAACAGGCCGCTGCGCCGCACGCTTCGTCATGATTTGGTGGCTTGCCATTTTCGTGCCAATGCGCGGGCAGCCTGACCCAGCAGCAGGATATCGGCGCCAACGGCGACAAATTGCGCGCCTGCAGCGATGGCGTCATGGGTCATGCCATCGCGCATAGACAGGATGCCGGGCGCTTTGCCTGCGGCCTTGATCCGCGCGAGCGCATCCATGATCGCGGCCTGGACATCGGGATGATCGGCGTTCCCCATATGACCCATGTCAGCGGCCAGATCGGCAGGGCCGATGAACACACCATCAACGCCCTCAACCGCTAGAATCTCGTCCAGTGCCGCCATCCCGCGCAGGTTTTCGACCTGCACCAACAAGCAGATTTGAGCATCTGCCGTCGTGCCGTAATCCTCGATCACGCTGAAACGGGAGGCCCGCGCCAAGGCATAGCCGACACCACGGTCGCCATGGGGCGGGAAGGTCACATCGCGCACCAGTTGCCGTGCCTGATCCGCGCTTTCTACCATGGGGATCAAAACCGATTGCGCCCCTGCATCCAGAACCTGTTTGAGCATATATGTCTCGCCTACAGGCAGGCGTACCACGGGATGCGCATCGGTGCTGGCAACCGCCTGCAGTTGCGACAGGATTGATCGCAGGTCGTTCGGGCCGTGCTCGCCATCAAGCACCAACCAGTCAAAACCGGCTTGGCCCATCATTTCGGCAGGGAAGGCATCGCCAAGTCCTACCCAACACCCAAACTGCATCTCGCCCGCTTTGAGGGCCTTTTTGAACGGATTGACTGGGGCGGGCATAGGCTGTCCTTTCTAAGAGTGTCACGACACCCTAGTACCGCAAGCCCGAGAATGGCCAGCACAGCTTGACCTGTTACAATACCTTGATCACGTCCTTGTCGATGGCCAGCATATAACCGCGGCGTGCGATATTCTTGACCAAAAGCTCGCTGACCATCTGATTGCCCAATGTGTCGCGCAGCCGTTTGATCCGCGTGGCCCCTGCGGCCTCGTCGCAATCCGCAGCGCTACGCCCCGAAATGACGCCTTCGATCTGGCTGCCGGACAGGATGTCATCATCCATGCGCGCTTCGGCCAAAACGGCCAATGTCTCCATCGCCGCATCCGTGAGCGAGAAGCCGAGGTTATTGAGGTAGACCTTATTCTCTTCGCGGCTGATCAACAGCGATGACACCTGTATTCCGGTGCGCTCAATCTGGGCCATGCGGCGGTTAAAAGTGATCAGTAACATCAAAAAAATGACCGCTGCGATCAGCATGGCAGCCCCGAATATCAATAACACGCCAATCAGAACGCGGTAATTGGTGAGCGTGTCGGAAAACGCTGTGCCCGATTGCGCAAGGATTTCCAGCAGCTTGATCTCGGAGGCGGAGGTTAAATTGTCGTTTTCAATAAATATGCGTTCAACCCGCGCGTTAAAGGCGTTGGCGTCGGGCAGCGCCCAAAGCAAAACCACGGCGCCCACGACCAGCAGGCCTGCAACTGCCGCGATGCCGATGACCACAAACCGGCCACCGCTGCGACGCATTTCAGAAGCGGAGGAAGTTTGATCCGGCACTGCTTTTCCTTTTTGCTAATCCTTCGGGGCCAAATACCGACACCACATTCAATAATTGCCATCCTCGCGCACCAAGCCGCTTTTGTAGCTGCGAACGTGCGGAGGATTTCGAACATGCGCCGCTTATTTCGGCCACACCATAGTGGAGCCGCAGGGGGTTGTCCTGTTTGGCCTTATAGTCGGCATAGCAATCGGCGGCGTGTGCGGGCGAGAACAGCCCGACCGTGGCGGCGATGCAAAGGGAAAGGAGGATATATTTCATATCTCCGAGGATGCGACGTTCACGCCGGATATACAATATCATCCCGTATCTCATGACGTGGTTATCCGATAACAAGGGGCTGATATTGCCTGTCTGATGGGTGCTGCTTCAGTTTGGTCCCATATCGCCGCACATGCTTGGGTGCTGCTTCTCTGGTTAAAAGGAAACTTCACATGCGCTTTGTTCTTCCCTCCCGTTTGATTGGTACACTCACTGCGGCAACGATTGCGGTGACCTCTATGGGGGCCGCTCCGGCTTATGCTGATCGTGACCGCCGCGATGGCGATGCGGCCCGCGCGGTTGGCGCGCTTTTGGGGCTGGCCGCAATTGGTGTGATCATCCACGAAAGCAAAAAGGACAAGAAATCCAAAAAGCGCGAGGTGCAGCATAAAAAGCGCCAGGTACAGCCACACCGTAACCACCGCGTCATCCCAAAAGAGCTGCCGCGTCGGGTGGTTCGCAATACGCTGCCCCAAAATTGTCTACAGACCTTCCGGACCCGCGATGGCCGTGCACAGATGTTCAGCCAGCGCTGTCTTCAACGCAGCTACGCAGGAGTGAATCGCCTGCCGCAAAAGTGTTTTCAGCGGATTCGCACACGTGACGGTCACCGCTCGGGCTATGGTGCGCGCTGCCTTAGCGCGCGAGGCTACCAGCTGAGCCGTCACTAAAACCGGATTCGGCGTGCGGAGTATCACCACACTGGCGCCGATACCCCCTGCAGTGATCTTTGTTGCGGTGGGGAATGGAGAGGGAGGGATGTTCGGGCATCTTTCCCTTTTCGCTTGCGTGAGGGGCCCGCATCCGGTTTCACACTATATATGACACCGGATTACTCATTCGAAACCGCAGCCCGTGCAAAGGGCTATACCCGTATCGCAGGCGTAGATGAGGTCGGACGCGGCCCGCTTGCGGGCCCTGTCACTGCCGCCGCGGTGGTGTTGGACCCGGCGCGTATTCCAGAAGGGCTCAACGACAGCAAAAAGCTCAGCTTTAAAAAGCGCGAGCTGCTGTATGCGCAGATTCTTGAGGTGGCGGATGTTTCGATCGCCCATGCCAGCGTTGAGGAGATTGACGAGCATAACATCCTGCGCGCCAGCCACATTGCAATGATGCGGGCAGTTGATGGTCTCAAGTCGCCGCCAGATTACTGTTTGATTGATGGAAATCTGGTTCCACGTGAAACAACTCTTCCGAGTGAGGCAGTCGTCAAAGGGGACGCACGATCGGTGTCTATTTCGGCGGCGTCAATTATGGCCAAAGTGTGTCGAGATTATGTCATGTTGTCCTTGGCGCAACAGCACCCCGGCTACGGTTGGGAAACCAACATGGGTTATGGATCAAAAAGCCACATGTCGGCGCTTCAAGAATTAGGAGTGACCCCACACCATAGACGTTCTTTCAAACCTGTACACAACATCTTGTGGCAAGATTAATTCTTAGCTCTTTGTTTCAAAAAACGAATTGACCATGATTCTGTCTGCGGTCATCCTTGTCATCAACCAACGAGTGCAAAAAATGCACCGGGTATTGAGGCAGAGTTATGACAGTAAAAACGAAGGAAGCGCATGCGCTTCCCCTGAACACGATCCTTGGCGGTGACTGTATCGAAGTAATGAATTCGCTTCCCGAAGCGAGCGTTGATTTGATCTTTGCCGACCCTCCCTACAATCTCCAATTGCGCGGTGATCTGCACCGTCCGGACAACTCCAAAGTCGATGCCGTTGACAACGACTGGGACCAGTTCGACAGCTTTGCGGCTTATGACCAGTTTACCAAAGCATGGCTGAAAGCAGCGCGTCGTTTGCTCAAGCCTAATGGTGCGATCTGGGTGATTGGCAGCTACCACAACATTTTCCGCGTCGGAGCGGCGCTTCAGGATCAGGGTTACTGGATCTTGAATGATGTGGTGTGGCGCAAGTCGAACCCGATGCCGAACTTCCGCGGCAAACGCTTTACCAATGCCCACGAGACAATGATCTGGGCCGGTAAGGACGAGAACAGCAAATACACCTTCAACTACGAAGCGCTCAAGGCGCTGAATGAAGGTATTCAAATGCGCAGCGATTGGGTTCTGCCCATTTGCAACGGCCATGAGCGTCTTAAAAACAACGAGGGCGACAAGGCACATCCAACGCAAAAACCCGAAAGCTTGCTGCACCGTGTGCTGGTTGGCTCGACCAATCCGGGTGATGTGGTGCTGGACCCGTTCTTTGGCACGGGCACGACAGGTGCTGTGGCAAAAATGCTGGGCCGTGATTTCATCGGTATCGAGCGTGAAGAAGAATACCGTGAGGTTGCCAAAAAGCGGCTCGCTTCGGTGCGCAAATTCGACAACGAAGCGCTGCAGACCACGACCTCGAAACGTGCGGAACCCCGTGTCCCTTTCGGCCAGTTGGTCGAGCGCGGTATGCTGCGTCCCGGCGAAAACCTTTACTCACTCAACAACCGTCACAAAGCCAAAGTGCGCGCCGATGGCACGCTGATCGGCGACGATGTAAAAGGGTCGATCCATCAGGTCGGTGCCGCCCTTGAAGGCGCGCCAAGCTGTAATGGCTGGACCTACTGGTGCTATAAAAAAGAAGGCAAACGCGTGCCCATTGATGCTTTGCGCCAGCAGATCAGAGCCGAAATGCAGGTCTGATCTTTACTTAGAAATTCGAACACCGCCAGTGTCCTTGCGCCCTCCTCATGAGGGATCGTACTGATGACACTCACCTTGGCCCCGCCTTTATGGCGGGGCTTTTTTTATATGAAATCTGCTGTTTAGGCGAATTGAGCCTGTTTGAATTCGCGTTGGCGCATGGCTTGCTCAACATATTTGACGCCGAATTCCGATTTGTTGACCACATACAAAACACCCGCCGATGCCGCCTTTTCCCACATGAAAGGGGTTGGCCAATCACTCACCATGATCACAGGGGTTTCGGCATGTGCAGGGTTCGCTGCCAGCTCAAGCGCGAAATTTGCGCCAATGCCATCGGGCAGATTATTGTCTAGCAGGATCAACGACACCTGCTGTGTTGACAGGGCTGCACGGGCCTCATTCAGGGTTGCGACAGTCTGGACCGTCATCCGGGCCTGCGAGCGGTCGATAACGCGGGTCATCATTGCCTGATCAAATTCGTTGTCCTCAACGATTAGGCATGTGGACTCTTGCGATGATAAAGTGGCTGCGTCTTCTAACATTGGAATCCCCTAAACAAACCAGTGCCAAGGACTATCGCAGGCAGGAATTAAAAACCGCTTACACTCTCTGGTGATGCGCTCGGTAAGGTCAACGCGGGTGCGGTGTGGTCGCCCGGTTATAGGGGGTCCAGTCTGTTATTTCAGGGTAATACATCTGTCGCCAGTCCCGCACGCGCGGGTTCATGACACGCCGCCACAGGGGCGGGACCATAGCGAACATCGTCATTACCGGATAACCGAACGGCAATTGAGGCGCGTCTTCGGGGCCATAGTTTTGAAGCACGGCAAAACGGCGGTCGGGCTTGTAATGGTGATCGGAGTGGCGTTGGAGGTTGATCAGTAGCCAGTTTGAGGCCTTTTGCGCAGCATTCCAGCTGTGGCGGGGTTTGACATGTTCGTATTTTCCGTCCCCCAGATGTTTGCGTGTCAGGCCGTAATGTTCGACATAATTGACCAGCTCAAGCTGCCAGATAGCAGTGCCCGCCTGCACTAGGAACAAACCCGCGGCGGACCAACCACCAAGGGCAAATGCCAGAACAAACATGCCCGCTTGCAGCGCCCAATAGCGCCAGAATGGATTTGTGCGGTTGGTCCAAGGTAGCCCTTTACGGGCAAGCATGGATTTTTCTGCCGCAAAGGCTCCTTTTAGGCATTGGAGCAGGACGCGGGGATAGTAACGGTGAAACCCTTCATTGTAACGCGCTGTGACCGGATCGCGGGGCGTCGCCACATAGCGGTGATGCACCAGCAAATGTTCGGACCGAAAATGCGAGTATAGCACCATGGCCAAAAGGACATCTGCCATCCAGCGTTCGACTTTGCTTTTCTGGTGCATCAATTCGTGGGAATAGTTGATGCCAACAGTTCCCGTCAAAACGCCAAGCCCGAAAAAGACGCCAATCCGTTCGGCGCTGTTGAGGTGTTCTGCTTGGGGGACATACCAAAGCAGACTCAGCAACAGCACGAATTGGACGGGTGCCCAGATGAGGGTGATCAGCTTGTACCAGAACAGATGCTCCTCCCCTGCGGAGGGATCGGCGTTCTGTGTCTCAAGGCCCAAGGCCGCATCAAGGGCGGAAAACAGATACCAAGTGGCTACAGGAACCAGAAGCAACGACCAGCCGCCAAAGATGGCACTGATCCAGGCAAGAGGCGCCAGAGCCAGCGACAACCAAAATGGCAATGCGCGTTTGAGGCGGGCAAGCTCAGCTGGTGGAATCAGGGTGTTTGGCTTGTCGGTCATAGGTGCGTCTCTTTCGGGATCATGGCGCGGCTATATCAAAGAAGCGTGTGTTGCCCCATGTGGCGTAGCGTCCTGCATCAGTAGATCAAAGGCTTTGCGCATGACCGTTGGCAGGTTCGAAGGGGCAAAGCTGTCTTTTGGTATAAATGTGCCGCGCGAGGCTTTGGCGTCTACGGGAAGCTGCGCGACCTTCACCTGCAACACAAGATGGAAGTGGGTAAAGGTATGGCGCACGTCGCCTGCGACCGCGTACCAATCTCCTTGGGCTGGTGGTGTGCTGGGCGGATGGGGCAATGTCGTGTCCACCCATTCAGAACCCGGCCAGCCAAGCATCCCCCCCAAAAGACCTTTGTCGGGGCGGGTTTCGAGCAGCCATGCACCATCACCGCGCTGTCCCAGATAAACTGTGCCATGGCGGATCGGCTTTGCTTTCTTGGGTAGTTTTTTAGGCAGCTCGGCCGCGGTCCCTGCGACGCGGGCTGCGCATTTTTCGCGCCATGGGCAAATCCCGCAAGCGGGAGATTTCGGTGTGCAGATCGTCGCCCCCAAATCCATCACAGCCTGCGCGTAGTCGCCGGGCCGCCTGTCGGGGGTAAGGCGTATGGCATGGGCCATCAGTTCGGGCTTTGCCGTGGGGAGGGGCGTGTGGAGGTCGAAAATACGTGCCATCACCCGCTCCACATTTCCATCCAGAACAGCGTGAGGCAGATCAAATGCGATCGAGGATACGGCCGCAGCGGTGTAGGGGCCAATTCCGGGAAGTTTGAGCAACGCCGCATGGTCCGCAGGGAATTTGCCGTCATGCTCTGCCACAACCGAACGTGCGCATTTCAACAGATTGCGGGCGCGCGCATAATATCCAAGGCCCGCCCATTCGGCCATCACATCGGCGTCCTGCGCGCAAGCAAGATCGCGCACGGTGGGCCATCGGGCGATAAACCGGCGAAAATAGTCTTTGACGGTGGCAACAGTGGTTTGTTGTAGCATGATCTCGCTCATCCAGACGGCGTAGGGATCAGGCTGCTTGCCCTCTTTGCGCGCGGCGGGTGAGGTGCGCCAAGGCATTTCGCGGGCGTGGGTATCATACCACTCCAACAAGCTTACAGACATGTAATGTTCTTCACGCACTCTTTATGCCCTAATTAGGAATTGGCCTGGTGGCAGTACCCCCGTCTTGCGCTATCATGTCTGTGACACAATATGATTCAATGACGCAGTGATCGCGTTGAACTTAAAAAGAAAGCACGCCACCTGCAATGCCACCACGCCGCACGACCACAAAGGGCTTTACCCGAACGGCCAGTTTGCTGAGTGGAAAAATCCGCAAGGCTTCGGAAAGCCGTGGTTTTGCGCAATCGCGTTTGTTGACCAATTGGGCGGAGGTCGTGGGCGATGACGCTGCTTCTATCTCGCGTCCGGTTGAGGTGTCCTACGGGCGCGGCGGCATGGGGGCTACGCTGACATTGCTTACGACAGGGGCCAATGCTCCGCTGTTAGAGATGCAAAAAGAACAACTGCGCGCGCGGGTGAATGCCGTTTACGGCTATAACGCCATTGCACGCGTGCGGGTGACACAAACTGCCGCGACCGGCTTTTCAGAAGGGCGCGTGGCCTTTGAACACGCACCCAAAAAGGCCGTCGCAGCACCTGATCCCGCGTTGCGCGCCCGCGCAATTGATACCACCGCCCCTATCGGGGACGACAGCCTGCGCGATGCGCTCGCACGGCTGGGTGAAAACATCCTGAACAAACAAAACCGCTGAGCTTGCTCTTGCAAGCAAGCCTGAACCTAGATCTTACGAAGGACTAAAAATATGAACCGTAGAAATATCCTCCTTGGCTCCGTGGCCGCACTTGGCGTTGGCGGCTGGTATCTGAGCGGCACGCGCGGAGCATCCACGGTAGCCTTCCCTGATGCGCCGCTGCCCGGTGCCGCCAATGCGCAAACCACCGACGCAACCGAGGGTGCTGCGGATACCTCCGGCATTGTCGACATGGTGGAAGGAAACCCCGACTCTCCGGTCGAGATTATCGAATACGCTTCCTTTACCTGCCCGCATTGTGCCGCGTTCCACGCAGGCCCCTACAAGCAACTCAAGGCGGATTATATCGACACCGGCAAAATCCGGTTTGTTTACCGCGAAGTCTATTTCGACCGCTTCGGCCTGTGGGCGTCGCTGGTGGCGCGCTGTGGCGGCCAAGAGAAGTTCTTTGGCATGACGGATCTGATATATGCAGGCCAGGCGCAATGGACCCGCGCGGGTGATCCAGCAGCCATTGTCGAAGAACTTCGCAAGATCGGGCGTCTGGCAGGGTTGGACAATGAAACACTCGAAGCTTGCCTGCAAAACGGTGAGCGCGCAGAGTCGTTGGTCGCATGGTATCAAGCCAACGCCGAAGCCGACAATATCGACAGCACACCCAGCTTTGTCATCAACGGCAAGAAGTATTCCAACATGCGCTATGAGGACATGAAGGAAATCATCGAAGACGCCCTCGCAGGGTAATAAGATACCTGATCGTTCACGAAACTTCGTTGAATGAAAGAGCTCATAGGCGGCCCCTTCCGGCGATCAATCGCGCCAGAAGGGGCCGCCTTTTTCGTTTCAGGTCAGGCTGTGCGGTCGGCAATCTGTTTCAGCGCATCCCATAGGGCGTTGTCCGGGGCCATTTTCAGGCGAACGGGCAGGGTGATTACCTTGCTTCGGAAGGACAGCGGCAGGCGCACAGCATCTTTTTCGGTCGTGACCAGCTGCGCTGCGTGGGCGCGGGCGTCGAATTCAAGGCGCGCCATCAGCGCGGGGGTGAGCTGTTGATGATCCTGTAGCGGTTCGGCGTGTACCAAAGTCGCACCGAGTCCGCGCAAAGTGGCAAAGAATTTCTCGGGATGACCGATCCCGGCAAAGGCAAAAAGCGGGGTGTCGGTCCAGTCCATACCGGTTTGCAGCGGCAATAACTCCGCGTGCACATGCGGCAGCCCGTTAGGCGCGCCCGAGCTTTGTTTACGCAGATCAAAATCGCGCTGGGCCTGATCAGAACCTAAAGATAAAATCAGATCAGCGCGGGCCAGACCTGTGCCCACAGGTTCGCGCAGGGGGCCTGCGGGCAGGCACAGGCCGTTGCCAAACCCTTTGACAGCGTCGACAACTACAATGCTCAGATCATAGGATAAGGCGGGGTTCTGAAAACCGTCGTCCAGCACGATGGCCTTGGCTCCGCCAGCGACAGCGGCCTGCGCTGCGGCGGCGCGGTCCCGTCCGACCCAGACCTCGGCAAAGGCCGCAAGCAGTAGAGGTTCGTCCCCGACTTGCGCAGCACTATGGCGGGCGGGGTCAACGCGGACAGGACCTTCTAGCGTCCCGCCATAGCCACGCGAGATGATGTGCGGCTCTAGATACAGATCGCGCAGGCGCTCTACCACGGCGATCACGGTTGGGGTTTTGCCGGTGCCGCCGGCATTGATGTTGCCTACACAAATGACCGGCACCTCCAGCCGCAAGCGTTCGCCTTGGGCAAGCCGTTTCGCAGTGGCGCGGGCATAAAGGGCTCCCAGCGGTTGCAGCGCGCGCGCGATCAGGGTCGGCTTTGCGCGGTGCCAGAAGGATGGCGGGTGCATTATCTCAGGCCCCGCTGCATATCCATCGCGTCCTGCACCAGATCGGTGATCCGGTCTGTCAGGGCAGCCCCTTCGGTGATGACCTCCCAGCCCGCGTGGGCCATTGTGGCGGCCTGATCCGGTGCGACGAGCCGCGAAATCGCCATGCCGAGTGCCGCGCTATCGTTGATAATCCGCGCAGCGCCTGCTGTGGCCAGTCGGGAATAGCTTTGCAGATTGCGCCCCACCCGCGGCCCATAAAGGATCGCTGACCCAAGAGCCGCTGCCTCTAGCGGATCGACCCCGCTGTGCCCCGCCACCAATGATCCACCCAAAAAGGACACAGGTGCCATGCGGTAGAACAGCCCGACATCGCGGGGGTCTTCGGTAATAAGCACTTGGGTCGCCTCATCGGGGAAGTTCCCGTCATCCCAGTTGAGCACGCGAAAATCCTGAAGCTTTGCTTGGTCGCAGGCTTCTTGGGGGCCAAGGGCACCTGCGGGGCGCAGCACCAGCAAAAGCCGATGCGACAGGCGTAATGCCTGACGATGCGCGGCCAGCACGGTCTGTAATTCTCCTGGCTGCACGCCGTTCGCAAACCAGATCGAGCGGCCAATGCAGGTCGCTGACAGGTCGGCGAGATCGGTCTCGCTACAGCCGAGAACCTGCCCGCCAGCTTGCAAGGATGTGGTTACTTCGACATCTTCGCGGCTCAGCCCGAGCTGCATAAGCCGCCGCGCTGCAGCCGGTGTGCGGGCCATGACCGAAGCAAACAGTGGCAAAAGACTACGCGCCACGTCCGGCAGCCACCGATCGCGCCGTCGGTCAAAACCGGCGCTATCCGCGTCGATCAGAAACATCGGGCAGGATTTTTCGGCAGCGGCAAGGATCAGGTTGGGGTGCAGATCCCCCCATGTCCAGATGCCGCAATCAGGTGCCCAATGGTCAAGCCATGCAGCAACACTAGCAGGGTGATCGTCGCAAATACGTGAGACTATAATCCGGTCAGGGACCATGCCGCCTTCAGGCCCGTTGGTGTTGGAGTGTTTGGGCAGCGTGATGATCACCGACAGCTCGGGATTGCTGGCGAGTTGCCGCTGCGCAAGGTCGAGTACAGCCAGAAAGCCTTCGGATTGTGCGCAGTGAATCCACAAAACCTCCCCCTCGGGACGGGGGAGGGAGATATCGGGCAGCCGTGCCTCACCCCGCCGCGCAAGAGCGCGGTATGCGGAAAGGCCCAGCGAATGCGCCACGAGAGGGGCTAGCCCAGCTCTTCGGTGGAAGAGGCCGCAGCTTCTTCATCCCGCAGACGGTGCAAATGCGCGATGAAATAACGCATGTGCGCGTTATCGACCGTGCGTTGGGCTTCGTTTTTCCACGCGTCATAGGCCGCTGCATAATTAGGGAAAATGCCAACAATATGCAGGTCATCGACATCTTTGAAAACATTCTTGCTGGGCGTTACCAGTTCACCACCAAAGACAAGGTGCAAGCGTTGGGTCATAAGAGCGGTTCCTTTGTGATCAGCTACATTGTGTTTGCACAGCGCGGGACCCTTACGTCAAGGCGTCAAAGCCTCTAGTTTGAGCGGTTAGGCAAGTGCATGTAAAAGTGCGCGATGAACGGCAGGGGTGCCCGCAATCACGCCGTCAAGGCGCGGATCGGGGCTGTTGAAGGTCAAGGGGGCACCGTGGCGGTTGCCAACTGTGCCACCTGCTTCGGCGACGATCAATGCGCCTGCGGCAATGTCCCATTCCCAGCTGGGGCGCAGTGTGAGCATTGCATCGAACCGTGATTGCGCGACCAACCCCAAACGGTAGGCGAGCGAGGGGCGGTAGGCCTGTTTGAAAGGCGGACAGGTGCCGCCGACCCAACGTTGGCCCGCCATGACAGGCTTTGCCGCCAAGATCGCGGATTTCTCAAGCTCATCCGCATCCGAGACTGTAATCGGAACCCCGTTGAGGAATGCACCTTGCCCACGGGCCGCAGTATAAAGCAGATCGCGCATAGGCAAATAGACCACTGCAGCGGTGACTTGGCCGCGTTCGGCCACGGCAAGCGCGTGCGCCCATGTGTTGGCCCCTTCGGTGAAACTGCGTGTGCCGTCGATGGGATCAACGATGAAAACCCGCTCCCGAGAGAGCCGGTCGGTCCCGTCTTCGGTTTCCTCTGACAGCCAGCCATAGTGGGGGCGCGCGGATTGCAGTTCGCGGGAAAGCATGTCGTTCACCGCCATGTCGGCCTCTGTCACGGGACCGGCACCATCGGGCTTGTCCCAACGCTTTGCGGTTTTCCCGACAAAGCTGGTGGCGATGCGTCCGGCTTTATGGGCCGTGTCGATGAGCAGAGGAAGATCAGACGCCGGCAATGGTCATCCCCGGCACCAATAAGGATGGTACAACACGGCTTAGATGCGGGCGGGCATCATTGGCGGGGATCATCGCGCGCAGCATGTCACGCAGATTGCCCGCAATGGTGCATTCGTTGATTGCATGTGTGATCTCTCCATTCTCGATCCACAGGCCCGCAGCGCCACGCGAATAATCGCCCGTGTTAGGATTGATAGTCGAGCCGATCATCGAGGTCACCAACAGCCCTGTGCCCATATCGCGGATCAAATCATCGCGGCTGGCACTGCCTTGGGTGAGCGCGACATTCCATGTGCTGGGTGTCGGTCCCGAACTGGTGCCACGCCCTGCATTGCCGGTCGAGTGCATGCCGAGTTGGCGCGCTGTGCCAAGGTCCAGCGTCCAGCTCTGCAAGATGCCGTTTTCGACAATAGTGCGCTTTGCTGTAGGTAGAAACTCACCGTCAAAAGGGCGGCTCCCGCTGATCCGCGGACGGTGAGGGTCTTCGATCAGCGACAGGGTTTCGGGCAGGACTTGGGTGCCCATGGCGTCGCGCAAAAACGATGCGCCGCGGGTGATGGCACTGCCGTTGATTGCGCCCAGCAGGTGCCCGATCAGCGAACTTGCGATACGTTCGTCGAATAGGACAGGAAAGGCTCCGGTCGGGGGTTTGCGCGCATCCAGCCGTTGCAGGCTTCGGGTCGCAGCCGAGCGGCCGATTTCCGCGGCACTGCGCAGGTCGCTTTGGAAAATCCGGCTGTCACCGTCATAATCACGTTCCATCCCTGTGCCGTTACCTGCGATTGCCACACAGCTTAGCCCACGGTTTGAACGGCGGTAGCCACCGGAAAACCCGTTGGAGCCCGCAAGATGTACCTCACGTGCGCCATAGCCGGCACTGGCGGATTGCACCTGCGTGACACCAGCAACCTCAAGAGCTGCGGCTTCGGCTTGTGCTGCGTCTTGTTGAAGGGCAGCGGGTTCGGGTTCATCGGTGGGGTCGTATAATTCCAGCGCATCTGCGTCCCAGCCGTTGGCTAGCTGATCAGCGCTGGCAAGGCCCGCATAAGGATTTTCGGGCGCTTCGCGCGCCATGGCAACGGCCCGTTCGGCCATCTCGGAGATAGTATGGGTCGTCGTGTCCGAGGCAGAAACAATTGCACTGCGCTGACCCACAAACACCCGCAGGCCGATATCGGTGCCTTCTTCGCGCTGCGCTTCTTCCAGTGCGCCGGCGCGTACATCTACGGACAGCGACGTGCCGCGCAGGGCCATCGCATCTGCACTATCAGCACCGGCGGTCTTTGCGGCATCGAGCATTTGCGCCGTGAGCGCATCAAGGGCTTGGGTCATTATCGTCTCCTGATCAAGGCCTAGAGGTAACTGCGGCATCGCGGCCCCGCAAGGGCAGGCCCCAAAAGAAAACGGCCCCCGAAAGGGAGCCGTCTGACTTATACACCAATTGTAGGGCGGGTTATTTAATGCGTTGTCCATTCGCGAGGATTTGACCGGCCTCGTTGAATTCGATCTTTGAACTTAGCGTGTCGGGGGTGGCACCGGGCACGGCAAACAGACCCAGCATCAGGCGCGCGCCGGTGACTTGCTGGGCGGGCAGCAACCCGATCGCGACCAGTTTGTCCATCAGGCCATTGGCCCCTGCGATGTCGATATCAATGGCCCCGACCGGCTTGGGAAAGCCGGGGAGGGTTGTTTTGTCGGTGTTGTCGAATGTCAGATCGCCCCGGGCGTTGATTTTGGCACCGACAGCATCCAGCTCCAACCGGTTCAGGGTGAGCGCGCTAAGCTCACCGGGGGTGGCACCGCTGGCCGTGAGTGCCTCAACGCTGGTGGGGTCGAACAGATCGAACAGCACTTTGGCCTTGCCGGACAGATCAACGGCTACGGTGGCAGGATCGCGAGGCAATTGGCCAGAGGGGTCAAACAGCGCCCAGATGATGTCCGACATGGTGAAATCGGTCATATCAAAGGACATCGCGAAATCCTGCGGTTCATCTGATTTTTGTACGGGGCTGCTTAGCGACATGCCGGACCGCTGCATTTGTGCGAACAGCGGAAAGGGAAGGCCGGCAAGCTGTGCGCCGATCTGCAGTTGCCGGGCCTGTGCATCATAGCGGATGCCGTCCTGCCCCATCGCTATGGCAAGGGTCGTGCCCTCGGTTCCTGTTTTTATTTTCGATGTGCCATCGGTTGAGGTGATTTCGGTTTGGGTTTCGGTCGTGCCGGTTTTGAATTCGCCCTCAAACATAAAACCGTCGGTCAGTAGAGCGGAAAAATCGCCAGACTGCGTGCTCTCACCGTCAGGCATGCTGCTAATGCCGCCAAAGCTGATGTTTTCCAACGTGCTGGTCATTTGTAACGCTTCGACCTGCGCGGGATCATTGAAAAACACATCATATGTGACGCGGTCGATTTGCATGGATTGATCGTAGCTTCGTGTCTCGCCTGCGATGACTTTCCTCTGCGACTGCACATTCTCGCCGCTCACTAAAAACCGTGCGCTATCGGCTTCATATAATGTGTCATCTATTGTCAGCGTATCGAGGGACAGGCCAAAGCTGTCCGCAGTATAGTCGAATACCATGGCGTCGGGATCACCGCTTACAAGGATTTCCTGACCGCTTTGGGTGAGGCTCATTTCGATACGCGCAGGACGTTTTAGCGCGGTGGCGGCCATATCTATTGTTACGGGCATGGTAGCGGGCAGGATCACTTCGACATCACCGCCATTTACCTGGGAAAATTGTAGCGGTCCCATGCTGATGGTCACCGCTTGCTGGTTCGCATTCGCTTCAGAGTTTAGGGTGATGTCGGATACCGTGAGCGTTCCGTCCAACAACTCTTCGGTTGCTGTAACGGTATAACCCATAATCTCAAGGTTTGCGCGCGCGTCGTCCCAGACTTCGGCAGGGTTGAGATCCGCGTAGGCGGTATTTGCCAGCACACAGAAGGCAGTGGCCGAAGCGGTTAGGTTGGACGGGAGGTAAGACATAAACACATTTCCTGACGCGTAAATTTCGGCGCAACCGTGTTGCAAACACAGCAGCGGGTCAAGGGGCGCAGTGGCCTGTTGCCTCGGGGTGGCGGATGTGGCGCTCAGAGGCTAGTTTGTAGTCAACCACTGCATTAACCCGCTGTAACAGGGAGACTTATGATGGATATGACCGGAAAAACCGTGATGATCACCGGCGCAAGCCGCGGCATCGGTGCCGAAACTGCGCGGGTTTTCGCCAGCGCAGGGGCAAATGTCGCGTTGCTGGCCCGTTCGCAGGACGAGATTGCCGCCCTTGCCGGCGAGATCGGTGAAAAAGCCATCGCCATTCCATGCAATGTTGCGCGCTACGGTGAGCTTTCATCAGCCGTAGCGACAACTGTGCAGGCTTTTGGCGGCTTGGATGTGCTGATCAATAATGCAGGTGTCGTGGACCCGATTGACCATATTGGCGATACTGACCCCGACGCGTGGGGGCATCTGATCGACATCAATCTCAAGGGTGTGTTCAACGGTATTCATGCCGCTCTGCCTGCTTTGCGTGCGGGCGGCGGTTCTGTTCTGACGATCAGTTCGGGGGCGGCCCATAATGCGATCGAGGGGTGGAGCGCCTATTGCGCCTCCAAAGCGGCGGTAAATATGCTGAACCGGTCCTTGCATCTGGAGGAACAGGCCAATGGCATCCGCGCAATCGGCCTGTCACCGGGGACGGTAGCCACCCAGATGCAGCGCGTGATCAAGGCCTCTGGCATCAATCCGGTGAGCCAGCTTGACTGGGACGTGCATATCCCCGCGGATTGGCCTGCAAAATGTCTTTTGTGGATGTGTAGCGCCGAGGCCGACAGCTATTGCGGCGAGGAGATATCCTTGCGGGATGAGGGCATCCGCAAGGCTGTTGGCCTTATATGATCGAGCTTGATCAGGACGATGGCATCTGGACGGTAACCCTGAACCGCCCTGACAAAGCCAACGCCCTGACCCAAGAGATGCTGAACGAGCTGTGCGAGATTATGGAACGTGCAGGCAAAGCCCGCGCGATCATCCTGACAGGTCGCGGCAAGGTTTTCAGCGCGGGTGCCGATTTGGACGCCGCGCGCGCGGGGCTTGCTGTGTCAGAGCTGTGGGAGCGGTTGTCAGGGGCAATCGCCGCATTGCCGGGGCTGACAATTGCGGCGTTGAACGGCACGCTGGCGGGTGGGGCAATGGGGATGGCGCTAGCCTGCGATATCCGTATCAGTGTGCCGCAGGCCAAGTTCTTTTATCCGGTGATGAAGCTGGGGTTTCTGCCCCAACCCAGTGATCCGGTCCGCATGAAAGCGCTGATCGGCCCTTCGCGGACCAAGCTGATCCTGATGGGCGGCGCAAAGGTTCTGAGTGATGAAGCATTGGCCATGGGCCTGATTGACCGCATCGTCGCCGAAGAAGATCTGATCCCAACGGCGCGGGGGTTATGCGTTGATACCGTCGCTGCCCCTGCTCAGATCGCCCGAACGATCAAAAACATGTGCCGTTAGATTAGCGGCACAAGCGGGACATCACAGGCAGCCAATGCCAAAAGCGACGCGAAAACAAAGATAATACGCACGATGTGTACCTCATTAAAGACAGCGACACCCAAGCAGTGCCGATGGCCATATTATAGCATGTCCAATTTCGCATGCACCCCTAATTGGCCTTGGTCCGAAGTGAGGGGCATAAGCGCCACTTGATCCTACGGCGCTCGTGCGTCACTACATTGGTGCGGTTCAACAATCTGGCAAGGCGACTCCGATGAACTTTGACCTCTCCGAATATCCACCGATCGTGCAGCAGATCGCTGGCTATGCCATCCAAGGGTATGAGCTGGCGCTTACATGGCTTCTAAGCCCTGCGGCGTGGTCACAGTTTGCGATTTTGGTCGCCGCCTATGTGCTGGCCGTGCTGATATCGCGGCGGTTGCGCCCTGCCTTGACGCGATTGATCGACCCCGGTGAAACGCAGAATTTGTTCACACCTGCGCGGCTGTTTGTGTTGCAGTTTCTGCCGTTGATCCTGCCGCTGCTTGCCTATGCGCTGACAGGTATCGGTGAACAGGTCGTGCGGTCCATGTTTGACAGTGGTGCGGTGATTGCCTTTGGCAAACGCGTGTTCCTGTTCCTTGCTGTGCGCGCCTTTGTCCGCGACATCCTGAATGATCCGTTCCTCAAGGTGTTGGGACGGTTCATTCTGATCCCGATCGCTGCGCTTTATACGCTGGGTCTGCTTGATCTGGTCAGCCTGAAGTTGACGGAAACCGTTGTGGGCGTGGGCAATATCCGCTTTTCGTTAATGTCCATTGTGCGGGGCGTGATCGCAGGGTCGATCCTGTTCTGGCTGGGACAGTGGTCGAGCAGTCAAACCACCGCGTTGATCGAGAAACAGCCAATGCGCCCTTCGATCCGGCAGCTTTTGCTGAAAACAGTCGAATTCATGATCTTTGGCATCGCGTTTCTGGTGCTGATGAATGTGATGGGGATCAACCTTGGCGCACTGGCGGTCTTGGGTGGTGCTATCGGTGTTGGTTTGGGGTTTGGCCTGCAAAAGATCGCGTCCAACTTTATCTCGGGGGTGATCCTGCTGGTCGAAGGGCAGGCGACTGTCGGGGACTTTGTTGAGCTGGACGGCGGCGAGGCCGGCAAGATCGTCAAAATGACCGCCCGTGCTGCTATTCTCGAGACATTCGATGGCCGCTGGATCGTGGTGCCGAACGAGGATTTCATCACCACACGCGTGGTGAACTACTCTGATTCAGGTTCGGCCAATCGTTTCGAGGCTCCGTTTTCGGTGAGCTATGAAACAGATATCAACCTTGTCCCCGACATCATCGAAGCGGCAGTAGCCACCCATCCCGAAGTATTGGATCTGCCCTATCCCCCTGATTGCGAGCTGCGCGGTTTTGGCGAAAACGGGATTGATTTCGCGGTAGAGTTCTGGGTGAACGGGCTGGATGACGGGCCCAATAAATACACCTCTGATGTGTTGTTCCTGATCTGGAACGCGCTGCGCGACAACGGAATTACCATCCCCTATCCACAGCGCGTTGTGGAAATCAAAGGTGGCTTGCCTGCCGCGGCGGACACTGAATGAGCGACGCTGTCGTTATTGGTGCAGGCCCCGCAGGTTTGATGGCTGCAGAAGTGCTGGCGCAAGCGGGAGTAAAGGTCACCCTTTGCGATGCCAAACCGTCGGTCGGGCGCAAGTTTTTGATGGCGGGCAAATCGGGTCTGAACCTGACCAAAGCGGAACCGCCCGAGGCGTTTGACAGTGCTTTTCGCGAGAATGCTGAATGGTTGGCCCCAATGATTGGGGCGTTCGATCCACAAGCTGTACAAGACTGGGCGCAGGGGTTGGGACAAGAGCTGTTCACCGGCACGACGGGGCGCGTTTTCCCTGTTGCAATGAAAGCTTCGCCATTGTTGCGCGCGTGGTTAGAACGGCTGCGGAGCCTTGGCGTTGTTTTCAATACCCGCTGGCGCTGGACGGGTTGGGACGGTGCCGCGTTGTGCTTTGACACGCCACATGGGGTGCAAAAACTGTCTGCCAAAGCCACAATTCTGGCGCTGGGCGGTGCAAGTTGGAAGCGGCTTGGGTCGGATGGGGCATGGGCGGATATGCTGGCCGCGCGCGGTGTGCCTCTGAGCCCCTTTGCCGCTGCCAACGCTGGGGTCGCCGTTCAGTGGACACCGTTTATGGATAGGCATCTGGGCGGGGCTCTCAAGAATATCGGGCTGCGGAGCGGGCCGTATGTATCACGCGGTGAGGCAACTCTGTCGCTTGGTGGTCTGGAAGGTGGCGGGGTTTATACCGTGTCACGTGGTGTGCGTGAGGGGCATCCACTGGTGTTGGACCTGTTGCCGGATCAAACCGATCTGGCGGTTGCGGAAAAGCTGTCCAAACCACGCGGCAAGGCGACATTGACCTCCCATTTGCGCAAGACGCTGAAGCTGGACGCGGTGAAAATCGCAGTGCTGCAAGAAATGTGTATGCCCTTGCCATCAGATCCCCAATCTCTTGCAAAGCTGATAAAATCGGTCGTGATCCGGCATAATGGACTGCGGCCCATGGACGAAGCAATCTCGACCGCGGGCGGTGTAACTAAAGAGGCTGTAGATGCGGCGCTGATGCTAAAAGCTGTGCCCGATACCTATGTGGTGGGGGAAATGCTGGATTGGGAGGCGCCCACAGGCGGCTACCTGATCACGGGCTGCCTTGCGACAGGGGCGTGGGCGGGCCACCACGCTGCGGCCCGCCTGAAGGCCTAGGTGGTATCGCGGGCGCGGGTGGCTTTGAACGCATCGCGCTTGCGCAGGCTGTCGGCCCATTTTCCAAGCGTCTCGTCCACAGGATCAAAACCGGCTCCAATTGCCCAATTGAGGCAATGCACGGCCAAAAGATCGGGTACGGTGATCTGATCCCCCATCAGGAATGGCCCTTTGATGCGGGCGCTCAACGCTGCAGCACTGCGGGCGAATTCGGCCTTCAGGCTTGGCTTGATTTCCGCCACGCGCATTTCCTCGGGAAACACAAAACTATGTTTGGCTGCGGCCCAGAGGATGGCGTCGAATTCGTCGATCAACCACAATGTCATCGCATCCTGACGGGCGCGGTCGATCGTGCCGGCAGGTGCCGTGAGCGCGCCGTGCTTGTCCGCAAGATACTGCATAATCGCGACCGAATCTGTGAGCAGTTCATCACCATCCAGCAGCGCGGGCACTTTGCCGGTCGGGTTGTACTTACGCGCCTCATCAGAACGAGGACCCGCAGGGATGTGTTCGAAGTCCAACCCAAGCTCTTCGAGCATCCATAGCACGCGGAAGGCGCGGCTTTTTACGGCACCGATAGCTGTATACATTTGAAGTCTCCCTTATGAGCGGCTGGCACCATACATCGCGAGCCGGATGAATGTGCGTTCTATAATGGCCAAGGCGGGTGCCGTTTGCCCGGCCGAGCGCAGCAATAAATCGGTGTCTGTTAGAATGCCCAATGCGACTTCAAGCTTGTGAAGGCCCCAATCGCGGGATTGCCGCGATACGCGGTCACGGTCACGCACGCCGTAGATTGGCGCGCCGGGGTTACAGGCCACACGGTGTAGCGTACGAAAATGACGCATCGCCATGATGCTGAGCGTGACCGCATTCACGCCTTGGCTTTGGAGCCGCCGCATAAGCGGGCCGATTTCAGTCGATTTTTTCTCGGCCACGATGTTGAGGATATCATCAACGCCGGCCTCAACAGAGACAGGTGCACAGGCTGTGATATCCTCAAGGCTGACGTTGGTGTTGGGCTCGCTGAGCTTGTAAAGCGATAGCTTTTCCAACGTCTGGCGAAAATCACCGGGATCAAGATTGCGCGCAAGTTCCTCAAGCGCCCCCATCGAAGCCGCATCGGTTCGCAACTCTGCAGCCTGTAGCAATCGCTCGATCTCGGCGCGGTCGGGTGGGTCGTCGAAAATGCCCCATGCATAGGCATTGCTGTGGCCTTCAAAGGCTTTCAGTATTTTTGAGGTCTTTTTCAGATCACCGGCGCTCACCACGATCTGCGCATCGCCGGGCTGCCAATCTTTGATCGTGTCGATGATAATCTGGGCCACCAGCTCATTCGCGCCTTCAACAAAAGCGGCGCGCGGACCAGGGAAGAATCCGATGGCTTTGATGCCATCCATCAGCAGGGCGGGTTCGCGGCGCAAATCGCCGGCAGGAATACGCGTCAGGCGCATTTCCTCTTCGGCGGCGGGTCCAAGCAACGCCTTGAGGTACTCCTGTCGCTTAAGCGCGACACGCATCGAATCGCTGCCATAGAGCAGCAGGCCAAGCTTGTCCTTGGGTGGCTTCGAGACCAAAGCGGTCCCGTCGCGCCGACTTAGCTTCATGCGGGCAAATCCGTGGCATAGAGTTTTGTCACAATCTGATCGCCAAGGATCACCATCAGCCGTTCAACAGCATCGCGTTCAGATGCCAAAGTGGAAACTGTGGTGCCGGTGGTCGAAAAACCGGTAAAGTTTTCGACCTGACCAGAGGTCACCACCGCGCCGGTTGTGTTATCCCTCAGAGAATATTCGACGATTCCGATGATGTCGAAACGCTCGGTGTCGCCGTTATCATCAATGGCCAGCTCATCGTCATCCAGCGAAATCACCAGATCCAGCCCATAGCGGGCATCGCTGCCGCTGCGCCCCAGCTGCGTCTCGAGATGGCGTGTGATCAAATAGCCAGCTTGGGTTTTCGGCTCTTGCACGAAGACCTGCCCGCGCAGCTTGGTCCCCGTACCGTCTACGCCGTAGACGGGGGTAAAGCCGCAGGCCGCGAGGGCCAGCGGTAGGGCCAACAGGCTGCGGCGGCTATACAACGACATTCACAATCCGCCCCGGGACAACGATCACCTTCTTGGGTGTTCCACCGTCAAGGATACGGATCACGGCCTCATGGGCAAGGGCAAGCTTTTCGACCTCGTCCTTGGGCATATCTGCGGGCACCTCGATTTCGCCGCGCCGTTTGCCGTTGACCTGAATAGGTAGGGTCACTGTGTCGTCTTTTAGCATCGCCTCATCTGCGACAGGCCAATCCGCTGTTGCAATCAGGCCTTCGCCACCCTGCATGGACCAGATGTCTTCGGCCAAATGCGGGGTCATCGGTGACATCAGCTGTGCCAATGTCATCACGGCTTCACGTTGGGCCGCCTTGCCTGCTTTGGATTTTTGCAAGGTCGCGGTGAAACCGTAAAGCTTGGCGATGGCCGCGTTAAAGCCAAAGCTCTCGATCGCCATGGTTACATCATGAACGGCTTTGTGCATCTGGCGCAGCAGATCGTCGTCGCCGGTGCCTGCGGAATCATCCATTTCGGCAATCCGCGAAGAAATATTCCAAACGCGGCTGAGATGCTTATAGGCGGCTTCCGCACCCGAGGCGGTCCACTCTACGTCACGCTCGGGGGGCGAATCGCTCAGCACAAACCAGCGCGCGGTATCTGCCCCGAACGCCGAGATAATGTGCAGCGGATCGACCACGTTGTTTTTGGATTTGGACATTTTGGCAGAGGGGATGATTTCAACCTCTGCGCCACCGTCTTTCAGGAAGGCCTGATCGCCTTTCAGATCGACCTCTTCAGGATAGTGGAAGATGGGGCGGTCGTCAGCACCGACAGATTTATAAATCGCGTGGGTGACCATGCCCTGCGTGAACAGCGCGTTGAACGGCTCAACCGCTTTTTCGGGCAAGTGACCTGTGATCTGCATCGCACGGGCAAAGAAGCGGGCATAGAGCAGGTGAAGGATCGCGTGCTCGACCCCGCCGATGTATTGGTCGACGTTCATCCAGTATTCGGCGTCTTCCATAACCGTTGGCGTATCCGCATGGGGCGCGGTGAAGCGGGCGTAATACCATGAGGAATCGACGAATGTATCCATCGTATCGGTCTCGCGCAGCGCGTCCTTGCCGCAGGAAGGACAGGGCGTTGTGCGCCATTCCATATGACGGTCCAGCGGGTTGCCGGGAATGTCGAATGTCACATCTTCAGGCAATTTAACCGGCAGGTTTTCTTTCTTTTCGGGGACCACACCACAGTCGTCGCAATGCACAACAGGGATCGGACAGCCCCAATAGCGTTGGCGGGAGAGGCCCCAGTCCCGCAGGCGGAACTTGGTCACGCCTTGGCCAACCCCTTGGGATTCGCAGAAGGCGATGGCGGCGTCGATGGCTTCAAGCCCTGTTTGCCACTGCTCACCGGCAAAACCACGGTTGTAAAATACCTTTTCGGTCTTTTGCGGCACATAGGCTTCGGTCAGCTCATCTGCGGCATCCTCGGAGGGCAGATAGGTCGAAATGATGGGCAGCCCGTATTTGGTCGCGAATTCGAAATCACGTGGATCATGGGCAGGGCAGCCAAAGATCGCGCCTGTGCCGTAGTCCATCAAAATGAAGTTGGCGATATAAACGGGCAGCTCGGCGCTGGTATCAAAGGGGTGGCGCACGCGGATGCCAGTATCAAAGCCCAGCTTCTCGGCTGTCTCGATGGCTTCTTCGGTGGTGCCCCCTTTGCGGCATTCGGCCACAAAGGCTGCAACGTCTTCGTTATCGCGCTCAAGCAGTTTTGCGATGGGGTGATCCGGTGAAATGCCAACAAAGGAGGCCCCCAGCAGCGTATCGGGACGGGTCGTGTAGACCTCGATCTGGTCATGCCCGTCTGGCGCATTCACCGTCGAGAAGGAGAATTGCAGCCCGCGTGATTTGCCGATCCAGTTCTCCTGCATCAGCCGCACTTTGGCGGGCCAGTTTTCCAGCGTGTCGAGCGCGCCCAGCAATTCATCGGAGTAATCGGAGATTTTAAAGAACCACTGCGTCAGCTCGCGCCGCTCAACCAATGCGCCCGAGCGCCAGCCGCGCCCCTGTTCGACCTGTTCATTCGCCAGAACGGTCATATCCACCGGATCCCAGTTCACGACAGCATTCTTGCGGTAGATCAGGCCCGCATCAATCATGTCGATAAACATGGCCTGTTGGTGTTGGTAATAGTCGGGGTGGCAGGTCGCGATTTCACGGGACCAATCCAGCGAAAAGCCCAAGGGCTTCATCTGGCCCTTCATGTCCTCGATGTTCTGATAGGTCCATTCGCCGGGGTGAATGCCTTTTTGCATCGCTGCGTTTTCCGCCGCTAGTCCGAACGAATCCCACCCCATCGGGTGCAATACGTTGAACCCTTTGGCCAGTTTGTAGCGCGCAATCACATCGCCCAATGTGTAGTTGCGCACGTGGCCCATGTGGATTCGCCCTGACGGATAGGGGAACATCTCGAGTACGTAATACTTGGGCTTGTCGGCAGAGCGGACAGCCTTGAAAATTGCGTTCGTTTCCCAGGCAGCTTGCCAGCGGGCTTCGATCTCGGCGGGGGAATAGCGGGTCATGTGCGGGCCTTTTTACACAGCAACGCCGGACGTGTGGTATTCACAAGGCCCGGCGTCGGAGAAATCATCTTGAAATGGGCGGTCAGAGTTTGTTGTCAGCAATCCGTAGCTCACGTGCACGCGAGAGGATCGCATCCTCAACGGCGCGAGAGGTTGCCTGACTCACCGGACCGCTGCGCGATTGCAGTGCCACGTTGAGTGAGCGGGCATCAAGAGCGGGATCGTCAATCAATACCGTTGCACGGTAGGCCCGGCCGCCACCTGGCGGGGTGCCGAATCCTGTCGAAATCACGCCGGTGAACGGGTCAACTGCTTGAATGGGAAGGAAATTCAGCACTTCAAGCGAGGCGCTCCAGAGGTATCTGTTGACCGAAACAGCTGTTTCATCATTTGTCTGTTTGAAAAGATCAAAGATCGAGCTGTCCTCAGCGGGGTCGTTAGGCGTGACTTTGTCTTCGATCTGGTTGGTTGGTTGCCCAAGCCCCAGTCCACCACCGCAGGCGGCCAAAATGCCAGCTGCAAGTGCCATTGCTGCGATGTTCCGCGCTTTGATACGCCCCATATCCGCCACCTTATATACAGTTTTAACATGCAATACCCAAGCACAGCCCGCTGAGCAAGGATTAGTATTCCCGAGGGAGATATCCGCCAATGTCCGTTTGTGTATACTATATAGACTCTGCCCAAGCTGGGCCGCATAGCGCTGGTGTGGCAAAGCTGCACCACGGACCCACACATTATTCGCTGCCCATCCACTTCGCTTGCCAAAAAGCAGGGCGGGGGGCAAAAGAGGATCATACCTAGGTCGGAATTCCCCGGTCAGGTCCTATCATTTTCCAACCGAGGAAAAACTCATGAAAAAAGTTCTCTTTGCTTCGACAGCTCTTGTCGCAACAGCATTCGCAGCACCAAACTTTGCTTCCGCGCAAAGCGTTTCTGCTGGCAATGCAGACATCTCCTTCGGCGGTTACGCTCGTTGGGGTGTTGGCTACAACGAAGACCGTGATGAAGAAACAATCATCATCAGCCGCTTCCGTCTGAACATCAACGCTTCCGTTGAAACAGACAACGGCCTGCGCTTCGCCGCAACCGTTCGTGGCCAAGCTGACGAAAACTCCGACGGTACAGCCGGCACATTCGAATTTGGTGGCGCACGTTACCAAGTGTCCACCGGTGGCCTGCGCGTTCGCGTTGGTAACATCTCCGGCGTATACGACGACGCAACCGGTTTCGCACACTTCGACGGTGACCTCGGTCTCGAAGGTACCATCGGTATCTCCGACACATTCGGTTTCCCAGGCGCAGCATTCGGCAACGGTGCAGGCGACAACGGTATCCTGGTTAACTACGCAATCGGCGACTTCACAGTTGCAGGTTCCTACGTTGACGAAAGCGGCATCGATGGCGGCTTGGGCACAGATGACGAATGGCAGGTCGGTGCGACTTACACATTCGGCGACTACACAGTTGGCGCACTTTACGGTGACGACCAAGACGACGAATTCTGGCTCGTAACTGTTGGTGGTTCCGTTGGCGCATTCGGTTTCGCTGCTCTTATCGGTGAAAACGACGCGAATGTTGACGACAACGACAACGGCGAAGGCGACATCGCTTACGGTCTGACCGTAAACTATGAGTTCGGCGCAGCAACAACCGTTCTGGCATCCTTCGCCGGCGGCGGCGACGCAGACTCCGAAGCATTCGGTGTTGGCTTCGTACACAGCCTGGGTGCAGGTACAACTCTGCGCGGCATGGTTGGCCAAGACACAGACGATTCGGTTAAAGCCGACTTGGGTGTTCGCTTCGACTTCTAAGTTGAACAACACTTAGATGATTTGGGGCGGACTTTGGTCTGCCCCTTTTCCTTTTTGTATAATTTTCCAGTATCATTTTCCAACCGAGGGAAAACCCATGAAAAAAGTTCTCTTTGCTTCGACAGCTCTCGTAGCAACAGCATTCGCAGCACCAAACTTTGCTTCCGCGCAAAGCGTTTCTGCTGGTAACGCAGACATCTCATTCGGCGGCTACGCGCGTTGGGGTGTTGGTTACAACGAGGACCGTGATGAAGAAACAATCATCATTAGCCGCTTCCGCCTGAACATCGACGCATCCGTTGAAACAGACAACGGCCTGCGCTTTGCTGCAACCGTTCGTGGTCAAGCCGACGAAAACTCCGACGGCACAGCCGGCGCACTGGAATTCGGTGCTGCACGTTACCAAGTATCCGTCGGTGGCCTGCGCGTTCGCGTTGGTAACATCTCTGGCGTATACGACGACGCAACCGGTTTCGCACACTTCGACGGCGACTTGGGCCTTGAAGACACAATCGGTATCTCCAACACATTCGGTTTCCCTGGCGCTGCATACGACAACGATGCCGGCGACAACGGTGTTCTGATCAACTACGCGTTCGGCGACTTCACAGTTGCAGGTTCCTACGTTGATGAAAGCGGCATTGAAGGCGGCTTGGGCACAGACGACGAATGGCAGGTCGGTGCGACTTACACATTCGGCGACTACACTGTTGGCGCACTTTACGGTGACGACCAAGGTGACGAATTCTGGCTCGTAACTGTTGGTGGCTCCGTTGGCGCATTCGGTTTCGCTGCTCTTATCGGTGAAAACGACGCGAATGTTGACGACAACGACAACGGCGAAGGCGACATCGCTTACGGTCTGACCGTAAACTATGAGTTCGGCGCAGCAACAACCGTTCTGGCGTCCTTCGCCGGCGGCGGCGACGCACAATCCGAAGCATTCGGCGTTGGCTTCGTACACAGCCTGGCTGCGGGTACAACCCTGCGCGGCATGGTCGGCCAAGACGCCGACGACGTGGTTAAAGCCGACTTGGGTGTTCGTTTCGACTTCTAAGTTGAACAACATTACCTAAATGATTTGGGGCAGACTTCGGTCTGCCCCTTTTCTTTTGCGCGACACTGTTATTTCTAGGCTCAGACAAAAGGAGCCTGCCTATGACACTGCGCGAGATCACCACAAAAATTGCAAAAGCCGAAGAACGCGCGGGGCGCGAAGCGGGCTCCGTGACGCTGATTGCGGTCAGTAAGGTGCAACCGGACGCGCGGGTTGTCGATGTTCTCGAGGAAGGGCACCGTGTCTTTGGCGAGAACAAAGTGCAGGAAGCGGCGGGGAAGTGGCCTGATTTTCGCACGCGGTTCGATGGCGTTCAGCTGCACCTGATCGGCCCTTTGCAAACGAACAAAGCCCGTCAGGCAATGGAGCTTGCCGATGCGATTCACACCCTCGACCGTCCGAAGTTGGCCAAAACGCTTGCGCGGCTCGCACAAGAGCTGGGCCGTTGTCCGGATCTCTTTATTCAGGTGAATACCGGCGAAGAAGAGCAAAAGGCGGGTGTTTTTCCGCGTGATGCGGATGGTTTTATTGCCGAATGTCAGGCGCTGGACCTGCCGGTGCGCGGATTGATGTGCATTCCGCCAGTGGATGAAGAAGCTGCGTTGCATTTCGCATTGCTGTCCAAAATCGCCGCCCGAAATGGGTTGAGCGGTCTATCCATGGGGATGAGCAGCGATTTTGAAAAAGCCATCGCCTTGGGCGCGACCCATGTCCGTGTAGGCTCTGCTATTTTCGGGGAACGCGTGGCGGGTTAGCCAACGATGAGCCGCGTGCCATAGGTAATGCGCGGCGCAATCGCGTGTAGGTGCGCGCGCGAAAAGGCAATGCAGCCCTCGGTCGGGTATCCCGGCCTGCGCCATTGGTGCAGAAAAATCGCCGAGCCTCGACCACTGACCGCATAGGGCCAATTCCAATCGGTCAGAATGACCAGATCATACAGCGGGTCAGCGCGGCGCAGCCGCTCATGGCTGGGCGCATAGGGCGCGCGGACCATCATATTGTAGTCGCGGTCTGCCGGATCGTCCGACCACAGATCAAGCGGGCCAATCGGCATGGCCCATGAGGTCGGCTTTGCAATCCGGTCAGGCCGGTAGAGGATCCCGACAATGCGGTGCACCCCGCGCGGCGTTGCACCATCGCCTTCGCGTTTGTTGGTCTGTATGCCGCCTTTTCCAATGGCGCAGGGCCAAAGCTGCCCCTGAAACCGAAGCCCTTGTGGCGTCAGCACCATGTCATCCGGCGTCATAACAAATGCCCTGATTTTGCGGCCTTGGTTGCCAGATAGGCGGTGTTATGGCGGTTCTCGCCCACTGCCAGTGGCACACGCTCGGCGACGCTCACGTCACACAGGTTCATCATGTCGACCTTTCGGGGGTTATTGGTCAGCAGGCGGACCTGCGAAAATCCCATCGTCTTGAGAATATCGGCCCCTAGTCTAAAGTCCCGTTCGTCGTCTTCGAACCCGAGGCGGTGATTGGCCTCGACTGTGTCAAAACCCTGATCCTGCAATGAGTATGCACGCATCTTATTGGCAAGCCCGATCCCGCGGCCTTCCTGATTGAGGTATAAAAGAACGCCGTGCCCTTCGGCACCCATCTGCGCCAGTGCGGCGTGCAGCTGCGGGCCGCAGTCGCATTTCAAGCTGCCCATGACATCACCGGTAAAGCAGGCCGAGTGCAGGCGGCATAATACAGGCGCACTGCGATCCGGACGGCCGATTTCAATCGCGTAATGTTCTTCACCGCCATCTTCGGGGCGAAAGATATGCAGCCGTCCGGCTTCGGATACTTCAATAGGCAGCCGGGCGTGGATGACAGAATGCAGCGGGCTGTTTTCCTCCAGATAGCGCGCGGCGGCGGCGGCATCTATGTAGGTCAGGCCATGTGTCTGCGCAAAAGCATGCGCAGCCTCTAGAGGGGCCGTAACAATCGCAGGCAATAGCCGCGCCGATTTTACCAGCGCAATCGCTGTGGCATGCGCTGTCGCTGACCCGCCCCGCGCCGCGACAAGCGGACCCTTCATCGGTACAGCCAGATCATCCGCAGGGTTGGCCACACCGTGCACCCATTTCACCGTGACATCGGCAGGTAGCACAATGCGGGACAGCTCTCCGTCATAGGCATGCGCCTTGAGCGTCTGTGCCCGCCGTGCGGTGATGGCCAGCACAGTCTCCCCGTCCAGCGCCATGACATCCGCAAGCCGTCTTTCGGTCAGTGTTTCTGCCGACAGAACCAGTAACTCACCCAGTATAACAGGTACGCCCATGCGCAAATCGGCCCGTGCGCGGGCGAGCGTTTCGGAAAGGTCGGGGGAGAACGACATAATGTTTGTTACAACTTATCATGATAACTTAGATGTTATTTAGGCCATGGTCGCCGAAATTGAAACATTTGAACGTATTCATGACACGCGGCCGTGAGAAGTCGGCTGTGCCCCTTGCTCCGCAGGGTCATATCCATATCTTTAATGCAACAAATCGGAGGATACGAATGGGACAGCTCAAGAAAATTCTACTTGTCGATGATGATGATGACCTGCGCGAGGCGCTGAGTGAGCAACTCATCATGACCGAAGACTTTGATGTTTTCGAGGCCGCGGATGGTGCAAACGCCATGATTCGCGCCAAGGAGATGATCTATGACCTTTTGATCCTTGATGTCGGCCTGCCAGATACCGATGGTCGCGAGCTGTGCCGCCTGCTGCGCAAGCAGGGGATCAAAAGCCCGATTATGATGCTGACCGCGCAAGATGGCGATGCCGATACCATTCTGGGTCTGGATGCTGGGGCGAATGATTACGTCTCCAAACCGTTCAAATTTCCGGTGCTTCTGGCGCGTATCCGCAGCCAGCTGCGTACCCACGAACAATCCGAAGACGCGATTTTCCAATTGGGGCCGTATACCTTCAAGCCTTCGATGAAGATGCTCATCACCGAAGACGATAAAAAGGTCCGTTTGACGGAAAAAGAGACCAACATTCTCAAGTTCCTGCATCGCAGTTCTGAAGGTGTTGTGCCGCGCGATGTGCTGTTGCACGAAGTGTGGGGATATAACGCAGGCGTTACCACGCACACGCTGGAAACCCACATTTATCGCTTGCGTCAAAAGATCGAACCTGATCCCTCTAACGCACGCCTGTTGGTGACTGAATCCGGTGGGTATCGTTTAATGATCTAGGTGTTGGAACTTTTTTTAATGCTTAGGTGTTACTAGTCAGAAGGAAGGGTGTTTTTCATGAGTTCCCCTCCGGTTGAACCCGAATTCGAGTGACGGGTTAAATATCACTCTACCTCCCTGTTGGACTTGCCGGGCCTTAGTGCCCGGCATTTTTTTGCCCGCATTTCGGTGGTTGCCGCCTGCATAGCAGGTTAAAGTGGCGCGAAATCTTCAGGAGCTCGGATATGCCTTTCACCCTCGCCACATGGAACATCAACTCGGTCCGCCTGCGCGAGCCGATCGTGTGCAAGCTATTGGCCGAAGAAGGCCCGGATGTGTTGTGCCTGCAAGAATGCAAAAGCCCTGTCGATAAAATCCCGATGGAGGCCTTCACGGAGCTGGGTTACCGTTACATGGTCGCAGAGGGCCAAAAGGGCTATAATGGCGTCGCGATCCTGTCCAAGCTGCCGTTAGAGCCTGCAGGCGCCCATGATTTTGCCCAGCTTGGCCATGCGCGTCATGTGGCGGCAAAGCTGCCTAATGGGGTGACCGTTCATAACTTTTATGTTCCTGCCGGTGGCGATGTGGCCGACCGCGAGGTGAATGAAAAATTCGGTCAAAAGCTCGATTACCTATCGCAGATGCGTGATTTTTTCCATGCCGAGGCACCGCAAAAATCCATCATGGTAGGGGATCTGAACATCGCTCCGCGCGAGGATGATGTTTGGGATCACAAAAAGCTGCTCAAAGTAGTGAGCCACACCCCGATCGAAGTCGAGGCATTGGCGCAAACCCAGGACGCAGGCAAATGGGTGGACATCACCCGTCAGGATATCCCCGAGGGGCTTCTTTATAGCTGGTGGAGCTATCGCGCCAAAGATTGGGATGCAGCCGACAAAGGACGTCGGTTGGACCACGTGTGGGCGACCCCAGACATTTCCACTGCGGCCCACAGCAGCCGCGTTCTGCGCGATGCGCGCGGTTGGGAAAAGCCATCGGATCATGCGCCGGTTTTTGCAACTTTTGATGTTTGAGCTTAAGGCTCTTTGAAACAGGCGCGTTGCACCTCATATAAAGAGCAACCGCGCTAACCCGTATATTAGGACTGACTACATGATGGACCTCAACCTCTCCGCTGCCGCTCCTGCAGATGATCTGATCAAGGACACGACCGAAGCCAGCTTTATGGCCGATGTTGTAGAGGCATCACAAACCACGCCGATTATCGTGGATTTTTGGGCCCCGTGGTGCGGTCCTTGCAAAACCCTTGGGCCACAGCTGGAGGCCGCTGTCACTGCCGCCAAGGGTGCAGTCAAGATGGTTAAGATCAATGTGGACGAAGCACAGATGATCGCAGGGCAGTTGCAAATCCAGTCGATCCCGACGGTTTATGCTTTTTGGAAGGGGCAGCCTGTCGACGGTTTTCAAGGCGCGTTGCCACAATCCGAGATCGGGGAATTCATCAACCGCGTGATCAAGGCTGCTGGCGGCGAAGCGCCTGCGGATACATTGAATGATGCTGTAGATGCTGCAGAAGAAATGCTGGCCGAAGGGCAGGCGGATGATGCGGCACAAACCTTTGCCGCGATCCTTGGTGAGGACCCGATGCACGCAGGGGCTTATGGCGGCATGGTACGGGCGCATATTGCGCTGGGTGATCTGGATCAGGCCGAAGGTCTGCTCAATGGTGCGCCTATCGAGATTTCCAAATCTCCTGAACTGGAAGCGGCCCATGCACAGCTGGAGCTTGCGCGCCAAGCAGCAGATGCCGGTCCCGTCGCTGATCTGACCCTTGCTGTGGATGCAAATCCGGATGATCATCAGGCCCGTTTTGATCTTGCCCAAGCGCTTTATGCCAATGGCGATGCCGCGGCGGCCGTGGACCAGTTGTTAGAGCTGTTCAAACGGGACCGCGAATGGAACGATGGCGCTGCCAAAACCCAGCTTTTCACGATCTTTGACGCGCTAAAGCCCAACGATCCCGTGGTCTTGGGTGGTCGCCGTAAATTAAGTTCAATGATATTTGCCTGATGGCATCCAAGCGCTACTTGGAGCGTATGATAAAACAAGCAAACCTGCCCGACACGATACCGATTTTTCCGCTGGGCGGGGCACTGCTGTTGCCGCGTTCCCGATTGCCGCTGCATATTTTCGAGCCGCGTTATTTGCAGATGATCGAGGACGCGTTGAAAACCAGCACCCGTTTGATCGGTATGGTGCAGCCCAATGTCGTTCCGGGGCGGGATGGTACGGGCCTGCAAACCATTGGTTGCGCCGGCCGGATTACACAATTCTCTGAAACAGAGGACGGGCGGTATATGATCACGCTGGCCGGTATTTCGCGCTACCGGGTGATGCGCGAGATAGAAGGCTTTACCCCTTATCGCCGCTGCGAAGTGTCGTGGGACGGTTTCCATCAGGATCTGGAAGCCGAGGAAACCGATGCGGGCTTCAAGCGGAAGCCGTTTCTGGATGCCCTAAGCCGCTATTTTGAGGTGCAGGGCCTGTCTGCTGATTGGGAAACACTCAAAGACGCGGATGACGAGCTGTTGATAAATTCGCTATCTATGATGCTTGATTTCGATTCCGAGGATAAGCAAGCTCTGCTCGAAGCGCCGAGCCTGAGCACGCGGCGCGAAACTTTGGTGACCTTGATCGAATACGCCCTGCGCGGCGGTAGTGAGGGAGACGCAATGCAATGACCGATACAACCGTCGTATTTGACCGCCGGATGCTGGAGGCATTGATCTGCCCGCGCAGCCAGCAAACGCTGCGCTATGATGCTGAAAAGCAGGAGCTCGTTTCGCCTACGGCCAATCTGGCCTATCCTATTCGCAACGGCATTCCTGTGATGCTGATAGACGAAGCGCGTATTCTGGATTGAGGCGCGCTAAAGCGGCAGGCCACGCATAAGGCGTGGCAAATCGCCGTTCAGCCCTGCGGCCTCGCGGATGAACCCGCGTCGCAAGGCGGGCAGGGCAGATATAACGCCCATACCGATATCCCGTGCCATTCGTATTAGCGCGTTGTCGTTCGAAAACAGGCGGTTAAAGCTATCGGTGGCCAGTGCTAGACTGGTATTGTCGAACCGCCGCCATTCTTGATAGCGCGCAAGAGCCACCCCCGCACCGAAATCCTCGCCGCGTCGTTGCGCATCAACGATCACCTCACTTAGTGCGGCGATATCGCGGAAACCGGCGTTCAGCCCTTGTCCCGCTATGGGGTGCACGCCATGTGCGCTATCACCGACAAGCGCCACACGCGGAGCGATCATCTCATGGGCGAGTGATAGGCTGAGCGGGTAGGTATAGCGTGCACCGGCCAGCGTGATTTCACCCAGAAAATCACCAAAACGCGGCCGGAGAACATCAAGATATTCGGCGTCGGGCAACGCATGGATACGCGCAGCATTTTCAGTGCTTTCGGACCAGACGATAGAGCTGCGATTGCCGGTCAGTGGCAAGATCGCCAGTGGGCCGGGCGGCATAAAGAACTGATGGGCAATCCCGTTATGTGGCTGCTCATGGGCCACGGCGCATACAAGCGCGGTCTGGCCGTAAGCCCAGCCAGTGCGCTTGATCCCTGCACGTTGTGCCGTGCCGGAGCTGCGTCCATCCGCGCCCACACACAGCCGTGCGCGTATGTCTTTGCCGCCAGCCAACGTGAGTGTGATGCCCGCACCATCAGCCTGTTGGGCAATAACCTCGTGGCCGTCCAAAACGGTAATGGTCCCGGCCTTGTCTACCGCGTCCATCAAGGCGCGGCGCAGGTGTCGGTCCTGCACCATATGGCCCATCGGGCCTTCCTCGATTTCGGCATGATCGAAATGCATGAAAAACGGCGAGGGGCCTTCGCCTGCGCGCCCATCGGTGACTTTGATCTCAAGCATGGGTTGCGCGTGGTCTGCGACCTGTTCCCAGATGCCGATCGCCTCGAGCATCCGCACAGAGGTGAGCGCGAGCGCATAGGACCGCCCGTCAAAAGCATCATCCATACGGGGCGCTGCGGGTAGCGCGTCGATGACAGTCACGCGCAGACCATTGGCGGCCAATGCAAGTGCGAGGGCAGGGCCGTTCAGCCCGCCGCCAATAATGGCGATATCGGTATCAAAACTCATAACTCTCAATATGGCGGGTAGCGAGGGATTGTCCATGCGCCGAAGCGCCGCTACCCTCCCAAAAACATATGCAGGAGAATGCACAATGCAAGATTGGCTCATGATGACAGCGGCGGATTTGGGGCGTGGCATTGATGCCGGCGAAATTGATCCGGTGGCCCTGTGTGAGACCTATCTTGCTGCGATTGACGCCCATCCGCTGCGTGACCGTATTTATGCCCGCGTGACTACCGACCGGGCCCGCGCCGAAGCACAAGCCGCAGCTAAGCGTGCTCAGGCAGGTCAGCGTCTTTCTGCGCTGGATGGCGTGCCGATCAGTTGGAAGGATCTCTTTGATACGGCCGGAATTGCCACCGAGGCAGGCAGCAAGCTGCTTGAAGGCCGTGTGCCGGATCGCGACGCGGTGGTGTTGCAAAACGCAACGGCGGCAGGGCTGGTCTGCCTTGGCAAAGTGCATATGAGCGAGCTGGCCTTTTCCGGCCTTGGTTATAATCCCTCTACCGCTACGCCGCCTTGTGTGAATGATGCAGAGGCTGTGCCGGGCGGGTCATCTTCCGGCTCTGCGGCTTCGGTGGCGTTTGGTCTGGCTGCGGCCAGTATCGGCTCGGATACGGGCGGGTCGGTACGTATTCCGGCGGCGTGGAATGATCTGGTAGGGCTAAAGACAACCCATGGCCGCCTCACTCTTGAAGGGGTGGTGCCGCTTGCCCTGAAATTCGACACCATCGGCCCGCTGTGCCGTTCGGTCGAAGACGCGGGCCTGCTGACTGCAGCGTTGGAGGGTAGCAAGGTGCCTGACCTGCGCGGAGCTTTGTTGAAGGGCCGGAAATTCGCGATCATGCAAACCGTAATGATGGAAGGCACACGCGAAGTACCCAAAGCGGCCTTTAACCGTGCCGTGGCCAAGTTGGAGGCGGCAGGCGCAATCATCGATGTTATCGAGGTACAGGCCGTGCAGGATGCGCTTGATGTTTCCGGCCCGCTCGTCACTTCCGAGGCATATGGCCTTTGGCGTGACGTCATCGAGGCAGCACCGGAAAAGATGTATAATGAAATTCTGGGCCGTTTCCGCCTTGGGCGCGGTTTTTCTGGGCCCGATTATGTCGCAGCATGGGCCAAGCTTGACGCGGCGCGTGCAGCCTATGATGCAGCGACGGCGGGCTATGACGCGGTACTGGCTCCGTCCTCGGCTATCCTGCCACCCAATCTGGATCGGCTGAACAGCGATACCGAATATTACGTTTCCGAAAACCTGTTGGCTTTGCAAAACACCCGTATTGGCAACCTGCTGGGGCTATGCGGGCTGACATTGCCGACAGACACGCCAAGCTGCGGTTTGATGATGACGGCAGCACCCGGTTTCGACACCGCTTTGTTGCGTTTGGGCATCGCTGCAGAGGCTGCATTGGCTTAGAGGGCGAAAATGCCACAAGCCGAACAGATAGGCCGGAATTTTCCTAGACGCCGGATGGCGATATAAGCTACCTTGGAACAAACGGGGCGATAACGATCCCGATCCGAGGCAGTTACAATGAATTTTCCTGAGCGGTTTTCGAACCTTCCGGCTCACGTGTGGCCACGTTTGCGTACACTTCTTGATGTGTATGAGGGCGGTGGTCCCCTGATCCAAATGACAATCGGCGAGCCGAAACATGTGTTTCCGGCTTGGATCACTGACGTGATCACCGACAATGCAGTCGGATTTAACAGCTATCCCCCTAATGAAGGCTCTCCTGCGTTGCGCGCAGCAATTGCCGCGTGGATTACGCGGCGCTACGGCGTGCCGATGGATGCGGATGCCAATGTGATGGCGCTCAATGGGACCCGTGAGGGGCTGTATAATGCCGTTATCGCCCTGTGCCCCGAGACAAAGAATGGCCAAAAGCCGGCGATCCTGATGCCGAACCCCTTTTATCAGGTCTATATGATCGGCGCGATTTCGGGTGCATGCGACCCTGTCATGGTGAACGCGACCGAAGCGACAGGACATTTGCCTGATTTCCATGCGGTGGACGCCGCGACGCTGGACCGTACCGTTGCCGTCTATATTTGTTCGCCTGCGAACCCGCAGGGTGCCGTGGCCACCGCGCAATATTGGGAAGACCTGATCCGTCTTGCCGAGAAACATGATTTCCGCATCTTCGCGGATGAATGCTATTCCGAGATCTACCGCAGCACGCCGCCTGTGGGCGCGTTGCAGGTTGCGCACCAAATGGGTGCAGAGCTCAACCGTGTGGTGATTTTCCACAGCCTTAGCAAACGTTCAAACCTGCCGGGCTTGCGCTCGGGGTTTGTGGCGTCAGGCCCTGAGGCAATCCGCGAGATCAAGCAGTTGCGCAACTATGCCGGCTCGCCCTTGCCGTTGCCGCTACAGGCCGCCGCCACTGCTGTGTGGGAAGACGAAGACCACGTGATCGAGAACCGTGCGCTTTATGCCGAGAAATTTGAAATCGCTGATCGTATCTTTGGCAATGTGCCGGGCTACATGAGCCCCGAGGCCGGGTTCTTTTTGTGGCTACCTGTCGAGGACGACGAGGCCGCCGCCGTGAAGCTGTGGCGTGAGACGGGCGTAAAGGTTCTGCCCGGCGGCTACCTTGCCCAAGATGTTCCCGGAGCAGAAAATCCGGGCAAAAAATATATAAGAGCGGCCCTTGTGGCCTCCAAAGAAGAGACAGAGCGGGGGCTTCAGGCCATCCACGACTGTCTCTATGCGGTATAAAGAGGGACGAGTTATGGCATATCAGACACGCGGGCGCGAGCCGCTGCTAGACAGCACCACCTCAGAAGCACTGGAGAAACGCGGCAAGGAATTGCTGGGTCTTGTGCTGATTGGTTTGGGCGTGATGGCAGCCATGATGATCGCAAGCTATACCCCTGATGATCCGAACTGGATGTTGGCCACAGATGCGCCTGCGCAAAACTGGCTAGGCCGCATTGGTGCATCGCTTGCTGCGCCATTGTTCATGATTGTGGGCTGGGGCGCATGGGGGCTGGCGGTTGTGCTGCTGGTCTGGGGTCTGCGTTTTGCGTTGCATAGTGGCCAAGAGCGCGCAATGGGGCGTGTGATTTTCGCGCCGATCGCGATGGCGTTGGGGGCGATTTATGCGGCTACGCTCACTCCCGGTACCGAATGGCTGCAAACCCATAACTTTGGTTTGGGTGGCCTGTTCGGTGATACGATCATGGGTGTGATCCTGACGGTTCTGCCGATCGGATCAACTTTTACGGTAAAGCTGATGTCGTTGTTGATGGGCGTCGGCATTTTGGTTCTGGGCGCATTTGTTCTGGGGTTTACCCGGGACGAGCTGTCGCGCTTTGGGCGTTTCTTGCTGGTTGGCACGATTATGGCCTACGCGTTGCTGATGACACTTCTGGGCCGTGGTGCTTCAGGTGCTTTGGGTGCCGCGCAAGGACTGCAAGCCAAGCAGCTACAGCGCCGTGAAGCGCGCCGTGCAGAAACCGAATTTGCCCAGCAGCAGGCCGCGGCAGAGTTGCAAGTAGCACCCGAGGCTGCGCGCACGCCACGGATTTTCGGTGCCCGCCCGGCACCACTTCAAGAGCCCGCGCCAGAGGTCTTTGAGGACTACGCCGAGCCCGAGGTCGAAGCCGAGAGTAAAAGCAGCCTGCTGGCGCGTATGCCGGGCCTGATCAAACGGCCGGACGTGATGCCAGAGGCCGAGCTTGTGGAAAATGCCTATGCTCCCGAGCCAGAGCAGGCACCTGATGCTGACCGTATCAAAACAAAAATTTCGGATGTGATCAAAAACCGCGTGCGCACAACAAATGCCGCCCATACACCAACGACGGCGCCGTTGACCCGTGGCCGTGGGCGCGGACCTGATCCGCTTGTTCTGAACACGACCCGCGCCGAGCCTCCTTTGACGGCTGCTGCAGCGGCTCCACGACCGGTTGAGCCACCGCTCACGGCGCGTGCGATCCCGACGGCCCCACCTGCGCCCGTTTATGACGAGCCCGCGCCGACAGAGACCTACGCGCCTGAAGCCTACAGCACCTATGAGGCGGACGAAGTGAACATCTTTGCCGAGCCTGCTGAGGTGGTCGAAGAGGCCCATGTAGCTGCTGTCGAAGCACCTATGGCTGCACCAGTTGCCCCCTCCCCTGCTGTGGCGGCCCCTGTTGCTGCGCCGCAAATCCCGGTAGCAGAGCCAAAACGCGTGGTGATGCCGATGATGCGCAAGCCGGTCCCGCAAAGTAAGCAAGCTCAGGCCGAAGCACAGCCCGCCTTGTCTTTTGACGACTCGCACCCGGGGTTCGAATTGCCGCCGCTTAGCCTGTTGGAATCCGCAGATGATGTGCCGCGTCTGCACCTGAGCGACGAAGCGCTCGAAGAAAACGCGCGCATGTTGGAAACCGTACTGGATGATTACGGCGTCAAAGGTGAGATCGTCGCCGTACGTCCCGGTCCCGTTGTCACCATGTATGAGCTGGAACCTGCGCCCGGTCTCAAGGCCTCCCGCGTGATCGGTTTGGCGGATGATATTGCCCGCTCTATGGCTGCGCTTTCCGCGCGCGTGTCCACCGTGCCGGGCCGTAGTGTGATCGGGATCGAACTGCCGAATGAGAACCGCGAAAAAGTTGTTCTGCGTGAAATCCTCAGCAGCCGCGACTTTGGCGATGGTAACCAGAACCTGCCGCTGGCGCTGGGCAAGGACATTGGTGGCGAACCTGTGGTGGCCAACCTTGCCAAGATGCCCCACCTGCTGATCGCCGGTACAACCGGTTCGGGTAAATCTGTTGCGATCAACACCATGATCCTGAGCTTGCTTTACAAGCTTACGCCGGAAGAATGCCGGATGATCATGATCGACCCCAAGATGCTTGAACTTAGCGTCTATGACGGCATCCCGCATCTGCTGTCGCCTGTTGTGACGGACCCCAAGAAGGCGCTTGTTGCGCTGAAATGGACCGTGGGCGAGATGGAAGACCGCTATCGCAAGATGTCCAAAATGGGCGTGCGCAACATCGAAGGCTATAACGGCCGCGTAAAAGAGGCGCTGGCCAAAGGCGAGATGTTCTCACGTACTGTGCAGACAGGTTTCGACGACGATACCGGCGAGCCAATCTTTGAGACGGAAGAGAACACACCAGAAAAGCTGCCCTATATCGTTGTGATTGTGGACGAGATGGCTGACCTGATGATGGTTGCAGGCAAAGAGATCGAGGCCTGTATCCAGCGTCTGGCACAGATGGCACGTGCCTCCGGTATCCACCTGATTATGGCCACACAGCGCCCCTCCGTGGACGTCATCACCGGCACGATCAAGGCGAACTTCCCCACGCGGATTTCGTTCCAGGTGACCAGCAAAATCGACAGCCGCACCATTCTGGGTGAAATGGGTGCCGAGCAGCTGCTGGGTATGGGCGATATGCTGTATATGGCGGGCGGGTCAAAGATCGTGCGCGCGCACGGGCCGTTTGTCAGTGATGAAGAAGTCGAGGAAATCGTCAATCACCTCAAACAATTCGGCGAACCTGACTATGTATCGGGCGTGGTTGAGGGGCCGCCGGAAGGCAAGGAAAGCGACATTGACGCGGTTCTTGGTCTGAACACTGGCGGCAATACCGACGGCGAAGACGCGCTTTATGATACTGCTGTGCAAGTGGTCATCAAGGACCGCAAATGTTCAACGTCGTACATCCAGCGTAAACTTGCGATCGGCTATAACAAAGCGGCGCGTTTGGTCGAGCAAATGGAAGACGAAGGTCTTGTCTCGGCTGCGAACCACGTGGGCAAACGCGAAATACTGGTGCCAGAGCAGGGCTAACCTCCCCCGCTGGCAACCTCGTGAAAATGGCTCCCCTGCTCAGAGGGGAGCCATTTTTTGTTACACTTTGGCGTTGGAGCCGATGAACCACGCATCCTTGTCCAGCGTACGGCTGACTTCGGTGAACAGGTCTTCGGTATCTGCATCGCCTGCATCGGATGCTTTTTCGATCGCTTCACGCACAAGCGCGCCGGTTTTCTTGAAACGGTCGGTCAAGGCCGAGATGTGGCCGTCGATGTCCACCAGCTCAAGCGGGTAGGGCTCAATCGTGGTTTTTGCACTGGCTTCTTCGGCGGTTCCTTTGGCATGGCCGCCCATAATCACAGCGCGTTCCGCCATCAGATCGGCGCTTTCGCGCATACGATCGGCGACATCATCCAACAGCTCGTGAACGCCGATAAAGCCGGGGCCTTTCAGGTTCCAATGGGCCTGTTTTACAGCAAGGGTCAACGCGACCATATCGGCGAGCCGCTCGTTGAGCAGGTCAATCATCTTGTGGCGTGTCTGGTCATCAAGGCCGGATACAAATGCTTCGGTCATAATAAAGCTCCTGTTGTTTTTTTCCAATTCATGACCAAAACGGCCCAGCGGCCTATTGGTTCCCGATTGGCTGTTCAGTGCTCTATTTGCGCGGTGATATCGTATATCAACGCAAGACGCCCTATGTTGGGACAGTGACGATCAATAAAGATACAGGAAACATCAAATGCGAATCTTGAAAGCCCTCACCGTGGTGACAGCAGTGGCCATCAGCGCAACGGCTGCCATGGCCGATAAATTGCCATTGGGTCAGATCAGCAGCTATCTCAATTCATTGACAACCGCCCAAGGGGATTTCACCCAGATCAACAGTGACGGGACGATCTCGACCGGCACGATCTACATCAAACGCCCCGGTCGCGTACGGTTCGAGTATAACGCACCCGACACCGGTCTGGTTATTGCCGGGGCGAACACCGTCGTCATTTACGATACCAAATCAAACCAGCCGCCGACGACCTACCCATTGTCGCAAACGCCATTGTCGATCATTCTGGCGCGGAATGTGAATCTCAATCAGGCGAAAATGGTGACAGGTCATTCCTATGACGGAACAGCCACCACAGTTACCGCGCAAGACCCTGAAAACCCGCAATATGGCAATATCCAGATGAAGTTTACCGGCCCTTCAGCCGAGCTGCGTCAATGGATCATCAACGATGGCAATGGCAGCCAGACAACCGTGGTTTTGGGGGAGTTGAAAAAGGGCGGTAACCTGTCCAACAACCTGTTTGATGTGAGTAAGCGCTAAGCCGCAGCTTTATAAAGAAAAGGTCAGGCGCTTGCAGGCCTGACCTTGGTCTTGTTTCGGGTGTTTGCTGAAAACTATCTCAGGCGACAGGCTGCGATTTGCCGTTGGTACATGAATGCACGTGCTTCGACCTTGCCTGCGACACCGACCAGCCACGGCTTTTTGTTGTAGCTGGCGTTGCGGTAACCGGTATGTCCTTCGTGGTAGGCAAGGTATTGGTTGCGCGCATCGGTCAGGGCAATTCCGTTCCGCTGGCGCGTGGTGTTCATATACCAGCCCATAAAGTCGGTCGCGTCCTTGATGCGGTCGCGTCGCGCACCGCGACGACGTTCGGCGACAAGGTATTCATCCCATGTCGCATCCAGCGCCTGACTATAGCCGAACGCGCTGGACTGGCGTCCCATCGGAATCACGCCAAGCACATAGCGGAAAGGCGTGCGCGCATCGCCGACGAATTTGCTTTCCTGATGGATCGTGGCCATCTGGACGTGAATCGGTACGTTCCACTTCCGCTCTGTGGCTTTGAACGCTCTGTGATAATCGGGGCGCTGTTTGAGAATCGTACATGCGTTATCCAGATCTCGTGGAGGGGTCGTCGCGGACCCACCACAGCTGGACAGCAGCAGTACAAGTATCAATGCGCGAAGGGGGTTTTTCATCTGCCTATCGCCTCAAGTCGTTTATTGTATTTTTCGGCTAATATAAGCCAATCCGTCAAAGATTTACAGTAAATTCCTATAACAAAATCGCTAAAAGAAGCGGTAATGCGCCGACCGATATCAGCGTGGACACCACCACAAGCCCGGCAACTGCCTGCGCGTCGGCACCATATTTTTCGGCCAGCAGGTATGAGGTGACGGCCACGGGGGTTGCGATCTGCAGCACCAGAACGCCAGTGCCAATTTTATCAAGCTCAAAGGCAAGCGCAGCCAGCCATGCGATTGCCACGCATAGCGCAAGCTTGGCCACGGACATCACCACCGCACGCCCGATTCCCTGCGGGGTAAGCCGCGCCACTGCGACGCCAAGCGTGATAAGCATGAGTGGAATCGCCATTTGTCCGATCAACTCAAGCGTGTTGGTCAAAAAACTTGGCGTTTGCCAATCTTGCCACAGAAATAGACCGCCCAATAGCGTGGCCCAAATCAACGGCTCGCGTAGTACGCGGCCGAAACTGCCTGTGTCCGCAACCAGCCAGATGCCAAAGGTAAAGCTCCAGATTGCCATAATCGCGAAGACGACCACAGCGTAGCTAAGGCCTTCGGGGCCGAAGGCAAACAGCGCCAGCGGCAGGCCCAGATTGCCTGTGTTGCCAAAGATCATCGGGGCTGTGTAGGTCCGGCTATTGAGCCCTAAAACCCTTACCAGCATGGCTGTGACGACCGTGATAACCCCGTAGGACACCACGCTGGCCAACGACAGTGCGGTCAGGGCTGCGGGGTCTATTTCGGTCTGCATCAGCGCGGTAAAGATCAGGCAGGGCACGGCCAATGTCATGGCCAGTTGTGTGACAAAGTTGATGCGGTACTCGAACCCCAGTTTTACCCAGGTAAATCCCACCGCTGCCAATAAAAATACCGGGGCGACAATTTCGAGCACTGTCAGAGTCAAGTTCACAGACTGTTTCCTTCAAGTAAGCGCGGGAGGTTGGACAAAATGCGCTTGTTTCGAGTAGTAACCAAAGGTAGGGAGCGCACTGCTATGATAAGAACGCGCGCAAAATATCACCTGGGCCAAGTGGTCCGACATAAGAAGCACCCGTTTCGCGGGGTGATTTTTGACGTCGATCCGGAATTCGCGAATACCGAAGAATGGTATGAATCGATTCCCGAGGAAAGCCGCCCGGTCAAGGATCAGCCGTATTATCACCTGCTGGCCGAAAACGACCAAAGCTATTACGTGGCCTATGTGTCGGAACAGAATCTGGTCGCTGATTACTCTGGTGAGCCGGTGGATCATCCCGATATTTCCGATCTGTTCGGGCCGTTCGAGAACGGCACCTACCCGCTGCATTTCCAGCTGAATTAACGAGTCACACAATGTGCACCGGCTGTACACCACACGTGCACAGCCGGAATGTCGTTATACGCCCAAGGCACAGCCGTCTTTGCGGTGATCGGATGCTCCCTCCAGCACACCGCTTTCGTGGATTTTGATAGCCTGAGCGCCGCCTATGGCGACTTCGGGGATGTCGACGCTGTGACCCATCTGCGCCAGTTCGGCACGCACGGCGTCGCTATAGCCACGCTCGACCATCAGCACGCCCTTGTCGGTAAAGGCGCGGGGCGCGTCGATGGCGGCCTGTGGGTCCAGCCCGAAATCGGTGAGGTTGGAGGCAAATCGCGCATGGCCGCAAGATTGATAGGCACCGCCCATCACGCCAAAGGGCATCACCACGCGCCCGCCTTCACGGATCATGCCGGGGATGATGGTGTGCATGGGGCGTTTGCCGCCCTTAAGCTCGTTCGGGTGGCCTTGCTCCAGCGTGAAGCCCGCGCCGCGGTTTTGCATCAGCAGGCCGAATTTGTCGGTGCCAATGCCCGAGCCAAAGCCGTGGAACACGGAATAGATCAACGAGACGGCCATGCCATCGCCGTCCACCACGGAGATATAGATCGTGTCCTTATGAACGGCCTCGGTCAGGGCTGCGGGGCTTTGCATTGCTTTGGCCGGATCAATCAGCGCGGCAAGTGCTTTGGCGGTGTCCATGTTCAGCATATAATCGGCGCGGGTGGCGTAATCGGCATCGGCAAGGAAGCGGTTGCGTGCATCATAGGCCAGTTTGGTCGCTTCGGCTTCGATGTGGATGCGCTGCGCGCCCCATGGATCCATGCTTGCGATGTCGAACTGGGACAGGATGTTGAGCATCAGCAGCGCGGTGGCACCTTGGCCATTCGGCGGATGCTCGACCACTTCGATGTCTTTGTAGGTGCCGCTGATAGGAGTGGTGGGGGTGCATGCAACCGCGGCGAAGTCTTCTGCGGTGTGGACCCCGCCCGCGGCAGTGAGGGCCGCGATCATATCGTCGGCGACTTCGCCGGTATAAAACGCGTCGCGCCCGTCACGGGCAATGCGGCGCAGGACTTCGGCCTGACCGGGGGCGCGGAAGATATCGCCCGCCTTGGGGGGCTTGCCGCCCATCAGGTAGTGATCACGGGCCACGCCCTGCAAGGTGCCCGCATCCAGCGCCCAGTCAAAGGCAACGCGCGGTGCCACTACTACGCCTTCTTCGGCGTAACGAATCGCGGGGGCAAGGATGGCATCAAGGCCCAGCTTGCCGACTGTGTTGGAGAGGTGGCAGAAGGCATCAACGGCCCCCGGTATCGTTACAGCGTGGGCTGATCCCAGCGGCACGGCGCTTTCGCCTTTGTCGCGCAGCATGGCCGCATCGAGAGCGGCAGGTGCGCGGCCAGAGCCGTTAAGGGCGTGGACCTCGTTGCTGCCGCCATCAGACCACAGCACAAAACAATCGCCGCCGATGCCGGTCATTTGCGGTTCGCATATCCCCAATAGAACGGCCCCTGCGATGGCCGCGTCCATGGCATTGCCGCCACGTTCCAGCACATCTATCGCGGCCTTCGCGCCAAGCGGGTGAGAGGTGGCGCACATTCCGCCCGTCGCCAGCACCGCAGAGCGGCCGGGAATATGAAAATCACGCATGGGGAAAGCCTCGCTTATGAACCTTGATGGGCAAAGCGTAATGCCTTCGGCGGGTAAGGCCAATGCGAATGATTAGGAATTTTCAGGGGGATAGTGCTCCGGTGCCGCGTACTGGGTGGGGGCAATTAAACGCGGCACCGGAGGAAGCTTTATGCAGCTACAAGGACAGGTATGCAGGGCAAGCGTGGCGGGATTATGATGCAGGCGAGGCATATTGAAGGAAATGGCGGGGCCTTCCTGAGCCAAGGCCGCATCAGATCCCGACAGGAAGCAGGATTGTCAGGTGGTTTTCGTGTTTTACGCGGGCATATTGAACTTTTGTGGCCAAGGTATGAATCATGAACCAGCCATACCCGCCTTCGGGTAAATCCTGAACCGGAACGTCGACATCAGGCTGCAAGCCGATTGGTGCAACCCCTTTGGGCATCGGCACCCCGTGATCAATGATCGTCAACTCCAGACCTTGAGGGCTAGCGTCGCCGCGTATCGTGATGCGCGTTTGAATCACCGAGGCGCTGAGGGCGTGTTCGATGATGTTATTGAGGGCTTCTGCCAGAACAAGCTCGACCGTGCCCGCCTCATCCTTGGAGAGCTTGAGGTCACACAGGCGGGCCATTGTTTTTGTCAGGCCACCGCGCACAGCATCTTCACGTCCGGGCAGTGATACTGTGAAAGGAGCTAGTCGGGGGCTTTCAGCCATTGCCATGCATCCGTCCATTTTCATTCAAGTCCGAAGCGCGCTGAGCGCCGCATCAACGGTTGCATAGACGCCAAACACCGAATCCATACGGGTCAGGCGGAAAACTTTTTCCACAGTGGGCGTGAGGCCCGCCAGCGCCAGTTTGCGCGCGGGACTGAGGTTTTTCATCGCGGCGACAATCGCGCCAAGCCCGCTTGAATCGATAAATTGCACATGGTTGAGATCAAGCAGCACCGTTTCCGAGTGCCCGTCGGAAATTTCCCGCATCTGGTCCTTGAAGGTCAGCGCGACAGCCGCGTCAATGCGCTGGTGCTGTACGGTGACGATCTGGAGACCTGATTCTTTTGAGCTGGTAAGTTCCATGATATAATCCTGCAAACATTGCGTGGGAGCATCGTTAAAGCCAATTGGCTAAGAATAGGTAAGCGCTGGATCAATCGGGAGAAGAGCCATGCAAAAAGTTGTGATCGCGGGAGCGTCGCGCACGCCGATGGGCGGGTTTCAGGGCGTGTTTTCGGAAATGACGGCGGCCCAGTTGGGCGGTGTTGCAATAGGCGCGGCGCTGGAGGGGGCCGGCTGTGCGCGTGTGGACGAGGTGATCATGGGCTGTGTTTTGCCAGCGGGTCAGGGGCAGGCACCGGCGCGGCAGGCGGGGTTTGCTGCGGGTCTGGGTGAAGAAGTGCCTGCAACGACGCTCAATAAGATGTGCGGATCGGGGATGAAGGCCGCGATGATCGGGTTTGACCAGATCGCGTTGGGCCAAGCCGAAGTGATGGTTGCAGGCGGGATGGAGAGCATGACCAATGCGCCTTATGTTTTGCCCAAGATGCGCGGCGGTGCGCGGTTGGGGCATGGGGCGGTGATTGATCACATGTTTCTTGACGGGCTAGAGGACGCATATGACAAGGGGCGCTTGATGGGCACCTTTGCCGAAGATTGCGCCGAGACATTTCAATTCACACGGCAGACGCAGGACGACTATGCCTTGGCCTCCTTGAGCCGTGCGCTGGAGGCGCAGGAAAACGGTGCATTTGCGGATGAGATCTGCGCGGTGGATGTGGTGTCCCGCAAGGGCACGGTGACGCAGGAGGCCGACGAGCAACCCAAAACAGCGCGCCCTGATAAAATCCCCCAGCTTAAACCTGCCTTCCGGGAGGGGGGGACGGTCACGGCGGCAAATTCCTCGTCGATTTCGGATGGGGCGGCGGCCTTGGTGTTGGCCTCAGAGGAGGCGGCACAGGCGCAGGGATTGCCCGTGCGCGCGCATATCATCGGGCATGCCAGCCACGCGCAGGCGCCTGGCTTGTTCACCACGGCACCGGTTCCTGCCGCGCAAAAGCTGTTGCAGCGGATCGGTTGGCGCAAAGAAGATGTGGATTTGTGGGAGGTGAACGAGGCTTTTGCCGTTGTGCCGCTGGCCTTCATGCGTGAGATGGGGCTGGACCATGCCCAAGTGAACGTGAATGGTGGCGCTTGTGCGCTGGGCCATCCGATTGGTGCCTCTGGTGCGCGGATCATCGTGACATTGCTGAATGCGCTGGAAAAACGCGGGTTGAAGCGGGGTGTGGCGGCGATATGTATCGGGGGCGGCGAAGGCACGGCGATTGCCATTGAGCGCCCATAAACACAAGCGGCCCTGAGTGGTTGTCTTCCTTATCTGCGGAACAAAGAATGCCTGTTGATTATACTGACCTGTCCAAAACTCTTGCCGCGCTGACCGAGGGCGAAGACGACGCCGTGGCGCTGATGGCGACGGTTGCTTGCGAAGTGCACCATAGCGATGACCGCTTTGACTGGACCGGTTTTTACCGTGTCACGGGGCCGGAAGTGCTCAAGATCGGGCCGTATCAGGGCGGGCATGGGTGTTTGGTGATCCCTTTTGCGCGTGGGGTTTGCGGCGCGGCGGCGCGCAGCGGGCAGGTGCAATTGGTCGCAGATGTAGACGCCTTCCCCGGTCATATCGCCTGTGCCAGCTCTACCCGCTCCGAGCTGGTGCTGCCGGTGTTTGGCGCGGGTGGGGTTTTGCTGGGTGTGTTTGATATCGATAGCGACCAGCCGAATGCTTTTTCGCAGGCTGATGCGGATGCGTTGGAAATTATTTTGAAGGAAATTTTCAGCGACGTGAAATAATCCTATCTTTTTTCACGGACCCCTGACAGAGTTTCACCAAGGCCCGCGCAGGATCGAGTCGCGGGTGCGGTTTCTTTGTTGAGGTGTCATGCAGCACGACCTTCCCCAAAATGCTTTGAGCCTTGGTGCGGATATCCGTGCCTTGCGGCGGGCGCGGGGACTGACGTTGGCGGATACGGCGCAGGCCCTGGGGCGTTCTGTGGGGTGGCTCAGTCAGGTGGAGCGGGATAAATCCGAGCCTTCGATCACCGATTTACGCCAGATTGCCGCCTGTTTTGATGTGCCCATGTCGATCCTGTTCCGCCATGAGGCCGCCCCAGCGGATGAGGCGGGATTTATCGTGCGGGCAGACGCGCGGCGGCCGATCGGCTCTTCCGTGGCGGGGCTGGTGGAGGAATTGCTGTCGCCTGACCTGACCGATGATTTCGAGATGGTGCATTCCACGTTTCAGCCACACAGCCGCATCCGTGAAGCAGTGACCCGTCCAACCCAAGAAGTGGGCTATGTCCTGTCGGGGGAGCTGGAGATCGAGATCAACGGCACGGCCCATAGTCTGAGCGTTGGCGACAGTTTCCGTATTCGCGGAGAGCCGTTCCGCTGGGCCAACCGCACCGCAGACCCCGCCGTGGCGATCTGGGTCATTGCGCCGCCGGTGTATTAGGGGAGTGTGTTGAGATGAGCTTTCACGCATGGAGCATCTTTGCGCTGTTTTGGGTGGTGTTTGTGACCACGCCGGGGCCAAATGCGGTGAATTGTATCAATAACGGTATGAATTTGGGGATGCGCCGCGCCATGGTGGGCGTGTTGGCGATCCTGACCCAAGCCACGCTGTTTTTGCTGTTGTCAGCGCTGGGCATCACCGCGCTGATTGCCGCATCGCCAATGGCTTTCACCGCGGCCAAGCTGATCGGCGCGGGTTTTCTGATCTTTCTGGGTCTGCGTGGCATTTGGAGGGCGGGGACGCCCGTGCGGGTGGAGGAGCGTCCGGCGCGGTCGGTCTATTTGCATGCGCTGGCCATCGCCACGATCAATCCCAAGAGCGTCGCAGGCTATCTTGCTGCGTTTTCACAGTTTGTGCAGCCGGATGTCCCGATCTGGAATCAGATGTTGGTGATTGTGCCAACGGCGCTGACGCTTACCGCGCTCAGCTATACGGGATTTACTGCGCTGGGTGCGGGGCTAGGGCGTGCGGCGCTGGGCGCTGTGTTCAACGTCTGGGTGCGCCGCATTATGGGGCTGTGTTTTATCATCTACGGCGTGCTGCTGGGCAGTGCGACCACACCTGCGCGAGGGTAGCACATGCTGTGTGATCGCCCCCGTATCATTCGAACTGACACCGCCGATTACTATGGCAGTCCAAAAGAGGAGCAAGAGACATGAGCGATTTCCCCACCACAGCCCGCGTGGTCATCATTGGCGGCGGAGTCGTCGGCACCTCGACGTTGTATCATCTGGCCAAAGCCGGTTGGAAAGACTGTGTTCTGTTGGAAAAGAACGAGCTGACGGCGGGATCAACATGGCATGCGGCGGGGAATTGCCCGAATTTCTCGAGCAGCTGGGCCGTGATGAACATGCAGCGTTACGGGCTAGAGATGTACCGCACGCTGGGCAAAGACGTCGACTATCCGATGAATTACCATGTCACCGGCAGCTTGCGCCTTGCGCATAGCAAGGAACGCATGATGGAATTTGAGCGTGTGGCCTCAATGGGGGCCTATCAGGGGTTGGATATGGGGATGCTCACCCCCGCCGAGCTGAAGGAATATAATCCGTTCATGGAGGTGCATGACCTTGAGGGGGGCATGTGGGATCCGCTGGATGGGGATATTGACCCTGCGCAGTTGACGCAGGCCTTGGCCAAGGGCGCGCGCGAGGCAGGGGGCCGGATCGAGCGGTTCTGCCCTGTTACCGGTCTTGACCGTGTGGGCGACGACTGGATCGTGAAGACCGAAAAGGGCGATATCAAAGCCGAGATTGTCGTGAATTGTGCGGGCTATTACGCGCAGCGCGTGGGTGAGATGTTCAAGCCCTTTGGCGGGCGCACGGTGCCGATGGTGGTGATGAGCCATCAATATTTCCTGACCGGCCAGCTGCCCGAGCTTGAGGCATGGACCAAGGAGAAGGGCCATAAGATGCCTTTGGTGCGGGATGTGGATATTTCCTATTACCTGCGGCAGGATAAATACGGGCTGAACCTTGGCCCTTATGAGCGCAACTGCAAGGCGCATTGGGTGACCCCTGAAGACCCGATGCCCGAGGATTTCTCCTTCCAGCTTTATCCAGACGATCTGGAGCGGTTGGAGTTCTATATCGAGGACGCCATGGAGCGGGTGCCTTTGTTGGGGCAGGGCGGGGTTGAGCGGAATATCAACGGGCCGATCCCCTATGCGCCTGACGGGCTGCCGATGATTGGCCCGATGCCTGGCGTCAAGAACGCCTTTGAGGGGCACAGCTTTACCTTTGGCATCGCACAGGGCGGCGGTGCGGGCAAAGTGCTGTCCGAATGGATCATGCACGGCGAGACCGAGTTGGACATGTGGGCCGTCGATCCGCGCCGCTATACGGATTACACGGATCACGATCATTGTCTGGCCAAGGCGCTTGAGACCTACGGCCATGAATACGCCATGCATTTCCCGCGCCATGAATGGCCAGCAGGCCGCGACAAGAAGCTGTCGCCGCTGCATGATCGGCTGTTGGCGCTGGGCGGTCAGATGGGGGCCTATAATGGCTGGGAGAGAGCCAATTGGTTCGCCAAAGACGGTGATGATACCTCTGAGGAAAGCACCCAGACGTGGGACCGCGCTGGCCCTTGGGCCGTGCGTATCCGCGAGGAGGTCGAGGCGGTGCGCGACGGTGTAGGCGTGCTGGACCTGCCGGGGTTCTCGCGGTTTGAACTATCGGGCGCGGGGGCGGCAGAGTTTCTGCGCGGCCGGATTGCCGGTGGCCTGCCCAAAGTGGGGCGTATGAACCTTGCCTATTTCCCCGATAGCCGCGGGCGGATTCTGACCGAGATGTCGATCATGCGGCATGGGGAGGATGCCTTTACGTTGATCACGGCTGCCACAGCGCAGTGGCATGATTTTGACGTGCTGAACAATGCGCTGCCCGAGGGGCTGTCCTTGACGGATCACACAACCGAGCTGTCGACGTTGATTGTGAGCGGGCCGAAATCGCGCGCGTTGTTTGAGCAGATCGGCACGGATGCGGATTTGAGTGCCACGTGGTTGTCGCTCCAGGACGCGACAGTTGCGGGCATTGCGTGCCGTTTGGCGCGGGTGTCCTTTGCGGGGGAGCTGGGCTGGGAAATCCACGCGCCCTTTGCGGATATGCCTGCGCTTTATGATGCGGTGTTGGGCGTGGGGGCTGTGCCTTTCGGGATGTATGCGCTCAACTCCATGCGGATGGAGAAAGGATACCGCGCGTGGAAGGGCGATTTGTCGACGGATTATTCGCTGCTTGAGGCGGGGCTGGACCGTTGGGTCAAGCTGGATAAGCGGCAGGATTTCCCCGGCAAGGCAGCGCTGCAGGCCGAACAGGCGCAGGGCGTGAAGAAGCGTTTTGTGACCATGATCGTCGAGGCGGGGGATCAGGACGCGCCTTATATGTCGACGGTCTACCATGACGGCAAAGTCGTGGGGGAGACGACCTCGGGGGATTGGGGCTACCGCATTGGCAAGTCAATCGCGCTGGGCACTATTCGTGCGGATCTGGCGGTGGCGGGAACCGAGTTGGAGATCAACATTTTCGGACGTATGTGCAGGGCAACTGTACAACCGGATCGCCCCTTGTGGGATCCCGAGAATGAAAGATTGAAGGCATGAGCAACATCACCCTTTTGGACGGCTCGATCGGGCAGGAACTGGTCACCCGCAGCGATAGCACGCCGACGAACCTGTGGTCGACCAAGGTCATGATGGAAGAGCCGCATCTCGTGCGGGCGGTGCATGACGACTATTTCGCCGCCGGTGCCACGATTGCGACGACGAACACCTATCCCGTTCATCTTAGCCGGCTGGAGCGGGCAGGCATGGCGGACAAACAGGCAGAGCTGATCGACACCGCCGTGGCACAGGCCACAGCGGCACGGGATGCGCATGGATCGGGCCTTGTGGCTGGGGCGTTGGGGCCGTTGCTGGCGTCCTTTCGCCCTGACCTGATGCCGGATGTGGGGCTGGCGACGGATCAGTTTGCCCGGATTATCACGAGAATGGGCGATGATATCGATATCGTGCTGGCCGAGACCGTCAGCTCGTTGCAGGAAGTCGAAGGCGTGTTTCAGGGGTATGTCGCGTCTGGCAGCACCAAACCGCTTTGGATGTCGTTTTCCGTGGATGATGAGGACGGGACCAAGCTGCGCTCGGGGGAGCCGCTGTTTGTGGTGACCGAGATGGTGAACCATTATCAACCGGCCGCCGTTTTGCTGAACTGCTCTATGCCCGAGGCGATTGATGCGGGGCTGCCGATGCTCACCGATTGCGGCCTGCCGTTCGGTGCCTATGCCAACGGGTTCACCAAGATCACGGATGCCTTCAAGCTCGACATGCCCACAGTGACATCGCTGGATGCGCGCAATGATCTGACGCCGGATCTATACGCCGATCACGTCATGCGCTGGGTCGGGGCAGGGGCCACTATCGTCGGGGGCTGCTGTGAAGTTGGCCCTGCACATATCGCTGAAATCGCCCGCCGTTTGCGCGATGCGGGTCACACCATCGTCTAAGAAAGGTCTGTCATGGCTCAGGTTCCTGCGCATGCGCGCGTGGTCATCATCGGGGGTGGCGTTATCGGTTGTTCGGTTGCCTATCACCTGACCAAACTGGGGTGGAAAGATGTTGTGCTGTTGGAGCGCAAGCAGCTTACCTCGGGGACAACATGGCATGCGGCGGGCCTGATTGCGCAGCTGCGCGCGACGGCGAATATGACCAAGCTCGCGAAATATAGCCAGGAGCTATATGGCAATCTGGAGGCTGAGACGGGGGTGGCCACGGGGTTCAAGCGCTGCGGTTCCATCACCGTGGCGCTGAGCGATGAGCGGCGCGAAGAGATCTTTCGCCAAGCGGCCATGGCGCGGGCCTTTGGCGTGGATGTCGAGGAGATATCCCCCGCTGAGGTGAAAGAACGCTATGCGCATCTGAACATCGAAGGCGTCACCGGCGGTGTTTATCTGGACAAGGACGGGCAGGGCGATCCGGCGAATATCGCGCTGGCGCTGGCCAAAGGCGCACGGATGCGCGGCGCGCAGGTGATTGAGCGGACGGCAGTAACGGGGATCCAGAAAGATGGCCGCCGCGTGACTGGGGTAGATTGGCAAAGCGGCGAGGAGAGCGGCCATATCACGGCAGATATGGTCGTGAATTGCGCTGGCATGTGGGGTCATGACGTGGGGCGTATGGCAGGGGTGAATGTGCCGCTGCATGCTTGTGAGCATTTCTATATCGTTTCCGAGGCCATCCCGAACCTGACGCAAATGCCGGTGCTGCGCGTGCCGGATGAATGCGCCTATTACAAGGAAGACGCGGGCAAGATGCTGTTGGGCGCGTTTGAGCCCAATGCCAAGCCTTGGGCGATGAATGGCATTCCCAAGGACTTTGAATTTGACCAACTGCCCGAGGATTTTGACCATTTCGAGCCGATCCTCGAGGCGGCTATCGAGCGGATGCCGATGCTGGCCGAGGCAGGTATTCATACCTTCTTTAACGGGCCAGAGAGCTTTACCCCTGATGATGCCTATCACCTTGGGCTGGCACCAGAGATGGACAATGTCTGGGTTGCGGCGGGGTTCAACTCGATCGGGATTCAATCGGCTGGCGGGGCGGGTATGGCGCTGGCGCAATGGATGGATGAGGGGCAAAAGCCCTTTGATCTGGGGGATGTGGATATCAGCCGCATGCAGCCGTTTCAGGGGAACAAGACCTATCTGTTTGAGCGTAGTAAAGAGACGCTGGGCCTGCTATATGCAGATCACTTTCCCTACCGGCAAAAGGCGACTGCGCGGGGCATCCGGCGTACGCCGTTCCATGCGCATCTGTTGGAACGGGGCGCTGTCATGGGCGAGCTTGCCGGATGGGAGCGGGCCAATTGGTTCGCGCGGGAAGGGCAAACGCCCGAATACGCGTATTCGTGGCAGCGGCAGAACTTCTTTGACAATGTGGCCGAAGAACACCGTGCCGTGCGCAGCAATGTCGGCATGTATGACATGTCATCCTTTGGCAAAATCCGTGTTGAGGGGCCTGATGCGGAGGCATTTTTGAACTATATCGGCGGCGGGAACTATACGGTGGCGAATGGTAAGATCGTCTATACGCAGTTCCTCAACCACCGCGGCGGGATCGAGGCAGATGTGACCGTGACGCGCCTGTCCGAGACGGCCTATCTGGTGGTGACCCCTGCGGCCACGCGTCTGGCGGATGAGACATGGATGCGTCGCCATCAGGGCGATTTCAACGTGGTGATCACCGATGTGACCGCAGGCGAAGGTGTGCTGGCTGTGATGGGGCCAAATGCGCGCAAGCTGTTGCAAGCTGTCTCCCCTGCGGATTTCAGTAATGCGGTGAACCCTTTTGGCACAGCGCAAGAGATCGAGATCGGCATGGGGCTGGCCCGTGTGCACCGCGTCACTTACGTGGGTGAGCTTGGCTGGGAAATCTACATGAGCGCGGATCAGGCGGCCCATGTGTTCGAGACGCTGTATGAGGCAGGGCAGGAGATGGACCTGAAGCTGTGCGGCATGCACATGATGGACACCTGCCGGATCGAAAAAGGCTTCCGCCACTTTGGCCATGACCTCACCTCTGAGGATCACGTTCTGGAGGCGGGGCTTGGCTTTGCGGTGAAGACAGACAAGCCCGACTTTATCGGCCGCGAAGCGGTTCTGGCGAAAAAGGAGGCAGGGCTGGAGGCGCGTCTGGTGCAGTTCAAGCTCAGCGATCCTGAGCCGCTGCTGTATCACAACGAGCCTGTTCTGCGGAATGGTGAGATTGTCGGCTACCTCAGTTCGGGGGGGTATGGTCACCATTTGGGGGCTGCGATGGGCATGGGCTATGTGCCGTGCAAAGGAGAAACCGCGGCCGAGCTGTTGGCGTCGGATTTCGAGATTGACGTGATGGGCACGCGGGTCCGCGCCGAGGCGTCGCTTAAGCCGTTTTATGATCCCAAATCCGAGCGGGTGAAGGTGTAACGGGTACAATCTAGCGCTTTCAGGCGTGGGCGGTTTGCCCTAGGCCTGAAAGCGAGGGAGAGTATCATGGCAGCACAACAGACACAGGACACACCGCAGGGGCTTTTGTTTGCGGGGGGTGCTTATGTCGTCTGGGGCTTTTTGCCGCTTTATATGAAGCTGCTTGGCCATATGCCCGTGAGTGAGGTGATTGCACATAGGGTTATTTGGTCGGTGCCGATTGCGGCGCTGGTGCTGATCGCGCTGGGCCGGACATCCGACCTGCGCGAGGCGTTTCGCAATCCGCGCATGGTGGCGATGGGCTGTGTGACGGCGGCGTTGATTACGGCGAATTGGGGTATCTATATTTACGCGGTTGTGTCGGGGCATGCGCTGGATGCGGCGATTGGATATTATATCAATCCGTTGTTCAGCATTTTTCTGGCTGCTGTGTTGCTGGGAGAACGGCTGAGCCCTGCGCAGATGATCGCGGTTGGCATTGCAGGGGTGGCGGTGTTGGTGTTGATTTTTGATGCTCAGCGCACGCCGTGGCTGGCCTTTGGGATGATGCTGTCATGGGGTGGTTATGCGCTGGCCAAACGGAGCCTGCCGATTGGCCCCAATCAGGGGTTTTTGATGGAAGTGCTGATCCTGCTGCCACTGGCTGTTGGCTATGTCATCTATCAGGTCGTCGCGGGGGACACGCATTTCATGGTGGGCAATGGGCGCGATACATGGCTGTTGTTGGGCTGTGGTGCGGTCACGGCAATCCCGCTGATGTTTTATGCCAACGGAGCAAAGCGGCTGCGCCTGTCGACCATCGGTATCATGCAATATATCGCGCCGACGCTGATCCTGCTCAATGCGGTGTTCATCTTTGGTGAGCCCTTTGGCCGTGCGCGGGCGATTGCGCTGCCGCTGATCTGGTTGGCGCTGGTGATCTACACGGTTTCGATGCTGCGGCAGATGCGGGCAAAGCGGGTCGCGGAGGTGTGAGGCGGTCTGGGACGGGTTGAAAACCTGCGCCCCGCGTGGGACTGAGGCAGCTATGAGCACAGCCTACGATCCTCCCATGGACCCGCTTGAGGTCCTGCACCTCGATCATGAAGTCATTCTGGTGAATAAGCCTGCGGGCTTGCTTTCGGTGCCGGGCCGAGGGCCGGAGCTCGCGGATTGCCTGTTGGCGCGCGTGCAGGCGGCTTTTGCCGATGCGCTGCTGGTGCACCGTTTGGACCGCGATACCTCAGGGGTGATGATCTTTGCGATGACGCCCTATGCCCAGCGGCATCTGGGGTTACAATTTGAAAAGCGGATGACCAAAAAGACTTATGTGGCGCGGGTGTGGGGTGTGCCCACCGAGAAATCAGGCACGGTCGATCTGCCGTTGATTGTGGATTGGCCAAACCGTCCGCGCCAGATGGTCTGTCATGAGACCGGCAAATCTGCGCAAACCGATTGGCGCGTGGTCAAGACTGATGGGGAGACCTCCCGCGTGCGCCTGACGCCGCACACCGGGCGCAGTCACCAGCTGCGGGTGCATATGCTTAGCCTTGGGCATCCGATTTTGGGCGATCCCTTTTATGCGACGGGGCCTGCCTTGGCCTATCCGCGCATGATGCTGCATTCAGAAGAGCTGCGGTTTAAGCATCCAGATGGTGGGCAGAACACAAAAGTGCGCGCAAAGGCGCCGTTTTAATTAAAGCAGAGCAAGGATGAAAAAAGGGCCGCCCATGGGCAGCCCTTTGTTGTTGTGACATGTGTGGGGGGGCTTATTCAGCCGCCCAGCCTGAGACGGCTTTAACTTCGAGGAATTCCTCGATACCGAACACACCGCCTTCACGCCCGTTGCCCGATTGTTTGTAGCCGCCAAAGGGCGAGCCTTTGGCAAAGCCCTGACCGTTTGTCTCAACCATACCCGAGCGCAGACGGCGCGCCACGCGGCGGCGTTTCTCGGTGTCCGTGGTTTGGACATAGTTGGTCAGCCCGTAAGGCGTGTCATTGGCGATGGCGATGGCCTCTTCTTCGGTCTCGAAGGGGATGATCGACAAGACAGGGCCAAAGACTTCTTCGCGGGCGATGGTCATGTCGTTGTTCACATCGGCAAAGACAGTCGGTTTGACGAAATAGCCGCGGTTCAGACCATCAGGGCGGCCAAGGCCACCTGCGGTCAGCCGTGCCTCGGAGATGCCTGTTTCAATGAGGCCCTGAATTTTGTTGAACTGCGCCTCGGAGACGACAGGGCCGATGTGCTTGCCTTCCTCGGAGGCAGGGCCGACATGGGTGTTGGTGGCCACTTGGGAGGCCGTGGCGACGGCTTCGTCGTAGCGGGAGCGGTGCACCAGCATCCGTGTGGGGGCGTTGCAGGATTGGCCCGAGTTTTGGAAGCAATGGCGCGCGCCACGTTCGACCGCCTGCGGGTCGGCATCGTCAAAGATGATGTTCGCGCCCTTGCCGCCCAGCTCGAGGCTGACGCGTTTGAGCGTGTCGGCAGCGGCCTTGGAGATGGCGATGCCTGCGCGGGTAGAGCCGGTAAAGCTGACCATATCGACGTCTGGATGGGCGGAGAGCTGGCTGCCCACACCGACGCCGTCGCCGTTCACAAGGTTGAACACACCAGCAGGGAAGCCCGCCTCATGCATGAATTCGGCAAACAAAAGGCCGGACAGCGGGGAGACCTCAGAGGGTTTGAGGATGACGGTACAGCCTGTGGCAATCGCAGGAACGACCTTGAGCACGATCTGGTTCATTGGCCAGTTCCACGGCGTGATCAGCGCACAAACCCCGATGGGTTCGCGCAGGGATTTTTCGCTCGCGGTAAAGTCGCTCTCAAAGGAGAAATCCTCAAAGGCCTCAAGAAACCCCTGCATGTGCCAGCTTCCTGCGCCAACTTGTGAACCTCGGCTCAGGTCGATGGGCGCGCCCATCTCAAGGGATATGGCTTGGGCCATTTCTTCGGCGCGGGCGTCATAAATTTCGGCCAGCTTGCGGATCAGGGCGATGCGCTCTTGCTTGGAGGTTTGTGACCAGCTGTCAAAAGCCGTGCGCGCGGCGGCGACGGCTGCATCTGTATCGGCTGCATCGCCCAGCGAGATAACGGCGCATTGTTCCTCGGTTGAAGGATCAATAACGGCGAAGTCATTTGCAACAGCGGGGGCAACCCACTGACCGTTGATGTAGAAATTGCGGTGCTCAAGCATGTGAGACTCCTATGCTGAATTTGAGGTCACTGTGTCACCACGGCAGCGCCCCCGCAAGACGGCTCTGGAAGTTGCTGTGCGAATGATTAGGTTGACATCGAGTGCTTAAATTAATGGAGAGTCGAAAATGAGTTTGCGCATTAATGATACGATCCCCGATCTGACAGTCGAGACCGATCTGGGTACGATTTCGCTGCATGATTTTGTGGGCGATAGCTGGGCGATTTTGTTTTCGCACCCCAAGGATTTCACGCCTGTTTGCACCACCGAATTTGGTGCCGTGGCGCAATTGGCGGATGAGTGGGCAAAACGCGGGACCAAGGTGTTGGGCGTGTCGGTAGACGGCGCAGAGGACCACAAAAAGTGGAAAGGCGACATTGAAAAAGTCGGCGGTTCCAAGGCGGGGTTCCCGATTGTGGCGGATACCGATCTGACCCTGTCCAAAGCGTTTGATATGCTGCCAGCCGAAGCTTACCTACCTGATGGGCGCACGCCTGCAGACAGCGCCACAGTGCGGTCTGTGTTCATCATCGGGCCGGACAAACAGCTGAAGCTGTCGATGACCTATCCGATGACCGTTGGCCGTAACTTTGCCGAAGTACTGCGCGCACTGGATGGGTTGCAGACCTCTACGGGCAATGGCGTGGCCACGCCTGCGAACTGGAATGTGGGCGATGATGTGATCATTCCTGCCAGCGTTTCAGACGAGGATGCAACGGCGAAATTCGGTGAATTCACAACTGTGCTGCCCTATCTGCGCACAGCAAGACTGCCGGGTTGATCCCGACAGGCGAGCGGCCCCTGCTGTAACGATAACGCAGGGGCCGCTGGTCTTAGAATGCGAAGCGCAGGCCGACGTTGAGGTTCACGGTGCTGATGTCATCCGACACAGTACCGGTAAAGCCGGCAGGGCTGGTCCGTGCGCTGCTTACATTGAAGTCACGAATGTAGCGCGCATCGCCGAAAATGCTGACCTTTTCGTTGATCGCATAAGATGTCCCAAGGATTAGCTGGGCGCTGAAATCGGTGCTGGTGTCGTCGATCTGAACGGTACCGGGTTGTGCGCCATAGCTAAGGCCAAGATTGCTACGCGCAATGCCGATGCCTGCACCAAAGTAGGGCGTAAAGGCCGTGTTGGTTTCGATATCCGCGATGAGATTCGCAAAGACACGGGTGGTTTTGATTTCCCCATCTACATTGTTCTCAGATTCAGGACCGTTGCCGGAAAAGCCGATGCTGTCCGCGTTGCTATCTGAAAAAGACAGCTCAAGCTCGGTCCGCAGCGAAAGGGGGCCTTTGGCCAACGCAGGCAGCTTGTAGCCAAGGGCGACGCCCAAACCAAAACCGGTGTCAAAATCGCTGTCTACGGTTTGCCGCCCGCCCGGAGGGGTGATCGTACCGGAGAATGACGGGTCTTGAATGAGTGACGCGCCGCCGAAGACAGAACCATAAAAATCCTGTGCGGCGGCAGGAGAGGCGGCAAGGGCAAGGGCGATAACGGCGAAGCGCATGAATGTTTCCTTTAAACTGTGTGTGTGCCCCGGAAGGTAAGTCACAGACAGTTGAAAGCTCAAATCACTCTAACCACACGTTTCATAACAAAGAATTTGGACGTAAACCCCAAATAAAAATGAATAAATTCAGCACTCCTTGCGGGTGCTGAATTCTCTTTTTTATCAGTGCAGTACCACGCGCGTGCCAGTGGGAACGCGGTTGTACAGGTCGATCACCTGTTCGTTGATCATGCGGACACAGCCATTAGAGACACGCGCGGCCACGGTCTGCGGCTTGGGTGTGCCGTGAATACGCAGGTAGGTGTCGCGGTCGCCCTTGTAGAGGTAGAGCGCGCGGGCACCCAGAGGGTTCAGACCGCCGCCTTCCATGCCGCTGGCGTATTGGGCGTAAATCTGTGGCTCGCGGCGAATCATTGCGGGTGTCGGTGTCCAGCGCGGCCATTCCGCTTTGCGGCGGATGCGGAAGGTGCCGGATTGATAGCGCTCGTCCTTGCCGATCCCTACTGTATAGCGGATCGCCTTGCCGCCGGGCATGGTCCAGTAAAGCGCAAAGTTGCCGGGATCGACGTGGATCTCATCCGGGCCGAATTCGGCCTTGATGTCGACGATGCGGGGTTGCAGGTCATCGGGTACACGATACCCGCCGGTCGCGGCGAGGGTCGGGCCTGCTGCGAGGGCTGCGGCACCCGAAAGGATCAGTGTTCGGCGGTCAAATAATGACATGGCAGTGTCTCCGGATAAAAAGTGATTCAAGAATATAACGCTTAAGCTAACCTATTTGGTTCCAACCTGTGAGTCAGGTTTCTTTCTATTTTCATTCCTGCGCTCCCTGAAGCGGGGGGTGCTTAAAGTTAAGGCAGTGAGAAAAACCTCATAATTCCAGTTTCATAGGTGAACCTAGGAGCCGCCGCGCCCTAGAATGTTAGAGGTCATTGTATCAATGTTCAGGGGTGTTTGCGCTACGGGTCGCAGATTGCGGCGGGCAGATCACCGCGAAACAAAAAAAGGCCCCCGCGTTTCCGCAGGGGCCTCGGTATTTGAAGATGGAAGAAATTACTCTTCTTTTGCTTCTTCTTTGACTTCTTCGCCAGTTTCCTGATCGACCACTTTCATGGAAAGGCGCACCTTGCCACGATCGTCAAAGCCCAACAGCTTCACTTTCACTTCCTGACCTTCTTTCAGAACGTCGGAAGGGTGGTTCAGGCGGCGGTTTTCGATCTGGGATACGTGTACCAGACCGTCGCGCTTGCCAAAGAAGTTCACGAAAGCACCGAAATCGACGATTTTCACGACCGTACCGGTGTAGACTTTGCCCTCTTCAGGCTCGGCCACGATGGAGTAGATCATGTCGTAGGCTTTCTTGATCGCTTCGCCGTTCGGGCTTGCGATCTTGATGGTGCCTTCGTCGTTGATGTCGACCTTTGCGCCAGAGACTTCGACGATCTCGCGGATGACTTTACCGCCAGAACCGATCACTTCGCGGATTTTATCCGTTGGGATCTGCATGGTCTCGATGCGTGGTGCGTGCACAGAGAATTCCTGCGCGCCAGTGATGGCTTTGCCCATTTCACCAAGGATGTGCAGACGGCCCGCTTTGGCCTGCGCCAATGCTTTTTCCATGATCTCTGGCGTGATGCCTGCGATCTTGATGTCCATCTGCAAGGACGTGATGCCTGCTTCGGTACCGGCAACCTTGAAGTCCATATCGCCGAGGTGGTCTTCGTCACCCAAGATGTCGGAGAGGATTGCGTATTCGCCATCTTCTTCGAGGATCAGACCCATCGCAACACCAGCAACAGCGGATTTCAGCGGAACGCCCGCATCCATCATCGACAAGGAGCCACCGCAAACGGACGCCATGGAGGACGAACCGTTGGATTCTGTGATCTCGGACACAACGCGGATCGTGTATGGGAAATCGGTGGCAGCTGGCAGAACGGCCTGAAGGGCGCGCCATGCGAGTTTACCGTGGCCGATTTCACGACGGCCTGGAGGGCCCACGCGACCAACTTCACCAACCGAATAGGGAGGGAAGTTATAGTGCAGCAGGAAGTTGGATTTGAAGTTGCCGTGCAGCGCGTCGATGAACTGCTCGTCGTCTCCGGTACCCAATGTGGTCACAACCAGACCCTGCGTTTCGCCGCGTGTGAACAGGGCAGAGCCGTGCGTACGGGGCAGAACGCCGGTTTGGGATACGATGTCGCGGATCTCGTCAGTCTTACGACCGTCGATGCGCACACCGGTTTTCACAACGTCACCGCGCAGGATGGAGGCTTCGAGGCCTTTCATCGCAGAGCCGAGGTTCGCATCGCCTTGCTGCTCTTCGGTCAGCGCGGCCAAGATGTTTTCGCGTGCGGCGGCAACAGCGGCGGTGCGCTCTTGTTTGTCACGGATAGCGAAGGCGGCGCGCATTTCTGTCTCGCCTGCTGCTTTGACGGCTGCCGACAGGTCGGAGTAGTCAACCGGTTGGAAGTCAAACGGCTCTTTTGCAGCGCTTTCGGCCAGATCAATGATCAGGTCGATGACGGGCTGGATTTGCTCGTGGGCGAATTTAACCGCACCCAGCATTTCTTCTTCCGACAGCTCGTAGGCTTCGGATTCAACCATCATCACGGCATCTTTTGTACCGGCAACAACCAGATCAAGGCGCTGATCAGGGTTGTTTTTCAGGTCCTGCATGTCGTCGATTTCAGGGTTCAGGATGTAATCGCCACCCTCATAACCCACACGGCAAGCAGCAATCGGGCCCATGAACGGCGCGCCAGAGATGGTCAGCGCAGCAGATGCCGCAATCATTGCAACCATGTCAGGGTCATTCACCAGATCGTGGCTCAGAACTGTACACATCACCAGAACTTCGTTTTTGAAGCCGGGGACGAACAGCGGGCGAATTGGACGGTCGATCAGGCGGGAGGTCAGCGTCTCTTTTTCGGTAGGACGCGCTTCGCGCTTGAAAAAGCCGCCTGGGATTTTACCGGCGGCGTAGTATTTTTCATTGTAGTGCACGGTCAGCGGGAAGAAATCCTGACCCGGCTTTTGCTTGCGTGCAAAAGTCACGTTCGCCATTACGGATGTCTCGCCATATGTGGCGATGACGGAACCGTCAGCTTGGCGCGCAACTTTCCCTGTTTCAAGTGTGAGCGTCTCTTCGCCCCACTTCATAGATTTTTTAACTTCGTTAAACATCATCGTTTCCTGTGTTGGCCCCCAACATCACGGGCGGCCCTTTGCATAGAGGGCGTATTCCCTCTGACCCCGATATCTTGCTTTGGTCACCGCTGGGGTCTTGGCGGCGGCTTTCAGATAGGTGGGCGTGTATAGCAGATTTACAGCGATGGGAAGGGAGCGGCTGTTTAGGCGGTAAAGCAGACTGGCGAAATCTTACCGGCCTGCCATCGTGGCCAGAACATCATCCCGCTTGATCATACGGTGCCAGACAAGGGCCATCAGAATGTGGCCAAGGACCACCAGCGCAAGAATCCAGCCCATTTCACCATGCCATTCCGCAGGTGCCTGCATCCAGGCGAATTCCGCGGCTTGGGGCGAAAATATCTCAAGGCCAAGATAGCTTAGGCCGCGCGTGCTGCCCGCAGAGGCAAGAATGCGAACGCCCGGGACGATAATCATCAGCGCATAAATCAACGCCTGTCCGGCACTTGCCGCTGTGCCCATCGGGCCTGAATGTGAGGGGCGTCTTTTAAGGTTTACCAGTCCCCAAACACCGCGGATCAACACCAACAAGAAAAGTGTCGTGCCTAATGTGATATGGTAGCTCCACAGCGTTTCGCGAAGCGCATTTTCGCGGGGAAGGGCCCAATGCGCCGCCGCTGATAAAAACTGTGCGGCAAACAGGATGGCCATGCCCCAATGCAAGACCCGGCTCACAAGGCCGTAGCGGTGCGGGTTGTCTATTACTTGCGTCACAATCTTCTCCGAAAAAATCACATTACGGGTACTATACGTTCGATCCGCCAGATTTGTTGCAGATTTTTATAATTCGTTCGAAAACTGACGGGCACCTCGCAAGAAGCGCGGTAGAAAATAGGAATTGGAATCCTGAGGCACCCGCCTGTGACGGCCATGCTTTATTTTGACGGTAGCTGATGCGCGGCTTGGGTCAGGGTTTCGACCAAATTGCTCAGGAACCCGTCGGCAGTCACATCAATCCGGAGCGCATCCTCAGCACCACAAATCGTGAAAGGTTGGGGAGAGAGTTTTTGTAGCTCACGTAGGCTTTTGCCACCCCCATGTTTCAGCACATTTGCCGCGAGGTAATAGTGGTACACCGACTGGGCAAGCGCGGCATGTCCTTCACCCGCCAGCTTGTTGCGGAGCTTTACAAAGAACGGGCCGCGGGCAAAATTATGTTGCAGGCGGGCCTCAAAGGCAGAGACGGTCTCGACCGTGATTGCCTCGATTTCGGCGGTGTCCGCTTGTGGGCTGTCAGCAACCGCTTGGGCATTGGCAAGCAGCTGGGCGACGTCTGGGGTGTCAGTCATGGCATGGTCCTTTGATAATCGTTCACGCCATAACTGGCTTTGATGTCTCTTACGCGCTCAGGCTCGGGAAGTAATCCTCGCAATTGCCGATCCGGTGGACGTCTGCCGTGCAGCAATGCAATCCGCCGCCAAAGGCATAGGCGTCGCGCAGGTCAACCTCGACAACTTCCATGCCGAGTTTGTCCATCTGTTCCGCCTGATAGACCTCGGATTTCTCGACGCAGACGGTTTTCGGGTCCAGTACCAGCACGTTCATCGACAGCCACGTCGAAGAGTAGCACAGCGGCGGCGGGGTGTTATGCGCAGGGCTTGCGGCGTCCACAATTTCCCAGCCGTTGTCATTGTACATTTTGCGCTGCTCTTCGGGCAGGCGGCGGTGCGGGTTGTTGAGTATAAGACCCGGGCGCAGGGGCGTAAAAGTCGCGTCAATGTGGATGGGGTAGGGATCACCGGGGAAGTTGACCGTGTGTACGCGGTGGTCGGGGAAGTGGCGGCGCAGCCATTCGATCCCTTTGAGATTGGTGGTAAACCCGTGCTGCACCACCAGATCACGGCCAAAGCGCAGAACATCAGCGGCGTCAAACAGCGGCTCTTCCTCGGTGGTGACAAAATGGCGCTCTTCGGCCCATTTGAGGCGTTGGGCATTGCCGATTTTATCGTTGAGGTAGTCGGGATGGTAATCGGCATCCGTCAGGCGCGGTTTGGGCGCGGCTTCGTGGCGGAAATTCGGATCTTCGTCGAAATACTGCTGCATCAACGGACGGTAGTTGAGGTATTCAAACCAACGGCAGCGGTAGCTCATCGTGGCTTCCAGCATCTCACTGCCGACGGTCAGCAGCACATCGCGGGGCGGCATACAGCCGAACTGGCTGTCTGTGTGAAAGTCAGGCGTGGTCGCCGCGACAGAGTGATCAATGGAAGTAGGACGGTCCACGCGGATACCGCGTTTTTGTAACATAGCCGCAAAATTATCCAGCAGCTCGTTCGCGCGGTCTATGGTTTCCTGCGGACGGCGGCCCCACTGGCCGCGCATATCGCTGTCCTCGGGGACCTTGGCATCCAGCGCGGGTTCTTCGGGGGGGATGTGACAATCATCGGCGCGGCCCACGATTACATGTTTCAGCGGGTCCCATTCATTCCAGCTGTTGACGATTGTTTTGGTCATTTACTCACCCCTGATAGATTAACTGCACTAGGCTTAGGAGCAAAGGTGAAGCGGAGCAAAGAAAAAGAGCGGGCATTGCGGCCCGCTCTGGTGGTCATCAGCTTTCAAAGCCTCAGCCTTTGGCAAGAACCTTGGCCTGTGGCTGCCATTTGTCGCGTGTCACGCGACCTTTAAAGCCCTCAAGGTTGTCGTCTACCCACGCCACTTCGGCAGGGGTCCAGTTGGCGATCTGGTCAAAGTGGTAGTAGCCAAGATCGTGCAGCATGCCTTCCATCTTTGGGCCAACGCCGTGGATCAGTTGCAGCTCATCTGCCGTGCCACCGCGAGGGGCTGACAGGCCTTCCGGCTTTTCGGCTGGGACGGGTGCTGTGTCTTCAACAACAGCAACGGGCGCAGCAGGTGCAGGTACAGGCGCAGGTGCCGGTGTGGGGGCCGGTACTTGGGCCTGCGCCTCAAGCTTGGCTGTTTTGCGGGTGCAGCTATCCAGATCGGACTTCAGGCGCGTGTTCTCGGCGCGGATGGCGTCGATTTCGGAGGCAGAAGGCTTGCCATAGCGCCAAATCAGCCAACCCAGAAACAGGCCCAGAATGAAAGCAGCCAGCAGGTAGAGAAAAATTTGTGTCAAAAGATACGTCATGTCGGTTTCCTAGAACTTTTGTATTTGTATTTGGATCAAGAGGGCGGGCGCGGTTCAGCGCGCCTGCCATTCAAACGAGATGCGGCGGTTTTGTTGGCGGCCTTCAGGGGTCGCATTGTCGCCAATCGGATTTGTTTCGCCAAAACCGACAGGGCTAAGTGTGCTTTCGGGCACACCGCGATCCATCATGAACTGTGCGATAGCCTGTGCGCGGCGTTCGCTGAGGTTCTGGTTGTCCGCATCGCTGCCTTGGCTGTCGGTGTGACCGCCGATTTCAACAGCCAGACCGCTGTCTGCACAGGCAAGTGCGATACCGGTCAAACGTTCCAGAACCTCCACCGAATTATTGCGGATATTTGCAGTTCCGCTGGCAAAGTTGATCTGGGTATTCTCCAGAACATCACCCGCCCGGGCGCTGCATTGTGCTGCAATCTCCGTGACACCCGCAAAGGTGTCGGCGTTTGCCGCAACCAGTGTCGCAGGGGCATTGCGCAGCTCGTCGATGGTTGCGTCACGATCGGCCACCTGATCCGTGAGGGTCGCGATCTGTGTCGTTGTCGCAGCAAGCTCACCCTCAAGGCGGCTGACCGTGTTACCGGTTTCGCGCAGATCGGCGGTCAATTCCTCAATGGTGCCCGCCTGTGTGCTGATTTGTGCGCGCAGGTCAGCGTCAGCTTGCTGTCCGGAATTCAGCGATGCGGTTTGCGTTTCCAGCTGCTCGGTAAGATCGGCCACTTGGGTGTTGAGCCCGTCGATGGTTGTATCGCGTTGTGCCAGTTGTCCCTGCACCTCCGACAGTTCCTCGTTCAGCGCGGCAGTGCTTGACTGCGTTGCATCGAGGCTGCCGCGCAGGGCTTCGAGGTCGGCCACTGCCGTGTCGCGCTCACCGGTGAGTGCTGCAATGGATTGTGCAAGCGTTTCGCGCTCGGTCCCGAGGCTGGTTACCGTTTGCGACAGGACATCGCGCGCCGCTGTCAGCCCTTCAACGTTGTTCGCCAGCGCGTCACGCTGTGCGATAACATCCGCAGTGGATGCATCACGCGCGGCAATCGCGCCATCGCGTTCGTCGGTCATATTGGCCAATGCTGTGCTCAGCGTGTCGCGTTCGCCGGTCAACGTGCTGATAACGCCATCGCGCTCGGCCAGAAGACCTTCAAGGGCCACGACGTTGCTTTCCAAGCCGGAAATCTTGCCGTTTGCTGTGTCCAGCTTTTCGGACAGGCCGGTTGTGATGCGCGGTGCCGAGACAAAAGCCTGCCAGCCAGCGCGTTCTGCCAGTGAGGCATTGAGCGCCAGCGCATCGCCATTGGTCACACCTGAAAGCGTATAGCTGTCCGGCGCGACGGAGAGCGTGCCTTGTTCCAGCTTGGAGAGTTGGGCAAGGCCAAAGTTGGCCTCATCGGTCCAGCTGCCCGCAGCGGCCCCTACTGTCATTGCGTCCACAACATCGCTTTCGGTGCTGTCGGCTGCGGTTTGCAGCAGGGCAGCGCGTGTCGCATCGGAGGGGACTGCGCCGGTCAGTGTGATCCCTTCAGGGGATTTCACAGCCTTCAGAAAGCCGCCGCCGTTCTGGAAGGTCAAACCGTCGATTGGTCCGAGGGAACCATAAGTTGCGTCTGCTGTGTCGAGGTAAGCTGTTTCCGTTGCAGCGTCATAGACGATCCCGCTAAGGGTGACGTGGCGGCCGTCGACATCAATTTCGATATCTTTTGCGTTCGCCGCAGCGAGGTCTTCTGTCACCCGTGTCCGGATGTCCGCCTCGATATCTTCTGATTTTAACCAAAGTGCAGAATAAAAAGTAAGCAGCGTGACCAATAGCACAGCTGCAATAAGTATAGACTTCATGGGTTCCCTCCAAGTTTCTTATTGGCAACTTGGCTAGCACGGCAATGTGAAGAAAGGTGAAAAAACGTAATATCACGTCACTTATTCACGTAAATAAGACGTTTTATTGCGCAAAACCCATAGCGCATCAAAAAACCGCGCCTTTTTTCAAGGGCGCGGTTCAAATTGACTGAAGTCAACGTTCGGGGGTGTAGCGCTTAGCGGCGCAGGCCCAGACGTTTGATCAGGTCTTGGTAACGTGCGTCATCTTTGGACTTAACATAGTCCAGAAGCTTACGGCGCGTTGCGACCATTTTCAGCAGACCACGGCGACCGTGGTTGTCTTTTTTGTGTGTCTTGAAGTGCTCTGTCAGTGTCGCGATGCGCGAGCTCAGAACAGCAACCTGCACTTCTGGGGAACCGGTATCGCCGTCTTTGGCACCGAATTCTTTCATGATGCGGGCTTTTTCTTCTTTTGTAATCGACATCGGGGTCTCCTTTTCAAAAGGTTGGTGTGATGGCGCAGGCCGGGATGTCGTCCAGCACAGGCCCGTGGAGGAATCGCAGGCATAAAACCTGCGATGGGGGCGTATAGGCGCGTTTCGCCCAGATGGCAAAGGATTATTGTATGGAGGCCGTGCAGCGCCGGTTCAGGATGCGGCCATCCCCACAAAGGTAGCCGTGCTGAGCGGGACCAATGCAATATCGTCGGCCTGAATATCGGTCCCGTTTACGGATGCAATGACTGTGCCATCCATCAAAATCAATGTCTGCTCCGGCGATTCCGGATCGGTAGCCAGTGTGACAAAAGGCTCTTCGGTATCAAGATCGCTATCGTCCCAAATCAAAACGATGTTGTCGTCAGTTGCTGTGAAATCAACGATCTCTGCGGTGTTTCCCGGTGTAATCCAATCGCCCAGCACAATCTGGTCAGCACCTTCGCCTGCTGTGACAATATCGCTGCTGCCCGTAAAGATGGTGTCATCGCCGCCGCCACCGTTCAGAAAATCGCCGTCATCCGCGTCGCTGCCACCCTGTTCAGGTGAAAGCCCGCTAAGCACATCATTCCCCCAGCCGCCGAAAAGCACATCGGCACCGTTGCCGCCGATCAATGTGTCATTGTCCAACCCGCCCTGAAGCGTGTCGTCGCCTTCGCCGCCCTCAAGCCAATCCTCACCGGCAGAGCCTTGTAGCGCGTCATCACCAGCTTCACCAAACAGGCGGTCGTCCGCGTTATGACCAAAGAAATTATCGTCGCCGTCATCGCCAAACAGCAGGTCCGCGCCATCGAGCCCGTGCAGCGTGTCATCACCGGCGTTGCCAGTCAGCGTGTCGTCGCCCTCATCACCAACAAGCCGGTCATCGCCTTCGCCGCCCTCAAGGGAATCCGCCCCGTCCAGCCCGCGAATTTCGTCATGGCCGTCAGTTCCTGTGAGCACATCCGCGTCATCGGTTCCGGAGATCTGTTCTACTTCGGTCGTAGTAAGTGGCGGAAGAAGGGCGGAATCATCGCCGCCGCGCGGGTCATATTCGGGGTCCAGATTGTCTTCGGGTATTTCAACCTCGGTGGCATCACTGTCCTCGGGGGGCGTAGATGCATCGACCCTGTCGGTTACATCGCTTTCCGAGGCAGGCTCCATGAACGAGACTGTGCCAACGGCCATAAGCCCCATTAAGCCTGCTAACCACAACATAAGAAGTATTCCATTTTCAAAGAAATGAGGACTTTCGCACTGTTATTAGCACAGTTTTCCCAAGATTCGTCAAAACTCTAAGCGGACATTGGTTAACGTAGCATCACTCAATCTCCCAGAGCTGGGGTTGTGCGCTGTAGGGAAGATAGAGCGGGTGGCGTGGATGACCGGCTTTTGTAAGGCCAAGGTGGTGCAGCTGGTGTCCGCTGCCGCTCAGGCGGGCCGCGATCTGTGGACCTTGGTTGCGGTGGGACCCGTGTACGCCCCATGCCGCGATGATGACATCGGCCCAATGGGCGGCGGTCTCTAACGCTTGGGTATTATCTGGGCCTTCGGGGTCGTCGGCCGCGCGCATGTCGCGGGGGTCCGTCGCCCGCAGGGCAAAAATGTTCACCGCGCAGAAGCTGCCAAACCCAAGCCTGCGGGCACGTTGTTCACAGCGCTCGATCGTCGGATCGTTTGCCTGCTCGGTCGCTGTAGAGGGGTTGAGCATGACAAATGTGACACGGCGCGCGGTGCTGTCCCAGATGCGGGTAAGGCTATATCGGAAGCGTTCGCAATCGGAATAAACCGCGACAGAGGGCGCGTCGCCTTTGGTATGGGTGCGGGTGATCATGGGAGGCTTGTGCCAGAGCCGCGCGGAAATGCAAACCGCCACCCTGCGGGAAGAGCAGGGCGGCGGCAAGGTCACAAACGGTCGGAGAGGTCGTGTTACCCGATTGCGACCGCATCACGGGATTTGAAATTGAACGACAGGCCGTGCGCTTCGATCACCCAAGCAGCCACAACCGCATAGATCACGTGACCATAAAGCGCGACGTAGGTGATGCCGCTCCAGCCGAGGAAGGCGGGCATGCCTGCAACAAGATGCGCCATGATATACAGGGCAAAGATCCACAAAACGACGCCGTAGAGAACTGCGGTAGCCAGCCATGGCAGCTTTGGCACAATGGCGCGTTGTACGGGGCGGGCGATCAGGAAGTAACCCAGTACATAGGCCACCATCCCTGTGAGGGTGTGCAGCAGATGTGCAAATCCTGCGGGGCTGGCACCAAATACGGATTTCAGCGTGCTGCTGGCCAATCCGACGGGGGCCAGTTTGGCCATGCCGATGGCGGGGCTGATGCCTTGGCCGTAAGCGTCGAATGCGACAGTTGCAAAGGCACCGGCGCTGAGCAGAATAAACAAGGTGCGTTTCATAGGTCAGGTCTCCTGTTGAGTGAGATATCGTGTTGTCTGACCCCAAGATGCGCTTTGTTTGGCGGTTTGTGCAGGGGGCATCACGCAGCGCTGATCAAAATCTGTGCTTTTGTAACAATCGTTGAAATAATGGGCCGCAGGCGATGACAGGGGCGTGATGGCTGTGACAAATTGTAACAATCACTGGACATCGCCGGTGACGAACACCCGCGACGGGTGCAGTTCACCTGCTTTGTAGATCCCGACAGCGACCGCGCGACCCTCCTGAGAGGCCCAGCATTCCTCGCCATATTCGACGTCATTTGCAAAAACCATGCCCGGATTGCCATTGCGCAGGCGCGTGGCCCCTTCGCTGCTGGCGGTCACTTCGGGCAGATCGTTGAGGCCAAGTTCTAGCGGGCCCAGAAAGGCGTCCAGCTCTGGCGTTTTGGCCAAGGCTTCAACCTGTTCAAGTGTGATCGCATTCGCGGTCTCGAAGGGGCCGGACCACGTGCGGCGCAATTCGCGCACATGGCCTTTGCAGCCCAATGCCTCACCCAGATCACGCGCGATTGAGCGGACATAGCCGCCTTTGCCACAGACCATCTCAAGGGTGACGTGATCGGCGTCGGGCCGATCCAGAAAGATCAGGCTTTCGACATAAAGCGGGCGCGCGGCGATTTCCATTTCCTCGCCGTCACGGGCGCGTTTATAGGCCCGCTCACCGTCGATTTTCACCGCAGAAAACTGCGGCGGAACCTGCTGGATATCGCCCACAAAAGCGTGCAACGCTTCTTTGATCGCGGCGTCATCGGGGCGCAAATCAGAGGTGGCGATGATTTCGCCTTCGGCATCGTCGGTATTGGTCGCAGCGCCAAGACGCACAGTGAACTCATAGGCTTTGAGAGCATCGGTGATGAAGGGCACAGTTTTGGTGGCCTCGCCCAATGCGATGGCCAGAACGCCGGTTGCTTCGGGATCAAGCGTGCCTGCGTGGCCCGCCTTGCGCGCGTCAAAAGCCCAGCGGACTTTGTTGACCACTGCGGTGGAGGTGGGGCCAGCGGGCTTGTCGATCACAACCCAGCCGGAAATATCGCGCCCTTTGCGTTTGCGTGCCATGTGCTGTCCTTGAAATCTATTCTGTTGTTGCGCGCCGTTTTGCAGATTGCGCGCCGCAGTGCAACGGGCGTGTCAGTCCGTGGCGCTGCCAATTGGTGCTGGGCTTGGATCAATCGGGTCCTGTGGGGTGGCAGGATCGCCTTCAACCACGCCAAGGATTGGCCCCAACGCGCCAAAGCCAATATCACTGCGCCCCAACTGCGGCGCACGTAGGCGGGACACATTGCCGTCGAAAAACAGCGCATTGTCGATCTTTAGGTGGTCGCGGAACAGGCTGCCGAAGGCATGGAACGTGACAGGGCTGTTGGAGATCACAAAACTTGCCGTTTGCCCGTCCGCACTGGTGCCGACACCGTTGCGAATAAACCGCGACGTCGAATCGCGCAGAAACCGTGGGTGCAGCTCTCCGTCGATCACCAGCATCGGGCCGGATTGGGTGGCATTGGGGCAGTCGATTTTTTCTTCGACATAGCGCAGCGTTTCAATCACATCAGCACGGCCGTCGCGCAGACAAAAGATGCCGTTGGGCAATAGGCCAAAGTTGCCGGGCCCTGCATTGGTGATCACCCGCTGAAGCGTCTCGCCATCTTCGATATAAAGCCCGACTGGTGCGCGGTTGTCGTGATACATGCCCGCATTGGTCGCAAAGCCAAGCGATTGACCCTTTTCCTTGAGCGCGCTGTTCAGCGTCCCGAAATAGCCATAGGGCCGCTCGTCAGTTTCATCATAAAGAAACAGCTCAAGCCTGTCGGTTGAGAGATCGACCTCGCAAATGGCGTATTCAGTGCCTTCATAGGTATCTTCGCGGCACGAGGTCGCCAGCGCAGGATGCGCCAGCAACATGGCTAGTGCCGTGAAGGCCGCGCGGCGGATCACGTCTCGGGGGTCTCGTCGTCTGGGGCATCAGCATCGCGGCGCACGGCGTCTTGGGCCAGCATGCGGCGGGTTTCATCCATCTGGTCAAACGTACGATCCAGCTGGAACCGCAGCTCGGGCGAGAATTTCAGCGTGAGCTTTTTGGCCACAAGCTTGCGAATTTCATGCTTGTTGCGTGCAAGTATCTTGAGCACGTCGTCTTGCCCGATGCCGCCCAAGGGCAGCACATAAGCGGTTGCGACCTTGAGGTCGTTGGAGGTGCGCACTTCGCCTACGGTGATGGACATCGCGTTCAGGTCGGGATCATGAACATCCCCGCGTGCCAATACTTCGCTCAATGCGCGGCGGATGGTTTCGCCAACACGCAGCTGTCGCTGGGTGGGGCCGTTACCTTCGTATGATTTGTTCTTTGCCATAATACCCATCTATGCGCTCTGAACTTCTTTGCCAAGCGGCAGTGGGCGCGCTACACCGCTGGGCAACATAGAACCGGAGATACAGACCATGTCAGACAGCACACGCATCGTGATCACAGGGGTATCGGGCCGCATGGGCCAGATGCTGGTGCAAGAGGTCGCCGCCAACCCGCAAACACAGCTTGTCGGCGCGGTCGAGCGGGCAGGCCATGACTGGATCGGGCAGGACCTTGGCGTGGCTATGGGCGGTACGGCAAGCGGTGTGATCGTGACCAGCGACGCAGGTGCGGCCATGGCACAGGCCGATGCCGTGATTGATTTCACCGCCCCCGAGGCCACCATCGCCTTTGCCGCTGCTGCCGCGCAGGCGGGGATCGTGCATGTGATCGGCACAACGGGCATGACCGCTGATCAGATTGCCCAACTCAGCCCTAGCGCCGCTGCGGGTGCAATCATCGTGCGCGCAGGCAACATGAGCCTTGGCGTGAACCTGCTGACGTTGCTGACGCGCAAAGTGGCCGCTGCGCTGGATGAGGATTTCGACATTGAGGTCATCGAATCGCACCATAACCGCAAGGTTGATGCGCCATCCGGCACCGCGCTGATGCTGGGCGAAGCTGCGGCCGAGGGGCGCGGTGTGGCGCTGGCAGATGTCAGCGATTCGGGGCGTGACGGCATTACCGGCGCGCGCAAACGCGGCGATATCGGCTTTTCCGCCATTCGCGGTGGCGACATTGTGGGCGAGCATGACGTGATGTTTGCCGGCGCAGGCGAGCGGATCATTCTGCGCCACATCGCCTCTGATCGCGGGCTGTTTGCACGAGGCGCGTTGAAGGCCGCGCTGTGGGGGCAGGGCCGCGCACCGGGGGAATATGACATGCTCGACGTGCTGGGCTTGGCGGATTGATTCAAATTTTTCCGGATTCGGCTGAAACTTATTTGGTGCAAGGCGCGTTGTTTCATCAGTTCCCAGAAACAGGAAGTTGTGATGAAGCCGATTATCTTTGCATTAGCGAGTTCTGCCGCTTGGAGTGCCACACCCGCCTTTGCGGAATTTAGCAAAGTAGACAGCGCAGATGCGTTCAAAAATATCGTGGAAGGCAAGACCCTTACCAGACCGCTGGTCAAGCTGCAGGTAGGGACCAACGGGTCTATCTCGGGAACGGGTGCTGCATGGCCAGTCACGGGCGACTGGACATGGGAGGGCGGATATTTCTGCCGTAGCCTTGAATGGGGCGGCGATGATCTGGGATATAATTGTCAGGAAGTGCAAGCACATGGCGATAAAATCCGGTTCACCTCTGACCAGGGCAGCGGTGACAGTCTGGAATTTAACCTGCGCTGACGCGCTCTGCGAAGCCGGTCGTATTACAGCCCTTCGGCACTCATGCCGCAGGGCTTTTTCGTTCTAGAAATCGACGGCGATGCCCTTTTTCTCCCAATCGCCAAAGCGCACAGGCTCGGTGCCATCCTGTCTGCCGCCCAGCTCTGTAGGGAGCGACAATTCCTTTTCTGCGGCACGGCGCTCTGCCGCTTCGGCAAGCGCACGGCGCGCAGCGGGCGGCAAATCGGAGGCCGTTTCGGGTGATTGTGGCGTGGCTTCTTGAGGTTTTGGCGTATCTGACATAGCGGGTCCTTTCGCATCTGCCCCTTGATATACGACGCGCGATGTCCCAGACAACCGCCACACAGCCAACAAAGAGAGCGACATCATGTCCGACACAGGCGTAGCAGCGCGCAAGTCTGCGGTTTATCTTCTGGATGAAATCCTCGGTGAGGGTAAATTGATGTCCGAGCTTTTGGGCGCGGGGGTGCTGGACCGTTTGCCCGCAGAGGACCGTGCGCGGGCCCAGCGGTTGGCGCAAGAGACCTTGCGCGGGATGGAGCGGGCTGACCGCATTTTGCAAAAACACCTGAACAAATACCCGCCGCTGACGGTGCGCAATGCGCTGCGCGTGGGTACGGTTGAGCTGTGCACAGGTAGTGCCGCCCACGGTGTCGTCAACGCAATGGTGACGCTGATCGGCGGGCACAAACATCTCAGCCACCTTAAAGGTCTGGTAAATGCGGTACTTCGCAAAGTTGCCGCAGAAGGTCCCGAAGCATGGACCGCGCGCCGTGCGCCGCGCCTGCCCAAATGGCTGCGCGGGCCGCTGGTCGAGGCATGGGGTGCCGATGCCATGGCCGCAATCGAGGCTGCACATTTTGCCGGTGCGCCGCTGGATCTGACCGCAAAGGGTGATGCTGCCGAACTTGCCAATCGTTTGGGGGCGACATTGTTGCCGACCGGATCGGTACGCGTAGAAAACGCGGGGCAGGTATCTGCCATGGAGGGATTCGCCGAAGGTGAGTGGTGGGTGCAAGACGCCGCCGCCGCCCTGCCGGCGCTCATTCTGGATGCCCAAGAGGGCGAGCTGGTGCTGGACCTGTGCTGTGCGCCGGGCGGCAAAACGATGCAGCTGGCCACAACCGGGGCAGAGGTGCGCGCGGTGGATGACAACCATTCGCGGATGCAGCGGGTGAAGGAAAACCTTGCACGCACAGGGCTGACGGCCCGCACATTTATCAAAGACGCGCGGCAGTTTCAGGGCCAATTCGATGCGATCCTGCTCGATGCACCTTGCTCTGCGACCGGTACAATCCGCCGCCACCCCGATTTGCCCCACGCCAAGGACGGATCGGATTTCGGCGCGTTGATCGCCTTACAAGAAGAGCTGTTGGATCACGCATGGTCCCTGCTCAAACCCGGCGGTCGGATGGTGTTTTGCACCTGTAGCCTGCTGCCCGACGAAGGCGAGGTCCAGATCGACGAAGCGCTTGAGCGGCACGGTGATATGACAGTGGACCGCGATGCGCTTGCGCGGGACGGCATTGATCCTGCGTGGATATCCTCGGAGGGCGGTCTGCGCCTGAGACCTGATTTTTGGGCGGACGAGGGTGGCATGGACGGGTTCTATATCGCGTGTCTTCAAAAGGCGGGATAAATCAGGGATGCGGGATGGCCTTGTCTGACGGCAAGCCCCGGCCAATTGATAGCTTTGCGCGGGAGCTTGCCCAAAAGTCGGTGACTCAGAGAGTGTTGCACGATAGGGTGCGGCAGGCGCCTCAAGAGCGTATAGGCAGAGCACATGATTAAATTTCCCCAGTTAAGCGCGCACCGCACGCGTTTGTTAAACCAGCTATACGCGCGTCTTGCGACACGAGGGCAAGGGCAGGCGCGTGGCTTTGTTTCTTCGCCCGAGCCGCGGACAATCGGATCCTTCGCACGTGGCAGACAGTTGTCAGCGGGTAATTTCCTGTTTGCCGGCAACCTGATTACCGCCCCTGATCAGACCCCATGGGAGATCGAAGCCCCTGACCGTGCTTTTGCCGAGGCGCTGCACGGGTTTGCATGGCTTGATGATCTGGCTGCTGTGGGCGATCCCACCTCACGGCGTGCGGCACAACGCTGGCTGTGGGACTGGATCGAGATTTACGGGCGCGGCATTGGCCCGGGGTGGAGCCCTGACCTCACGGGGCGGCGGCTGATTCGCTGGATCAACCATGCGATATTTGTGTTGCACGGTGGCGGGGATAACGCGCCGGAAAGCGAAGTCTTTTATAGGTCACTGATGCAGCAAACTGCCTTTTTGTCCAAGCGCTGGCACGCTGCCGCGCCGGGGCTTGCGCGGTTCGAGGCGCTGACAGGGCTGATCTATGCGGGTTTGTCACTGGAGGGGCTTGAGCAGCTGGCGGATCCGGCCGTTAAGGCGCTTGCCCGTGAGTGTGACGCCCAGATTGACGAGCAAGGCGGCCTGCCCACGCGCAACCCCGAAGAGCTTTTGGATGTGTTCACCTTGCTGACATGGGCCGCTGCGGCGCTTGCGGATGCGGGGCGCGGCACGCCGCAACCCCATCTGGCTGCCATTGAGCGGATTGCGCCAACGCTGCGCACGCTGCGGCATTCTGACGGCGGGTTGGCGCGGTTTCATGGTGGCGGGCGCGGGGCCGAGGGCTGGCTGGATCACGCACTTGCAGCCTCCGGGGTGCGCAGCATGCAGCCAAGCGGTTTGTCGATGGGCTATGCCCGCCTGTCTGCTGGCCGCACCAGCGTGATCATTGACGCAAGCCCGCCGCCGGATGGGGCGGCGTCGGCCAATGCGCACGCGTCCACATTGGCGTTCGAACTTACTTCGGGGCGCAGGCCGCTGATCGTGAATTGCGGCTCGGGCGCATCTTTTGGTCTGGATTGGCGGCGGGCGGGCCGTGCGACACCTTCGCATTCCGCGCTAAGCCTTGGCGGCTATTCCAGCGCGCGGCTGGATTTGGCGGACAAGCGCACAGGGGTCGAGACACTGATCGACGGGCCGACGCATGTACCGGTCGAAATCATACCGGTCAGCGACGGGATCAAGTTTCAGGGGGGGCATGACGCCTATGTGCTGACCCATGGCCTGACCCATGCGCGTTCGATCGAATTGACGCTAGATGGGCGCGCTGTTGCGGGCGAAGATATGCTGCTGGCGCTGGAGGATGTGGAGAAACGGCGTTTTGACCGCGCTCTGGACCGCACAAAACTAAGTGGCATCCGGTTCGAGATCCGCTTCCATCTTCATCCTGAGGTCGACGCCACGCTCGATCTGGGCGGGGCGGCTGTTTCTATGGCGCTAAAGTCTGGCGAAATATGGGTTTTCCGCCATGATTGCAGTGCCGAATTGACGCTTGAGGCGGGTGCCTATCTTGAAGCAACACGCTTGAAACCACGGGCATCCAGCCAGATTGTCCTGACCGGCCGTGCGATAAATCCTGCCACTCGGGTGCGCTGGTCCTTGTCCAAAGCGCAGGAAACTGCGATTGGCGTGCGTGATCTGGAACGGGATGACCCGTACCTTGACGACGATACCTGACCAAAGGAGCCCTGCCATGGCTGATCTGTACCCCGTTAAACGCGCCCTTCTTTCTGTGTCCGACAAAACCGGACTGCTGGATTTCGGCAAATCGCTGGCCGCTGCCGGTGTTGAGCTGCTGTCGACAGGCGGGACCGCCAAGGCGCTGCGCGATGCGGGGCTCGAGGTAAAAGACGTGGCCGAGGTCACAGGCTTTCCCGAGATGATGGATGGCCGCGTCAAAACGCTGCATCCGGTTGTACATGGCGGCCTGCTGGCGCTGCGCGACGATGCGGGGCATGTCGCCTCGATGGATGAACACGGGATCGGCGGGATCGATCTGGTGGTGGTGAACCTTTATCCGTTTGAAGAAACCGTGGCCAAAGGCGCGGAATACGCCGAGGTGATCGAGAATATCGACATCGGCGGTCCTGCGATGATCCGCTCTGCCGCGAAAAACCACGGCTTTGTCAGCGTGATTGTCGATGTAGAAGATTACGCCCCCTATATTGCCGAGCTTGAGGCGAATAACTGCCAGACCACCTATGCGATGCGCCAGAAGCTGGCCCAGATCGCTTATGCGCGCACGGCGGCTTATGACACCGCAGTGAGCACGTGGATGGCCGAAGCCGTTGGCGGCACACCGCGCCGCCGCACCTTTGGCGGAACGCTGACGCAAACCCTGCGCTATGGTGAGAACCCGCACCAATCTGCGGCGTTCTATTCCGATGGCAGCAGCCGCGCAGGCGTAGCCACAGCCAAGCAGCACCAAGGCAAAGAGCTGAGCTATAACAACATCAACGACACAGATGCCGCGTTCGAGCTGGTGTCGGAGTTCGACCCTGTAAACGGCCCCGCAGTGGCGATCATCAAACACGCCAACCCTTGCGGCGTGGCGACAGGTGCCACCATGGCCGAGGCCTATACCCGCGCATTTGATTGCGACCGCACCTCTGCCTTTGGCGGGATCATCGCGTTGAACCAAACGCTGGACCTGCCCACCGCCGAAGCAATCTCCGAGATCTTTACCGAAGTCGTCATCGCGCCAAATGCTGACGCCGATGCGATCGAGCTGTTCCAGAAGAAAAAGAACCTGCGTTTGCTGACAACAGGCGGTCTGGCCGACACACGCATGGCCCGTCTGGCCCCGCGTCAGGTGGCCGGTGGCTGGCTGGTGCAGGACCGCGACATTGGCCGTATCAGCATGGATGATCTGAAAGTCGTGACCAAGCGTCAGCCGACCGAGCAGGAACTGAGCGATATGCTGTTTGCGTGGACTGTCGCCAAACACGTCAAATCCAACGCCATTATTTATGTCAAAGATGGCGCAACAGTCGGCGTTGGCGCAGGCCAAATGAGCCGCGTTGACAGCACGCGCATTGCGGCGCGCAAAGCGATTGATATGGCCGAGGCGATGGGCCTGCCGGCGCCACTCACCCAAGGGTCGGTTGTGGCATCTGATGCCTTCTTCCCCTTTGCCGATGGTCTGGTCACCGCAGCAGAGGCAGGGGCCACGGCCCTGATCCAGCCGGGTGGCTCTATACGCGACGATGAAGTGATTGCAGCGGCTGACGAGGCCGGCCTCGCAATGGTCTTTACCGGCATGCGCCACTTTAGGCACTAACAGAGGCGGTTGTGGGCATGCGTTTGATTTTCTGGGCCGGTTTCGGGGCCTTTGTCATTGACCAGATCAGCAAATATGTGGTGATCCACATGATGGAGCTTGCCCGCATCCGCAGCATTGATGTCCTGCCACCGCTGGTGAATTTCCGGTATGGTGAAAATCGGGGCATCAATTTCGGCCTATTCGGGGACGGATCCGAGGCAAGCCGCTGGATATTGATTGCGCTTGCGATTGTTATCTGCGGCTTTGTCCTTTGGTGGGCGCGCAAGAATGTGCAAACGCGGCTGGCCGCAATCAGCGCGGGCATGTTGGTGGGCGGTGCGCTGGCGAATGTGGTGGATCGCTTGATCTATGGCTATGTCCTTGATTTTCTGAACATGTCTTGCTGCGGGATCAATAACCCCTTCGTGTTCAACCTTGCAGATGTGTTCATTTTTGCAGGTGCGCTGGGCCTTGTACTGTTTACAGATGACCCAAAAGCCAAGCCCGCTGCGAAGGGCGGGAAAAGGCCGCGAAAGACCACAGGCAAAAAAGCTGGGTGACAATGCGGCCTTGCCTGCGATATTGAGAGAAAACGGCGCTGTGGAGGCCTGAATGCGTAAACTTGCTTTGATGTTTGTACTGTCCGCCTTTACCGCGGGGTGTGCTGATGTAGGCCTTCGTGATTTGCGTAGCGATTCAGAGGGCCCCGATGAATTCGGAATCGCACCGGTAGCGAGCCTTCAGGAACCCGAAAACTATACGGAACTCCCCACGCCAACGCCCGGGGGCGTTAACCGTGCAGACCGCTCTGCCCTGAGTGAAGGGGCCGCAGCCTTTGGTGGCCGTTTGAGTGATCCGAACGCACCGATCCCTGCAGCGGACGGTGCATTGGTTCAATACGCAAGCCGTCTGGGGGTGAGCCCGGGTATCCGTGAAACGCTGGCGCAAGCAGATGCCGAGTTCCGCCGCCGTAGATCGCGCCTGACCCGCATCCGTATTGTTCCGGTGGACCGCTACCGCGAAGTGTACAGCCGTGAGGCATTGGACCCGCAAGCTGAACGTGAACGCTGGCGTAATGTCGGTGCGCGCACGCCGTCCGCGCCGCCAGCAGGCCAGTAAACCCGCATTACAAATCTGTGATATTGCGCCGTGCGGCTTGAACCTGCGCGTGGCGGACGTACCTATGTGTTATCCGCTCAACTGCGATGTCTCTTGAGTGTCTGACCCAAAAAGGACCCGCCCTATGTTGCGATACGCCCGAAACGCGGCTTTGTTTGCTTTACTGTTGCCCGCCGCTGCCCAAGCCGAAACAAGCGGTAAGGTCACCGATTTCAAGCTTGATAACGGGATGCAGGTGGTTGTCGTTGAAGATCATCGCGCACCGGTTGTGCAACATATGCTGTGGTATCGCGCTGGCTCGGCGGATGAGCCAAAGGGATCGTCCGGCGTGGCGCATTTTCTAGAGCATTTGTTGTTCAAGGCCACCGATACATTGGAAGCGGGCGAGTTTTCCGCGGTTGTGGCGGCGAACGGCGGGCGCGACAATGCTTTTACCAGCTACGATTACACCGCCTATTTCCAGCGCATCGCAGCAGACCGGCTTGGTCTGATGATGACGATGGAAGCAGACCGGATGAAGAATATCCAGCTGACGCCCGAAAACATCGCGACAGAGCGTGACGTAATCATCGAAGAGCGTAACCAACGCACTGAAAACAACCCTCAGGCCCTGTTCGGAGAGCAGATCAGCGCGGCGCAATATCTCAACCACCGCTATGGCACGCCGGTCATCGGCTGGATGCACGAGATGCAAGAGCTCGACCTTGACGATGCGCTTGGCTTTTACGAGCTATATTATTCGCCCAATAATACGGTTTTGGTGGTGTCCGGCGATGTAACTCCCGAAGAAGTTCGCGCATTGGCCGAAGAACACTATGGCCCGATCCCGTTGAACCCTGACCTGCCCGAGCGTCTGCGCACCGAAGAGCCGCGCCAGAACGCAGAACGGCGCGTGATTTTCCGCGATGCGCGTGTGGCACAACCCTATGTCTACCGCAGCTATCTGGTCCCTGAACGTGACAGCGGCGCACAGGAAACGGCAGCGGCGCTGACGATACTGGCGGAAATCCTCGGCGGTGGGACAACCTCTTTTCTGGCCGAGAAGCTCCAATTCGATACGCAGACTGCCACCTACACCACCGCTGGCTATTCCGGCGTGTCACTGGATGACACGACCTTTCGCATGATTGTCGTCCCCACCCCGGGGGTGAGCCTTGAGGACGGCGAAGCAGCGCTGGACGGGGCATTGGCGGAATTCATGGAGGCCGGTGTGGATACGGATCAGCTTGAGCGGATCAAGCTCCAGCTACGGGCCTCTGAAATTTATGCGCAGGATAACGTAGACGGGATCGCCAACCGCTATGGTCGTGCGCTGACTTCAGGACTGACGATCCAGGATGTGGAGGCGTGGCCTGACATTCTTGATGCTGTGACTGCCGATGACATCATGCAAGCCGCAACCCTGCTGCGCCGTGAGGCCTCTGTCACCGGCTGGTTGATGCGCCCCGAAGGAGTTTCCCAATGATCCGTTTTGCAACTGCCCTGTTTTTGGGAGCCACAGCAGCTTTGCCTGCGCGTGCCGAAGTCGACATCCAGTCCGTAACCTCCCCCGGCGGGATCGAGGCATGGCTGGTCGAGGAACACTCACTGCCATTCGTGGCAATTGATATCGCTTTCCTTGGCGGCACCTCATTGGATGTGGCCGGCAAGCGCGGCGCGGTTCATCTGATGACGGGTCTGCTAGAGGAAGGATCAGGGGATCTGGACGCCCGCGGGTTTGCCCGCGCAACCGAAGCCTTGGCAACGGATTTTGGCTTTAGCTCCAGCCCGGAAGAAGTATCCATATCGGCGCGCTTCCTGACCGAGAACTTTGATGAATCTGTCGCCTTGATGCGTGATGCAATCCAGAAACCGCGATTTGATGCGGCCGACATAGAGCGGGTGCGTGCGCAGGTTCTGTCGGGTCTGTCCTATAGCGAAAATGATCCTAACGACATCGCGTCCAAGACATTCGCTGCAATGGCCTATGGTGATCACCCCTACGGCACCGCAGAAGAAGGCACGCCCGAAAGCGTCGCTGCCCTGACTCGCGATGACCTGCTTGAGGCGCATAAGAATGTGCTGGTGAAAGACCGCGTGCTGGTTGGTGCGGTGGGTGACATCACTCCAGAGCAATTGGGCAAGCTACTCGATGCGGTTCTGGGTGATCTGCCACAGAGCGGCCCCGCGCTTCCGCCTGAGGTAGAGCCGAAGATCGCAGGCGGCACAACCGTGGTCGAGTTTGACACGCCACAATCCGTGGCGCTGTTCGGGCAGCGGGGTATCTCGTTTGATGATGAGGACTATTTTGCCGCTGTGCTGCTCAATCAGGTATTGGGCGGCGGCGGTTTTGAAAGCCGTCTGATGCAGGAGGTTCGCGAAAAGCGTGGGCTGACCTACGGGGTTTATTCTTCGTTGCAATCGCGCGATCTGTCTTCGGCTTACATGGGCTCTGTCAGTTCCGGCAATGACCGGATCGGCAAGGCAATCGAGGTCATCCGCGACCAATGGCGCATGACCGCCGAGCAGGGCATCACCCAAGAAGAGCTGGACGGAGCCAAAACCTATCTGACCGGCGCCTATCCGCTGCGTTTTGATGGCAACAGCACCATCGCAGGCATCCTTGTAGGGATGCAGACGATCGGGCTGGATATTGATTATGTAAAGACCCGCAATGAGCGGGTCGAGAAGGTAACACTCGATGACGTCAAGCGCGTCGCGGGTGAGTTGCTTGATCCTGACCACTTGCATTTTGTTGTGGTGGGCAAGCCGACCGGTGTTGTTAACGAGTGACTTGTTCTTGGATCACCGCTCCTTTAAGGGGCGGTGATCATTGTATTTTTAGGTGCTATTCCCCGTAGGGAACCCAGATATTTTTGACTTCCGTCGCATGGCGCAGGAAGGTTTTGCTGTCTGGTGCGTGCCAATCCACCGCGGCACCGTTTTGCACCCATGTGCGTTTGAGATTGCCCGCCGAGGCATGTTCGATCTGTTGATCCAATGCCGGATCGCCAAAACTCCACACTGCATCTACATCCAGATGGCCTGCGAGTGCAGCGGCCACATCGACATGGGGCCCTGTCAGGATATTGACTACGCCAGCAGGCACATCCGAGGTTTCCAGAACCTGCATAAAGTCGGTTGCCGCCAGCGGGAAAGGCTCTGACGCGCACAGCACGGTGCGGTTGCCCATCGCAATGGCGGGGGCCATGACGCCAACCAGACCCGCCAGCGGTGCCGTGGCCGCACAAAGCGCACCGATGACACCCACGGGTTCTTTCATCGCCAAGGCGACGCCGCGAATGGGCACGCCATGGGTTTGGCCATCGTATTTGTCGGCCCATGCGGCATAGGTGAACAGGGTATTTACCGCCGCTTCGACCTCTTGTTTGCCGGATTTGCCGCCCTGCATGGCGTCCAGTGTGCTGGCGAATTCGGCACCGCGGGCAGAGAGGTTCTCTGCGATATAATAAAGAATTTGTGCGCGCAGGTGGCCGGTGGTTTTGCTCCACCCTTTGGCGGCATGGGCCGCCTCAACGGCATTGCGCACATCCTTGCGTGAGGATTGCGGCACATGGCCCAGCAAGGCACCGCTTTTGCCCCAGACGGGTGCGGAATAGCCGCTATCGGGGCGGGCCTGTTTACCGCCGATATAAAGCTTGGCCGTGCGGTCGATCCCTTCTGCGGGAGCGCCGTTGCCGGTCATGGCTTTGACCGCTTTCAGCGCCTTGGGTTTTGCCTTGGGCTTGGTATAGGCGCTTAGGCCTTCCCATCCGCCTTCGCGGCCAAAGCCGCTCATCCGGACGCCGCCAAATCCTGCTGCTGCATCCAGCATGTTGGTGCCGTTGATCCAGACCACGCCCGCCGCCAGCTTTGGCGCGATGTCGAGCGCGAGGTTGATGTTCTCGCTCCAGATCGTGGCGGCAAGGCCATAGCGGGTGTTATTGGCGATGCTCACCGCCTCTTCGGGCGTGCGGAAGGTGGTGGAGACCAGAACGGGACCAAAGATTTCTTCCTGCATCAGCGTATCGGCAGGATTGAGATCGGTGATGAGCGTGGGAGGGTAAAACGAGCCGCCCGTAGGCATGTCACAGGCGGCGACATGGGTTTGCCCCGCGCTATTGGCGTCGACCATGCGCGCAATGGTGTCGCGCTGAACGGGGTCGACGATGGCACCGATGTCGATGCTTTTGTCCATAGGCGCGCCCACGCGCAGCTTATCCATGCGCGCGCGCAGCTTGGCATAGAACATATCGGCGATGGGTTCATGCACCAACAGGCGCGAACCGGCACAACAGACCTGGCCCTGATTGAACCAGATCGCATCAATCAGCCCCTCAATAGCGGAATCGATATCGGCGTCGTCAAAGACGATATAGGGCGATTTGCCCCCCAGCTCGAGCGAGAGCGCCTTGCCGCTGCCAGCGGTCTGTTCGCGGATGCGTTGGCCCACGGCGGTGGAGCCGGTAAAGGCGATTTTGTCGACGTCAGCAGCCACAATCATTTCGCCCACGGCACCATCACCGGTCACGATATTGACCACGCCCTTTGGCACGCCGGCCTCGGTGCAGATCTGTGCAAACAGCAGTGCGGTGAGGGACGTATATTCGGCAGGCTTGAGAACAACTGTGTTGCCCATCGCCAGCGCAGGCGCGACTTTCCACGCGAGCATCAGCAGCGGGAAGTTCCACGGAATGATCTGGCCACACACACCAAGAGCGGCGGCATCTGGGAGCTCGGAGTGCATGAGCTGCGCCATGCCCGCGTGGTAATAGAAGTGGCGTTGTGCGAGCGGCACGTCGATATCACGGGCTTCGCGGATGGGTTTGCCGTTGTCGAGGCACTCCAGCACGGCAAACAGGCGGCTGTGTTTTTGCAACAAGCGCGCCAAAGCATAAAGGACGCGCGCGCGGGCGGCGCCGCCTGCGGCTTCCCATGGGCCTTGGGCGCTGCGGGCGGCCTTCACGGCGCTGTCCACATCGGCTTGGGTGGCTTGGCTTAGATCGGCCAGTACTTCCCCCGTGGCGGGGTTGCGGCTTTGGAAGACATCGGCGGGTTCGGTCATTTTGCCATTGATGAAGTGGCCAAAGCGCCCGCCCTGATCGACAATCCATGCCAGCGCTTGCGCGGCGGATTCGGGGGCTGTGCCATAGTCCATGGACTCGAAAATTTCGGATACGGTCATGTGTGTCGCCTTTTGGCTCAGGAAATGGGGTGGCGGTGGCCAGCGGAGTAGCTTCCGGTCACGTGATGCTCTAGCTGCCGCTCGATGTCGCCCAGCAGTGAGGACGCGCCAAAACGGAACAGATCGGGCTGCAACCAACGGTCGCCCAGCTCTTCCTTGATCAGCGCCAGATAGGTGATCGCGTCTTTGGCTTTGGAGATGCCGCCGGCGGGTTTATAGCCCACGCGGTAGCCTGTGCGGGCGTAATAGTCGCGGATCGCGCGGATCATCACCAGTGTAACGGGCAGGGTTGCGTTCACGGTTTCCTTGCCGGTGGAGGTTTTGATGAAATCGGCCCCTGCCATCATGCACACCAGACTGGCGCGCGCGACATTGCGCAGGCTGCCCAGCTCCCCCGTGGCGAGGATCGCTTTGACGTGGGCCTCACCGCACGCGGCGCGGAAGGCGCGCATCTCGTCATAAAGCGCCTGCCAGTTGCCCTCGAGTACGTGACGGCGCGAGATGACGATGTCGATCTCGGCGGCACCGGCAGCGACGCTTTGCTCGATCTCGGCGATGCGCAGGGGCAGGGGTGACAGGCCTGCGGGAAAACCGGTGGAGACAGCAGCAACGGGAATGCCTGTCCCTTGAAGGGCTTGGACCGCGGGGGCGATCATCTCGTGATAGACGCAGACGGCGCCGGTGGTGAGCGGGGCGTCCCATCCCAGCGCGTCCAATGTGGAGGCGGCAACGGGTTGGCGTGCCTTGGCGCAGAGCCGCCCGACACGGCGCGCCGTGTCGTCACCGGACAGGGTGGTCAGATCAATGCAGGTCACTGCCTTGAGCAGCCAAGCGGCCTGATGCTCTTTTTTCACCGACCGGCGCGCGGGCAGGGATGCGGCGCGGCGTTCAATCGCCGAGGTATTGGCTTGGGCACCAAGAACCCAGTTCAGATCGAGCGGCATGCCTGCATTGCGCGGCTCGGTCACTTGGGGCAGCTGCGTTGCAGTAGCGAGGGATTGGGCGCGTGTATCGACAGACATGGGCGGACCTTTCGGGAAGACTTTGCGTCAAACTCGCATGCACTGGGGGGCAGGTGCAAGATGTGCCGCCGCGTCGGAAGGTTAGCTGCCGCGGTAGGTGGAATAGCCGAAGGGCGAAAGCAAAAGCGGCACGTGGTAATGCGCGCTTGGGTCCGAGATGCCGAAACGGATCGGTATCTCATCCAGAAAGCGGGGGTTTTCAGCCGCAACACCGCTGGCATCAAGATATGCACCCGCCTCAAAGACCAGCTCGTAAGTGCCAAGGGCGAACCCGTCGCACGGGAGGATTGGCGTGTCTGTGCGCCCATCCGCATTGGTCTGCATCCGGCCAAGTGACTGACGTGAGGCACCATCAATGCGGAAGAGGCTGATCCAAAGGCCCGCAGCAGGGCGGCCCAAAGCGGTGTCCAGAACATGTGTGGTCAGGTATCCTTCAGGCATCTGGATGCTCCTATCTGATTTGTCACGAGAGACGGTTTCTCTCCTAGGTATATCAGTCATGTCTGAATGCAAAAGGACAAGCGAATCATCGCGCGCCTGAATTTGCCTCCGAAACGACTCACATGGATAAAATCTGCGAATCGATTCGTTTTTACTTTGACCTGCGTTAACCTATCGGCCTATATCTTGGTCCAAATTCTCCGAACGGCCGTTTTTGTGGCAGCAAAAACTAAATGTGGTGTTCGGGGGCTGGGGGACAACATGAAGTCATTTGTAGCGATTTTCGCGACAGCGATGGTGTTCAACATAACGAGTGCACAGGCCCGGGACGCAATGTCCGAAACACAGGCCGAATTGGTTTTTGGTGGGGCAAAATTGAACATCCAAACCGGATCTGAGGCGGCGGTATTTGCGGCGCGCTTTGAGGGAATTATGCCCGTCTGTAACCTGCTGTGCATTGCGCCTCATGGGGCGGTTGCCGGTGCCCAAACATTGAACGAGTCCGATGTCGGTGTTTTGCGTATTTGGCCTTACAATTCAGGAATAATTCATTGAACCGGTCTTCTCCGAAAATCTCATTTGATGTGCAACAACGGGTGATCCCGAAAACAGCCAAAGCTGACCGTGATGCTGCGGTAGAGCCGGGTGCACGCGCTGATGTTGATGGCGATGTTGATAAGGTGACAAAGAACCTGCCTTTGCCGCCGGTTTTTTCATCCACCGATACGAAGCCCGCAGCGAAAGTTGCGCCACAGCCGAAGATTGACGCGCAAGCGGCCGATGATGCACCCAAGGCATTTCGTCCGCCGACACCCAAGCCGCCGCTTTTTGCAGCGACAGGCCTGATGGGGCCGCAGCAAGCGGGTTTTTTCCGCCGTCATGCAAAGCCGCTTGGTTTGGCGGGCAGCGTTGCATTGGTATTTGTGTTGGGTTTGATGACGGTCTCTTCCTTGGTGGATGATGAAGCGCCACAGTCATTTTCTGCTGCGGCCGCATTGCCCGTTCAGGATACGCCAACCCGCAGTGTGGTTGCCGACCTGACCGACGTGAGCGCGGCCACCGATACGATCGTCGCGACCGACGAGATCGTTGAGGGCGACACCGCTGGGCAGGCGGTATTGGCCGGACTGCGACCACAAGCCCGGCAGGCAAGGCCGCAGGCCGAGGCCCCCCGACAGGTTGAGGGCGAAACACTGCTGAGTGCGAACAAGTTGCGCCAACTGCGCGAGGGCGTGTTGGGTGGTGTATACAGTGTGGTTGTCGTCGAGAATGATGGTGCGCGCCGCGTCGAGCTTGTGACGCATAACATTGAAATGGACGCGGGCTATGAGGAAGAGCTGTTAGTTGAGGCCGCCCAGAACGGCCTGCTTGAGCTGTCGGGAGCCTTGCGGACACCCGAGGGTAAGCTGGACAGCAAAACCATGATTTTTGATGTGGTCCAGCGGTCCTTGTTGGCCGATGAAACAAGCGAAAGCTCGAAGGCCGCTCTTGATATGTCGCGCAAGGTTTTTGCGGCATCTGTGGCGCGTACCCAGTTTGTGGACGGGCAGCGCATCTACACGGTTCAACCCGGCGACAGCCTTGCTTATATCGCCCTTCAATTCTTCGGAATGCCGACAGAATACACTCGTATTCTTGAGGAAAACCGGAGCACGCTACAATCGCCCGATAAGATCCAGATAGGCCAGCGGTTAATCATACCCAGCTGATATAATAATAAAAAGCAACGTCTCAGTGACATTCGGGCGAGCGGCGGGCTGGACAGAAATGTCCGGCCCGACTGTATTTTCGGGGGTGATAAATTGTGCAGCATGCAGGTAGCGAGGGTTTGTAAATTGCGGTGGTATGGCCAATGTGTAAGGTGGATCAAATGATCGCCCGTAAAGGACATTGCATGAACCGCTATCCCAGAGATTTTTCCGGCTATGGAGCGACGCCACCGGATGCCTGTTGGCCGAATGCTGCGCGCATTGCTGTGCAGTTTGTGGTGAACTACGAAGAAGGTGGCGAAAATAATATCCTGCATGGTGACGCGGCATCAGAGGCGTTTTTATCCGAAATCGTGGGCGCAGCCCCATGGCCCGGGCAGCGACATTGGAACATGGAAAGCATTTATGACTACGGTGCGCGGGCGGGGTTCTGGCGGCTGCACCGTCTGTTCACCGATGCGGATGTGCCGGTCACGGTCTACGGTGTGGCCAGCGCACTTGCCCGCGCGCCCGAGCAGGTCGAGGCGATGCAAGTGGCGGGGTGGGAGATTGCAAGCCACGGCTTGAAATGGATCGACTACCGCGACCACAGCGAGGCAGACGAGGCCCGCGATATGGCCGAGGCGATCCGCTTGCACACCGAGGTTACGGGCGAAGCACCGCGGGGGTGGTACTGTGGTCGTACCAGCGTCAATACGGTGCGCATGGCGGCGCAAACCGGCGCGTTTGATTATATCTCAGATACCTATGACGATGATCTGCCTTATTGGTCGGACATCGCAGGCACGCAGCAGTTGATCATTCCCTACACGCTGGATTGCAACGACATGCGCTTTGCCACGCCGCAGGGGTTCAATTCGGGCGACCAGTTTTACACCTATCTGCGCGACACATTTGATGCGCTTTATGCCGAAGGGCAGGCGGGCAGTGCCAAGATGATGAGCGTGGGGCTTCATTGCCGTCTGATCGGGCGACCAGGGCGAATTCAGGCGCTCAAGCGGTTTGTGGAATATATTAAGGGTTTTGAGGGTGTTTGGACGCCGCGCCGGATTGATATTGCGGAGCATTGGAAGGCGGCTCATCCTAGCGGTGCGCAGGGTCTTCGGCCCAGCCGGATGGGACGGGAAGAATTCGTCGACCGGTTTGGCGGCGTTTTCGAGCATTCGCCGTGGGTTGCCGAACGGGCCTTTGAGTTGGAGCTGGGGCCGGCCCATGACAGTGCGGCAGGGATGCACAATGCGCTGTGCCGGATGTTCCGCTCGGCCAGCGCAACCGAGCGTCACGGCGTGCTCACGGCGCACCCCGATCTGGCGGGGAAGCTGGCGGCAGCGGAGCGGCTGACCGCCGAAAGCACGGCAGAGCAGGCAAGCGCGGGGCTTGATGCGCTCACCGATGCGGAGCGCGCGCGGTTCACCGAGTTGAACACCGCCTATGTGGCCAAACACGGCTTTCCTTTCATCATTGCGGTGAAAGATCACAGCAAGGACGGTATTCTGCGCGCGTTTGAGGCGCGGATTGCCAATGACACCGACAGCGAATTCGCCACAGCCTGCAATCAGGTTGAACGGATCGCACGCATCAGATTGGAACAAATCCTATGAGCTATGCCTTCCCTACAGGCGGCCTGCCCGACCAAAGCGGCGATCCGGAGAGTGCTGCGGTGATGACGCCCGCCTATGCGGTGATCCCTGCATCGGTGCAGCGCGATATTGTCACCAGCTTCCTGCCCGGTTGGAAGGGCATGCGCATGTGGGTGCTGGCGCGCCCCATGTCCGGCTTTGCCGAGACATTCAGCCAATACGCGGTTGAGCTAGCCGCAGGCGGCGGATCGGACAGGCCGGAAGTGGATGAAGAGGCACAATCGGTGATTTTTGTCGCTGCTGGGCAAATCACGCTGCACATCGACGGCGCGCGCCATGTGCTCGAGGCGGGGGGCTATGCCTATATCCCGCCGGATACGCTTTGGACCATCTGGAATGACAGCGACAGCGTGAGTCAGTTTCACTGGATCCGAAAACGCTATGTCGGGGCCGAGGGTGTTGACCTGCCGGAGGCGTTTGTGACCTCTGATCAGGCGGTCGATCCGATCCCGATGCCTGATTGTAACGGTGTTTGGGCCACTACGCGTTTTGTGGAGCCCGATGATTTGCGCCATGACATGCATGTCAATATCGTTACCTTCCAGCCCGGCGGGCGCATTCCATTTGCCGAAACCCATGTGATGGAGCATGGGCTTTACGTCCTGCAAGGCACCGCTGATTATCTGCTGAACAAGGATTGGGTACCGGTTGAGCCGGGTGATTTCATGTGGCTGCGCGCCTTTTGTCCGCAGGCCTGTATCGCCACAGGCGACGCGCCGTTCCGCTATTTGCTGTATAAGGACGTGAACCGTCATATGCCGTTGTGAGTGTCGAGATCAGATCAGAGACATTGACCGCTGCGGCCTTTGCCCCCTTCGGGGATGTGTTAGAGGCTGCGGGCCCTGCGGATAAGATCATCAATGCGGGCCTGTGCGGGCGCTTTCATGACCGTGCGCAGATGGATTTTGGCGCAGGCGGTCGTGCGGGCATCAGCATCTTTAACGCCGAGGCGCGCAGCCTGCCTTACAGTTTTGATCTGATGGAACGGCATCCCGACGGCTCCCAAGCGTTCCTGCCAATGACGCAGCATCCGTTTCTGGTGATTGTGGCACCCGACGAGGGAGGTGCCCCCGGTGCGCCGCGTGCGTTTTTGACGGCACCGCATCAGGGGGTGAATTTTCACCGTGGTACATGGCACGGTGTTCTGACGCCTCTTTTTTCGCCCGGTCTGTTTGCGGTTGTCGACAGAATTGGCGCAACGCCCAACCTCGAAGAGGTAACGCTTGCCAAGGTGCATACAGTTATCCCTTAATAAACCCAAGGTTGCCGGGCACACGGCACGTGGACGAAGGGACGAATTGAATGACAGCTACACAAATCTATGCGGACCCGAATGAGACGCCGCCACTGGCTCAAGCCATCCCGTTGGGATTACAGCATGTATTGGCGATGTTCGCGTCCAATGTGACCCCGTCGATCATCGTGGCGGGTGCTGCGGGGCTTGCGTTTGGTGGGCCCGAGCAGGTGTATCTGATCCAGATGGCGATGTTGTTTGCCGGTGTGGCCACTTTGTTTCAGACGGTCGGATTTGGGCCTGTAGGCGCGCGACTGCCGATCATGCAGGGCACCAGTTTTGCCTTTGTCGGTGTGCTGGCGGGGATTGCGGCGACGATGGGTTTGAACGTGGCGTTGAGCGCGTGCATCATCGCGGGCGTTATCCACTTCTGCCTTGGTGCGGTGATCCAGCATTTACGTTGGCTGTTTCCGCCGCTGGTGACGGGGCTCGTGATCCTTGCGATTGGTCTGTACCTGATCCCTGTTGCGATTAAATACGCCGCAGGCGGTGCTGCGACATTCCAGATGGAGGCAGAGAGCTTTGGCTCGCTCATGCATTGGAGCGTGGCGTTAACGGTTGTGGTTGTCTCGCTTGTGCTCAAGTTTTTCACCAAAGGCGCACTGAGCAATTCGGCCATTCTGATTGGCTTGATCGCAGGCTACCTGCTGGCGCTGGCCTTTGGGATGGTGAATTTTGGGGCGGTCAGCAATGCAGGCTGGTTTACCGCGATTGCGCCGCTGCCCTACGGGTTTGAGTTCAACCTTGGCGCTGTGATTGCGGTCACGTTAATTTCTGTTGTGTCGGCCATTGAGACGGTCGGCGATGCCTCGGCCACGACCAAAGCGGGCGCAGGCCGTCAGGCCACAGACCGCGAAGTCGCGGGGGCAACTTATGCAGATGGGTTGGGCACAGCTGTGGCCGGTGTATTTGGCGGGCTGCCCAATACTTCCTTTAGCCAGAATGTCGGCATCGTTGGTATGACCGGCATCATGAGCCGCCATGTGGTGACCATTGGCGGGTTGATCCTGATCCTATGCGGGCTGGTTCCGAAAATCGGTGCCGTGATTGCGTCCATGCCGCTGCCTGTGCTGGGCGGCGGGGTGATTGTGATGTTTGGTATGGTGGCCGCTGCGGGGCTGAATATGTTGACCGAGGTCGACATGAATCGCCGCAACATGGTGATCATCGCTGTCTCATTGGCGGCTGGGCTGGGCCTTAATCTGGTGCCGGAGGCGGTGCAGTATCTGCCCGGTGTTATCAAAACGCTTGCCACTTCGGCGGTGGCACCCACCGCATTGGTGGGGATTGTTCTCAACCTCGTCTTGCCAGACGAAGTTTAATCTGCAAACCAGAGGTGCGCCGATACATATCCAGCGCGCCCACCCCTCAGCGTCGGAGCCTTCATGTACGATTTTGCCGCCCTTTCCTCATGGCTCGAATTTGCGGTGCGCTGGGTGCATGTGATCACGGCAATCGCGTGGATCGGCAGTTCGTTCTATTTCATTGCGCTGGATCTGGGGCTGCACCGTGATCGCAATCTGGAATCAGGGGCGGACGGGGAAGAGTGGCAGGTCCATGGCGGCGGTTTCTACCACGTGCAGAAATACCTCGTGGCGCCTGACCAAATGCCCGGCGATCTTATTTGGTTTAAATGGGAGAGCTATGCGACGTGGCTGTCCGGCTTTGCGATGCTCATCCTCGTTTATTATCTGGGGGCAGAGTTTTATCTGGTGGACCCTGCGGTGGCCGATCTGGCGATCTGGCAGGCGGTGCTTATCTCGCTTGGTTCCTTGGCCTTTGGCTGGGTGGCTTATGACCGCATTTGCAAAAGCCGCTTTGGCGATGACAATACGCGGTTGATGCTGTTGCTATATGTCATCCTTGTGGGGATGGCGTATTTTTACACCCATGTGTTTTCGGGGCGCGCGGCGCTGCTGCATCTGGGGGCCTTCACCGGCACCATCATGAGCGCGAATGTGTTTTTCATTATCATGCCGAACCAGCGCATCGTGGTGGCGGACCTCAAGGCGGGGCGCACGCCGGATGCGAAATACGGCAAGATCGCCAAACAGCGCAGCACGCATAACAATTACCTGACGCCGCCGGTGATTTTCCTGATGTTGAGCAACCACTACCCGCTCGCTTTTGCCAGCGAGATGAATTGGCTGATCGCGTCTTTGGTTTTCTTGATGGGCGTCACGATCCGGCATTATTTCAACAGCCTGCACGCGCGCCAAGGTAACAAGCACTGGACGTGGCTGGCGACGGCGTTGTTGTTTATCGCCATCATCTGGCTGTCCACTGCGCCGATGTTCCGCGCGGATGAGCCGCAAGAGGCGCAAGGCCCTGCGTTGCGCTTTGCTCAGGCCGAAGGCTTTGGCGAGGTGCAGGATATTGTGATGGGGCGTTGCTCGATGTGCCATGCCTCTGAGCCTGCTTGGGAGGGGCTTCATTGGGCCCCCAAAGGGGTGCGGTTGGAGACAGAGCACCAGATCGCGCTGGCGGCCAAGCAGATCTACCTTCAGGCTGGCCTGACCCATGCCATGCCGCCCGCCAACCTCAGCTTTATGCAGCCGCAAGAGCGCGCAAAGATTGTCGCGTGGTACCGCGCGGCCACAGGCGGCTGATCCGCTCAATTAGCCTGCGCCGCCGCTTTTAGAATCGCCGCTTGCTATGCTAGGTATTGCGGCATGACACAGCCGAACCCCAATATACGCGCCACACAGCCGGTAATCCGCCAGTTGGACGAAACCGCCATCAACCGCATCGCTGCGGGGGAGGTGGTCGAGCGTCCGGCCTCGGCTGTTAAGGAACTGGTTGAGAACGCGATTGACGCAGGTGCCACACGTATCACCGTGGAATATGCCGATGGGGGCAAGACGATGATCCGCGTCACGGATGATGGCTGTGGCATTGCTGGCGGTGATTTGCCGCTGGCCCTATCGCGCCATGCGACCTCCAAGATTGACGGAACCGACCTGCTCAACATCCATTCGTTTGGCTTTCGCGGAGAGGCTTTGCCCTCGCTTGGGGCTGTTGGGCGTTTGACAATCACCAGCCGCGCGGAGGGGCATGAAGGTGCCGAGATTTCCGTAACCGGCGGCAAACATGCGGCGGTCAAGCCAGCGGGTTTGAGTGCAGGCACTGTTGTGACCTTGCGTGACCTATTTTTTGCGACCCCTGCGCGGCTCAAGTTTATGCGCACGGACCGCGCTGAGGCGCAGGCGATCTCGGATGTGATCAAGCGGCTGGCCATGGCGGAACCTTTTGTGCGGTTTGTGCTGCGCGATGTATCTGGCGAAGGTGCGGGCCGCGAGGTGTTTCGCGCGGATGCCCAGCAGGGCGATTTGTTCGACGCGCTGCACGGACGGCTGCGGCAGGTATTGGGCCGCGAATTTGCCGAGAACTCCCTGCCGATTGATACAGAGCGGGACGGATTTCACCTGACCGGCTTTGCCGCCTTGCCGACCTATTCGCGCGGTTCTGCGGTGTCGCAGTATCTGTTCGTGAATGGCCGCCCTGTGAAAGATAAAATGCTGACGGGCGCGCTGCGCGGCGCGTATTTCGATTTTCTCAGCCGTGATCGCCATCCAGCGGCGGCGCTGTTTGTGGATTGTGATCCCAATTTGGTGGATGTGAACGTTCACCCCGCAAAATCCGAAGTCCGGTTTCGCGAGCCAGGTGTAGTGCGTGGCTTGATCGTATCGGGCTTGCGCCATGCGCTGGCCAATGCAGGCCACCGCGCCTCTAGCACTGTGGCGGATGCCACGTTGGGCGCGATGCGACCTGAGCCTGTGGGCGAGGCGCGGGTCTATCAAATGGACCGTCCCTCTTTGGGGGCGCGCACCGCTGCCTATACGGGCCAAGCCCCGCAAGGCTTTGCCGAGACCGCAGGCATGTGGGCGCGGGTCGAAACCCCTAGCGAAGAGCCACCAAAAGTGCCCGAAGAGCGGACCGAGTACCCGCTTGGCACCGCGCGGGGGCAGGTGCATGAGAATTACATCATTGCGCAAACCGCCACGGGCATGGTCATCGTTGATCAACATGCCGCTCACGAACGCCTGGTCTATGAAAAGCTCAAGAACCAGATGGCGGCCAATGGCGTGGCATCCCAAGCCTTGCTGATCCCTGAAATCGTCGAGCTGACCTCAAGCGCGCGTGCCGCAATCCTTGCGGTTGCCGATGATCTGGCGCGTTTTGGTCTGGGGGTTGAGGCCTTTGGCGGTGATGCCATCGCTGTGCGCGAAACCCCTGCGATATTGGGTGAGGTTAACGCGGCAGCCATGATCCGCGACATCGCGGATGAGCTGGAGGGCGAGGGCGAAAGCCTGTTGGTGCAGGCCCGCATCGAAGCCATTCTGAGCCGTGTTGCCTGCCATGGTTCTATCCGTTCGGGACGCTGGATGCGTGCCGAAGAGATGAACGCATTGCTGCGCGAAATGGAGACGACGCCGCATTCCGGCCAGTGCAACCATGGCCGCCCGACCTATGTGGAGCTGAAGCTCTCTGATATTGAACGGTTGTTTGGCCGTACATGATCCAGCTTGGTGGCGTTCAAATAGATTTCTCCAATCCAGTGATGCTGGCCCTCGCGGTTTGTGCGGGGGTGTTGGTGCTGATCTTGGTGGCCCTGATTGCGTTGCTGTTCCGTCCTGCCCGTATTCCGGCACCTTTGGCGCATCAGCTACACGGGTTGAGCAGTGGCCAAGAGCGTTTGCGCGGCAATCTGCAAACCGTATCTGAAACGCAGGCCCACGCGCAAACGCAATTGGTGCAAAGCCTTGAGACCCGCCTTGCCACGGTACAGTTACAGATGCAGCAGCAATTGGCCCAGATGCAGGAACGCACAAATCAGAGCCTGCATGGCTCGGCCCAGCGGACCACGACCAGCCTGACACAATTGCAAGAACGGCTTGCCGCCATCGACAAGGCGCAGAACAACATCACCAAACTGTCGGGGGATGTGCTGTCGCTCCAAGACATCCTGAGCAACAAGCAAACGCGTGGCGCATTTGGTGAAATCCAGCTGAACGATATTGTCTCCAAGGCGCTGCCCAAAGACAGCTATACGATGCAACACACACTGAGCAACGGGCGACGGGCCGATTGCCTGATCCATCTGCCTAACCCGCCCGGCCCGATTGTGATTGATGCCAAATTCCCGTTGGAAGCCTATGAGGCGCTGCACCGTGCGGGCACTGATTGGGAGCTGAAGTCGGCCGTGACCAACATGCGGACCTCGGTGCGTAAACACATCCGCGATATTTCAGAAAAATACATTCTGGATGGGGAAACTGCCGATGGCGCGTTGATGTTCCTACCATCCGAGGCCGTTTACGCCGAGTTGCACGGGAATTTTCCCGAATTGGTGCGCGAGGGTTTTGATGCGCGGGTCTGGATCGTTTCTCCGACCACTTGCATGGCGACGCTCAACACTATGCGAGCGATCCTGAAAGATGCGCGTATGCGCGAACAGGCAGGCGAAATTCGCAAGACCCTGCGCCTGTTGCACCGCGATGTGGAGCTGGTGGTCGCACGGGTGGGTAAGCTCGACACACATTTTCGGCAGGCACGCGAAGATCTCGAAGGGATCGGGACAGCGGCAGAGCGTGCGGGCAAACGCGCGGCGCGGCTTGATAATTTCGATTTTGAAGAGGTCGCGCCAGAGGATACCCCCTTGCCTTTGGCACCGGCAAACGGGCGCGTGCCCTCGTGAAGTCACAGCTCTGAGCAAAAGTTTTTTGAAACTCGGGGGCATCCACCTAAGTAGACTGGGAAGGGTGCCCGACATCGCCATCGACCTATCAAGGAACCGACCACTTCATGACTTCTCCTACATCCGTAGCTCCTGTCCCCGGCACACCGCGCCGTATTGCGGTTGTGGGGGCAGGTATTTCAGGCATGGGGGCTGCGCATAAGCTTGCTGCCGCGAACCACGTTACGTTGTTTGAGGGCGGTGCGCGTCTTGGTGGTCATGCGCGCACTGTTATGGCGGGCAAGAACGGGGACCAGCCGGTAGATACCGGATTTATCGTCTTCAATTATGCGAATTACCCCCATCTGGCTGCCCTGTTCAAAGAGCTGGAGGTGCCGGTTATCCCCTCTAATATGAGCTTTGGCGCGTCTTTTGATGGCGGGCGGTTGGAATATGCGCTGACCAGTCTGAACGCGATTTTTGCGCAGCGGCGCAATCTGGTGAACCCGGCGTTTCTGGGCATGATCCGCGATATCGTAAAGTTTAATAAACATGCCTTGCGGCTGGCCGAAGATAAATCGCTCAGCTTGGGTGATTTTCTGGCCAAGCTCGGGACCGGCGATTACTTCCGCGACCATTATCTGCTGCCTTTTTCGGGGGCGATCTGGTCGACGCCGACTGACAAGATTATGGATTTCCCCGCCCATGCGCTGATCAAGTTTTTCGAGAACCACGCGCTGTTGGGCTATTCGGGCCAGCATCAGTGGTACACGGTGCAGGGTGGTTCGATTTCTTATGTGAACCGGCTTGAGGCCGCCATGCGCGCGAATGGTGTGGATATCCGTCTTAATGCGGCGATTAGCGGCGTGCGCCGCGATGTTGGGGGTGTATTGCTGCGGACGCAAGGCGGCGAATGGGAGCGGTTTGACGAGATCGTTTTGGCCACTCACTCTGACGATACTTTGGCCATGTTGTCGGATGCGACACCGGCAGAGGCAGCGGCGCTGGGCGCTGTGGCGTATCAGCCCAACGACATCGTGTTGCATGCAGATACCTCCATTATGCCAAAGCGCCGCGCGACATGGGCATCGTGGGTTTATACCGAGGATGCGCGCGCCAGATCTGACCGGATTGATCTGACCTATTGGATGAACTCCCTGCAGGATATTCCGCAGGATGATCCGCATTTTGTCACGCTCAATACCAAACGCCGAATCCGCGAAGACCTGATTTATGATCAGGTCACGCTGCGGCATCCGGTTTATGATTTGCCCGCCTTGGCAGCGCAGGACGATATTCGCGCGATGAACGGGCAGAACCACACATGGTTCTGCGGTGCATGGATGCGCAACGGCTTCCACGAAGACGGGCTGGCCACGGCGGTGGATGTGGTAAACGGGATCAATGCTTCGGGTATCAAGGCCTTGGCCGCAGAGTGACCGGACGCGTCGATCATATCGTCGGCGAGACCTATCATGGCCGCAAGGGAGCGGTTCAGAACAGCTTTCGCTACTCGGTCGATTATATGCTGTTGGATGCCGAAGCTGAATTGGACACGCCGGCACTGTTCGCGCGCAATGCGTCCGGGCTGACTTCGTTGCATGATGTGGATCATGGCGGTGCGCCCAAAAAGGGCCGCGGTGCCGCTTGGGTGCGCGATGTGCTGGCGCGCCACGAGATTGCTGGCATCTCGCAGGTTCAGCTTTTGACCCAACCGCGGGTGTTGGGCCATGTCTTCAATCCGGTGAGCTTTTGGCTGTGTCGCAGTGCAGACGGAGCGTTGCGGGCTGTGATTGCCGAGGTGAATAATACCTTCGGTGACCGCCACAGCTATTTGTGCCATCACCCCGATCAGCGCCCGATCACGCGGAGTGACCAGCTGGGCGCGACTAAGCTCATGCATGTCTCACCCTTTCAGCCCATCGAGGGGGGCTATACTTTCCGCTTTGATATTACGGATACGCGTGTCGGCATCTGGATCGACTATGGCCGTGATGCGGGAGGGATATTGGCGACGCTGACAGGAAGGCGGCAGCCGCTAACCAACGCCGGTATCTTGCGCAGCATGTTGCGCAGACCCTTTGGGGCACGGCGGGTATTGGCATTGATCCATTGGCAGGCGCTCAAGCTGTGGATCAAAGGTGCCACGTTCCGCAGTCACACTGAAGCACCGCAAGACGAGATCTCGAAGGGATGAGGGATCGGTTGTGGTCTTACGCGCTGTTTGCGGCATTGCTCGCTTGCGCAGGGCTACCGATCTATATTCATGCGCCAAAATTCTATGTCGATGAATATGGCGTATCGCTTAGCGCGCTGGGGGCTGTGTTGTTTGGTCTGAGGCTGCTGGATGTGGTGCAGGACCCGCTGTTGGGGCGTTTGTCAGAGCGGCTTCGTGATCAGCGGGGGCAGGCTGTTGGGATCGCCTGTGCAGTGATCGCCTTGGCGATGGTGGGGCTTTTTGCGGTGCCGCCGCTTGCGGCACCGTTGGTCTGGTTCGCGCTTATGCTGACGTTGGTTTTCTCGGCCTATAGTTTCCTGACGATCTGTTTTTATGCCCAAGGCGTGGCCAAGGCCGACCGTTTGCAGGGGCAGGGACATCTGCAGCTGGCGCGCTGGCGCGAGACCGGCGGGCTGTTAGGGGTCTGTGTGGCCTCGGTTGCACCTGTGGCATTAGGTTTGTTTACGGGGGCGGCTTTTGCGGGGTTTGCAGTCGGTTTTTCGATATTGGCAGTGGCGGCAGCGCTGGCCATGCGTGGCGAATGGCTGTCGGTTGATGTGCCTGAAGGAACCGGTTTTGGCACGGTGCTGCGCGACCGCCTGGCGCGGCGGTTGCTGTTTATTGCCTTGCTCAACGCGGCGCCTGTCGCGGTCAGCTCGACCTTGTTTTTATTTTATGTCGAAAGCGCGCTAGGCGCGTCGGGATTTGAAGGGCCGCTGCTGCTTTTGTTCTTTTTGTCTGCGGCGGCAGCAGCCCCTGCCTGGGGGGGCTTGGCCGAACGATTTGGTCCCAAACAGGTCTTGTTGTCCGCCATGATATTGGCGATCTTTGCCTTTGGCGGCGCATTGTTTTTAGGGCAGGGGGATCAATGGTGGTTCGCTCTGGTTTGTATCGCTTCTGGGGCGGCTATGGGGGCTGATCTCACGTTGTTGCCAGCGCTATTTGCCACGCGGATGGCACAGATTTCGCCCTCGGCCGCAGAAGGGTTTGGCCTGTGGTCTTTTGTTTCGAAATTCACCTTGGCCTTGTCTGCGGCCATACTACTCCCCATGCTGCAGCATGCCGGATATTCAGGCACGGCACAGGGGCAGTCGCCGGAGGCGGCAGTTGATCTGTTGCGATTGCTTTACGCCGGTGTGCCATGTGTTCTAAAACTGGCCGCGATTTTCCTATTGTGGCGAACCAAACTTGATCGAGGTACTCAATGAGTGACGCAGTCTTTTTCTTCCTGCTGGGTGCAGGGATCGTCACAAGTTTTGTTGTGCTACGACGGCGGTTTGCGGATTTTTCCAGCCAGTCGGCGGATGACTATACCGAAGATTATCCACAGTTCAATATACGCGAGCATCTGGATGGCCAGATGCAATGTGATGGTGTGATTTTTGGCCCGTTGGGCCGCGTGACCAGTACCTTTGAGGCGGATTTTGATATCCGTTGGGAAGGGGATATCTGCACAATGAACGAGGAATTCCACTATCATGACGGCTCGACGCAGGTGCGATCGTGGCGGATAGAGCTGGAGGGCGGTGGCCGGTTTGAAGCCACGGCCGATGACGTCCCCGGCAAGGGACGCGGCGAGATGGCGGGGCCGGCGGTGTTGTTCAACTATCTGATTACGCTGCCCGAAGACGCTGGCGGCTACACGCTGCGCGCGTTCGATTGTATGTATTTGACAAAAAACGGAACCATCGTGAACCGAAGCCAATTTCGCAAGTTTGGTTTCAGGGTAGCAGAGTTGGTTGCAACCATTCGTAAAAAGGAAACGACATGACGCAGTGGCAAGGCAAAAAATATTGGTTGGTAGGTGCAAGCGACGGTTTAGGCGCTGCATTGGCGCATAAGCTGAGCCGGGCAGGGGCCGAGGTCATTGTGTCCGCGCGGTCGGAAGACAAGCTGGAAGCACTCGCCGCGAGCCTTCCTGCCAAGGCTCGTGTTGTTCCGCTTGATGTTACAGACGCCCAAAGCGTGGCGGCGGCGGCCAAATCTGTGGGTGAGATTGACGGGGTTGTGTATCTTGCCGGTGCGTATTGGCCGTTCGGTGCAAAAGACTGGAACGCCGAGCAAGCCGTTGCCATGGTTGATGTGAACTTGACGGGTCTCATGCGGGTGATGGGCGAAGTTGTGCCCGGCTTTGTGGCACGTGACGCAGGACATATTGTCATTACCTCAAGCCTGACAGGGTTTCGCGGCTTGCCGGGGTCGATCGGTTATACGGCCTCTAAGGCGGGGACAATGTCATTGGCGGAATGCATGTATGCGGATTTACGCAAGACGGGTGTGCAGGTGCAGGTGGTCAATCCGGGCTTTATCAAGACCCAGCTTACGGACAAAAACAATTTCAAAATGCCATTCCTCATGGAGCCGGAGAATGCCGCGCGTGAAGTGTTCGAGCATATGAACACGGACAAATTCAAAAAGAGCTTTCCGTTTCCCTTTTCATTGCTGTTTCGCAGCAGCCAGTTCTTGCCCGATTGGCTTTACTACCGGCTGTTCAGCTAAAGCCGCCTAAACCATGCCCTGTGCGGCCGCGGATTTCACGCTGTCGCGCAGGGCCATGCGGTCCATAAACGCCGCGATCTTCGGGAAGTCGGATACAGCGACACCGTCGCCATCAAGCCACGTGCAGACGAGGTACAGATAGGCATCTGCAAGGCTGAACATCTCTCCGCAAACATAAGTGCCGCGCAGGCATTCCGCCTCGACGTAGGCCGCGCAGCTGCGCATGGTTTGGGGCACTTTGGCTGTCATATCTGCATGGCTGCTTGGCGCGTCGGCCCAACGGTTACCGCGCATTTTATGTGCATGAGCCACATGCATGGTCGAGGCGAGGTAATACATCACGCTGCGCATGTGCGCGGCGAGGGCAGGGTCGTCGGGGACCAGATCCGCCTTGGGCGCGAGAGCCGCGATATATTCAAGGATTGCGCCGACTTCGGTCAGGACGGCACCATTGTCGATCACCAGTGCAGGCACGCGGCCTTTTGGGTTCACGGCCAGATAACCGGGCTTTGTTTGCTCGGCGCTGCCAAAATCGACGCGGGTTAGATCATGCGCCAGCTTGGCTTCATTCAGGGCGATAACGGCTGCGATGGCAATGGTGCGGTCGGCGTAGAAAAGCTGCATGGGGGGCTCCTTAGATATTTGTGCGCGATAATTGACGCGCGGGGGTATCCAGATGCGGCGTTGCGTTGAACAGCACCGGCGACAGGTGCCCGCCGATGGGGTGGAACTGGTGCAAGGATGTGTGGAAAATCGCAATGGCCGTGCGGGCGGTGGCCGTGAGGCTAAGCTCCATCTGCTGGCCGATCAGATTGGCGATCACCCCGCCAGAGGTCACCACCAATGCGGGGCCATGCCCTTGGGCGATATCGGCCAGTGCATCGCGGATACGGGCCTGAAAGTCGAAATAAGTCTCGGGGGCGCCTTCCAGTTTGCCGTCTTTCCAATGCTGGAAAACGGCGGGCAGGTGATGGGCAAACTCGGATTGTTCGGTCGGAAAGGGGATGGCGTGCTGGTCTTTCATCAGCTGGGCCAACGTGAAATATTCCAGCTCGTTCAACCCGTCGTCGCGGATAGGGTCCAACCCTGTTGTCATGCCATCGGCGGTCTCGATATGGCGGCGCAGTGTGCCCGTATAGAGCCGCGTATGGGTCGCGGCCTGCGCACGTAGATGCGCGCCAAGCCAATTTGCCTGCTCATGGCCCAGATCGCTGAGCCGGTCATAGCTGGCTTCGTCCTGTGCGGTTGAATTGGCCTGCCCGTGACGGATAAGGGTAATGGTGGACATGTGCGCTCCTGCTGTTGGGTTGGTGATACGTGAGCGCTGTGCCGTGCGAAAGGGGCCTATCGGAAACTTGCGCGCTTTGGCATGGCGGAAATGTGGGCAGGGGGGTCGGGAACGACCTTTTGGGAACGCCCCGGCGCGGATAGAGTTTTACAAGCACGCAGCTAGGAGGTCGCCATGACACAGAAAGTCACATTCACGCTCGACGGTGAAACGGTTGAGGCTGGCGCGGGTATGACGATCTGGGAAGTGGCAAACGGTCGGGGGCTGAAGATTCCGCATCTGTGCCACAAACCGGCACCGGGGTATCGCCCTGATGGCAACTGTCGCGCCTGTATGGTCGAGATCGAGGGCGAGAGGACGCTGGCAGCATCGTGTATCCGCGAACCTGAAGAAGGCATGGTCGTCACGACCAACAGCGCCCGCGCCGAGAATGCGCGTAAGATGGTGGTCGAACTGCTGTTGGCGGATATGCCTGCGCAGGAGGTGTCACACGATAAATCCAGCCACCTGTGGGACATGGCTGAGCAGAACGAGCTCGACTCTAGCCGCTTTCCCAAGCTGGAAGAAGGCCGTATTCCGCTGCTTGATGACAGCCATGTGGCGATGAGTGTCAATCTGGACGCCTGCATTCAATGCGGTCTGTGTGTGCGGGCTTGTCGTGAGGTACAGGTCAACGATGTGATCGGCATGTCGGGACGTGGCCACGACAGCTACCCCACGTTTGATATGGCCGATCCGATGGGGGCATCAAGCTGTGTCGCCTGTGGCGAATGTGTGCAGGCCTGTCCGACCGGTGCCTTGATGCCGTCAACGGTGGTGGATGACAATCAGGTGGGCGACAGTATGGATTTCGACAAAGAAGTCGAAAGCATCTGTCCTTTCTGCGGCGTGGGGTGCCAGATATCGCTCAAGATCAAGGATGATAAAATCAAATATGTCGAGGGCATCAATGGTCCTGCAAATGAGGGGCGGCTTTGTGTCAAAGGCCGCTTTGGGTTTGACTATATCCACCATGACCACCGCCTGATCAAGCCGCTGATCCGTCGTGATGATGCACCGGCCAAAGGGTTGAACGTCGATCCGTCCAATTATCTCGAGGTCTTCCGCGAGGTCACATGGGACGAGGCGCTGGATGCGGCGGCCGGGGGGCTCAAGGGCATTGGCGGCACCGGGGTGGCGGGCTTTGGATCGGCTAAATGCACCAATGAAGAAGCCTATCTGTTCCAAAAAATCATCCGGCAGGGGTTTGGCCACAACAACGTCGATCACTGTACGCGGCTGTGCCATGCGTCGTCGGTTTCCGCCTTGATCGAAAATGTAGGCTCGGGTGCGGTGACGGTGAGCTTTAACGAGATCGAAAATGCGGATGTGGCCATTGCCATCGGCTGTAACCCGATCGAGAACCACCCTGTTGCGGCGACCTATTTCAAGCAGTTTACGAAACGGGGCGGCAAGCTGATCGTGATGGACCCGCGGGGCCAGGCGCTCAAGCGGTTCTCGAGCCATATGCTGCAATTCCGTCCTGGCACTGACGTGAGCATGTTGAATGCAATCATGCATGTGATCGTCGAGGAAGAATTATACGACAAGCAATATATCGAGGCCTATACCGAGAACTGGGAGGCCGAAAAGGCGCATCTGAAAGATTTCACGCCCGAGAAGATGGCCGAGATTTGCGGCATCGATGCCGAGACCCTGCGCGATGTGGCCCGCACTTTTGCCGGTGCCAAATCCGCGATGATTTTCTGGGGTATGGGGGTCAGCCAGCACATCCATGGCACGGATAATTCCCGCTGTCTGATCAGTCTGGCGCTGATGACAGGGCAAATTGGTCGCCCGGGCACGGGCCTGCACCCGTTGCGGGGACAAAACAACGTACAAGGGGCGTCTGATGCAGGGCTGATCCCGATGTTCCTGCCCGACTATCAGACGGTCACCGATGACGGGGTGCGCTCTGCCTTTACGGATGTCTGGGAGAGCGGTGATTTCAGTGCTGAAAAAGGGCTGACTGTCACGGAAATTCTGGATGCTGTTCATGCGGGAGACATCAAGGGGATGTATGTGCTGGGTGAAAACCCTGCCATGTCGGATCCCGATGTAGAGCATGCCCGCGCGGCATTGGCCAAGCTTGAGTGTCTGGTGGTGCAAGATATCTTTATCACCGAGACTGCGAATTACGCGGATGTGATCCTGCCAGCCAGCGCGTTTGCCGAAAAGACGGGTACGGTGACGAATACCAACCGTCAGGTGCAAATGGGGCGACAGGCCGTGACCCCGCCCGGTGACGCACGTGAGGATTGGTGGATCGAGGTCGAGCTTGCAAAGCGGTTGGGGCTGAATTGGACCTATAGCTCTCCTGCGGAAGTATTTGCCGAGATGAAGCTCAATATGCAGACGCTCGACAATATCACATGGGATCGCCTTGAGACGCAAAACGCGGTGACTTATCCGTCGCTAAGCCCGGAAGATCCCGGGCAGGCGATTATGTTTGCCGATGGCTTCCCGCGTGCCGATGGTCGTGCGCGGTTTACCCCCGCGAGCATTATTGCGCCCGATGATACGCCGGATGAAGCCTATCCAATGATCCTCACCACGGGGCGCCAGTTGGAGCATTGGCACACCGGATCCATGACCCGCCGCGCCACGGTGCTGGATGGGTTGGAGCCCGAGGCGAATTGTTCCTTGCATCCTTCGACCCTGCGCAAGCTGGGCATCGAGGCGGGGGATCATGTGCGCCTGACCACAAAGCGCGGCAGCATCGTGATCATGGCCCGTATGGACCGTGCTGTCTCGCCGGATATGGTGTTCTTGCCCTTTGCCTATGTAGAGGCTGCGGCGAATATCCTGACCAATCCGGCGGTGGACCCCTATGGCAAAATCCCTGAATTCAAATTTTCGGCTGTCAGAGTGGAAGCTGTGGGTGTCGCCGTTGCGGCGCAATAGGTGCGGGGTCCTTGTGGCCTGTGTTGTCATTGAGGGGCTAGCCCCTCAAACTCCCCAGAGTATTTGTGGCTAGAGAAAATAGGGAAGTTTTATGCGGGTAAACGGGGCGCGGTTATTAGCGGATTTGCACGCACTTCGGGAGTTCGGTGCGGCCGGTGTTGGCAAGGGAGTTGTGCGCCCCGCCTATAGCGAGGCCGATATGGCGGCGCGCGCATGGATCGCGCAGCAGATGCGCGATGCCGGGCTTCGGGTTGAGGTTGACGCCATGGGCAATCTGTTTGGCTTGGCGGAGGGGCCTTCCGTGCTTGTTGGGTCGCATAGTGACAGTCAACCCGAGGGTGGGTGGCTGGATGGGGCGCTGGGCGTAATTGCGGGGCTTGAAGTGGCACGGGCGGCTAGGGATGGGGGTGGGCCCGCGGTTTCGGTTGTATCGTTTCAGGATGAAGAGGGCCGGTTTGGTGTGACAACCGGCAGTGCCGTGTGGTCGGGGCATTTGAGCCAAGAGGCGGCGGATAAATTGCGTGACCACAGTGGTGTCGCGCTGGGAGATGCCCGCAAGGTTGTGCCGGTAACGGGGCAAATTGATCCCGCGCGGTTTACCGGATTTATCGAGATGCATATCGAGCAGGGGCCGGTGCTTGATACTTCGGGTGAGCGGATCGGCGTTGTCTCGGATATCGTGGGCATACGGGATATGAAGATTACCTTCGAGGGGCAGCAGAACCATGCAGGCACGACGCCGATGTCTTTGCGCCGTGATGCGTTTCAGGCGGTCAGTGCTTTTAATCATGCGCTGGAGGAACGGTTTGCGAATGTGGTGACGCCTTCGACGGTCTGGACGATCGGGCATCTGTCCTTGCATCCAAATGCGTCGTCTATTGTTCCGGGGCGGGCGGTGTTTTCGATGCAGTGGCGTGACGGGGATAGCGACCGGTTGAACCGGATGGAGCAGATCATTCGGAGTGTTGCGCAAGAGACTGCACAGGCACGGGGGATGGCGTTGTCATTTGGGGAGATGTTGGGGCTTGAGCCGGTCGCGATGGATGCAGGTTTGCGCGGGGCATTGGAGCAGAGCGCACAAAAGCATGTGCCGGGCGCGTGGCGTCTGATGCCCTCGGGGGCGCTGCATGACGCAACGAATGTGTCACGTCTGATGTCGGTGGCGATGTTGTTTGTGCCATCAATTGACGGGATCAGCCACGCCTTTGAAGAAGACACGGCCGAGGCTGATCTGGTGATGGGCGTGCAGGTTTTGGCAGATGCGGTCGCCACGCTGGGTGCTAGATCCAGCTGACCTCGCCCAGAAAGATATAGCCTGCGCCGTAGATTGTTTTGATGAGCTGTGGGTTTTTGGGGTCTTCGCGCAGCTTGGTGCGCAGGCGCGAGATACGCACGTCCATTGCGCGATCAAAGCTTTCGGAGGCGGCCCCGCCAAGGCTGCTTTGCATTTGGGCACGGCTGATCAGGCGTTTGGGGGCGTCGAGAAACAGGCGCAGGACTTCGCCCTCGGCATGGCTGAAAGGGGTTTGCGTGCCGTCTTCGTCTTCTAATGTGTAGCTTTCGAAATGCGCGATCCAGCCGGAGAAGCGGGCGGTGTTGCTGGCACGGGTGGCGGGGCGTGCTCCGCGCAGGCGTGCACGGATGCGTGCGACTACCTCTGCGGGGTCAAAAGGCTTGCTGATGTAATCGTCGGCTCCGAGCTCTAGCCCTGTCACGCGGTCCTGAACTTGAGCGCGGCCCGAGATAATGATGACCACGGCCCCCTGTTCCAGCGCAAGGCGGTGCACCAGCGTCAGCCCGTCGGTGTCGGGTAGAGAGAGATCCACAAGGCAAACATCCGGCGTGCGTTGTTTGAGGGCTGCTTCAAATGCGCTGGCGCGGCCAAAGCTCATGGTTTCAAACCCCGCCTCTTGCAGGACATCCGACAGCAGGGTGCGGATTTCGGGCTCGTCATCAAGGATCGTGACAAAGGGTTTTGTCATGTGGCGCGCTCCTGTGTCGGGGTGATCAGCGCGGCAAGCTCCTGCGCGGTGAAGGGTTTGCGCAGCACGGGCGCGTGTTTTTGGGCCTGTGCAAACAGGGCGGTATCAGGCGGGAGCGATGTCATCAGGATCAGCGGCGGGCTTTGGCCGCCCAGCCGCTTTGCCAGATCAATGCCGGTGCTGTCGCCTTCGAGCTGGATATCAGAAAGTATCAAGGCGATGTCGGGTAGATCAGCCAGCAGGGCCGTTGCCTCATCCGCGCTGGTTGCCTCGATGACGGAGTGGCCCTGTTCGATCAGCATATCACGCAGCAATGCGCGCAGATCATCACGGTCTTCGACGAGCAGGGCAAGGCCTGTGGTGCTGCGTAGGGCCGCGCGGTAGGGCAGGCGCAGGGTCACACAGGCACCGTCCGCTGTGTTGGCCAGCTGCAAATCGCCCCCTGCAAGTTTGGTCATGTCATAGACCATTGGAAGCCCAAGCCCCGACCCTTCGCCGCCCTTGGTGGTAAAGAATGGATCAAGGCCCTTTTCCAATGCGAGGTCTGAAAACCCTCCGCCGTTATCTTGAACGGTGAATTCGATCCAGATGTCGTGGACGCGGCGCGCAGCCAGTTTGATCTTGCCTTGTGTACCCATGGCGTCGCGGGCGTTGAGTACGAGGTTCAGCAGTGCGTCTTGCAGCATTCCGGGGTCCAGCAGGGCAGGGCCGACTTCGGACAGCTCCAACTGGATTTGCATGTTGTCGGGCAGTGTCGGTTGCGCAAGTGTGACCAGATCTTGCATCAGGGCGGGGATGTCTGTTGCGCTGGGTCGTAGGCTGCGTGGGCCTGTGATTTGTGCGATCGAAGCGAGCAAGGTGCCGCCCCGCCTTGCCGCAGCGAGGGTGCCGTCGATCAGGGGTGCGGCGCCCGATGGCAGGGCAGGCAACCGGTCCAGACGGGATTGCAGGCCCAGAATGATTGTCAGCAGGTTCGAGAAATCATGGGCCAGACCCGAGGTGATCTGCGCCGCCAGTGCGCGGCGACTGCTTTGATGCAGGGCGGCGCGGGTTTGTGTTTCTTCGGTGACATCCATCGACAGGATATAGACACCGCCGGCCTGATCAGGGGTGAATGCGGTGCGGATGCGCCGCGCGCTTGCTTCGTCAGTGAACTCTTGCACCGCTGCTGTGCCGGCAAAGGCCTGCGCCAGCGCACCTTTGAGTTTGCTGAAAATGCTGGCACCGAGGACCTCCTGGATGGGGCGTCCCAGAATATGAGCAGGGCGCAGGGGGATCACTTCGGCGAGGCGTTGGTTGGAGTAGGTATAGCAGCCTGTAGCATCCACATGGGCGATATGGGCGGGCAACATTTCGGTGGTGAGCCGCGCGCGGGCCTCGGACGCGGTGAGTTGGCGTTTGGTCTCTTCCAGGGCTGTGATCATGGCGGCCAGTTCGCGGTTGGTCTGGGCCAGTTGTTCGGTATGTGACAGCACCTGATCGCTTAGGGCATCTGAATGTGCACGCAAAAGTGCCTCTTGCGCTTTGGCGGCTGAAATATCGGTATAGACGGTAACCCAGCCCCCATCGGGTAGCGGCGAGCCTTCGACGCTGATGGTGCGGCCATTGGCGCGGGTGCGTTCCATATAGTGGGGTTGGAAGGCGCGGGCCTGTCGGGTTCTTTCTTCGACAAAGGCGGCAATGTCGGTAACTTCACCGTATTCCCCGCGGCTGGCCAGATGGGTGACAGTATCGCGAAAGGTTGCACCGGGTGTGACAAGAGCCTTGGGCAGATCAAATATGGTTTGGAATGGCGTGTTGCAGACCACCAGACGCAGGTCGCTGTCATAGATCGAAAGGGCCTGACCAATCAGATTGAGCCCTGCCATTGTCATGGATGTCGCGTGGTTGCTGTCGTCCTGCATGGGCCCAGTTTGCACCGCAGGTCGGGGCTGTCAAAGGGTGACTGCGCCTTGTTACAATTCGTAAGGATTGGGAAATCATCAGGAAAAAGTTGACCCAGAGGATAAGCGTGCCATGCTCGGCACCATATTGAATCGCGAAAAGCGATCTACCTGCCGCAAAAGGCAGGATCTGGGAGGATACAATTTGGCTTTGATCTCATGCCCTTTGGGGCAGCCCGCTTCTATTCCTGCATTGTTGCATCGCAACGCAACGCAATTTGCGGATGCACCTGCATACCGTGAAAAGGAATTCGGGATATGGCAAAGCTGGACATGGAAGCAGACCCGCAGCGAGGTTGAAGCGCTGGCATTGGGTCTATTGGATCTGGGGCTGGCCGAGGGCGATTTCGTTGCCATCATCGGGCGCAACCGCCCCTATCTATATTGGGCGATGATGGCCGCCGAGATGTGCGGCGCGGTGCCTGTGCCTTTGTATCAGGACGCCAATGCCGAAGAGATGGCCTATGTGATGAACCACTGTGGCGCGCGCTTTGCTGTGGTGGGCGATCAGGAGCAGGTCGACAAGATCATCGACGTGCAAGAGCAGCTGCCGCAGTTCGAGCGGATGATCTATCTCGACCCACGCGGTCTGCGCAAATATGATCACGGGGCGCTGCACCAGTATCAAGAGGTGCAGGAACAAGGCCGCAAGAGCCGCGACCGGCACTTTGCAGAGCTTGAAGCACGCCAAGCCAAACTGGATTACGACAGCACAGGCGTGATGCTTTATACCTCTGGCACCACGGGAAAGCCCAAGGGCGTCGTATTGAGCAACCGCAATGTGATCGAAACGGCCAAATCCTCCTCTGCCTTTGACAGCTTACGCCAGAGTGATGAGATTTTAGCCTATCTGCCGATGGCTTGGGTGGGTGATTTCATCTTTTCTGTGGGGCAGGCGCTGTGGACGGGCTTTTGCACGAACTGCCCCGAAAGCGCGGATACCATGCACGTGGACCTGCGTGAGATCGGGCCAACCTATTACTTTGCCCCGCCGCGCGTATTCGAGACGCAGTTGACCAATGTGATGATCCGCATGGAAGACGCGGGCCGGTTCAAGAAAAAGCTGTTTGATTTCTATATGGCGCATGCGCGCAAAGTCGGACCGGATATTCTGGATGGGAAGAAAGTAAGCTTTGCCGACCGGATGCAATACCGTCTGGGAGAGCTGTTCATCTATGGCCCGTTGAAGAATACGCTTGGGTTCAGCCGCGTGCGCGTGGGCTATACGGCGGGCGAGGCAATCGGGCCGGAGATTTTTGATTTCTACCGCAGCCTCGGGATTAATCTGAAGCAGCTTTATGGGCAGACCGAGGCGACGGTGTTCATCACCGCGCAGCCCGATGGCCAAGTGCGTAGCGACACGGTGGGGGTGACCTGTCCGGGGGTGGAGCTGAAGGTCTCGGACGCGGGCGAGGTTTTCTACCGCTCGCCGGGGGTGTTTGTAGAGTATTACAAGAACGCCGAAAGCACGGCTGACACCAAGGATGCTGAGGGCTGGGTTGCCACAGGGGATGCGGGATTTGTCGAACCGGATACGGGCCATTTGCGCATTATCGACCGCGCGAAAGATGTGGGTAAAATGGCCAGCGGGGCGTTATTCGCACCGAAATACGTAGAGAATAAGCTCAAATTCTTCCCGAATATTCTGGAGGCGGTTGTGTTTGGCAATGGCCGCAATGAATGCACGGCCTTTATCAATATTGATCTGACCGCAGTGGGCAATTGGGCCGAGCGCAACAATATCGGTTATGCTTCGTATCAGGAGCTGGCGCGGCACCCGCAAGTGATGGCTCAGGTGCAGGAACATGTGAAAGCGGTGAATGCATCGGTGGCCGAGGATGAAATGCTGTCGGGCTGCCAGCTGCACCGTTTTGTTGTGCTGCACAAGGAACTGGATGCCGATGACGGGGAGCTGACCCGCACGCGCAAGGTCCGCCGCCGGATCATTGAAGACAAATATCAAGATATCATCACGGCGCTTTATGACGGCTCGGCACAGGTGAGCACCGAGACAGAAGTGACCTATGAGGACGGGCGCAAAGGCGCGATCAAGGCGACGCTGGAGGTGCGCAGCGCCAAGGTATTTGCGGATAGTCGCCAGATGGCGGCGGAATGATGGGGGGCCACGCGTGAAAGATAGCGTCGAAAGTTACGTGACCGAGGATGGCCGCACAATTGGCGCGGTGGTCATGGAAATGAAGAATATCACCCTGCGGTTTGGCGGGGTGGAGGCCATCAAGGATATCTCGTTCGATATTCGCGAAGGCGAAATTCGCGCGATCATTGGACCGAACGGGGCGGGAAAGTCCTCGATGTTGAATGTCATCTCGGGGTTCTACGTGCCGCAGGATGGCGAGGTGTGGTACAAGGGCGCGCGGCGGCCTGCGATGAAGCCCTTTGAGGTGGCCGAGCAGGGAATTGCGCGCACGTTCCAAAATATCGCGCTGTTTGAAGGCATGTCGGTGCTCGATAATGTGATGACGGGGCGGCTGACACATATGAAAACCGGCCTGCTGGGCCAGATGCTGTGGCGCGGCGCGGCCGAGCGTGAGGAAATTGCGAACCGCGAAGTGGCCGAGAGAATCATTGATTTCCTCGAGATTCAGGCAATCCGCAAAACGCCCGTATCGCGGCTGCCTTATGGTTTGAAAAAGCGGGTCGAGCTGGCGCGCGCGCTGGCGGCTGAGCCGTCAATCTTACTGTTGGATGAACCTATGGCGGGCATGAACGTCGAGGAAAAAGAGGACATGAGCCGCTTTATCCTATCGGTGAACGATGAGTTCGGCACCACGATTGCGCTGATTGAGCACGACATGGGCGTTGTGATGGATCTGAGCGACCGTGTGGTTGTGATGGATTACGGCAAGAAGATTGGCGATGGCACGCCTCATGAGGTGCGCAACAATCAAGCGGTGATTGATGCCTATCTTGGTGTGGCCCATGAGTGAGGGAGATGTGAGATGAACGAACAACTGGCCTTCACGATTGAAGTATTTGCCAACGGGCTGATGGCGGGGGTGCTTTATGCGCTGGTCGCTCTTGGTTTTGTGCTGATCTACAAAGCATCGGGTATCTTCAATTATGCCCAAGGGGTTATGGCGTTATTCGCGGCGATGACGTTGGTGGGTATCCAGAACGGGCAGGTGCCGTTTGCCCATCTGATCAATGCGATCTTTGGGACTGATATTCACAAGTTTGGCTGGTCTGTTCCATCCTTCTTTGCCATCGTTTTAACAGTGTTTGTGATGATTGCGCTGGCTTGGGCCGTGCAGCGGTATGTATTCCGTCATTTGGTGGGGCAAGAGCCGATCATTCTGTTCATGGCGACGATTGGCTTGGCTTACTTCCTCGAAGGGGTGGCCGATCTGATGTGGGGCTCCGAGCTGAAGGCGTTGAACGTTTGTGCGGGTGATTTGTGCTTGCCACAGGGGATGAACGTCTGGCTTGAGGGGACAACCTATGAAGCTTTCGGCTATGGGTTTTTCATCGACAATCTGGACATTGTAGCCAGCATCATTGCCGCGCTGCTGGTCATCGGGCTGGTGTTATTTGCGCAATATACCAAGCAGGGGCGCGCGATGCGGGCTGTGGCAGATGACCATCAGGCGGCCTTGTCGGTGGGTGTGTCGCTGAATTTTATCTGGGTGTTCGTTTGGTCGCTGGCAGGGTTCGTCGCCTTGGTCGCAGGGATCATGTGGGGGGCGAAATCGGGCGTGCAGTTTTCACTGTCGTTGATCGCGTTGAAAGCCTTGCCGGTGTTGATGCTGGGCGGCTTCACCTCGATCCCCGGTGCCATCGTGGGCGGGTTGATCATCGGTGTGGGCGAGAAGCTGTTCGAATTCCTGATTGGTGCGCCTTTCCTTGGGGGGGCGACCGAGAACTGGTTTGCCTACATGCTGGCGCTGGTTTTCCTTGTGTTTCGTCCGCAGGGTCTGTTCGGGGAGAGGATGATTGAGCGTGTTTGAGTGTTGCAAACCTAGGCTGGGGCTAGCCCCCTTGGCCCTTTGGGCCAATTCCCCCAGAGTATTTCGGGCTAGAGAAAATAGGGGGCCGGTATGCGGCGCAGGCCCTGTGATGATAAGCAGGGGGTACTGAGATGTTCTACCGAGAAGCAGGTGATTTCAGCACGACCTATGCGGAGGATCAGCAGACATTTCCGATCAAGTTTGACCGGTATCGTTATTATGTGGTGCTGTTTTTTGCTGTCGTCGTCGTGCCGTTTGTTGTCAATGATTATTGGGTCAATTCGCTTTTGTTGCCCTTCCTGATCTATGCGATTGCGGCGCTGGGGCTGAATATCCTTGTGGGGTATTGCGGGCAGGTGAGCCTTGGGACCGGCGGGTTTATGGCTGTGGGAGCGTATAGCTGCTATAAGTTCATGACGGGTGTGGACATATGGTGGGGCGGTGAGCTGCTTTTCCGTTTGCCGGAGCTCAACATCTTTTTCAGCGTCATTATGGGCGGCGTGATGACGGCCTTTGTTGGTGTGTTGTTCGGGCTGCCGAGCCTACGGATCAAGGGGTTTTACCTTGCTGTGGCAACGCTGGCTGCGCAGTTTTTCTTGGTCTGGTTGTTCAACCGTGTGGCCTGGTTCTATAATTATTCTGCTTCGGGCCAGATCAGCGCGCCCGAGCGTGATTTATTGGGGGTTCTGATCACAGGCCCCTCAACAGAGCCTTGGGCGGCTTATCTGTTCTGTCTCTTTTTCACGATTATCAGTGCTTATATTGCGCGCAATCTGACGCGGGGATCTGCGGGGCGTAAGTGGATGGCCATCCGCGATATGGATATCGCGGCCGAGATCATTGGCGTGAACCCATTAAAGGCAAAGTTGACTGCTTTCATGATGTCTTCGTTCTTTATCGGCATTTCGGGAGCGTTGTTTTTCGCGATTTATTTAGGGGCTGTGGAAGTGGGCGAGGCCTTTGGCATTACCAAGTCATTCCTTGTGTTATTCATGATTATCATCGGCGGGTTGGGTAGCATTTTTGGCAGTTTTGCCGGCGCTGCATTTCTGGTGCTTTTGCCGGTCGCGCTGAAGGTGGTGGGGGTCGATTGGTTTGGCTGGCCCACTGATATTGTCGCGCATTTGCAGCTGGTGATCGTAGGGCTGCTGATCATCGTATTCCTGATCGCAGAGCCACACGGGATTGCCCAATTGTGGCGCGTGGCCAAAGAGAAATTAAGGCTGTGGCCCTTTCCGCATTGATGGATAGGGGCATGATAAAACAGCGGGGAAAACCCTGCGTACGACCAATCGGATGAAATCCAAGGGAGGAAACGACTGATGAAATATAGATTAGGTACATATGCCGTCGCTGCCATGATGGCGGCGAGCCCCGTGATGGCGGACCTTGTGTTCCCCTCGTTGAGCTATCGCACTGGCCCATATGCGGCGGGCGGTATCCCGTTTGCGGATGGCTATGCGGATTATTTCAAGATGCTGAATGCCCGTGACGGTGGCATTGGCGGAGTGATGACTTCGGTGCCGGAATGCGAGACGGGTTATAACACCGAAAAAGGTGTGGAGTGTTACGAGTCGCTCAAGGGCGGTGGCGGGTTGGTGTATCAACCGCTTTCCACGGGTATCACCTATCAGTTGATCCCGAAAACAACGGCGGATGATATTCCGATGCACACGATGGGCTATGGCCGCACGTCTGCAAAGAGCGGTGAAGTGTTCAGCCACACATTCAACTACCCTGCAAACTATTGGGATGGCGCGTCGGGTGCGATCAATTACTTGCTGGAGGAGAACGGCGGGGATTTGAAAGGCAAGAAAATCGCGCTGGTCTATCACAACTCGGCATACGGCAAGGAGCCGATCCGCACCTTGACCGATCTGAGCGAAACGCATGGTTTCGAGTTCAAGGAAGTGCCTGTTGACCATCCCGGTCAGGAGCAGAAATCCCAGTGGTTGCAAATTCGCCGTGATAAGCCGGACTATGTGATCATGTACGGCTGGGGTGTGATGAATCAGGTGGCCATTCAGGAGGCGGCCAACATCCGATTCCCGATGGAAAATTTCATTGGCGTCTGGTGGTCAGGTTCAGAGAATGACGTGCTTGCAGCGGGCGCTGCGGCCAATGGGTATAAGGCGCTTACCTTCCACGGTGTGGGGGATGACTTCCCCGTTTTTGACGACATTCAAAAGTATGTTGTTGATGCCGGCAATGCCTCGGGTGCGGGGGATCAGATCGGTACTGTTCTGTACAACCGTGGTCTTTATGCTGCGATGCTTGCCGCTGAGGCTGCTAAAACTGCGCAGGAAATCCATGGCACGGCGGATATCAACCCCAGTCAAATGCGCGATGGCATGGAAGCGTTGGAGATCACCGAAGCAAAGATGGAGGCCCTTGGCCTGCCGAATTTCGGGCCTTCGTTCAAAGTGTCGTGCCAGAACCATGGCGGCGATGGCCTTGTGGGAGTGACCCAATGGGATGCATCGGCCAAGACATGGAGCCTGATTTCGGATTTTTCGCCTACAGATAAGGCGCTAATCGACTCATTGGTTTCCGAGGATGCCGCGTCTTATGCTGCGGAAAACAAAATCACGCCAGGCTGTAACTAAGTCAGGTGTTCTCTGGCCGGGCATCTGTGTCGCGGCCAGAGGTTTACCCATTCAAAAAGGATCGAGGGACATGTTGGACACCACCACCCCCGCCGCGGTTGAGGTCGAGAACCTGCTCGAAGTGAACAACATCGAGGTGATCTATAATCACGTGATCCTTGTGCTCAAAGGCGTCAGCCTGAATGTGCCCAAAGGCGGTATTACCGCGCTGCTGGGCGGTAATGGTGCTGGCAAGACGACAACGCTCAAGGCGATTTCGGGGCTGCTTGCCTCGGAGCGGGGCGAGGTGACGAAGGGCTCGATCAAGTATCGTGGCCAGTCGATTGCAGCCCAAGATCCTGCCGAGACGGTGAAAAATGGCGTGGTTCAGGTGATGGAGGGCCGTCATTGTTTTGAGCATCTGACGATCGAGGAGAACCTGCTCACCGGCTCCTACACCCGCACGGATGGCAAGGGCGCAATCGCGGCGGACCTCGAGATGGTGTATAACTATTTTCCGCGTCTGCGCGAACGGCGCAAATCGCAGGCGGGGTATACTTCGGGCGGTGAGCAGCAGATGTGTGCGGTGGGCCGCGCGCTGATGAGCCGCCCCGAGACGATCCTGCTGGATGAGCCGTCCATGGGGTTGGCCCCGCAGTTGGTGGAACAGATTTTCCAGATTGTTAAAGAAATTAATGAAAAGGAAGGCGTGACCTTTCTGCTTGCAGAGCAGAACACCAATGTCGCGCTGAGATTTGCGCATTATGGATACATCCTTGAGAGTGGCCGCGTGGTGATGGATGGCCCTGCCGCTGACCTGCGGGAAAATCAGGATGTGAAAGAGTTCTACCTTGGCATGTCAGACGAAGGGCGAAAGAGCTTTCGGGACGTGCGTAGCTATCGCCGCCGCAAGCGTTGGTTGAGCTGACATGGAGCCCTCAGCACATAGTGATGACCCACATCTTGTGGATCGGGTCGCGTGGTTGCGCGCCGCCGTGATGGGGGCAAACGACGGGATTGTATCGGTTGCCTCGATCATCGTGGGCGTTGCGGCAGCTGATCCAAATCCGCGTGCGGTTTTGATCGCCGGTGCGGCGGGGCTGGCTGCGGGTGCCATGTCGATGGCGGCGGGCGAATATGTCAGCGTATCGTCGCAGGCGGATCTCGAAGATGCAGATGTTGAGCGGGAGCGGCAGGCCCTTCTTGATGATCCGGCTGGCGAAGAGGCCGAGCTGGCCGATATTTACAGGTCGCGCGGATTGTCCGATGCCACGGCCCAGTTGGTGGCCCGCGAGCTGACGGAGAAAGGCGCATTGGTGGCGCATGTGCGCGACGAGCTCGGCCTGACAGAGGTGCAAGCCGCGCAGCCGCTGCTGGCAGCGGTCACATCCGCTGTCACCTTTAGTGTTTTTGCATCGGTGCCATTGATCGCGGCCTTCTTTGCGCCTGTTGGGGCTGTGATCCCCGTTGTTGTAATTGTCACCCTGATTGCTTTGGCAGGCCTGGGTGGGTTGGGCGCTGTTGCTGGCGGTGCGGCCGTTGGGCCTGCGGCTTTGCGGGTGGTTTTCTGGGGCGGGCTGGCGATGGCGGTGACCGCTGCGGTTGGCCGGTTGTTTGGCGTCGCGGTGTAGCTGTGGCGCAATGAATGGATGAATGATTGATATGAGCAACTTTGACGATCTTGAAACCCGCAGCCGACAAGAGCGTACGGCGGCTTATGCCAATGGGCTGCCCCAGCAGGTTGCACGCGCGCAAAAACTGTCAGGTTACGCGGGGCATTTGGACGGGATCGATCCAGCCGTCGTGACAAGCATTGAGGCCTTGGCCGCGCTGCCGGTTTTGCGCAAATCCGATCTGGGTCGCGCGCAGGCCGCGGATGCTCCGTTTGGCGGTTTCACGACCAGACCTGCAAATGGTTTTAGCCATGTCTTCCAATCCCCCGGCCCGATTTATGAGCCTTCGTCTGACGCGCATGACTGGTGGCGTATGGGGCGCTTTCTGCATGCGGTAGGCATTGGGAAAGAGGACATCGTACACAATTGTTTTGGCTATCACCTTACCCCTGCGGGTATGATTTTCGAAAGTGGCGCACGGGCAGTCGGTGCGACGATCCTGCCTGCGGGCACGGGCCAGACGGAGCTGCAAGTCATCGCCGCGCGCGATGTTGGGTCGACGGCCTATGCAGGCACGCCAGATTACCTGAAGGTGATTTTGGAAAAGGCGGACGAGATGGGTGTGACCCTTGGCATCACCAAGGCTGCCGTGGGCGGTGGTGCGCTGTTTCCGTCCTTGCGTGATTGGTATGCGGCGCGGGGTATCACCTGTTTGCAAAGCTATGCCACGGCCGATCTGGGCAATATCGCCTATGAGACGCCCGCAATGGAGGGGTTGATCGTTGATGAGGGCGTGATTGTTGAAATCGTGACGCCGGGCACCGGTATTCCCGTGCCCGAGGGTGAGGTTGGCGAGGTCGTCGTGACCACGCTTAACCCCGATTATCCGTTGATCCGCTTGGCGACCGGAGATTTGAGCGCTGTCATGGCGGGCGTGTCCCCTTGCGGGCGTACCAACACGCGCATCAAGGGGTGGATGGGCCGTGCGGATCAGACAACCAAGATCAAAGGCATGTTTGTGCGCCCTGAACAGGTGGCCCAAGTGGTCGCACAGCATCCCGAAATCATCCGTGTGCGGGTAGTTGCTTCGCGTGCGGAAGAGCAGGACGTGATGACTGTGCAAATCGAAAGCGCACAGCCTGATGTCGAGGCGTATTCCAGAACGGTGGCGTCGTTGCTCAAGCTCAAAGGGACGGTAGAGGTCGTCGCGCCAGACAGCCTGCCCAAGGACGGGTTGGTGATCGAAGATCAACGAAGTTATGATGGCTAGCTACGCAGCCAGTGGCTTTTCTTTCCGACTAAAATAGTCGACATAGGGCCATGGCCCATGTTCAAGTTCAAATTCCCAAAAAGCGCAGCGATGGCGCGCGTCCTCTTTCGGTTGTGGCGCTGGTGGTGGCTGTCATTTGCGCGTTGCCGATGGTTGCGGTGCTTTTGGCATCGCTGTCGGGCGGCACAGATACGGTTCAGCATTTGGCGCAAACAGTGCTGGGACGCTATATTGGCACCACGCTTGCGTTGGTTGTGCTGGTGGCAACAGGGACGTTTGCCATCGGTGTCGGCGCGGCATGGTTAGTGACGATGACCCGTTTCCCGGGGGTGCGATTCTTCGAAATCGCGCTGGTGCTGCCGTTGGCTTTTCCGGCCTATGTGCTGGCCTATGCCTATACTCATGTGCTTGACCATCCGGGCATCGTGCAGACCACGCTGCGTGATTTAACGGGGTGGGGGCCGCGTGATTATTGGTTCCCCGAAATCCGATCGCTGGGCGGCGCGGCCTGTATGTTGGTTCTGGTATTGTATCCGTACGTTTACCTGCTGGCCCGGGCGGCATTTCTACAACAAAGCGGTAGCACATTTCTAGCGGCGCGCGCGCTGGGCTCTTCTCCTTGGGCTGCGTTTTTCAAGGTGAGCCTCCCTCTCGCCCGTCCGGCAATTGCGGGGGGCGTTCTGCTGACCGTTATGGAAACCATCGCGGATTTCGGCACGGTGGCCTATTTCGGTGTGCAAACCTTTGCCACGGGTATCTACACCAGCTGGTTCTCGCTTTTTGACCGTGTGGGGGCGGCGCAGCTTGCGCTGTGTTTGCTCAGCTTTGCCTTGCTGTTGGCTATGTTGGAGCGGGCGCAACGGGGCAAGGCACGCTACCATGATCCGGCACGCCAGACGCAAACCGCACCCGCTGCGGTTTTAAAGGGTTGGCGATCTGTGGCGGCGATGCTGCTGTGTGGATTGCCGGTGGTGTTTGGTGCGATTCTGCCCGTTATCGTTTTGTTCTTTATGGGCATCGGATCCGAGCAGAACCTGTTGAGCGCGCGTTATGTCGGATTCATCAAGAATTCGGCCACATTGGCATCGGTGGCCGCTGTGGTGACAGTAACGGCTGCGATTTGCGTGGGGTATTTCCAGCGTATGAAAGTTGGTCGTTTGTCCCAATCGACGGCCTATGTCGCGCGTTTGGGTTATGCGGTGCCTGGTGGCGTGATTGCCGTTGGCCTTATGGTGCCCTTTGCGGCCTTTGATAACGCGCTGGACGCGTGGATGCGTGCGACATTTGATATCTCGACCGGGCTGTTGATCACCGGCTCCATCTGGCTGTTGGTGATCGCTTATATGGTCCGGTTCCTCGCGGCTGCTTTGGGGGCCTATGAGGGCGGACAGGCGATGGTGCATGTGAATATGGATGCGGCGTCGCGCTCATTGGGGCAGGGGCCGTTTGGCACGTTGCGCCGTGTGCATTTGCCGATCCTTGCGCCCAGTCTGCTGACAGCGCTGTTGATCGTTTTCGTGGATGTGATGAAAGAACTGCCCGCGACCTTGATCATGCGTCCGTTCAACTTTGACACATTGGCAGTGCAAGCCTATCAGCTCGCCAGTGACGAGCGGTTAGAGGGCGCGGCGGTGCCCAGCCTTGTGATTGTGGCGATGGGGTTGTTGCCAGTGATCCTGATTTGCCGGCAGGTCGGCCGGCGCTAGGCGCGCGCCACAATGGGAGTGGCGCGCGCCAGCAGGTTACTCTTTGGCGATCTTGTCTTGTGTCTTTGTCTCGAAATCCGAGGCGTCGTGGCGTTCATGCAGCTGCATCTCGGGCTCACCAAACGGGCGGTTGACCATGCGGCCGCGCAGAACGGCAGGACGTGCATCAATTGCCTTGGCCCAACGCATGACGTTTGTGTAGCTTTCTACGTCAAGGAATTCGGCGGCGTCATACAAGCGACCCAGCACCAATTGGCCATACCATGACCAGATCGCGATATCCGCGATGGAATAATCGCCTGCAAAATATTCATTCTCGGCCAGATGGCGGTCCATCACATCAAGCTGGCGCTTGGTTTCCATCGTGAAGCGATTGATTGGATATTCGAATTTCTCAGGCGCATAGGCATAAAAGTGACCAAAGCCGCCGCCAAGGTAGGGCGCAGAGCCCATTTGCCAGAACAGCCAATTCATCATTTCGGTTTTAAGGGCGGGATCGGTGGGCATGAAGGCACCGAATTTCTCGGCCAGATACAGCAGGATAGAGCCGGATTCGAAAACGCGCTGCGGCGCGCCGTCAGAATGATCCATAAGCGCGGGAATTTTCGAGTTGGGGTTTACCTCAACAAAGCCCGAACCGAATTGATCACCGTCGCTGATGTTGATCAGCCATGCGTCATATTCTGCTCCGGTGTGGCCTGCGGCCAGCAGCTCTTCGAGCAGGACTGTGACCTTTACGCCATTGGGTGTAGCCAACGAGTAAAGCTGGATCGGGTGTTTGCCGACGGGGCGCTCTTTGTCGTGGGTGGCACCCGCGATGGGACGGTTGATTGATGCGAATTTTCCGCCGCTTTCCGCGTCCCATGTCCAGACTTTTGGTGGGGTGTATTCGGCCATGGTTGTATCCTTTATGTGTTAGATGTGGCTTGCAGGTATACTGTGTGCTGCACTTGGCAAGGTCCAGCGCATTCACCTGCCCGTGTTTGGTGCTGTGGGGTTTTTCAGTTAGGCTAGCGGCCGAGGCACCTGTAGGGAGGCCTGATATGCGGTTGAGATATGTATCCCTATGGGGGGCTCTGTTTTTAATGCTGTGCGCAGTAATGGCGCAGGCACAGGGCGATGGGCCGCGACCGGGCTTGATGTGGAACCGCACCGGATTGCCAGCCGTATTCCCGCTTCAGGTTAAAACCCGGTCCGGCCAGAACTATGTTTTGTTGTTGTCAGATGAACAAACCGATGCGGATGTATTGGCGGCCTACATCACGGGCGGGGCGTTTTTCCGCGTGTTGGTCCCGCCGGGGACTTTTCGTGTGCGCTTTGCTTCGGGGATAACATGGCAGGGGGAGGAGGCGATGTTTGGCCGTCATGGACAGACCAAAGTGATCGAGATGCCCGAGGCTTTGACATTTGAGGTCATCGGGTTGCGCCGCAAAGCGGGTCATTTGATTGATCTGACGAAAGTGGATTTAGGGGATCAGGTCCAGGCAGAGGCGCGTTCGCTGCAGATTTGTCACTATTTGGGGCTCGGCAAAGATGCTTTTGCCGGAAGGTTGCCGAAACAGTCGGGCCTGCGACACGAGGATCCGCATCTGGGACTGACAATCAGGTCGCGCTACTGCTTTGCAGGATAACGGGATTGGGCAACGGAAAAGGCTGCCCCCGTTAAGGAGCAGCCTTTGTTTCGCCAAATGCGATTCGATTAACCCTGACGGGCTTTGAAACGCTTCTGGGTTTTGTTGATCACGTAGACGCGGCCTTTGCGACGCACAACACGGCAGTCGCGGTGCCGATTCTTGAGCGAGCGGAGTGAATTGCGAACTTTCATTAGTCCATTCCTTCCTATTATCGTGGCGCGGGCCAGCGCCGGGGTTACGGGCAGCACATCCGCGCAACGGGACGTGCCAGTGAATACATGGTGGGCGATACTGGGATCGAACCAGTGACCCCTTCGATGTCAACGAAGTGCTCTACCGCTGAGCTAATCACCCACTATATGAGCGCGCGTCCCATGCCCCGAACAAAAACGGGGCGCGAAAACATCGCGCCGTTTGGGTGCTATAAAAGGAGTCGAGCAGGTGATCAAGGGCTTTTGGCTTCGATATAAACTGCGCTATGTCTTTTGTTGAACAGGAGACAATTATGCCCGCTGCTGCTTTTGATGTTTTGCGCCCCAGTACACCTGATTCTTGCGTCGTATTTGCCTCGCCGCATTCGGGGCGGGATTATTCGTGGTCCTTCCTGCGAAAGACAGTTTTAAACGAACATGCGATCCGGTCATCCGAGGATGCGTTTGTGGATCAACTGTTTGAATGCGCGCCTGAATACGGCGCAGTTTTCATAAAAGCAGGGGCTCCGCGTGCATATGTTGACCTTAATCGCGCACGTGATGAGCTTGACCCCGCTCTTATCGAAGGCGCGCGGCGTTTGGCGCATAACCCGCGGGTGGCGTCCGGTTTGGGGGTAATCCCACGTGTGGTGGCCAACGGGCGCGCGATTTACCGTGGTAAAATTACACTGGCCGAGGCTCAGGATCGCATCGCCCGTTATTGGGAACCCTATCACGAAAAACTGCAATCGCTGCTTGATGCGGCTCATGCGCGGCATGGCCAAACCGTGCTGATTGATTGCCATTCGATGCCGCATGAAGCGATGGATAGCGTGGCGCGGGGGGGCATGCGCCGCCCTGATGTGGTTCTTGGTGACCGATTCGGTGCAGCCGCCAGTGGTGAGGTCGTGGACCGGATCGAAGCCGCGTTCGAGCAGGCCGGTTTTAGCGTTACGCGCAATGTGCCCTTTGCAGGGGCTTATATCACGCAGGCCTATGGTAAACCGTCCAAAGGGCAGCACGCTGTTCAAGTCGAAATCGACCGTTCGCTTTATATGAATGAGCAGCTTATTCGTCCGAACGGAGATTTCGAATCGGTCCGGGCGGCGTTGCGCAAGGTTGTCGCAGATGTGGCCGATATCGGTCAGGGACGAACCTCGCTCGCGGCGGAATAAAACCGGTGCCCCGATGGACCTTCAGCGCAAAGTGCGGCCTTTGACGATCGCATCCGAGCCAAAGCGGTCGCGGATCGCGTCTGTTGCGCGCTCAGCCCGAGAACGTTTTGTTGCATCTGGGTCCAGCAAATCACCAAGTTTATCGGCTTCCTCGGCATCGGAAAGCTCTGCCAACCCGCAGCCCAACAGGCGGTAGGGCCCTTTTTCTTTTACCTGATCAAACAGGCCGCGGGTCGTTCGGTAAATCCGGTCCGCCAACTGTGTCGGATCGCTAAGTGCGACGCGCCGCGACAGTAGTGTGTGATCCGCGCGCTTGAGTTTGAGCGTGACCACGCGGCCGGCGAGGTTCTTGGCCTTGGCGCGGTCGGCGACTTTTTCTGCCATGCGCCAGATATGGCCATCCAATATATCCGGATCAGAGGTGTCTTGGCTAAAGGTTGTTTCGTTTGTGATGGATTTCATGGGGCTATGCGCGGAAACACGTCGACGATCCTGACCGCGGGCCAGATGCCACAGGCGGTCACCCATGCTCCCGAAGCGGGCGATCAGATCGGCCTGTTCCCAGCGCAAAAGGTCTGTAAATGTCCGAATTCCCGCCTTTTCCAGTGATGCTTGGGCCGCCGCCCCCACACCCCAGATCATGCGCACGGGCTTATCACTTAGAAAATCCATCGTCTCAGCCTGACCGATAACGGAAAACCCGTGAGGTTTGTCGAGGTCCGAGGCGACTTTGGCCAGAAACTTGTTATGGCTTAGCCCGATTGAACCGGTCAGCCCTAATTCGGTTTTCATGCGCCGGACCAGTCGCGCCAGCATCACGGCAGGAGGCGCGCCATGCAGGCGGGCGGTGCCGCTCATATCCAGAAATGCCTCGTCCAGTGAAAGCGGTTCGATCGCGGGGGTGAGTTCTTCCATCATGGCGCGGATGGCGCGGGAGGCTTTGACGTATTCATCCATCCTTGGCCGGATAACCACGGCCTCGGGGCATAGTTTGAGTGCTTGAAACATTGGCATGGCCGAACGGACGCCGCGGATGCGCGCGACATAGCACGCGGTCGATACAACACCGCGTTGACCGCCGCCAATGATCACGGGCTTGCCTTCCAGTGACGGATCATCGCGTTTCTCGACCGAGGCGTAAAAGGCATCGCAATCCATATGGGCCACGCTCAGATCCCACAGCTCGGGATGGCGTGCCACACGCGGACTGGCGCAGGCGGGGCACCGACGCGCGTCTTCAAATTGGGTCAGGCAATCGCGGCAAAGGGCGGGCATAACGGCCATTGTGCTGTGGATCTGGATGATTGATCATAGGGGCAACACGGCTGGAGAGCTATGCAATTCGACATTGAACCTTATGACGGCGCGCCCTTTGGCGGGGCCAAGCTTGCCCTGTATCTGGGAGAGGAGCTGTGCGTGATTTTGCGGGATGCCACGCCGGGTCTGATTTTTGCCGATCATTGGGACCTGCCGGGCGGTGGTCGGGAGGGCGATGAGACGCCACAGGATTGTGCGCTGCGTGAATGCCGCGAAGAGCTGGGTATTGTCGTGCCGCCTGCGGCGCTGTGTTGGGGGCGCCGCTTTTTCGAAGGCGTACAGGCGAAATGGTTCTTTGTTGCGCAGATGCCGCATGAGTTTCAGGATCGTGTTGTATTCGGAGACGAGGGGCAAGAGTGGCGCATGATGTCAGAGCACAGGTTTCTGACGCACCCCAAAGCGGTGCCTGCCTTTCAGGAGCGGTTGGCCATATGGGTCGCTCAGCGGGATGCAACTATTTGAAAAACTGATTTTTTCTGAAAATCCCCCCGCTTCGCTTAGCGGGGGGGAGTTGACGAACATTGAGAATAACCAGTTCGTCGGGGAGTATCACCACCTATTGCTTAACATAAAACCAATGTATGCCATAGCGAGGCAGAGGTTTACCTATGGTCAATTTGCTCTGATGTGGCGAATTTGGCACACGGCTAAGTTGTCGGGGATACAGATGCGATGTCGCGCAAGACGTCGTGGGCGGCTGCGACAGGATCTGTTGCGGCGTGAATGGGGCGGCCTACGACGACATGATCGGCCCCGTTCTGGATGGCCTGAGCGGGGGTTGCCACACGCTTTTGATCGCCCAAGGCTGCACCGGTCGGACGTACGCCGGGGGTGATGATCAATTTGCCTGCGGCCTCTGGCAGGGCGCGGATCAGCGCGGCCTCTTGTGGAGAGGCGATGATGCCGTCCGCACCTGCATCAAATGCGCGGCCTGCGCGCGTTACAACCAGATCGGGCAGGTCGCCTGCGCAGATCAGGCTTGCATCCAGATCTGCACGGTCAAGCGACGTTAGGATCGTCACGCCGAGAATTTTCATATTGCTGCCGGCGGCCCCTTGCTTGGCCGCGCGCACAACGTGAGGGTCGCCATGCACGGTCAGGAAATCCAGATCAAACTGGGCTAGCCCCCGCACGGCGGCCTCAACCGTGGCGCCTATGTCGAATAGTTTCATATCAAGGAAAATGCGTTTTCCCTGCTCTTGCTTGAGCTCGTTGGCGAGGGCCAAGCCGCCACCTGTCAGCATCCCGAGGCCGATTTTATAGAAGTTCACGGACTCGCCTAGACGTTCAGCAAGATCGAGCCCTGCAACAGCGTTCGGAACATCGAGGGCAACAATCAGGCGGTCGTCGGATTTGGGGGCAGTCATCGGTGAGTCTCCATCAGGGCCAAGGGGTGGGCAAACGTCTTGTGGCATATGGTACTGGAGGAGCGCTGTACATAAAAAAAGGCCCGATCGCGTAATCGCGGATCGGGCCTGAGTATCACAGACAGTGCAGGCAGGCGCTCGTCTGTGGTTTTGCGCGGTGCTCCGGAGTGCAGGGACAGTTGCACGCATCGGAGGGGTAGGTCGCGCAAAGGCGGAAAACTGTGTTGGCCTTAGGCCGCGCTATCAAGCGATCCAAAGCCGAGTTGTGCCAGCCAGCTGCGCGGGTCAAACCGTTGGCGACCAGCGCGTACCGTCGCCACGTGGTGACGCATCTGGGAATGCATGCCGTCGCGGGATTTGTGGCGGCGCAATGCTTGGGTGGTGAGGCCTTTGGTGGCTTGCTCAAAGCTCATGGTGATGGGAGCGTCGATTGAGCAGGGGTATTTGATCATCTTGTTGCCGGTGTCGACGCTGACCAACGCCTCAAAGCACTGGTTCGCAGCGTTATAAACAACTTCGCTGATCTGAATCTTTTGCTTGCTCATTTTCGTTTCCTCATTCGCGTCCGTGTGTCCAGCTTTTTTTCTGCCGTTATGTTATAAATGACTACTGCTGTTGAAATTATAACCTTTTATAACGCAAAAAGTTCCTGTTGGTGTGGTAAAAAGCGATCACGGCTTCGTTAAATGCATAAAATGCATATATTTTATTGACATAAATTTACACGGCTGATCCGCGAATTTTCTTCGATTCGGGAATTGATTCGACGCGAAATCACGCCTGAGAGTGCTCGAACGGGTCCCGATTTGATGTGATCGACATCTTGATCCGCACCAGATTGTTCCCACATAACGTGTACAGGCCCAGACATGATGTATGCCGCCAAGCGGGTGCAGCGACGATTGGGCGCTTATCAAAAAGGAGAAGGCCATGGACTTGAGTAAGTTCACGGAGCGGTCGCGCGGGTTCGTGCAGGCTGCCCAGACAATTGCGACGCGCGATAGCCACCAACGGCTGGCGCCCGAGCACATTCTAAAAGCATTGATGGACGACGATGAGGGGCTGGCAAGTAACCTCATTAATGCGTCAGGCGGAGATGCCGCCGCGGTAAAGCAGGCGGTTGATATTGCGCTTGGCAAGATGCCAAAGGTGACTGGCGAGGCGGCCCAGACATATCTGGACGGTGCGACCACGCGCGTTTTGGCCGAAGCGGAAGCACTGGCCAAGAAGGCAGGTGACAGTTTCGTCCCTGTGGAGCGCATTTTGATGGCGCTTTGCATGGTTAAATCCGGTGCCAAGACGGCGCTGGACGCCGGTAAGGTGACGGCGCAATCGCTCAACGCTGCGATCAACGATCTGCGCAAGGGGCGCACGGCAGACAGTGCCAGTGCCGAAGATGGCTATGACGCGCTCAAGAAATACGCGCAGGATCTGACTGCACGGGCTGAGGAGGGCAAGATTGACCCGATCATTGGCCGTGACGAGGAAATTCGCCGTGCCATGCAGGTGCTGAGCCGCCGGACGAAAAACAACCCGGTTTTGATCGGGGAGCCGGGCGTGGGTAAGACCGCGATTGCCGAAGGTCTTGCCTTGCGCATCGTCAATGGCGACGTGCCAGAGAGCTTGCGGCGTAAGAAGCTGCTCGCGCTGGACATGGGGGCGCTGATTGCGGGCGCCAAATACCGTGGTGAGTTCGAAGAGCGGCTGAAGGCGGTGCTGACCGAGGTCACACAGGCCGCAGGTGAGATCATTTTGTTCATCGACGAGATGCACACGCTTGTTGGTGCGGGTAAGGCGGATGGCGCTATGGATGCGGCTAACCTGATCAAACCTGCACTTGCCCGGGGTGAGCTACACTGTATCGGTGCCACGACGTTGGAAGAATACCGTAAGTATGTAGAGAAGGACGCGGCCCTTGCGCGGCGGTTCCAGCCTGTGATGGTTCTGGAGCCTACGGTTGAGGACACGATCAGCATTCTGCGCGGTATTAAAGAGAAGTACGAGCTGCATCACGGCGTGCGTATCACGGACAGTGCGCTTGTGGCGGCGGCAACGCTCAGCCACCGTTATATCACGGACCGGTTCCTGCCGGATAAGGCGATCGACCTTATGGATGAGGCAGGCAGCCGTTTGCGCATGGAGGTCGACAGCAAGCCCGAAGAGCTGGATGCGTTGGACCGCCAGGTGATGCAGTTGCAGATCGAGGAAGAGGCGCTCAAGCTTGAGGATGATCAGGCGTCGAAGGATCGTCTTGAGGTTTTGCAGAAGGATGTGGCTGACCTGAAAGAACGCAGCGCGCAGATGACCGCGAGCTGGCAGGCCGAGCGTGACAAGCTGGAAGGCACACGCGTCATCAAAGAGCAGCTGGATCACGCCCGCGCCGCATTAGACATCGCCAAGCGCGATGGCAACCTCGCTAAGGCGGGTGAGCTGTCTTACGGTGTGATTCCCGATCTTGAACGCCAGTTGGACGAGGCGGAATCTCGTGATGATGGCATGATGGTGGAAGAGGCTGTACGCCCCGACCAGATCGCCAGCGTGGTTGAGCGGTGGACGGGTATCCCTGCCGGTAAAATGCTGGAAGGTGAGCGTGACAAGCTGCTGCGCATGGAAGAGCAATTGCACAGCCGCGTCATCGGTCAGGATCAGGCGGTCAAAGCAGTCGCCAACGCTGTGCGCCGGTCGCGTGCAGGTCTGAATGATGAAGACCGTCCGCTGGGTAGCTTCTTGTTCCTTGGGCCAACAGGCGTGGGTAAGACCGAGCTGACCAAGGCCGTGGCCGAGTTCATGTTTGACGATGACAGCGCCATGGTGCGCATCGACATGTCGGAGTTCATGGAGAAACACGCGGTGGCGCGTCTGATCGGGGCCCCTCCCGGATATGTCGGCTATGACGAAGGTGGTGTGCTGACCGAAGCTGTACGCAGGCGCCCCTATCAGGTGGTCCTGTTCGATGAGGTTGAGAAGGCGCATCCCGATGTGTTCAACGTGCTGTTGCAGGTGTTGGATGATGGTGTGCTGACAGACGGGCAGGGGCGGACCGTGGATTTCAAGCAAACGCTGATCATCCTGACGTCTAACCTTGGGGCGCAAGCGCTCAGCAATGCACCCGAAGGCAGCGACATGGCCGATGCCAAGCGTAATGTGATGGATGCGGTGCGGGCGCACTTCCGCCCCGAATTCCTCAACCGTCTGGATGAGACGATCATCTTTGACCGCCTCAACCGTGCGGATATGGACGGCATCGTTACGATCCAGATGGCGCGGCTGCTTAAACGGCTTGCGGCTCGCAAGATCGAGCTGGCGCTTGACGATGATGCGCGCAAGTGGCTTGCGGATGAGGGGTATGATCCTGTGTTCGGCGCGCGCCCGCTGAAACGGGTGATCCAGTCGTCGCTGCAAAACCCGCTGGCAGAGATGTTGTTGTCCGGTGATGTGGCGGATGGCGACACTATTCCGGTCACTGCGGAGGCTGACGGGTTGATCATCGGGGATCGCGTATCGCCGAGCAACAGACCCAAGCCGGATGAGGCGACAGTCCACTAAGCAAATGGCGTGCCGATGTATGTTCGGCACGCCCCATGATATCGACACTTAAATTCGCCTGCCGACCTTAATGGCCGGCAGGCTTTGCTTTTTGTCGTTGGCAGGTCTTAAACGTCTGGCAGGATTACTGTGTCGATGACGTGGATCACACCGTTTGACGCTTCGATATCCGCTTGGGTCACGGTTGCATCGTCAATCATCACACCATTATCGAGGTCGATCATGATCGTATCGCCGTTCACGGTTATCGCTTCGCTATCATCAATCAGGTCAGTCGACATGATCTTGCCTGGTACGACGTGGTACGTCAGGATCGCGGCCAGCTGCTCTTTGTTCTCCGGAAGCAACAGTGTCTCTACAGTGCCTTCGGGTAGCGCGGCAAAAGCGGCGTCAGTTGGCGCAAAGACAGTATAGGGTCCGTCCCCCTTAAGTGCTTCCACAAGGTTTGCCGCCTCTGCGGCTGCTAACAGGGTCGAAAACTCTCCGGCGTTCGCGGCGGTATCTACAATGTCTTTGTTGTTGTCCGAAGCAAAGGCGGATGTGGTAAGTGCTGCGGCGGCCGTAAGTGACAGTATTGTTGTACGAAACATGTCAGTCTCCTTGGTTGTCGTAAATGCGTGTTTGCATTGCGACTACTACGCGCACGGCGGGCTTTGGTTCGCAGGTATTTTGGTGTAAATTTCCTTGACCGGTTAGAGCGGTGAGCTAGGCGGCCATGCTTGGGCGGTAAATTACCAATCGTTTGTAAATCAGGCACAAATCCGCCGTCAGATCCGCTTGGCTTGCGGCATTTTGACGATGCGCCTTGTCCCCTGCATTGCAGGCCATTGGGGGCGGTATGCTGTGGTTCGGCATTGGGGTGCTGGGGTGAATTCTAACAATCCGGTGTATATTGTGACATTTGCGCAAAAACAGTTTGGCGCATAGACCGGTGGCCCCTACCTATTCTGATAACAGATAAGGAGAGAGCCGATGGCACTGCGCTGGAAAAATACGCTCAAAGACCACCACGTGACGGATGAAGCCGCATTTCTGAACCGCCGACAATTGATGGGCGGGGCTGCCGCCGGTGTCGGCTTGGCGTCCATGGGTGCAGGTGCCGGTTTTGCTGCTGGTGAAACGCTCGAGCCGAGTGCCTATGAGGACATCACCCAGTATAACAACTTCTATGAGTTCGGAACGGGCAAGGATGATCCCGCCCGTTATGCCGGCGATCTGACGACAAAACCGTGGAGTGTCGAGATCGGCGGTATGGTTGATAAGCCCGGCCGCTATGCGTTCGAAGATATTCTGAAGGCAATGACTATCGAGGAGCGAATCTACCGTTTCCGTTGTGTTGAGGCATGGTCCATGGTTGTCCCGTGGAACGGCTTCGAGCTGGCCGATCTGCTTGATATGGCAGGGGTTCAGTCAGGTGCAAAATACGTAGCATTCGAGACCGCGGTTCTTCCCGACGAGATGCCGGGCGTGCGTTTTCCGGTTCTGGACTGGCCCTATGTAGAGGGTCTGCGGCTGGATGAGGCGATGCATCCGCTCACGATGATGGCGACGGGTATCTACGGCAAAGACATTCCAAACCAGAACGGCGCACCGCTGAGGCTGGTTGTGCCTTGGAAGTATGGCTTCAAATCTATCAAGTCGATTGTGAAGATCACGCTGACGGACACCCAGCCACCAACAAGCTGGAATAAAGCCAACGCCAGAGAATACGGGTTCTATAGTAATGTGAACCCCGAGCTGGATCATCCTCGCTGGAGTCAGGCGTCTGAGAGGGTGGTAGGCGGAGGTCTGTTTGCCAAACGTATCCCCACTCTCAAGCTGAACGGCTATGAGGAAGAAGTCGGCTCGCTTTATGCGGATATGACGCTGCAGGAAACTTTCTAAATACTTTACCATTAGGAACGGATCGGGCTTATAAAAGGTCCGGTCCGTTTTGTTTGGCAAATGCCTCTGGCCGTAAATGTCAGGAGAGCCACATGACCAACATCATTGACCGTATCAACAGCTTTATACGCCCTGTGCCGACATGGCTTGTCTATATCGTGTTTCTCCTGCCGGTGCCTTGGTTGCTTTATCTTGCCCAAACAGGCGGTTTGGGGCGCGAGCCGATCAAGGCGCTTGAGCATGAGCTTGGGCTTATCGCGCTGCAGTTATTGGTCGCGGGCCTATGTGTTACACCCTTGCGCAGGTATCTTGGTCTGAACCTACTTAAATTCCGCCGGACGCTTGGTGTGCTGGCATTCACCTATGTGGCCCTGCACCTTCTTGTGTGGGTTGTTCTGGATATGAGTTTGCTGTGGGGCCAGATGTGGGACGATATCTGGAAGAGACCCTACATCACTGTCGGCATGGCAAGCTTTGCCTTGCTGTTGCCGTTGGCTGTTACATCCAACAATCTTTCCATTCGCAAGCTGGGCGCGGCTTCATGGCGTAAGCTGCATAAGCTCACCTATGTGGCGGTTCTCCTCGGGGGGGTGCACTTCTTTTGGTTGGTTAAGGGAATCCAGATTGAGCCGATCCTCTACTTATTGGCCATTGTTGCGCTCCTGGCTTTGAGAGTGCTCCCCAAGCGGGGGCGGTGAGTCGGCCGATTCCGGTGGATTCGGGGCTCGTATTGCTTCGAATTGTGGGTAAGCCTGTGGATAACTGGCGATGTTCCCGTTTTGCGATTTTAGCAGGCTATTGATCGTGAGTTGATAACAGGGGCAAAACCGCATCCGGCGGAATGGCCCTTCCGTAACTCGCTGTAATTAAGTGATAAAATTTAAAACCAAAGAAAATCCAAAATTCCTGAAAAAACTGCTTGCGGGTTTGGTTCGTAGACCCTAGAACGCCTCTTACCGAAGCGCAGCAATGAGCGACGGGGCAGCGGACGGGACGGAGCGGAGACGCTAAGTTACTGAAGCGAAGTAGAAATTCAGAGGTT
>NZ_JBDWCI010000021.1:0-38704 GCF_039977885.1 Sulfitobacter sp.
TGCTACAGCAGCGTTTTGGCATGACGGTCGAGATGTCCGGTGTTGATGCGCCAATTCCTTTTTACACCGATCCGAACCGCTTTATTCAAATCCTTACGAATTTACTGTCCAACGCCTATAAGTTTTCGGCGCCAAATAGCAAAATCTTAATTGAGGTCAAAGATGCTGGTGGGCAAATGCGTATATCTGTTACTGACGAAGGCCAGGGTATTCCCGCTGCGGAGCAGCATAAAATCTTTACCAGGTTCTCTGATATGACAAATTCCGATCGCGCGCTGAAAGGTGGGACAGGTTTGGGGCTCAATATTTGTAAGGCAATTGTCGAAACGATGGGTGGAACGATAGGGTTCGACACACAAGAAGGTGTCGGGTCGACGTTCTATTTCTACTTGCCCAAGGCGACATCACGGATGAAGACTTTGGCGGATGCTTCGTTTAGGCGCAGTGCATGACCATGGGGTACATCTAATGATCAAACTGTTGCACGTAGACGATGACGCGGACATCCGCGAGATTGCTTTGATGGCTTTGGAATTGTTCGGCGAATTCGAAGTGTTGCAATGCAGCTCGGGTGCCGAGGCGATTGAAAAAGCGGTGGCTTTCGGGCCTGATGTGTTTTTGCTCGATATGATGATGCCGAACATGACGGGGCGCGAAACCCTGAGCCACATGCGCAAGGAGCCAAGCCTTGGCTCTGTTCCGGCAATCTTTATGACCGCTCGCGCCCAGGTTTCCGAGATTGATGAATTGCTGCAAAACGGTGCGGCGGAAGTGATCAGCAAGCCGTTTGATCCGATGTCACTTTCTGATCAGATCAAACAGGTCGTAGAAAAAGCAGCCAGGGCGACCTGACTGCTTGATATTCGAACAGGGATAAAACAGGCGGGGCCGGCTAGCCGAACTCATCCAGCAGGGATTGGCTCATGGCGACGAACTCGTCTATTTTTGCGATGACCGCATGTGGCAACGGCTCGGGCTCGATTTGGATTTTGTCGAAATAATCGAGGATCGCCATTTCACAGCTTTGGGCGGAAGTGCCCAAAGCATCGAAGCCAAGCGAACCTGCCGTGCCCGCAATCATATGCAGGGCACTGCCGGCTTCTTGCAGGTGAACCTGTTGTTGCGCAGGCGCTTCGCAGTCCCATGCAGCTAGCGCATGATGGGCAATGTGGTTCTGGCGTTCTGCCAGCAGAGTGATAAAGCGCGTGCGGACGCGTTCCATCCCCTGAAGTAATAATGCTGGATTGTTCATGCGTGCTGGTTCACCGGCCATAAATCGTTCATCGCGCGGCTATGCGCGGCACTTGCTTCCTCGGCTGAGATATACGCGGCGCTCACAGCTTCGAGAACTGAGTCTTCTGACTTCCAGATCATGCGAATAGCTTCGCCTGCGCTGACCCGTACGAAAAGAGGCTGGCCCGAATTGTCGAACAGCTCGGTGCGCGAAAGCGATAGGTTTACGTCGTCCATCAAGGCTTTCATATCTGGGCGCCAACCGCTTTCTGTTACGCAGATAAACGTGCCGCTGCCGGCATAGGCCATCAGAAACTGGTGGCCGGCCAAAGCATCCGAGATGACCTCGGCCGCATCTGAAATCAGGAAGGAAAACTCGGCCGCTGACATATGGGCATGGTGTTCTTCGATCTGGCGAATCGTGAAGGCAAAAGTGGCACAGCCGAACATGGAGCCGCGCGACAGCTGCCGGACATAGTTTTCCATCGCAGGGTATTCGATCACATTTTCAACGTCATAGATCGAAATCGGGTCATGCAGCTCTATAGATGTTGCTGGCGCTGTCGGCTGTGCTTGATTGTTCAGCGATTGGGTCGCGAATATCTTTTTGGTATGGGTCTGGCGCATCTGCACCAGATTTTCGACCAGCCGCAAACGGGTTGAAAGCTCGGTTACTTCAAACGGTTTGGTGACATAGTCGGTCGCGCCTGCTGCAAAAGCCGCATCGACATAGCGTTTGTCCGACATCGCCGTCAGCATCAGAACAGGCGTATCAACATAATTTGGCATCGCGCGGATGTGCCGGGTCAGTTCGATCCCGTCCATTCTGGGCATCTGGATGTCAAAGAGAAAACAGTCAAAATCAGGTTGGCTGCCTGATTGCACCAGCGCAAGCGCCTCGTGCGCAGAGGAGGTCGTCGTCAATTTATGCGTGCCAACGATCTCGACAAACTGAGAGAGGAGCTCAAGGATGATCGGATCATCATCTACTGCCAAGATCTTCATTTTATCTCCGGTATTTATAGGGCTGCGATTGGACAGCTTGTAAAAATGTCTGAGGATAAGGTGCTCGAGAAAAGAGGCATAAATTTGGCCGATAGAAACAATCTTATAAAAAATCTGTGAATTATGCCTGTATTTTAGAAAACGGCGGCCCGGAGCAGCCTGTTTTTCGCATTGATACTACTTTGACGGGGTTTCGGGGCTGTGTTTGTAGATTCGCTCAGAATATAACATAATCGAGATTATGATGCCTCATGTAGTGCCGTGATCAGCTGCGGTTTGCCGATGAGAAAATTCCTGCTGTTCAAATTAAGGCAGTTGAGATTTAATCCTGACTAATTTAGTATGAAATTTGCGGCCGCTGCGTGAACAAGATTCAGCTTAGCCTTTCGCATCCCTCGGGATGCGAGCGTTACGATAAAACGGCAAGGATTGGAGCATTTTGTGAGCACATTGGAAGTCGTCACCATGCCCGTCAAAGGGTTGAGCCATTTATGATCAGTCTGCGTAAGAGAAAATCATGACAGCTATGAAAAAACCGCCAAGTTCGGTCGCCACGTTACCAGACGCCGTCAAAATGCCGGCATATGATGTGCGCGAGCTTGTACATGAAAACGGGCAGGCCCATTTGTTACTGGATGGCGCAACCTACACTTTGCGTATTACGCGGGCCGGAAAGCTCATCCTTACAAAATAGTCTTGGACCAAGGCAGTCAGGTGGACCATGTCGAAACTTCCCAGTCCCTGCATTGATGTGTGCAAATTCAAACGCGAGGGGCACTGCATCGGTTGCTCGATGACCAAGGCGCAGAAGGCGCTGTTTAAAGAGATCAAAAAAGAAAGCCACCGCAGTGGTTTCATTGAAATGCTGACAGCGCAGCAACGGCAAATGGGCAAATTCACCCATTGGGAAGAAGCCTATCGCAAGAAGCTCGCCAAAAAGAAAATCGCGGCCGAGGGAATCCTCTGACCGCGATCTGCTATTTCTAGGTTGGTCGTTGCTCAGCCTGCGAGATGCGAGCGGAGGAACCATGCAAATTTTTCATGCTCGGACCCGCGCGCGATGCACAGATCTTCGGTCAGCGTATCGCCGTATCCGGCGGCCAGCTCACCACATCCGGCCAGGGTCGCTGCAAGTGTTTCTTGCGCTTCCATCATGATGCGGATCATCTCTACGTCCGACTGATGGCCGTCCTGTTCTTTGATTTTCGAGCGCTTCAGCATGCCGGCAAGCGTACCTTCTGCGTGCACATCAAGGGCGCGCACACGTTCGGCCAGATCATCCTGAGCGACAAAGTGATCTTCATAGATTTTCTGGAACAGGTCGTGCAGAGGGCCGAATGACATCCCCTTTACGTTCCAGTGGAAACATTGTGCGAGCATGGTGGTTACAGCGGTTTCTGCAACTGATTGGTTCAACGCATCGCCGATTGCGGTCTTTGCGTCGGTATCCAACGCGGAAGCTGTTTGTGTCATCTGCACACCTTTAAATTTCTTGAAAATCTTAGCTGGCTGGCGAATGGCTGGCTTGCTGTGAGTCTTATATAACCCACCAGCTGCGCTTGCCAAGACTTTTTAGAATAATTCTAAACTTGAGAAAATTGGTCAGAAATTCGACCCAGCAAAAAGCCGATATAACGCCTGTCGGATTTCGCCACACGGGAGCGGAGCAAAAACTCAAAGCTGCTGTGATCGCCTGCTTCGATGGACGCCAGACAGCGCAGCACCCATGCCTCGTCAAATGTCACATCGATGACTCCGGGGCGGTACCATTTCACCGGCCCATGCACGGCTTCGGAAAAACATTTGATGAATGTGGTGACAAACGTCCTTTTGGCGTCTTCGCCGTCAATTCGCAGCAATGCACAGGCCTCGAACAAATCCGTCCGCGCTGCCACACGGCACTCCATCGCGCAAAGCCGCAAAGTGTTCAGCCGCTCGCGCGTGCCGCTGTCGTAAGCAGCCCCAAGATCGTTCTGAGGGGGAATCGGTTTCGATGTGGGCTGAGGATTTGGAAGACGTAGCACCAAGAGCTTATCCATTCATATTGCAGGGAGCGCCCCTGCTGTCTATTCCTGACTTTTTATGTAAGGTATGAATTCCGATTTGCAAAGGCCTCTAGCCCTTTGAGGTTAAATTTCTCCCGACCCAAGGCCATAAAGCCTATTCAATATGCAATATTGCTTGCTGGTTTTATTCCGAAATAGGTATTTTCCGACCAATTTAGTCAAGAAGACTTGAAACTGCGACTTCGAGCAGGCATCACATGTGGCAAATGATCCCAGCAAGAGATCCGGTGCCCCCCCCCCTCCGGACCAGCCAGGCCCCCTACAGACATATTCATTCTTTCGACAGGAGCACGTATGAAACGGCTTGGGTTATCTATTACTGCATGCGCGGTCGCATCACTCCCGCTGCAAGCTCAGGAAATTGATGTTTCCGGCAAAATCGCGATCGAACTGAACGCGGCGCAAACGGCTGATGCTTCCTGTACGTTGTCATTTATGGTCACCAACGGATTGGACCACGAGATCGACAAAGCCGTATATGAAACGGTCCTGTTCAACACGGATGGTCAGGTTAACCGGCTGACTTTGTTTGATTTCGGCACCCTGCCCCCTGCCCGCCCCCGCGTGCGCCAGTTTGCGGTGCAAAATGTCACCTGCGAGGCATTGGGACGGGTTTTGTTCAATGGTGCAAACACCTGTGAAGGCGATGGTCTGGCTGACGGTGCCTGCGCTGACGGGTTGGCGGTATCTACCCGCACAGCAATCGAGGTCATGGGATAATGGATTTTACACAGCTTCTTGCCCCGTTTATGCGCATCGCCGAAATCGGCGGACCGGTTGTGGTCATCCTGATTTGCGTGGGTTTGCTCACCCTTGCGGTGACGTTTTATAAACTTTGGCAGTTCTGGATGGCGGGCGTTGGTCGTCACAATGCGTTGCGCGACTGTATGGTTGCATGGGATCACGGCGACCGGACCGCCGCACGTGTGGCGATAGACAGCTCTTCGAGCTATCTTGCACCGCTTGTCGACATCGCCCTCTCTGCCGATCCAGACATGGCAGAACGCCTCCAAGCCGATGCAGAAAGCAGTTTTGCCAAGCTCGAGCGCGGCCTGCGCCTTCTTGATTCTGTAGCCCAGCTGGCGCCATTGCTGGGGCTGTTCGGAACCGTTTTGGGGATGATCGAGGCCTTCCAATCACTGCAAGACGCAGGCGCGCAGGTTGATCCTTCGATCCTTGCGGGCGGTATCTGGGTTGCGTTGCTGACCACGGCTGTGGGCCTTGTGGTTGCCATGCCTACCGCATTCATCCTCAGCTGGTTCGAAAGCCGGATGGAGGCCGAACGGGTCGTTGCGGATCAAGCCATCCTGACAATCCTGCGCCCTGTAAACAAAACACATGCACCGTCATCCGATATGGTTGCGGCACATGCATAGGGCGCGCAAACGGCGGCGCAGGCTATCAATGACGTCATTGATTGACGTCATCTTCCTGCTGCTGCTGTTCTTTATGTTGACCTCGACCTTCTCGAAATTCTCCGAGGTCGATCTTTCGGCGGCCAGCTCAGGCACAGCGGCGCCATCCGACGAGCCACCGCTGTTTATGCAGCTGGGGCAGGATGATCTACGGCTCAACGGCGATGTTGTGGCGCTCGCGGCTATTGCCGACAGCGCCCTTGCCGATGCCAAAGAGGGCACTGTGGCGCTGGTCAGCCTTGGTGAAAATGTTGATTCACAACGGCTGACCGATCTGTTGGTTGCCCTGCGCGCTCTGCCAAAGCTGCGTGTCAGCGTATTGGGGGGTTAGGTCATGCGCAGACGCCAGAAAACCAAAACCCACCGCGAACCGACAATCGCGTTAATCAACATCGTCTTTCTTATGCTGGTGTTCTTCATGGTTGCGGGCACATTGGCCCAACCGTTGGACCCTGCCCTAACCCTTGTAAAAACCCGCGATCTGGAAGGGCGCAGCCCGCCTGATGCCTTGGTCGTGCACCCCGACGGGCGCATTGCCTATCGCGGAGCGGACCAATCCGATGTCGCCGCTTTCATTGCCGATCTCAGCGAAGAAGAGCGTGCAGTCGTGCGCCTTGTGCCTGACCGCGCCCTTCCGGCAGAAAAGCTTGTCACCCTCACCCGCGATCTGCGTGCCGCTGGCGCAGAGCGGGTTGTCCTTGTAACGGAGCGATCCGCGCCATGATTCCCTCCTCCTCCACCGCAAAATTTGTATCACTGGGACTTGCAGTTGCCGCTCTTGCAGGTGCGGTACTCAGTACCACTTCAGACGTGAAAACCGAAATCGCGGGCGGTGGCCAGCCGGCCGAGGCGATGATGGGATCAGCCTTTGAGGATATGACCGCCGGAACCCTGACCTCCGAGCCTGCAGAAGAACTGTCGGTCACGCCAACAGTGACAGCTGCGCCAGAGGCCCCGCAACCGCCCAAGGAAGCGCCAACACCAACGCAAAGCCCTGCACCCGCGGTTGCAACCGCCAGCCCGTCAATCACCACACCCACGGATGCGCCCGCACCTGTTGAAAGCAATCCAACGCCCAAGGAGACTGTAACAGCGCAAGACCCGCAAATGGCAGCACCACCCCAATCGGCGCGCCCCAAACGGCGCGATCCCGAACTGGCCGCCAAGGCAGATGCAGCACGCCCCAAACAAAAGGTGGCAAAGGCAAAACCGGCCCCGAAAAAAACCACCGCGCCCCAAGGCAATTCAAACCGTAACAACACAAAAGGCGCCACGTCGGGCACCCGCAAAACAGCAGCAGCGCAATCCCAAGGGCGCAAGCAGAAATCCAGCAGCCAAGCCGGAAATGCCGCGGCCAGCAACTATCCCGGTGTTGTGATGAAACGCATCAGCCGCGTGCGCAAACCGCGGGTCAATTCGCGTGGCACCGCCGTGGTCAGCTTTGCCATCGCCTCCAGCGGTGCCCTTGCGCGCGTTTCCGTGGCGAACAGCTCAGGCTCGGCGCCGCTTGATAGGGCGGCGATGAATGTGATCCGCAAAGCGGCCCCCTTCCCCGCGCCCCCAAACGGAGCGCAGCGGCAGTTTTCGATCCGCATCAAAGGGAGCTAACCCTCCGGCCGCCACGGCACCGGGACTGGCGCGGCTTGACTGGTCAACCTCTGCGCCGGATCGCAAGGGATATACCGTCGGGGTTACAAAAAGCCGAAATGCAGGTTCAGCGCGATCACAATCAGGATCAGCCCACCGACCCAGGCCAGCCGCTCGCGAAACTTGCGGCGGTGGTTGATGCTATGGGTCAGTGTCCCCCCCATAAACGCAATCATGGCATCCGAAGGCACAGCCGTGAGCGGCACAAGAATGCCCAGCACCAATAACTGTGATTGCACGTCAACAGGCGCGGTTTGGTCGCCGGCCATCCCGACAAAAGGGGGCAGAAACAGCGCAAAGAACAAAACCGTTTTGGGATTCAACAGCTCTACCAGAATGCCCTGCCAGACGATCGTCGCATAGGACCGGCGCACCACGCTCTGCACTTTTAAATCCACTGCCGCCTCGGCTTTTGCGTTCCGGATCATACCGGCCCCAAGCCATATCAGATAGGCAGAGCCGAAGTATTTTAGAACAATGACCAGTTCGGGAACCTCCATGAACAATTGCCCCAACCCCAACGCGGTCGCCACGGCAAGAACGATCCCCCCCACCGCAAGGCCCACCGCTGACGCGACGCCAGCGCCCCGACTTTGGCCGACACTGCGCGACAGCACATAAAGCATGGATGGTCCCGGTGTGAGGCTAAGCAAGATCCCTGCGAACAGGACGGCGAAAATACTATCGAGTGGTGGCATGGTCAGGTAACACTTTGCTTTAGGCGTCCCTCGAAAGGGTTGTGGACAGGTGCGCGAGGGATGGCAGCACGATCCTCATCGTGCAGAAGATAGGGAAAATCCCGAACCAACATCCGCTCAAGATGCTCCCCCGCAAGGAAAGGTTCGTATTTCGAAGTCTCCCCTTCCGGCACCAGCTCGGGGAATGGTTTGATCAATGTGTGGTAATCGGCGGCCACGAAATACGGCAGCGAAAACCGCTCGGGGCTCAGGTTAAGCACGCGGTGCGGCGTTGAGCGGAATGCCCCGTTGCTCCAGACCTCGAGCATGTCACCGATATTAACGGTCAGCACATCGGGATTGGCAGGCACATCGATCCAGCGATCATCCTGCGTCATAACCTGCAGGCCGGAATTTCGGGTATGCAGCAATGTCAGACATTCATAATCTGTATGCGCGCCCATATTGACCGACTTGTGGTCTTTGGTTGTCTGCTGACGTACATAATGCAACAGCCGCAGCTGTGAGATCGGTTTGTTCATCAACCCAAGCATGGAGCCGGAAGGCAGCCCGAGGTGTATCTCGAAGGCAGTACACATCACACGGCCAAGCGCAGACACCTGACGGTAATACTCCGCAATGGGCTCTTTAAACCCTTCGAGTTCGGGCCAGACATTCGGCCCAAGCAACCGGTTCCCCATTAGGTAATCGGGATCATCAATGGGCAGATCAAGGCCCATATCAAAGGCTTCGTAACTGCGGTTTATTTCGTCAGGGTAATCGCCTTTTTCCGTAAAAGGTACATATCCGCGATGGTTGCTGCTGTGGCCGATATAATACTGCCGTTTGACCTCATCACGCTGTGCAAAAAAGCGTTCTGCCGCCGCATAGGTTGCCTCGATCAGCTCTGTTTTTATGCCATGATCACAAATTCGGAAAAACCCATAGCTGCGTGCCGCTTGGCCCATTGCATGGGCTGTTTGTGCGAATTCGGCAGTTGTCGGATCATTCAAACCCTGAATGCTGATCAGTGGCAGCGGATCATCAAGCGCATCTTCAGCTATGCTTGAATTACACATTCACCCCTCCCCTTAGCTCTAAGATAATGTTAACCATTTATGGTTAACAAATCCTTTCCAGCAGCCGGATATACGGGGAGGTAAAGCTGAAAAGTTGAGCCTTCTCCCGTAGTTGAGCAAACCCCGACCGTGCCGCCAGATTGCTGCATGAAACCCAGAATAAGAGACAAACCAAGGCCGGTTCCCGCCCCCACGGGTTTGGTCGTATAGAAGGGATCAAAGATCTTTTGCAGTTCATCCGGCGACAGGCCCCGCCCCGCGTCACGCACGCTGACCCGAACATATTCACCCGGTGCCAAACGCGTCACCAATGCCCGCTGGTCCGAATGCGAATGGACAATGCACTCCGTCTTTAGCTGAACTGTACCGCCTTGCGGCATCGCATCACGGGCATTCCAGACCAGATTAAGCAGCGCAGTCTTGAACGTCTTTTGATCCACATTGACGTCTTTGATGTCATGCGCCAGCGTGAACTTAACCGCATGGGTGTCCGGCAATGCTTCTTGTTCGGCGACATTTCTGACCAGCACGTTAAGATCGGTGCGCTGCGGTGAGATGTGTTTGCGTTGGGAATAGGCAAGCATCGACTGGATCAGATCCGCAGCACGGTTTGCCGCCGCCTGTGCGTCGCACAGGGAGCTGTCAACAGAACCACAAGGCACAGCCGCTTCCAACAGTTCGAGATTGCCGGAAATCACCGTGAGCAGATTGTTGAACTCATGCGCGAAACTGCCGGTCAGTCGCCCGACGGTCTCAAGCTTTCTTGCATCATACAGCTCGGCCTCAAGCGCCTTGCGGTTTGTTCCTTCCTGGCTCAACTGGGCGTGTGCCGACACCAGATCATGATAGCGCCGATTCGACCTTTCAACCTCTGCCAAAAGTTCAAGCTTGGCACTGGTCATCGCGGCAATGGTCGTCAAAAGCTCAAGCTCGCCCCCCCCGAATGCACCGGGTTCGGGATGCTCGCAGTCAATGACACCGGCGACCCTGTTCCCACAAATGATCGGCACGCAAATCTCGGAACGGGCGGGCTGTGTGTCTTCGATATAGCTATCGTTGAGGGCCAGATCATCAATGATGATCGCTTCGCGCCGTTGCGCCGCCTGCCCCGTAATCCCTTCACCAAACGAGATTTTCAACGGGTTTAAAATACTGCGGCCAAAGGGGTTTTTATCACCCATAGCAGCGACCTGAATAAGTGAGCTCTGCTCTTCGTTCGCTTTATACACCACGCAGTCGACAAACTTCATGGGTCCGACAACATTCTGGGCAATATACCAGAAAAGGTCTTCGGTGTTGGGGATTGAAATCAAATCAATCGCGAAGGCATTCAAGGTTCTGAGCGTAGCACGCTCGTCTTCCTCCGCAGATGCCCCACAATGCTCAGCAGCTATTTCTGGCATGTAGCGCGCCTCGTTCATCTGGAATAAGATTTCATAATACAGCAAATGCCCGCATAGGTATATATTAATTTTGACGTCACACGTCAATTAATTCCCCTATTTACAATAAGGTAAGTCGTTTGACCCGCTCAAACCAGCCTCGGTTGAGCGTTTAATTCTCCCATCATGTAGCATTCCCTGACCTAAGCGGTGCTCCAAAGCGTCCCCTGCTGCGCCCGCTCCAGACCGTGTGCAAAGAGAGCATTCATATAATCCGAGGCAAAGCGTTTGGACGGATCATAAACAATCCCGGATCCCGGGCTGATGGCCGCGACAGAGACCTTGATATGATTTTCGCGCCCGAGCAGCTGTGTCGCCTTGACCGCACTTAGCGCCGTGGCGCGCGTGGTGGTTGTGAGCGCTTGCTGGGAAATTCCCAATGCCGATCGCGGCACCGAAACCGGTTCGGGATAAAGCGTGTTATTTATCAAAACATATACATGCCCACCGGCAAGCCGCGCCTGTGGCACGGTAAAGGCAAAGTCGGGAATGGCCAGAAACTGCATATGCACGCCCCCGTCCATATGCGTCTCGGAATAGGTTTGGCCCTGCGCCTGATACCGCAATTCAACCGGTGAAAACAGACCGGGCAAAGCCGCCGAGGCGCGCATGATCCCGCGAAACAGATCGTAATACCCCGCCTGCGCAATCTCGCCCATATCCCAGATGGACGCCTTGGCCGTTTCCAATTCGGATGTCACGACAAACAACCGTTTTCCCGCTGCGTGACGGACCGCGATGGCCTGCAACATTGCGGGCGGCGTGTACTGTTTGATCAGTTTTGCCAGCGGCGCCGTGTCATATAACGCATCACTCACCACCGCCTGAAACGGCTGGATCCGCATGATGTCATCAGCGTCATATTGGGTGAATATCTGATGCAGACTTTCATCATACGGCGACCCCAAGAACGCGAATGGCGCAATCAGCGCGCCTGTGGAAACACCCGTCACTAGATCAAAGTCGGGGCGCGTCCCTTGTCCGGTCCAACCCACCAACGCCCCCGCACCAAAGGCACCGTCTTCACCGCCACCCGATAGGGCCAACACATTAGGGCCGCCTGTTTTTTTCAGCTCGGTCAGATGCGCCTTCCATTTCGCCTCTCCATCTTCGGCAAAAAAGCGGAACCGCGACAAGGGGTCCACATCGACGGCGCTGCGGGTGGCGAGGGTGATCTGCTGGGTCGGTGTGCAGGCGCTCAGCGCTGCTGCGCCTGCAGCAGTCAAGAATGCCCTACGCCCCAGACGGGTAGCTTTGGAATTGTCAGTGGTCATATTCGTCCCTGAAGATTGCATCGGTGTAGATGCCTTGCCCCGATAATTGGGGGCCTTCCTTCCGGGATACTATTGGACCTAAGCCCCACAAACCGCGCCTAAACCAAAGTCGTATGCCCATTACATCATGTTTTTATGATCTCACGGCAAAATTCCGCTCGCCATGCTGTGCCGCTCTGAAAAGGTGAAAATCGACCATATGACTTTAGCTTATGGCGTCCCACCCTTTCCTTTCGTCCAATATCCAACCCATCCAAACATCTAGAAACTGGATTAAAGCGCTGCAAACAGCCGCCACTGATATCGAGATAGAAAGCAGACCCATGCGTAGATGTTCATTTCCTTACAGCCCCCTCGTCCTTGCAATTCTGATTGTGGTGGTGCTTCTCAAACCGTTGTATTCATCCCATCTAGGCGGCGATGCGACAGGTTTAAACGGGGGGTATACCCGCTCCTCCGGACCGGCGGAATGACCCGCCACTGCCCGCAGTGGTTGACACAGACCACGCTTAGGCCATAGCCACCGACCATAACTCACGGACATCTCCGCATGCGCGTACCATTGCTCTTAACCACATTGGCGGCCTTCCTGCTGCTTCAATCACCTGCAATTGCGCAGGTGACAGCGCCACCCGGCATTGTCGCCGCCATCGAAGCAGACGGGTATACGATCACCAGAATTACACGGTCATTGCTGGGCCGGATCATCATCACCGCACGTGGTTCTACCGGCCTGCGTGAGGTGGTTATAAACCGCCAAACCGGTGAAATCTTGCGGGACCAGTTATTTCTTTATGACCGGTTGAACAGCCTTGCCCCGCGTCGCGGCGACACTGTTCGGCCGGGGCCCCCTCGCTCCGGCCCGCCGGGCGGTGGTCGTGGTGGGCCGAGGCGCTGATCTGACATGGTCTCCCCACTCACCTCCACACAGGTGCCGCCATGCTGAAACGGCCATGGATTGTCTGGTGCCTTGTGCTGATCCAGTGCCTGTGCGGGGCATATTTCCTATGGGAGATTCTCGCCTCCCTTCTGGGCCTGCCTTCTGTTCCCCTGCGCTGGAGCCTGCGCGAACTGGTTGAGGCGGGTGCCAGCATCGGCCTGATCATCGGCGCCATATTAGGTGTGCGGCTGGCGCTGGTTGCGCAAAACGCCACCCACCGCGCCGAGAACGCCCGCCGCATCACCTCAGGAGAATTCGCCACCGTGGTCGAGCGTTATTTCCAAGGGCTTGACCTGACCAGCGCGGAAACCGAAGTCGCGTGGTTTGTCCTCAAAGGCATGTCGCTAGCCGAAATCGCCGAGCTGCGCAGCACGCGGATCGGCACCGTCAAAGCGCAATGCACAGCCATCTACCGAAAGGCAGGCGTTACCGGAAAAAGCCAGCTTATCTCGCAATTGGTCGAGGATTTGTTGCTTTAGCGCGGCGGGCTCAGGCCTGTGATTTGCGCCGCGTGTAGATGATATAGGCAACTGCCGCAGCCAGCAGCACAGCCATCGCATACCACGTCAACGCATAGGCCAGATGGGTGTTGCGGAACGTGAGCTGCGTCATCCCTCCGCGCGGCCAGCTGGCGTCTTGAACCTTACGTTCGGCATCAATGAAATAGGGTGCAATATTATCCAGACCGGCCTGCGCTGACATCACCGGCACATCGGCCGAATACCAACGACCGGCCTGAGGATCGTTTTTCTCTAACAATGTACCCTCGGGGACCGAATTGCGCACAAGGCCGATCACGTCTTGATACCCTTCGTCGCGCCGCAATTCATCGGGGTCCACACCCGTCGGTACAAAGCCCCGATTGATCCAGACGATAAATGCATCACCGCGCAGCGGTGTCATGACCCAGAACCCCGGGCCAAGCTCGGTCACGGCTTTGATGCGCAATGTGTCGTCAAATTGGTAGGTCCCCCCGACCCGCACGCGGGTATAGAGGGCCAGATCATCGGGCGTGGCATCCACAGGCGCGCCGTAGGCACGTGTTTCCACTTGCTCGATCAGGTCCAGCTTCCAACCAAGGCGCTGAACCTGCCAGTTTCCTAGCAGGATAAAGACCACCACCATCAACGCCACCAGCGCCAGCAGGATGATATCCCATATCCTTAGCCGACCCATTACAGGTCGCGCAGTCGTTCGATTTGATCGTGAGCCGGCATCATATTGGTGTTGAGGTGGAACATGACCCAGATCGAACCGGCAAGAATGATCACCAGCAAGATCACAGTCATGCCCAGCGACATCGCCTGCCAGCCGGACTCGGCTTTGACGCTGACGTGCAGGAAGTACACCATATGCACCACCACCTGAATAGCACCCAGAATGGCGATGATCGCAATCGCCCATCCTACGTGAATGTCAGGTTCGGCCATTACCAGCCAGAAAGGCACAGCGGTCAGCAGGACCGACAACACAAAACCGGTGATGTAGGATTTGTAAGAACCGTGGCTTGTATCGCTCATAGTAGAACTCCAACCAGATAGACAAAGGAGAACACCCCGATCCAAATCAGATCAAGGAAGTGCCAGAACAGGCTCAGGCACAGGATGCGGCGCTCATTTTCGGGGGTCAGACCCTTGGTCTGCACCTGCACCAGCAACACAACCAACCAGATCGCACCCGCAGTCACGTGCAGCCCGTGCGTACCCACAAGGAACCAGAACGACGACAGGAACGCGCTTGCCCCCGGCCCCGCACCGATGTGCCACAAGTGATGAAACTCCAGAACGCTCATCGTCAGAAAGCCAAGGCCGAAGACACCCGTTGCGATCAACCAGACCATCATCATGGACTGGTTTTTCTGCTGCATGTTGATCACCGCAAAACCGTAAGTGATCGACGAGATCAGCAGAAACGCCGTCGCCAACAGGATCTTCTCGATCTCGAACAAATCCGAGGGCGCAGGCCCCGCAGCAAAGTTCTGACCAAGCACGGCATAAACCGCAAAGAGAATACCAAAGATCAGGCAATCGCTCATCAGGTAGATCCAGAAGCCCAACATCGTGCCGGTCTCATGGTGGTGGTCGTCCGTCTCCGAGTGGCCCACAGCGGGATGTACCGCATGTGGGTCCTCGGTGACGTAAAAGTTGAACCCGCCTTCGGGCTCGGTAACTGTTACTGACATGCCTGTTACTCCGCCGGTGTCATAGGCGCGTGGCCTGTTTCGGTTTTCGCGACTTCATCCGCAGGGATGTAATAATCGCGGTTATAGTTGAACGTGTGCCCGATGCCCCACACCAGCGACGCAACAAACGTCACAGCAGCAAGCCACCACACGTGCCAGACCAATGCAAAACCCATCACCGTCATGAAGCCTGCAATCACGATACCGCTGGACGTAGAGTGCGGCATGTGGATCGGGATAAAGCCGGTTTTGGGTGCCTCTGCTTTATGCTGTTTCATGTGGTCCCACGCATCCAGAGTGTAGACCTGTGGGCTGAACGCAAAGTTATAGTGCGGCGGAGGAGAGGTCGTCGCCCATTCAAGCGTGCGCCCGCCCCATGGATCGCCACCACATGCCAGCCGCTCGCGGTCGCGGATGCTCACGTAGATCTGGATCACAAAGGCAATCAAACCGACCGCGATCAAAGCAGCACCAAATGCGGCAGCAATGAACAATCCGGCATAGACCGTATCCTCGAACTGGCTCAGACGACGTGTCACGCCCATCAGCCCAAGGATATAGAGCGGCATAAACGCGAGGTAAAAACCGCCAACCCAGCCGATAACACTGATTTTGCCCCAGAACTTGTCGAGGTGAAAACCAAAGGCCTTGGGCCACCAGAAGGTGATCCCGGCAAACACGCCGAACACAACACCACCGATGATCACGTTATGGAAGTGCGCAACAAGGAACAAAGAGTTGTGCAAAACATAATCCGCAGGCGGCACCGCCAGCAACACGCCGGTCATCCCGCCAATGGTAAAGGTCACCATAAAGGCCAGTGTCCACACCATCGGAAGCTCGAAACGGATGCGCCCTTTGTACATCGTGAACAGCCAGTTGAACAATTTCGCGCCCGTCGGGATCGAAATGATCATCGTGGTGATCCCGAAGAACGAGTTCACATCAGCGCCCGCACCCATGGTAAAGAAGTGGTGCAGCCAGACGAGATAGCTCAGGATCATAATCACGCACAGCGCATAGACCATCGATGTGTAGCCGAACAAACGTTTGCTCGAAAAGGTCGGCACAATCTCGGAGAAGATACCAAAGATAGGCAGGATCAGAATATACACCTCCGGGTGGCCCCAGATCCAGATGAGGTTGATATACATCATCGGATTGCCGCCCATATCATTGGTAAAGAAATGGGTCCCCAGATAGCGGTCCGCCGTCAGCAACGCGAGCGTTGCCGTCAACACAGGGAAGGACGCCACGATCAGAACGTTGGTGACCAAGGTCGACCATGTGAAAATCGGCATCCGCATATAGGTCATGCCAGGGGCACGCATTTTGACGATGGTCACAATCAGGTTGATCCCTGACAATGTTGTACCGATCCCTGCGATGTTCAGCGCCCACAGGTAATAGTCCATCCCGACACCGGGGCTGAACTCAAGCCCCGAATAGGGTGGGAAGGCCAACCAGCCAGCGGTCGAGAATTCACCAACAAACAAGGACAGCATGATCAGAACCACGCCGCTGAATGTCAGCCAGAAACTAAAGTTGTTGAGGAAGGGAAATGCCACATCGCGCGCACCGATTTGCAGCGGCATGATGTAGTTCATAAAGCCCGTGATAAACGGCATCGCCACAAAGAAAATCATGATCACGCCGTGAGCGGTGAACACCTGATCATAGTGATACCCGGGCAGGAATTCCAAAATCCCCGCCGAGGCAAGCGCCTGGTGCGTCCGCATCAACACCGCATCGGCAAAGCCGCGCACCAACATCACGGTAGCCAGCAACATATACATGATGCCGATTTTCTTGTGATCGACCGAGGTCAGCCATTCGGTCCACAGATACCCCAACAGCCGCTTGTGCAGGATATAGCCGACAACCCCGACGCCCAGCAGAATGGTCACGATAAACGTGCCTAAAATCAGCGGATCATAGAACGGAAAAATGTCCCAGTTCAGCTTGCCCCAGAACCAGTGAACCTGGTGCCCGATGTCGGCAAATTCATGTGTAGAAGTGTGTCCGTCAGCCATGGCTTCAGTTTTCCTTTGGCGCAGAGATAAGAGTTGTTTCGGGTGGCAGCAGGCTCATGCGGGCAACCTGGATTTCATCCGCACGGTCCAACAGATCAGGACGCAGGATGGCGAACATGGCCCGTGGATCATCGGTAGAGCAGATGCCGCGATACAGTTCGCGATTATACAAACCCTCGATGCCACCGCCGCCAAGGGCGTCGACCATCATCATGTCATGCATACACATTTCGTCATCACCCACACACATGTTCAGAATGCGGTCCCACAAACCATCAGCCACGCTGTTGTAATAAGTCACATCGTTGTTGATGGAAGGCTCATCCAGCTGCACGAATGTTTCGCGGTCCAACACGGCAGGGGCTTGGCGTACTGTCTCAACCCAATCGTCAAAACCCGCTTCATCAAGTGATTTGAACTGGAAATCCATCTTGGAGAAACCGGTGCCGTTATAGTGTGAGGCAAACCCGCGATAATCGCCCGTTGCGTTCATGACACCGTTCAGCTCGGTTTCCATGCCCGCCATGGCATAGATCATCCCCGCCATATCCGGCAGATAAAAGGCGTTCATCACCGTGGTCGAGGTGAGCTTCCATTCCACAGGGCGGTCCACAATACCTGCGACTTCATTCACGCTGGCGATGCCGTATTCGGGATAGATGAACAACCACTTCCAATCCATCGCGACCACCTGAATCGTCAGCGGCTTCACATCAGGATCAATCGGCTTTGTCTTGGAAATCCGCGACAGATCCGCATAGGGATCCAAACGGTGCGTCGCCACCCATGTCAGACCTGCAAGGCAGATAATAATCGCCAGCGGCACGGCCCAGATCACAATCTCCAGACTGACCGAGTGATTCCAGTCAGGCTCGTAACGGGCCTGCTTGGAGGCGCGATAGGCAAATGCAAAAAAGACTGTCAGCGCCAGCACCGGCAGAATCACAATCAGCATCAAAACGGAGGAATAGATGATCAGATCACCCTGCTGCTTGGCGATATCGCCCGCAGGGTTAAACAAAACCAGATTACATCCCGACAATAGCAGCAAGGGAAGACCAAGCCAGATTCTCTTTAAACGCATTTAGATCTGTTCCTTCACAAGGTAACATGTACATTTCGAAGGGGCGACGACAGCAAGCGACCGCTTCGTTGAGGCACCATATAGACCGCGATATCCTGATCGGCCAGCCACCGAACTGCGGCAAAATGGTCATTTTGAGTGCGACAATTGCCCACGCTGTGGGTAAATGGCAAAATGATACTAGGTAACTCTCGTAGACACCCGCACTGCGCGCATAAGAAAGGCCTGCCATGACAAGCATAAACGCGTCCGAACAGCATACCGTAACTATTGATGATGTCATTACGACTGTTGTCATGGCACGGGTCACGGACTTTTTTGGATTTTTCGTTTACGCAATCGCTTCTGCTCTGATCTTTCCAAGGGTATTTTTTCCCTTCCTTGATCCGATTCCCGGTACATTGCTTTCCTTCGCGATCTTTTCCCTCGCCTTTCTTGCACGTCCGCTGGGCAGCATCATTGCCCGCGCATTACAGGTGAAAATCGGCCGCCCGGGCAAAGTCATGCTGGCCCTGATGGTGCTGGGCACCTCGACTGTCGCCATCGGATTAATCCCGACCTATGAAAAAATAGGCATTGCCGCGCCGATCCTGCTTGCCGTGCTGCGCTTTATTCAGGGTGTGGGCCTTGGCGGATCATGGGATGGAATCACCCTACAGCTGAAAACAGCCGCCCCCGCCGATCGCACCGGCCTTTACGGTGTTATCCCACAGCTTGGCGGCCCCATCGGGTTCTGCGTGGCCGCAGCGCTGTTTTATGTGCTGACCGGCTTTCTCACCGAGGCAGAGCTTTTTTCCTACGGCTGGCGCTTTGCCTTCTTTGCCGTGATGGCCGTGAACGTGGTGTCCCTGTTTGCCCGCCTGCGCCTGATGACCACGAATTTCGGTGGCGAAGACCCTGCCCTGCTTAAATCATCCCCCATGGGCGAATTGTTCTCTGCTGAGTGGCGCACAATCATCCTGACAGCCGCGCTGCCAATTTGCAGCTATGCCCTGATGCACATGATGACAGTCTTCCCGATCAGCTATACCTTGCTGTTCACCGACAACCCGATCAGCACCATTATCCTGTGGCAGCTGCTGGGTGGCTCAATCGCCATCATCGCCGTGATTATCTCAGGGATACTGGCGGATAAATACTCAACACGCCATGTCTTGTGGTTCACCTGCGCGCTGGTGCCTGTTCTGGGCCTGTCCATCAACACACTGGAAAGCGCACCTGAAATCTACATCCTGTTGGGCTTTATCATCCTTGGCCTGTCCTACGGACAATCCAGCTCGATCCTGCCCAACCGATTCGAACCCAAATATCGCTATTCCGGTGCTGCTGTGGCGACGAACTTTTCATGGATCCTAGGCGCGGCCTTTGCTCCGTTCATCGCACTGCTGCTCGCTTGGAGCTTTGGTCTGTGGGCGGCGTCACTTTACCTCCTATCCGGCGCAATCGTGACGGTCTGCGCGCTCTATCTGCTGGAAAAGCGGCTTAAGGCAAAATAAACGCCCCGCCTGCCCTCCCTAGCGCGGGGGCAGGCGCACCGCTCCGTCCAGACGAATGGTTGTGCCATTCAAAAACCCGTTGCTGACTATCTGCTCCACCAATAGCGCATATTCTTCAGGCGCGCCCAGACGAGCGGGAAACGGAATATCTGCGGTAATCTTGGCGGTGACCTCCTCGGGAAGCCCCTCCATCATCGGTGTGTGGAACAACCCCGGCGCGATGGCCATGACGCGAATGCCCGATTGCGCAAACTCCCGCGCCGCCGGAAGGCACATGGCAGCAACGGCCCCCTTGGAGGCTGCATAGGCCGCCTGCCCTAACTGGCCATCCTCATACGCCACCGAAGCGGTATTGATCACCACGCCGCGCTCACCATCCTCCAAGGGGTCCAACTGCGCCATTCTTGCGGCTGCATAGCTCATGACATGATAGGTGCCCAACAGGTTCACTTTGACCGTCTTGTCAAACACCCCGATCGACAGCTTTCCCTCACGCCCGACAATGCGCGCAGCAGGGGCGATTCCCGCACAGTTGACGGCAATACGCGGGCCCGTGCCAAAATGATCGCAAACCGTCTGCACCGCCGCGCCAACGGCATCAGCATCACTGACATCGGCTTGTACAGCCAACCCTGCGATTTCATCAGCCACCGCTTGGGCACGAGGCAGGTCGAAATCCAGCACCGCCACACGCGCGCCCTGCCTTGCCAGATGCCGCGCCGTTGCGGCACCTAATCCGCTCCCGCCGCCGCTCACCAATGCGATCTGTCCCGAAATCTTCATGCCGCTATCCTCCCCGTTTCCCGAAATCTCTGCCTTAAAAACAATGCCAGAATATTTCAGGCCGCAGAATCGGCTGCCTCAGGTTTCGATCAGGCTACTGTAGGCGCGGCGCAAACCATTCAGGGTCATCTCTTCCGCCAGAACGGATTCGACGGCTACGCCCTGACGGCTCAACGCTTCGGCATAGGGGTGGCTGACAGCCTGCACACCGATCAAGGCGACCTGCTGGCCCAGCCAATAGGGTCGCATCGCGGCCAGCTCGGTTCCGATCAACCATCCCCACAACCGTGCCCGCGCGGTCGCAGGGCTCAGCCCTTCCAGTTCCGCTGCGGCGCGCAGCGAAAACAGCGCGCCCGCCACCCGCTCAGGCCGCGACATTGCATCTGAAACCCCTTGGTCAAAAGCATCTGCATCCCAGCCATCCAGACCGATGGCCTCACGCAGCACCGACTGACCTGCAAGCAAATCAAATATCTCGCCGGTCATCGCAGTGGCAAAGCTGACAACCTCGCCGGCGCTGATATGGGCCCATTTGGTATGACGCCCCGGCAGGCAAAGCACCCCGTCCCAATCAGGATTCGCGGCGATGAAACCTGCTATCCGCGTCTCCTCCCCGCGCATCACATCCGGCGGAGAGACCTGTGACATGCCCGCCAAAATATAAACGTCCAGACGCGGGTCCTGTGTATCCACACGGCGCACGTTGCGCGCATCCGGCGGAGTTGCAGGGACCGCAACATAGGGTGCCTCGACCCAAGCCTCGGATGCCCCGACCGTGCCACAACAGATCACCGGTGTGACCCCCTCGGGCGGCAAATGCGACCCGATCAATGCGAGCAGCGCCGGTTCGAATTGCCCCGCTGCCAACGTGTCTGTGCCGGCATTTGAGCGCAGCGGGAAAACATGATCACCGGAATGGACCCAAGCCCGCAGTTCGCCAGCCCCCCAATCAACACCAATCCAAGTCATCGCAGCACCTTCATAACAAGTCCGATATCGCCGCCTGCATTGCAAATACCCTTACCCCCGAAGGGCTGAAAAACCGCCTGCACCTATGTTCTCCCTTAACCCTTTATCGCAACTTTGACCGTTTAGCCGCGCGATCCGCGAAGATAAAATATCCAAAGCCAAAGCATTGCCCGAAACGAGGCAATGTATATTCATTTCAATCAGTTAGACTGAAATCAAGAAAGGACGGTCGCCCGCCCTGCCCGTTTAGTCCTTTGCGTCAATTGCAGCAAGAAACGCCTCGATTCCGCGCTGTAGCTTTGCCTTGCTAACGGCCGAGAAATCGCGCGGCAGGCGCATTTCGACCTTTCCGTCTGATGCGGTGACGCGCATTTCACCTTGCGGCACCCCCAAGCGCAACGATGTCTTGGAGCTGCTACGGCCCGTAGGTTTTGGCCGCGCAGCCTTTCCCGCGACAGCCGCCCGAAGCAAGCCAATTTCCGCATCCGCATCGCGGTCGGGGTCCGCGTTCAAAACCGCAGCCAACGCCCCTGCCCGCGCCGCATCAGCATCAAAGAGCCGGTACAGGTCCAACCCAAGCGCCCGCGGCATCGCCTCGGGGTATCGTAGCGCATTGCCCAAATCGTCGATCACCCGTGCGAATTGGCGAATGTAGGTCTTCTTTTGTTTGATGGCCGAGGCATAAAGCGTGCTCACCGCCTCGTTCACATCCACATCGAAATCGCGGGCATAAGACAGCGCAAGACTGGCCATCTCGCCAAAAGACAGATCTTTGCGCACAAGGTTTTCATCAACCATTTTGCGGTAGAGATCGACCATCGGTTCCCCGCGGGGAACCAACGCTGCAGGAATACGGCTATAGCGTGGATCACCGGTTTCCTCGGCCAGCTCCCGAAAGGCAGACAAGCGGCGATATCCCTGGATCAGCTCGTAACCCTCGTCGGTTTGCTCAACGCGGATCGGGTTGGACAGGCCGACCGCCTGGATCGAATGCTTTAGCTCCTCCAGTTCCGGATCGACATTTGCCGATCTGTCACGGGTCAGCTTTGACGTGGCCACCTTGGCTGTTTCGATCAGGTCGGTAATCAACCCCAGCTTTTTGAGCCGGACATGTTCCAACGCGAGGGCATCGTTTTCCGCGCGAATGGCGTCTTCGGCAGCGGTACGTGCTTGTGTCGCATCCAGAGTTTCGGCAATGGCACTGGCCATCGGGCTACGGCGTGGCGGCACAGGATCGCGGTTTTGCAGCGGGTGCCCTTGGATATTATATTCCTGCACGACCTTATCCGCAGGCTCAGGGTTCCCCGCCGGGAACCCGGCGGTGTCTTCCTCATCCAGATTAAAATTAATGTCGAAAACAGAGCGCTTCTTGACCATCTATCAATCCTCCAACTTGTCCCACGCATTTACCAGCGTGGTCCGGAATTCATCATACGAGCGATCAAAAGACCCCCGCGCACGCCGCCATGTTTCCCGCGTCATCTGGCGATAATCCATCTCATAGATAGACGACAGGAATCGGCCGGACTGTTCCACCGCGCGGGTCATCTCGATCGGGTGCTCGGCAACATGTGACTTAAAAACCTGATGAAAGGCTGACTGCATCGCACGGTGCAAATCATTGTTCGGCTCGAACCGTGTCAGCAGGAATTTCACATCCGCAAATGCTTTGACCGGATCCGTCCCCGAGGGCAGCCGCCCCCTGAACCGGCCCAGATCCTCCAACGCCTCCGACAGCTGCCCGATAAAGCTGGTGGTACTGTCATACTCCCAATACCCCGGACCCGACGGGATATAGAGAACATCCGCAGCGAACACCGCATTCATCGACTGATACCCGATCGCGGGCGGGCAATCGAAAATAATCAGGTCATAGGCATCCGGCGGGATCGTATCCAGATAACGCGACACCGCCGCAAAGAAGGACCATTCAGGATTCATATGCCGATACTGCGCACTGGCAAATTCGACAAAGGCCGCATTGGCGCAACTGGGGATGATGTCGATTGTGGGCCAGCTTGTCGGCTTGATGAAATCAGCGGCGCGCAGCTCACTCAATCCCATGCCCGTCACCGAGGCAGGCAGCTTGCGTTGGGGCAGGGCGGTCCCGCTTTCTGCGCCGCCCTGTACCGCGTTCATACGCTCGGTCTCGCGGATCAGGTCACGGGCCATGATACCCCAAACGGTCACCTCTTCCGAAACATCGGACAGGCCCATCGAATGGCTCAGCGTGGCTTGCGGATCAAAGTCCACGGTCAACACACGGTAGCCGTCAAGAGCCGCCGCATGGGCGAAATGCAGCGCCACAGTAGACTTGCCCGCGCCCCCTTTGAAATTCGCAATCGCGGCACGGATCGCACGTTTGCCAGCAGGGCGCGTTGGCATGAGCGACTTGTTCTTGATCTTGATCTTGCGACGCAGCTCGTTGATTTCCTCGAGCGTATACCACCGCTGCCGCCCGTCTTCTTCGACTTGCCCCTCCGGCAACGACGGGTCCGCCGCCAGACGCCCCCGCAATGTCGAGGCGTTGATCTGAAAGATCAGCTCGGCCACCTCCCAACTGGAAAACCGGCGTAGCGTTTTCTCCATCTCGGGAGAGTAGGTTTGCTGGCGGATATACCCCTGCATCTTCAGCGATTGCGCCTGAAGACTTGCGAGGTCGGCATGAGTAAACATAAGCGTGGCCTTTACTACTGGTTCCCCGCGGGGAACCCTTATACGTTCGGATCCGGCAACTGCGGATAAATTCAAAACGCTAATTACGACTGATTTCTATTTTACGCTTAATTTGCAGTTTATGAAAAGAGGCATTATCGCTGGCTGGGACAATATGCATCCAACGAAATATCGCAGGCGCTCCGATTCGGAGGATCATTGCCTGATCAGGCTCTAACAGGCTAAATATTGAGGGACAGAGTTAGGCTCACCACCCGCGAATAGAGGACAAAAAGAGCTAAATAGGGGACGCTTAAGATGTCCCCCTATACCAATATACCCTATTTTTATTCAAATTTACTTTTGTAAATCTGCTCCTCGGAAACGAGTCCTTGACAAGCGGGGCGATCAGGACGCAAATCAAGGAAAGAGCGGGAAAGGCGTTGCCTACCGTTGCCAGGTCCGTAAAGAGACCAAAGTAGAGGCCGCGCCACATCTCAGGTGCATGATTGGAGGCAGTATGCTCTCTCTTAAACCCGTCGGGCGTGATGCGTCTGCGCGCAAGTATGATATTATCACAGCGCTTGGTGCCTATGCTTTGGCAGGCGGCAAGCATGATCATCGGCTTGTTTTGCGTTTTGTGACACTGATCACCGCCCGCTACAACTGGGCCCGCAACGAGCTTGCCGTGGGACAACGCGAAATCGCGCGGCTGTGGTCCGTAGATGAACGGACGGTCAAACGGGAAATGGCCAAGCTCAGAGCCAGCGGTTGGTTGGTCGTAAAGCGGCAAGGCGCGCGGGGCAGGGTGACAGAATACGGCGTTGACCTGGACACCATCCTTGAAAGCACCCGTGCCCATTGGCCGAATGTCGGACCGGATTTTGATCTGCGGATGCAGGGCGGGCCCGAACCGTCCAAGGTTGTCGCACTTCCCCCGCGCGGCACCACAAGCACACCGCCAGAGCCTGACGGCTCGGAATGGACGCTGGCCCAAGCTATTCTGCACCGTGAAGACCCCGGTCTTTATAGTAGCTGGCTTCATAATCTCAAACGTGACGGGCGGGCAGGGGAACGGTTAACCTTGCAAGCGCCCAGCAAATTTCACGGTGCCTATGTCCAGACCCATCTGATTGCCCGCTTGCTGCGGGCTGTGCAGGCCGTTGATGGGGACATCAGTGAAGTCGTAATTTCGGTTGGCTGAGGCGGCTGCTTTTGTGGTCTTTGGCGACTAGTTTTACCGCCTGACTTGCCCTTGAGGGGAATTCGTTCCAAGGTTGCACATACCCGCAAAGCACAGGGGCGCGGGAATGATTTCAAACCATAGGCCCTGAAAGGACTCCCATGACACAGATCACTCTTCGCCAGCATATGCATAGCCAAAGCACGGATGCGGCATTGATGCTGTTGATCGAAGACATCGCGACCGCGTGCCGGATGATTGCAGACCGCGTGCGGCACGGGGCGTTTGCCGGCGTTTTGGGTGCGGCGGAAACCGAGAATGTGCAGGGCGAGACCCAAAAAGAGCTGGATGTAATTTCGGACGAGATTTTCCAGCAGGTTGTGGGTGACAATCCCCATCTGGCGGCTTTGGTGTCCGAAGAAGTGGATGAGGTGAACTGGCGCAAATCAGAGCCTAAAGCAGGCGATTTCGTTGTTTATTACGATCCACTGGACGGGTCCTCAAATCTGGATGTGAACCTTTCTGTAGGCACCATCTTTTCGATTGTGCAGCTGGATGCGGATATCGCGCCAGAGCCGGAGGCAGTACAGATCAAGGGCACGCAACAGATTGCGGCGGGGTATGCGATTTACGGGCCTTCGACAGGGTTGGTCATCACGGTGGGCCAAGGGGTGGATGGGTTTACACATCATCCGGGGTCCGGTGAGTTTTTGCTCACTCAGCCGGAAATGGCGATCCCGCCGAAGACACAGGAATTTGCGATCAACGCGTCGCGCTATGATATGTGGGAGCCGCCGGTGCGGCAGTATATCGACGATTGTTTGCGCGGCGTTGACGGACCACGGGACAAAAAATTCAACATGCGTTGGTGTGCCTCGATGGTGGCGGATGTGCACCGGATCCTGACGCGGGGCGGGGTGTTCTTGTATCCCAAAGACAGCGGTAACGCGGCACAGGGTGGCAAGCTGCGTTTGATGTATGAGGCCAACCCGATGGCCATGCTGGTTGAACAGGCAGGCGGCGCGGCATCGACCGGCTTGGGGCGCATCGTCGAGGTGGCGCCCACGGGGCACCACCAACGGGTGTCTGTCATTCTTGGATCACGCGATGAGGTCGCCGTGATCGAGGGGTATCACGAGGGCTAGCCCTCGTCTTCCAACCCGTTGGCAATTGTGGCGTGGCCTTGCAGGATATCATTGTGAATCGCTTCGCCCACGGCTTCGTAATCGCCATCGCGCAGCGCGGCGATGGCCGCGGCGTGCATGTCGGGCAGGGTAGGGGTTTCGGCCAAGCCAACCATGACGCGCAGGGATGGCCCCACGCGCAGCCAATGTGCGGCGGCGGTGGCCATCAGGATTTCAGCCTCTGAATGGGCGTAAAGCGTCCAGTGAAAGCGGTGGTTGTGCAGCAGATAACCATGGATATCGCGGGCGGCCAATGCGGCGTTAACCTGTGCGTCTATCTGTTCAAGCGTGTCGATCGCGGCGGGCTCTATTCCCACGGCAGCGAGCCGCGCGATCTGGGGCTCGATCCCTGTGCGGGCAAAGGTGAGCTCTTGTAGTTGCGGCATGGTGAGTGGGGGCACGACCAAACGGCGGTTGTCGCTGGCATAAAGCGCACCCTCGGCGGTCAGGCGGCGGATTGCTTCGCGCGCGGGGGTGACGCCGGCATCCAGCCGCTCGACTATGCTGTTGATCGTGACCGCCTCGCCGGGGGCCAGATCGCCGAACAGGATCAGATCACGGGCGTTTCGATAGATAATTTCGTGGGTCGGGAGCGAAGTAGAAGAGGACATAGCGCGGCCTGTTACATGAGAGTCGTCGCTATAATTGCAAGGAAAGCGGCCGTTGACCATGGGGCCTAGGCATTGCGTAGCCTAATCAGGGCAGCAATGACCTCTTCGGGGTTCTGATACAGGATCAATTGACCGCTGTCAGGCAATCCGGTCAGGCGGGCGCGGTCGCCAAGCTGGCGGTGATAGGCCTGTATGGATGAATAGCTGACAACGGGATCATGCATGCCATGCAAAAGCTCGACCGGCTGGTTTGATTGCATGGCGATCGAGGTCCAGTCGCGCACGACATGATAGCTGTCTATTTCGAAGGCGCGGTGCCCTTGGGCGATGGTAAAGTGGTAGCCGCCATAAAGGATCTGTGTCGTTTCGGGGTCATTGGCAACGCGCATGTCGATCGGGCTTGTCTGATAGAGCGACTGCATGAACTGCCGCTCGCCCGCATTGTCGAGTTGGTTGATGCCCGCACGGATGATAAAAGGCAGTAACCGCGGCGTGTAGCGTGCAGTGAGGCCGACCACGCGCTGACGCGGGGACATGGTGGCAAATTGCGACGTAGAAACCAGCGGCGCGCCACCTGCGACCGACAAGATACCACAGACCCGTTTTCCAAGGCTGGCAGCCGCGTGCATTGCATAGACTGATCCGGCCATATGCCCCAGGAATAGCGCCTGTTTGATGCCCATCCGCTCCATCAGGGTTTTGATGTCGCGGGCCAGACGGGCAGGCGCGGTCGCCACAGGTCCGGTTTCGTCAGGCGGTGCGGTCCCGAAGGAGGGGCGCACGGGGCATATCAGGTGAAAACTGTTTTCATCCAGCAAGTTGCGCAGGCGTTGTGAAATGCCGTTCCCGTCCAGCATGCCGTGGAAAAAGATCACCGGCATCCCCAAAGGATCACCAAAGGTTTCAACGGGCATGTTTCTGTCGGGGAGCGCGATATTATGCACCCTGTCAGGGATTTTCGCCGAGGGCGGGCTTTTTATTTCGTGTTGTTGGGCAATCTGGATTGTCGCATGCAGCAGATTTACCAGATCGACCTGACCGGTTGTGTCTGTCTTTTGAAGGATTTTTTTGATCTGGGTGCGCACCGTGCCAAGTGCTGTTGAACGATCGCGCGCGATGTCAACCGCTGTGTGCCCTGCCACCAGTTGGGCACAGATTTGAACTTCGGAGGGGCTTAACCCGAAACCACCGGCAAGCAGGCGACCCATCTGCTCGGGCCATGTTTGGCGGACCTCGCTGGCGAGGAACAGCCGTTCATGCGCCGAGGCATTGGTGAGCTTGAACGCCATGGGCAATGGCTTGCCTTTCTTGAGGGTAGGCAATCGGGCAATCACGACACTGGATGCGGTTTTTCCTTTGAACAGAGCCTGAATTTCCGCCTGCTGTGGCGGTGGGATGTCAAAGCAATCCAGCGTTGCGCCAAGGCGGACGTCGAATGCATCGGCTGCGGCGTTGTTGTGCCAGACCAGCGCGCCGGAACTGTTGAACACCAGCTGTGGCAAGCGCTTGTGAGGAGAGATGTTTTGTGTGCGCAGGTCGGGTCGGCCTGCTTGTTCGAGCAGCTGCATGGCGATGGCGAAATGCTTGCTGATTTCGGTTTCATTGACCGTATCATCCCGCGCGGTGCTGTCAGCTTGTAACGCGGTGAGTTTGCTGACCTGCTCTAGAATGAACTCATCCCAGTGGCCCATAAAACTGTCGTAAGTCTGTGGCTCCAGGGCGATCCGGTAGATGCTTTCAATCAATTCCTGTGTCGAGGACGGGGGGGCGGGGGGCGTTGATCCGGATTGATTGCTCATGACGTGATGGGCCTTTTTGTAATCAAGCGCGGCAATTGGGCGTATTTTTAGGGTGTTATTTTAGGGCCATGGGTGATTGAGTACGACTCATTAACGAATACCTGTTTTATTTGAGCGCACTCGTGGCTGCTTGTTTTTATACATGATTTCCGCAACGGGGCTGAGTTTTTTATAAATGGCTCGGGCCGCGAATATAACTACGGAATCGGCCGGCCGCTTTGATTGCTGTCTAGGGATCTGATTTTATTGGGATTAAGATGAAATTTTATTTTATTTTTTTGACGGGAATATTTTTTAGCGGAATTGGCACAATGGTATCCGCGCAATCTATCGAATGTGGGAAGCCATATACAATTGTCAGGGGCGATGTTTTGAGCCTTATTGCCCAGCGTGCCTATGGTGCGGGGGTGCTGGATGAATTCTATCGGGTAAACGCAAACACCATCGGGCCGAATCCCAATGCAATTGATGTTGGTATGGTTCTGCAAGTGCCTTGTTCGCTGCGTGCCCCGATGGGGGAGCCTGCTTCAGTGGTGGCACAACCGGCGCAAACTGCCGTGATTGGCCCCATCGGGAATGCGGATTTCAACGCGGCGCCGATCGAGATCGGGAATGGCGCGGGGGATGTGGCCGCGCCTGACGGGGCAGAGGTGGTGTTGACGTTCAACAAGGCGTCCGCGCCGAATTTCATTATCAACGTGGGAATTATTGACCCCTATCTGGCCAAGGTCAAAGAGGTGACAGAAGGGCGCGTTCAATTCGTTGATCCGGCCATTATCAATCGGGACGCCCGCGCGCAGCTTGATCTGGTACGCACGGGCGAGGTGGATGCAGCATATGTGTTCAACGGCTATCTGGGGGCAAGCCATCCGTTACTGCAATTGCCCATGCAGCCGTTGATGGGCGGCACGGCCTATCAAACTGCGGTTGCCCTGTGGCGGTTGGAGGACAGGTATCTGGCGGCCAAGGACCATTTTGAGGGCGGGCATCTTTTAGGGTTTATCGGCGCGCCGGCGGCACATATCTGGCGCTTGCGTGAGGCTCCTGTGGTCGCGGGCGAGGATCTGGTAAAGACAAACGAATATACGGTGCCCTATTTCGACGGGCTTGATACGCGCGGCGCACCGGCCGTACGTGAAGAAAATGCGAGCTGGCTGGCAGAATACGATGAGAAGAAGGGCAATCCGCTCACCTTTGCGATGGCGCATGGCGCAGCCCGCGCTGGCGGGATCTGGAATGAAAACCGGACTGTCACGGAAATACCCAACGGGGTTTATACGCCTACATTCTCGGTTGTGATTTCGGATGCGGCATGGGCCCGAATTTCAGCTGCGGATCAGGCCGCAATCACGGCCATTTCCGGTGAAGCGCTCGCGAAGGCGTCGTTGAAGTGGGATGAATTCGACAACGGCCACCGCCGCATCATGATCGAACAGGGATTGGATGTGGTCAAAGCGGATGTAGAGCTGTTGGCCGAGCTTCAGGACCGGTCGCGGGGCGGGCTTGATGCGTGGATTATGAAGGCGGATCAACTTGGCATCCCGGGTTATGAGGCCCTCCAGTTTTACAATAATACCTTGCGGGAAGTTGCCCTTCCTTCTGAATTTTAAGGTCTATCGGTGTTCGCACGGCCCGTGTTATCGGAGACGGGATTTGTGCAATTGAATATAGGAAAGTGAAGTGATGCGCGGTATTATTCGGATGCTGCCCCTTGCCGGGGTTCTGATGGCGGCAATGACGCCTGCTTATGGTCAGGAAGTTACCTTGCGGTCGGAAAATGACAGCGTTCATTTAAAGGGGCGGTTGATCGAGTTCGACGGTACGACCTTCCGGCTTGATACCAGCATCGGCGTACTTGAACTGGCGGCCGAAGGTCTGACCTGTGAAGGGGAGGCTTGCCCGTCGATTGCGCCTGAAAAGGATTTTGCAGCTTTCGGTATCGACAGCCTGATGCGCGGGGTGCTTCCATCGCTTATGGCCACCTATGCCGCCTCAAACGAACTCGGCCTCGAGACGGATGGTGCCTCGCTGCGCTTTACGAACGCGTCAGGAGAGGAAGAGGCCTATGTTGATGTGACAACGGGCAGCTCGGCGGGCGCGTTTGCAGCGCTGATCGACGGCAGCGCAAGCGTCGGATTCACCACGCGGCCTGCTTCGGCCGAAGAGATGGCAAAGTTTCAACAAGCCGGCGTGAACGCATTGCGCGAAAGCACGTTGGCGGTTGATGGTCTGGCCATTGTCACGCCCGACGGTTTTGCCTTGCCCTCTATTTCGGTCCAGAATGTTGCGCGCATCTTTTCCGGAGAGATTGGCAATTGGTCCCAGATCGGCGGCCCTGACGCTGCGATCAATCTATATGCGCGCGACGAAGGCTCTGCTGTGGCGGAAGTATTCGACACGCTTGTTCTCGAGCCTTCAGGCCAAGAGATGGCTGCAAATGTTACCATCCTGACCTCTGATGACGAGATTTCCAAACGTGTCGCCGCGGATCCGTTTGGCATCGGGTTCACTCGTTTTGCCGAAGATAATGCGGCGCATCAGCTTCCGATCATCGGGCAATGCGGATTGGTTGTAAGCCCCTCCGACTTTAACATCCGTGCCGAAGAATACCCGCTTTCCTATCGCCTGCGTGCGGTCACCAAGGCCAATGCGCAATCCGAAGTTCTGGAGGGGTTGATGGGCTTTATCGCCACGGACGCCGCGCAGGATGTCGTGGCGGCATCGGGCCTGACCAATCAGAACCTGACGCGCAGCCCCGTAGACCAGCAAGGCATGCGCTTTGCCTCTGCGTTGCAATCGGACAAGGTTATCGACGCAATCCCGCGCCTGCAAAATATGGTGAGCGAGATGGTTATGAGCGAGCGGCTTTCGGCGACTTTCCGGTTCGAGGCGGGGTCACGCGACCTTGATGAGCGGGCGCAGCAGGACATCGCACGGGTTGCCAAACTGCTTAATGATGAAACCGCGAATGGATCGGCCAAAACCGTGCGGATCATGGGGTTCACCGATTCTTTGGGCAACTCCGAGCTTAATCAGGAACTCTCCGAGCGCCGTGCGCAGCTGGTGCTGGATGCGCTTTTAGCCAAGGACGCTACACTTGCTGATCGTGTAAGCTTTTTGCCGATGGGCTTTGGGGATGTGTCTCCGATCGGGTGCGATCAATCTACAGTGGGCCGCTGGATCAACCGGCGTGTCGAAGTATGGGTGAGCGCAGCGACGCAATGATTGGATCGCGGATGTTCACATCTTTGCTGGCCGGTGTCGTAACCGGAGCCTTGTTTCTGGCCGCACCGCTGGCTGCGCAAACGGTGAATGTCACCCTTGAGACTGGGGATGGCGACCTCTCTGTTTCCGGTCGCTTGCTTGTGTCGCGGAATGACCGGCTGGTTGTGGCGACACAGGTTGGCAATCTTGAGCTGACCCCCGATGAGGTGAGCTGCTCTGGCCGGGCTTGTCCCGTGATTGGCCCTTTGCCAAATCAGGTCGTGCCTCAGCGAATGCGGCGGATCGAGCTGTCTTCGATCGACAAAATGATTGATGTGCAGGGCGAATTGCGGGGGCTGGTAAACGAGCGCTTGATTGTCGAGGTTCGGGGCATTGGTTTGGTCAGTCTTAGTCCCCGTGGCTTGCGCTGTTCGGGTCCGGGGTGTCGCGTGACCGCGGCGATGATCGAAGCGCTTGAACCGATTGCTGTTCCGTCGGCTGTGTCCCCGATCCAGATCGTGGGCGCGCAGGATTTGATGGACGGGCTGCTCACTCCGCTGTTGGCGGGATATGCTGCGCAAAAGCATGTGCGAAGTGAGCAGCGGCGATTGTCCGGCGCGACTTCACAGGTGTCGCTTGAGCAGAATTCAGGCATGTTTTTTCTTAGTGGGACGAACCCCTCTGTTGCCTTTGCCGCACTGGCGTCGGGGGCTGCAGATTTCGCGATTACGGCGCGCCCTCCCAGTGAGGGCGAAGTGGCCGCGCTGGTTGCGGCCGGTTTGGGTGATCTGCGGGGAACCGCCTCTGAGACAATGCTGGCCTTTGACGGGCTGAAGATCGTAACGCATCCGGCCTTGGGCCTGTCCGAGCTGACAATTGCGCAGCTTGGGGCGATCTACCGCGGCGAGATTACGAATTGGTCGGCTGTAGGTGGGCCGGATCAACCGATCACTGTTCTGGCCCGTGAACCGGGTTCTGGCGAGTATGAGATTTTCAACAAGGCAATATCGGGCATGGCGCAAGCGGGCCCAATGCGCAGCGCGATTATTGTGAGCTCGACAAAGGATATGGTCGATATACTTGCGGCCACGCCTTATGCGCTTGGCTATGTCTGGGAGGCATTCAGCGATGGGTTGGGCAGCGTCGACCTTGTGGGGAGCTGCGGCATCAAAAGCGCGGATAACATATTTGCCTACCGCACAGGTGACGGGGCGCTGGCTGCGCGGTTCTATCTTTATGCCAACCCCGAAACGCAGACCGATGCGGCCAAGGCATTTGCGCAATATGCCGGTTCTGCCGCTGCGCAGGCAGCATTGTCACAGACGCGGTTTGATGTTTTGGGCATATCCCGCGTGCCGCTTGCCGTGATGCCCGCATATGCAAGGGCGACCCCTGCGGAGCCCGAACTTAGGGCGCAGTTGGGCGCGCGGCTGATTATCGAAGCGGAGAAATGGGATCGTCTATCCGCGACGTACCGTATCGCGCAGGATGGTCAGACCTTGTTGCTGTCGGGCGGGGCTTCGGAGGCGCAATTGCTAAACTATCTTGAGAAGACAGCGCAGGCAGACCAGATCGCCGTGATCGGCTTTGGCAGTGGTGAGGGTGATTTTGCACAGACGGTCAAAGCTTCAGTGGCAGATGCCGCAAGGGTTGCCGACAATTTGGCCGAAGCAGGCAAGACGCAGTTGGCTGGAAAAACGGTTGTAAGCGCAGGATATGGCAGTGTCGGGCATCTGTTCTGTGAAGAGGATGCCATCGGCGCCGGATTGAATCGCCGCGTCGAAATCTGGGTGCCGAAATTGGAATAATCGCCCTGTGGGGGGCAGAACCTGTCCGCCACATTGCGCCGGTGCCGTTGATGTGGCGTCTGCCGAACAGGTTCGAGCCGTCCGGCCCGTTGCAGATTTGGTTTCGGTGGGTCTTTATTGCAGCTTTCCCGATTTTATCGCGTTTGAATTCGCAAAAACCGGTTGGCAGTGAGCAACTGGCAGTAGAAGGTAAGAGTCGTACCAGTATTTAAGCGTGTGGAAGGGGTGATTTGATGGCAGTTCGCTGTGATAGGTCGAGGCCTTGATTTCCAAACTTGAAGCTGTGTTGGCCTTTGTTCTGATTGCTTTGACGGCAACGCTTTTTGCGATGAACATGCGCTACCATGCGCAGACGGGCACAAGAGAGTTTCAGACACTGACGCAAGACAGTGTTGATGTGCTCAAAGACCGTCTACAGACCTATTTGCTGAGTGTGAAAGGCACCGCCGCTTTTGTTGCGGCCTCTGATGACGTGTCTGTTGGTGACTTCGAGGTTTACACACAACGGCTCAACCTTGAAGAACAATTGCCGAGCATCAGCGCGCTGGGGTTGATTGTTGAAGTGCCAGAGGATGAGATCGCGTCATTTGCACAGATGATGCGCGAGAAATCCGACCCGAATTTTGCCTTTCGCAATCTGTCTTCCGAAGACACGCATTACATTTTGAAGTACATCCAGCCGCTTGATGGAAACGAAGGTGTTGCCGGCCTGGATGTCGGTTTTACGAAGGGGCGGGCAGAAGTCATGCTGGCCGCGCGTGGCGAGGGTGCTGCGCGTTTGACCCGGCCTGTTACATTGGTGCAGGAATCAGATGATCAAGCCGGTTCTATCTTGTTCATGCCGATCTACGCGCCCTCTGTTGTTGAGGGGGAGGCGGATGTTTTCCGTGGCTGGATCAGTGCGGTTTTCGTTCTGAACGATCTGTTCTCGGAGCTGACTGCGGGGCAGGGGGCCAGCTATTCTTTAGTGGCCTATGATGGGACCTCGGAGAACGACGGCGCCTCTCTTTATAGTGAGGGGGCGGGGGCACCAGCGAACCCCGAATTTCTTCAGACCTATCAGATCAACCATTTCGGCCGGACATGGACGCTCGAATTTTCGAGCACCCCGCAGTTTGAGGCGGGGCTTGGCTCTTATCAGCCGCTCAGCATTCTGATTTCGGGTTTTGCATTGACGGCTTTGCTGCTTTCTATTTTGCGCAGCATCCGGCGGCGGGGCGAGACATTGAAAGAAATGTCGGGGCTTATGACGCGCCAGATCAAAGCGCGCGAGCAGGAAAACCGGTCGATCATCGAGAATGACATCACGCCTGTTTTTCTGTTGGATCAGGATGATCGGGTGCTGTTTGCCAATCAGGCGGCGCAGCAGTGTTTCGGGTATAATGGGCGAGAGATGAATCTGGCGAAATTGTCCTCACTTGCCCAAAAGGCATCGCCGGATGACGGATCTTTTGACGCAAAGGGCAAGGCGGCGGATGGCCGTTTGCTTGAACTGGAAGTGCACAGGAGCGACTGGATTAACAGCGGCGGAGAAAAGCGCAGCACTGTGATCATGCGCGACCTCACGGCCCAGAATATTGCCGAGCGCGAATTGCGCCAGAGCAAGTTGTTATTTGATCTGGCCTTGGAAGGGTCGGAAATCGGTGTGTTCGATATTGATTTGATGACATCCAGATCAGAGGTATCCGATACCTGGTGCCGGATCATGGGGTATCCCAAAGGGTGTCAGGGCGATGACACACAGCAGAATTTTCTGGCGCGTATTCACCCCGATGACCTTTCGATCCTCAAACAGGCCGATGCGGATTGTATTGATGGCAAGACGGCGCGGTCTATTTCCGAATATCGCCTGAAGTCAAAGGAGGGCCATTGGGGCTGGATGCGGTCCGATGCGGTTGTGGTCGAACGGGATGCAAGCGGCAAAGCCTTGCGGATGATCGGCACGCAGACAGACGTGACCGAAGAGCGCCGTAATCGGAATGCGCTGGAAGATAGCGAACGGATGTTCCGGCAGGTGATCGAGAATGCACCGATTGGCATGGCGCTTATGGATGATGAGGGGCGGTTCATTGGCGTGAACAGTGCCCTTTCAATGCTTGCAGGGGTGAGTGTCGAGGAACTGTTGGAGAGGCGCCGGCTGTCGGATTTCATCCCCGAGGAGGACCGCAAATCGATCTATACTGCGGTTTCCAAAATGACCCGCGACCAGAAGGATAGTGTGTACTCGGCTGAGCATCGGTTGATTTTGAGCTCTGGTGAAGAGCGTTGGGGGCTTCTGAGTGTGTCAGGATCTTTCGACAAAAATGCCGGCCGTTATTTCTTTATTGCGCAGGTCATTGATGTCACGGATCAAAAGAAAATCCACCAGATGAAGGATGAGTTTGTCTCAACCGTGAGCCATGAGCTGCGCACGCCTTTGACGTCGATCAAAGGGGCGCTGGGGCTGTTGATGGTGTCCCCCCACACAACGCTAACCGCGTCGCAGCTGCGCCTGATCGAGATCGCTACGTCCAATGCCAACAGGTTAACGGATATTGTAAATGATATCCTTGATTTAGAGAAAATTTCCTCAGGCGAGGTCACATTCAACACCGCCGATCTTGACCTGAACGAGATTGTGAACATCAGCGCGAACGAGATGTCGCCCTTTGCGGTGACACAATCCAGCGCCATCGCGGTGGACCTGCCGGACGACCCGACCATGGTATGTGTCGACCCTGGTCGCACGCAGCAGGTATTGGCCAATCTGATTTCCAACGCGTGCAAATATTCCGATCCTGACACAGAAGTTCTGGTAAAGGCCGAGCGGTTGGGTGATCTGGCGATTGTCTATGTCCAGAATGTTGGTCCCGGTGTGCCGGATAACTTCAGATCCCGCATTTTCCAGCCGTTTTCCCAAGCAGACAGTTCGGACACCCGAACGAAGGGCGGTACGGGCCTTGGGCTTAATATCTCGCGGCAGATCGTGCTGCGTCAGGGCGGAGAGATCGGTTTTGAAAGCAAACCTGGCGGGATCACGGTGTTTTGGTTCACTGTACCTATCTTAACAGCAGTGCCGCCTGTCGCTGATGCGGCACCTGTTGCGCCGGTTTCCCTGCCTCGGCGCAAGGTGAATATTCTACACGTCGAGGATGATCACGACTTTGCCGAGGTGCTGGAGGGGGCGCTCACGGAATTTGCGACTGTGGAACATGCCAAGTCTCTATTGGTCGCAAAAAAGCGCATCGCCACGGGCCGGTTCGACATTATCATTCTGGATTGGTCTTTGCCGGACGGGGATGCGAGCACTTTGATGAACCAGATCAGCCTTCGGCAGCCCGATGCAAAGATCATCGGCCTCTCTGCAAATAGCTACCAATCCGATGATCCAAGGTTGTTTGCCAACATGGTCAAGAGCCGGACGGAGCTTTCCTCAGTCGTGGAGTCGGTTAACGCCTGCGCGACATAGGTTAACGAAGCTTGAGAAATAATTAATAAAAACACCGCAATGGCCTTAATCATGCCGGATTTTCCGGCCAAATACCTTAAAGGTTATTAACTAAATGTGTTTTAAAGAATCGTTTCGATAGCGACATGCGGGAGGCTGACTGATGGTTAAGCCAACAATATTGAAAGACGGCACTACACTGAAAATTCTAGGCAGCGCAGGCCTTGCCTCTGCATGGTATGTGGTGGCCAATGGGCTGCTGGACGGTACAGCTGTTGGTGCGGTCATTCCCGTATTCGGTGCCATTGCTATCGCCACTACGGTGCCTTTGATTCTCCAGCAAAGAGCGGCGAAGAAGCTGATTCACGATCGCTACTTTTCAATGTCACAACGGCTTGATGCCTTAAGCGAACACACGTGCATTAAGATTGTGAATGCCGACGGCAAGATCATCGAAGTGAACGACAAGATGCTCGAGCTGACCGGATATGACCGCGACGATCTGCTGAACCAACCTGCTGATGTGATGTATCATGAACCCACACCGGGGCTGATCGAAGAAATCCGCAGCACCTTGGAGCGCGGAGAAAGCTGGGAGGGTGAAACCGGTCTTAGAGCCAAGGACGGGCGGGTTGTCTACACTCAGGCGACGATCATGCCGGTTTATGATTCCTCGGGCAACGTTGCGGGGTCGATTTCGGTACGGACGGACGTCAGCAATACCAAAGCGTTGATCGAGGAGCGGCACACCGCGCAAACGCTTTATGAGTTGCGGGATGATGTCTGGATCATTGATTCCGATACCGAGACCTTCAATTATATGAACCGCACCGCAGAAACCCGTTTCGATGTCACACGGGGTGATTACCGCGGGCAGAGCCTGGTCGCGCTGCATGACACAGATGATACCACCAAAATTATCGAAGCTTGCCGCGCGCTGAAAGCAAGCGGGACCTCCATGACGAGGTTCGAATCCAATTTGATGGGCGTACCTGTCGAGGTGAGCATCAAGTTTTTGTCCGGTGCTGAATTCGGTGGTCGTTACCTGATTTTGATCTGTGATATTTCCGCGCGGGTAGAGCAGGAAAAGCAAAAGTCGGCCTTTATTTCCACAGTGAGCCATGAGCTGCGCTCGCCTTTGACGTCGATCAAGGGCGCGATGGGATTGCTATTGTCGCGCTCGGCCGGAGAGTTGCCGGATAAGGCGTTGTCCTTGTTAGAGATTGCGCACCGCAATGCCGACCGGCTGATCCTGATCATCAACGACATTCTGGATCTGGATAAAATTGCCAACGGAGAGATGGAGTTTGACCGGCAGGACACCGATTTGGCGGCCTTGGTGCGCGAAGCGGATCAGGCGACAGCAATGCTACAGCAGCGTTTTGGCATGACGGTCGAGATGTCCGGTGTTGATGCGCCAATTCCTTTTTACACCGATCCGAACCGCTTTATTCAAATCCTTACGAATTTACTGTCCAACGCCTATAAGTTTTCGGCGCCAAATAGCA